>JBGTHQ010000042.1:0-62701 GCA_041746135.1 Sphingomonadaceae bacterium | reverse complement strand
GCCCACCCTGGTTGCCGCGTCCCGCACCGCCGCGGCCATTGCCACGGGGGGGCGTTGGGGCCGCTTTGGGAAGCGCTTTGGCAAGGGCTTCGAAATTTTCGGGCAGGCCGGTTTTTTCGATCCGCTCGCCGGTCAGTTTTTCGATATCGCGTATATAGGGTTTCTCGTCGGGTGCGACGAAGCTGATGGCGATGCCGTCAGCGCCTGCGCGCGCGGTCCGGCCGATGCGGTGTACATATTGTTCGGCCACATTGGGGATTTCAAAGTTGAACACATGGCTGACGCCCGACACATCGATGCCGCGTGCGGCAATGTCGGTGGCGACCAGTATCTTGATCTTGCCATCGCGAAAGCCCTGCAGCGCAGCGGTACGCTGATTCTGGCTCTTGTTGCCGTGAATCGCGGCCGCGCCCAGACCTGCGCCGACAAGGTGCCGGACGACGCGGTCGGCACCATGTTTGGTGCGCGTGAATACCAGCGCGCGCTCGATCGCTTCATCCTGAAGCTTTAGGGTCAAAAGCGCCTGTTTTTCCGCCTGATTAACGAATGTCATATACTGGGTGACGCGCTCGGCCGTGGTCGATTGCGGCGCGACTTCGACGCGTAGCGGATTGTCGAGAAAGCGGCTGCCCAGATCGGCAATGGCTTTGGGCATAGTGGCCGAGAAAAACAGGCTCTGGCGTTTCTTGGGCAACATTTTGTCGATGCGCTTCAGATCGTTGATAAAGCCCAGATCCATCATCTGGTCGGCTTCGTCGAGTACGAAAATCTCGACCCCGCGCAGGTGGATGATGCCCTGTTCGATCAGGTCGAGCAGGCGGCCCGGCGTGGCGACGAGCACGTCGGTTCCATTGCCGATTTTCTTGATCTGGCGATTGATCGGCACGCCGCCAAAAACGACGTCGATCGATAATCCTAGAAACTTGGCATAACCGCGCATATTGTCGGCAATCTGCGCCGCCAGTTCGCGCGTGGGCGAAAGCACCAGCATACGGCAGCTGTGAAAGCGCGGGCCGCGGCCTTCGCCTTGTGCCAGATGGTGCAGAGATGGCAGCGAGAATGCGGCAGTCTTTCCGGTACCGGTCTGTGCGATACCGAACAGGTCGCGGCCTTCCATCAATGCCGGAATGGCATCGCGCTGGATCGGAGTGGGTGTGTCATAGCCTTTTGATTTCAAGGCGCGAAGGATGGGCTCGGCAAGGCCAAGCTCGTTAAAATAACTCATATAAATAATCTCTTGTAAAATAAGGCAATCGCCCACCAGAATGGAAGGCGTATTGCGGGTTTCCGTTTAAAGAAACGACCCGCGTGATAGGGGAAGCCTCAGCTTTGAAAGCTTTCGCGAAGATGTTCGATCGGCCGGACCTGTCCGTGAGGAATTTCCTCACTTCAAGACGCTCACGCTACCGATACTGCGGCGGTGTATCCGCTCGCCACCCGCGTTGGTGAGGGGCAAATGGGGGTATTTGCAGTAAATAGCAAGCTTTATTGTGCGCTGCGGCAAAATAGGCGGCCGGAATTTAGCGGCGAAAGGGCAGCAACATACTCCAGGCAAAGCCAGTCGGTGCGACGCTTTGATATTCGGAAAGGCCGACCGTTATGCCATGGTGTCCGGCTTCCGGATGGTCACGGTAAACGCGAAAAATCCGGTCCCAGAAGGAAAAGCAAAAGCCATAATTGCTGTTGGTTTCCACTTCGATAGTGCTGTGATGGACGCGGTGCATGTCGGGCGTAACGACAAACCAGCGCAGCGCGCGATCGAACCATTGGGGCAGCGCCAGATTGGCGTGGTTGAACAGCGGAAAGACCGACAGCAGCAGTTCGAACAGAATCAACGCGCCGAGCGGCACGCCGAGCAATGCGGCCACCACCATCTTATATATCATCGACAAGGCGATCTCAACCGGATGGAAGCGCAGGGCCGTGGTCACATCGAAATCGCGATCGGCATGATGCACCTTGTGCAGCCGCCAAAGAAGCGAGACTTTGTGCGTGGCGACATGCTGCGCCCAGACCGCCAAATCGAGCGCGAGCACAGCGATCGTCCATTCGAGCCAGACCGGCCACTCGGTACATTGCAACAATCCGAACTCGCCCACGGCACTAATGCTGATCAGCGCATATAAGCCGGTCAGCACCAGAAATTGCACGCCGCGCTCGAGCGGCATGTTGATCGCGACGAAGCCCGCGTGTGTACGCCAGCGTGTCCACCTGCTTTGCGACAGAATGCGTTTTGCCCATACACGCTCGGCCACGGTCAGCAACAGGAATACTGCCACCAATATCAGACCGATCGCCAAGCTGTTCTGGGCAAATATCACTTTTTATGCGGCCTCCGTTTTCGCCTCTTCCATGGTGGGATAATCGGTATATCCCTCCGCGCCCTGACTATACCATGTCGGCGTAAAGTCGATCGGATTGAGTTCTGCCCCCGCTTCGAACCGCGCGGGCAGATCGGGGTTGGTCATGAAGGTGCGGCCAAAGCTGATCGCATCGGCATGGTTTTGCAGCGCTCCGGTGGCATTGTCATAAAAATAGTCGCTGTTGAGGACCAGCGGGTTTTTGAACACCTTGCGGATATCGGGACCTACGGCGGGCACATCGGTATTGCCATAGGTGCCATGTGGTGGCGGTTCGCGCAGCTCCAGAAAGGCGATGCCGATATCGTCCAGTTTTTTCGCGGCCGTGGTGAAGGTTTCAACCGGCGTAGCATCATCGGCGCCCTGGCTGTCGCCATTGGGTGACATACGCACGGCGATATGGTCCTTGTCCCATGTGTCGACCAGACGCTGGGTAACTTCGGCGAGCAGACGCGTGCGATTATCCGCCGAGCCGCCATATTCGTCCTCGCGCTGGTTTGGCCCAGAGCGGATAAACTGGTCGATCAGATAGCCGTTGGCGGCGTGCAACTGCACACCGTCGAACCCGGCTTTTTTCGCGTTTTCAGTCGCGCGTCCGTAATCGTCCAGCAGGCGCGGCATTTCATTGAGGCGCAGCGGGCGCGCTTCGGCATAGTCTTTCTTGCCCTGATAGGTGCGCACGCTGCCCGGTGCGGTGGTGGCGGAGGAAGAAACCGGTTGTGCGCCGTTCAGGAAGTCGGGATGCACGATCCGGCCCATATGCCATAACTGACAGATGATCCGCCCGCCGGCCTTGTGGACCTGCTCGATCACGGGTTTCCATGCTTCGGTCTGTTCGTCGCTCCAGATGCCCGGCGCAAATGGCGTGCCAAGCCCTTCCTGGCTGATGCCGGTGGCTTCGCTGATAATCAGGCCGGCCCCGGCGCGCTGCGCATAATATTCGCCCATGATCCGGGTGGGCACATGCGCCATGGTAGCGCGGCAGCGGGTCAGCGGCGCCATGAACATGCGGTTGGGCGCACCGATTGCGCCGACGGTGATGGGATCGAATAATGTAGGCAAAATGTCTATCCTTTGGTTTTATATTAAGTTTCGGATTGATACCGAACATATGATGCGGGAGAAGATGTGCAAGATATTCCTGCCTAACAGGACCCAAGATTAAGTTGCAGAGAAGCGGAAAATTCCTATTTTGGATATACCGCACCATCATGGAGCATCTGATATGTACGCGCCGACCCGCCTGACCGCATTGCCCACCGATCCGACCCTTGACGAAATTCGCGCGTTTCTGGCACCGTATATCGCCGAAGAGGCCGTATTCGATGGCTGGGGCAAGAATGCGCTCGAAAACGTTGCGGCGGCACATGATATCGATCCCGACGTCGCACGGCTCGCGTTTCCAGGCGGAGCGATCGGCATGATCGACGCTTGGATCGGCGATGTCGATGCCCGTATGCGCGAGGAATATCCGATCGAAAAACTGGCCGACATGAAAATCCGCGAACGCATTCGGGTGCTGGTGCAATTCCGGCTGGACGCGGTGACCGGCATCAAAGAGGCGCTGCGCAGCGCTACCGCGATCATGGCCAATCCGCGCCATGTGGTGCGTACGGCGAAGACATCGTGGCGCAGTGCCGACCTAATGTGGCGGTTGGCGGGCGATACCGCGACCGATTACAACCATTATACCAAACGCACGATTTTGTCGGGCGTCTACGGCAGCACGCTGATGGCCTTTCTGGGCGACGACAGTCCCGATCACGCCGAAACCAAAGCCTTTCTGGGCCGCAGGCTGGACAATGTGATGCAGTTCGAAAAGGTGAAATACCAGTTCCTGAAAAACAGCGAAAACCGGCCCAGCCTGTCGCGCTTTCTGGGACGGCTGCGCTATCCGGCGCGGTAGGGGTAAAATGACCGCGGATAATTAGCCCTAGCCACGCGGTGTAGATATTGATAATGACTTGCAATTAGAACAAGCCATCCAATATTCGAGTCACCATGCTGTTAGATCAACTTCCGAAAAACCAGCGCGCGCATATCGATGCGGTCGACTGGTCGGCTTTGTCCGAAAGCGAAGGCCAGCGACTGCGCGCCTTGGGCATCGACGAAGGCGCGGACATCGAAACCGCGCATCGCGGGGTTTTGTTCGGGTCGGACCCAATGGCGATCAAGGTGGGGCGGATGATGATAGCGCTCCGCCGTGTGCACGCGCGGGCGATCACCGTGACGCCGCTGGCGCAGACCGCGCCCACGGAAGCCGCGGCAGCTTGACAGTTCACACGCCATTGGTCGCGCTGGTCGGCAATCCCAATGCCGGCAAAAGCGCACTGTTCAACGCGCTGACCGGCGCGCGGCAAAAAATTGCCAATTATCCGGGCGTGACCGTGGAGCGCAAGGCCGGCCGGCTGGCGCTCGATGACGGCCGCCCGGTCGAGATGATCGATTTACCGGGAAGCTATAGCCTTCTGCCCACCAGCCCTGACGAAGAAGTGACGCGCAATGTCGTGCTCGGCGATCAGGAGGGCGAACGCCGACCCGACGCACTCGTGCTGGTGATCGACGCCTCCAATCTGGAACAGCATCTGGTTTTTGCGCAAGAAGTTATCGCGCTGGGCCGTCCATGCATTATCGCGCTCAATATGATCGATTTGGCTGCACGCGACGGGCTGACGCTCGACGCAGCGATACTGTCCAAAGAACTAGGCATACCCGTCGTCGAGACCGTAGCCGTGCGCCGCCGCGGGCTGGATGAATTGCGCGACGCGATCGACGACGTGGTTTCGGGCCGGGTCCGTCCGCATCCCGCGCGGCCCGAGGGCGACATTAAAAGCCGCCGCAAGATCGCGGCCAAAATTGCGGGCAAAGCGATTATTTCCGAAACCGCCAGCCGCCGCTGGTCGGATCGCGGCGACGCGATTTTGCTCAACCCCTTTCTGGGCCCGGTCATCCTGTTCGGATTGCTGTTCGTGATATTCCAGGCGGTGTTTTCATGGGCCACGCCGTTTGCCGATGCGCTTGAAGGTATCGCCGCCTTGCTGTCGGAATTTGTGATCGGCACCTTAAGCGAAGGACTGGTGCGCTCTTTCCTGGTCGATGGCCTGATCGCGGGCGTCGGATCGGTGGTGGTGTTCCTGCCGCAGATCCTGATCCTCTTTTTCTTTATCCTGCTGATGGAAGCCAGCGGCTATATGGCCCGCGCTGCGTTTATCATGGACCGGCTGATGGCCTATGTCGGGCTGTCCGGACGTTCTTTCATCCCGTTGCTCTCTTCCTTTGCCTGCGCGATACCGGGCATCATGGCGACGCGCAGCATCGCCGATCCGAAAGACCGGCTGACCACGATATTGGTGGCGCCGCTGATGACCTGTTCGGCGCGCCTTCCCGTTTATGCGGTGATTATCGCGGCTTTTATCCCGGCCGAAAGCATCGGACCGGGGGTCGGCCTGCAGGGACTGGTGCTGTTTTCGCTTTATGTGGCGGGCATTGTTGGTGCGATGGTGGTGGCCCTTATTCTACGCTCGACCGTCACCAAAGGCTCGGCCAGCGGTTTCCTGATGGAAATGCCGAAATACCAGCTGCCACGGCTGCGCGATATTGTACTGGGTCTGTGGCAACGCGCCTATGTGTTCCTACGCCGCGCCGGTACGATCATTTTCGGTGTGACAATCGTGCTGTGGATTATGCTCAGCTTTCCAAAAGTGCCGATCGGCAGTAATATGAGCCAATCCGATTACTCGATTGCCGGGCGCATGGCGAACGTGATCGAGCCGGTAGTGCGCCCGATCGGATTCAACCGCGATATTGCGCTCGCTCTCGTTCCCGCCATGGCCGCGCGCGAAGTCGCCGTGGCGGCACTGGCGACGACTTATGCCATCGACGAGGATGACGAGGACAAACAGGCGCAGCAACTGGGCGAGCGGCTGGCGGGACGCTGGTCGCTGCCGACCGCGCTCGCGTTTCTCGCCTGGTTCGTATTTGCGCCGCAATGCATCTCCACCATCGCCGTTACGCGCCGCGAAACCAACGGATGGAAATGGCCGACATTCATGGTTGTCTATCTTTTTGCCATGGCTTATGCTGCTGCTGCCATAACGTTCTGGACAGCGACCGCGCTAGGTTGGTAAGGCTTTTTGCAATCATATTCAGCAAAAGGATTTCTTCATGGCGGGCAGCGTAAATAAAGTCATTCTCATTGGCAATCTGGGCGCGGACCCCGAAATCCGTTCGTTTCAGAATGGCGGGCGCGTGGCGAATCTGCGGATCGCCACATCGGAGAACTGGAAAGACAAAAATACCGGCGAACGCAAGGAAAAGACCGAGTGGCACAGCGTCGCGATCTTCTCTGACGGCCTGATCGGCGTGGTCGAACGTTATGTGAAAAAAGGCTCGAAAGTCTATATCGAAGGCAAATTGCAAACTCGCAAATGGCAGGATCAGAGCGGCAATGACCGCTATTCGACCGAAGTCGTGATTCAGGGCATGGGCGGTTCGCTGACCATGCTCGACAGCGCCGGTGGCGGCCAAGGTGGCGGCGGAAATTATGGCGGCGATTCGGGCGGCGGCCAAAGCAGCGGCGGCAATGACGGCTGGGGCAGCGGTGGCGGCAGCACTAACCAAGGCGGCGCTGGCGGCGGTTTCAGCGACGATCTGGACGACGACGTACCGTTCTAGGCCGGTTTCAGGTCTTCAGCTTCTTTAACGCTGCGAACGGGCCGTTTTCTTCGGGCGTGGACAGTTTCGCGCGCGCTTCGGCATTGTCGGCATCGGGACCGCGCGGATAGGGATCTATGCCAACGGCCAGACTTTGAGCGACAGCTTCGCCCAGATCGATTTTCGCGCCGGTATAATATTCGGTATCGAAATCCCGCTCGGTCAGCTCGACTTCTTCGTCGGCCGTTACTTTTTCTGTGGCTTCCGGCTTGGGTTCGAACCGGATATCCAGGTCTTCGGCAATATTGGTGCCGAACTCTTCGCCGGTAATGCTGCAAATCTGGCGGATTCGGGCTTTGAGCCTGCCCTTGGCAAATATGATGTCTGCATCCCGGACCAAAGTCATTTCCGCCGAAAGACTGCGTATTCCCGCCAGCTCGAACCGCATGGCAAGCTGCGTGCATTCTTGCGGTGTTGCGGTAAGAGAGGTTTTCCCCCGGCCTATTTCGCGCACGTTGATTTTCCGGCTGAATTCGGGTAGTGCTGTTTTGTGCATGTTCGCTGTCCTATATGCGTGCCGTCATGACGGCTGCAATATCCATAGCGACCAAGTCGCGGTAAAAACCGGCCAGACTGTCGGCGCTATGGTCCAGAGCCGCATCCATGGGGAGGTGTTCGTAAAAATTGCGTTGCACGACGGCGCGAAAGCTATTTTCGTCCTGCGAGGCAAGCGCATCGCTATAGGCACCCAGACGGCCGCCGAGCGCACCCATCATCTTGCCCACATGCTTGCCCACAATCATATCGCCAATGCCGATTTCCCGCAACTGGCCGTCCATATCGTCGACGAATATTTCGGTGAGGCGTACACTTTCGTGCATCTTGCCTTTTTCGCGTTCCAGACGCAGCAGCACCATGCAGAAAAGACCGGTAATGACCGCGAACCGCCCGTTTATATCGTCGGGCACCGCGCCCTCGACATACCAGTGCGGTTCTCGCCCCTTGGCAACAATCGCGCGGTACAGGTCTAACTCCTGGCTCGCGCGCGGTGCGCTGCCGTAGAAAAGGTCTCTGAGCATACCCATAGCATCACGTCCATTCACTGCAAATTCATGCCCGCTGCCTGAAACAGCATGGATGCAAGCATATTGATGCTTGCCATATAGGGCGCTATGCGTCATTCGCCAACAAACGGGCGGCAATAAAGGTCCGGTTATTTTGCGGGCGCGCACTATCTGCGCCGCTCCCCGCCCGACGGAGAATGAAATGGGTTTCTTGAACGGTATCTTACGGGGCGGCATCGCGTCGCGCACGGGCGCTATTCTGGCTGTAGCGGCCTTATTGCCTGTACTGGGTGCATGTGCGAAAATTCAAACGCACCAAGGCTATATCCTCGACACCGCCCTTACCGGTTCGATCCAGGCGGGCGTCGACAACAAGCAATCGGTCGTGCAGACACTTGGCCGCCCGACATTTACCGGCCAGTTCGACGATAACGACTGGTATTATGTATCCCGCGAAATGAAACAGCTGGCATTCGGCACGCCCAAGCCGCGCGAACAGACCGTTATGCGGGTGCGTTTCGATGCATCCGGCAATGTGGCACGCGTCGACAATACCGGCGTGGAGCTGGCCGCAAATATTTCGCCCAGCGGCGACAAGACCCCGACCCGCGGCCGCGACCGTTCTTTCTTTGAAGACCTGTTCAGCAATATCGGCACGGTCGGCGCCCCTGGCGTGGGCGGTGGCGGACAGCCCGGGCAGTAACTTGCTGTCCCGAAGGGCGGTGAGGATATTTTTATCTGTCCACTCTTTATCTTACCACCTTGCTGACGATCAGCTTGTCAATCTTGCGGCCATCCATATCGACAATCTCGAACGACCAGTTCTGGTCTTCGAAAGTCTCGCCTTCGACTGGCAGGCGGCGTAATACGCCCAGCGCATATCCGGCCACGGTTGCATAGTCGCGGCTGTCGGGTAAATCGATGCCCAATTCTTCGGCCATGGCATCGGCGGGTAGCGCGCCGGAAACGAGATACGATCCATCCTTGCGCTCGATGATCTGCGGCAGTTCGCCATCGTCCTGATCCTCGGCAAATTGCCCGGCAATTGCCGACAACAGGTCTGCGGGAGTGACGAGCCCGTCGAAATGCCCGTATTCGTCATGCACCAGCGCCATGCTTATTTCGCTTTGCTGCAGCACGCGCAGCGCATCCATTGCATCGACCTGATCGGGAACAATTTCGGCGCGGCGCATCATCTGTTCCAGATCGACCGGCTTTCCCTCCATCAGGTTCGACATGATCTCGCGGACGAGCACCACACCCATAATATCGTCCACCGACCCGTTGGCGACCGGCAGGCGGTTGTGCGAAGTGGTCAGCAGCCGTTCGCGGATATTGTCGGCGGTGGCGCCGACGTCGATCCAGTCGACTTCGGTACGCGGCGTCATGACCTCGCGCACCGGCCGGTCAGCCAGCCGCACAACGCCGGAAATGATAGCGCGCTCGTTTTCCTCGATCAGGCCCGACCGTGTCGCCTCGGCAAATATCATATGCAGTTCCTCGGCGGTGACCACGTCGTCGTCGCTGCGCTTCATGCCGATCAGGCGAAGCAGAAGGGCGCTGGTACTGTCCAACAACCACACGATCGGTGCCATCACCCGTGCCATGATATCCATCGGTATCGCCATGACAGCAGCAATGCGTTCGCCAGACCGCAATGCGATCTGCTTGGGGACCAGTTCGCCGATGACCAGCGAAGCAAAGGTCGTAACCCCGATGACCAGCGCGAAGCCAACCGTTTGCGCAAGCTGCGCTTCAATTCCAAGCCGCATAAGCCGGTCGCCGACAGGGCCGCCGAGGCTCGCACCCGAATAGGCACCGGCGATAATACCGATCAGGGTGATGCCGATTTGGACGGTGGAAAGGAACTTGCCCGGGTCCGACGCGAGGCGAATAGCGGTCGCCGCGCCTTTGGACCCGTTTTTCACCATGTTTTTCAAACGCGTGGTGCGTGCCGATACGATGGCGAGTTCCGACATGGCAAATATTCCGTTCAGGAATATCAGGCCGATGATGACGAGGGCTTCAAACCACGGAAAGGTATCTAGCGGTTCCATTGTATGCGCCTTCCCTAATACCGGTGCGCGAAATATTACAGAACTTTATCGCTCACTGCGCGTTAATGCGAGGTAGAACACAAGCGCCCGGGCATCTGACGTGCCTGAAAATATGGCTCTTCGGTTCGCAATACAGGAGGATACACATGATAAAATCAGTAAAATATACCGGAATGGGTCTGGCTTCGCTCGCGGCAATCGGCCTTGCGAGCTGTGTAACAAATCCCGAAACCGGTAATCGCACGATCAGCAAAACTGCCATTGGCGGCATTGCCGGTGCGGTCGGGGGCTATTTTCTAGGCGATATCGTCGGCGGCAAACGTGACCGTACCGAAAAGATATTGGGTGCAGGTATCGGCGCTGTGGCCGGTGCGGGCGTAGGTTATTACCTGGACGAGCAACAGAAAAAGCTCGAACGCCAGACTGCCGGTACCGGTGTCGACGTTGTGCGCGAAGGCGACAGCCTGATCCTCAACATGCCTTCGCAGGTAACATTCGGCGTTGATAGTGCAACGGTTCAGCCAACATTCCAGCGTACACTCAACGATGTCGCATCCACGCTGCGAGAATATGAAAAAAGCTATATCGACGTGTATGGCCATACTGATTCCACCGGCAGCGACAGCTATAACCAGGGACTTTCGGAGCGGCGCGCAGGTTCGGTTGCCAGTTATTTAATCGGTCAGGGCGTGCAGTCTCAGCGTCTCGCAACGCGCGGGTTCGGTGAAAGTCAGCCGATCGCGACCAACACGACCGAGGAAGGCCGTGCCGCCAACCGGCGTGTGGAAATCCGCATCGTGCCGATCACGGAAAACGATTTACGCCAGTAAACGTGCTCTGACAGAATATAAAAATTGCAAGAGGGCGTCCGGGTCAGACCTGGGCGCCTTTTAGCAATTTGGGCAGCTCTCCACTGCGCCCGCGGGCCTCGTCGATAAAGAAAGTCTTGAGTGCAGGAATATTCTGTAACGCGGCAAGGCCCAGATTGCGCAGCGATGACGGGATATTGCCGGGCAACGCGAACAGCCGCGTCAGATTGTCGGTTGCGGCTGTCACCAGCAAGGTGTCGAGACTGCGCCATCGTGCGTACCGGTTCAGAAGCTGCGTATCGCCGAAATCGAGTCCCAGCCTTGCCCCCGTTACTAGAACCTCGGTCAGCGCCGCCGCATCGCGCAGGCCTAGGTTGAGTCCTTGTCCCGCAATAGGATGGATGCCGTGCGCACTATCACCGACGAGGGCGAGACGGTGGGCGGTCATATCTGCAGCATGGTGCAACCCGAGCGGATAGGCTTGGCGCGGCGCGGCCAGTTGTATATCGCCCAGCATATTTCCCATGATCTTGCGCATTTCGGCCAGAAAACCGCGCCCGGACAATTTCAGCATCCCGTCTGCATCGGATTCTGCCATGGTCCATATGACCGAGCTTCGGTGCATCCCGTCCGCGCCATCATTCATTGGTAAAAGCGCGAACGGTCCTGCGCGGAAAAAGCTTTCGTGCGCAATATGGCGATGAGGAACTGTGTGTGTAATGGCGGTAACAATGGCACTATGAGGATAGCGCCACTGCGCCAGATTGATGCCAGCGGCCGTGCGTGTCGGCGAATTGCGCCCGTCGGCTGCCACTATCAAGCGTGCGGACAAAATGACACCATCGTCCAGCGTGACATGCGCGCTGTGTTCTGCAAATTCGCGTGTCGTTACGTCCGCTCCCATATGCAGAGTCACCAGCGGATGCGCACGGATTTTTGCATAGACCGCTTTTCGCAGTGCCGCATTTTCGAAAACCATTCCCAATATACCGTCTTCGGGGGTGAAATCGACCGATTTGCGATTTTTGCCTTCGCGCACTTCTATGCCATGGATTGCGCAGCCTTGAGTCTCGAGCTCCGCTTTCAGGCCGAGCGTGGTCAGCATGTTCCAGCTCGAGCTGATAATTGCCGATGTGCGCCCGTCGAACCCGCTTTCCAGCATGGTGTCCGCAGGATTTTTCTCGACAAGTACGCAGGAAATGCCGTGTTCGGCAAGCGAAAGGGCCAGCGTCATACCAATCAGGCCGCCGCCCAGGATGAGGATATCACTGCGTTCTGTGCCGGTCCCGTCCATATTCTTGCTCCGTTTGTGTAAATTCAAACTAGGACCTGTGCCTCCCGCTTGCAATGGCGTATAACCGGTCTCAAGCCGCGTTGGCCGTCACTGCGCGCTTGACGCGGACTCACCCGCGCGTGCTATACCTTTAGCGCACAAGTAAATCACGAGGATATGTTTTATGGCCAGCAAGGCCGCCCCCGCCAATGCGCCTGACTGGCGCACCGTCATGCGGCAGAGCATGAAGCGCAGTCTGGCGCTGATCGCGGCCTTTTTACTGTCGCTTTTCCTGATATTCTTTGCGCTTGCGTTACTCAGCTATAGTCAGACTGATCCGTCGATCAGCACGGCCGCGGGCGATGATATCGGAAACTGGATGGGCAGTGCGGGCGCGTGGATATCCGAACGCGCGTTATATTTTTTCGGCCCTGTTGCCCTTGTCTTTCTGCCTTTTCTCTATGTGACCGCACGGCGTCTGTGGCGCGATTTGCAACAGCCGCGCTGGCTGCGCGATGTGGTGCTCATAATCTGCGGCTCCATATTATTCTCTTGTACGGTCGCGCTTTTCAGCACTGATCCAGCAGACAGTCTGCCCGCGGGGTGGGGGGGGCTGATCGGCATGATCGGCGAGTATGCCAGCAGTGCAGTCATCACCTTGATGCCGGAAAGCGCCCGGTATTGGGCGCATCTGGCGCTGTTGTTGACGACGGGAATTGTGGGGGGGGTGTTGGTTTTGAAAGCCATGCGATTCGAACGGTCGCTGTTTACCATTCCGCGCTTTACCTTGCCGAAATTGCCCGCCATCGCCTTTGCCAAGGACAAGATATCACCGCAAACCGAACAGGAAGGCGGCAGCGAGACTATCGAGTCCGCCGCCAAAAAAGCGGAGCCGCGTCAGGTGGTATCGCCCGACATACGTCCACCGCCGGAAATTACGGAGCCTTCACTGCCGCCGAAAAAGGCGACGCTCGGGCCCAATAGCCGACAAGGCGATTTTTTCGGAAACTACGAACTGCCTTCGGTCGACCTGCTCGACCCGCCGCCCAATCAGGCGGGGCCGAAGCTCGACAAGGTGGCGCTCGAACGCAATGCGCGCCTGTTGGAATCCGTGCTTGACGATTTCAACGTGAAGGGCGAGGTCAAGGCGGTGCGCCCCGGCCCCGTCGTCACATTGTACGAACTCGAGCCCGCGGCCGGGGTCAAGGCGCAGCGCGTGATCGGTCTGGCCGAGGACATCGCCCGCAATATGTCGGCGCTTTCGGCACGTGTCGCCGTCATTCCCGGACGTAATGTGATTGGCATCGAACTGCCCAATGCGGAGCGCGATTCGGTCGTGCTGCACGAAATGGTGGCGAGCGACAATTTTGCGAAGAACACCGCTTCGCTCCCTATCATTCTTGGAAAGAATATCAGCGGCGATTCAGTCATCGCCGACCTTGCGCCTATGCCCCATCTGCTGGTCGCGGGCACCACGGGCGCCGGCAAGTCGGTGGGCCTGAACTGCATGATCCTATCGTTGCTGTACCGGCTAACGCCCGACCAGTGCCGTCTGATCATGATCGATCCCAAAATGCTGGAGCTCAGCATTTACGACGATATTCCGCACCTGCTCTCGCCGGTGGTGACTGAACCCAACAAGGCGGTGCGCGCACTGAAATGGGCGGTGGAACAGATGGAGGAGCGCTACCGCATGATGTCCTCTGTATCGGTACGCAACCTTGCCAATTTCAATGAAAAGGTCAAATCGGCTAAAGCCAAGGGTAAGCCTTTGGGTCGGCGAGTGCAGACCGGCTATGATCCGCAATCGGGCCAACCTATTTTTGAGGAGGAACAGCTCGATTTCCAGCCCTTGCCGCAGGTGGTGATCGTGGTCGACGAGCTCGCCGATCTGATGATGACGGCGGGCAAGGAAGTCGAATTCCTGATCCAGCGGCTCGCCCAAAAGGCCCGGGCGGCGGGCATCCACCTGATCATGGCAACCCAGCGGCCCTCGGTCGATGTGATTACGGGTGTGATCAAAGCAAATCTGCCGACGCGCATCAGTTTCAACGTTACATCGAAAATCGATTCGCGCACCATATTGGGCGAACAGGGTGCTGAGCAACTGCTTGGCAAGGGCGACATGCTCTATATGCCCGGCGGCAAGCAACTGACCCGCGTCCACGGTCCGTTCGTCAGCGATGACGAAGTGCGCCGCGTCGCCGATCACTGGCGCGCGCAGGGCCAGCCCGATTATATTCAGGCGGTTACTGAAGAACCGGAAGACGGCGGCTATGCGCTCGACGGGGCGTCGCTTGACGACAATCCCGAGGACCAGCAATATCGCAATGCCTGCCAGCTGGTGTTCGAGAGCCAGAAAGCATCGACCAGCTGGCTGCAACGCCAGCTGCGGGTCGGCTATAACAGTGCCGCGCGGCTTATCGAGCGGATGGAAGATGACGGCCTGGTCAGTGCCGCCAATCACGTCGGCCGCCGCGAAGTGTTGCGAGATCAGGAAGGCAACCCGATCTAGATCAGCTGGGTCACGGCATCCATAAACGGTTTGATCGAGACCGGTTTCGATACATAGCTTTCCGCCCCTGCCTCGCGGATCCGGTCTTCGTCGCCTTTCCCGGCATAGGCGGTCACTGCCATGATCGGAATGGATTTCAGCTTTTTGTCGCCCTTTAGAGTGCCGATTAAGTCGAGTCCGCTGATATGCGGCAACTGGATATCCATGATGATCAGGTTTGGGGAGAAATCGCGGGCAGTGTCGATCACATCGCGTCCATCGGCCAGCGCCTCGACGCTATACCCGTGCGCGCGCAATAAATCGCTGAAAAGTTTGCGATTCAAATCGTTGTCCTCGACAACCAGCACTCTTTTTGCCACTAATCCGCCCACCCGCTTTCTAAGTCTTTCATATCGCCCGTTGCTTTCTATATAGCAGATAGGGCGAAAAGCCCGGTGTGGCCAGAGACACTATCCGTGCGCCACGATATCAAATTGAAGAAGATTACGATTTTATGACCGATAGCGCCCATGACGATCCGGTGACCATCGCCATTATGGCTCTGGGGTGGGTATTGGCGGATGCACGGCGGGCGGACCGGCTGTTGTCGCTGACCGGCCTGACTCCGGACCAGTTGCGCGAGGGAGCGGGTAATCCGCACATATTGTCCGAAGTGCTGCGTTTTCTGGAAAGTTACGAACCCGATCTGATTGCGGCAGCAGAGCATTTGAACATAACGCCGGAACGCCTTGTTTCCGTGCGCAGGAGCATGAAGTAAATGAACAGACCGCTATTCGTCACCGATTGCGATGAAGTGTTACTGTATATGGTATCGCCCTTTGCCGAATGGCTAGGCAATGCCAAAAACATCGATTTCGATCTCGAAAACGGCGGGTTTGAAGGTGCTTTAACGCACCGCCAGGACGGCCGCACCGTCGAAGCGGAAGATATCTGGCCGCTTTTGGGCGGATTTTTCGACACCGAGATGGCAACGCAGTTGCCCATGCCGGGTGCTGTGCAAAGCCTGGCCACTATTGCTGAAATCGCCGACGTGGTGATACTGACCAACCTGACGCACGAACGCAACGAGGCGCGGCGTGACCAGTTAAAAAGACTGGACATGGACTATCCGGTTGTGACCAACCAAGGCGAAAAAGGCCCGCCGCTGGCAAAAATAATTGAGGAACATAGGCCATCCGTATCGATGTTCGTCGATGATCTGCCGATGCATCACAAGTCCGCATCACTGCATACGCCGGATACGTGGCGGCTGCACATGATCGGCGAGGAAAAGCTCGCGCCGCAAGTCGCGTGCGCCCACAAGGCGAAATATGCGCACAACCGGCTCGATACATGGGCCGATGCGTTGCCATGGATACTGGAAAAAATCGAGGCGGGGGAACCTGCCCCGTCCATTACGTCCCCAAAACCGGATCACGCTATGGCGGATCGCTGAAGGAAGATTCCCATGACAGACAGTATCGAAAAGCGCCTAAACGACAAAGGTATAACACTTCCCGAAGCTGCGGCGCCCGTGGCGTCCTACCAGCCTGCGGTCGAAGCGGGCGGGATGCTTTATATTTCCGGGCAATTGCCGTTTGTTGAAGGCAAATTGGTAACCGGAAAACTCGGCGAAGGGGTGTCGGTCGAGGACGGCCATAAAGCGGCGCAAGCTTGCGCATTGATGCTGGCGGCGCAGATCAAGCGGGCTTTGGGGTCGCTGGACCGTGTCGAACGGATTGTAAAGCTTGGCGCATTTGTGGCCAGCACACCCGATTTTATCGACCAGCCCAAAGTCGCCAACGGCGCGTCCGACATGATGGAAAGCATTTTCGGGAAAGCGGGGCTGCACGCCCGCAGCGCGGTGGGCGTGCCCGTTCTGCCGCTCGACGCGGCGGTCGAGGTGGACGCCATAGTGTTAGTTAAATCCTGATACTCGGTATCTGATGCCCGATGTGGATAACAGCAACGCGGATATTATCGCGCGGCTGGAGCGCGGCGTCGGCGCGATCAATGCGGCCGAGTGGAATGCTCTGCTGCCTGATGGCAATCCGTTCGTTGCGCACGAATTCCTGACCCTGCTCGAAAATTCGGGCAGCATCGGCGAGGGGACCGGCTGGTCCGCAACTCCCATTACAATCCGCGATGGAAAGGGCCGGCTGGTTGCAGCCATGCCGAGCTATCTTAAAAGCCACAGCCAGGGCGAATATGTGTTCGACCATAGCTGGGCGCAAGCGCTGGAAAGCGCGGGCGGACGCTATTATCCCAAGCTTCAGATTGCCGCGCCCTTTACGCCCGCCGACGGGCCGCGGCTGCTGCTGGCCGATGACAAATGGGCAGAACCGCTGCTGATCGCGGCGCAGAATCTGGTCGAACAGAATGGCCTGTCTTCGGCCCACGCAACTTTTATCGCGCCCGAACAGCGCGATATGTTCGAAGCGGTGGGCTGGCTGATGCGCAGCGATACGCAATTTCACTGGCATGATGACGATTATGGCGATTTCAACGGGTTTCTCGCCTCGCTCACCTCGCGCAAACGCAAAGCGATCCGCAAGGAGCGCCGCGAGGCGCTGGCGGGTATAGACATTGTTCACCTAACCGGCGAACAGATCGGGGAAGAACATTGGGACGCATTCTGGGAATTCTATCAGGATACCGGCATGCGCAAATATGGCAGGCCGTATCTTACGCGCGCGGCCTTTGCCCTGATGGGCGAGAGAATGGGGGACCGCATCATCTTGATGCTGGCCCTGCAGCAGGGTCGGCCGATTGCCGGAGCGCTCAACTTTATCGGCAGCGACACATTATACGGGCGGTATTGGGGCTGCACGGTGGACAAGCCGTATCTGCATTTCGAACTGTGCTATTATCAGGCGATCGAGGCGGCGCTGGCCCGCGGTCTGAAAACGGTGGAGGCGGGCGCGCAGGGCGGGCACAAGCTGGCACGCGGATACGAACCCGAACTGACATGGTCGGCGCATTATATCGCCGATCCGGGCTTCCGCAGCGCGGTCAGCGACTTTTTGAAACGAGAGCGCGAGGCCGTCGCGCAGGACAGAGAGTTTCTGGCCGAGATGCTGCCCTTCCGTAAAGGATAGCCGATAACGGTTATTTTTGTCAGTTGGAGATTAAGCCGCCTGACGCGATACCAGCTGCATCCAGCTGCGCGCCTGACGCTGCGCCTCGGCGATTTCGCGGGCCGTCATTTCATCGGAAATCTCCGCGCGGCACGTCTGGCTTTCGTCATGACCGCGCACGGCCGCCAAGTTGAACCATTTATGCGCTTCGATCAGATCGACATCCATACCGTACGATCCGGTCGAATAGATCACGCCGAGTTCGTAATAGGCCTGCGGGTTGCCAGCAGCGGCCCCGGCCAGCTTGATTCCCAACGCGGAAGATTTCCTGTGTGCACTTTTGCCCATTATATTGCCCCTTCTAAAAACCGCAGCCTGTTTGGCGGCAGCCCCAAATTGGGTCCAAGGTATCAATAAATGGTTAACGCCGACTTGGAAAATTAGATTTCCCTAGTGTTAAAACATCTTAAATATAGCGTTTTAAGCAAATGCTCAGGTTAATATCCACAATCTGGGGTGGTTAAAAAGAGTTTAATTCGGGCGGACAGCCATATTATCAATCAAACGCGTACTGCCAATACGCGCGGCAGACAGTATTCGTGCGGGCCGGTCCAGCACAGGCATGTCTTCCAAGGTGTCAGCATCGCAAAGCGCGACATAGTCCACACTGTCAAAACCGGCTGCCAACATGTGCTGCTTGGTTGCCGCGAGAGTCGCCTTTACGTTGGCACCTCCCAGCAGCTCTGCAACCGCTTTGCGCAGCGCATTTGGAAACGCGGCCGCGACCGCGCGGTCTTCGCCGCTCAAATAGGCATTGCGCGAAGATAGCGCCAGCCCATCTGCATCGCGCACCGTCGGCACGCCGACAATCTTCAGCATGAAATCAAGGTCGCGCACCATGCGGCGGATGACCGCGAGTTGCTGATAATCCTTTTCCCCGAACAGCGCGACATCGGGGGCGATCTGGTGGAACAGTTTCGCGACCACCGTCGCCACCCCGTCAAAATGGCCCGGTCGAGAGCCGCCGCATAGCCCCGCGCTGACCCCGCCAACGCTGATGCTGGTGATATACCCGTACGGATACATGATGTCTGCCGCCGGTGCCCATAATATCGCCACCCCCGCTTGGCGCAGCATCGCCGCATCCGCCGCTTCCTGTTGCGGATAGGCGTCGAAATCTTCGTTCGGGCCGAATTGCGCGGGATTGACGAAAATAGAAGCCACCACATGGTCGGCATGGCGTGCCGCTTCGTACACCAATTGCATATGCCCGGCGTGCAGCGCGCCCATGGTGGGCACCAGCGCGACACGGTCACCTTTTTGTTTCAATGTGGCAACGGCTTTTTTCAGGTCGTTTAAACGACGTATGATTTGCACGAGGCGGTCCCCTTCGATATGTGCATATAAATGGTTACGCGCCTTATGAGACGGCGTGGTCGGGCTCGCAAGGCCCGGAGAAGCAAAATATAAAAATGAATCAGGGGCAAAATATTATGGTTTCCGGCGCGGCGCAAAATACACCGCATATCATCGTGTTCGCCAATGAAAAAGGCGGCACCGGCAAATCGACCACGGCCGTGCACATTGCGGTGGCTCTGTCCTATCTCGGCCACAGGGTCGCGGCGATCGATCTCGATCCGCGGCAACGGACGTTTTTCCGCTACCTGGAAAACCGCCAGGCAACGATGGAACGGCGCGGGATTGAGCTGCCCATTCCCGGGTTTTCGGTTTTCGAGAGCAACGATTTGGTCGCGCTTCAAGACATGACCGCGCAAAAAGGTGAGGGTGCGGATTTCTTGATATTCGACACACCCGGCCGCGATGATGTCTTTGCCCGCCATGTCGCCACCACTGCGCATACGTTGGTAACCCCGATCAACGACAGTTTCGTCGATTTCGATCTGATCGGGCAGGTGGATGCCGAAACTTTCAAGGTCAAGCGGCTGAGTTTCTATGCCGAACTGATCTGGGAAGCGCGTAAGAAACGCGCGATGGAGGGCAAGGAAATGGACTGGGCGGTGCTGCGCAACCGCACGCAAAATCAGGACGCGCGAAACCAGAAACGGCTCGACAGCGCGCTCGGCGAGCTTTCGAAACGTGTCGGTTTTCGTGTTGTGCCGGGGCTCAGCGAACGCGTGATTTATCGTGAGCTGTTTCCGTCGGGACTGACGCTGCTCGACAAGGGGCATCTCGGCAATCTGGGGACCAGCCATATTCTGGCGCGGCAGGAGCTTCGGGCCATGCTGGCGTCGTTCAACCTGCCCCACGTCAAGAAAACCGAATCGATCCGCCGCGCAAAAGGCGTTCCGGAGCTGGCGCTGTGAAATTCCTGCTGCTCCTGATCGCCGCGGTCATCGGCTATTTATATGCCACCGGCAAGCTCAAGAACCTGATGGGCAAAAATTACGGGCCGGCGATGAACGAAAAGCAGGCGCGCGCGTTACTGAATATCGGCCCAGCCGCTGACCGGGAGGGTATCATCCGCGCGCACAAAGAGATGATGAGCAGACACCATCCCGATGTCGGCGGCAGTGCCGAAATAGCGCGGCAAATTAACGAAGCGCGCGATATATTGCTCGGCACATTCCCGAAGAAGGACCTGAAATGACACATGATTTCCACCCCACGTCGCTGCGCGAATATGATATACGCGGCATTATCGGCGAGACACTCGATGTCGAGGACGCCCGCGCCATCGGCCGCGGTTTCGGCACGCTCGTTTCGCGGGCCAATGGCGGAAATGGCGGCAAGGTGGTGGTTGGTTACGATGGGCGGACAAGTTCGCCGATGTTGCAGCATGCGCTGATCGAAGGGTTAAATGCCAGCGGCGTGGATGCCGTTTCGGTCGGTATGGGCCCCACGCCGATGCTTTATTATGCCGAAGCGGTGATGGACGATGTCGATGGCGGTATCATGATTACCGGCAGCCATAACCCGGCCAATTATAACGGTTTCAAAATGGTCTTTCAGGGCGGCCCGTTTTTCGGCGCGGACATATCGGGCCTCGGCAATATGGCCAAAGCGGGCGACTGGGATGACGGGACGGGCACCCAGGAAACGACCGACATCATGGACCAGTATGTCGATCGCCTGATGCAGGATTTCGACGGAGGTCCGATGCGGGTCGGCTGGGATGCCGGCAATGGCGCGGCCGGCCCCGTTCTAGAACGGCTGGTGGCGAAGCTGCCGGGGGAGCATTTTACTTTGTACACCGATGTCGACGGCAATTTCCCCAATCATCATCCCGACCCGACCGAAGAGAAGAATCTGGGGGATTTGAAAAAACTGGTCGCGGACAAATCGCTCGATTTCGGCGTCGCCTTTGATGGTGACGGCGACCGGATCGGTGCGATCGACGGGCAGGGCCGCGTGATCTGGGGCGATCAACTGCTGTCGATTTTTGCCGAACCTGTGCTGAAGGACCTGCCCGGATCCACCATCATCGCCGATGTAAAAGCATCGCAGGCATTGTACGACCGCATTGCCGAACTGGGCGGTAAACCGCTGATGTGGAAAACCGGTCACAGCCTGATCAAATCGAAGATGAAGGAAACCGGATCGCCGCTGGCCGGCGAGATGAGCGGACATGTGTTTTTCAAGCACCAATATTACGGTTTTGACGACGCGCTTTATGCCGCCGTCCGCCTGATCCGGGCCGCCGCAACTCTCGGCAAGTCGGTCACGCAGATGCGCTCCGACATGGCCGATATGATCAATACGCCTGAAATGCGTTTCCAGGTCGATGAAAGCCGCAAGTTCGCGGTGATCGACGAAGTGCTCGAACGCCTGGCGGCGGACGGCGCGGAGGTCAATAATACCGACGGCGCGCGCGTCAATACCGACGACGGCTGGTGGCTATTGCGCGCATCCAATACGCAGGACGTGCTCGTGGCGCGTGCCGAGGCCAAGTCCGAAGCGGGACTCGAGCGCCTGATGGCGCAGATCGACGAACAGCTGGCGAAATCGGGGCTGGAACGCGGGGAACAGGCAGGGCATTGATATGACGAGACGGCTTATCCTGGCCGTCACGGTTCTTGTTATTATGGTCGTGTTGCTGACCATTTTTACTCTTTGGCGCGTGAGCAAAGCGCCTTGCTTTCAGCTTGTGGGCGAAGTGACTTGCCGAGTCGAAACGAACCGGAAAATAGTGGCCCTCAGTTTCGATGACGGTCCCACGCCCGAAGGTGTCGATATAGTTCTATCCGCGTTGGAGGATCGCGGCATCAAGGCTACATTTTTCCTAATCGGCAACAAAATGGAAAAATTTCCCGGGCAGGCCGAACGGTTGGTCGCGGCGGGCCACGAACTTGGTAATCACAGTTATTCACATGCACCGATGCTGGGTAAAAGTGCAGCAACCTATGATCGCGAACTGAAACGCACGGACGTGTTGTTGCGCACAGCGGGTATGGAGGATCCGGTATTGTTCCGACCCCCTTTCGGGAAGCGCTTGATCGGCCTTCCTTTGGCGGCAAGCCGCGCCGGATACAGGACGGTGACATGGGATGTGGCGGACAGGGCTGCATCAAATCCCGAGCCGAAACGCTATGCCCACGATATTATCGAGCGTGTGCGGCCCGGTTCGATAATCTTAATCCATCCCATGTATCGGCACAATGTAACCGAACGAAAAGCTATCCCACTGATACTCGATGGCCTCATCGCAAAAGGATATGATATCGTTCCTGTTGGCAAGTTACTGGAGTTGCAAAAGAAGTAATCCGGGCTTGCTGGCATAGCGGCAAAAAATATCTATATTTGCATGATGCAAGTGTCACAGCTTCCCGAAATTCTTGAAAACTGGTTTGCCGAGCGAGGCTGGCGGCCGCGTCAGCACCAGATGGATATGCTGGCGGCGGAACGTGCAAGCAGACATGCCTTGCTGGTCGCACCGACCGGGGCGGGCAAGACGCTGGCCGGTTTTATGCCGACGCTCGTCGACCTAATCGCTGCGCCCAGAACCGAGACGCTGCACACGCTTTACATCTCGCCGCTCAAAGCGCTGGCACATGATGTGCAGCGCAATCTGCTCGGGCCCATTGCCGATATGGGGTTGGATATTCGGGTTGAAACCCGCAGCGGCGATACGCCGTCCGACCGCAAAAAGCGCCAGCGCAGCCGCCCGCCGCAGATATTGCTGACCACGCCCGAATCGCTCAGTCTGTTGCTCTCCTATCCGGACAGTTTCGAAATGTTCAAAAACCTGCGCACCGTGGCGATCGACGAGGTGCATGCGTTCGCCACCGGCAAACGCGGCGATCTGCTCAGCCTCTCGTTGGCCAGGTTGCAGGTGCTGGCACCTTCCATGCGGCGGGTGGCGCTGTCGGCGACGGTGGCCGATGCCGACGAATATCGCGCATGGCTGGCCCCATTCGGCGATATCGATACGGTCGAGCTGGTCGAAGGCGCGGCGGGTGCGGAGCCGGATCTGCATATCCTGTTGCCCGAAGGCCGCGTGCCGTGGGGCGGGCATAGCGGCCATTATGCGGTGCCGCAGGTGCTGGCCGAAATCGCAAAGAACCAGACCACGCTCGTCTTTTGTAACACGCGCTTTTTGGCCGAATTCGTTTTCCAGAAACTGTGGGAACTCAACGAGGCGCAATTGCCGATCGGCATCCACCATGGCAGCCTGTCGGTCGATGCGCGGCGCAAGGTGGAAAACGCAATGGCGACCGGCAAGTTGCGCGCGCTGGTGGCGACCGCCAGCCTCGATCTGGGCGTGGACTGGGGCAATGTCGATTGCGTGATCCAGATGGGCGCGCCCAAGGGATCATCGCGGCTGTTGCAGCGTATCGGCCGCGCCAATCACCGACTCGATGCGCCATCGAAAGCGATACTGGTGCCGGGCAACCGGTTCGAATATCTCGAAGCGCAGGCGGCGTTCGATGCCGTAATGGAGGGCGTGCGCGATGGCGATCATTTCCGACCCGGCGGTCTCGATGTGTTGGCCCAGCATGTCATGGGCTGCGCGTGTGCTGCATCTTTCCATGAAGACGATATGCTGCGTGAAGTGCAGTCGGCCTTGCCCTATAGCGCAATCGACAAGGCGGCGCTGGACCGCGTGCTGGGTTTTGTCGAAAATGGCGGCTATTCGCTGCGCGCTTATGACAAGTTCAAGCGGCTGGTGCGGGAAAAAGACGGGATATGGCGGCTGTCGCATCCCAAGTTCGCGGCGCAGCACCGTTTCAACGCAGGCATTATTGTCGATGTGCCGATGCTCGACGTGCGCTTCAAGAACGGTCGCAGCCTGGGCCGGGTCGAGGAGAATTTCGCCGCTGCGTTTCGCCCCGGCGACACCTTCACCTTTGCCGGAATGGCGCTGGAAATCGAGCGCATGAAAGATCTCGACCTGATCGTCAAGGCATCCAAGAAGACCGCCACCAATATCGTCAATTATGGCGGCGCGCGCATGCCGCTTACAACGCATCTGTCGGGGCGGGTGCGCGAATTCCTGACCGACCGGGCGGGCTGGGGGCGCTTCCCCGACGATGTGCGCGAATGGCTGGAAATGCAGGATCACCGCTCAACCATGCCCGAACCGCACCAGTTGCTGGTGGAAACCTTTCCGGCAGACAAGCGCCATTATATGGTGTGCTACAGTTTCGAGGGATGGAACGCGCATCAGTCGCTCGGAATGCTGCTCACCCGGCGCATGGAAAATGCCGGGTTGCAGCCGCTTGGCTTTGTCGCCAACGATTATGCCATCGCCTGTTACAGCCTGAAACCGGTGACCGATCCCGGTCCGCTATTTTCGGCTGACATATTGGGTGATGAACTGGCCGAATGGATTCGCGACAGTTACCTTCTCAAACGCGCGTTTCGCGAAGTTGCGATTATCAGCGGTCTGGTTGAACGTCAGCATCCTGGCAAGCGCAAAACCGGGCGGCAAGTCACGTTTTCGACCGATCTTATATACGATGTGCTGCAAAAATACGAACCCGACCATGTATTGCTGGAAGCAGCTTGGGCTGATGCGCGCGAAAAGCTTACCGATGTCGGGCGGCTCGGCGATTTGCTCGACCGGGCGCAGGGCACCATGCTGCATGTCGATCTGGACCGGGTCAGCCCGCTCGCGGTGCCGCTAATGGTCATTATCGGTCGCGAATCCTTACCGCAGGGCGCGGCGGACGATGCGCTGCTGATCGAAGCGGAATCGATTGCCGCAGCGGCGATGCGGTCGGACTGAGTGCAAGCGCTCATCGCCTGAGGGGCCGATTGCCTGTATGCCGGTATCATGCTAGCATAACCGCGCGGCAGGGGGATTGGAGCGCCATCATGATTTGGCAATATATCTATATACCGCTGCTGCTATTGGCAGCGCCCGAGATACCGGAACCGTTGCCCGCCAAACCGGAAAGCATCGAAACCGACGCCGCTATTCCGGACATTGTCGGCACCGCCGTCGATAGCCAGCGGCGTATGACGGTGCCGGTCCGGATTGGCGGCAAGGGGCCGTATAACTTTCTGATCGATACCGGCGCCGAGCGTACTGTGGTTTCGCAGGCCCTTGCCTCCAGCCTGTCGCTGGAATCTGGCGAACAGGCACGGCTGATGGGTATGGCGGGTATCAAGGTCGTCAATACCGCCTATCTTCCGGGGCTACGCGTGGGCCAGCAGAACTATGAGGAAGTGCTCGCACCTTTGCTGGATGCCGCCGATATGGGCGCAGAAGGAATACTCGGGCTGGACAGCCTTCAGGGGCAAAAAGTTGTTTTCGATTTTCGCCGCAAAAGGATCGAGATAGAAAGGAAGTTGCGTCTGTCCGACCGGGCCGGATATGAAATCGTCGTACGTGCCAAACGCAGGGGCGAACAGCTAATTCTGGCCAATGCGGTGATATCGGGCATCAAAGTCGATGTCGTGATCGATACAGGCTCGCAATGGAACATTGCCAATCGCGCATTGCAGGAAAAGCTGCGCCAAAAGAATCGGGAGCCGGGCACTTCTACACAGCTTGTTTCGGTCACCGGACAAACGATACCGGTGTATTCGACCTTTGCGCGCAACTTCCGGATCGGACAGCTGAAATACGATATTCTCCACCTGGCCTTTGCCGACGCGCCGCCATTCGTGCATCTGGGGCTGGAGGATAAACCGGCAATCTTTTTAGGCATGCGGGCGCTCAACAGTTTCGATCGGATCGCGATCGATTTCATCAACCGCAAAGTCTATTTCGATGTGCCCTCTGAACGGCCCGCTACCGATAGGCTGCGCCTATAGCGATTCTTGGAGAGATTAATGGCCTCTACCGAAATACACCGGCATATCGCCCGGATGCCAAGGAGCCAGTTTGAACATCACGCTTCGGAATATATCCGAGGCCAGATGGTTCTGCAGCCACATCCGCAACGCTGTCAGAGGCAATGCATCGAACCATGTGCGGTCGTGATGGGCAAACTGCCGGACAAAAGGAAAGCTGGCATAATCGGCGAGCGTGGGGTCGCGTCCCAATAGCTGACCATGTGCGGCGATTCGTCCATCCAGTTCTTCCAGAATGTCCAGCGCCTGGCCGCGATGGAAGTGCGGATCGGCATTTTCATAGCGCGTATCATATTTATAGCGATCCAGATGGTATTTGAACGGCCCCTCGATCAGCTTCAGTATCTCATCTGCAACAGCGTCGTGGCGGAGCCATTGTTCTGGATCATGCCGGTCGAGCGCCCAGCGCATGATGTCGATACTTTCGCCCAGAACCGTGCCGTCGGGCAGCACCAATACCGGCACTGTGGCCTTGGGCGAAACGCGGATCATCGCTTCCGGCTTGTCGCGCAGAACCACTTCGCGCAATTGTATACTCACACCGCTCATCCAAAGTGCCATCCGAGCACGCATGGCATAGGGACATCGGCGAAAACTGTATAATATCGGCATATTCTGCGACGTGGCCGCGCTCATGCGTCATCCTGCCTGCGGCCCAGATGCTCGCCGCCTTTGAGCGCCGCAAGTTCCATCTGCTTGTGCCGCTCTTCATAGCGTCGGCGCTGGCTTTCGTCGCGGGCATTGTAACAATAGGCGCAGCTGATCCCCTCCATATATTCGGGGGCGGCCCGTTGTTCTGGCGAAAGCGGTGTGCGACAGGCATGGCATTGCACATAATCACTGGTCTCCAACCCGTGGCTGACCGCCACACGCTGGTCGAACACGAAACAGTCACCCTCGAACAGGCTCTCGTTTTCGGGCACGTTTTCCAGATAGCGCAAGATCCCGCCCTGCAGATGGAAAACATCGTCAAACCCTTTGGACTTTACGTAAGCCGTAGCTTTTTCGCAGCGTATCCCGCCTGTACAAAACATTGCGATTTTTGGATTTTTTCCTTCGCCTTTCAACTTTTCCGCTTCGCCATCAAACCAGGCCGGAAAGTCGCGAAAGCTTTTGGTACCGGGATTGGTCGCGCCCTGAAAACTGCCGACGCCCACTTCGTAATCGTTGCGGGTATCGATCACCAGCGTGCCGGGTTCGCGAATCACGCTGTTCCAGTTTTCGGGCGCAACATATTCGCCGGTGCCATCGACCGCATCGATATTAGCGATACCCATTGACACGATCTCGCGCTTCAACCGCACTTTCATGCGAAAAAACGGCATGTCGCGCGTGGCACTATATTTGACATCCAGATCGGCGCAGCCCGGTAACATACGGATTTTGCCGATTACTGCATCAATATCCTGCGGCATTCCCGCAATCGTACCGTTAATACCTTCAGTCGAGAGCAATATCGTGCCCTTCAACTTATGTGTGTCACACGTGTTCAGAAGGGGTTCGCGCATGTTCGCAGGATCCGCAAAATGCGTGAATTGGTACAATGCCGCGATTTTTATGGCTGGTGGGGAATCGGGCGAGTTGGTCATGCCATTAATATAGGAGTTCGGCAGGATTTTGGCCACACCCCGTCATCCGATGCTTGCAAAGCGCGCGCAGGTGCCGCATGAGAAACATATGGTTCCCCTTTCGTTCGCACAACATGACTTTATGGCGCACACCGATGCCGCGCTGTACTGGCCCGCGCAAAATGCGTTGCTGGTGGCCGACCTGCATCTGGAAAAGGCAAGCTGGTATGCCAAAGGCGGCCAGATGCTGCCGCCTTATGACAGCCGCGCCACGCTCGAACGACTGACCATGATTATCGCAGAAACAGGCTCCGACACCATTTACTGTCTCGGCGACAATTTTCATGACTGCGGTGGCGAACAGCGGCTAGAAGCGCACGCGGCGGGACTATTGCAACGCCTGACCGCCCGCACCGACTGGTACTGGATCAACGGCAATCACGATGCAGCGCTGGACGGATGCTGGGGGGGCAAGGTCGTACCTGAAATCAGGGTAGAAGGTATCATGCTGCGACATGAAGCGGAACCCGGCTATGGCGCGCCGGAAATGTCCGGTCATTTTCACCCCAAATTGCGCCTGCGCCAACGCAGCCGTTCGGTCGCAAGGCGCTGCTATGTGGCGAGCGACACGAAACTGATTTTTCCGGCTTTCGGCGCGCTTACCGGGGGGCTGGATGCCGATAGCCTCGCTATCAGAACCGCGATGGCGGCGCGTGCCAGCGCTCTGGTACCGGTACCGGGCAGACTGCTCCAATTTCCGTTATTCCTCGCAGAGGCTATTGCTTCTTGAAACGCATGTCTGGCGCCAAGATCAATCTTTTGCTTTTTCCCGCTTCTCTTCTGCAGCTTCCCGGTGGGCCGCTTTGCGTTCTTCAGGAGTTTCGGGCGCTACGAAGCTGATAATCTCGTCGCCTGTTTCAATTAGCGGCCTTGCTTCGGTGGAAAAGAACAGCAGACGGCGGTCGGGTTTTATGACCGCTATCGGTTCTTCATCATCGGCTAGATTTGCACGAAAATCGTCGAATGTGAATTTTTCCGTCAGCCGCGTCTTGCTGAAAATCCAGCCTTCGCGGGCGCGGTCGACCAAATCGGTATAGGTCGCGCCGCTTTCGGTTAGTATCCGCCCACGACCCGGCCCTCGCTTCCCGTCCTTGCGATCGGGTGCGAGCAGGCTGATCTGGTCATAGCCCATTTCTGGGCCAATATCGGCGGCTACCAACTGGTTGTAACTATCGTTGTCGGTGGCGGCGATGATGTGCTGGAACTTGCCCATATCGATATTGTCATCATGCGCCTCGTCCAGAAAGTCTCCGTCATAGACATCGATTTCGCGGCGCTTGGCCCGGCGCAACGCAAATCGTCCGGTATCGGCGATGGTAACGTTATATTTGAGCGATTTGAGGAAAGCTGCGAACTCGACAGACCATGAGGTCGAGCCGACGATCATAATCCCGTCGCTCTTGCCTTCTTCGATGCCAAGGAATTTTGCGAACCAGCCTGCGGAAAATCCGTGTGCGAAAATCGTGACGATCACCACCGCAAAACTTAGCGGGACGAGCGCCTCGGCATCTTCTATCCCGTAATCGACCATACGCAATGCGAACAGGCCGGTAATGGCCACAGCCACGATACCGCGCGGTGCGATCCAGGCGATAAACACGCGTTCGCGCCATGGCACCGAACTGAATAGCAGACTGGCAAACACTGTGATCGGGCGCACAAAGAACAGCAGCAATATCAGAAAGACGATAAAGCGGGCCTGGAATGCCTCCATCGTTTCCCAGTCCAAAGTGGCTGACAACAGCACGAATACACCCGAAATCAACAAGACAGACAAGTCTTCTTTAAACCGGTGCAGCGTCTGGCTCGAATAGATCGGCCGGTTGGCCATCACCACACCCATAATAGTGACGGTAATCAGACCGGTTTCGTGCTTGACGATATCGGCCAGCACAAAACCGATAATGACGGCGATCAGCAAAAACGGCGCTTTCAGATATTCGGGAACATATCCGCGCGGAAACAGCCATGTTATCGCGTAGCCGAGTGCCGCCCCCAGAACAGCTGCCACAAAGCTGGCGGCGAGCACGTCGATACCGATCGTGTAGGTATCCGACGCATTACCTTCATAAGTGACATACGCATAGATAGTCACCGCCAGCAGAGCACCGATGGGATCGTTGACGATGCCTTCCCATTTCAGAATGTCGCGCACGCGCGGGCCGACACGCAAGTTGCGCAGCATCGGGCCGATCACTGTAGGCCCCGTCACAACCATGATACCGCCGAACAGCGCCGAAACTTCCCAGGACAGGCCTGCACCATAATGCGCCGCCGCCGTACCGAGACCCCAGCCAACTGGCACGCCGATAATGATCAGCCGCATCACAGCCCATCCGGCGTGGCGCAAATCCTTGAAATTCAGGCTCAAACCGCCCTCGAACAGGATAATCGCAACTGCGAGCTTGATAATAGGTTCCAGCAAAGTACCGAAATCACGCTCCGGATCAAGAATGCCCAGCACCGGTCCCGCAAGAATTCCGACGATCAGCATCAAAGCGATGGCAGGGCGTCCTGTGCGCCATGCCACCCATTGCGCACCAATGCCCAAAGCACCGATTAGCGCAATTTTAACCATCAGAGAATCAATCACGAACGAACTTTCCTGTTGTTTTGACCATTAAAAATGCGTCATGCAGCCCAAACACTAGTCTTTGCACCGGAATAACCCAAAAGCACGGCTTATTTTAGGAATTTTTGCGGCGTGACCGAAATTGTCCCGTTAATGCGGCTGGATTCGACCGTGACCAAACACACAGGGCGGCGCGGATGTTTCCTTAACACGTGCAGAAGCACACGGTACGCTCACACGAAGCAATATCTTTTAAGCCCCCACCCTCGAAATAGAATGTCGAGCACATTAAGCCCCAATATCGGAAAGCAAAAGGCGGCGGCCAAACCATGCTTTCCCATTCGGCTCCCATTTTTCCAGATTTGTGCAGTACTGGCTGGGACAGGGATTTTTCACGAGTAAATTAGTCGCGTCCGCCGAAGAGAGCGCTGCCGACCCGAATATGAGTTGTACCGATCTTGATCGCAGCGGGAAAATCGTCCGACATGCCCATGCTAAGGCCTCTCAGCGTATGATCTGTGGCGAGTTTGGCCAGTAAGGCGAAATACGGCGACGGTTCCCGTTCTAACGGCGGGACACACATTAGACCGACAATGTCTATGTTCTGCGCTGCGGCTAACTCCAGCAGTGCGCGCAAGTCGCCGATTGCGCATCCACCTTTCTGTTTCTCGTCGCCAATATTGACCTGGATGAAACAGGGCGGTTGTCGGTCCGTTTCAGCCATCGCCTTGCCGAGGGCATTGACCAGCGAAGGTCGATCCACCGAATGAATTACATCGAAAAGCTCGACCGCATCCGCGGCTTTGTTTGACTGCAATTGTCCAACCATGTGCAGTTCGATATCGGGATACCGCTTTTTGAGATCGGGCCATTTTTCCTGTGCTTCCTGCACGCGGTTCTCCGCGAAAGCACGCTGACCCTCTTGCAGCAGGGGTGCGATTTCCTCCGCCGATCTGGTTTTGGAAACGGCAATGAGCGTGATATCGTCCGGCGCGCGTCCGGCGATCTGTGCCGCCTTTTCCACAGACGCGAGCACATTCTGCAACGCCGAGTTCACGGGTGAATTTTCAGCTTGAGTCTGGACCATAATAGTTGGCTATAAGCAAAGGCATGCCATCCCGCCACCAAAAGCTGCACATCGCCTTTGCCGAAGTTCCGCGATTGTGGTTACTGAGCGACATGCGCAACGAATTTGTGCTAGACAAAGCCATTGCCGCTTTACCCGCTGCGTCAGGCGTGGTTTTCCGGCACTATCATCTGGAAAAAGATGCCCGGCGCGCAAGATTCGATATCGTATTTTGCATTGCTAGAAAGCATGGCCATAAAATAATTCTGTCGGGCAATCTGGACTTGGCCGAAAAATGGGGGGCGGATGGTATTTACGGATCGGCTGAGAAGATCGAACAGGGTAAGGGCGTATTCCGCTTGGCTACGGCACATGATCAAGCCGAACTCGATAGAGCGAACCAGGTCTCGGCAAATGCGGTGATGATTTCACCCGTATTCGCAACGCGCAGCCACAGGGACGCGCGACTTTTGGGCATATCCGGGTTTTGCAAGCTTGCCGCTGCGGCACATTGTCCGGCGATCGCGTTGGGCGGAATGAATGCGTGCACATTTGCCCAGATACCCGAAGGAATGGCGCACGGCTGGGCCGCGATTGATGGACTCTCCGATAGCACTGCATGAAAAAGGGGCCGTAAAGCCCCATTCATATATCTATTCGAGTATCGTCAGAAACGGAATTCCGTCCCGACATAGACGGCTTGGCTGTCCTGCTGGTCGTTGGTAAGCGGAGCAAGGCGATCGCGTTCGCTGGTGATGCGCAGGCCCGCAGTCACGTCAAGGTTGCGTGTGATTTTGTAACTGCCGCCTACATCCACCATATAGCTGCCATCGCCGATAGTGCGCGGCGCGGTTCCGGGCTGGCGCGTTGCATCCAATTCCACATTGGGCTGGAACCGGCTCGGTTTCTTGGCGGATTGAGGTTCGGCCCGCTGCGATATAGTGCCCAGGTCGGGCATGTCGATATTTTTGATTTCGGACGGCAGCGCGAATTTCTGCCAGCCTTTGGCAACACCCAGATTATAGGCGGTCTGGGTGATACGTACCGGCGCGGCCCCGCTGCCACTCGCTTCAGCAGGGATCGCCCCCGAACGAATGCCGACTGCTTTGGCTTTATCGGGACTGACCCGCACGGCCACAGTGACAGCACGCGTTCTGCCGCTTTTTTCAGCAGCAGGGGTAAAACGAAAATTGCTATTCTTGGCAAGAGCATTGAAGCTTAGGCCAGCAGCAAGCTCCGGATCCACCGAAGCCGGACGGAACGAAAGCATATCGCCGCCTGTATTCAACGAGACAGGTTGCGAGTCGAATTGAGCGGAAAATGCGTTGCCGATCGATGGAATCAACGCGGATGCGCCAATTGCAAGCGCTCCTGTCGTCAATATCATCCGTTTTATCGGCATCTTAATCACATTCTTTCTGTATTATCAGGTTCCGTCATACCACAATATGGGCGGGAAGGGTCCGACTTTAAGTGGCGCAATGATATTTGCCCCAGCCTGTTGCATAATGCACACAGACGATCGGTTAGTATTTGGTTCTTGCGTTTATAAGACGGTAAATATGAATTGGCTATTTACGGTCATCGGGGGTTCAGTCGCGTCCGGGTAGTTTCTGCGCATCGATAGCGGATGATGTATCGCTGCCCCCCGAATGCTAGCAAAAGCTTGCTCCAGCGGGCAAAGCAATTATAGAAGTGCGCAAATGATATTATTTGAAGGATATTCGCCCATGTCGCACCCGATTGCCCCCCGTTCCCTGCTTGTCGCAATTGGCGTAACCGCTCTCCTCACCGCATGTGGCGGCAAGGAGCGGCCTGTTGCCGATGTAGCGGCTTCGCAGGTTACCACTATTGGTGTGAACAGCTATTTGTGGCGCGCCTCGCTCGATACACTCTCATTTGCCCCCCTGATCCAGGCGGATAGCGCGGGCGGCGTGATTGTCACCGACTGGTATTCAACTCCGCAAAATCCCGGTGAGCGTGTCAAGGTGACGGTCTCGATACTCGATCAGGATTTGCGTGCCGATGCGTTGCGCGTCGCGGCATCGCGGCAAGTGGCACAGGGCGGCGCGTGGATCGACGCACCTGTGAAGGCGGCCACCGTGCAGAAACTGGAAGAAATCATCCTGACCAAGGCGCGCGATTTGCGGCTCAGTGCCGTCAAGAGCTGATCCGGCCCGACGCGCAATACTCATAACGGGGCACGCTACATGACAGATACGCGGTTCAATCCGCTCGCTGCCGACAGCCGCTGGCAAAAAGTCTGGGACGACCGGCAGACTTTTCGCGCGGATGACAACAGTCCGCGCCCGCGCAGCTATGTGCTCGAAATGTTTCCCTATCCCTCGGGGCGCATCCATATCGGCCATGTGCGCAACTACACTATGGGCGATGTGCTGGCACGGTTCCGGCGGATGACCGGGCATGAAGTGCTCCATCCGATGGGATGGGACGCGTTCGGCATGCCGGCGGAAAACGCGGCTATGGAAAAAGGTGTGCATCCTTCGGGCTGGACGCATGACAATATCGCATCGATGAAGGCACAATTGAAACGGCTCGGCTTCGCGCTCGACTGGACCCGCGAATTTGCGACCTGCGATCCTGAATATTACGGGCATGAACAGGCGCTGTTCCTCGAAATGTTCGAAGGCGGGCTGGTCTATCGCAAGGAAAGCGCGGTCAACTGGGATCCGGTCGACATGACCGTTCTGGCGAACGAACAGGTGATCGACGGTAAGGGCTGGCGCAGCGGCGCCGAGGTCGAAAAGCGCAAATTGTCGCAATGGTTCCTGAAAATCACCGATTTTGCCGACGAGCTGATCGAAGGGCTCGGCGCGCTCGATGGCTGGCCCGAAAAAGTCCGCATGATGCAGGAAAACTGGATCGGCAAGTCGCAGGGACTGACATTCCGGTTTAAACTGAACGGTCCGGTGCAGGATATCGATACTATCGAAGTCTTCTCCACCCGTCCCGACACGATTTTCGGTGCCAGTTTCTGTGCGATCGCGGCGGACCATCCGCTGGCGCTGCAACTGGCGCAGGAAAATGCGGATATCGCCGCTTTTGCCGTCGATTGTCGCCGTACGGGAACCGCCGCGGCGGATATCGAGACGCAGGAGAAAAAGGGCTTCGATACCGGTCTCACCGTCGCACATCCACTCGATGCAGACTGGCACCTGCCGGTGTTCGTCGCCAATTTCGTGCTGATGGATTATGGTACCGGCGCGGTGTTCGGCGTTCCTGCCCATGACCAGCGCGACCTAGATTTCGCGCGCAAATATATGTTGCCCGTTACCCGCGTCGTTGCGCAAGAAGGCGAGGGAGAGGCCGCCATTCATGACGAGGCCTATACTGGCCCCGGGCAGATCATCAATTCGCGTTTTTTGGACGGAATGGGTGTCGGTGCCGCCAAGCAGACGGTGATCGATCGCGCCGAAGCCGAAGGCTGGGGCACAGGCTCCACCATCTACCGGCTGCGCGACTGGGGCGTCTCGCGCCAGCGTTACTGGGGCACGCCGATCCCGATCGTCCATTGCCAGCAATGCGGCGCGGTGCCTGTTCCAAAAGATCAGTTGCCCGTCAAACTGCCCGAGGACGTGACATTCGATGTGCCCGGCAATCCGCTTGAACGCCATGAGACATGGAAACATGTCGACTGCCCCAAATGCGGGCAGGCGGCAACGCGCGAGACCGATACGCTCGATACGTTCATCAACTCCAGCTGGTATTTCCTGCGTTTCGCCAGCCAGCCCGATGACAAGCCGTTCGACAAGGACGTGCTTGCCAAATGGATGCCGGTCGCGCAATATATTGGCGGGATCGAGCATGCGATCCTGCATCTGCTCTATGCCCGTTTCTGGACGCGGGCGCTGAAATCGCTGGGCAAAGTCGATGTGGTCGAGCCTTTTGCCAGCCTGTTTACGCAAGGCATGGTGACGCACCAGACGTTTCAGTATGGCGACGGCAGCTGGCTTTCGCCCGATCAGGTTCAGAAAAATGGAATCGACTGGGTTGCGGTGAGCGACGGCTCTCCCGTGACGGCAGGCCGTGTCGAGAAAATGTCCAAATCGAAGAAGAATGTCGTCGACCCCGATGAGATTGTCGACCAGTACGGTGCCGACGCGGTGCGCTGGTTCATGCTGTCCGACAGCCCGCCCGAACGCGATCTTCCGTGGTCCGAAGCGGGCATCGAGGGCAGCTGGCGGTTCGTGCAACGGCTGTGGCGGCTGTTCGGCCAGATCGATGCGAACGCGACTGGCGAAGACAACGCGGTCGATCGCAAGCTGCACCAGACCTTGCACGGCGTCGCCGAAGATATCGAGGCTTTGTCCTTTAACAAGGCGGTTGCCAAGATTTACGAACTGGTCAATCTGGTGGAAAAATCGCCCGCCTCGGCGAGCCGCAATGCCGCGATAAAGGCACTGGTACAGATTGTCGCCCCGATGACGCCGCATCTGGCCGAAGAAGCATGGGCGAAATTCGGCCATAACGGGCTGGTCGCCGATGCGCCATGGCCCGACATCGACAAAAGCCTGCTGATTGAGGACCAAGTCACGATTGCGGTGCAGGTCAAAGGCAAATTGCGCGATACGATCAACGTTGCCAAGGGCATGCACAGAGAGCAACTTGAAAAACTTGCGCTGGCTTCCGAAAAGGTACAGCGTAGCATCGACGGAGCCGAGGTTCGCAAAGTGATTGTGGTGCCTGACCGGCTCGTCAATGTGGTGATCTGATGCGCTTGATATGTGCCCTGCTGATACCGTTCATGCTTGCCGGATGCGGGTTGAAACCGCTCTATGCGAACGGTACAAACGGCGTGGTGGCCCAAAATCTGGGCCAGATCGAAGTCGCGCCGATAGAAGGCCGCGCGGGATGGCTGGTCGGCAATGCGCTTTCCGACCGTCTTGCTCCGATTGCAAGCGGCACAGCTCCCTATCGTCTGGAAGTCCGACTGGACGACCAGCTGGAAGGCTTTGGCGTTCTATCCAACGATAGCGTGACGCGAGAACGGCGCACATTGCGTGCCCGCTACCAACTGGTCGATGTGGCGACCGGACTGACTTTGCTGGATGCGACTGCCGGCAGCGATTCTGGTATCGACGTGGTCAGCAGTGAATATGCGACCATAGCGGCTGAAAGCAGCGCACTTGAGAACCTATCGCGGCGTGTCGCCGACCAGATCGTCACCCGGCTGTCGCTTTTTGCGCTCGACCGCCCCGATAGCGACCGATGAAGGTTAAAGCCGCCGAAATTCGCAGCGCGATGCAGCGGCCTTCTCCCGATATAATCTGTTACCTGCTCTACGGTCCCGATGAATCGACCAGCGCCGAATTTGCCGCCGGATTGTCAAAGGCATTTGGCGTCGATGCCGAGCGGATCGACTTTAGCGGCAGCGAGTTGAAGAACGATCCGGCAAAACTGGTCGACGAATCCGCATCCCTGTCATTATTCGGCGAAAACCGTTATATACGCATCAGTTGCGCAGGCGACGAATGTTTGGCGGCGATAGAGAATCTGTTGCAATCGCACAGCGCGATAAACCCGGTTATCGTCGTCGCCACCGGCATGACCGACAAGGGCAAGACGGCCAAGCTAGCGGCAAGCTCGAAACGCGCCATGGCTTGTCTCAATCACATGCCCGATGCCCATGAAATGGCCGGACTGATTGGCGAAATAGGGCGCACCAAAGGCGTGCGGATATCGCGCGAGCTGGCTGCGCACATTGCCGCGTATACAGGTATGGACCGCCGACTGGCGCTGCAGGAAGTGGAAAAGCTTTCGCTTTATCTCGACGCATCGCCCAATGCACCGCAAACCGTCGATCCCGAAATTGCCTTGGCATTGCGCGCGGAAACCGAAGACGAAGCCATGGGGCCGCTCGTCAATTGTGTGCTCGGCGGCGACATGCGGCAATTGGCCCGCGAACTGTCCCGTATCGACGCCGCGGGCGTTTCGGAAGTCGGTCTTGTGCTTGCCTTGCAGCGACGCGCGATTCAACTGGCGGGGCTGGCTGCTAAAATGGGTCAAAAAAGTAATATTATCGACTTTGTCGACGGGGAAGCGCGCCGCGGCCCGATATTCTGGAAAGAAAAAGCCGATTATGTTCGCCAACTGCGCAGCTGGCGGGGTCCGGGCTTGGCGCGATTGAACGAAAGGTTGATTGGCTTGCACCGCAATATGCTGAAAAATAGCCAGAGCGGATCGCAATTGCTGCGTACCGAGCTTACCGAAATAACCCGTGCCGCTGCAATGTTGGCGCGTTAGAGGCTAATCATATTGGGCAGTGATGCGAACTCGCCCGCGATAGTGGCCGGATGCGTCCCCTGACACGCGCAACTTGCCGCCAAACGAAAAGTTCAATCGGCCATTGGCGTCGAGGCGCGGTGCTGCGCTCAGATCGGTTGCCAGATTTTCCAGCTCGGCCCGCCCGCCACCCGGCGTGCTCAATGTTATTTGAGCCGGCAGCTCGATCCGCAAGAGGCGCCCCGGCTCTCCGGTCAGTTCGGCTTTGCGGGAAAGCCACATGCCCCCCCAGGCCCTCCAGTTCACCGCTGACCAAACGTTGCCCGCTACTGGGATCGAGTATGACGGAACCGCCGCCGGGACCGGTAAGGGCTAGCCGGTCGAAATTGAGATCGGTTGTGATTGAGACGTGCAGCGCCTTGCCGTTATTATCTTTGTCGTCCTTATCTTTTTTTCCTGTTTTTCGATGTCGGTACACAGACGGCATTGCGCGGATGCGCTGCCGACCGGGATGCCCGACAAAAGCAGCGTGAGCATAAGCCCCGAAATCAGAATAGAGTTTCTGTACATAGTCTTGCCCATATGGACCCGAAACATGAAAACGCTGTCAATCGCCGGATTGCTCGGCGGACTTGACAAACTGGCCAAAATGCCCAGTTCATGGGTATGGAAAAAGAAAAACTGACCGACGAAGAATGGCGCGACCGGCTGACGCCCGAACAATATCACGTACTGCGCGAAGCAGGTACCGAGCGGGCATTTACCGGGGCCCTCAACGATAATAAGGAAAACGGCCGCTATCGTTGTGCGGGGTGCGGTGAACTCTTGTTTGAGTCCGATGCGAAATTCGACAGCGGGTGCGGCTGGCCAAGCTTTTCTGCTCCGGTAGACAAAGAGGCGGTCGAGGAACGCACCGACACCAGCCATGGCATGCGCCGCACCGAAGTACGCTGTGCCAAATGCGAAGGCCATCTCGGCCATGTTTTCCCAGATGGCCCCGGCCCGGAAGGCTTACGCTATTGCATGAACAGCGCGGCGCTCGATTTTACGTCTAAACAAACATGAAGCTATCCAGCCGCTAAATATAATATCATTGAAAAACAGGATTCACATGCGTGATATTTTACCCTAACTATGATCTGTAAAATATATTTTAGCGCCGTACGTGCGCACATTCAGCAACGGTAAAGGCGAAACTGGCTTGTTCGAAGCACGAAACCGGTTGCGGGGTTAATATATGGCGCGCGTAAGAAAACGGGCACGAAAAATTGTCAAGAAAGCCCCAACAGGGGAATCGGGGCCTAAGTCCGGTTCGAGTGCGTTCAAAATCTGGTTCTGGCGATTGTTCAAGACCGGGTTGGCACTTGGCTTTATCGGCATTATCGCTGTGGTGTCCGCCGTCGGATTTACCATGCGATCGCTTCCCAGTTACGAATCGATGCAAAAATCGCCCAACGGCCAGATGATACTGGTTCGCGCTGCGGATGGTACGGAAATCATGTCGATCGGACCGAGTTTCGGGAACTGGCTGAAAATCGACGAGGTTCCCGAGGTAATGGTGGATGCCATGGTGGCGGTCGAGGATCGCCGTTTCGACGATCACTTTGGCGTAGATCCCTATGGTCTTGCCCGTGCGGGATGGTTCGCAGTCGAAAATTACGGCAACGGCCGACGGATGCAGGGTGCCTCGACAATCACGCAGCAGGTCGCGCGCACTATTTTCCTGAGCAACAGCTATACTTTCAGCCGCAAATTACGTGAAATACTCCTGGCCTTGGCGCTGGAACGTAAATTCAGCAAGGACCAGATTCTCGAACTCTATCTCAACAAGGTTTATTTCGGCGGTGGTGCTTATGGTATCGATTCCGCATCGCGCCGTTTTTTCAGCCACCCGGCGACCGAACTCAACCTCGCCGAAGCGGCGATTATAGCCGGACTGGTGAAGGCGCCTTCGCGCTATGCCCCTACGGCTGATGCGCAAGCTGCAGTCGACCGTGCATCGGTCGTGTTGCAGGTCATGCAGGAAACCGGCAAAATCACGGCGGCGCAGGCGGCTTCGACAAGGCCTTCTGCCGTGAAACTGGCCCCTGACAAAGCCCAGAACAGCGTGCGCTATTTTACCGATTGGGCATTGCCTCAGCTCGATCTGTTATTACCCGAAAGCGATCAGCCGATCGAGGTATGGACAACGCTTGATCTGCGCATGCAGCGTGCGGCCACAGCGGCAGTGCAGGCAAACGTTCCCAGCGGCACACAAGGCGCGCTCGTATCGCTCGACCGCGATGGCGCCGTGCTGGCGATGGTCGGCGGTACCGACTATGTCACTTCCAATTATAATCGTGCGACCAGTGCAGTGCGCCAGCCGGGTTCCGCCTGGAAACTGTTCGTCTATCTGGCGGCGCTGGAGGCGGGCTATACGCCCGGCGATATCGTCACCGATGAACCGGTCACGATCGACGGCTGGACTCCGCGCAACAGCGGCGACCGTTATGCCGGCGATATGACTGTCCGCAACGCCTTTGCTTATTCGAAGAATACGGTGGCGGCGCAATTGGGCAACGAACTGGGATACGGCACAATCGCGTCGATGGCGCGGCGGTTCGGGATCACCACGCCGATAAATACCCAACCGTCAATGGTGCTGGGTACATCGGAAACGCGGGTGATCGACATGACGCGCGCTTTCGCCGCGGTCAGTGCACGTGGGGCGGCGATCACACCGTACGGAATAAACAAAGTGACGACTATAGAGGGAGAATTGTTGTATCAGGCTGAACCTGATCTTACCCAGACGCTGGTTCCGCCCTATGTTGCGGCGGGAATTACCGACCTGTTGCAGACGGCGGTCAATACCGGGACCGGCCGGTCCGCCCAGATCGGACGCCCCGTGGCGGGCAAAACCGGCACGACCAACAGTAACAAGGACGGCTGGTTCCTGGGGTTTTCGAGCGGGATTACCACGGGCGTTTGGATGGGACGTGACGATGCAAAGCCGGTCAGCGGATTGCAGGGAGGAACAGCACCCGCAAAAGCCTTTGCCGACTATATGCGCATTGCCGTTTCGCGTCGTAAAGTGGAGCAGTTCGATACCGAACTGGTGCTGCCCGACTGGCAGATCGAACCCGACGATGAAGCCTATTACCAGGATCCGGACGACATGATTTTTGTCGACGAATATGGCAATCCCATCGATGTCGGGGCCGGCGAGTATCCGGAGCCAGGTGCGGCTGCGCAACCGAATGAGAGGACCCCACCCAGAAACGACACGCAAGTGCTGGACCAGGGATGGATAGACCGCGCGACCGGTCGGCAGAAACCGCGCACTGGCACCGGCGACAACCCCAAACCGCCGCAGCCAAAGCCCGCGCCGCAAAAGCCTGGGCAGAGCGATAACAGTCCCGCGACACGCACCGAAGACCAGCCTTCGCCGATATACTAAGCTGCGTTTGCGAAGCGTTATTCGGCGGTGACGGCGTAAAGGCGGGCGCCGTATCTTTTAAGCCAAAGATCCGCCGCTTTGCGGTCACCTTCGTAAAGCTGGTCGAGCCAGATGTAAAAAGCCCGGCTGTGGTCCATATGCCGCAGATGCGCGATTTCATGCGCGACTACCGATCGTCGAACATGGTCGGGCGCCATGATAAGTCGCCAGTTTATGCGTATATGTCCGTTCGAAGAACAGCTTCCCCAGCGCCGGCGGGCATTTGAAAGCGCCAGCACAGGGGGCACAATAGCTGCGGCATGGCTATAATCTGCTATATCCACCAACAGTTCGGTTCTCGCCTGCTTTTTCAGCCAAGTTTCGATGCGTTTGCCCACACCTGCTCCGGGGCCACCAACCCGCAGGCAGTCCCGATCGCATTCGACATTACGAGACCATTCTTCTTTCCACGCGATAGCCACCTCGTTCCCGCGGAACGGAAATATTGTACCGGGCCGCAATTGCAACAGCGGCCCCGCTTTTGCAAAACTGTTTTCGATCCAATCCGATTTCTGACCAATAAAATCGGTCACCTGCCGCGCCGGCAGGTAAGGCGGACAGGTGACACGTATGGTCTGGCTTACAGGGTCGGTCCGCAATGTTATCGAGCGCGAACGGCTGTACCGCCGAACGTGCAGCGCATATTCGCAGCCATTTATCACGATGACAGACGGTAATGCGACTGCCGATTTGCGCTGTATCTTAAAGTTCAGCATCGATCACATGGTTTTCAAGCGGGCCGGCGATGGTTTCGGAGATGATCCTGCCCGCAACCGAGTTGCCGGTTTCGTGGATGGTGTTGCGGCTGCCCGAGATCAGGTAATGCCAACTCGGCAAGGGCTCGTCTTTCTCACGCAGCAGATAGGCACAACTCGAAGGCAGCCATTCTATATTCACCAGCTTTGCAGGCGTCAGGCGCAGGCAATCGGGGACCAGAGCGCGGCGATGACGGTAATCGGTACACTGCGCCGTGTTGCTGTCGAGCAGGCGGCAGGACACATTGGTGGCGTAGATACGTCCGTCCTCCTCATCTTCAATCTTGTGCAGACAGCATTTGCCGCATCCGTCGCACAACGCTTCCCACTGCCCGCGGTCGAGGCTGGCGAGCGGCTCTTCCCAGAACGGAGTCGCGGCCGCTGGTCCGGTGCGTACGCTCATTTCGTCCAGCGATCGATTTCAGCGGCGATATCCTGCGGCGTTCCATCATAGGGCAGAAGCGCGATCGGCTCTCCCCGGGGACCGAACAAATAGGCCTGCCTGCTATGGTCGAGCAGATAGCCGCCTTCCGCATTCGGCTCCTGTTTGTTATAGAGGATCAGATATTTGTCCGCCGCATCTTTGATTTCCTGTTCGCTGCCAGTCAGGCCGATCAGGCGCGGGTGGAACGCTCCGACATAGTCCTTCAGAACGCCGGGCGTATCGCGCGCAGGGTCGATCGATATGAAAATGGGTTGTATTTTCGCGGCACGTTCCGGATTGTTCTTTTCGAACACCCGCAAACCAGCCATTAATTGCTGCAAGTCGACGGGACAAACATCGGGACAATAGCTGTAGCCGAAATATAAAATCCGGTACTGCCCGTCGAAGTCGCTGAAGCTTACCTTTTTGCCGTTCTGATCGGTTAAGGTGAAGTCCCCGCCAATCCTGGCGCCAGCCAATGGAGGTTCTTCGCTGGTGGCAATCGGGGTTTCTGCGGGTTGCGGGTTGCAAGCCGACAACATCGCTACGCCGATGGCAAGCAAGATTGTGGCTAGCAAAGAAGGATGTTTTTTATTCATGGCAGGGTCACTCTTGGCCTGCTATGCGCTCTTCTTCAAGAGGCAGTCTGCTGCCGGGCGATAAATATCAAGATTTTGAACAGGGTTAGGTACATGATACGTTTCCGCATCTTTGGTCTCTTTGCAGCGGCCCTTTTCATTGCCGGATTGTCTGTGCCTCAAGCGGCTCAGGCCCAATTTTCCTCAGGATATGAATTTCTGAAAGCCGTGAAAGAACGGGACGGGACAAAAGCCACCCAATTGCTCGACAAGCCCGGTTCGACACTAATCAATACGCGCGATCGCAGCACCGGCCAGACAGCACTGCATATGATTGCGGAACGCAACGACACGGCTTGGGCCGGATTTTTGCTGAAGCGCGGTGCCAACCCCAATATCCGCGACAAGGAAGGGCTGACGCCGCTGATGATCGCGGTGAGCTATCGTAATTTCGATGTTGCCGAGATATTGCTGCGTGTAGGGGCGGAGGCCGATTTACAAAACAATTCCGGCGAAACGCCGCTGATCCGTGCGGTACAGCTGAAAGACCTTCCGATGGTAAGGCTGCTGTTGAAAAAAGGTGCGAATCCCGACAAGGTGGATAGTCTGGCCGGCCGGTCGGCGCGCGATTATGCGACCGGGGATCCGCGCATGGCCACGGTATTGGATGCTATCGAAAATGCGGGCAAAGATCAGGCTGAGCCCGAAATAAAGATTTTCGGCCCCAAACTCAAATAATCATCAACTTTACGCGAACGGGATATTATATCCCGGATCGGCAAGGGCCGACAGACGGCGCATGGCCAGCCGCGCCAGACGCGTGGTTTCGACCTTGCGGCGGGCCGGGGAAAGCGCATGGGTTGCCGCAGATCTTACAATTTCCGCATCATAGGCATCGGCGACAATCAGCCCGCATCGTTCGGGCATGAAGATTTCGTGGTTCACGATGCCGGTATCAAATCCAAACGGAACTGCCCAATAGAATTTGTCGCAAAAATCCAGATATTCCGTCCATTTCTGGTCGCCCAGCAAATCGCCGCGCGCGGTTTTGATCTCGACGATGATGATGTGTCCGCGCGCATCCACACCCGTCAGGTCGGTACGTCGGCCATTACGCAAGGCAACTTCGGTTGCCGCCCATATATCGCAGCGGGCAAACAGACGGCAGATACCGCGCGCGACCGCTGCAGCCCCTGTCGGAGCTGAGGAGTTTTGCGCAGGCGCAAACATGAGAGACGAATCAGCCATGGGCAATGACTAGAACAAATAAGGAACAATGAAAAGGATCAAATACCGATCATGGCCAAGGCCTTGGTTTGCGACACGGTGTATTCTTCATGCAGACGGTGCGCGGCTTGCGCGTTGAATGTTCCATTCGCACGCGCCGTTTGCAAAGCGGAAAGTCCAAGTCGCAGGAAATCGTTGATTGTCTCGCATTGCTGCGCGAACTGCCGGATAATATTTGGGTCGCTTGCTGCCAAAGCTTTGACGATGACATTGGAGGGCAACATGGTATTTTTCGCGGGCGGGTTACCCGCCAGACCGGCCACGAGAATCGCAACATTTTGAAGAATCAGCACGCGTTCCAGAATATTTGTCACATCCGGTTGGTCGTGCCACTGGGTTTGCGCAATTAAACATGCTTTCATGAGCGTCATGAGACAGGCGATACGGCAAAGCGGTTGATATTCAATAAACGTGCGGAGCGATCATCGTCATATAAATGCAACACTGGTGAAGGGGAAAACAGCATAATCCATTTTCCTCTTGTGCAATGCAGCAAAAACAGGCAGCCTTGACGCGTATTAGGTGAACGACCAGCGGGATCATGCGATTCCGGATAGAGTCTGTCTCCGACTACGCAGGCAGGGACGATACGCATCGACACGAAAGGAATTTTCATGCGCACGTCCATTTTTGGCCTTTTGGCCGCACCTATTCTCCTCTTTGCATCCACGCCAGTTTTGGCGCAGGAAGAAGGTCCCCGCAAAACCGAAACCGACGCTCCGGGTGCTAACGCCGGCCCTATTACCGTATCGGCAAATGTCGCGCTGACCAGCGATTACCGTTTTCGCGGCGTTTCTTTTTCTGACGGCGATCTCGCCGTACAGGGCGGCATCGATATCGGCCACGCCAGCGGTTTTTATGTGGGTGCGTGGGCATCCTCGATTGAGGACAGCCCGACATTCGGCCATACCGAACTCGATCTTTACGGCGGCTGGTCGGGTGAGGTTTCGCCCGGCATTACAGCGGACGCGGGCCTGCTCTACTATCTCTATCCCAATGGAGAAGATGGTGCGGCGGGGCCAAGCGATTATTTCGAACCCTATGCCTCCCTGTCGGGTACGCTGGGTCCGGCCCAGGTAAAAGTCGGCGCCGCTTATGCGTTTGGCGGTCAGGCGGCGCTTGGTGACGACGACAATCTTTACGTCTATACCGATATCGGTGTCGGCATACCGAACACGCCCGTCACTCTGAATGGACATTTGGGTTATACCGACGGTGTGCTGTCGCCCGACATCAGACCGGTAACATTGAATCAGAGCGGTGCGTTCGATTATAGCATCGGCGCGGATTATGCGATCACCGGCAACCTGACCGCCAGCATCGCTTATGTCGGGGTCGAGGGGCCTTCGATCGACGGCTTTACCGACGATACGATCGTGTTCACGATTGGCGCGAGCTTTTAGGCTCGGCTCGCGGCGACGAGACGGCGGGTGATATCCGATTGCGGATCTGCGATCACATCATTCGCCGTGCCGTTTTCTACAATTTCACCGTCATGCACTACGATGATGCGGTGGCATAGCTGCTTGGCGACCGCCAGATCATGTGTGATGAATAGCATCGCCAGTTGCCTGTCCTGTCGTAATTTCAGCAAAAGCGCAACGATCTCTGCGCCAATAATGGGATCGAGCGCCGAAGTCGCTTCGTCGAGAACCAGCATATCGGGCGCACATACCAGCGCCCGGGCAATCGCGACACGCTGCGCTTGCCCGCCTGAAATCTGCGCGGGTTTCCTTTCCAGATAGCCGGTATTGAGACCTACGGTTTGCAGAGCCTCGCGAACGTTTTGTCGGCGCTGTGCCGCAGGCAATTCGGGTCGCAAATGCACAAGGGGTTCCGCGATGATATCCGCTAGCGTCCAGCGGGGATCGAGACTGGCGGCGGGATCCTGAAAAACGGTCTGTATGGCGCGCTTTTGTGCGCGGCTGCGTTTTCGCCGCAGCGCCGTCCCTTCCCAAATCATTTTGCCCCCCGACCACGGGCCGATACCCGCAATCGCTTTGCCGATACTCGATTTGCCCGACCCGGAGCCGCCGACCAAGGCGATGGCTTCGCCCGCGTGAATGACGAAATCCGCAGCTTTCACGGCACGAAACGGCTTACGGAACATAACCGCAGACGGATAGTCTATAGTAAGACCATTCACATGCAAAAGCGGTTTACCGACAGGCAGCGGCCCGGGCGCGGCATCGCTCAGTTTTGGGGTAGCCGCCCATAGACAGCGGGTATAATCATGCGCGGGCGTGGCGATGATAGCGCGCGCTTCGCCGCTCTCCACAACCTGTCCGCCCCGCATGATAACGACGCGGTCTGCATGTCTGGCGACCGAGCGCAAATCGTGGCTGACCAATAGCAACGCCATATTGCGATCTCTTCTCAGCCGCCCCAGCAAATCCATGATATCGCCGCGCAGATGGGCATCGAGCGCGGACGTGGGCTCGTCGGCGATGAGCAGCATGGGATCATGCGCGATCGCGCAGGCGATCATCACGCGCTGACGTTCTCCGCCCGACAATTGGTGCGGATATTTGCGCAGCTTGTCGCGCGATGCGGAAATCCCGGTGCGCGCAAGCATATCGACAAGACCGGATATGTCCGGCGCAGGACCACCAGCTTGCATCGCCGCCTCGCGCAAATGTGCCGCGACCCGCAAATGCGGCGTAAGCGCCGTCAGCGGCTGCTGAAATACGAACCCGGTCTTGCGCGCCCGTATCTTGCGCAGCTCGTCCGGGCTGGCAATGTAAAGCTCTGCGCCATCCAGCACGGCGGATCCCTGCATGGTTGGCGCGATCAGACCGAACGGGGCCAGGCAGCTGACACTCTTGCCCGATCCGCTTTCGCCCACCAGTGCAACGCATTCGCCTTCGGCAATCTCGAAACTCAGCCCTTGTACCAAGGATTTCCCGGCGACGGCGACGCCCATGTTGCAAGCTTTGTAAACGCTCATGCAAACTTGTCCCGCATGCGTTCGCCCGCGAGGGTCAGGCATACCAGCACCACCACCATGATGCCGCAGGGAAACAGCAATCCGGCCGGTGCGATATCCATATTGTCCGCCCCTTCCTTGACCAGGATGCCGAGCGAAGTTAGCGGCTCCTGCACCCCCAGACCCAGGAAGGACAGAAAGCTCTCGATCATAATTAATTGCGGAATGGTGAGCGTGAGATAGGCAAGCGCGGTGCCCGCTATATTGGGCAGAATATGGCGAAACAGAATTGTCCCTGCGGGTGCACCGGCCGCCTGCGCCGCCAGCACGAACGGACGGTTTTTCAGCGTCATCACCTGGCCACGCACGACGCGCGCCATGGTCAGCCATTCGACCAGCCCGATCCCGACGAAAACCAGCAATATGGACCGGCCGAACACCACCATCAGCACAATCACGATAAACATGAACGGCAGGGCATATAATGCGTCGACTATGCGCATCATCGCCTCGTCGGTGCGGCCGCCCATCCAGCCTGCAACAGCACCCCACACCATGCCGACAACCAGCGAGACCAAGGCTGCAGCGAGTGCGACGGCCAGCGTAATCTGCGTTCCCACCGCAAGCCGGGCGAGGCGGTCGCGTCCCACATCATCGGTGCCCAGCAGATGGCCATCGCTTCCGGCCGGTGCGCGTACGGCGTTCCAGTCAATCGCGTCATGGCTGTAAGGCAGCATCATCGGAAGCACCAATGCCGATATTGCGACAACCGCAACGACTGCCAACGGCGCGCGTATGGACTTTGTACCGTTCATGCCCGTGTTCTCGGATCGAGCCAGCCATAGAGCAGGTCCGCAAACAGGTTGAACAGGATGATGAGCGCAGCATATATTGTGATAACCGCCATGATCAGCGGATAATCGCGGTTGAGCGCGCCCTGCACAAAAAAGCGGCCCAGCCCCGGAAGTCCGAACACGGTCTCGATCACCACGGCTCCTGTCAGCAGCCCCGCCGCCGCAGGTCCCAGATAGCTGGCGACCGGCACCAGCGCGGGGCGCAGGCAGTGGCGCACGATAATGCGCGACGCAGACAGCCCGCGCGCCCTGGCGGTGCGGATATGCTCCTGCGCCAATATGGTTGCCACACCCGCACGCGCCAGCTTGGCAATCGCGCCCGCGACGGGAAGCGCCAAGGCGACAACCGGCAATATCCAGTATTGCGGCCCGTCCCCGACCCCGCCAACCGGCAGCCATCCTAGCCAGAGTGCAAATATCAGCACCAGAAATGGGCCGGTTACGAAACTGGGCAAGGCAGTCGCCAATGTTGCGTTCAGCATAAGCATCTCGTCGAGCCACCCGCCGGGGCGCAGCGCCGCGAACATGCCTGTGGCCAAGCCCAACACCAGTGCGACTATAATTGCCAGCCCGCCAAGCATGAGCGATATGGGCAGGCTCTGCACGACAAGCTCGGTCACTGTGAAGTCACGGTAAACAAGACTGGGACCGAAATCCCCGCGTGCCAGACGCGAAAGATACAATCCTATCTGTTCATGAACAGGTCGGTCCAGGCCATAGCTCGCTTCCAAGGCTGCGCGCGTCGCCACGTCGAGCGGGCGTTCGCCATCAAACGGTCCGCCCGGGGCGAAACGCATCAGCAGAAACGATGCTATAACGACGGCCAGCAATGTCGGAACGGCTGTCACAAGCCTGCGAAATACAAGAGCATTCATATGCATGCGATGCCGCAAAATCGTGGCAGGGTCACTGGAAATATGCGATTTGTATTGCACGAATAAAAACCCCCGCCGGTGGCGGGGGTCTATCTAATTTACGACAATATATCGGCTTTATTGCCATAAGAAATTGCCATAAGAAAAAAATTACCAATAGGGCGTGACTTCCCAATAGTTATAAACTTGCGACTGGTATTCGCGGTCATGCGCGCGGTCCATTTCATCCTCGCCGAAACGCGGCGCATTCTTGATCTGGTCTTCGGTAACGTCCAGCCGGTAACCGCCCAAATCGGTGTCGTAATTGAGTTTCGACCAGGGCAGACTATGCCTTTCGCTGCCCATGCCCAAAAAACCGCCTACAGAAATAACAGCATCGGTAACCTGACCACCGCGTTTTTCGATCAGCAGATCCTGCACGGACCCCATTTTATCGCCATCGCGTCCGTACACGTTGGTACCTTCCACCCGCGAACTGGCGATCGTATAACTATTTTTTTCATTCTGAGACAACATCTTCTCAAATCCTTTCCTATCCAGAGCGCCTGACTCACTCTGCGTAATTACAAGACCAAAAGAACGTCAGGCTATATCCAATTATCGCATCAGATGCGGGGTGGTTCCGCCATTCCCAAAAAATATTGCCCAGTGCTAATTCATTTCAAAGGCGACCCAATAGCTGTGTTATACTAAGCGCTGGGAAGTACGATCTGGCACGATATGCCATCGGGCCGAAATTCGCGTGTCACCTGGGCATTGAGTTCGGCCGGCAAGATCCGGTCCAATATGATCGAACCGAAACCATTGGATGAAGGCGGCACGATATCGTGCAATCCACTTTCCCGCCAATCAAGCGTAACGGTACGCTCTTCGGCATCTGCGTCCCAGGTCACATCGAGACGGCCGTGATGCATATTGCCGAGAGCGCCATATTTCGCGGCATTGGTGGTGAGTTCATGCAAGGCAAGCCCGAGCGATTGTGCCTGTGCGTTGGTAAGCGTGATCGATGGGCCAGAAAGCGCCACATTCTGCTCTCCATCATCGCAATATGGTTGTAGCGCGCTGTTCACAAGATCATTGATCGTCAGGCCATCCCATTGACCATTGACGAGCAGTTGATGCGTGCGTGCCATCGCGCCGATGCGCTGTTCAAAGGTACCGAGAAACGATTCTGTATCGGTTGCGGCGCTCGCGGTACGACGGGCGATGGCGGAAATAGTGGCCAGATGATTCTTCACCCGGTGATCCAGTTCTTTAAGAACGATATCGCGCATCCGTTCGGCTTTGACTTCGGAGGTCACATCTTGCACGCGTTGAAGAATGCCGCACTGTTTTCCGTGCGAATTGAACACCGGAATGACGTTCAGCGTCCAGTATAATTCGATCATGCCTCCGCTTGAAGTGGCAATCGAGAAAGGTTCCCTGACAACGTTCCTCCGTTGTCCCGCAACCGCGCCTTCAAAAACGTCCTGCATTGTTTTCAATCGGCTGCCTATTTCGGGAAACGCGTCGAATATATATTTGCCGATCAGGTCTTCGCGCGATCGTCCGACAATGGCAAGATACGCGGTATTGATGTCTGTAAAGCGCAGGTCCATGTCCAGCAGCGTGTAGGCAGCGGGCATATCTTCGAACATGCGTGCAAAATCAATATCAAGCGCAGACATCATGCCCCCTCTTCTGAGCCTGAGTCGATTATATAGCTACTATGCTGCACATAAATACACAAAATTTGCGCTCATCGATCCTACCGCGTCGGAACAGGCTTTTCACTCGAATAATCGTAAAAACCCTTGCCCGATTTGCGGCCGGTCCAGCCCGCCTCAACATATTTGACCAGCAAAGGCGCCGGGCGGAATTTCGGGTCTCCGGTGCTGTTATACAGCACGGCGATGATATTGAGGCACGTGTCAAGCCCGATAAAATCCGCCAGCGTCAGGGGTCCCATGGGATGGTTGAGGCCCATGGTGATGGCGGTATCGATATCGACGATAGTGGCAACGCCTTCGCCCAGCGCGAAACAGGCTTCGTTGAGCATGGGCATCAGCACGCGGTTGACGATAAAGCCGGGCGCGTCATTGGCATGCACGACTTTCTTGCCGATCGCGGCGGCATATTTTTCGACAGTCTCGACCGTTGCGTCGGACGTGGCGAGACCGCGGATCAGTTCGATCAAGCCCATGACTGGAACGGGATTGAAAAAATGCACGCCGACGAAGCGGGCGGCGTCGGGGCTGGCCTGCGCCATACGGGTGATGGGGATCGAGCTGGTATTGGACGCAAGGATGGCCTGATGGCCCAGCACCTTGCCCACATCATCGAATATCTGGCGCTTGATATCTTCGCGTTCAGTGGCGGCTTCGATCACCAGTCCGGCGTCGGCCATCGGTTCGTAGGTTCCGACAGGTTCGATGCGCGACAAGGCGGTTTCGGCTGCCTTGGCTGCGATCTTTTCCTTTGCGACCAGCCTGTCCAGCTGTTTGCCGATTCCCGCCTTTCCCTTTTCCGCAAGCGCGAGGCTGACATCGGAAAGATAGACATGATAACCCGCCTGCGCGCTGACTTGCGCAATGCCTGCGCCCATCTGTCCTGCGCCGATAACTGCCACTTTATTCATGAAACTTGTCCCATCCCGTCTGCGGTGATTTTCTGCTTCGGCTCTTTAGCGGCAGAAGAGCCCGCGCGCTAGGTTTGCCGGATAAGAGCAGCGAGTATTTCTGCTACTGCAACGATCCGATATATCGACGCTGTGCGACAGGCAAGTCTCAGGGAGCCGATTTGAGCGGGGTGGCTTCGGCCAATATCAGCGAAAAATAGTCCTTTGCATCGCTCCATTCGCGAACCGGTGACCACCCGCTGGCGCGTAATAGCAACCGTGCATCGCGGGGTCCGTATTTATGGCTGTTTTCGGTGTGAATTGTCTCGCCTTTTTCCATGTGAAAGCCATGGCCATCCACAGTAAAATCGATGTCGTCCAGCGCTTCCAAATGCATTTCGATGCGCGCATAAGCATCATTCCAACGAGCGACATGCCGAAATTTGTCCTCCGGAATAGTGCCGTCCAGTTCGCGGTTGATCCGCGTGAGCAGGTTCAAGTTGAAACGCGCGGTCACCCCCGCCGCATCGTCATAAGCGGGGACCAGTATAGCTTCCGGTTTGACGCGGTCCATGCCGATCAGAAGCAATGCATTCTCGCCCAGTATCCGGCGCATGTTGCGGAGCAGATCGACCGATGTGCGCGCCACCATATTGCCGATGGTCGAACCGGGGAAAAAGCCCAGCTTCGAGCTGCCGCGAACTGTATCGGGCAATGTTATCTCGCCCGTAAAATCGGCTTCGACCGGCAGGATTTCCAGATCGGGAAATTCCTTGGCCAGGCTGCAGGCGGACTCGCGCAAAAAGTCGCCCGATATGTCGATTGGGATATAAGCCGAAGGCTGAATGGCGCGCAGCAAATGCGGCGTTTTGACCGACGACCCGGACCCGAATTCGATAATCACGCGGCCTTTGCCGCCGATGTCCGCGACATCGCCGCAATGTTTTTTCAACAATGCGGTCTCGGTGCGCGTGGGATAATATTCGGGCAGGTCGGTAATGTCCTCGAACAATTCCGACCCCGTACGGTCGTACAACCAGCGCGCGGGAATCGCACGCCGCTCTCCGCGGAAACATGTCAGAATATCTTTGCGAAATGCCGGATCGACACTGTCGTCTTGGGCAGCAGCAACCGCTTGCAGTTTGTTCATGAGGCAAGGCTGTCCTTTGTAAGAAGCTTAGATATCTTTGGCGAGACGCAGCCCGGTAAATTGCCAGCGCTGGTGTGGATAGAAAAAATTGCGGTAGCTGGCCCGGATATGTCCGGCGGGGGTTGCGCAGCTGCCACCCTTGAGCACGAACTGACCGCTCATGAACTTGCCGTTATATTCGCCGACCGCGCCCTTGGCGGGCTGGAAACGCGGGTAAGGGCGATAGGCGCTGCCGGTCCATTCCCACACATCGCCGAACATCTGCAAAAGCGGCGAGGTATCGCGCGGATCGGCCGCCACTGGTTGCACCGGTCCCGCTTGTCTCAGCATATTGCCTGCCCCGCCATCATGGTGCGCAGCGGCGCTTTCCCATTCGGCTTCGGTGGGCAACCGTGCCCCGGCCCAGCCGGCATAGGCATCGGCTTCGTACAGGCTGATATGTGTGACCGGCGCGTTCGCATCGATCAGCTTCATTCCATCAAGCCCGAATGTCAGCCAGTTTTCGCCATTGCGCTCCCAGTATAATGGCGCAGCGATATTTTCAGCCTGCACCCATGCCCACCCGTCGGACAGCCAGTGCGCGGCATCATTATATCCTCCATCGGCGATAAATTCGGCCCATTCGCCATTGGTGACGGGCCGGTTGGCGAGGGCTTGGGGTGTGAGCAACTGCTGATGGCGCGGGCCTTCACAATCGAAAGCGAAATCCCCTCCGTCATGGCCAATTGTGATTTTCCCATTTTTTCCCTCTACCCATTTCAGCGCGATCGCCCCCGGCGCTTCTGCAACCTGGGCGCGGGGCCACAGCGCGGGTTTGGTGGGATTTTGCGCAAACAGATGCTTGATATCGGTAATCAGCAATTCCTGATGCTGCTGTTCATGGTTGATGCCGAGGGTGACCAGTTCCGCGACATCGTCATTCTCGTCCAGCAACCTGTCCATCGCCGCGTCGACATGGCTGCGGTAATCCGCAATTTCCTCTAGGCTGGGCCGCGTGATCAGGCCGCGGCGCGCACGGGCATGGCGTTCCCCCTCGGCTTCGTAATAGCTGTTGAACAGATAATGGAAATCGCGATGAAAAGGTTCGTAATCGGGTACGAAATCGCGTAGCAGAAACGTTTCGAAAAACCATGTGGTGTGCGCCAGATGCCATTTGCTCGGCGAGGCATCGTCCATCGACTGCACGGTGGCATCGGCATCGGAAAGCGGTGCCGCAAGATCTTGGGTAAGCCGCCGCATCCTACGATAGGCCCGCCGTAAATCTCCTACATCACATGCCAGATCATATCCGCGAGACGGGGTTTGAACAAAATTGTGGGCGATAGCGGCTCTTCCTGCAGCGTCGACAATGGAACATATTACGAACATGGATCAAGGCGTCAACCCCGTTATGGCCGTATTTGCTTATAATACGAAAAGCGGCCGACTTGGTTCCCGCGCAAATTCAGCGCGATGCGCCCGGCACCCACAAAGGATCACCGGTTGCTCGGTTGAGATAGCGGCACAGCACGAACAGGTAATCGGACAAGCGATTGATATAGGCCAGCGCCTGAGGGTTGAGCGCGTCCTGCGCGGAGGCCGCGACGATCGTGCGTTCGGCGCGGCGACAGATGGCGCGGGCCAGATGCGTCGATGCCGCGGCCTGGCCGCCACCGGGCAGGATAAAGCTCGCCAGCGGTTCCAGCACTTCGTTCATCGCATCGATCTGGTTTTCCAGCCGCGCGACCTGGCTAGCGACGATGCGCAACTCCATTTCGGACGGCGCAAAATCGCTCCCGTCCTTGGCCGGGGTCGCGAGATCGGCGCCCAGATCGAACAGGTCGTTCTGGATGACGGTCAGCTCCCGCGCCGCATCGCCCTTGCCGATGGCCACGATGGCAAGACCGATCGCGCTGTTGAGCTCGTCGACATCACCGATCGCGGCCATCCGAGCGCCGTCCTTGCGGGTACGCGATCCGTCGACCAGACCGGTGGTGCCGTCATCGCCGGTGCGCGTGTAAATTTTGTTCAGTTTGACCATGATGCCCCCCGCAAGTGCCCGTCACCAAAAGCGTTACGGCTGGCCGCCGCCGGTCACCATCAGCATGACGACGATCGCGACAATGGCCAAGGCCTGATATTTGACGCGGTTGAACATCATCTTGTTCTGCATCTGGTGCGATTTGCCAACGCCTTCGGATTTGAGATCCTCCTCGGTCATGCGTAGAAAGGCGATCAGGCCGCGGACCAGCGATACCACGACCATGACCGCGAGCACCACAATGAGAAGAATGAAAAATATGTTCATGGCCCCAATTTAGGGATTGCCCGCCAAAATACCAGTGCGAAAAACGCGCGGTCCAGTTGCGTCTGACCCAAGTGCATCCAGCACGGCCGGGCCGCTTTTCCCGGCTTCACGCAACTCCGACAGCGCCGGTGCCTGTTCGCTCTTTGACAGCTTGCGCCCATCTTGCCCGGTGAGCAGCGCGTGGTGCCAGTAAAGCGGTGGCGGCAGATCGAGCAGGGCTTGCAGCAACCGGTGGATATGCGTGGCGGCGAACAGGTCCATGCCGCGCACCACATGCGTCATACCGTCCGCCGCATCGTCGAGCGTGGCGGCGAGATGATAGCTGGCGGGCGCATCCTTACGCAGCAGCACGACGTCGCCAAATAGTTCCGGCTCCGCCACGACTTTGCCCGCCACCCGGTCGTGCCAGCCGAGCGGTCCGGCCATCGCCGCCGCCTTCGCTATATCGAGCCGCCAGCTATGCGGACGGGTGCAGTCCGCGCCGCCATTCCCGTCCGCATCGGGGCGGCACGTGCCGGGATAGACCGGTCCTTCGGGCCCCTCCGCCTTGGCCGCCACCTGAATTTGCGAGCGGGTGCAGCTGCACGGATAGAGCAGACCCATGGCTTTCAACCGCTCCGCCGCCGCGTCATAGCGCGCGAGCCGGTCCGACTGGAACACGATCTCGCTGTCCCAATCGAGGCCAAGCCAGCGCAGGTCGGCGACGATCGCCTCGACATATTCGCTGCGACTGCGCGTGGCGTCGATATCCTCGATCCGCAACTGGAATTGGCCGCCCATCGCGCGCGCCAGGCCGTGCGCCAGCTTCGCGCTATAGGCGTGGCCGAGGTGCAGCAGGCCATTGGGGCTGGGCGCAAATCGGGTGCGCATCATCGCACAGCTCCCCACCGATGGCGCGTCCCAAAAGCCACACTGTCCACATATTGTGCCCGCCTGCGTCTTGACCTGATGCTTATGCTCATGTTCATAGTTTCTGACATAATGTCATGAGGCTGTCATGAAAATGATTCACGGATGGCACGCAAGGCGCGGTATAGGGCGAAACGAAAGGACCCACTGGTATAGGGCATGTTTGATCTCGACGAACTGAAACGGAGCGGCCTGAAACGCAGCGAAAGCGGCGGCGCGGATACGTTGCGGCCTCGGTTCGACCCGAAACCCGATGCCGAGCGGCATCCCGACAGCTGCCCCGCTTTGGTGCTCAACGCCGACTATACCCCCTTAAGCTATTACCCGCTCAGCCTGTGGCCGTGGCAGACCTCGATCAAGGCGGTGTTCCTCGACCGCGTCAATATCGTCAGCAGCTACGAACGGCTGGTGCACAGTGCGTCGATGGAAATGCACATCCCCTCGGTCATCGCGCTGAAAGACTATGTCAAACCGTCCGAACACCCCGCCTTTACCCGCTTCAACCTGTTCCTGCGCGACCGGTTCATGTGCCAGTATTGCGGCTCTCCCGATCATCTGACCTTCGACCATATCATCCCGCGGCGGCTCGGCGGCAAGACCACCTGGGAAAATGTCTGCGCCGCCTGTTCCCCGTGTAACATGAAAAAGGGCGGCCGCACGCCGCAACAGGCGCATATGCAACTGATGACCCGCGCGATCCGGCCGACCAGCTGGCAATTGCAGGACAAGGGCCGCGCCTTCCCGCCCGGATACCTGCACCAGACCTGGCGCGACTGGCTCTATTGGGACATCGAACTGGAGGCTTAACTTCCCATAACTTCGCACCAAGGCACGTTGCATATCTGCCATTTTTTGCAAATCGTGTTGGAAATGGAAGCGCTATTGGTCGTGGGCGAGGAAGGTCCCGCTTCACCCTGGTCAGGGGCCTTGGGAGGTATCTCGAGACGACATCTTTCGACATGACAAAAGCCTGTGTTGCGCCCGCCGAAGGGCGGGCGGCGATATTGCGATGCATATATACAATATCGGCGGGGGTGTAGGACAGGGTTTTCTTGCACCCGGCCGCGAAGCCCAAGACATTTTGAATACTGAATTATGGTAATCTTAAAGATATTTACCGAAAATACGGGCATTATAAGCTGGAATACAAAAGGGGCCTGAACATGATAACCCGCCGGTCATTTACAGCCATACTTCTGGGTTCGGGGGCATTGCTGGTTTCGGGATGCTACAAGATTTCCCCCAAGCGCTACCGGTTCCGCCTGACGGTCAACGTCGATACCCCGCAGGGCCTGCGGTCGGGATCGAGCGTGTATGAAGTGTGGGCCAACCACCTTGTACCCGGATCGACCAAGCGCATCTGGGAAGACAAGGGCGAGGCGGTGGCGGTCGACTTGCCGGGCGGCCAGACACTGTTCGCGCTGCTCAGAACGAACGCGTATCACGGCGATATGGCATCGCTGTCCATGCAGACGCTCGATCCGGCATTCAATTATGATATTGTCGAAAGCGCGGAGCGTCTGCAAAAGCGGCAGGGCATAACCGAAAAGGCCGAAGTTCCCGCCCCCATCTATCCGATGCTGGTGCGGTTTCGCGACATCAATGATCCCGCCAGCGTGGAAAAAGTCGATCCCGACAATCTCGCCGCCAGCTTCGGCACAGGTTATGCGATACACTCGATTGTTGCCGAGATCACCGATGATCCTGTGACTACGGGGATCGGAAGTCGTTTCGTTTGGTGGAAAAAATACAGATTGGAAAGATTGCGCCTGAATGGAAAAACAGGTGCAATATCTACGAATGAACTCGTCAATAATTTGGGCACAGGTGTTTTCAAAGCTGGAGATTGAAAATGAATCGCGATTTATTTTTAGCTATTCTTTCGATGGATTCCGGCGATATTAGTGATAAGCCAAATATACAAAGCTCTACGAACGTCGTTCAATTACTATCGAATTTCATAACGGATCGAATGGCCTCCCTGGATGCCGGATCAAGTCCGGCATGACGGCTCTGGCAATTGCAAGCGAACATACTATCCCTCACAACTGCGTCCGCAAGCTCCACAATTCGGGAAAGGCCCGTTTGCTTAACGTGCTTTGCAGATAGCTGACCCCGCTGGTGCCGCCGGTGCCGGTTTTGCCGCCGATTATGCGCGAGACGGTGAGGACGTGCTTGTGCCGCCAGCTGGCCAGCGCGTCGTCGAGGTCGACCAGTTTTTCGGCCAGCTGATAGAGTTCCCAGTAACGTTGCGGGTCGCGGTAGACGGCGAGGAACGCATCCTCGACCGCGGCGCACGGCTGGTACGGCTGGCTCCAGTCGCGCGCGAGATGGCTTTGCGGAATGGCGAAACCGGCGCGGGCCAGTGCGGCGATCGTATCGTCCCAGATGCCGGGGCTTTCCAGCGCGCGGCGCATCGCCGCCTGCGCTTCGGGCCGGTCGTCCTGATATTTCAAAAAGCCCTTGTCCTTGAGCCCGAGCAGATATTCCATTGTGCGGAACTGGTCCGATTGGAACCCGCTGCTCGGCCCCAGCACGTGGCGGAAGCGGGTGTAATCGGACGGCGTCATGGTCGACAGCACATCCCAGCTGAGCGTCATCACCGCCAGGATGCGGCTGACCCGTGCCATGTCCTTGTACGCGGGGACCAGATGGTCGGCGGCAATTTGCGCCTTGGCCAGCGTGAGCTCGCGGATAATCTGCTTGAGCCACAATTCCTTGCTCTGGTGGATGATGATGAACAGCAGCTCGTCGCCGCAGTCTGCGCCTTCCAGAACGCCGTCCGAAAGCGGATGCTGCGCCGACAACAGCGTATCAAGGTCGAGATAGCGGGCATAAGTCATGGCCGCAGAGCTGTTGGAGGGTATGCCGGATGCGGGGGCATGGGGATGCGGTGGGCGTGGCTCTGTTTCTTCGGTCATGCCACCGGTGTAATCCGGTGACGGGGCGATGCCAAGCGAACATATCTGCGCGCGCCGGTGCACATAACGGCCCGCGGCGGACCGGAAGAGCCGCGGAAAAAGGGGCAAATGCGCGCCGCCTTTGCCTTTTGTTCACTCTCTTGCGCTAATCCTCCGACCATGCAGCATGTGCCGTTCAAATCACTCGATAAATTGGCTGAGGTCCATCCGCGCCACGATGGCGTCGCGCTGGATATCGACGAATTGCTGTCGTTTCAGGAACTCGATGATCTGGTGGGGCTGGCCAAATCGATCTATGGCGTCGGCGCGGCATTCGTCACGATCCTGGGCCGACAATATCAATGGTTTCTGGCCGAAAGCGGCCTGGACATCCGGATGAGCCCGATCGAGGGGTCGATCTGCCGCCGGATCGTGCACGAACGCGGCGAGTGTTTTATCGGCGATACGCGGCTCGACGCCGATCTTGCCGACAATCCGTTCGTAACCGGCGAACATGCTGTGCGGTTTTATGCCGGCGTGCCGATCCAGGCGGTGCGGCCCGACAATGGCGAGACGATCAGCGGCACGTTCTGCATTGCCGACAGCCGCCCGCGCGAGGCCGCTAATTTCGACGCCGCAAAGCTGAAAATGCTGGCCACGTTCGCACACTCGATCATCGAACTGCGCATTTCGCGTGCGATCGCTACCGAAGCGATAGAACGACAGGCGGCGATGCTGGAAAAACTCGATCGCAACGAAAAGCTGTTCGCCCGGGTGGAGCGGATGGCCGATATGGGCAGCTGGCGGTTCGACCTGGTGACCGGCAAGCATGCGTGGTCGGATGGCATATATGCCATTCACGGGCTGGAACCGGTCGCCGTGCCGCCCGCCCACGAGGGCATGAAATTCTATCCGCCGCATGCCCGCAAACAGGCGATGGCGGCCTGGGAAGGCGCAGTCAGACATGGCGAACCGCTGGATTTGGAGCTCGACTTTCTCACCGCGTCGGGCAGCAAAAAACGCATCCGGGTCATGGGCGAGGTCGAATATAAGGATGCCAGGCCGGTCGCACTGATCGGTTTGATGAAAGACGTGACCGCGCAACACGCGATGCAAAAGGCGCTGCGGCGCGAGGCGATGACCGATGCGCTGACCGGCCTGCCCAACCGCGCCGGATTTCACATGCATATTGCCGAACGGATGGGCGCCGCAAAACGCGCGCGCGAGATCGCCCTGCTGGTGGTCGATCTTGACGGGTTCAAGCTGATCAACGACCAGATCGGGCACCTTGCGGGAGACCGCGCGCTGACCAAATGCGGACTGATCTTGCGTAAAATCGTCGAGGGCACCGGATTCGCCGCGCGCTATGGCGGCGACGAATTCGTGATCGTGCTGTCGGGCGAGGATATTTGCGGACACAGCAGGCAGATCGCGCACGATATCACGCAGGCGCTGCGTTTCGAGATCGACCCTGGCGACCCTGCGCACGCGCGGCTGATGCTGGGCGCAACCGTCGGGATCGCCTATAACCGCGATGGCGACGCGGTGCACGACATCATCCACCGCGCCGATATCGCGATGTACGAGGCGAAACGTGCCGACCCCGGTACGGTCAACGTCGCCTCGGCCAAAAAAGTCGCCTGACGTAACAATTGTTGTGGCGCTTGCCGGGGGCCGCGTTCTAGGGCCTCGGTTCGCATCTGAACACAAATTACCCGGAGCAGTCCATGTCCCCCGAACACAAATCCGGCATGGCCGGTCTGTCCATTCTCGCACTGGGCGGCATGGGGCGCTGGGCCAATGGCTATGTCTATTCGATGGCGGAAGCAAAACAGCTGATCGAGGGGCTGACCAGTTCGGCGCTCTATCTGGGCAGCGCGATGACCGCGAGTTCGGGGACCACGCTGGCGCTGATGCTCACGCTGATCGGCATCGTGCGGCGGATGGATCAGGATTTCGACATGCCGCTCTATCGCCGGATCAACCGCGTCAGCATGCTCAGCACGATTTCGCTCGCGGGATCGGTCGTCCTTCTGCTGGTGCTGACCCTGCCGGTGGGCGAGTTCGAAAAAATGCCGGTGCAATGGTATCCGCTACTCTATAACATCCTGTTCGCACTGGTCATTGCCCTCAGCGCATTGCTGGTGGCCACGGTGGTGCTGCTGTACGGCACGATCAAGACGCTGATCGCGGGGATCACGCCCAGCGAGGACGTGTAGCACCTCGCCCACGATCGGCCCGGCAAAATGATAACGATGTCATTATAACATTGTTGCGCGACAACAGACTTGACGAAGCCGATATTGCGGTGCAGCAATGCGAGCCATGAACACCAGCGCCCCGATCTCGCAAAATCCTGACATCCGTTATCTCGGCAAAATTCTGGGCGACGTGATCCGCGCCTATGGCGGGGAAAAACTGTACCGGCAGACCGAATATATCCGCTCGGCCAGCGTCGACCGCTATCGCGGGATCGCCGGCGGAACGGGGGCGGACACCGAGGGCGAAACGGGCGCGATCGATTCCGGGCTCGATGCACTCAGCCTCGACGACACATTGTCGTTCGTGCGCGGCTTCATGCTGTTCTCGTTGCTCGCCAACCTCGCCGAAGACCGGCAGGGCGTGGCGCGCGAGGAAGGCGCGACCTTTGCCGAGGCGATCGAACGGCTCAAATCCGAGGGTGTCGACGACAACGCAATCACCGCATTGCTCGAGCATGCACTGATCGTACCGGTGCTGACCGCGCATCCGACCGAAGTGCGGCGCAAGTCGATCATCGACCACAAGACGCGCATCGCCGCCTTGATGCGGATGCGCGATGGCGGCGCCGACACGACGCCCACCGGCGACGTGATCGAGGACGCGATCTACCGGCAGGTGGCGCTATTGTGGCAGACGCGCTCGCTGCGGCAGGAAAAGCTGTTCGTGACCGACGAGGTCGAAAATGCCCGCACCTATATGCGCGACGTGTTCCTGCCCGTCCTGCCCGCGCTCTACGCGAAATGGGAGCGGGTGCTGGGGTCGCGCCCGCCCAGTTTCCTGAAGCTGGGCAGCTGGATCGGCGGCGACCGCGACGGCAACCCGTTCGTCAATGCGGATTCGCTGCGCTTTGCGCTGTCGCGCTCGGCCGAATCGGTGATCGGCTATTATCTCGAAGCGGTGCATACGCTCGGCTCCGAACTTAGCATCTCGACCAGCTTGTCGAACACGCCCGACGATGTGCTCGCACTGGCCGAGGCGAGCGGCGACGATGCGCCGAGCCGCAGGGACGAACCCTATCGCCGCGCGCTGTCGGGTATTTATGCGCGGCTCAGCGCAACGCACGAAAAGCTGGCGGGCAAGCCGAGCGCGCGGCCTTCGAAGCTGAACGGCACACCTTATGATTCGCCCGACGCGCTGCGCCGCGACCTCGTGACGATTGCGGGCGGTCTCGCCGCCGATGGCGATGGCACGCTGGCCAGCGGCGGCTTTCTCGGCCGGATCATCCGCGCGGTCGAAACGTTCGGCTTTCATCTCTCGACGCTCGACCTGCGCCAGAATAGCGACGTGCACGAACGCGTTGTCACCGAACTGCTGTGCGCCGCCGGGGTCGAAGAAGATTATGCCAAGCTGGACGAAGCCGCGCGCGTCAAGCTGTTGCAGGCCGAACTCTCGCATAACCGCCCGCTCGCCGATATGTGGCACGACTATTCGGAAGAAACGCAAAAGGAACTCGGCATTATCCGCGCCGCCGCCGAGGCGCATGCGCTTTACGGCCCCGCGTGCATCACCACCTATAATATCAGCCAGACCGAGACCGTGTCGGACATGCTCGAAGTCTATCTGCTGCTGAAGGAAGCTGGCCTCTACCGCGCGCCGATGGGCGAGGACAAGAACCCGAGCGCCGCGATCATGTCGGTGCCGCTGTTCGAAACGGTGGCGGATCTGGAAAACGCGCCCGAAACGATGCGCGATTTTCTCGGGCTTCCGGTGCCCAAGGCGCTGGCCGAGCAGCGCGGTTATCAGGAAGTGATGATCGGCTATAGCGACAGCAACAAGGATGGCGGCTATATTACCTCGACCTGGGAACTGCATCAGGCCTCGCTGGCATTGGCGCCGGTATTCGAACAGGCGGGCATCGCCATGCA
>JBGTHQ010000041.1:0-73017 GCA_041746135.1 Sphingomonadaceae bacterium | reverse complement strand
CGGGTGTCGTAAAATCGCATAGGGTCGGCCGGTCCACGGCGTTGACCAACAGGCCGCGCGCCTTCAGCCGCGCGACGGCGGCAACCGCCTCTTGCTCGTCCTCGATCGCCACCATGGCGATCCGCGCGTGCGGATCGTCTTCCGCCACGATCACCGCGCCGCCGCGTTCGAGCAGGCGGCGTTTCGCCGCAGCCGCATCGCCTTCGCCCAGCAGGATCACGGGCTTTCCGTTCAACCGCAGGAAAAAGGGAGAGCTGTGCATGTCGCCTAGTCCTGCAGCCATTCGGGTACGCGTTCGGCAGCCATCACCTGGCTCGCCTTGATCCGGTCGGCCACCACAGAATAGCGGTCGTCGTCGACCAGGACTTCGGGTACCAGGTCGCGGCTGTTATAGGTGCTGGCCATGGTCGCGCCATAAGCCCCGGCCGTGCGGAATATCGCCAGATCGCCTGCGCGCAGCACATCGGTATCGCGGCCCATGGCGAACGTGTCGCCCGTCTCACATACGGGCCCGACAATATTGGCGGCAAAACGTGTGCCACAAGGCTCTACCGCCTGAAAATGGTGATAGGCATCGTAGAGCGCGGGCCGGGCGAGATCGTTCATCGCCGCATCGACGATCACGAATGGACTTTTCACGCCGGGTTTGACGCGGATGACTTTGGTCAGCAGCACGCCCGCATTCCCGGCGATCACGCGGCCCGGTTCGAACATCAGCTGCACGTCCCAATCCTGGGTGATCTTGGCCACCATCGCGCCATATTCGGCGGGACTGGGCGGCGTTTCGCCGGGGCGATAGGGCACGCCGAGACCGCCGCCCAGATCGACATGGGTGACCGCAAAACCGCTGGCACGGATTTCGGCGACCAGTTTGCCCAGCCGCACGAACGCGGCCTCGAGCGGATCTAGCTTGCTGAGCTGGCTGCCGATATGCACGGCGACACCGCGCAGATCCAATCCCTCCAGAGCCGCCAGACGACCATAGATGGCGGCAGATTCGCTGATCGGTACGCCGAACTTATTCTCTGCCTTGCCGGTCGAAATCTTGCCGTGCGTACCCGCGTCGACATCGGGATTGACGCGCAACGCGCAAGGGGCGGTTTTGCCCATGTAGGCCGCGATATCGGCCAGCTCCATCCCCTCTTCCTCGGATTCGAGGTTGAACTGGCCCACGCCCGTATCCAGCGCGCGGCGCATTTCATCGCCGGTCTTGCCGACACCGGAAAAGACGATATCGCGCGGCTGAATGCCCGCCGCGATGGCACGCACCATTTCGCCGCCGGACACGACATCCGCCCCGTAGCCTTCCATCGCGAGCACTTTGAGTACCGCCAGATTGGGATTGGCTTTGACCGCGAAAGCGAGATGCACGTTCCCGCAATCCTTCAGCGCAGCCCGGAATACCCGGGCATGGCGTTGCAGCGTGGCGCGCGAATAGATGTAGACCGGCGTGCCGACCGCCCGGGCGATATCGGGCAGAGCAACGTTTTCGGCATGCAAGACGCCGTTCTTGAGCTGGAAATGGTCCATGGGTACTGGGTCCGCTTTGGCTGAAAATGGCTGGGAAACAAATGAGCGCCGTTATTCGGGAGAAAGTTCGAACTCGTCTTCTTGGCGCTCTTCGCTCCGGCGCAGCAACTCTGCATTGCGTTCGGGGCGCGCCTGCGTGTCAGGCTCGAGCAATTGTGCCGCGGTTTTCGGCGCTTGCGCCCCGCGCGGCGCTGGCGGCAACGTGTGGCCTGCCAGCGGCTGCAGCGCCTGGCGGTTACCACAGGCAGACAGCCCCAGCGCGGCTATCCCAGTCCATATCATAAGTTTTCCGCGTGTCATATGCGTCCCATTGCCATAAAAACTACCGGCTTTCCATCGCCAATATTGCGCGCGCCTCGGCAATGCGGGCGCGGACCTGATCGGGGGCAGTGCCGCCATAGCTCTTTCTGCTGGCCACCGACGTATCGACGCTCAATGCTGGATAGACGTCCTCCGTAATACGCGGATCGATCGTGGTCAGGTCTTCCATCGACAGCGCGTCGAGCGACAGGCCCCGCGTCTCGGCCAGTTTGACCGCCGCCCCGGTAATGTGGTGGGCTTCGCGAAAGGGAATACCGGCGCTGCGCACCAGCCAGTCGGCAAGATCGGTGGCGGTGGCATAACCCATTTCGGCGGCCTCGCGCATGCGGGAAATATTGAAATCGCTTTCCCCCACCATGCCCGCCATCGCGGCGAGCGAGAGCATCAACAGCCCCTCGGCCTCGAATACTGGCGGCTTGTCGTCCTGCATATCCTTTGAATAGGCGAGCGGCAGGCCTTTCATCGTGATTGCCAGCGCGGTCTGGCAGCCGAGTATGCGCCCGGCATGGCCGCGCACCAGCTCCGCCGCATCGGGATTGCGCTTTTGCGGCATGATCGACGATCCGGTGGAAAAGCTGTCGGGCAGCGAAATAAATCCGAACGGCTGACTGGCCCAGATGATCATCTCCTCGGCCAGCCGCGACAGGTGCAGGGCGACCTGCGCCGCAGCGGCCAGATAGTCGAGCGCGAAATCGCGGTCGGATACGGCATCGAGCGAATTGCGCGTCGGCGCAGCGAAACCCAGCTTGGCCGCCGTCATGTTGCGGTCGATATCGAAACCCGTACCCGCCAGCGCCGCCGATCCCAAAGGACATTGGTTGAGCCGGAGCTTTGCATCGGCAAAGCGCGAACGGTCGCGCGCGAACATTTCGTAATAGGCCATCAAGTGATGGCCCAGCGTCACGGGTTGCGCGGTCTGCAAATGCGTGAAGCCCGGCATGATCGAAGCGCTATGTTCGTCGGCGCGGGCGACCAGCGCCTTTTGGAGTTCCGCCAGCGCGGCGTCCGCGGCTGCCATCGCGTCGCGGACCCACATCCGGAAATCGGTCGCCACCTGGTCGTTGCGCGAGCGGGCGGTGTGCAATTTGCCCGCGACCGGCCCGACAATCTCCGTCAGCCGTGCCTCGACATGCATGTGGATGTCTTCCAGATTCCAGTTTTCGGCGATGCCGTCCGCTTCGAATTCGCCTGCAATCTGTTCGAGGCCGCGCGCGATTTCGGCCGCTTCGTCCGTTTCGATGATCTTCTGCGCGGCCAGCATGTCCACATGCGCCAGCGACCCGGCGATATCCTGTCGCCACAGAGCCTTGTCGAACGGGATCGAGGCGTTTATCTGTTGCATGATAGCCGACGGGCCGCCCGCGAACCGCCCGCCCCACATAGTGTTGGAGTTTGATTTGTCCATTTTGTCCCGCTCGTTCCTGATGGCGCTGTGCGCCCTTGCCGCTCTGTCCGCCTGCGATAGGCAATCCGGCTCGGAGGAGCAAGGCTCTCTGCCCGGCGCCCAACTCGACCGGTCGCATAGCGGCAGCGCGATGCCCGATGTGACATTCGAGGATCCCGACGGCGTTCCCATCCGCCTTGCCGCATTCCGCGGCAAGCCGGTGCTGGTCAATTTATGGGCGACTTGGTGCGCGCCGTGCGTGGAGGAAATGCCAACACTCGATGCGCTTGCCCGGCGCGAAAAGGAAAGACTGCAGGTCCTTGTCGTGTCGCAGGATCTGGAGGGCGCGAAAAAGGTCGACCCGTTTTTCGCGAAAGCGGACTTTGCTATGCTCCGTCCCTATCTCGATCCCGAGAACGGACTGAATTTTTCGTATAATAGCGGGGTGATGCCAACCACAGTGCTGTATGACGCCCGAGGTAAGGAGATATGGCGCGTTGTGGGCGGAATGGACTGGAACGGGCGACGGGCCACCCGATTGCTGAAGGAAACGGTAAAGTCTCCCGCAAGCTGAAACTTACGGAGCAGATACGTCAGCGCCAAATTCCTTTTACATCAATATGATGCGTCTGAATTTTGCGTAGCAGAAGAAGCGTATATTTGCATGGGGAAAATATGCGCGCGTCCGGTCCGTGGCTATCAGACCACGGCGCCAAGCCGGGTGTGGAACCGCATCCCTTCCAAGATCCAGGATCAGATCATCGATCCTTCGACAAGCTCAGGAGGCGCTTGAGCATTCCGAGCTGGAGCCTGCGCGAGCTGTCCGTGCAGTTTACCGACGAACGGCGCTATTTTGTCTCTGAGGCAACGGTATACCGCCTGCCCAAAGCCCACGATCTGATCACCTCCTGAGCTGTGCCGCAAAGAAGGCAAACGATAGAGCATACAACATCGCCGCTTGCAGCACCGCAAGATGGCCGCCTAAACATCAAACCCCAGACGAGGCCCACGCTCCGCTAATTTACGCATCCAGTTGTGCCAAATGTTCTGACAACGGACATATAATAATTATCGCGGCCGCCCTATTGTTTGTCCACTTTAACGTGCCGCGTTCAGAACTCATACGGATAGACCTTGCTAAGACATTGCTAACAATCCACGCTTCAGCTAGAGGTATTGCAACTTTTAAGCAGCCTATTTTTGAAGTTATGTGTCCGTTGTCAGAACATTTGTAGCAAATGACGCCGGATAATGCAAAGCTCCGGTCGGAGTAATGCGGATCAAAACGCTCCACGCGAATGGGCCACCCAAAAGCGAGATGCTATGGCTAGCGCGTTATGCGTTACGCTCCAGCAGATAAACCTGCCGCCCTCCATCAAGAAGCGAAGTTACCACAATCCGGTTCCCGCTGGTGTCAGGGCACGGATGAAGATCGCATCGAAAACGTCCGTTTTCAGGAACGTGGTTATTGAACGTATCGATGATTTCACAGCGCCCTGACGGGACATCGAGAGTGATAAGATCGATAGACTGGCGATAAGGCGTGTCAAAAATTACTTCTTTCAGCTGGTCAACCGGACCGGGCGGTAAGTGGCGAATATGTACGTTAGCAGAGAGCACCTCGGGACCAATTATTTGTTTTTGATATCCCCGTGGCGTGTCGTCTCGATAAAGCAGAAGGTTCGGTGCCCGCCAGAAATAAAGTTCCGTATCGTTAAGCCAAATTACATGGGATGTCGCGGGAGACAAGAGACGTAATTGTTTTCCGGTGGTTGAACCCGTCAAACTGACGCCCATCGTGTCGTTCCATGGACCATCAAGCCGTCGCCAGCGCAACTTAACTGTGAATCTTGAGCCATCCGGTGAAATCTTGATGTGGTTAAACCAGTAAATGTAGCGCTTAAATGCCTGTCGAATACCTTTCAAAAAAGGTAGCTGTTCATGAAGGAAACGTACAGCCTCGCTAAGAGAAAGAAGCAGCTCGCCTTCACTATTGTCCATGGGCAGTTTCCAAATTCCATCATCGGTTGGTATCCGAACATCGACCTTTGAATCTTTGCCTCCGACATAGCCGTATCCTGGGCGGAGTTTATCGAGCCTGGCCATATTAAGGGAGAGTCCGAAGCTGCCATCCGGAGAAACGGCATAAATTGGCCGTGACAATGTGACTGTACGCGACAGGTCTGCATCAACCACACGGGCAACAAAAGTATCGTCCTCCCGATCATTGAACACGAAGCGTTTGCCGTCTGCGACCCATTGTGCCATTGGCCCTTGCTGCCAGCTCCACGCCGCTGTCTTCGCAACGCTTTTCCAGCTGCCAGGTTCGGAGGTATCGACAATGCCGAGTTCTACGAAATCTTCCGGCGTTGGATCACGCTCCGCGAACAGCATTCGATGCACAAGAATTTTCCGCCCATAAGGGTCAATGACCGGTATGTCATAATAGCTGTGACTGTGAAAAAGGCCTTCGTTCGTTCCGAACGTTAGCTGGTGTGTAGACCATTTACTTATGATAGAATTGCCCCCTCAATCCGTCCGATCACGCGGCGCACAAACGCTTTCAATTGGACCGTACGCGCGTTCTGCCGCATGCTCCGCAAATTGCCTTGCCAGTCTTCCACTTCTGGTAATTCGGTTGCGGATACACTGTCTAGCAGGATGCCGCCAAATTCCGTTATGTGCGCAAGTTGCTTGGCACCATATTCAGCGCCAGCTGCACTGACGCCGGGTGTTGCGAGACGCCGCTCAAGACGCTCTACCAGGGCTTCGGTCCAATGAAAATGATGGACGCGAGTGGGGATCGAAAAGCGAAATCCGGGATTGGTGATCAGAGGGAATGCTGCGAGAGGAATGCGATAAAGATAGGAGGCGCATATGCCTCTCATAGGATGGTGGCCGCCAGTGCTGGGCAGAATTCGACCTTTTGCTGCCATAATTTTTACGGTGCCGTGCTGGCTATGATGGACGCCTTTCCGCCCGATCGCCCAAATAACATCCGTTTGCAACGGGAATTGCTCCATCAACGAAGGCTTAGTCGCAATGGGAGCTAGTTTTCCGCTGGGGGCTAGCCGGTCAATAAACGGTCCCTGAACGCAATTTACGCCGATTTGATCGCACCGCTCAATAAATTGAATCAGCGGTTCAGGATATTCGTGAAACTCGTCCACATCAGCACTGATAACCCAGTCCTCTGCAAGGGCCTCGCGAATTTGCACCTCGCGCCGCTTTTCCCACATTGAGGTCGATGTGTAAGGGGCAAGCCATGTCTCGGCGTGTGCGACACCGTGGTCATTGAGAACGGATACGGCTGCCTTCAACTCGCTCGTATCTTTCGCTACCGCGTTCAGTATTATCTTCATCCTTTCAGGCCGAATGCCCAAGGCTAGATAATGCTGCAGGAAATGCGGCAGCAGCGCCGCGTCATGCTCAACTCCTACGCAGCTAATAAGCAGTGGTGAATTATTCGTCATTGCTATACGCTGAAAAAAAATCGTAATCCGTAATAATTTCGGCTATCACTGCAAGTTGCGTCTTGGTCCATGCGACACGGTTGCGGCTGCTCCCACCTTCATGCACTAATTGGACCGACGCTTCGACCCAGTCCGGGTCAGCCGGTAAATCAAGAAATGCACTTAGTTTAGCCAAACCGTTCTGCGGCTCGGCAACGAAATCCTCATAAACTACTTCGTGCCAGTCTTCAGCTGGCAACCGTGCTTTCATCTGAGCAACAGTGCTGCATAAAGCACGAAAGTCATCTACCATCTCGTCGGACGCTTCGGTTGCAATATCGCCGCAGTCCTGAGCGAATTTTAGCGCAACCCCAAAATCGCCATCTGGCGGATCAATTCGAAGACGGTCATAAGAGCCGCCTTGTCTCAACGAGAGCGTGGCCACGTTATCCAAAGGATGCCGAATGACTAAAACCCATTTCGTTTTGTGCCGGGTCGCAGCGGAAAAACGCGTTGGGAGATCCGGTTTTCGCGCGCTCCACCGGGCCGCCCAGTCACCTTTCTTGTCACCAATTACTTTTAAAGGCGCGTCACCGTTCGGATTTGTTTGGACATCAATCTCGTAGTTAAAGCCGTTCCACCACCGCCCGTGCCGGGAAAATTCTTCCGTATTGGCAAGCATAAGTGGAAGTATGCGTGCAGTGGGCAATTTCTTTTCAAACAGTCCGAGTGCATCGAGTTCATGAGCAACAGCGGCATTCGGATGCGCATCGATCAGTGATCCGACCAAAGAATGTCCAGACCTTGGAAACCCAACGAACTGGACAACGGTTTCCACTTTTTTCAACCTGTCAGCATATCTCAATAGTGCGATTTCTGCCTGTAAGCGCAGCCGCCACATGGCGAGCCGCTGATGCGATCGCGATGCGCGCCCCTCAAACATGGGAACGGAATGACTGCGCATACTAGCTTGCGGACCAACGGGTGCCGCTCTGTCCGAAAGTTTCACCCTCACCTCTTTATACCAAATTATTGTAATATTTGCGTGGCTACATTTCTAGCAACCTGTCTATGACTATCGGCATAGCCTGACCGCGAATGTCAAACAAAGCCTATAACTTCAACTAGCTGTCTTCCACAATCCAATCTAGTCCTTGGTGTCAGGCAGCGGCCCCTTCGAGCGCACGGAAAGCGTCGCTATTTGCCAAGAGTTCATCATATGTCCCCGCCGCCACCAAATGGCCATATTCGAGCATAAAAATCTGATCGCATTTCTTAACCGTCGTAAGGCGATGGGCTATTTGAATTATCGTTGTTCTGTGAGAAAGTTGTTCTACGGCGTCCATTACAGCACGCTCGGTCAAATTATCGAGCGCGCTTGTTGCTTCGTCGAATATTAAAATATGCGGCCGACGGTAGAGAGCGCGCGCGATCCCGACGCGCTGTCTTTGGCCACCGGAAAGGCGAATACCCTGCTCGCCAAGTCGCGTGTCGAAGCCGCGTGGGAGGTCGCGGACGACTGCATCCAGCTGAGCAATGGCTGAAACTTCTTGTACGCGGTCCATATCAACAGCCCCCGTATCCTCCCCGAATGCGATATTGGCTGCCAACGTGTCATCGCAAAGAAATATGTTTTGCGGGACATAGCCAATAGCGCGCTGCCAGGACCGAACATTTGCCGTCGTAATTGGAATGCCATCTACACGAAGACTGCCCTTGTCGGGTTGGAGAAGCCCGAGGAGAATATCCACCGCCGTGGATTTTCCCGCGCCGGTACTCCCTACGAAACCGACAGTCGAATTCACTTCGATTTTTAGCGAAACTTTCTCAAGAGCTGGCTTGATGCTGTTGACGTATGAAAATGTAACGTCCCGTAATTCCACGGACGTCCCAAGTGTGAGCGGCTCCGGCATCGGTCCAATCTCTAACTTTCCAAGCCATTGGCGTGACATGTCAGCATGTAGCGAATTTAGGGCTGGCTGGGCAAAACGCATTGTAGTGTAGTTCCCATAAATACGCTGGACGGTCGGAAACAAGCGGATGCCGGCGAAAGCATAAGTCCCTAGAACCGGGATAGCTGCGATCACGTCTCCAGTACCCGTGATCAGCAGAGACATCACGAAGATCAGCATGCCACCGAGCAGCAATCCCTCTAATAAGTTTCGCGGCATCTCACTAATCAACGCCATTCTTGATTGATAAGCCACCAACCGCTTGGCCGGATCGCGAAATCTTCGCAAATACGCCGATTCAAGGCTAAAGGCTTTTACTTCCTTGATACCCGCCAGCGCTTCATGCATGACTTGAAAACGCAATCGGTCAGCAGCCAACCTTTTTTCGCCCAATCCGATCAGCTGCGATCGAATTACTCTGAAAACAATGGCATATATGCTGCCTACAATCAGTGCTGCGAATAAAGCTGCAATAGGCTGAAGAACCATAAGCACGAGAAGGATCAAGACGATAATCATCGCATTCGCGAGCAGTGCCATTAGTGACATGATCGACCCGTTGATTACCTCGCTAACCTCCGACAGAACTTTACGAGCAAGCCCAGAGGAGTGCCGTTCAAGAAACCATGGATAGGATTGGCTGAGATAGCGATGGAATAGTTCGTTGCCAACGCCAGCGCCCTCAGCTTTGAAAATCTAGTAAGCGCGTAGAAATTATAGGCCCGAAATGCAATCGAGACAATAATAAAAAAAACACACAGGATCCCAAAAGCACCAAGAAATTTTGCGTGCTTTCAAAATGGAGCATATTGTAAAGGCTGTTCAGATAAAAGTTTTCGGAAATGATTTCCGGATTTGAAACCACGGCTAGGAAAGGCAGGATCGAAACGACGCTCGTTACATCGATAAGAGCCATCAGAAACGACTGGGTTATGAGGACGTAAAAATGCCGTCTTTCGTGATGGTTCAGAATGTCAAGTATTTTACGAAGAGATGACATAATCATCTTTAATTTTTTCCTTACCGCGAAGTTAGCATTTCGCTCAAATTACATTACTACCATCAAGGCCTTTATTATCTTATGAAAACGATCCGAACGTTTAGAAATTGAGCACTAAATAATAAAGTCGGCAGCTTTTCCCCCGCGCCAGATTGGCATCACGCAGTTTGGTCGCGGGGTAGTTGACAGAGCTACTGCGACTTATAAAGTCGCCCTTGGCTTAATAATATAAATCCTCGTATTTTCATGTTCATATGACTTCATTAACTTCATGCTGCGTGCAGCGGTGAAAACTTTTCGATCGTGAAAATACTTACTTGAAAAAAATTATGTTTGGGAAGCCATTGGGTAATAATCAATCTCCTGCTATCTCCGTCGTAATGTCTGCCTATAATGCCGAGCAGTATGTGTCGAGCGCTGTCGAAAGTATTTTGAATCAGACATTCCGTGACTTCGAGTTCATAATTATCAATGATGGTTCCACTGACAGCACGGGCCACATAGCTCGATCATACGCCGCTCGGGACTCTCGAATCAGATTGGTTGAGCAGGATAATACGGGGCTCACGATAGCGCTTCGGCGCGGCATCGATATCTCTGCCGGCGAATTCATAGCCCGCATGGATGCCGACGATATCTCGATGCCAACCCGGTTGGAAAAACAAATTGAATTCTTGAGAGCTCAATCGGACTATGTCGCCGTATCGTCTATTATTGAGCATTTTAAGATCGAGGATGAAACGGGATATCTGGACAGTCCGATTAAGGTTGATGAAACTTTTCCCCTCTTTAACTGCTTCACGAATGCGATAGGCGGACATGGACAAGTCGCCTTTCGCCGTAGGTCATACGATCTAGTAGGCGGCTACGATCCGACGGTGACATACGCCCAAGATTACGATCTGTGGACACGTCTGACGGATTTGGGAAAGTTCGGCGTAGCCAGAGAAATGCTCTACAGGATGCGGCGGGGCCACGATAGCATAACTAAAGTGCATGCAAGCAAACAAGCTGTATATTCTCTGAGAACCTGCCGACGCGAATACAAGAAGTTGACTGGGGAGGGGTTGGACGAAAGTACATCCATCGCACTTCGCTCATTCTGGTGGGGGGAACCAGCCGAGAACACTTCGTTGCAAGAAACGAAACGTATATCTACGGCTATGTCCATAGCAATTGACAGTTTTTTTAAAACCAACCCCGGCCTTCGCAAATATCAGTTTGTCGTTGAGAAATCCATCGCTGGCAAATGGTGGTGGCGTATTTCCAAGCGCAACGGTATCAGGCTCGGTTTACTACTGCTTATTCTAACTGGCTATTGGTGTGCCAGGGCTGTGGTTGCTTATTTACGGGATCGAGCTCGACCACACTACATGGCTTAATTTCGAAGGAAAAACGGTTGTAAGCGCGGCTCTCGCTAGGTAGAATGCATTTCACTTTGAGCGTGAGTGACGTGCTGACGTGCCCCGCCTGATTTTCCTCCAAGTTCGATTAGAGTCCGCCCCTCTTAGAAGATCGGACTGTGCGCCTTCAGCACCAATGGCACAGTTTGGCGATTATAGATTAAGGAGGGTTTGGGTCTCGTTGTAGTGACGAGGGAACGAAGATGAGATCCAGATCCTCAAAGCCCAAAGCGACCGTCGAGAAGGTGATGAGCTGAAGGCCATGCGCGCAGCGCATTATGAGATCCGGCGAACGATGCGTCGCCATTTCTCAGCGGAAGACAAGATCAGGACCGTGTTGGAAGGCGTGCGCGGCGATGAAAGCATCGCCGAGCTGTGCCGCAATGAAGGCATCGCCCAGAGCCTATATTACACTTGGTCCGGGCCGTAGGCGACCATAGGGCAACGAGTTCATGAAGGCGGGGAAACGCCGCTTGGCAGGTGATGCGGTGGTGCTACTACCACCGACAAGTTAAGGGACTTGCGCCGCCAGTCCCGCGATCTGAAAGAAAGCGTGGCTGATCTGACGCTAGAGAACCGGCTGCTTAAAATAGCATGCTGGCGGAAGGGATAGACGACGCATGAGATACTCCGCCACCGAGAATTTGGAGATCATCAGGCAGGTCGAGCAGTCGCATCTGCCAGCCAAGCGGACGCTGGATCAGCTCGGCATCCCACGTCGGACCTTCTACCGTTGGTATGATCGATACCGCGACGGCGGGCCGGAGGGGCTTACCGATCGGCCGTCGGCGCCAAGCCGGGTGTGGAGCCGCATCCCTGCTGCGATACAGGATCAGATCATCAATCCTTTAACAAGCTCAGAAGGCGCTGGAGCAGTCTGAACTGAGCGCGCGCGAGTTAACAGTGGGGTTCACGGACAACGGCGTTTATTCGTGTCGGAAGCCACAGTCTACCGCCTACTCAAGGCCCAATATCTGATCACCAGCCCGGCCTATGGACCATGCCGATCATTATCTCAGCCCGGCGCAGCTCTTGCGGTTCAACGATATCGCAAAAGCTTTTGCAAAGTTTTTCAGCCGAGAGCAGATCACCGTACTGCCGATGGAATGGATGGCCGACGCGCCGCAACGCTTTGCCGACCGTCTTGTCGAACTGTTGCCGACAGGAAATGCAGGCGCAATCGCCAAGGCGATACAGCAGCCGCGCAACGTACGGCCGCGCTCGGCCAGGGATATGCTGACCCGGCAGGGTCGGACTTCGCAGTTTTTTCAGGGAACGCTCGCGGCCTGGCGCGCCAGCTGGCCGCCAGCAGAGGTGATGAAACGCGTGCGCTGTTTTGCCGCGCCCCATATGGAAATGGTGGCAGAGCGGTTTGACTTGCCTCTTTGCGAGCTTGGATATTTTTGATAGAAGTCCTGATAATAACTGAATTTTTCATCTGAAGTGCTAATTTGAGAGCTTAGGGGCAGGCAATCGTGAAGTTCGGATTCATTATCCTGTCGCATGACCGGCCGAAGCAATTACAGCGGCTGATCTCGACACTTCGGCGTCTTTATGATGATCCGCCGATTGCCTGCCATCATGATTTCAGCAAATCGCCGCTCGATTTACGCGAATATCCTTGGGGCTTCGTTCGTCGAGCGTCCGGTCAAGACCGGTTGGGGCAAATGGTCGCTGGTGGAAGGCACATTGCTGGCACTGGATCTGCTCTACCAGCAGGCCGATCCGGACTGGTTCTTTCTGTTGAGTGCCAGCGATTACCCCATAGCGAGCCCGGAAAAAGTGCGGCGCGATCTGGCAGCCACTGAGGCCGATGCGCTCATGGACTATCGACGGGTCCCGAAAACCGGTCTGCCGGAACCTATTGATGGTGCGGCGGAATGCCTCTCTCATCACGGCAATGATGGCAATATCCACCTGGCCCGCATTCGCTATCTCCGTTCGATACTGAAGATTCCGATTCTGCGATCGAACGAGGGCGACGAGAATGCCAAATCCGGCCGGAAATGGCGTGTCGGGTCGTTCACCGCAAGCTTCGGCTTACAATCGCCGCTGAGCCCTTTTCGCAATAATTTCGAATGTTATGTCGGCAGCCAATGGTTCACCGCCAGACGGCGCGTTGCCCGCCAACTTCTCTCGGCGTCGCCGGATAGCCAGAAGCTTGCACGCTACCTTCGTTGGCGCGTCGTGCCGGACGAAACATTCTTCCAAACGCAACTGTGCAACGACGCGCGTTTCCGTATAGATCCCGATCCGCGCCGTTTTGCCGATTGGGGCAGGGGCGGCGCTCACCCGAAAAAGATGACGGCCGAGAGGGTTGAGCGCGCGACGATCGAAGGCGCTCATTTCGCACGCAAATTCGAACAAGATAGCCCACTGCTAGACAAGCTAGACCAGCGATTGGCCGTTGCCGCGCAAGGGTCCCGAACCCGTTGACGTCGATAACCGCCATCATGCCGACCTAGACCCGCTGCAGAAGTGGAACGATACGAGTGCCAGAGTATAAACTCGCCAGACACAGGGGCAAGTGGTGCCTCAGCTTCTATGACGGCAGCAAACGATTATGAATCTCGACTGGTACGGATGCCAGAGGGCTTGCCGAAAGTCGCGCCGCTCAAATCTGGCAAGCCCGGTCCGCACCCCGGACAGGCAGGGTAGCGGACCTATGGGAAATATATCAAAAAGACAGGCTGAAAGAAGTCGTTTCCAAAGACAAATTCCACTATTCGTGGCAAGCTCTGGAGCCGCATTTTGGCTACCGACTGGGCAAAGCGATCACACGCGACGATTGCAGGTCGTATTATCAGGCACGAAAGCTGCAGGGCAAATCCGACAGCACGGTAAAAACCGAATTGGAAATGCTGCGCGCCTGCCTGAATTTTCATTACAAGGGCGAGGCACCGCCGATCTGGATCCCGGCACCGTCCAAGCCACGCGATACATTCCTCACCAAAGACGATCTGCAAAAACTGCTGCGCCATATCGAGGCCCCGCATATCAGGCTTTTTGTCATATTGGGAGTGACTACAAGCGCCAGAATGAGCGCGATACTGGACCTCACGTGGGACCGGGTTGACTTCAAAGGCAAGACTATCGACTTCATACCGCCTGGACGAATCAAAACGAACAAGGGCCGCAATATTGTCCCGATGAACACGCGGGCGCAAAAAGCCCTGCAGGAAGCGTATGCAGCGCGATTAACCGACAATGTGTGATCGAGTATGCTGGAAAGCCCGTTGCCAGCGTCCAGAAGGCGCTCATAGCAGCCACAAAGCGATCCGGTGTAAAGTGCACGCCCAATATCCTGAGACACACGGCAGGCGTCTGGATGGCTCAGGCCGATATCCTAATGTCGAAGATATCGCAGTACATGGCGCATACGACAGTATTGGTAACGGAGAGGCATTATGCTCGGTTTTCGCCATCCTATATGCGGGATGCAAGCGCCGCTCTGGACTGGTAATTTGATACATTGGTACCAGAGCTTTTTCGAGCTTGAGAGCTAAACCATTGAAATTATGGTGGGCGATGACAGGCTCGAACTGCCGACATCTTCGGTGTAAACGAAGCGCTCTACCAACTGAGCTAATCGCCCCTCAGGGACGCGCCAATTGCCAAAGTTTTCCGGACTTGGCAACCCTTAAGATGCAAAGCGCCGATAAAAATTTTCTCGGGGCCACGCAAACGACTGGCGCATGAGACTGCCCGTATCGCACGTCTCAAACGCGGAGCAAGCCTTTCGTGCGCACCGCCGCTACATATGCTTCCATTGCAGCATAGGCCGTATCGGACAAGGCCACGAATACGCGGCGGGCGTCGTTATCGTCGGGCGCCCGTTCGAACACGCCCTGATCGGTCATCACCTTTATCCAGCGCAACGCCGTCGTCGGCGGCACGCACGCGGCGATACACAGGCTGGACACCGACACATTATCCCCGTCAAGACGGGCCACCGTCATGTCGAGTAGCATATCCCATGCCGGATCGGCAAACAGTCCGCCGTCGAAAAAATCGTCGCGCATGCGCCGTGCGCGCAATATACCACGGATAACATCCGCATTGAGCCTAGGAGACACACGTGCGCTGGCCAGATTGCGGCCCGGTTCCGCCGGCTGCGTGCGGTACCCATGTACGGAATCATGTGCATCATGTGGACGATATTCCTCCCCGTCCGGTTCGCCCGACAGTTCGGCCAGTTTCTGCGCAATCAAAGCGACCTGCGCGGTGATACGCTGCAATTCCGCACTATGATCCGACCCGCTCGGGGCGTGGCCCGCCTGCCGCACGGGCCGCAACAATCGCGCGAGCATGACGATTCGTTCGGCCCGCTCCTGCCCGATGATGATATGCACATTGGGGGCGATATAGACGGTTTCGAGGTAGGCGAGCTCGGTTACGATCGCCACGCGCTCCAGATCGTACAGATGCGCGAGCAGGTCGAATATCGCGCTATCGTCGCGGTCGACATCGACCAGTATCGCGTGCGCTGTGCGCAGCGCATCGGGATCGCTATTTGCTTGCGATATAGTCAGAACCGGTAGCGGACGCCCGCCCGCCGCATGCACGTCTTCAGCCATATCGGAGGCGATATCCGCGCGGTCGGAGAGTATCAGGACCGTCGGTCGGTGCGTTTCTTCGTAGCTCATACCCTCGGCGGTCATTACGGGTCCCCTGTCTCAGTCGCCGAACGGATCCTTTACCAGAATCGTGTCCTCCCGTTCCGGCGACGTCGATACCAAGGCCACGGGACATTCGATAAGCTCTTCCACCCGCTTGATATATTTAATTGCCTGCGCTGGCAAGTCGACCCAGCTGCGGGCACCGGCGGTGGTTTGAGACCAGCCTTCGATTTCCTCGTAAATCGGTTCGACATTGGTCTGGTCGCTGGCGTTGGCGGGGAAATAGTCGAGTATCTTGCCGTTCAGCCGGTAACCGGTGCATATACGCAATTTTTCGAACCCGTCGAGCACGTCGAGCTTCGTCAGCGCGATACCGGTAACGCCGGATATCGCACAGGCCTGTCGCACCAGCACGGCATCGAACCAGCCGCAACGGCGTTGCCGTCCGGTGACTGTGCCGAATTCGTGGCCGCGCTCACCCAACCGCTGGCCCACCTCGTCTTCGAGTTCGGTCGGGAAAGGGCCCGATCCGACGCGGGTGGTATAGGCCTTGACGATGCCCAGCACGAAACCGGTTGCGGACGGGCCCAGGCCCGAACCACTCGCCGCAGTGCCCGACACGGTGTTGGAGGACGTCACGAACGGATAGGTGCCGTGGTCGACATCAAGCAGCACGCCCTGTGCGCCCTCGAACAATATCCTCGCGCCCGCTTTGCGGACCTCGTTCAGGCGCTTCCACACCGGCTGCGCGAATTCCAGCACGAAGCCCGCGATTTCGCGCAACTCGGCCACGAGCGCATCGCGGTCGATCGGGGGTTCGCCAAAACCCGCGCGCAATGCGTTATGATGCGCGCATAACCTGTCCAGCTGCGGCTCCAGATCATCGAGATGCGCCAGATCGCAGACACGGATGGCACGGCGGCCGACCTTGTCTTCGTAAGCCGGGCCGATGCCGCGGCGTGTGGTCCCGATTTTGCCCTCGCCGCTCGCATCTTCGCGCAGTCCGTCCAAGTCGCGGTGGAACGGCAAGATCAGCGCGCAATTATCGGCAATCGCCAGATTATCGGCATTGATCTCGACGCCCTGCCCGCGCAGCTTTTCCGCTTCGGCTTTCAGCGCCCACGGATCGAGCACAACACCGTTGCCGATGATCGACAGCGTGCCGCGCACAATACCAGAGGGCAACAGCGACAATTTGTACACTTGCTTGCCAACGACCAGCGTGTGACCGGCATTGTGGCCGCCCTGGAACCGCACCACGGCGTCCGCCTGGTTCGCGAGCCAGTCGACGATCTTGCCCTTGCCCTCGTCGCCCCATTGCGCGCCAATTACCGTTACGTTTGCCATAGTCTATCGTATCCCGTCATTCCCTGTAATCACGTCGATTTGAAACCCATGACGCCCTAACGTCCCGGGGCTTTATAGTATAGCCCTAACTCTTCCCCCGCCCTGGATCTGCATATCGGAATATTGCTGAATGGGAACAGTCCGCGGTGCGGGCGGTTAGTGGGGCAAGGAGAAATATATGACCGATTCAAAACAGCCTGCCCTGACCCTGAACGACGGACGCATCGTCCCGCAATTCGGGTTCGGAACCTATCTGATCGACAATGACGACGCGCAGGGCGCGGTCGAAACCGCGCTCGAAATGGGATACAGGCTGGTCGATACGGCGGCGATCTATCGCAACGAAAAAGGCGTCGGGGCCGCGATGGAGGGACATGGCGATATCTGGCTGACGACCAAGATCTGGAACGAGCAGCAAGGCTATGACGAAACCAAAACGGCCTTTGACAAATGCTTGGGCCGGCTGGGCCGCGAGTCGGTCGATCTGCTGCTGATCCACTGGCCCTGCCCCGACAAGGACAAATATGTGGAGACGTGGAAAGCGTTCATCGAATTCCAGAAGGAAGGCCGCGCCAAATCGATCGGCGTATCGAATTTCATGCCCGACAATCTGGAGCGGCTGGTGAACGAAACCAGCGTCGTACCCGCGGTTAACCAGATCGAGCTGCATCCGCGTTTCCAGCAGCGCGAATTGCGCAATGTGCACCGCAAGCTGGGCATCGCCACACAGAGCTGGAGCCCGCTCGGCCAGGGCGAGGGATTGGAGAATCAGGATATCAAGACGATCGCCGAACAGACCGGCAAATCACCGGCGCAGGTGATATTGCGCTGGCATCTGCAAAGCGACCTGATGGTCATTCCCAAAGCCTCGTCGAAAGAACATCAGCGGGACAATCTGGGCGCGCTCGATTTCACGCTGGACGATGCGCAGATGAAAACGATCGATTCGCTCGACAGCGGCACGGGCCGGATCGGACCGAACCCGAACGAATTTTCCTGAAGCGGAATTTTTAGACTAGCTGCGGCGTCCCGCTGTCTCCCAGAACATGCGAGCAGCCGGACGCTACGGGCGTATCGGCGGATGAAAGCGCCGCCACCGTTTTCCAGCCCTTGGCACGCAGCTCCTCGGCAGCGGGCCGGTCATAACCGATCGGCAGGAACACGGTGTTGTGTGGCTCCGCGCGCTCTGAATCCACGTTCAACAGATCGGGATAGAGCGAAAACCCGGTGGCGACTTCGCTGCTATGGTCGGCGCGTTTGATGGCATAGGTGCCGCCGCGCCCCAGCGCTCTGGCATGGCCGCTCGCAAACAGCGAAAACCCGAACCAGCTTTGATATTCGAACCCGTGCCGTTCGGTCGGATCGAGCGTGACGCGCACATCGGCGTCGATCGGCGCAGCAATTTCGCGCAGCGCATCAATGCGGCTGGCCAGCGCGCCGCCGGCATCGATCGAGGCCAGCGTGTCCAGCGCCGCCTCAATCGGTCCCGCCGCATAGAGCAAAGGCAGATACGCATTGGCGCCCAGCGCCTTGATGCCGCCGGCATCCTTGGCATCAAGCTCGTGACGCACTTTGTCGATCGCGTCCTCATGCAACGGAAATGCCGATTGGGCGAGCGTGTCGACCAGATCGGGAAGCGTGAAATCGACGCTGATATTTTCGGCGCCCGCGGCCTTCAGCGCTTCGATGGCAAGGCCGACGATTTCGGCCGCTGCCGCGACGCTGTCGGTACCGACCAGTTCCGCGCCCAGCTGCGTGCGCTCGCGCTCGGGTTCGAGCTGTCCGGCGCGGATATTGAGAACCGGCCCCGAATAGCTGAGCCGCAGCGGACGAGGCGCGGCGGCAAGACCGGTGCTCACCACCCGCCCGATCTGCACGGTGATGTCGGACCGCATCGCCAGCATGCGCAGCGATACCGGATCGACGAACCGGAACATCGCATCGCGCTGCACCCCGTCCATGCGCGAGGCCAGCGAGCGTTCATACTCGACCATCGGCGGCTGGATGCGGGCATAGCTGTGGCTGGCCAGCACATCCATCATCGCCCGGCGCGTCGATGCCATCGCACCCGCATAGGGCGGCAGGCTGTCTTGCAGCCCTTCTGGAAGCAGGTCGGAGGTCATCTATTTTCCCTAGGCAATATCGGCGGACGGGTGAAGCCTTTTATCGGTCGCACCCGCCCGCATAATTATCAGAACCGCAGTGCCTTGACCGTTTTTACGCCGGGCAACTGGCAGACTTTCCACAGCACCGGTTCTTCGACCGGTGAATCGACCGACAGCAGCAACACCGCTTCGCCGCCCGCTTTTTTCGACCTGCGGCCCAGGTGGAACGTGCCGATATTGACGCTCGCCTCACCCAGCGCGGTCCCGATCCGGCCGATAAAGCCGGGCTCGTCCTGGTTGACGACATAGAGCATATTGCCTTCCAGATTGGCTTCCATCTTGATCCCGAAAATCTCGACCAGCCGCGCCTGCGCGTTGCCGAGCAATGTGCCCGCGACCGATTTTTCGCCATTGTCGGTGGTCACGGCGACGCGCACGAGCGTGTGGTAATCGCCCTCGCGTTTATGGCGAACTTCGCGCACGTCGAGCCCGCGTTCCTTGGCCAGATAGGGCGCGTTAACCATATTGACCGTATCCGAATAGGCACGCATCAGCCCCGCCAGTACGGCGGCGGTAATGGGTTTCTGGTCCAGCTCTGCGGCCGCGCCCTCGACTTCGACCGATATCGCCTTGATGCCTTCGCCCTGCAACTGTCCGATCAGTGTACCGAGCTGTGTGGCCAAAGCCATATAGGGTTTAAGCTTGGGGGCCTGTTCCGCCGACAGGCTGGGCATATTGAGCGCGTTGGTGACGCCGCCGTTCATCAGGTAATCGGCCATCTGTTCGGCCACCTGAATGGCCACGTTGACCTGCGCCTCGTCGGTCGAGGCGCCCAGATGCGGGGTACAGATGAGACCGGGCGTGCCGAACAGGGCATTTTCCTTGGCCGGTTCCTGCGCGAACACGTCAAGTGCGGCGCCAGCGACCTGCCCGTTTTCCAGCGCGTCTTTGAGCGCCGCCTCGTCGATCAGGCCGCCGCGCGCACAGTTGACGATACGCACGCCTTTTTTGGTCTTGGCCAGCGCCTCTTTCGACAGGATATTGCGGGTCTGGTCGGTCAGCGGTGTGTGCAGCGTGATAAAGTCGGCGCGCGTCAGAAGTTGGTCCAGCGTCACTTTTTCGATACCGAGTTCGACCGCCCGGTCCGCCGTCAGGAACGGATCGAACGCGATCACTTTCATCTTGATGCCCAGCGCGCGCTCGGCGACGATCGAGCCGATATTGCCCGCACCGATCAGGCCGAGCGTCTTGCCGGTCAACTCGACCCCCATGAAGCGCGATTTTTCCCACTTGCCGGCCTGTGTCGAGGCGTCTGCCTCGGGCAGCTGGCGCGCGAGCGCAAACATCATCGCGATGGCGTGCTCGGCCGTGGTGATCGAATTGCCGAACGGCGTGTTCATCACGACGACGCCCTTGGCCGAGGCCGCGGGAATGTCGATATTGTCGACGCCGATACCGGCGCGGCCGATCACTTTCAAATTGGTGGCGGCTTCGATGAGTTCGGGAGTCGCCGTGGTCGAAGACCGCACGGCAAGCCCGTCATAATTGCCGATAATGGCTTTCAGTTCTTCGGGCGTCTGGCCTGTGATCACGTCGACCTCGACGCCGCGCTCGCGGAATATCTGCGCGGCTTTGGGGTCCATTTTGTCCGAGATTAATACTTTAGGCATAAATCATTCCTTGATTTCATGCCGTCATCCCGGCGCAGGCCGGGATCTCCATCAGTCTTGCGTTTGTTCGCAGGAGATTCCGGCTTCTGCCGGAATGACGGTACAATAATATTGGGGTTAACCGGCCTGCACTTTGGCATAGGCCCATTCGATCCACGGCAATAGGCGGGACACATCTTCTTCCTCGACTGTCGACCCGCACCAGATGCGCAAGGATGGCGGCGCATCGCGGTAGCCGTTGAAATCATACGCCACGCCGCGCTCTTCTAGCATTTTGGCAATGGTTTTGGGCACCGCCGCCTTGGCATCGTCGTCCAAGCCGTCATAATAATCGCCCTGGAACACCATGCACACGCCAGTATTGGTGCGCTGCGCGGGATCGCTCACCATATTGCGCAGCCACGGCGTCGCCTCGATCCAGTCGGTGACGATTTTGGAGTTGCGGTCGGCACGGGCATGCAATTCGGGCAAGCCGCCGATCGATTTGGCCCATTCGAGCGCAGCGATATAATCTTCGGTCGCCATCATCGACGGGGTATTGATCGTCGCGCCTTCGAAAATCGCGCGGTTGAGTTGCCCACCCTTTTTCACGCGGAAGATTTTGGGAAGCGGCCATTCGGGATCGTAGCTTTCGATCCGTTCCACGGCACGCGGGCTGAGGATCAGCATGCCGTGTGCGGCTTCGCTGCCCATGACTTTCTGCCAGCTATAGGTGGTGGCGTCGAGTTTCGCCCAATCCATCGGCTGCGCGAAAATCGCGCTGGTGGCGTCGTTGATCGTGATGCCATCGCGGTTGTCCGCAATCCAGTCGGTATTGGCGATCCTGGCACCCGAAGTCGTACCATTCCACGTAAAGACGATATCGTCGCCCTTGTCGATTTGGGTCAGGTCGGGAATTTCGCCGTAATCGGCTTCCAGCGCGGTGAGGCCCTTGGGCTTCAGCTGTTTGACCGCATCCTGAATCCACACGTTGCCGAAACTTTCCCATGCGGCGACCGTGACCGGGCGTGCGCCCAGCATGGTCCACATGGCGAGTTCGACCGCGCCGGTATCGGAACCCGGAACGATGCCGATCAGGTATTCATCGGGTATGCCCAATATCTCGCGGCTCAGGTCGATGGCATATTTCAGCCGCGCCTTGCCGACGGCCGAACGGTGCGAACGGCCAAAGGATTCGGTTTTCAGTTTGTCGAAAGACCAGCCGGGGAATTTGGCGGTCGGGCCCGAAGAAAAATTCGGGCAATCGGGACGGAGCGTCGGCTCCGCCGGTACTTGGTTACTCATGCTGTTCTCTCCTCACAGAGAGCTCGCGCGGCGTTGGGACCGCGTGGCCCGTCGATGGCAATAGTGGTGCAGTGCAGCATTGGCAAGCAGAGAATGCGGGGGCCACAAAATTCGAGCGGAATCGACCCGCTAAAAAGCCGCCATCCGGCAGGACAGCGGCTTTTTATATTGGCACTATACTATCATCATATGCGCAAAGGAATGTTAGTCCTGCTTGCGAAAAAGCACCTTGCCGCGGCGCGATACCAGCAGTTTTTCCATCGTCACCGGATGGAAATAGGCTTCGACGCGGTCGCCTTCGGGCGTGGTCGCATAGACTTCATAGCAGCCACCATCGACTTTGGATTTCTTGACCTTCCAACCGTCTTTCTTCAGCTTGGCCTCAAGCTTTTCGCGCGACACCCATGTGGATTGGGGACCGGCTTCGCATTTCATCTTGCCGGTCGCTTGCGCGGGCTCGCTGGTGGCGACCTGCATGGCGGTGGCGGCGGCGATGGCCATCATGGCTTGCGTAAATTTCATATCCTATTTTTCCTTCTAATCATGTCACGGTACCGGCTTGCGCAGTTGCCCGTGACGTTTTGTGAATATATGTATCATTCTGGCTATTTCCAGTATGATAAGCGGGACAAAGTGTATAATTGCACCGCGAACCTCTCCGTCGACGAAAATCCAATGCACTGCGGTCAGCACGGCGGCGGCGTAGACGAGGCGTTGCAGCCGCTTCCAGTTGGCGCGGAGCAGCCGCATCACACCATCATTGCTGGTGAGCGCCATCAGCGCGAATATGGCTAGAGCGAGATAGCCGGTCCAGATGCTGAACACCATCGCATCGGCGACGATCTGATCCCAGAATACCATGTCGAGCAGGTAGAAGGTCAGGTGCAGCACGGCATAGCCGAACGCGGCCACGCCGATCGCACGGCGGCGGCGCACCAGCCACAATATCCACCTGCGCGGCCCCAATAGCTGGCGCAGCGGCGATATCCCAAGCGCAAGCACCAGCAGACGCACGGATACCTCCCCGCTCGAATGGATGAGGTCGAATGCAGCCGCCGGGTCGCGCACCAGCGCAGCCGCCATGAACGCGGCGGGAAGCGCCAGAATGACCCAGAAGACATGGATATTGTTCCAGATTCGCACGATCATGGCCACAGCCTAACAAACCTTAAATAAAATGGCAATACTAATGATAATGATAATTACTCGCATCACATTGATATTTTCGTGCTAATGTAGTTTTTTTTACAGCGCATTTCTTCTTTTTCGCGACTTTCTCTTCCATGAAAAGTCTAGCTGAAATGAATGACAAGTATCAATATATGGGCGTCCACCAGAGTTACGTTAACCGGTTTTTAACCATGTTACGTTTACTGCCCATTATATGACTATATCGCGAATTGGATTCAGCCGAGCCATCATACTAATGACAACAATTTTGTTGTTATCAGCTTGCGGCATACTGCCTGAAGGCCGTACGAGTGCGCAAACCGCAACCGCGCCGCGTCCTTCGGTCAGCGCAGCACCGCGCGGCAATCCGAACATGGCCGCTCGTGCCTGCCATGCCGAACTGGGCGCCGCGCAGGTCAATTTCACACCTATTCCCGACCAATATTTCGGCGGCGGTTGCAGCCAGATAAACAGTGTCAGGCTATCCAATGTCGGTCTCGACCGCAATGCCATGCTGAGCCGCGTTTTGCAGGTCAGCAATCTGGGACCAGTCCGATGCGACCTCGCCCGGAATTTTGCCAATTGGGCACAATATGGAGTGGCCCGGGCAGCGCGAAAGATATTGGGAAGCGATCTGGAGCGGATCGAGACCATGGGCAGTTATAGCTGCCGCAATATTGGCGGATCGGGCAAACTATCGGAACATGCACACGCAAATGCGATCGATGTAGCTGCCTTTATCCTTGCTGACGGACGCCGCATCAGTATCTCCGACAGCTGGACGGGTACGCAGCCGGAACGCAATTTCCTGCGCACGATCCACGACAGCGCGTGCAAACGATTTGGCACGGTTTTGAGCCCGGATTACAATAGCGCCCATCGCGACCATTTTCATTTCGATATGAGCGGCGAAGGCTATTGCAGGTAGGGGGGAAACTCCGTATCGCGTCTCGATGACAGACACTGACGGACACTCCAAAAAAGACATTCAAGAACGCAAGTTTCGCCGGGCATCCGAAGATGCGAAGACGGCCGAAAAATCGCCTATTTCGACACCGCAGACAAGCGATCCGGCATACCTTTTGGCTTATCGCGATACCGATTTCCTGTTGCGGGAAGAATTGCGCCCGGTGCGGTTTCAGCTCGAACTGCTCAAGACTGAGATGCTGCTGGAAGAAGCCGGTATCGGCTCCACTTTTGTCATTTATGGTTCCGCACGAATTCCCGCACCGGACAAGGCCGATGACATCATCGCCGCAGCAAAGACGCCGCAGGAAAAACGCATTGCCGAAAACCTGAAGGCCAAGTCCAAATATTACAGCGAAGCACGCGCACTGGCGCGGCTGGCCAGCACCTGCGGTGTGACCGAGGATGGCAAGAAACAGTTCGTCGTCTGCTCCGGCGGCGGACCGTCGATTATGGAGGCGGCCAACCGCGGGGCCCATGATGCGGACGAAGACAGCATCGGCCTCAATATCGTGCTGGAGCATGAGCAGGCACCCAATGACTACGTCACCCCGCATCTCAGCTTTCAGTTCCATTATTTCGCGCTGCGCAAGATGCACTTCCTGCTCCGCGCCCGCGCAGTTGCGGTTTTCCCGGGCGGCTTTGGTACGTTCGACGAGTTTTTCGAACTGCTGACGCTGATCCAGACCGGAAAAATGGAACGTATCCCGGTATTGCTTTTTGGAGGCGACTTTTGGAACCGGGTTATCGACTGGGATGTACTGGGCGAAGAAGGCACGATCAGTCCGCGCGATCTGGAGCTTTTCACGATGGTCGAGACGGCCGAAGAAGCCTGGGATCATGTCAAGGATTTTTACGAGTTGGAGTGTGACTAGGCGCTTTTTGCTTCCTGCTCCATTTCAATCGAGCGGTCCCGCGCTGCTTTGGCAGCTTTATATACGAGCCTGGCCAGCGCGTCATCTTCGTCGAACACCTTCATAGCCTGCCGCGTCGTACCGCCCGGACTCGCGACCCGCTCGGCCAGCACACCGGGATTTTCACCGGCTTGCGCGGCCAGTTGCGCGGCCCCTTCAACCATCGCCAGCGCCAGCCGGTCGGCCTGGTCTTTGGGCAGCCCCAGATCGTTCACGCCCCGCGCCAGCGCGTCGATAAAGCGGAACAGATAGGCAGGACCCGATCCGCTAACCGCTATAATCAGGTGAATTAGCTCTTCCCGGTCCAGCCATTCCGCACTGCCGAGCGCCGCCATCATACTATCGACAATCGCGTGCTGCCGATCATCCAGCTTCTCGGCGAATATACCGACCGGCGATTTGCCGATGCTGACCGCCATATTGGGCATAGCCCGCACGATCGGACCGCTTTGGGGAAATAAGCGGCGGGTCTTTTCGACATCGACTCCCGCCAAAATCGATACCAGCATCGTATCCGGTCCGGTCAGGGGCCGGATATTGTCGGCCAGATCGGTCAGCATATACGGTTTGACACCGATCAGCAGCATGTCGGCAGACGGCATATCCACCGGGGCGGATGCGAGGGTGCGGATGCCTTTGGGCACTTTTTTGCTGGTCGGAGTAATCACGGTCACACACCGCGCATCCATACCGTCCGCAAGCCAGCCACGCAGCATTGCCCCGGCCATGTTGCCGCACCCGAATATCGTCAGCGATTTGGGATAACGGGTCATCACGCTTCACCGTGCGTGTCGATCAGAGCACTATCCAATGCATCTTTGGGAGACTTGTCGCCCCACAGGATAAACTGGAATACCGGGTAGAACCGGTCGCACTCGTCAATCGCAGCCTCGACCGCTGCCTGCGCCTGATCCAGACTCAATAATCCGTCGCTGCCCAGCATCAGCCCATGACGGTAAAGTAATACCGAAGTGTTCGACCAGATATCGAAATGGCCCAGCCAAAGCTGCTCGTTGATCAGCGCCAGCGCCTCGTGCATCACCGCTATCTTGTCGGCATTGATGCGCACGTCCGGCAGCGCCAGCAACTGCAGGACATTGTCATCCGCGCGCCAAATCGCACGGATCTGGTAACTGGCCCAGCTCCCCTTGACTTCGGTCACGATTTCCTCGTCACTGACCATTTCGCTCGGCCAGCCGCGCGCCTCGAACAGCGCCGCCAGCATATCGACCGGTGCCGCTTCTTCGCTTTCGAATACGCTGCTCTGCTCGTTCATAATTTGTCCCGTGCCGAAAAGATTAGGGATAAACGACTCTGGTCCCTGCGGCTTCATTGCGAACATGAAGATGCAAAAGTGACAGCGCAATTGGTAGGCCTAGATTGCATGTGGAGAGTTCGGCTTCCCTGTGGGAAAGCTGTGGACAAGCTGTGGGGTATCGTACTTCCGACCCTTAATGTCTATTCGGACGCTTTTTTCGCAGACGGCATCGGGGGCGTGCTTTTGCTACCGGCTTTGCTCGCAGCCGGCTTTTTGGCATGGATCGCTTCAAGCTTGGCAATGCGGACTTTCAGGCTATCGGCTTCTTCGCGCGCCTTGGCGGCCATATCCTTGACGGCGTCGAATTCCTCGCGCGACACGAAATCCATACCGGCAATCCATTCGCGCGTGCGTTCGCGTGCGGTTTCGCTCGCTTCACGGCCCATACCGGCGGCGGTGCCCGCCATACCGTTTATGAATTTGGCAAAATCGGCAAATATTTTGTTTTCGCTTTGCATAATATCGTCTCGCTTATCTGTGGCTTTATAGCTTGCCTTCACATTATCTGGGTATTTTCCGCTTTCCAGACAAGGTGTAATCCGGCTTAAATTGGCACGGACTGGCTGCTGCGTGGTGCCTGCAATATTTCGGCATCGGGATTGAGTTCATCGATCTGTTTGTTCAAAATCGCCGCGAAACACAGCCATGCGAGATAGGGCACCATCAACCATGCCGCAAAAGTGCGGATACGGCCGAATACTAAAGTGGTTGCGGTAGCAGTCAGGAATATGAATATGATCAGATAAAAGGCATAGGTCACTTGATGCATGCCAAAGAAAAACGGCGACCAGAACAGATTGAGCGCCAGTTGCACTACGAACAGAAATATGGCCAGCGCCCGCAGCCTTGCACCCCGAGCGCAAATGACGAGCGTGAGCGCAAATCCGATTGAAACATATAGGATTGTCCATGCCGCGCCAAAGATCCATCCGGGCGGTTGCGCAGCGGGTTTTTCAAGCATCTGAAACCAGCGATTCTCCTCCCCCGATCCGGCCAGTTGTCCCGACATGAATCCGAGCAGCACGATGAGCGGAACAATAAACAGTGCCCAGCGCAGAAAGGACATGCGCAATTGTGTGCGCGAAGCGAGTTCAGCCATAAAGACGGTCCTGATAAGTTGATAAAGGGGACGCTATGTACAGATGATGCTGCGACGAAATGTTGCGCACAATGGATGAACGGTGGCGATGGAGCGCGTAATATCTTGAATTGCCGATCATGTGTTTTGCTAGCAAGCCATTTCCTACATGGGAAGCGGTTTGTCGCAACAAATTTCAGCCTGGCCAGTCCGGTGGTTCAAACCTTTACTGCACCAACAAGAAATTCGACATTGCCGCTGGGTCCCGTGATCGGACTTTTGATAATGCCACTGACATTCCACTGAACCAATTCCAGCCAGACCCCGACTTCACCGCACACCCGATCATGCAAATTTCTGTCGCGAACCACCCCGCCCTCGCCCACTTCGTGCCGCTCAACTTCGAATTGCGGTTTGATGAGTGCCACGAGCCACGCGCCCGCCCGCGCAAATTGCATCGGCACCGGCAGCACCTGTGCCAGCTTGATAAAGCTCGCATCGCACACGATCAGGTCGATCTCGCGATCGATATGCGCGGACGTCAGCGTTCGCGCGCTGGTCTGCTCGTGCACCGAAACCCGCTCATCCTGCCGGATTTTCCATGCGAGCTGGTTGGTGCCGCTGTCGATCGCGAATACATGTCCGGCCCCGCGCGACAGCAACACGTCGGTAAATCCGCCGGTCGAGCTGCCCACGTCGATAGCGGTCAGACCGGCAACATCGATGCAGAAATGCGACAGCGCGTGGTCGAGTTTCAGTCCACCGCGCGATACCCACGGATGATCCTTGCCGCGTAATTCGATAGCCGCATCAGCGGGCAGCGCGTGACCCGCCGTCAGGATTTTCTGTTCCTTGTGAAAAACCAGACCCGCCATGATCGCCGCCTGCCCCTCGCGCTGGCTGCCGACCAATCCGCGTTCGGCGAGCAGCTGATCCGCGCGTTTTTTCCTGTGTTTTATCGAATGTTTATCCATCGCCTACGAACCGTAGCGTGCAAACAGGCGTCTTTCCAATGCCTAAATGCCAAGAAACTTCACTTTCTGGTTGAGGCTTTGCCGGGCGCGATTTACACTCGTACCCATGATGAAAAACTCCGCTCCCGTTTTCGCCGCTCTGGCCAGCCTTCTGGCCATTTCCGCCTGCGTCGCACCCAAGCCACCACCCGCGCCACGTCCCGAACCGCGTGCCGCTCCGCAACCTGCACCGCCGACCGTTCAGGCGGCAAGCCCGGTCGGTGACTGGCGCGACTGGCCAATAACACCGGGCGACTGGGTATATCGCGACGACCAGCGCGGATCGATTGCTTTATTCGGTGCGCCGGGCGAAGGCGCAAGGTTCCTGATCCGCTGCGATGCAAGCCGCCGCAGTATTTTCCTGTCCCGCGCCGGACAAAGCAGCGCGCCTGTCACAATGACGCTGCGTGCCACGGCAGGGTTAAAGCAATATACGGCGGGAAATGCGGGCGGGACGCCGCCCTATCTTGCTACCGAATTACAGGCGAATGACGATATGCTCGACAAGATCGCCTTCAGCCGCGGACGGTTTATCGTCGAAACTGACGGAACCACGCCGCTCGCCATCCCGATCTATCCGGAATTTACGCGCGTAGTGGAAGATTGTCGAAAATAAGCAAAGTGCAAGCCGGACATTTTGACGGCAAAAAAATAAATTACAACCCTTGTTGTCTCCCGCATTTTGATTCAAAGTCCCAATTGCAACAACCGGAGTCAAAACGATGGTTACGGCATATTATTTTCAACACGCGAAAGGAGGTGATCCGATGTCTCATGGTTCAGCACAGGGGTCGGTCAAGTCCGTATGGAGTGACGTCCGCTAAACTAGCGAAATACTGGTTTGCTAATTTAGCATTTTGGATAACTCCAACTGGCGGCACTTCCGGCCGCTGACCATGTTGAGAGCCGCCTGGGATCAGTCCCGGCGGCTCTTTCCATTTTCGCAGCATTTGTTTTGGCCGCAGTTGGGATGTCTTCCCAACGTTCCCGAATCATGGCAAAGATATGGTTTGCAAATAAGGATTTTACATGCAGAAAAATTCGTTTCGGGTGATCGCGATGCTGTTGGCAGGGGCCGTGCTAACCGGTCCGGCCCATGCCGCCCCCGTCCCATCCAGCAGGACAGCGCCAGCAACAGTCCCGAATGTCGAGGAGATGTCGATATCCGACCTGCAACAGGCATTGGCACGCGGTACGACCACCAGCGAAGCGCTGGTCACCGCCTATCTGCAACGGATCGAACGACTCGATCGCAAGGGTCCCAGATTGAACAGCGTTATCGCTCTGATGCCCGATGCCCTGCAGCAGGCCAGAACACTCGATGCCGAACGCGTCGCCGGTAAAATGCGCGGTCCTATGCATGGTATACCGGTCATGGTGAAGGACAATATCGAAGTTGCCGGACCCGTTCCGACTACCGCCGGATCAACCGCACTGTTGCAGAACGTGACGAACCGCGATGCGCCGATGGTTACGCGGCTGAAAGAAGCGGGCGCGATTATTATCGGCAAGACGAACCTGTCGCAATGGGCCAATATCCGCAGCAACAATTCGACCAGCGGATGGAGCAGTGTCGGCGGACTGGTCCGCAATCCCTATGCGCTCGACCGCAACGCTTGCGGGTCTTCCTCTGGCAGCGGTGCGGCAGCTGCGGCCAGCCTCGCGGCGGCCACTGTCGGCACCGAAACCGATGGATCGATTACCTGCCCTGCCGCGATCAACGGTCTGGTCGGGTTCAAGCCTACCGTCGGCATGGTGTCGCGCACGCATATCGTGCCGATCTCGCACAGCCAGGACACCGCGGGTCCGATGGCGCGCAGTGTAGAGGATGCCGCCATCATGCTAACCGCCATGGCGGGCAGCGATCCACTGGACGGTGCGACGGCGGATGCAGGCGATTTTGCGGTTGATTTCGCTGCCGGGCTGTCGCCCGATTTCCTGCAGGGTGTCCGCATCGGCGTAATGCGCGACCGGATCGGCGATGACACGGATGTGCAGGCGGTTTTTGCCAGAGCGTTGAAACAGCTCGAAGCGGCAGGGGCCGTGCTTGTCGATATCAAGGACACGCGCACCGGGCTTGAGTCTTTGGGAGATAACGAGTTCAAGGTGCTTATGGTGGAATTGAAGGCCGACATGAACGCCTATCTGGCATCGACGCCTGCTACCGTTGCAAGCCGCACGCTGGCGGACCTGATCGCGTACAACACTGCCAATGCCGCCACCGAATTGCGCTGGTTCGGACAGGACCTGTTTGAATTGGGCGAAAGTCAGCAGGCACTGGACAGCGAAGAATATCGCACCGCCCTTGCCACCGCCCGCCGTCTTGCGGGGCCCGAAGGCATCGACAGGTTATTGCGAGAACATGACGTAAAATTCCTGATCGGTCCCAGCAATGGTCCCGCCTGGGTCAGCGACGTCGTCAATGGCGACAATTTCGGCGGCCCCAGCCAGAGCAGGCTTCCCGCGGTAGCGGGATATCCGCATATCACCGTGCCGATGGGATATGTCGAAGGGTTGCCGGTCGGTCTGAGCATCATCGGATCGAAATGGAATGATGCCGACGTGATCCGCGCCGGCTATGCTTTCGAGCAGGCCAGTCAGGCGCGTCACGCGCCCACTTACCGCGCTACGGTCGTGATCGAGTAATCCTGTCACCCGCCATTTCGCCGATCATCGCGCGATCAGATTCGGGCAGCAAACCTTCCAACACACGCCAGAAGCCCGTGACCGATTCCTGCCCCGCATGCCGGTAGGCCGCCGACATTTTCTCTCGCAATGCGGCGAACAGTTCGGCCTCCAGCGCATAGCCCGCATCGGTCAGTCGCAACAATTTTTGTCGCCGGTCGCTGCGTCCCTGCTGCGTTTCGACAAGTCGGCGCGCATCCAAGTCTTTCATCACCCGCCCCAAAGACTGCTTGGTGATCGCCAGTCGCTGCAACAGCTGCGTCACCGAAAGGTTCGGGCTTCGCGCGATGAAATAGAGCGTGCGCTGGTGCGCCCTGCCCAATCCTTCCGCTTCCAGCCGCGAATCGAGCGTGCGCATCAGCCGGGTATAGCCGAAATGCAGCAACTCGATTCCGCGCCGCACTTCGTCCTCGCGCAGGAACAATGGCGACGCCGCCGCCGATAAGCTGCTGCCTATTCCGTTTCTGCTGCTGTTATCGTCGACCATTGACCTTAAATGCCAGCATAGCTAATCCCGCGCAAGTTTAACGGGTATATGTTAATCGGGGCGGCGTGCTATTGCCTGGCATCAACACAATATCACCTATGCACGAGGATGACATGAACGGCACCGACACCCCCGCATTCCGGATTACGCCCAATACCAGCCCAGTGCCGCGCGACGTGCGCGCCAAATTGCTTGCCGACCCGGGTTTCGGTACGGTTTTTACCGACCATATGGTGGTGATCGATTATACCGAAGGTGTCGGCTGGCATGATACACGGATTGAGGCACGTGCACCCATTCCCATGGATCCGGCAACCTCGGTCCTGCATTATGCGCAGGAAATATTCGAGGGTATGAAAGCGTACAAGCTCGAGAACGGGTCCACGGCGTTGTTCCGGCCTCATGCGAACGCGCAGCGATTTCAGGATTCGGCGCGGCGTATGGCAATGCCCGAACTGCCCGAAAAGCTGTTTGTCGAATCGGTATCTGCGCTTGTCGAACATGACCGCGATTGGATGCCGCCGGGCGAAGGCACATCGCTGTATCTGCGGCCATTCATGTTTGCGAGCGAGGTGTTTCTGGCCGCACGGCCCGCGCGGAAATATACCTATCTGGTTATTGCTTCTCCCGCCGGCGCCTATTTCAAAAGCGGCGCCAAAGCGATTACCGTATGGGCCAGCGACGACTATAGCCGCGCCGCTCCCGGCGGTACCGGCGCGGCCAAATGCGGGGGCAATTACGCCGCAGGCATGGCCGCACAGATCCAGGCCGCGCAGCAGGGCTGCGACCAGGTCGTGTTCCTCGACGCCGCGACGCGCACCTGGGTGGAGGAACTGGGCGGCATGAACCTGTTTTTCGTGATGGAGGGCGGAAAAATTGTCACCCCGCCGCTCACCGGTACAATTTTGCCCGGCATCACCCGCGATTCAATCATCACGCTCGCACGCGAAGACGGCTATGATGTTCAGGAAGAGCCATATTCCATGGCGCAATGGCGCGAGGATGCGGCCAGCGGCACGTTGCTGGAAACATTCGCCTGCGGAACCGCGGCGGTGGTGACATCGGTGGGGGCGGTCAAGTCTTCATATGGTCACTTCACCATCGGCAATGGTGGCAATGGTCAGGTCACACAGAAAATGCACGCCAGGCTCGTCGATATCCAGCGCGGCAAAGCCCCCGACTCGCATGGATGGGTCAAACGTTTATTTTAGCGTTTTAGCATACTGTAAAAAAGCTGCCGCAATGGCTTGCCCCGCGCCTGCGCTTGGGTTAATAGCCCGCCTGTTGGTGGGGTGTGGCCAAGTGGTAAGGCACCGCTTTTTGGTAGCGGCATTCGCAGGTTCGATCCCTGCCACCCCAGCCAACATTATCACTTCATAAGCCCGGCAATGTCCGGTATTACGCTCAGGCTACTCGCGTATGCTTATGCAGGTGTCCGTCCGATGACAATTGCGCAATCAGGCCCGGAACTTGGCCGATCGGTACCGGCTCGCTGAGCAGAAATCCCTGGATATTCTGGCATCCATGCGCGAGCAGCACATCGATCTGTTCACTTTCCTCGACACCTTCTGCTAGCGTATCCATCCCGAACGCGGTCGCCAATCCCGTAATGGCCTGAATGATCGCGCTCGACCCCTTGCTCGACATGATATCGACCACGAAGCTGCGATCAATCTTGATCTTGTCGAAAGGAAAATTGCGCAAATAACTGAGCGAGCTGTATCCGGTGCCGAAATCGTCGAGCGAGATACGAACGCCCATGGCGCGCAAATTGTGCAGCGACGAAAGTGTATCCGCTACATTTTCGATCAGCAGCGATTCGGTGATTTCCAGTTCCAGCCGTTCCGGAGCCAGCCCCGACTGGGCGAGCGCCTGAAGGATTACCGTATTGAGCCCTTTGCTGCGGAACTGTACCGGCGACACATTGACGGCGATACGGATATGTTCTGGCCATTCTGCCGCCTGTGCGCAGGCTTCTTTCACCACCCATTCGCCGATCGGTACAATCAATCCGGTCTCCTCAGCCAGAGGAATAAAATCCAATGGAGGCACCAGTCCGCGTTCGGGATGGTTCCACCGGATCAAGGCTTCGAAACCGTTTATGGCGCGTTTCTGGATATTGAAAAGCGGTTGATAGTAAAGCTCGAACTGGCCCTCTTGAATAGCAACTTTCAGGTCGGTCTCCAGCTGTCTACGGGTACGCGCCTGCTCATCCATGTCCTGTTCGAAAAACCGGTAGCTGCCTTTGCCCTGCATTTTTGCACGATAGAGCGCAAGATCGGCATTTTTCATCAGCGTATCGGGACTCTCGCCATCAAGCGGCGCCACAGCAATACCGATGCTTGTTTCCGCAGTCAGAAAATTTCCGTTTATCCCGAATGGCTTGGCCAGTGCTTTTTGCAACCGCTCGGCAACCGAAGCGATATTTTCCACGTTTTGAGCGTTTCTGACGAGAATGGCAAACTCGTCGCCGCCCAACCGTGCCAGCAAGATTTCTCCCAGGCATTCGGCCAACCGGGTCGCAACCTGTTGCAGCAGCTGATCGCCAACCGGGTGACCCATGGTATCATTGACCGATTTGAAATTGTCGAGATCCATATAATAGACCGCGATAAGCTCATTTTTGGAGCGGCGTTTGAGGGCAAGGTCCAGCTCTTCGCGATAATATTTGCGATTGGGCAGATCGGTCAGCGCATCGTGCAGAGCGATATGCGATATTTCATCTTCACGTTCGGTAATGGCTTCCACCATTTCGTTGAACGTCTGCGCAAGACGACCTATCTCGTCATTGGACGAGACATCGACACGGCTACGTTCGCCAGCGCTAATTTGCCTTGCGGCCTTGTCAAGTTTATGAAGGGGCTTTGTAATATTGCGGGCGATAGAGGTTCCGACGATGATGACTATCAATATTCCAACGATGCTTAATCCTATTAAAAGCCACAATACCGGACTATATTCCCCCAGTGAGGCGCTCAAAGAGTGGCGCAGTACCAGTTTGGGCTGAACCGACGCGCCCAGTGACGGAAGCGTGGAAATACGATATAATATGCGTTCTCCCTCTTCTGTACTCTGCACTTGAGTAGCAGCCTCACGATTGCCATGTGCCAGTGCCTTGGGCAATTTGTCGGCGGCAATAACTTTTGCGGAGAAGTCAATTGCGGAAAGCTGCGACAATTCCGTCATGGATGCCTTATTGAGCGGTTTACCGATGACCAGCCATCCGATCAGATCGGGTGCTTCGATAGGCGCCGATACTGCACCATAATATTGCCCTTCGATCTGCATCAGGCCGGTTTTCTGACCTGTATCCAGTGCAGACCATAAATTATTGAGATCGCGATCGCTTATGCTTCTTTTCAGGCCGATTACATCGCCCTCCAGATTCATGATAAAGGCGGTGGGAGCATCCAGCCGGTTGCGTATGGTTACAAGCGCGCTTTCGATCGTGGGCGCGTCGCCCAATGCAATGGCTTCACGAAAACCGAAATCAGCGGCCAGAACGCTTGCTGCGTCGGACATTTGCGCTGACCGCAATTGCAACACCCGGTCAAAGGCTTTTGCATTGGCCTGCATCTCACGTTTGACCACAGTTTCCGCATATTGTTCGATACCGGTGGACGCGACGAATATGAAGATTGCAAATGCGGCGGCAAACAAAACCGCATATAATGTGGCGATGCGGACCGACAGTGATCCGAAACGAAAGAAGTTGCGGGGCATTACCTGAGGTTCAGACTGATATTCTTGCTGTTCGTGCCGGGAGAAATATAGGCATTCATGCCGCTGTCGCCCCCCCGTACGCGGTTGCCGGGATGCCAGATCCTAATGCTGGCTTGGCCGGCAGGCAGGTCCTTGATCAAGAGACGCCCGTTATGATTCGCCTTTGCAGCATAGGGCGTGTCCACCACGCGGATATATCCTTTCATTTCGTCGTGAATATTGCACCCTAGCGCAACCGGCCCGGGTTTGGCGAAACGGTAGGAACGCGACTGGTCACGGCCATAGAGGCTGAGTTCGAAACGCGCGGCACTGGAAAAACTATATACGCTGTGCCGAACGCGGTCGTAATTGGGAAAGCTGACATTGGCGCCTCGCGGCACGATCAAGGTACCGGGCTGAAAGGAAATATCTTTTTGATTCATAATGTTCGGCCACGCAAAATCTATCGGGCCCGAAGCGCCGCTTTTGGGATAGACCATCACAACCGCATCGCGCACCGGCATGCCATTCTGATCCTTCACCTCGAAAAACAGCCGGTTTCCGTCGGCGGCAGCGCCAGCAAAGCTGAACAGACCCGTGCCGATTGCGCCACAAAAAACGGATATCCAGAATATTATCTTTTTCATATCGCCCGTTTAATACCGTAAAATTAATAATTGGATAAATCGGTGCCTGGGACGCGTAAATTTCATTTCACACTTGGGGTTTAACCGAATTTTTATACGAAACGTCTAGACGGTTTTGCATGGTTACTCGTTTTTTTATAATATATTCCCGCATGACCCTTATCGCAGTTGCGGCAAGTGCTTTTGCGAGCGGCCTTTCTGCTCAGGCGAGTGAAATGCAGGAAACCGATGATCGTATCGTCATATCTGGCCCGATATCGGATACAGAGGTTGTCGGTCCTGAAACGGAAAGCGAATGGGAGCAGGAGGCAGTCCCTTCATTTGCAAACGATGCTTTACCGGATCGAAGCGAAACCCGCGACGAGACCGGTCCTGCAAACCGCACCCGGCTTTTGTTGACGAATGGTGTCACGACGATCGACGGCGCGTCGGGCGGCGGGATTTCGGCAGCGGCTGTAATCGCTGGCAATGCCACGCGCGACAATATCGGCGTGTCGGCGCATATCGCATTGGGGGAATTTCCCGATTATGGCTGGATGACCTATGGTGCAGCTATAGGGCTTTATAACCGCATCGAGCTCAGCTACGCGCGACAGAATCTGGATACGAAAGGCATCGGTGCGGCACTGGGTCTCGGTTATGGCTATACGCTCAACCAGGACGTTTACGGTGCCAAAGTCAAACTGCTCGGCGATGTGGTATATGGCGACCCTTTTCTGCCGCAGATAGCAATCGGCGTGCAGCACAAGCGCAACCAGGATGGCGATGTCACCCGGGCCGTCGGTGCACGCAGCGATGCGGGGACCGATTTTTATTCCAGCGCCACAAAGCTGTTTCTGGCCCAAAGCGTCTTCGTCAACGCGACACTGCGCTATACCAAAGCGAACCAGAACGGCTTGCTCGGATTCGGCGGCGACGCGAACACTGGGTATTCGCTTCAATTCGAAGGGCTGCTGGCCTATCAGTTTTCCCGCCGCCTGATCGTGGGCGGCGAATATCGCACCAAACCGGACAATCTTTCCATCGCGCGGGAAGACGACTGGTTCGATATCTTTGCAGCCTATTCGCTTACCCGCAATATCACTGCCACCATTGCCTATGTCGATCTGGGATCGGTGGCAACCTCCGATGCCCAGCGCGGCGGGCTGCTCTCAATTCAAGCCGCTTTCTAGGAAAGAATATCATGTCTCTGCTGTTATCATTGCTATTTCTAGCGCAGGAAATGCCGCCGCCCATTGAGGCTGACCCCGATGCCGTGACACGGATCCCGTTCGAAGAACCGCAGCGCGATCCAGTGACGGGAGAATTGCCCGTCGACCCGTATATTCAGGATGACGAGAATGCCGGCGCAGACCCCTTCAAAAACGGGAAAATGGCGGCCGCATTCCATGGACAGGATGGCATCCGGCGAATCGCCGACAATCTGGTCGATATCAGCCTGTCCGATCCGCGTATTTCGGATATATTCAAGGCGCATGACACCGTGCGCCTGCGCCGTACGTTGTTCGAACAATTCTGCTTTATCCTCAACGCGGGCTGCGATTATAGCGGCCGGGACATGAAAACCGCGCACACCGACATGGGTCTCCAGCGCGGCGACCTAAATGCGCTGGTCGAAAATCTGCAAAAGGCGATGGACCAAGAAGGCATAGCTTTTCGTTCGCAAAATCGACTGCTGAGCAAACTGGCACCGATGAACCGCGACATCGTGGAACGGTAATCCTGCGCAGCATTCCGCACATTCGTTTCGGCTCGTATCTTTGATGCACACCAGTTTTAGTAGTGCGTAGCCATTTCAAGTTAAACCGCGCCAAAGGGTTTGCCTGATAAACGCTGCGCGCCGTGTTTGCCGGAACCCGGTTATAGCTGCGGTAAGGAACTGTTTAACTGCTAGGCGCGATGACGCGTCCTAACCCATGCCCAGCCACCACCGTATGATATAGGCGACCGCCCCGACCACCGTCACGCTGGCCAACCAGATTGCGACCATCCACCCTATCCTGCGCCAAAGCGGCGCCTCACGACCGTGCATCAATGATATCCCTCGTCCGACGTCTTGCCGCGAAACACCCAATAGGCCCAGCCGGTGTAGATCAGGATCAGCGGCACGGTGATCGCGGTCCCGACCAGCATGAATATCTGGCTGCGCTCGCTGGTCGCGGCATCCCAAATCGTGATCTCGTCGGGAACCACATAGGGAAACATCGAGATGCCCAATCCGATCATCCCGAGCAGGAACAGGCCCAGCGTCAGCAGGAAAGGCGCGACTTCACGGCGCTTTTTCAAGGCGCGGTATAAGGCATAGGCGATGATTGCAGTGGCCAAGGGTACCTGCGCCGTAAACAACACGCCCGGCATGGAGAACCAGCGATTCCAGTATTCAGCCTCCAGAAACGGCGTATACATGCTGACCAGTCCGAGCGCGACCAGTGTCGCCGGGGCGAGTTTCCACGCCATCCTGTAGCCATGGTCCTGCACCGCCCCTTCGGTTTTCCAGATCAGCCATGTCGCGCCGAGCAATGCGTAGCCGATCACCACGCCGAACCCCGTCAGCACGCTATAGGGTGTGAGCCAGTCGAGCCACCCGCCCGAATAGGCGCGCCCCGTCACTTCTATACCCTGTAACAACGCACCCAAGGTTACGCCCTGCGCAAAGGCCGCCACGATCGAACCGGTGATGAAAGTAAAGTCCCAGAAAGGGATGTGGCGCGGATCGCGCCAGCGTGCCTCGAACGCAACGCCGCGAAAGACAAGGCCGAGCAGCATGGCGATGATCGGCGGATAGATTGCGGGTAGGATAACAGCATAGGCGAGCGGGAAAGCCGCCAGCAATCCGCCGCCGCCCAGCACCAGCCATGTTTCGTTGCCGTCCCATACCGGGGCTACGGTGTTCATCGCCTTGTCGCGCTCCGCACCCTTGCCGAGCGCCGGAAACAAAATTCCAATTCCCAGATCGAAGCCATCCATCACGACATACATGAATACGGCAAAAGCAATGATAATCGCCCATATAACGGTCAGGTCGGGATTCATTCGCCCTCTCCTTTGGTGCCTTCATCGGCGGGGTGGTCGGGGTGGGTACCCCAATCCGCATCGTCCCCGCCTTTACCACGCGCCGTTTCATTCGTGGCCGGCGTAATTCCGGCGGTCCTGATCGGGCCGCTTTCCGCTGTTTTCTCAAGACCGGTGACCTGTTTGTTCATCAAACGAAGAATATAGAGCGTTCCCGCGCCGAACATAATGAAATACACAATCACAAAAGCCACTAGCGACGCCCCTACAGCGGGTGCGTCCAGTGGCGAGGCGCTGTCGGACGTCCGCAGAAGATTATAGACCGTATAAGGCTGCCTTCCAACTTCGGTCGTGATCCAGCCCGCAATGACGGCGACAAAACCCGAAGGCCCCATTGCGATCGCGGCGCGGTGCAGCCAGGACCAGTCGTACAATTTCTTGCGGACGCGAGCGACCAGGCTCCATAGCCCGATACCCAGCATCGCGAAACCGATCCCGACCATGATCCGGAACGACCAGAATACCGTGCCCACCGGCGGCTGTTTGTCTTCGTCGATCGTGTCCAGTCCGGCCATTGGTGCGTCCAGATCGTGTTTGAGGATCAAAGAGGACAGCTTGGGTATCTCGATCGCATAGTCGATCCGCTTTTCCTTGCTGTTGGGAATGCCGAACAGGATCAGGGGTGCCCCGTCGGGATGGCTGTCGAAATGTCCCTCCATCGCCATGATCTTAGCGGGTTGATGTTCCAGCGTGTTGAGCCCGTGCAAGTCGCCTGCGAAAATCTGCAACGGGGCTACGATTGCCGCCATCCACATCGCCATCGAAAACATCTTGCGCGCGCGCAGATCGGCCTTGTCGCGCAGCAGGTGCCACGCACCGACCGCACCGATCACGAAGGCCGTCGTCAGATACGCCGCCATCACCGTATGGACGAGGCGATAGGGAAAACTCGGGTTGAAAATGATCGCAAGCCAGCTTTCGCCCGGCAGGAATTGTCCATTGGCGCCCATTTCATATCCGGTCGGCGTCTGCATCCAACTGTTGACGCTCAATATCCAGAATGCGGAAATAAACGTACCGATCGCGACCATCATCGTCGCGGTGAAGTGCAATTTCTTGCCGACCTTATCCATGCCGAACAGCATGACCCCCAGAAATCCCGCTTCCAGAAAAAAAGCGGTCAGCACTTCATAGGCCATTAGCGGACCGATGACCGGTCCCGCCTTGTCCGAAAATACCGACCAATTGGTGCCGAACTGATAGGACATAACGATGCCCGAAACCACGCCCATAGCAAAAGCGATCGCGAATATCTTGCGCCAGTATTTGAACAAGTCGAGATACAGTTCCTTGCCCGTTTTCAGCCACAATCCTTCGAGCACCGCCAGATAGCTGGCGAGACCGATGGAAAATGCCGGAAATATGAAATGGAAACTGATCGTAAAGGCAAATTGTATGCGCGCGAGCATGAGTGCGTCGAAACCGTCAAACATGTATTTGCGTCCTTTTGGTTCGGGAGTAATAGCCGGACTGATCGCATTGCCAAGTGTGAGTTTACTACCACAAGTGGCCGACGTAGCCAATTATCCAATCATGCCAAATATATCGCCGTAGTTGCAAAATTCGCAACTTTGCAGCTATAGCAGGAATTGATAATATTCGGACTACCCATTCCCTTGAAGAATTGCATGAGACATAGCTTTTCAACGCGCGCCATGTCCAATTTCCTCTTGGTTATTCCCCGTTTGGATATTCGATATTCGCGGCGTCCATAACGATCGACAGTCCCGCCGACAGGCCGCGTACGAATTCGCCGCGTTCGACATTCAGATATTCGTCGAGAGCATGCGCTCTGCCCCCATCCGCACCCGTTCCGATAGTTATGGCCGGTATTTGCAAGCTCATGGCGATATTTGAATCCGTCGAGGAGGATTCCAGTTCGACTGTATATCCGGCATTTTCCAATGCGCTTTGCGCCGCCTTCACCAACGGATCGTCTGCGGCAGTTATACCTGCGGGCCGATCGCCAATGCGTGTTTTCACGGCGGTGATTTCTCCCTCACGGGTGTTGCGCGCGAAATTTTCTGTGGTGACTGCTTCACCAACTATCTGCAGAAACCGGGTTTCCAGTCGTTCGAGTTCCACCGGATCGGGAGAGCGCATATCCACTTCGAGCAAAATCTCGTCAGGAATAGTGTTGATCGAGCGGCCGCCCGAGACGACGCTGGCCGCATAGGTGGTCTTGGGATCGCGCGGTACGCTGACTTCATAGAGCCGGCGCACGGTGTCCGCCATCGCCGCCATCGGATTGACGATTCCGTAGGCGCCATAGCTGTGACCGCCGGGGCCCTTGAACGCGATGCGATAGCGTTTGGAGCCGACCGCGCGGTGCACGATCCGGTTCGTATGGCTGCCATCTACCGAAATAAAGCCGCCGATACGGTTTTTATACGGCCCCTGTGTCAGCAGATGGCGGACTCCGCGCAGGTCGCCCTTGCCTTCCTCGCCCACCGTCGCGACGAACAATATGGGATTGCGGGTCGTGATGTTGGCATCATTCATCCCCCGCAGCCATGCCAGCATGGCGCTGAGGCCGAGCGAATCGTCGCCAATACCCGGCGCCATCAGCCGGTCGCCTTCCCGGCGCACCTTGACTTCGGTGCCTTCGGGAAAAACCGTGTCCAAGTGCGCGGTCAGCGCCAGCATTTTTCCGCCTGAAGGAGCCGTTCCCCTGCGCACACCGGTAATATTACCCACCGCGTCGCGCGCGACATTTTCCAGGCCGAGATCGGTAAATCGTGCCATCATCCAGGCACCGCGTTCGTCTTCCTTGAAAGGCGGTGCGGGAATTTCCGTTATGGTGATGAGCTCTTCAACGATCGTGTCGTAATCTGCCGCCAGCGCAGCGGCGGCGGCCTCACCCTTAACCTGCGCGTACGCTCGCAAAGGCAGAGCCAGCGAGATAAGGGTGAAGAGCGTGAGCATTTTCCGGGATAGCATCATGCCAAACCATATGCCCCGAAGCGCACCTATATGCAAATGCTCGGTGTCGGCGCATAGTTGCAGCGCACATCCACGGCACTTTTCGCTTTAGGCTATGCCGCTTCTTTTTGTCGTGCCGTCATTTCCTGATTCAGCATTTCCGCAAGCGTAAATGCAAGTTCCAGCGACTGCGCCGCATTGAGACGCGGGTCACAGTGCGTATGATAGCGATCGCCCAATGCCTCGTCGGTTATTGCGATCGCACCGCCGGTGCATTCGGTCACGTTCTGCCCCGTCATTTCGACATGTATCCCGCCTGCATTGGTGCCCTCCGTACGGTGCACGGCGAAAAAGCCCCGAACTTCGGCCATTATCCGTTCAAACGGCCGGGTTTTATATCCGCTCGCCGCCTTGATGACGTTGCCGTGCATGGGATCGCACGACCATATTACCGGGTGGCCTTCCTTCTTGACCGCCCGCACCAGCTTGGGCAGGCCGGTCTCGATTTTATCGTGGCCATAACGGGTAATCAGCGTGATGCGTCCCGGCTCGCGTGCCGGGTTGAGCGTATCGAGCATGTGCAGAAGCGCATCGGGCTCAAGGCTCGGTCCGCATTTCATGCCGATCGGATTGCCGATTCCGCGCATATATTCGACATGCGCGGAACCTTCGAACCGCGTACGATCGCCGATCCACAGGAAATGTGCCGATGTGTCATACCAGTCGCCCGTCAGCGAATCCTGCCGCGTCATCGCCTGTTCGTAGGGCAGCAGAAGCGCCTCGTGGCTGGTATAGAATTGCGTGGCCTTCAACTGCGGCACAGTGTCGGGATTAATCCCGCACGCGTCCATGAATTCCAGCGCTTCGCTGATCCGGTCGGCCATTTCACCATATTTTTTGGCCCAGGGACTGCGTCCCATAAAATCGTGGGTCCAGCCATGCACCTGCTGCAAATTGGCATAGCCTCCGGTCGAGAATGCACGCAGCAGGTTGAGCGTCGCCGCGGCCTGACTATAGGCGCGCACCATACGCCGCGGATCGGGTTCGCGCAGGTCCCTGTCGAACTCGATGCCGTTGATGATATCGCCGCGATAACTCGGCAATTCCGTGCCATCGATTACTTCAACCGGCGAGGAGCGCGGCTTGGCAAACTGTCCCGCCATGCGGCCGAGCTTCACCACGGGCAGTTTCGACGCATAGGTCAGCACCACAGCCATCTGCAGGATGACGCGAAACGTGTCGCGGATATTGTTCGGATGGAATTCGGCAAAACTTTCCGCGCAATCCCCGCCCTGCAACAAGAACGCCTTGCCAGCCGCCACTTTGGCTAGATCGGCTTTCAAATCGCGCGCTTCGCCGGCAAATACCAGCGGCGGGTAATTTTTCAGCGTCTCTTCGGCTTGGGCCAGAGCGTCTGCATCCCTGTATTCAGGAATGTGCAGCGCTTTTCGTGCTCTCCAGCTTTCGGGTGTCCAGTTTGCGGCCACAAGTAACTCCAATAATTCATCGCAGCAATTCGCAATAATTCATGCGGACCTGTATTTTGCGATTTGATATATCGCCGAATTGCGCGTTTTTAAGACGGCATGCAAGTTATTTTATGCCGTTAAACGGAGTTTCATTTGCAACTATCGTACAAAGCATGAACCTTATATGAGGCCGCTATAACTCACGGCAAGGGCGCTTTTTCCGGCAGGACCATCATCTTCCAGCTTTCTTTGCCACCGAAATATTTGGCGGCGAGTGCCTGGATCCAGGCCGGAGTGGTGACCGTATAATCGCCGAACAACGTGCGCAATGCATCGACGCGGCGACGGTCGAAAGACCCGCCTTCCAATTGCCACAGCCAGAACGAATTGCCGGTGCTGGAGCGCTCGATCGTCTGTTTAAGCGGTTCGGTAATACGGTTCAGTTCGTCCATCTCGACCGGTGTGGCGATCAGGTCGGCAGCGATATCCTCGGCGATCTGGTAGAATTTCGGTATGCTTCCCGGCTCCAGCTGGCTGATGGCCGCGATATAGCCGCCCTCCTGAAAATTAACCGGCCAGCTGTTGGTCACTTGCGGCGCATAACTCGCGCCCTCCTGTTCACGCAGTTGCTCGAATAACCGGTTGTTGAACAGCGAAGTCAATATCTCCAGCTGCCGACTTTCGCGGATATCCTCAAAACCGCCGCCAGTGGGCCAGGCAATTGCGGCTGCGGCCTGATTGTCATCGCCCTTGTGACGCAGCACTTCGGTCGCTCCCGCTTGTGGGAAATTCACGTCGCCCGCATTTTCCGGCAGGGGTGCCGCTTGTCTGGCCGGCAAGGCGCCGAATGTTTTTTCTAGCGCCGCAATCGCGTCTTCGCGTTTGAAATCGCCGAACAGCAACACCTCGATCGGTCCGCTTTTCAGGATCGGCTCCCACGTTGCTTTAAAGTTTTCGGGCGTCAGCGTATCGAGCTCTGCGGGTGTCGGCGTTTTCCAGCGATCGTCCTTATTGTGCGTCAGCCAGTCGAGGTCGCGGTTCAAAACTGTCTGCGGCGCGATGGAATAGCTGTCATAGGACAGTTTGCCGCCTGCTTTTGCACGAATGACGGGTGCCTTGTCCCAGCGCGGACCGGCCAGCTTGGCGGCAAACAGGTGCAACTGGTCTTCGAGATCTTCGGGCCGTGTCTGCGCACTAAACTCGAATGCGTCGTCCTCGATAGCGAAATCGAATCCGATCTGGCGGCCTGTGGTCAGCCGGTCGAGCTTTTCCTGATCAAGGTCACCCACACCACTGCTGATGAGAGCCGTTTCGGCGGCCCATATCTGCGGCGCCTGATCCGGCGTCAGCGCTTTGAAACCCTTACCGAAACGCACTTTGGCATAAATTTTCGCCACTTCCGCATCATTAGCATACAGCATCGCCCGCACGCCATTGGACAGGGTGACAACCTCGATCCCCAGCATTTGCAGGTCTTCGGTTTGAATGACGGTACCCGGAGTTCCTAGCTCGGGAAGATCATCGAAACCGATCGTCTGATCGGCAATCCGGGCATCGGTAGAGACGGTCGCGGTTTTGGCGAGTTCGGCATCGAGTTGCCCGGCACCCTTTGCAATATCCTGCGGCGCGACCAGAATGGCGCGAGTCACATCGCCTTCAAACAATTTCTGCGTCGATTGCAGCAACCGGTCCGGCGTAAACAGGCCCTTCATTTCGCGAAACAGGTCCAGCGCCGCCTGCGATGTGGCGATGGTTTCACGAATATCGACCGCGTTGACCAAGTCGTCGGCCTGCTTCGCCCCTGCTTCGGTGTTCGACGTCTCCACCGCTGTCAACAGCGAGGAATCGAATTCGGACAGTTCGCGGGCGATTTCTTCTGATGTCGGCGGATTGGCTTTTGCGTCGGCAATAACCGATCGCACATCCTCCAGCGCCGCTTTCCAGTCCTCGTCAATCGGAACGATCTGAACGAACGTCCCGTCGACCGTGCGGCTGACATCGTCTTGATAGACTGAGGCCTGCAGATAACTGCCGCCGCCCCGTGCGCGTGCTTCTAGCCTGCGGTTAATGAGCTGGATTGCCAGGATATCGATGAACAGGCCCTGATTATATTCAATTGTGTCATTGACCTGCCGCCATGGACGCAGGACCGCGTAATTGACGATATGGGGAAGCGTGGGTTCTGTAATGAACGCGGCGGTAATCGCATTCTTGTCGCCTTTGTCGGGTTTGGGATCGCCAAAATCGGGATGCGGTGCAGTCTTGCCTTCGACTTTCCAGTCAGCGAAATATTTATTCAGCATGGCTTCGAACATGGCCGGTTCGCCGTCTCCAGCGATGACGATCACGGTATTTTCAGGGCGGTACCAGCGCTTGTGGAACGCCTGCACGCTATCGCTCGTCGCCCCGCGCAATGTGGCAACCGTACCGATGGGAGAACGGTTCGCGAGCCTTTGCCCCTTGAAAAATACTTCACGGGTCAGATCACTGACCCGTGCCTGCGCGCCGGATCGTTCGCGCAGTTCCGCCATCACCACAGGTACTTCCGCCTTCAATCCGCTCGTGCTGAGCGCTGGCTCGCGGATCATGCCCGAAAGGATCTTGACGCTTTCGTCCAGACCGGCGCGGCTGGCATTGGGCAAGTCGAGCTTATAGACGGTCTGTGTAGGCGTAGTTTCGGCGTTGCTGTCGCTTCCGAATGTCGCACCGAAACGCTGCCAGATTTTGATGATATCGCCATCGGGCACATATTTGGATTCCCGAAATGTCATGTGTTCGAGCAAATGGGCAAACCCCTGCTCGCTATCCTCTTCCATCAGCGAACCGGCATCTACGCGGATCCGTATCGCGACTTGACCGGGCGGCACTCCGTTGCGGCGCACGGCGTAGCGTAGCCCGTTTTCCAGTACGCCGAACGTCCAGGCGGTGTCGACCGGGATGTTGCTGTTCTCGTAAAGCCATGGCTGTTCTTGCGAAACAGCCTTATCGGCGCTGGTTTGCACCGCTTCCTGCGCGATCACCGCCGGCGTGATGGCGGTGGTATAGAGCGCAAATATGGTGAGTGGGAGGGCGAACCGGGCAGAGAAAATATTCATAAAAACAGCTATAAGCAGACGCTGGCTTGCTGGCCAGTGAATAGCGTGCACATAAAGCTAATTCTGCGGCAATGTAATGTTGTGCATTTTGCCATTTGCGAAACTTGAATAAGGGGCACCTTCGCACCACATTATGTCCATGCTTATTGAAACCGAAACGACACCCAATCCCGCCACCCTCAAATTCATGCCCGGACAGCAGGTCATGGACGCTGGCACCCGCGACTTTGCGTCGCCCGAAGACGCCGAAGCTTCTCCGCTGGCAGAGGCCCTTTTCAATTTGGGCGACGTGACCGGCGTCTTTTTCGGCAGCGACTTCATTTCGGTGACCGCCGCGCCCGGAGTGGCGTGGAGCGATTTGAAACCGAACGTTCTGTCGGTCCTTCTCGACCATTTCTCCGCCAACATGCCGCTGTTCAAACCGGGTAGTGCTGCTGCCATTGCCGTGGCTGCCGACGATGCCGAATGGGAAGAAAACCCCGAAGATGCCGATATCGTGGTGCAGATCAAGGAACTGATCGAGACCCGCGTGCGTCCGGCCGTCGCCAACGATGGCGGCGATATCGTCTTTCGGGGATTTAACGAAGGCATTGTCTACCTGCAAATGCAGGGCGCGTGCGCGGGCTGTCCGTCGTCCACGGCTACGCTGAAGCAAGGCATCGAATCGCTTTTGAAACATTATGTTCCCGAAGTGGTCGAAGTTCGCGCCGCCTGACTAAACAGCCGCTTTTTTCTTATAATTCCAACAGAAAGAGAATTATGTCCGAGCCTATTTCCGATTCCGCCCTTGACCAGATATTCCGCAAAGCCCGTACCTATAACGGCTATTATGACAAACCGGTGAGCCAAGAACAGCTGAAAGCGATCTGGAATCTCATGAAAATGGGGCCCACATCGGCCAATATGCTTCCCGCACGGATGATCTGGTGCACAAGCGATGAAGCGAAAAAGAAGTTGGCCAGCATGGCCATGGATGCCAATGCAGAAAAAATCGTCAAGGCGCCTGTCAGCGTGATTATTGGCATGGACCAGAATTTTCATGAATATCTGCCCGAGCTCTTTCCGCACGCAGATGCCAAAAGCTGGTTCGAGAATGATCCTGAAAAACGTACCGAGCACGCATTTCGCAACAGTTCTCTACAGGGCGCCTATTTTATCATCGCGGCGCGTGCGCTCGGGCTCGATACAGGTCCGATGTCGGGCTTTGACAATCAGGCGGTAGATCAGGAATTTTTCGGCGACATGCCCAACATCAAATCGAATTTCATATCGACGCTGGGCTATGGCGATCCAAGCACCATTTTCGACCGCAGTCCACGGCCGGAATTCGACAAATTTAACACGGTAGTCTAAGCCGTCCACCATGCGCACCCTCGTTATCGACACCGCCACGGAAGCATGTTCTTGCGCCGTGCTCGATGATGGCGAACTGGTGGCGGGCGAATACGTCAAGCTCGGGCGCGGCCATGCCGAACGCCTCGTTCCCATGATTGCGGCGCTTCCCTATCGTGGGCGTGCGGACGAAATTTGGGTCAATTGCGGTCCGGGCAGCTTTACCGGCATACGCGTTGGCCTGTCGGCGGCCAAAGCGCTTGCCCTGGCCTGGGATGTGCCGCTTAGCGGATATGACTCGCTCGCACTGGTCGCCGCGATAGCGCTTTCGCAAAATACGGGTGCCAGTCATGTGGGCGTTGCGATGCATGGCGGGCATGGAGAGCTTTTTGTCCAGATGTTTGATAAAGACGGTGCGCCTTTCAACGATTTGCTATCTGCTAGACCGCAAGATGCGGCGGCTCATATAGAAGGCGCCTTCGTCGCCGGAAGCGGTGCCGAAACCCTGGGTGAAGTGTTAGAAAACGCAGCCGTTCTTCCGCTCTGGCCCGATGCGCGAATGGCATATCTACTGCCCCCGGACCTGCGTAATCTTTATCCGGAGCCCGTATACGGGCGCGCGCCAGACGCCACGCCGATGGTCACGGGACCGATGCAAATATAGGATATGTAACATCGCGACTTTGCTTGAACCTAATATTTTCGAATTTCACGACGAATTGGTCGCGCACGATTTTCTCGATCCCGCTATGGCTGTCATGGCGGCTGCTTTCGATCCCGCCTATGGCGAAGCGTGGACGTACATGCAGACTCTCTCGATGCTTGCCACGCCCCTCAGCCACAATCAGGTAGCGATCGCTGCCGATGGCAGTCCCGCCGCATTTACGATCAGCCGCGCCGTTGCAGACGAAGAGGAATTGTTACTGATCGCAGTTCACCCGAATTATCAAGGACTTGGTCTGGCACAAATATTATTATCCCGGTTATTTACACTGAGCAAGTCGCGGTCCTGCAAATATTTATACATCGAAGTGCGCCACAGTAATATGGCAAGGCATTTGTACGAAAAAATGCATTTCATTCAAATTGGTGAGCGTAAAAACTACTATACGGGAAAGGATGGGGATCTTTTCGACGCCCTGACTTATCGACGCGAACTATAGTAATTCTGCCATTATGAGCCTTGTAATTTCAAGATATATCTTTAAAAGATATTTACTTGAATTAGATTAAAAATTTTTAATTTATCATTTTAAAAGGCTTACACATGAATGTGACTAGTTTAGATAACGAGACTCATGAAATGCTCGTTACATTGACATCCGAAATTGTTTCTTCGCATGTCAGCAACAACAGCGTTGCGGTGTCGGATCTGCCTTTGCTCATCCAGAATGTGCATGGCGCTCTTACTGGGCTGTCTTCTGCGACAGCCACAAAGGAAGAAGAACTTCCCGAGCCAGCCGTTTCCATTCGCGCATCCATAAAACCCGATTACCTTGTCTGTCTCGAAGATGGCAAAAAGCTGAAAATGCTGAAACGCCATTTGATGACGTCGTATAACATGACACCCGACGATTACCGTCAACGCTGGGACTTGCCATCCGATTATCCGATGGTCGCACCCAATTATGCGGAAAAGCGCCGTGAATTGGCCAAGAAAATCGGCCTCGGCCGGAAACCCGGCAAGCTTAAAAAATAATCTTTTTAGACTGTAAAATACCGGGCTGAACATGGGGCGAGGCTTCCCACCGACTGGCTTGCAAACAGGCTATAACCGTTTACACTGGCGGTTATGGCCCGTTTTTGTTGCGGGTCGCGTGGTATCCAAGAGGACGATAGATTTTATGCACCAGAAAATAGACCTGGAAGCATTATGCGCCGAGCGCGGATTGCGCATTACCGACCAGAGGCGGGTCATCGCCAAAGTCTTGTCGGAAAGCGAAGACCATCCCGATGTCGAAAAAGTGCACGAGCGGGCATCCGCCATGGATTCCCGGATATCCATTGCGACAGTCTATCGCACCGTGCGTCTGTTCGAAGAGGCGGGCATTTTGGATCGTCACGATTTCGGAGACGGACGCGCGCGTTACGAAGCGGCCCCCGAAGCGCATCACGACCACCTGATCGACGTGGAAACCGGCAAGGTGGTCGAATTCGTCGATCCCGAATTGGAAGCGTTGCAAAAGCAGATTGCGGAAAAACTGGGATATCGTCTCGTCGACCACCGGATGGAGCTATATGGAGTCTCCCTTTCCCGCAAAGACGGTTAACCAGCTTTGTTCGAAGAACAGTATGACGGTCCGATGCCCTATCAAAAATGGAAGGGTGCTGGCCCGTTAGGTATTGTGGTGTTTGGTTTTCGAGCAATGCTGATGATTGTGTTGCTGATCGGATGCCTGCCTTTATATTATTCGTGGCGGCAATTTCAGCTATCCAATCCGTGGCCGCGCCTGTTCCTGCGCGCGGTAAGCTATATTTGCGGGGCGCGCGTAACAGTGATTGGTACGCCAATCCGCCACGACGTCGTTCTGCTCTCCAACCATCTGTCCTGGTTCGACATTCCGTTGCTGGGCGGAATCAACGGCACCTCTTTTGTATCCAAGGAAGAGATATCAAAATGGCCGGTCGTGGGCTGGTTGTGCAGACTCAACAACACCATTTTCATAACGCGCGCCAACCGCATGGGCGTAGCGGGCCAGATCAACCAGTTGCGCGAGGCAATCGAACAGTGCTGGTCCATCACGATCTTTCCCGAAGGCACGACAACCGACGGCACAATGCTGTTGCCGTTCAAGGCGCCGTTACTGGCCGCTCTCAACCCGCCCCCTCCAGGACTATTGGTGCAGCCGGTTTATATCGATCCTGGCAAATACCGCGATCATGTCAGCTGGATCGGTAACGAAACTGCGCCGCAAAATGCCTGGCGACTTTTGTCGCGGCCCGGATTTTTCAGGACGGTGGTACACTATCTCGACCCATTCGACCCGCGCGACTATGGCGACCGCAAGGCGATGGTCGCCGAAGCACGCGCCCGCATCGCTGCGGCGCTTTCGGCTAGTCAGGAGCCGGGCGTCCATGTATAGGGCGGCGCCATGAGGAAAACTATATCAGATATGAAATCGAAACCGTCGCTGAACGCCAATAAAAGCTATTACATCAAATCGTTCGGGTGCCAGATGAACGTCTATGATGGCGAACGCATGGGCGATATGCTCTCTGCTGAGGGCATGACCCAGGCGGCAACACGCGAAAATGCCGATCTGGTGGTGCTGAATACATGCCATATTCGCGAAAAGGCAGCGGAAAAAGTCTATAGCGATATCGGCCGCCTAAGACGCAAGGATGGCAGCAGCCCGATGATTGCTGTCGCCGGATGTGTGGCACAGGCAGAGGGCAAGGAAATCTCGCGTCGCGCACCCAGCGTCGATATTGTCGTGGGACCGCAAGCCTATCACCGACTACCCGAACTGATCAATATCGCGAAGACGGGCCGCAAGGCCGTCGATACCGATATGCCGGCCAATTCCAAATTCGGGGTTCTTCCCGCGCGTCCGAAACAGCCCCGCCCTTCGGCGTTCCTGACCGTGCAGGAAGGGTGCGACAAATTCTGCACCTATTGTGTTGTGCCATATACGCGCGGTGCGGAAATCTCGCGCGGCTGGGCCGAAGTGGTCGACGAAGCCAAGGCACTGATCGATGGCGGGGTCAAGGAAATCACTCTGCTCGGCCAGAATGTCAACGCCTGGACCGGTAACGACGACATGGGCGTGGAGCGCGGACTGGACGGACTGATCCGTGCGCTCGACCGGATCGAGGGACTGGAGCGTATTCGCTATACCACCAGCCACCCCAATGACATGACCCAGGGCCTGATCGCCGCGCATGGCGATGTGGCCGCGTTGATGCCCTATCTGCACCTGCCCGTGCAGTCCGGCAGCGACCGCATCCTCAAAGCCATGAACCGTTCGCATAGTGTCCATAGCTATATCGCCATTCTGGAAAAAGTACGCGAAACGCGTCCCGATATCGCCTTGTCTGGCGATTTTATCGTGGGCTTTCCGGGAGAAACCGACGCGGATTTCGAAGCCACGCTCGACGTTGTGCGTACCGCCAATTATTCGCAGGCTTTCTCGTTCAAGTACAGCCCGCGTCCCGGCACGCCTGCGGCCGATATGGACATGCAGATCGCCCCCGAACTGATGGACGAACGGCTGCAGCGTCTGCAGGCGCTGTTGAACGACCAGCAATTCGCCTTCAATAAAAAGCTCGATGGCATCGATACGCGGATATTGCTGGAAAGAAAGGGCAAAAAAGAGCATCAGCTCGTCGGCAAGACGCCTTGGCTCACCTCTGTCCATGTGATTGCGCCGAATGCGAAAATCGGGGATATGGTCGACGTGCATATTGACAGCGCAGGCCCGAATAGTCTGCAAGGGTGTGTGATCGAAAGGAAAGCTGCTTAATGCCGAAAAAAAGCGCGCGGGGTTTCAAGAAACCCAAATTCAATCCGAACCAGCCCATTAATGAGGATACCGGTTTGGATGTGCTTGCCCCCGCAGCGCCAAAGGCGAAGCTCGAACTTGAATTCGACCAGCCCGGCATTCTCGGCACCCTGTTCGGCGAGTTCGACCAGAATCTGGTCGCCGTCGAGAATAGGCTGGGCGTCTATATTGCCGCAAGAGGCAATCTCATTCAAATCGAAGGCGATGCGCAAGATGTGGCGCAGGCCCGCGATGTGCTGACCGGACTGTATAATCGCATCATTCAGGGCCAAGAAATCGATTCGGGCGCGGTCGAGGCGTTGATCGGTATGGCGCACGAGCCGACTTTAAACGGCATCATCAAGAAAGACGTGACGATCCCGCCTTCCGTCATGATTCGCACGCGCAAAAAAACGATTGTCCCGCGTTCGGCGATGCAAGTGCCCTATATGGAAGCGATCGCACGCGACGATATCATCTTTGCGCTCGGACCGGCCGGAACCGGCAAGACCTATCTCGCCGTCGCGCAGGCGGTATCGCAACTGATCACCGGCTCGATTGACCGGCTTATCCTCTCGCGCCCTGCGGTCGAGGCCGGCGAACATCTAGGTTTTCTGCCTGGCGATATGAAAGACAAGGTCGACCCGTATCTGCGCCCACTTTATGACGCACTCTATGACACGCTTCCTGCCGAGCAGGTTGAACGCCGTATTGCCAGCGGCGAAATCGAAATCGCGCCGCTGGCCTTCATGCGCGGACGGACTCTCGCCGATGCGTTCGTGATACTCGATGAAGCACAAAATACCACACCGGCGCAGATGAAAATGTTTCTCACCCGTTTTGGCATGAACAGCCGGATGGTGATTTGCGGCGATCCGAAACAGGTCGACCTGCCCGGAGGCGATCATAAATCCGGTCTGGCCGATGCCGTGTCGAAACTGGATGGTATTGATGGTATGACAACCATCCGTTTCACGGCCGCAGATGTCGTGCGCCACCCGATCGTGGGCCGCATCGTCAAGGCTTATGAGGGACCGGATGCTTGATATAGACAGCAATAAGGATGCGCTGTGGGGCGATGGCGAAGATTGGGAAAAACTCGCCCGTGACAGTGTAAACACGGCGGTGGCCCATAGTTCACACGCGCAATTCATAGATCATAGTGCCACGTTCGCGGTCAGCATAAAATACGGCAAGGATGCCGAAGTGCAGGCGCTCAATCGCGATTATCGCCAAAAAGACAAACCGACCAACGTGCTGTCTTTCCCGATGGTGCAGCCCGACCTGTTGTCCGCCATGTCGAACAGCGATGATGGCGAAGTGTTGTTGGGCGATATCATATTGGCGCATGAAACGTGCGCGCGCGAAGCGAACGCGAAGGACATTTCGCTTGCCGACCATGCGCGGCACCTGATTGTTCATGGCACATTGCATATATTGGGTTTTGATCATGGCAATGACGACGAAGCGCGTGCAATGGAACATACCGAGATAAAAGCGCTTGCATCTATGGGCCTTGCCGACCCATATTCCGATCGAGATATTATTACTGAAGAACAAGGTTAAAACACCCTATTATGCCCGAAGGTGACAGTAGCAGCTCCCCACAGAACGGCCCCAACCGGTCGGGCGAAGATGACAGCGGAGCACCGCGAATCTGGCGGGGCATAAAAGCCCTGCTATTCCGCGAGGAAACAGACCAGTCGTTGCGCGCCCAGCTGGAAGAAGTGATCGACGATCACGAAGATAGCGGTTCCGCCGGCGATCGTCCCGAAAGCGGCGATCTATCGCATGTAGAACGCGAAATGTTGCGCAACTTGCTGCATTTCAGTGAACATGATGTGGATGATGTGGCGGTTCCGCGCGGCGACATTATAGCCGTGGCCGAAGATTCGAGCTTCGATGGCGTGGTGCAGTTATTTGCCGAACATGGCCATAGCCGGATGCCGGTCTATCGCGGTTCGCTCGATGAAATTATCGGCATGATCCACATCAAGGATGTGTTCGCCATTATCGCAACCGGCAAGGAGGCCCCAGCTGACTGGACCAGCTTGATGCGCCAGCCAAGGTTCGTACCGCAAGCCATGGGCGTGCTCGATCTGCTTGCGGAAATGCGTGCCACCCGTACCCATCTCGCAGTCGTGCTCGACGAGTATTCGGGTACCGACGGGTTGGTGAGCATCGAGGATCTGGTCGAGGAAATTGTCGGTGAGATCGAGGACGAACATGACGACGAGCCGGAAGCGATGCTGACGCCTCTTGAGGGTGGATTGTGGGACGCGGACGCCCGTGCCGAGCTCGGCGATGTGGCCAAGATTATCGATCCCGCCCTGGCCGAAGTCGACGAAGACGTCGGCACATTGGGCGGGCTTGCGTTCGTGCTGGCCGGTGAAGTGCCGCAGGCGGGGCAGATTTTGCGCCACGATAGCGGATGGCGGATCGAAATTGTCGAAGGCGACGACCGGCGGGTGACCCGGCTTCGACTGCATCCGCAAAAACAGAGCGAGCATGCCGAAAGCTAATCTTTGGCTTGCAGTTCCGATCCCAGTTTCAGGACTTTATCGCCGTCTTCCTGCACGATCATATAGGCCGGATTGTCCGCGCTGCCTTTGCGTGTCACTTCGCTGCCTTTGAGCGTGCGCTTGACCTCGCGTTCGAACCGTTTCTCGATCTGTCCCGATGCAGTTCCGTTTCCCCAATTCCATTCCACATACTGGCGAATCTGGAAACTGTTCCTGTTCGCCATAATGAGATCTCCATTTTTAGCATGTTGCAATAGGGCCACATACGAGCATGCACTCTGCAAGTTCCAATTGGCAAGTCATCTTCCATAAGCTAAAGCCAAGCGCATCATGGAAATCAGCGATCTTCGTATTGCCCTGTTCAGCGGTAATTATAACTATGTGCGCGACGGGGCAAATCAGGCTCTGAACCGACTGGTCAGCTGGCTGCTTGAAAACGGCGCAGCCGTGCGGGTTTATTCGCCGACCACCGCTACGCCCGCATTCGAACCCGCGGGCGATCTGGTCAGTATCCCCTCTTTTCCCCTACCCGGCCGAGCGGAATACCGTTTCCCGATGATGATTTCCCCGCGCGTCAAACGCGATCTGAAAGAATTTTCGCCCAATATCGTGCAGATTAGCAGTCCCGATGTCGTGGGCCACAGCGCGGTGCGCTGGGCGCGCAGGCATAAGATACCGGTTCTGGCATCGGTGCATACGCGATTCGAAACCTATCCGCGCTATTACAACATGGCTTTTCTGGAGCCGCCACTCGAAGCGATGCTCCGCCGCCTCTACCGCCGCTGCGACGCAATCGTCGCGCCATCGGACAGCATGGCACAAGTGCTTCGCGAACAAAGAATGAGCTATGACGTCGGGATATGGTCGCGCGGCGTGGACCGCGATATTTTCGACAAGAGCAAGCGCGACATGACGTGGCGCCGCGATCTGGGTATAGCGGAGGACGACCCCGTGATCGGCTTTACCGGACGTCTGGTAATGGAAAAGGGTCTGGATGTCTATTCCGATACAATCGATCGCCTGACCCGGCGCAAAGTGAAGCACAAAGTTTTGATCGTCGGAGATGGCCCCGCACGCGGCTGGTTCGAGGAACGCTTGCCCGATGCCATTTTCGTCGGTTTTCAGACGGGTCCGGACCTTGGCCGGGCCGTAGCGAGCATGGACGTGTTTTTCAACCCATCGATCACCGAAACCTTCGGCAACGTGACGCTCGAAGCCATGGCCTGTGCGGTGCCCGTTGTCGCGGCCCGCGCGACCGGCAGCCAGAGTCTGGTCGAACATGGTGTCTCGGGAAAACTGGTGCGTCCCGGTGCCACGCAGGATTTTACCGATGCGTTGCAAATTTACTGCGACTATCCGCAGTTGCGCGAAGAGCATGGTGCGGCGGGCGAGAGACGGGCAGAGAAATTCAGCTGGGATCGCATAAACGCGGAACTGGCCGATACCTATATGCGGCTGGTTCGCCAACGAAAAGGCGGCGGTCCGCCCAGGCCGGATGCGCTGCGCTGATTTAGCGCAATATATCCCTTTTGCGCATGGCCATCGCGAACAACAGCAATGCGATCGTGATAAGCCAGATGGCTATGGCAAACATTGCCTGCCCCGGCGTGTCCAAACTTTCAGGCAGGTCGGAGGCGATGCGCTGATAATAGGTCGTGCCGATCAACCCGATCATCGAAACGACATAGGATAAAACTGCAAACCTGCTGCGGAACAGCAGCAATACCGAGCCCAGAAATGCGCCCCATACACCCAAAGCCCAAAATGCGGTGGCCCAGGCTGGAAAACCGTAAAAATAATCTATCTGCTCGGCGGGCATGTCCAGATTTTCGAGATATTCAAACTCTGTCGATAGATAGCTGATCACGCCACCTGCGTTCCAGAGCAGAGCGACAATAGCGACAACCCAGAACCACCAAGGTGTTTTGGCTGTGATATGCATAATCCCCTCCATTTTATCACAGCATCATATTCTCATTTTCACCATGCCGCAATTGCCCCCTGTCGCATATCTGGAAACTGTTTTAAGGTCAGGCATATGAGCGATCTTTTCGGACATGACGAACAGCCGGGCAATGATTTACCCGCCGCAGATGCGCCGCTTGCCGACCGCCTGCGGCCGCTTTCGCTGGATGAGGTCATCGGACAGGATCATATTACTGGCAAACAGGGCGCGATCGGACGGATGGTCGCGGCTGGCAAAATGTCTTCGATCATTTTATGGGGACCGCCCGGCACAGGCAAGACAACGATTGCCCGCCTTCTCGCCGGGGCGGTGGGTATGCAGTATCAAGCCATATCGGCCGTTTTTTCCGGCGTCGCGGACCTGAAGAAAGCCTTTTCCCAGGCCGAGCAATATGCACGTACAGGCAAGAAAACGCTATTGTTCGTGGACGAGATTCACCGGTTCAATCGCGCACAGCAGGACGGTTTTCTGCCCTTCGTTGAAAAAGGCGTGGTGACTTTGGTGGGGGCAACCACCGAGAACCCGTCCTTTGAACTCAATGCGGCACTGCTGAGCCGCGCGCAGGTGCTGATCCTGAACCGGCTCGATGCTGTCGCGCTGGAAAAGCTTTTAGCACGTGCGGAAGAATTGATGGGCCGCCCCCTGCCCGTCGACACCGATGCACGCGAAGCGCTGGTCGCCAGCGCCGATGGCGACGGCCGCTTCTTGCTCAACCAGGCCGAGACATTGTTCGCGGTCGATCTCGCCGAACCGCTCGATCCGGCGGGGCTTGCCGCGTTCCTGCAACGCCGCGTCGCGGTGTATGATAAAGACCGCGAGGGGCATTATAATCTTATATCCGCCTTACATAAATCGGTACGCGGATCGGACCCCCAGGCGGCGCTATATTATCTGGCCCGTATGCTGGTGGCGGGGGAAGAGCCGCTCTATCTGCTCCGGCGGCTCGTGCGGATGGCGGTCGAGGATATCGGGCTTGCCGATCCGAACGCCCTGCGGCAATGTCTTGCCGCCAAGGATGCCTATGAATTTCTGGGCAGCCCCGAAGGCGAGCTCGCCATAGCGCAGGCCTGCCTCTATCTGGCAACTGCGCCCAAGTCCAATGCCGCTTATGCAGCGCAGAAAGCGGCCTGGAAATCCGCCCGCGAAACCGGGTCACTGATGCCGCCGCACAATATACTGAACGCGCCCACCAAGCTGATGAAGGATGTCGGCTATGGCAAGGGCTATCATTACGATCATGAGAGCGAACATGGATTTTCCGGCGACAATTACTGGCCCGAGGAAATGGAACCGCAAGTCTATTACACGCCTGTGGAACGGGGTTTCGAGCGCAAGGTGATCGAACGGTTGCAATATTGGGAGAAGCTGAGGCATGCGAAAAATAGTTGAATTTACTGCGGTAGCTGCGTTGATTTCAGGACCGGTAATGGCACAACAGCCCCAAAGCACCGACGATGCTTTATACGATCGCGCACTGGCGGCCGGATATAAAGCCCAGTTTCTTTGCTCCGGTTTATGGAACGGTAACAAGAGCGTGGCACAAATCGAAGCCGACGAACTGACTGGCATTTACGAGCGCATCGCCGACATCGTGCCGACACTGAACGCCAATATCGACCGAGACGCGCACCGTGTAAGCGTGGCTTTTGATGAAAACGCACCGCCGCGCATCACGGTGTGGAATAACCGGACAGGCTGTACGTCTCTGCCAATCGGCAGCGGCGGGTTCGAAACGTTACCATATTCACCGCGTATCACTTACGATGACCGGGCCTGGCCCGATGGCGACCGGGATGCCAATATTGTCCGTGTCGATATGGTTCTACCCATCGACACGGTGGCAGGAGCGGCATTCCAGCCAGACGACAACCCCTTTGGCAAGGCGCTCTATGGTGGCAACACAAGCGCGGTGGTGATCGTGCAGGGCGGAAAGATAATCTGGGAAGATTACAAGCCCGGGTTTGACATGCATACAGGGCAACGCACCTGGTCGGTGGCGAAATCGATCGCCGGAACGCTGGCGGGCTATGCCGTGCACAATCACGGCACCGACATAAACACGTCTGCATCTGTCCCTGAATGGCAGTCGCCAGCCGATCCCCGAAATGCCATAACCCTCGACAATCTGCTGCGCATGGCAAGCGGGCTCTACAGCGATACGGCTGGCAACCGTACCGACCCCGTCTATATGGGCGGCAGCGTAGTGGCACAGCGAGTGACCGGCTGGCCGATGCTGCACACTCCCGGTACACGGTTTCGCTATTCGAACAATGACATCATGCTCGCTGCCTATGCACTGAGATCTGCCGATGACCGGTTCGACCCCAACACGTTGTTCGGCAAACTCGGCATGACCCGCACCTATGCCGAAACCGATTGGCAGGGCAATTATATCCTTTCGAGCCAAGTGTGGACGACCGCACGCGATCTCGCGCGGCTGGGCCAGCTTTATCTGAACGACGGCTGGTGGACTGGCTCTGACGGCAGGCAGGAACGATTGCTACCGGCAGGATGGCGGACATATGTCAGCGCGCCCTCGGGACCCCAACCGGATGGCGCCTTCGGTTATGGCGCCACATTCTGGCTGATGAACAGATCGGCCGGCATTCCTGCAGATACATTCGCCGCATTCGGCAATCGCGGCCAGTATCTTGTTATCATACCCTCGCGCGATCTGGTCATTGTCCGCCGCGGATATGATACACCTGAAAACAGATTTGATGTGGAACTTTTCACGCGTTCTATCGTAGCATCCCTGGACTAGCGCATCACAGAATCCAACTATTCCTGTCAAATAACCAGGGTATGTGCTAGAATATATCAACAGTGCGGTACAGGGCCGGCGCGTAATAACTTAAGGGGTAAATATGTTTGAGAATAGGCAAATAGGGGGATACGTTTTTGACAGCGGTCTCGCCATGGAATGGGGGCAGAAGATTCTGCTCGCGATCGCGATACTGATCGTCACCTGGATCGTCGCGAAAATCGCGACCTGGGCATTCGGCAAACTCGCCAATTCCATCAGCTTCATGCGGCACACCAACAAAAGCGGCGTCACAATCGGCGAATCGCTAGGCAAGATTGTCTCGCTCATCATCTGGCTGTTTGGTCTGATCGCAGTATTGCAGTTATTCGCTCTCAACAACGTCATCCGTCCGGTCGAAACCATGCTCTCGGAAGTCATGGGCTTCATCCCGAACCTGATCGGTGCAGGGATATTGTTCTTTATCGGCATCATGATCGCACGAATCGTCAAACAGCTCATAGAAACGGCACTGGCGACCGTCAATTTCGAAGGTTGGATCAACCGGGCCAGCGATGGTCTGGGTTCTGTCCAGTCCGATAGCGGCGCGACGACTAGCGAACCCGTTCTGTCGGGTCCAGCAATAGGCCGTACTGTCGGAATAATCGCTTATGTACTGATCATCGTACCATTTGCAATTGCTGCCCTGCAGCAACTGGGCATATCGTCGATTTCAGATCCGGCAACGGGCATGCTGAACGAATTCATGCAGGCCATACCGCGCATTATCGGTGCGGCCATCGTTCTGGTCATCGGATTTTTTATCGCCAGCTGGGCGGGTCAGGTCTTGCGGCAGATCGTCGCCGGCTTCGGTGTCGACAACGCATTCGGTTCGCTTGATTTCCTGCCCACAGGAACGACGGCATCAAGCATTGTCGGACGAGTCGCACAGATCGCGATCATGCTGGGCGCTGCGGTGACCGCGGCACGGATGCTCGAATTCCCGGAACTGACGTTGATTCTCAACGACATATTGGAACTGGGCGGCCGGGTCATTTTTGGCAGCATTATTATCGCGGCCGGTTTCTGGCTGGCACGCCTGCTGTCCAGCGTGGTGGGTTCCACCACGGGCGAAAACAGTTTGGGTGCGACGATCGTCAAATATGCCACGATCGTCCTGTTCGTCGCTATGGGTCTGTCATACATGGACTTTGGCGATGGCCAGATCATCAACATGGCGTTTGGTGCACTTGCCATCGCTCTGGGCGTGGGCGGCGCAATTGCGATCGGTATTGCTTTCGGCATGGGCGGACGCGACAAAGCGGCGCGCACACTGGAAAAGTTCAATGTTGATAGCGTAACCAACAAACCTGTGGTGAAATCGCCCTCAGTAAAAGCGGCCGAGACAAACATACCGCCCAAGGTCTGACCAAATTCTGACTTTGGCATAAAGGGGCGAATGGGAAACCATTCGCCCCTTTTTATTTTGCATGGGAAATACGTCGCCGTATACGATTATCCCGCGCTGCCATTTCACCGGGCGGAGCCATTAAAGGGGCAAAATCATCCGCACATTTTCGCAATTTTCCTGTTTCGACTGGTCCGGTCAGAATGTCGCGCGGCCCAAGGGAATTGCGCTGGCAGTAATGGAACCGGACAAGCATCCAGAACTTGTGGTACCGGAACTTGTGGAACGCGAACTTGGCTGGAGCCGCGACGCCGCATTGCAATGGCTGCTGACCCAGGCCGAACAATGCCGCGATATGCTAATAGGCATCGACATGTCGGCAGCGCTTCCCTTTGCCGATGCCGGAGCCTATTTCCCCGGATGGGATAAAAGCCCGCCCGATGCGAAATCCCTATGGAAGCTGGTCAGCGACATCTGCGCGGACGATCCGCATCTCTCGGCAACGAGTTTCGTCGCCCATGCTGCTGCTTACGAATATTTCAGGCACAGCGGTTATCTGGGCAGCCAGTACGGGGTGGCAAAATCGGGGCGGCTTCGCATTGTGGAGCAGCATTCGCGTCTTCAGCGTCTGGCCAATCCGTATAGCAGCCTCAATCTCGTCGGGGCCGCGCAAGTGGGTAAATCGAGCCTGACCTGTATGCGCGTATTGCACCGCGTCAATTCGAAAATTCCGGTCTGGCCGTTTGATCCGATACCGGAAACCGGCCCCCTGATTGTCGAAATCTATACCAGCATCGCCGCCGTTGCTGCGGGCTTGCGCCGTGGCCGCACAAAAATCCGTGACCGGCAAGCGCTCGACAGGGCGCTTCATACATTGGATTCTAAAACCGCCGCCCCGCTTCTACATTACGACGATCATAAAACCGATGCTTTGATAACCACGGCGTGGCTGGCCAAAGCGTCCCGGGACAGGCTGCTTTGGTCGCCAAAAGCGATGAGCGCGAAAATTGCGACAACTGAGGGGTGGACCTTTGGCGTTTTTTGAGTATAGGGAGCGCTGTCCAGTCGAACCTGTCATCAGGTTAAAGAGCGCCGAATTAGCTCAGCTGGTAGAGCAACCGCCTTGTAAGCGGTAGGTCATCCGTTCGAGTCGGATATTCGGCACCACACAGTCCCCCGATCCGGGTGTCTCTAGTACAAATAAGACAATGACCTGCAAATCCGCGCAGTTCCGGGGCTTTTGCGGGAGGCGATTCGTGAGCTGAGGCCAAGAGACCATAACGGCATGAAGATATCGAGAGATACAGGGTATTTTCTCTGCGTGACCAAATGTGTCCTAAAATACGTTGTGGGATGTTTCAGTCATACCCACGACAGCTGAAGTAAAATGCTGCTCGTCACTCGAACCCGAAAAACGTCCGCTGTGCTTTCCAGCAAAGCGGGATCTTGGTCGCCCGCAACATCTTGCGCGCGGTCAACAGTGGCGGCTGCCGCCCTTCGAGTATCGCCGTGACGATGTCAGGCGCCAAAAATCGGAGCCGTGCGAGCCGAACCAGATGCGGTTTTTGCGAGGATTCTATTGCGATCTCGTTGATGAGAGTGTTGTACGCGGCTTCAGCTTTCGCGATCAGTCCGATCAACTTGTTGTCGATCCGCGCGGGCGCGAGATTTTCGTTTCTGGCAAAGATCAGCCGCATCTCCTGACCCCGACGCGCGATCCGCATCGGGATCGATAGCGAGACGGTAGTATCGGCGGAGCTGAAATCGGTATCAAAATCACGTTTGCTGTCGATATTAAGATGATCTGCTAATTTAGCACTGCTGAAAGTCATCGCAATGGCTTCATCCGATAATATAATCTGCTTGCCAACTGCAGTCAGAGTCTTCCTCAGCGCTGCAGGCGCAGCCGCCTCGATTCGATCTGCCAGTTTGCTGCAATCGCTTGTGACCATTTGAAGCGGCGTATTCGGCAGCCTTGGTGCGAGTTCGTTTATGATACGAGCTTCATCTCGCAGCCATTTGGCAAAGCTTGCTTTTACCACTGGCTCGATCTCGCCAGCGGGGACACGCCATGTATCGGTCTGGCATTTTCCGTCAGTGCTTTTCGGCCGCGTGATATAATAGCGATAGCGTTTCGTACCGCGTTTGGCATGGCTGGGAGTCATTGCCCTGCCCTCGCCGTCAAATAGAATGCCGGCCAGCGGACTGGGCTGGTCGGCGCGGGTTTGATGTTTCTGCGTATTCCTGTTGGCATCGAGCAACGCCTGCACGTCGTTCCAGAGCTTCGCGTCGATGATAAAATCATGCTCGCCAGGATAACTCGCACCCTTGTGCGTGGTCTCGCCCAGAAAGATCCGGTTCTGCAGCAGATGCGCCAGCGCGCCTTTGCCGAACACTTGATCGCCGCCGGTGCGGCCGTCACTGTATAGGCGTTTCTTGCTGCGTATGTTCTCGAGTTTGAGCTCGCCTGCAAGCGCGCCTACCGAGCGCAGGGCCAGATAGCGGCGATAGATATGCCGTACGCGATCTGCTTCCTCAGCATTTACGATCAGCTTGCGTGTCACCACATCATAGCCCAGCGGGACCACACCGCCCATCCACATGCCTTTCTTCTTGGACGCTGCAATCTTGTCGCGGATACGCTCGCCGGTAACCTCGCGCTCGAACTGCGCGAACGACAGCAGCACGTTCAGTGTCAGCCGTCCCATGCTGGTGGTTGTATTGAACGATTGCGTCACCGATACGAACGATGCTTCTGCCTTGTCCAGTATGTCCACGATCTTCGCAAAGTCGGCCAATGCTCTCGTTAAGCGGTCGACCTTGTAGACCACGATGATATCGACTTTGCCCGAAGCGATATCGGCGAGCAGTCGTTTGAGACCCGGACGCTCCATACTGCCTCCGGAATAGCCGCCATCATCGTAAAATTCCGGGACCAGCTTCCAGCCTTCGTGGCGCTGGCTGGTGATGTACGCCTCACATGCTTCACGCTGAGCATCAAGACTGTTAAACTCTTGCTCGAGACCCTCTTCAGTGGATTTGCGGGTGTAGATGGCACAGCGCTTGGAAGCAGCCGCCTGCCCGCGCCCTGCAGCTGACCGCTCACGCATTCTCAAGTTCCCGCGTACCCATCCTCACAGTTTTGCGTTTGACCAAACCGAAGAACCGCGGCCCCGACCATCTGGTTCCGGTAATGGCATTGGCGATCTGGCTGAGCGAGCCGTATTTACGATCCTCGAACAAATAGCCTTCGTCCAGTACAAGTACATTGTGAGTCTTTCCGTGCCAATCGCGCGCTAACCGAGTTCCCGGTCGCAGATCAGCATTCGCTTCAGCCGCTACCGTTCCAGTTTGCTCCTGCTGACCCACCATCCGTTTGATTTGCCTGCGCGCCGCAGCCGTGAGGCTGCCCAGCGTGCGCTCCTGTATATGATAGGCGATACCGCGCGACAGTAGCTCGGCGCTGATATCCGGCACAGTTTCCTTAGAGACTCTCGTCCATTCCGCGCGCAACTGCGAACCCGACATTGCACCCAGTGCGCCCAGCTGTTCCTGCAACTGGCTCACGGTCATTTGGCTTTCCGGGGCGAAGCTGGTTCGCCGGTAATACGATATATGCTGCAACCGGTATCGTTCTGCTCGCGAACGATCGTATAGCCTTTCTTCCGCAAACCGGTCATAAAGGCGCGGGCGCTGTGGGGCTGCCAGTCTGTACACCCGCAGATATCGTCGAGGGTCGCTCCCTTGGTGCGTTTGAGCAATGCGATGACTGTGGCGGATTTGGTGGCTGGCTTCGTTTTGATATCGGACATTGTATATTCTCCGGTGTTCGCACCGGACGATCCGGCGCTTCCACTGGAGCGAGCCGCAGGTCGGTTACGGACCGTGCGGCGTATCCTCAGATATGATCTGCGGCGACAACAGCAATGCTCGAACGAAGACCGAAGTCCAGTGGTTTATCGGGCGTTGCGGCAAATGCTGCCTGTGGACTTGCGCCCGGTCATGCGCATTGCTGGGGACATGGCAAATCTACAGGAGCCCGAAAACATCAAGTTGCGCAGCGACGTGTTTGCGATTATTACCGCGCGGCTCGAAGATATGCACGATGCGGCCATTACCGGGCAATCTGAAAATGCTAGTGCAGAATCGATTGCACACTACGTAAATGATCTGGAAAGTCAGTTGGCTGAAGTTGCAACGCTGGTTGCGGTCGTGCGGCTGCTGGGTAGCTAAAGGTCGGCTATGCGCCCCAATGGCGGTCATTTCGACGGTCGCCCTTTCTGCTCCAAAGCAGCCATACGTTTAACTTAGGGCAAACGGCGTCTCCGCGCCTAAGCCACGCACTCTGCTCAGCGAAAAGCAGAGTCTTGGTATTGTTCGATAGCAGAGCTTGGCATTGCCACATATCATTGAGTGCCCGTCCATTGCCACGAGATAGTTCTACCGCACTTGTTGTAGTCGCTATTGATGCGGGCGCGTTGAGGATCGCGTGACTAGTGGACAAGACGAACGACAATGCTCGAACACGCAAAAAGAAACGAAAAAGAGCGCCGAGATCACGGAAGGAGCTTCTTCCTTGCGAGCGCGATGAGCACTCGCACGAGCGTTGGGCTGCTCACGTTCGTGACCAGCACTTCCTCGATGTGATCGTCCGTCAAGGTGAGACGGCGGGTCGCTAAGGCTATTAGGAATTCCGGTGCCGCTTCACCTCGGGGCAGATGAGCAGCAGTTAGCACACGCTTGATTAACCGTGTCATCTCAAGACTAAGGCTTGGATCCATAGAATATTGGAGTTCGGCCGGGCTGCAGGCTCTGAGGAGGGCCGCCTGAATCACGCCATCGTTGTACCGCCCGAAGTTTTCCGGTGCGACGAGCGTCTGCTGCAGCCAGTTGTTCTTAAGGCCATTTCCCTTAGCACCCGGGGGCTGCGCGCGAAGCGATTGAACCACGGAAGCCACGGTGAAGAAGACGTCTGCCTGCGTCGCTTTTGGCCGCTTCTTTGACCAGAAGGCAAAGCCAGACTGGATTTTAAGGCGGCTGCTGACTGTCAGGAAAAGATCGTTGGTGAACGGCTGTGCGGTCTTTCTCAGTCGTTCCACGCGCCGGTTTAGCATCTTTCTCGCGGCGCTGTCCCAACTCGGCCGTGTCTTCTGAAGGAACTGTAGCTCCGAAGACCATGCATTGTTGAGTTCAGGTCCGGGAACGAAGAGGTCTTCGACCGTCTCGAAGGCATGCTGTGCGACGTTGTGGGTTTGAGTCAGGTTTTTGCGCAAAGCGTCTTTGGCTTGCTTACTCGTCATTCGACTAAAGCCCGCAAGGAAAATCAAGGGGGCATTAGGAACGACATTTCGGAGGTCGCGGCTGATCTCTAGCATCACGCGGCCACTAGCGATGACGTCGACAACGATGAGGATCGGCGCGACTTGCGTACTCGGGTCGATGCCAACTGTCCCAATCTCGTTGCGATCGTAGATCGAAAATGACTGTCCGGTGGTTTGACTAATGATCTTGGCGAACTCTTCCGAATTTTTCGAATCAACAAAGCAGTGCGAGACGCCGGCTGGCACGAACCGACGGGCGAAGAAATCCAAACGTTTTCGGTAGGCGGAGGACTTTAGAAGCTCCACGGAGTCGATGAAAAATACTGACCCACGGCCACGAACCGTCAAAACCTTTTGGCCCACAAGGTCGGCAATGGTGCCATCGAGGTGAGAGGGGACGTGCGTCTTCAAGATGACGAGAGGATCGGGTTGGGGACCGCGAATATCGAACTGGTCTCCCAGCAGGGGGATGGCTAATGAGCCTGCCCGGCAAAAGTCGCAATTCAACTTATCGTAGACGATTTTCTCGCTGCTATACCCGTTAGGATTCAGGCGCTTGTTGGAGGCGAGATTGACCGCGATGTTGGAGTTCTGCGCTTTGTCGCCAAGATAGAGAAGATGAACTATCATCGCCGGGTTGAAGCGGTGATCATTGACAATCTTCCTCGCTAGTCCGCCGCTCGATGAGGCTGAAATGATCGTTATCGCAGCTTCTTTGCGATCGAAGAACGTGGTAGTCTTTCCAGCAGGCTGTTCCTTGACAGCCGCGTAGGATTGAAAGTTCTCTGCAACTATGGGGGACCGCTTTGGCATCAACACGCGCAACAGCTCGTTAATGGCTGCGACTACGGCGAAAAGCGAAGGCGTATCGATATAAGCCAACCGCGTATTTGTCGGGATCGATGGCAGAAGCGAAAACGCTAGGAAGGAAATCTCAATCTGGCGGCTGAGCAAGTTCGAAAGACGGATAAATCGGTTGGTGTGATTACCCGACGGGTTCTCGAAATGATAGCTGGCGTTAGGCTCAATAAACCCACCGCGATCCCTAAATATCTTTGTGACGCCCTGACGCGCCAGAGTTGCAAACTTGGTTTGGGTGCGAGGTTTGCCGTCCAAAGGCGTGATTGTTCCGCGCTGACCTTCAGCGTCGAAGGGCGCAACGCTAATGGGCGTAGCGGCTGCAATACGGGCAAGAAGGCCAGCGAACGCGCCGGCTGCCCATGCTTTGGCGACCACAGGGACTGCGGGCGCAGGACACAGGAACACGATCTCGTCCGGCGCCAGATTGTTGGTGATCTCACCGGTCAGCGCCTCGGACAGCTCGTCACAGGCAGGCGATGCGTCAGTGAAAAAGCAATAGAGCGTTTCAATGAGGGCAGACGACCGCTCGGTGCTCACCCTAAAGAAATAGGCTGGCGTCACTCGTGGCGGTCCAGCGGCATGATAAATGTAATTAAGGTGCCAGTCGCAAGCGCCATCGTACGGCGGGTGGAAAAGTGCGAGAAGCGGGGCGCACTTCCGAATTCAAGATCGCGTTGGTCCGAAAAATCGACGAACAAAGACTGGCGACCCGTCCGGAGGCGAAGAAAGCCTCGACGCTTCTTTAGGGCGTCAATAACAAGGGGGAGACCGACACCCGTTCCGGATGTGTCCTTGGTCGTCTTGCGATGCTCGAAGCATTCAGCGATGGCGTTTAATTCTTGCTCGTCTGTGAGCCTTTCGGGCTGCTCTTTTCGCCAGCGGGCAGCGAGACCGGGCCCGGAATCGAACACCGAAAACTCCGCAAACCTAATGCTCTTTCGGCCCGCTGGCGCCTGAAGGCTGTCGAAGAAGGGGGCGATAGCGGGTGTTCCGCGAGCTAATTTATCGAGCTCTTCGCGCCTTCGATCGTGCCGTCGGGCGTGGATTCCGCGCAAAGACCGCGAGGGGACATTTCCGGACACATCCAGCTTTGCGTGGTCCTCAGTGTTCTTAAATAGCTCGAACAGCGCCGACCCAATCGCCGCGATCAATCGATCCGCTTCCAGCGATGATCGCATCACGCCGGCCACAATGATGAGGCGGGCAAGTTCTTTGAAGGCGACCTCCGAGCGGAGGATGGGTTCGAGACCGCTCTTGTCGTAAAGATAGGGGGAGAATGGTAAACCGAGGTGATCGGCACATAGGATCTCGAATTGCAGACCGCGCGAAGCAGTGGGATGATCGACAAGAGCAAGGTACCGATTTTTGGCCAGACGGAAGGCCTCATCGGTAATGTTCACACCGTTGTCGGCTTGGGTCTCGTCACTCAGCAACACGGCGCTAAGCCCGGTTAGATGATTGACAAGGGTTGGGATTTGCGGGTCGTCTGCTCGGGGAGCATAAGTCCGCAGCGTCGGGTATTTTTGATGCTGTGCCCAACTCACGAAGGCCTGCACCATGGCCGCTTCCCCACCGCCAACCTGTCCGTGGCTTCGGGTGGCGATCTTGACGCGGGTATCGGTCAAGGTTCCATCGATCGTGGACAGCAGGACTTCCGCGGCATCAATCGTGTGCTGTGAATCAATATTCATTGGCCCACGTGTTTAGCGGAAAGTGTACGGGCTGCAACCCACAAGCCACCGGAACCGTCCAATACTCGCGAGGCGACATTGCAGCTCCGTTTTTCTTGCTCAGAACACGCATGGGAGCCGTTCGCGTATGCAGGCGAGGACATTCGAACCCGCGCGATCGTTATACAACAGAAGACTAACAAGCCGGTGCAGTTTGAGTTGACTGGCGATGTGCGCGCGTCCCTCCTGTCGTGGCTAGAACGGCGCGGTGGGACCATCGCCGACTACATCTTCCCCAGTCGCATCAATCATGCAAAGCCGATGAGCACTCGCCAATACGCTCGCCTGTTGGATGAATGGGTATCAGAGATAGGATTGCGCAAGGCGGAATACGGGACGCACTCCCTACGCCGCACAAAGGCTGCGATGATCTATCGTGCCACCGGAAATATCCGCGCGATTCAGATCCTACTCGGGCATTCTAAGATCGAGAACACTGTTCGCTATCTTGGCGTGGACGTCGAAGACGCCCTATTGTTGGCAGAACGGACCGAAATCTGACGTTCGGGGCGGTCATTCCGTTCTGCGGAATGACCGCTTTGATGCAAACCCGCCGGGCTGGCGGACAGCGAAGATTGGGTGGTTAGCTGACGTTGCTTTGGTGAAATTTCCAACGCTTAAGGGCTTGCCAAGCGGCACTGCTTATAAGCGCTATCGATAAGATCAATCCGCCAGCGAATATCGAAACTCCTCCCATCAGCAGCGTCTGAAGAGGCAGATCGGCCTCAATTTTTGCTGGCTCTGGGAGCAATTTCATAATGACGAAAAATGTAATTGCTGACCCACAAAAAGTTGCAATGCCAAATCCGAAGCGGGTCCTCGGTTCAACCATGCGTAACTCTTCACGAACCCACGAGATCGCAAGGAGTAAAGGCAAAACAAACGCCATCATCAAAATCGTTTCGACTACGCTCATACGCTCCTTGTAGCCCACAATGGCCAACGTCCGCAATTGGGGCGATTCCTGCCGGTCTGCTTTTATCCTCCATCCAATCAAGCCGAATGTCGAAAACTGGGTGGGGAGCGAAATGGCGGCTTTTGGATTGCTAATTGTCGAAGCGGACATTTACACAGTCCGTTTCAGATGTCAGCTACGCGCCCAAATCCCAGTCATTCGGTGACCTGATCGACGGGCCCGAAAGCGGACATTGACGGGATGGCGAATGAACGGCGGTGATGTTTGACGTTCCTGAACGGTGGCTTCTAGACGTGGAAACGGGATAGCCGTCATTTGAATGCCTCGGTGTCCGTCTCCGGGAACGACTCATGTCGGTCACCCGAGTTCGGATTTTCGATGCCCAATTGCCGACAGTCCGTCACTCAGGCGATCGTGTTGAAATTTCTTCCGCTGCTATTTTGACATGCGTTTAGGAAGGCGACGTCTCAATCATTTAAGGGTAGTTAGTCTCGCCTGCAGTCCCATTGCAGTCGGCACCTCGGCCGCCACCAGCCTAGCCACGATATCGATGACAGCGTCACGTACCGACTGCTGCCTCAGCAGATCGTCACCGTTCTGGGCGAGGACGCAATCCACCAGTTCAGCGATCGTGTTGGCAGTACCTGTTCGGTAGAAACGATCGGACGTGTTCATAGCGTCGCGAACCCAGCAAACGCCTTCAAGGCGCATATGCCGTCCCGCTTCGGTCGTCAGAAAGTGGCAGAATGTCGCGAGATCGTCTTCATCGCGGGTCATGTCGCTTTCAGCCCAACGCCGATAATAGTCGATGAGCTCTGGAAGGCGCGCGCGGATCTCATTCGCTTGGCTGAGTGCTGCGTGGGAATGGAGCCCCAAGAGCTTCACGATCATCTGACGACCGCGGTACCACCGGCGTCCGGATGCCCAGTCCGCAGCGAAGGCTGTATCGAGCATGGCTTTCCAGGTCGCCACGAAGCGATCGGTATCCTGCGGTTTGAAAGGGAGCAGAAACCAGCCCGCCGCGAACTGCTCAGTCGCATGATACCCATTCGGACCGATCGCTAGGATCGCCTGCCACAAAGGCCTTGCGTCCGCTGAGGCCTGGGCCATGACGAATCTCGGCGCGATACGCAGGATTGCATATCCGAGACCACTGGGCAGATCATATTCTTCGTCGTCATCGTCTGCGTCGCCGCCGCGTTCACCCTCCATGCGCCACGCCTCAAAGGCCCACAGCTCGTCAAGCAACCGATGGTTTTCCGGATCAAGAGCGAGCGAGCCGTCATCCTCAGGATCGAGCAGCCACGCATATCCGACCTCGAGAATATGGCTGCTCAAACCGGCAAATCGTCGCGACTTGCCGCTCAGGCGGGCAGGTCGATGAGGATTTAGGCGTGCACGTCGACGCTCGAGCAAGCGTTCCGCGCGCCGAGCGATATCTGTGAGATCGACGATTGCATTCGTGGCATCGGTACCGAAAATGGGCTGCAATCGCAACCGAGCCAGCCAACGCTTCCAGATCGCGGTCCGATCATCTTCATCGTATCGCGGCGTCAGACGATCCAGCGCCGCGACGAGCAGCAGTACGAAGTTCAGCCGGTACCAGGCTGGTCCTAACTCCTCTCGGTGTCGGGAAGCCGTGGCCATCAGCGTGTTGATTGCACCGCGGTCTCGGCTCGACAGGATTTGAACGAGAGCCGCATCCCAGTCGCCGGGCTTATCTATTGCCAGCGCTGCGCTGAACGCACCTATGGCGGCAAAGCTCAGCGGCTCGTCGCCGGAGATACGATCCTGCTGCTCACCGTTGGAGGTCTCGATAATGTGCTTGATGAGATTGAGCGCACGAGCCTTCGCAAGCCCATGTGTTTCGAGCCACGCCCCGCCACGGGCCACCAACGTTGCCGCTGCGGCGGCGATCATGATTCGCGATTCTTCTTCAGCGAGAACCGAATCATTGATCTGCTCTGGCAATAGACCAGCGAGATAGTCGCAGTCGGCCTCCGCCAGCGCACCGGCTTGTGCCAATATCTTGCGACATTGGGACGGCAGAGTGAGCGGCTGCAATTTCGCATTGGCCTCTACTTGATAAGCGAACAGGTCCGCCTGCAAGTCGTCCGGATAGATCACCCGCGAAACCATTTCGCCCGTCGCCTCATCGACAACCTGTTGGCGGTTGGCTGGATCGAATTCGCTCAGCAACATGCGCTGTTCGAGCCGCTCCTTTGCATTGTCGGGAAAGGGCCACGCGGTGGTGTGGGAGCGCAAGTCCGCCGCAAATTCGGCGTCTTGAACCGCAAGATCCCCAATGACCGTGCGCAGACCCACTTTGCGGTGCGGCGCCAGGACCCAATCCCGCGCCAAGTTGAAGATCGTGTCACCGTTCCGGTACCAAGAGAAGGCGTCGAAGTTGAACCCGACATTTTTGACCCGTCCGTGATCCCACCAATACAGGTCCTCCAGGCCGATCAAGGGCCGTAATCCTCCCTGGAATAGGGCCGGCTGATGCTTGCCGACATTGACCAGCACGCCGACGATCGCAGTCGATCCTTCCATCTCGAGCAGCCGCTCGCACCAGGGGCTGATATCCTCGCCGGCATCAATCTTGAGGACCAGCCACCGCTCAAGCGCATCGAGCGCGCTGAAGAGCTGCCCGCTATGGTGCGAATTATGTTGCGACCACCCAAAATGTGACCAAGTGCCGGGAAATGTGCGAACGTCCGACGCCGAGATTGGAACCGTCAGTGCTGGCATCTCGGCATCCTGGGGCGCATTTGACAACCAGCGGGCCACAACGAAATCGAGGAGCTGCTTAAGCGCCCCCAGCGCTGCCTCAGGCTGCGCAGTCAGATACGGGAAGAACGGACTCTTCCAAAAGGCGGTCGGGCAACTGTCACGCTCATGTTCCAGCCCGTAAGCCTCCTCGATGCGAGGCGACTGACCAAATTCGGTATGCGGCTGATCCTCGATTATGCAGGCGAGCAGCACCTCGCTCGCGACCGCCGTGTCGGTGTACATCAGCGGCACCAGGCCATTGGCGTTGAGTACCGCATTGCGAAACGCATCGATCAGTCGCGCATTGGGGCCAAGCGGCCAGGGCGGCAATTCCTGCCGGCCTGATATGAAGGTCGGGGG
>JBGTHQ010000040.1:0-7592 GCA_041746135.1 Sphingomonadaceae bacterium | reverse complement strand
TGTGGTCATGCTGGACCAAGGCCGCGTGGCCGCCGCCGCGCCGCCCGCCGAGGCGCTGGCGGCGGATATGATCGAACGCGTCTATAAGGTGCGGGCGCGGTGGCTGGACAGCGGCGCGGGCCGCAAAATGCTCGACAGCCGATCGCGCGCATAGCCCGAATAGTCAAGCTCTGCCGGATTAGTGTCCCCAGCTGTCCTGCAGGTGCGCGATAAACTCGCCGCTATTTTCGCTGAGCGTAATCATGTGCACGTTGACTTCGCCAAAACCCTGTTCGAGCAAGCCCATTTCCCGGTTGATATCGCGCGTGTCCGATCGGATTACCGCAATCGAATTCGACATGCTGTCGGCGGCCAGTGCGGTCTGATCGACCGCGGCGGTGATGTTGGTGACCGTGCGCGCCTGTTTGTCCATCGCCTCGCAAATCCGCATCGACGATATCTGCACATTGTCCACGGTTTCGCGGATCAGCGCGTGGGTTTTGGCATTGGCCGCCGCCGCCGACTGGATCGCGCCGATCTGGATGCCGATCTCCTCGGTAGCGCGGGCGGTCTGGCTGGCCAGACTTTTGACTTCCTGCGCCACCACCGCGAACCCGCGACCGGCATCGCCGGCGCGGGCTGCCTCGATGGTGGCGTTGAGCGCCAGCAAATTGGTCTGTCCGGCGATTTTCTGGATCAGGCTGACGATCGATTCGATCGATTGGGCATGTTCGGACAGGGTTTGCGACACATGGGCCGCGTCCTCGGTCTGCTGCGATGCGTGGGTGGCGATGTCAGATGTATTTTCCACTTCGTGCCGGGTATCCTCGATCACGCGGATCAATCCGGCGGTGGTGGTTGCCGCCTCGCGCATGGCCATGGCGGACTGTTCGGCGGCGGACGCGACTTCGGTGGATTTTTCGTGCATCCGGCGGGCGCGTTCGGATACCGACTGCGCCTGTGACTTGAGCTGCACGCTGCCGCGCGATATTTTTCGGACCGAGGCATCGATTTCGCGCTCGAACAACGCGGTGCCCTCATTTTGTTTTGCCGCGACCCGCATGTTGGTCACCATCGTATAGCAGCGGCTGATCATGGTGACCTGAAGGCCGCCAATGGTCGCAAGTGCATCGTAAAATTCGTCGAACTGGGGATCGCCAGCAGGCACATGGCGGCGCAGCAGCTCGCGGCATTTCTGCGTGGCGATCATCGAGGCGGCAATATGCACGTTGAGCGGGATATTGCTAGCGATCGAGGCTTCCACCATCTCGTAAATTTCGCCGACCCAGTCGCCCCTCTCGATTCCCCCCGAACGACTGTGCAGCACCGGCAGCGGGGAATTGCGCAGCGCCGGAGCTTTCCCACCGGTCAAACCGGTCAGGTCATATCCCTTGTCGTCCCAGAAATGCCAATAGGTTTGCGCGATCTCGGCAGCGTCGTCGCCGATCCGCGCGAACATGGCCATGCCGAGCGCGTCGAGCCGGGTATGATTTTTGTACAGCCCCAACGTGTCCGCGAAATATTGCCGGCTTTCCCTGCGCTCGCGGTCGATCCGCGATGTGTCGGTGACAATAATATCGGGGTGCATAGCAGACTCCAGTTGCGGTTCGCCTGTAAGTACAGCCGACATGGTTAAATTTGGGTTATCTATTGCGTCGGTATTGCCAGAAAATGTAAAAAAGCCCGGACCTTGCATCAAGGTCCGGGCCTAAATCACAGTCATAGGACTGTCAGGAAAGAGAGGATTATTTTTTCTCCGCCATATTGCCCATATGATCGGCGCTATGTTCCATCGCGTCGGCGGCCCGTTCGTATTTCTCACCCGCCGGGCCATCGATCCGATCGGCTTTTTCTTCCAGCCGATCGGCGGTATTTTCAGCGGCTTTCTCCCGCATTTTCAGCATTTCCTTGGACATCATCGTTCCCGATCTGCTGGTGGTGCCGGCGGGTACGGCCTTTTGTCCCGCCATGGCATCGTTCTGCATGGTGCCATTTTGCCTGGTGCCATTTTGCATAGTGCCGTCTGTCGTGGTACGATCCAACATCATGCCGTCCGACATCGCGCCATTGGCCGATGTCCCGTCCGCATTCATGGCATCACTGGACACGGCATCACCGGTCATGGTGTCACCGGCCAACTCTCCCGATTGCGCATCCATTGCCTCGGTGTCGGCATCGGTATCGGCATTCTCGCTGCATGCCGTCAGCGCAAAAGCGGCGAGCGCGGGTATGATCAGTATTTTCTTCATAGTCGTGGTCCTTTGTTCCGGGTGCCTTGAGCTGAAATCCTCGGGCACTGCAGCATAAACGGATGCCCAAATACAATGTTCCGTAGCGGTTTGGCGGATCGGAAACCTGCTCTAACGGCATTTATATTTGCAGATCGGGCAATCAGCGCCATATGGGGCATATCCCCTTATCTGCGCGCTTGCGCATTCAGAACAAATATGGAACAAGTCCCCGCATGAGTCTCACCACCATAAGCGTCCGTGGCGCCCGCGAACATAATCTTAAGGGCATCGATATCGACCTGCCGCGCGACAGTTTGATTGTCATGACCGGCCTGTCGGGCAGCGGCAAGAGCTCGCTCGCGTTCGACACCATCTATGCCGAGGGACAGCGCCGCTATGTCGAGAGTCTGTCGGCCTATGCGCGGCAGTTTCTGGAAATGATGCAAAAACCCGATGTCGAGCATATTGACGGGCTTTCGCCCGCGATCTCGATTGAACAGAAGACCACCAGCCGCAATCCGCGCTCGACCGTGGCGACGGTGACAGAGATTTACGATTACATGCGGCTCCTATGGGCGCGCGTCGGTGTGCCCTATTCGCCCGCCACCGGCCTGCCGATCACCGCGCAGAGCGTCAGCATGATGGTCGACCGCGTGCTCGATCTGCCTGAAGGCATACGCTTCTACCTACTTGCCCCCGTCGTGCGCGGGCGCAAGGGCGAATATCGCAAGGAGCTGGCCGAATGGACCAAGGCGGGCTTTACCCGCGTGCGGATCGACGGTGAATTCTACGATATCGAGGACGCGCCCAAGCTCGACAAGAAATATAAGCACGATATCGAAGTCGTGGTCGACCGGCTGGCGGTCAAGAAGAACATGGACACGCGGCTGGCGGACAGTTTCGAACAGGCGCTGCGGTTGGCCGACGGACTCGCCTATGTCGATCTGGCGGATGGCGTGGTCCCGGGCCGCGATGACGACAAGGACGCGGGCGGGGCGATGAAAGGCACCGGCATTCCCGATAACCGCATCGTGTTTTCGGAGAAATTCGCCTGTCCGGTATCGGGCTTTACGATCGAGGAAATCGAACCGCGGCTCTTTTCATTCAACGCGCCGCAGGGCGCGTGTCCGGCGTGTGATGGCCTCGGCGAGAAACAGTATTTCGACCCGCAGCTGGTGGTGCCCAATAGCGAGCTGTCGCTCAAAAAAGGTGCGGTCATGCCGTGGGCCAAATCAAACCCGCCATCGCCCTATTACATGCAGGTGCTGGGCAGCCTGGCGCGGCATTTCGGCTTCGATCTGGAAACGCCGTGGCGCGATCTGCACGAGGAGCATCGCGACGCGATCCTGCACGGCACCGGGGGCAAGCCGGTGGTGCTGCGGTTCAAGGACGGACGCAAATCGTACGAAGTCAAAAAGGCGTTCGAGGGCGTGATCGGCAATCTCAACCGCCGCCTGTTGCAGACCGAAAGCGCGTGGATGCGTGAGGAGCTGTCGAAATACCAGGCCGCGGCGCCGTGCGAGGTGTGCCACGGCGCGCGCCTCAACCCCAAGGCGCGGGCGGTGAAGATCGCCGGCGAGGATATTTCCATCCCCACGCGGCGCTCCGTGGTCGACGCGCTCGCCTTCTTTACGGGGCTCAACGACCACCTGACCGCGCAGCAGCAGCAGATTGCCAAGGCGATCCTGAAAGAGATTATCGAGCGATTGGGCTTCCTCAACAATGTCGGGCTCGACTATCTCAATCTCGACCGCACCTCGGGCACGCTCAGCGGCGGCGAGAGCCAGCGCATCCGGCTCGCCAGCCAGATCGGATCGGGCCTGTCGGGCGTGCTCTATGTGCTCGACGAGCCCAGCATCGGCCTGCACCAGCGCGACAATGACCGCTTGCTGCTCACCTTGAAACGGCTGCGCGATCTCGGCAACACCGTGATCGTGGTCGAGCATGACGAGGATGCGATCCGCAATGCCGACTATATTGTCGACCTCGGTCCCGGCGCGGGCGTGCGCGGCGGCGAAGTGGTGGCCAAGGGGACGCTGAAACAGATATTGAAGGCCAAGAACTCGCTCACCGCCGATTACTTGACCGGCAAGCGCGAGATCGCGGTTCCGGACAAGCGGCGCAAGGGCAATAAAAAGAAACTGACCGTGCACGGCGCCACCGCCAACAACCTGCAAAACGTCACCGCGTCGATCCCGCTCGGCACTTTTACCTGCGTCACCGGCGTGAGCGGAAGCGGCAAGAGCTCGCTCACCATCGACACGCTCTATGCCGCCGCGGCGCGCACGCTCAACGGTGCGCGCATCATCGCCGGCGCGCATGACAAGGTCACCGGCCTCGAACATTGCGACAAGATTATCGACATCGACCAGTCGCCGATCGGCCGCACGCCGCGCTCCAACCCCGCAACGTACACAGGCGCGTTCACCAATATCCGCGACTGGTTCGCGGGGCTGCCCGAAAGCCAGGCGCGCGGCTACAAACCCGGCCGGTTTTCGTTCAACGTCAAGGGCGGGCGGTGCGAGACGTGCCGCGGCGACGGCCTGATCAAGATCGAGATGCACTTTCTGCCCGACGTCTACGTCACCTGCGAGGTGTGCCACGGCAAACGCTATAACCGCGAAACGCTGGAGGTGAAGTTCAAGGGGCATTCGATCGCCGACGTGCTCGACATGACGGTCGAGGATGCGGTGGAGTTTTTCAAGGCGGTGCCGCCGATCCGCGACAAGATGGCTATGCTGCACGAGGTCGGCCTCGGCTATGTCAAGGTCGGGCAACAGGCGACGACGCTCAGCGGCGGCGAGGCGCAGCGCGTGAAGCTCGCCAAGGAGCTGTCGAAACGCTCGACCGGCCGCACGCTCTATATTCTCGACGAACCCACGACCGGCCTGCATTTCGAGGATGTGCGCAAGCTATTGGAAGTGCTCCACCGCCTGGTCGAACAGGGTAACTCCGTGGTGGTGATCGAACATAATCTCGACGTGATCAAGACCGCCGACTGGATCCTCGACATGGGCCCCGAAGGCGGCGTCAAGGGCGGCGAGCTGATTGCAGAGGGCACACCCGAGCAAGTCGCGGCCAACCCGGCCAGCTTTACCGGCGGGTATCTGAAGGCGATGCTGGGGTGAATATCTAATTGTAATTTACGTCACGGGTTTAGCTACGTTTACAGTTAGAGTTTGGGAATCAATCAGTGATTTTAGTTCAGTTAATGATTGCAATTCAGCTTGAGTATAATAAGGAATTGTAGTGAGAAAGGTTGGATTTGCGTTATTTTTATTCCAATTTTTAGCTTTTCCATCTTTCCTTTTTCTTTTTTCTGATTTTGCGAACGCTCGTTTAAAGCCAGTTGGTGTAACACCTTTCAATGTTTCAAATTGAACCATATTCCGAGTAGATTTTACTTTTTCAAAGGCGATTGAATCAGAATATAATTCGCCCGCTAGGCTTTTGACATAAGGTTGCACATATACAACTCTCATAATTCCCGAAGCAATTATAAGTTTAGCACACATATGACATGGCATCGTTGTACAATACAAAGTTGCATTGTTCGTCGAGCGCCTAAATCGAGCTGCATCGGTAAGAGCATTCATTTCGGCATGTACCATTCGCCCATATTCGATAACGTCTGAGAGCATTGCTTGACTCCAAGGACCGTCTTTTTTGTCGTTACCCTCTGTTTCTCTATCATGTTTCGCGAAAGCGAGTTCAACTAACTCTGATAAAGACTTTTTCTCCATACTATCACTTAACCAACCTTGTTCTTTCAAATGAGAAAGCGCATCTCGTGCCATATCGTCTCTGAGCCTTTGATTAGAGTCATGCCCTAATACAAAATCTCTAGTATCATCAGTATGATTACACCAATATGTGCCGCCCCCTGCTGCTGGTACCTCATTACAGCCTAGGCTAATAATCTCACCACCTTCTCCAAAAATAGCAGCTCCAACTTGCCGGGATAGGTCAAGTGATCTGTACGCTGCCGCATTGGCAATATACGAGCCATGTTCATCATGAGTAGGAGAAACAAACGGGTGCCCAAAATAAATTTGGAAGAATCTTTCACAAGATTCTTCCAATGTCTTCAAGCTGGTGCAATCTAAAATAAAATCAGATTTTGGGTAACAATCGATTATTTTCTGACCAAAATCTTCGTCTGATTCGTCTTCATCCGTAGAAATAAGGTCAAGTGCTTTGGCCTCTAATTTAGTTTTAGAAGATGTTCTGTCTGAGACTCTTTGTTTGTTTATCAGAAATTCTACTCGTGCATCCTTAGATGCATAACATCCAACAAATATTATGTTACGACCATATGTGCGCTCTAGATGTTTAAATTCATCCAGTCTTTTTATTTGCCTAAAAATGTTCAAGCGTCGGCTTTGAGTGAGTTTTTCTCGTTGCTCTTTCCCAACGATAAGCAGTTTTGCAACTCCCATTAATGTTAAAACGTCGCCTCTTTTTGCTTCTTTGCAAATTTTATCACCAGCTTTGATGTAGTTCTGATATCTTTCAATTTCGTCTTGGTAACTAGAATCGACGCGTCCAGACTCTTTCAAAACATCGGTTAGTTTGATTACATTTGGCTCATATTTTATCTGATTTGCTTTTTCTGATATCACGTTTACCACTTGCTCAACGTCAATGCCTATCGGAGCAATAATCGACATAAAAGCTTCTCTTTCAATTCCACTCATAATTTTTCTCTTTATCTTTTCGTGTGCAACGTAATCTGCGATTGAATCGTTTAACAAGTATGTTAGAGGTTTTTTGAGATGTAGGAGAGGCTGATATGAAAAACGATAAAAACATAGCTTGGTTAGTAGAAGTTTTCGTACAGTATCAAGAGGAAATCTCCAATCTACGTGATTCTGACAATTATAAATTATGGTTTAAAGATGCACTTGATACAGACCACAGACAAAAACAGGTCAGGCATGATAACTCTGCCGTATTAGATGCACATTAAGAAATTAATTTGCCATATGATTATTCGTTTTCATTTTTAAAACTTTCCTACACATAACCAGATAGGTTACACCTCGGTCCATGACCGATGATCGCTCCTGCTCGCCCCGTGTCCCGGCCTTGCATAGTCCGGATGCTCCCCGCAACCCGCTCGGCCCGGACGGACGGCCCTATCGTGTATGGTACCGGCTGCGATGGGAGATGTCCGACCGCCTGACGCCCGAACAACTGGCGGAGAGCATGCCCGAAGGTGCCCCAAGCCGACCACGACCACGTTATGCAACGCCGCCCGCCGATCCGGCATCTGCCGATGGGCCGCCCGCCGATACGGCATCTGTTCCGGAAGCGCCCGCCGATGCGCCGCCTGCGGCGAACCCTTCGCCGCCCGCCGATCCCGCACCGCCCGCGTTCGAT
>JBGTHQ010000039.1:0-62102 GCA_041746135.1 Sphingomonadaceae bacterium | reverse complement strand
GGCCCGGGCGGTGGGGCAGTCGCGCCAGTCGGCCTATAAGCTGCGCGACCGGATGGTTGGAACGCCGTTCGAGCTGGCCTGGGAGACGGCGCACGAAAGCGGGCTGGCGCAGCTGGCGCAGGCGGCGCTCGACCGCGCGGTCAACGGGGTGGAGGTGCCGCATATCCGCGACGGCGAGGTGGTGCACGTGTCGCGCAAATATGACGAGCGGCTGACCGTGTGGCTGCTCGCCAACCCGACCAAGGTCGGGCGGCAGCATATGGCGCGCGAATGGGCGGCACAGGATTGGGACGCGCTGCTGGCGCGGGTCGAAACCGGCGATATCGAATGGCAGGACGAAGAGGCGCCCGGCCCGCGCACCGCCGATCCAGATACGTTCGACGATCTGTACAGCCATTATGGCCGCCTGGCCGAGCGCGAGCGCGCGGCGCGCCTGCCGCCGGAGAAGCCGGACAAGCCGGGGCATACACGGTGAGGGGATAGGCGGTGCGGCGCGCAGATATGGATCGCTCAGGAGCCGGAACGGGCCGGGCAAAAATGCGCCCGACAACGCGTCTAAACAAGCCTTGGAAAAAAAAGGGCCTCAAACGGGCGATCTGACAATTTTGATGGCGCAACCCGGCGGTGGAAGCGGGCTGACAAAATTGTCGCTGCTGCGCTTTTGACGCTTTTGCCGTCAATTTTGCCGTTAATTGTGGTGGTAACTTTTGCTGTAAACTTTGGGTGGTAACTTGGGACGTCCCCTTGGCCCGGCGCGGATCAGCCCGAGCTGCGCGAGCGAAAGCCGGGGCGATAGATTTTCTCGGGCGGGCTGTAACAGGTGCGCACGAAATCGGGTTCGCGCGTCTTGATCACGTCGCGCTCCCATCCCTCGCCGGAAAACAGGAACGCTTCCAGATCGACCTTTTCGGCGATATGCAACCCGAAATTGCCGCCGCGATACCAGCACACCACCGCGTCATAGCGGGTGCCGTTATGGCTGGAAATCGTCACCACTTCGCCGCGCCGCAACTCGCCGCGCGTGCGTCCGCCCATGCCGTGTTCGGAAATGTTGCGGATCGTGGCGGTCTCCTCGCCCATCCGCGCGTTGGTCAGTGTGGCTTTGACAAGCCGGTGGCTGCGCACCTCGCGCTCCGATGCAGCCGCCGAAGCTATGCTGTCGTCTTCGTGCGGTAGCGGACGTAATTTGGCCAGTCCGTCCATGTCGTTCACTCCTTGCGTCACCGCTTGGGCAAAGGGATGCGGGGTGGCCCCCGATCCGTTTCGCGCGGCGATCCTGTTAACTATTCGGGTTAGTATAGTTTTCAAATCTTAACAGAACGTAAAAATGGCGGCGGTTACCGGTGCGGCGCGCGCAATTAAAAGCTTCAAAGAACAGCGATTCCGGGGCCGCGGGCACCGATCTGCACCGACCATGCAACAAAAGCGCATTCCGTCCGTTGGCACGATATATTTAACGGGAGAGAGACGATGAACGCAGTAAAGATGAAAAACGCCATGAAATTGCTGGCAATCGGCAGCGCCAGCGCGGCACTGGCCGGGTGCGCGACGATCGCCGATACCGTGGGCGAGAGTTTCAACACCGCGCTGGTCGGCGCGCAGGAAGTGCCCGGACCCGGCGACCCCGACGGCACCGGTACCGCAAAGATTGTCGCTGATGCCACCACCAACCGCATCTGTTTCGATCTGACGGTACAGCAGATCGCACCCGCCACCGCCGCGCATATCCATCGCGGCGCGCGCGGCGTTTCCGGCCCGCCGGTGCTGACGCTGGACGCCCCGGTCAACGGCGCATCGAGCGATTGTCTGAAAGTCGACAAAGCGCTGGCGGCCAGTATTATCGCCAACCCGTCGAATTTCTATGTGAACGTGCATAACAGTGCTTATCCCGCCGGTGCGGTGCGTGGGCAGTTGCAATAACCGGCCGCATCAGCAGTCAAGATTTCATTAACGATAAAGGACAAGACATTATGGCCATGACACATTGGGGCAGCGCAACTTATGACGGATTGGGCAAGGATGGCAAAGGCCATGTCTCGACCCAGTCGGGTGCGCTGAAGGATCAGCCTTATGGTTTCAACACGCGGTTCGAGGATGCTGCCGGTACCAATCCGGAGGAACAGATTGCGGCTGCCCATGCGTCCTGCTTTACAATGGCGCTGTCTTTCGGGCTGGCCAAGGCGGGCCACGAGGACGGTTCTCTGCAGACCAAGGCGGTCGTAACGCTGGAAAAAGATGGCGAAGGGTTTACCGTGACCAAATCCGACCTAACGCTTTCGGGCAAAGTGCCCGGTATCGACCGCGAAGATTTCGAAGCGGCCGCCCAGGATGCCAAGAAAAATTGTCCGATATCGAAACTGCTCAAATGCGACATCACGCTCAAGATCGAAAATTTCGAAGGCTGACTGCCTGCGGCGTGACAAATGTCCCCAGTATTGAACCTGGAAATCTCTCCCGTGACCGGGAGAGGACAGAGAGTCCATAGGACTAAACAGATACCGGGCCAGGCAAGCTTTTGTAAGTGATGACCGCACGATCGTGTGTCATATAAACACAATCCAGCCTTTCAGATGTTTATCATAGCGAGCATAAGGGAAAATGAAAAAGCCGGTCTACACCGGCTTTCCCATTATTCTTCTTCGTCGCTACGGACGGGGCTTCCATAATCGGGTCGCCCTCCATCTTCTTTGGGATAGTCTTCAGGGGTAACTTGGGACTGGTTGCGAACAGCGCCTGTATCGGCGGGATGCTCAACATCGGTGTCCGGCTTGTTAGGCTTTTCATCGAAACTGTCAGGCGCATCCGATCTTGGGCCGTTTCTCGGCGCATCGATGGACTGGCTTGGAGGATGGTTGCGATCGGTCATTATCTGTTTCCTTTTTTTTCGGTTTTGTCTTCACTCTTTCCAAGAACGGAAATTCCGCCCCCGCCATCAAGCCCGACATCCACCTCACCCTTTGTAAGCTTTTCGTCGGCAGCTTGGGCGCCGGGACCGCCATCGGGACTCTCAGCCGCTACGTCACCCAAAGCTTGCGTGCCTGCATCACTCCTCGCGCCGGTGTCATCATGCAACTGGTCTTCCGGCGGTACGGGTTGTGTAACCGATTGGCCGCGGTCGGGTGTGAGGTCTTCAATCAGATCGTAACCCTGTTGATTGACGCTTTCGGCTTCGAGTATTTCCGCACGTTGCGAAGGATCATATCCTTCCAGTTGTTGCGCGGGATCGTTTTTATTCTGGTCCATGGCTGGTTCCTTTGATGATATATGTGTAATGACGCGTGGCTGGCGGCAATTGTTCCCGACCCGCTCGCCAGATGAGCCAGATTGTCGCACAGACGAGGCGATATAGCGCACAGCGCTTGCTATTTCCTTGTGATGCCGGTATTGAGAGGATGCTGGATGTCGCCTAAGGTGACCGAATAAAGCCGTTTACGCGCTCTACTCTCTCTTCCGAACACGTTTTCTAGCATTTGTTACGTGAGCCAATGTGGCCCGATTCACGGGATCCATGGGGTTTCACGCGTTTATAAAGGACTACAGTTATGCCAGTAGGCACAGTAAAATTTTTCAACGCCGATAAAGGCTATGGTTTCATCGCTCCAGAAGATGGCGGCAATGACGCTTTCGTACATATTTCCGCTGTCGAAGCAGCCGGTATGCGTACGTTGGACAAAGACCAGCGCGTAAATTACGAACTGCAGGAAGACCGTCGCGGCAAAATGGCAGCGACAAATCTTTCGGCTGCGTAAGCCAGCACGAAATTTATAAAGAAGGGCCGGCGAGGGAAATCTCGCCGGCCCTTTTTTGTTGATACGCATGCTATTCACGCAAGCAGAAAGCAAAAAGCGGGATGATTTTTGTGAATAAGTTTACATATTTACAAAAATATGCGTCCTGTGAAGAGAATTTTACCGAAAAAATTTTGATAATTTCTGGCGGAGAGGGTGTTAAAGCCGTATTTAAAGTGTAACAGATGCAAATTAATTACATATTTTGCACGCATCCGACAAGGACACTGAATATGGCGTATCACGATATCATCACCGCTACGGAAAAGCTCATTGCCGACAAAAACGGCACGTGGAGCGGCATTGATGCCGAACCCGTAGCGCGCCTGCAATCGCAGAACCGGTTCAAAACCGGTCTCGACATTGCCAAATATACTGCGGCGATCATGCGCGAGGACATGGCGGCTTATGATGCCGACTCGTCCAAATATACGCAGTCGCTGGGCTGCTGGCACGGGTTTATCGCGCAGCAGAAGATGATTGCGATCAAAAAGCATTTCGGTACGACCAAGCGCAAATATCTCTACCTGTCCGGCTGGATGGTTGCGGCGCTGCGCAGCGAATTCGGACCTTTGCCGGATCAGTCGATGCATGAAAAGACATCGGTACCGGCATTGATCGAGGAACTATACACGTTTCTGCGTCAGGCGGATGCCCGCGAACTGGGGCTGCTTTACAGTGATATCGATGCAGCCCGCGATGTTGGCGATAGCGCGAAAGAAAAAGAGCTGCTCGATAAGGTCGAGAATTTCCAGACGCATGTCGTTCCGATCATCGCCGATATCGACGCTGGTTTCGGTAATGCCGAAGCAACCTATTTGCTGGCCAAGAAAATGATTGAAGCCGGTGCCTGCGCGCTGCAAATCGAAAACCAGGTTTCGGACGAAAAACAGTGCGGGCATCAGGACGGTAAAGTGACCGTGCCGCACGAGGATTTCCTCGCGAAGATCCGTGCGTGCCGCTATGCATTTCTCGAGCTGGGCGTAGAAGACGGTATCATCGTTACCCGCACGGACTCGCTGGGTGCCGGCCTGACCAAGCAGATTGCAGTCAGCAACGAGCCGGGCGATCTGGGCGACCAGTATAACAGCTTTCTCGATTGCGAAGAAATCGACCCCTCGACCGCAAAGAATGGCGACGTTATTCTCAACCGCGATGGCAAGATGATGCGTCCCAAGCGCCTGCCATCCAACCTGTTCCAGTTCCGCGCCGGCACTGGCGAGGACCGCTGCGTTCTGGACAGCATCACCAGCCTGCAGAACGGAGCAGATCTGTTGTGGATTGAAACCGAAAAACCCCATGTCGAACAAATTGCCGGCATGATGGACCGGGTCCGCAAAGTCGTTCCCAATGCGAAGCTTGTGTATAACAACTCGCCTTCTTTCAACTGGACGCTCAATTTCCGCCAGCAGGTCTATGACACGATGGTGGATAACGGACTGGACGTTTCCGAATATGATCGCGACACATTGATGGACGCGAAATATGACGACACCGAACTGGGCGAAGCGGCCGACAAGCGCATCCGCACCTTCCAGGCGGACGGCGCAAAACGCGCGGGCATTTTCCATCACCTGATCACGCTGCCGACCTATCATACTGTGGCATTGTCGACCGACAATCTGGCGAAGGAATATTTCGGTGACGCGGGCATGCTCGGCTACGTTCTGGGTGTACAGCGCAAGGAAATCCGCGAAGGCATTGCGTGCGTCAAACACCAGAATATGTCTGGCAGTGATATAGGCGATGATCATAAGGAATATTTTGCCGGAGACGCCGCATTGAAAGCTGGCGGTGCCCATAACACTATGAACCAGTTCGGCTGAAACAGCCGCTTCCTTTCGGGTGAGCGACGAACCCCCGCTCACCCACCCTGTTTTTCCTGGGGAGGAAAAAAGAGCATCCGTCGGTAGCGATACCGGCGGATTTTCTTGTCGAAGACATGCCGCTCGCACTACAAATTCCGAATGATTTGCAAGCAATAGCCAGATTATAACGAGTGGCCTGTTCAACTTGCTAAAACGCAAACGGGCGCTGGTATCGCTACCAGCGCCCACTGCGCCTGAATTTTCCGGTGAACCTGTGAGGGTATCGCACTCCGTTTGGGTGGATGTCCTGAAATCCGTCTTCGAAAAGAATGATCTCAGTTCATGTCATCCTTAGGGGCCATAAGGTCCGGCGATCAAATCACCATCGTCTTCCGGCTGCTGGCTCGCGCCGCTTTCAAGTGGGTGCATTGAATTGCTTCGCTACACACTTTAGAAAACGGACGCTTGCCTGACACCATCCTGCCAATCCGGCTTTCATTTCGTCCGTTTCAATCTTTTGACGGATCAATTCTTTCGAAAAGCGCACATGATCTGCAATCATCTGGCATCTATCTGTTCTATTTCTTATGTCCATCTTGCGATTTCCATAGGATATAGTTCAAATAATCGTCCGGCTTATCTTTCTCGTCGTCTGATCATTACAGCATTGCCTCTGTAATTTTCATTCCACGTCCACGCCGCTTGCGCTTTGTTTTCGCTTCCTTGTCCCCTTGCCATTGCTGGCTTTCGGTCCATTCGGATTTGAAGGAAACTCCTTCCGATAACCCAAAGGTGCCACGATGTGCCGAGTCGGTGCAAGCGAAATAGGCCGAATTATCTCAGCCACTGCAAGAAAAATGTGGGGGGATCGGTGGACAAGCTGTGGATAACAACAAAGGCCGTTTGAATCGTAATTTTCGGATTCACGAGCGCAACTTTACGTTACGTAAATCTACCCATCGAGCAGCGAATTGCGAGTCCGGCGACCGAGCAGCCGCAGTCGCAGCGCGTTGAGTTTGATGAAGCCCTCGGCATCGCGCTGGTCATAGGCACCGGCATCGTCCTCGAACGTCACCACGTCCTCGCTATACAGATTATACTTCACATCCGCCTTACGTCCGACGACATTGGCGGAGCCTTTATACAGTTTGAGCCGGACGGTGCCAGTCACGTCTTTTTGGCTGTGGTCGATGGCAGCCTGCAACATCTCGCGCTCGGGCGAGAACCAGAAGCCGTTATAGACCATCTCGGCATATTTGGGCGCGAGTTCGTCTTTCAGGTGCGCGGCGCCGCGGTCGAGCGTCAGTTGTTCGATACCGCGGTGCGCACTGTGATAGATGGTGCCGCCCGGGGTCTCGTACATGCCGCGCGATTTCATGCCGACAAAGCGGTTCTCTACCAGATCGAGCCGGCCGATACCGTGCTCGCGGCCATAATCGTTGAGTTTCTCGAGCAAAGTCGCGGGCGACATGCCTTCGCCATTTATGGCGACCGCATCGCCACGTTCGAAATCGATCTCGATATATTCTGGGGTGTCCGGAGCGTCTTCGGGATTGTTGGTTCGCGAATAGACATAATCGGGCGTCTCGTTCCACGGATCTTCGAGTATCTTGCCCTCGGACGACGTGTGCAGCATGTTCGCATCGGTGGAGAAAGGAGCTTCCCCGCGCTTGTCCTTGGGAACATCAATATTATGCTGTTCGGCAAATTCGATCAATTTCGAACGGCTGGTCAAATCCCATTCGCGCCACGGAGCGATCACATGCACCTCGGGTTCAAGCGCATAATAGCCGAGTTCAAACCGGACCTGGTCATTGCCTTTGCCGGTGGCACCGTGGCTGACTGCGTCGCCGCCGACCTGTTTCATGATTTCGATCTGGCGCTTGGAAATCAGCGGACGGGCGATCGACGTGCCGAGCAGATACAATCCTTCGTAAAGTGCGTTGGCGCGCATCATCGGGAAAACATAATCGCGCACGAATTCCTCGCGAAGGTCGTCGATGAATATATGTTCGGGCTTCACGCCCATGGCTTTGGCTTTTGCGCGTGCCGGGCCGAGCTCTTCGCCCTGACCCAGATCGGCGGTAAACGTGACGACCTCGCACCCATATTCGACCTGTAGCCATTTCAGGATGACCGAAGTATCCAGACCGCCCGAATAGGCGAGAACAACACGTTTTGGAGAATCTGTCATGCTCGAGACATCCCTATCAAACAATTTGTGCGGCAATTACCAGCACGCAATGTTTTCCGCAACATTCGTGAATTACATGCTTTTCCCAATGTTGTTTAAAGCGCGGCATAATGTGGACTGCCATCAGGATAAAATAGAGTTAGTTAGACTTTTGTAACGGCGTCACGCAAGAATTTTCGGATCAGGATCATACAAAATCCTTTTTTCAGGTTCACACAATCGAGATTCCGCCTATATGCCTGCATACCAAGCATAATTTCCGACATCTTCCCAGTATCCGCCATGGCCGCCATAGACACGCTCCAGACTTTCGACTGCTTCTATCCGCTGCACATATTTGGCGCTCTTATAGCCAAGCTGCCGCTCGATCCGTATCCGCAGCGGCGCGCCATTCTTGATCGGCACGCGTTCGCCGTTCAGCATGTGCGCGACGATGGTCTGCGGATGATAGGCATCGATCAGGTCGATGCTTTCATAATAGCGTGTACCCGACAGCCGGTCGGCGCAGTGGAAGACGATATAATTGGCATTCTTCCGGAGACCCGCCAGATCGAGCAGCGTCTTGAGCGGAACGCCGGTCCATTTGCCGATCGCGCTCCATCCCTCGACACAGTCGTGGCGGGTAATCTGGGTGCGCGCGGGCAATGTCCGCAAATCACCCAGCTTTATGGCTTGCGGCTTGTCGAAAAGCCCGGTCAGTTCCAGCGTCCAATCGGCAAAGCCCTGCGCGCGGCTGGCATTATATTCGGGCGTGTCGGGATCGCGCGTACCATTGCTGTAGAATTCGGGCGAAATGTCAGCCTCGTCATATTCGCGGGCCAGTGCGCCCCGTCTGCCGCCCAAGGAACGGTGCAGAATCCGGTTGGCCTGTTCGGCGCTGCCCAATATGCCGCGAAACGTCTCGTTTCGGTTGAGACGGTCACATCCGGCCAGCAATCCGCCGGCGAGCAGTGCGGAAGATGTCAGCAGCCCGCGGCGTGTGATGCAATTGGCCATTATGTGCGCGCCTTATCGGGCACATCATCCTGCCGCGTTTTCGTGCTGCCGCCGGTAATCATATCGCGCATCTGTCCGATCGGCCCAGCGAGCAGCACGAGCAGGATATGGACGATGAAAAACCCAAACAGTAATGCCGTTACGATGAAATGGATCGACCGCGCCGATTGACGTCCTCCGAAAATATCGAGCAAAAAGCCCCAGTTCGCATCCATGGCCGGGGACATCGTAATCCCGGTCAAAATCATCAATGGGATGAGAACGAACAGCACGAGGGCGTAGGTTAGTTTCTGCAGGACATTATATTTGCCGCTGCCATGGTCGAAATTGAGCCGGGCATGCTCCTTGATATCGGTCCAGATCGTGGACCAGCGCCATTCCCGGCGCGTGATATGCACATCGCGCTGCAAATGCCGGTTGAAAAGGGATATAACCAGAAACGCAAGCAACGACAGCGACAGCACCCAGGCGAAAAAGAAATGCCAGAGCCGCGCATCGGCGAGACTGTAATAACCGGGGATTGTCATCCAGGCAGGAAACCGGTCGAGATGCAGCCACGGGCTATCGGGATACGAACCGTAACTGCCCCAGTAAAGGCGCGGGTGGGCATTAAAGATATTCAGCCCGCTCATGAACATGATGATGATCGCCAACGCATTTGTCCAATGCCATAACCGGGTCGGCAGACGGTGTTTCTTTTCGGGGCGAGGAGATATGGTTGCACCGCTGTGCGGAACAATTTCCCCGTTCTCACCATCTGTTTGCATACATATATCTCCGTTGCCATTCTTACCATTCGTCGCGAAGCGCGCAATGGTTACTTGATCCAAGTCGTGGAACCCTTTCTGCATTTCCGGGTTGACCTCACATGAAACAGATATTCAGCACCGCAAAAATCGCCCTTGCCGCAGCCTCGATGACGATGATTGCATCTTCCGCAACTGCCCAGAGCGGTCAGCCCCGCCTTGAAAAGGCGATTGCGTTCGAGAGCAAAACGGTTTTTGATGTGAAAGAAGAAAGCGCGAATATTTTCGATGCTATGTGGCAAAGTGACAGTATTAATCTTCCTGAGCTCGGTTTGCGTAAAGTCAGCCACAGTGCGCCCGATGCCAATGGATGGGTCCGTAACGAAATGCAGGTCGGCGCGGATTGGAATGGCCTTCATCTGAACAAACTGGGTTATGACGGCATCCGGCAAAGCGGAGTTGGCGCATATCGCATGCATTTCCGCGAAAATGCAACCCGCGTACAACGCAAGCTCGTTGCGATGGGCCTGAAAATGCAGGATAATGGCGAGAGCTATTGCAATATGGACGTAAAGGTTCAACCTGAAGGAAATGGTTCCGTACTGTATGTTTCCTTTATGTGCTAACCCAACACTTTCAAAATGGTTCATGCTTCCAACTAAATCGCACGAGGTTATATAGCCACGTATGACGAATTATCATTTTTACGAACCCGCCAATGGCAATGGCCTTAAGCACAATCCTTTCAACAGTATTATTGCCCCGCGCCCGATCGGCTGGATTAGCAGCGTAAGCGGCGACGGTACTCATAACCTCGCACCCTATAGTTTTTTTAACGCATTCAATTATGTCCCGCCCATAATCGGATTTTCGAGTGTGGGTGCCAAAGACAGTCTCGCCAATGTTCGTGAAACCGGAGAGTTTGTCTGGAACCTCGTCACCAAGCCCTTGGCAGTGCAGATGAACATCACATCGGCGGGTGTCGATCCCGCGTCGGATGAAGCGGCACTGGCTGGATTGACCATGTCAGCATCAAAGCTCGTAAAACCTTTGCGCGTTGCTGCATCCCCCGTTTCTTTCGAATGCAGGATGACCCAGATTATACAGCTGCAATCGGCGGCTGGGGAAAAAGTCGAAAGCTGGCTGGTGCTGGGTGAAGTTATCGGTGTCTGGATAGATCCCGCTATGACCGAAAATGGCATCTATATTACCGAACGTGCAGAGCCGATATTGCGGGGCGGCGGCCCAGCCGATTATTTCGTAGCAAACGGCGATACGAAGTTCGAGATGCACCGACCCGACGAATCCGAGATCGCAAAAGCTACGGAATAGTTAGCCTGCAGCTTCCGTAGCTTCCAGTCGGTCGCGATCGGCGCGGCTCATCTTGGTCGCGGCAGTCTTGAGCTGCCCGCACGCCGCATCGATATCGCGGCCCCTGGGCGTACGCACGGGCGCGCTGATACCGGCATCGAATATGATTTTAGAGAACGCCTTGATGCGTTCCGGCTCCGAACATTCATAGGCCGCACCGGGCCATGGGTTGAAGGGGATCAGATTGACTTTTGCTGGTAAGTCGTATTTGCGGATCAGATTGACCAGTTCGCGCGCTTCGGCATCGCTGTCATTCTTGTCTTTCAACATCACATATTCGAATGTGATGCGCCGCGCATTGTTGACGCCGGGATATTGGTAACAGGCCTCGAGCAGTTCCTCGATGCCGTATTTGTGGTTGATCGGCACGATTTCGTCGCGCACTTCCTTGGTCACGGCATGCAGCGATACGGCGAGGTTGACACCAATTTCCGCGCCTGCACGCTCCATCATCGGTACCACGCCGCTGGTCGACAAAGTGATGCGGCGTTTGGAGAGCGACAGGCCTTCGCCGTCCATCACCACGAGCATTGCATCACGCACATTGTCGAAATTATAGAGCGGTTCGCCCATGCCCATCAGCACGATATTGGTCAGCATGCGTCCGTCCGCTTTATAGGCATCGGCGCGATAGGTATCGGCGCTTTCTTCGTCGCTCAGGTCCATATTGCCTTTGGGCCATTCGCCCAGTGCGTCGCGGGCAAGCATCACTTGTCCGACAATTTCGCCTGGTGTCAAATTGCGTACCAGCCGCATCGTGCCGGTATGACAGAATGTGCAGCTAAGCGTGCACCCGACCTGGCTGGAAATACACAGTGTGCCGCGGTCCGCATCGGGGATAAACACCATTTCGTAATCCTGCGCATCGGGCGTGCGCAGCAGCCACTTGCGCGTTCCGTCTTCAGAAACCTGCGCCTCGACGATTTCCGGGCGGGCGATGATAAACCGGGCATTGAGCCACGGCCGCATCGTTTTCGCCATATCGGTCATGAGTTCGAAATCGGCAATGCCCCGATGATAGATCCAGTGAAAGACCTGCTTTGATCGCAGCTTGGCCTGTTTCTTATCCAACCCCGCCTCGGATAGTAGATCGCATATCTGCGCTTTGGAAAGGCCCATCAGATCGACGCGCCCATCGGCACGCGGAGTGACGTTGCGCGGCACGGGAACGGGGTCGATATGGCCGGGAATCTGCATGCGATGCGATATAGGGCAGGGCCGGGGGAATTGAAAGCGGTGTGACATGCATGGAACCCGCTATAATTCCATGAGTTACATTTTTGAGACTATTCACATCGAAACAGATGATTGGAAATAAGCATGGCCGGAGGATGGGCGCGTGACGGGGCAGTGCAAGACCAGATTGACGACACCGTGTCCGATGCGGTGAAGCGCGCGCGAGCGGGTATGCCCGTCGGTGAAAGCGCCGAATATTGCGATGACTGCGGCGAACCCATACCGGAAAAACGCCGTGCAGCACTGCCGGGCACGCGCACCTGTGTCGCTTGCCAATCCGCCCGTGATGCCACACGCAAGGCTGCCGGCATCAACCGGCGCGGTAGCAAGGATAGCCAGTTGAGATAAGGGCAGCCATTGGGAATTGATTCTCGAGTATAAGGAAATAAATATGCCAAAGGGATCATGTCTGTGCGGTGCTATCACATTTAAAGTAAACGGTAAACTTGCTCGGCCCGATGCGTGCCACTGTTCGCAATGTCGCAAGCAATCGGGCCATTACTGGGCTTCGAGCGATGTTCCTGTGGATAGGATCACTTTGCAAGGAGCGGATAATCTCACATGGTACAATGCCTCAGAAAAAGTGAGGCGCGGTTTTTGCAAAACATGTGGGTCATTCCTGTTCTGGCAGCCTATTGGTCAAGCGCGCACCGCTATTGCGATGGGCGCGTTCGATGCGCCTACCGGCACAGAATTGGGAGAGCATATTTTCGTTGCCGATAAAGGCGATTACTACAAAGTTGCCGATGGCCTGCCGCAGCATCCATAATATCGCCCGGCGTAATCCTGCGGAATACGGATACGGCCCGATAAATACCTGATAGGGGAGAGACTTCCTTAACTGGAAAATTTTTAACGATGCGAAGGCGTATTGAAACACATGCCGCATGTGTTATAATTTCCACAGAGGCGCTGCTGTCAAAGGCGCGCGCAACCTAGTGCAGCCGCATCCATGGCGGTAGCAACGCCGCGCAGGCTGTATGTGTCGCGTATTGTGTTGCCGCTTCGGTCGGTAGCAACGATCCGCATCGATGTCGCGGAGCGCAGCATTGACGTGATGGCGGCATCCATCCTCTTGTCCGCAGCCCACGCATCCCCGCCGCCGCCGGTCAGGCGAAATATACGGGCGCCCAGTTGCAAGGTGATGCGGCCTTTTTTAGAGAGGTCACGGCTGAGGCGGAAATGGATTTGACCGTTGATACGGCGTTTGGGCCAATACCCAACCGAAGCAAACGCGCGGTATTGCGCACGCCTCGTGATAGCCGAAGGTTGGGCGATGGCATAACAGCGCGGCACTTGCGGATCGCGAAACGCGCCCCATTGCCCGAATGTGCCCAAGCTGCTTTTTGCCGAGACAGGCACCGCAAGCGACGCGATCACGCCGATACACAAGGCGGCGCGGCCAATCACGCCCGCTGTCCGCCTTTACCTTCGATCACGATTGTCTCGGTGCCATTTTTGATGCAGACGACAGTTCCCTGAGTCAGGCTTCCGGCAATTGGTGCGCCATAATTCGGATCGTTGGGCAGGCCGCACAATATGCCGCGAAGCACGCGGCTGGAAATGCCATGCATGACGACCAGACGGTCACCCGCACTTCCGCCATAGTCGCCCAGCCAGTCTACCAGCCGGAGGGCGATCTGCCGGTAATCCTCGCCGTCATGCGCGGGGCGGAGCAGCATCGTCTGGCGGTCGACGATTTCGCCATAGTCGCGCGCCACATCGGCGTAATATTGCCCGCCATAGCTGCCCATGCCGATCTCCACCAATCGGTCGTCCTGCGCGGCGCAATGCCAGTCGAGCCCCAGGTGCTCGGCGATGATCGCCAGCGTCTGCAGGGCCCGTCCGGCGCTTGAGGCGTGCAGTTCGATAGCGGGAGCATCTCCCAGATTGTCGCGTAAAGCCATTCCCATGCGCTCGGCCTGCGCAAAACCCGCACGGGTCAGCGGTGTGTGCAGCGCATCTCCCTGCAGCCGCGCGGCGGCATTATAAACCGTCTCGCCGTGACGGGCGATAAAGAACCGGCCGGGGATGTTCATATCGAATTGCTTTCCATATCCGTATCATTAGAGGGCATCGCGCCGGAAACGCAATGCCGCAACTCGCCAAATCCGATTTCGCTTACTTTTTCCACAATTAAGTCCGTTTATGCGGCGTGCATGCTTGCCCTGAAAGACTTCGGTGTTAAGGATGGGATCCGGGGATTCTCTGTTTGGGAAGCCGTCATCAAGCCATTTCCATCGTCTGCGCAGTGCCGCGCAGGTCGAAGCCAGTTTAGGGGTAGATATCATGAAGGCCACCATTGAACGCGCGACGCTGCTCAAGAGTCTGGGCCATGTGCAATCGGTGGTTGAACGCCGCAATACCATTCCCATCCTGTCCAACGTCCTCATCGAAGCGCGCGAGGACGGCAGTCTGCGCCTGACAGCCACCGATCTCGATCTGCAGATCATCGAGACGATGAATGCGTCGGCAGTCGAAACAGCGGGATCCATTACCGTAAGCGCGCATATGCTGTTCGAAATCGCCCGGAAATTGCCCGATGGCAGTGAAGTCCTGCTTGATGCGGCCGATGGCAAGATGCTGGTCAAGGCGGGGCGAAGCCGTTTCACTTTGCCCACACTACCGCGTGACGATTTCCCGATGATTGCCGAAGGCGACCTGCCGACCAGTTTCGAACTGGCCGCCGTCGAACTGGTCAACGTTATTGACAAGACGCGCTTTGCGATTTCGACAGAGGAAACGCGCTATTATCTCAACGGCATATTCTTTCACGTGGCGGAGGATGACGGTCGCCCTGTCCTGAAGGCGGCGGCGACCGACGGGCACAGGCTAGCGCGTGTCACGCTCGACCGTCCCGATGGAGCGGAGGGCATGCCCGACGTGATCGTGCCGCGCAAATGCGTGGCGGAACTGCGCAAATTGCTCGATGAGCGCGGCGACAAAAACGTTCTCATCGACCTGTCGGCGAGCAAGATCCGCTTCACGATGGGCACTGCCATTCTCACATCGAAGCTAATCGACGGCACCTTTCCCGATTACAGCCGCGTCATTCCGACCGCGAACGACAAGCTGCTTAAAATCGATCCCAAGGCATTGCAATCCTCGGTCGATCGGGTCGCGACTATCGCCTCCGAAAAAACCCGTGCGGTCAAAATGGCGCTAGATACCGACAAGATCACCCTGTCAGTGACTTCTCCCGAAAACGGCACGGCGGCGGAAGAAGTCCCGGGCGATTACAAGAATGAAGGTTTTGAAATCGGTTTCAACGCCCGATATCTGCTTGATATTCTCGGCGAAATCGAGGGCGACAGCGTCGAACTCCATCTGTCCGATGCCAGCGCGCCGACGCTGATCAAGGAAAACGATAAGGCACAGGCATTGTATGTGTTAATGCCGATGCGTGTATAATACCTCGCCACACCCTTATTTAGCCTAGAAATGGAGGTTGGCAGTTTCCGTTTTACGACAGCTTTGTTTCGGGCGCTAAAAGCGTGACAACATGGCCTTACAGTTAATGGTGCCGTAACCAGGCTTACGCACTCTCCGGTAAAGACCTTGCGTTATGACGGCTGAATGGTCGTATTCCGTGACATAGCCCGTCTTTCCATCATGCTCGGCGCGGCACTTGCCACAACGCTGTCCGCGCCGGTTCAGGCAGATACCGATACCGATACCGATACCTTCGGGACGGCGATAACGGTCACGACCGTTACCGAAACGATCGAGTATTGGGACAATACGCCTGATGCGCAAATAACGACGGGCAATACTAGTCGATTGCTGCCTTACGATCTCGGTCAGTCGCAAATCGCCGCACCGTCTTTTGCAGTGGCGGAATACGGCCCGTTCAGGCTGGTTGCACCCGATATTGCCGAGATGACTGGCGAAGTCGGCAGCGATACGCCGGCAAAATTTCGGGCGATGCTGGGCGCACATCCGGATATCCGCACCTTAAAACTTGTCGATGTCGCCGGCACCACCGACGATGATGCCAATCTGGCGCTGGCCCGCATGATCCGTGCGCGTAATATCGCCACCCATGTGCCCGCAAATGGCTCGGTCCGATCGGGCGGCGTCGAATTGTTCGCCGCGGGAGCCACACGCAGCGCCGACCCAGGCGCGGAATTCATAGTGCACAGCTGGATAGACGAGGACGGCATGCAAGCGAACGATTATCCGATGAGCGATCCGGTGCACCAAGGTTATATCCAGTATTACCGCGACATGGGGCTGAGCGCCGATGATGCCAAGGCTTTCTATGCGCTCACCAACAGCGTTTCCAACGCCGAACAGCGCCGGGTGACCCTTGCGGAATTGCGCAAACACACGCTCATAAACTAACAGCGGTGCGTGCGATCGCTCAGCGGCCGCGCTGGCTACATGCAGAACAATGCATCAGATAAAGTGAATACGATTTAGGCGGGATGGCTCGGTAAACAGGTTGAGTAATCTCGATCATCCAGTAAGAATAATTTACAATCCAGCGCCCCGCCCGAAATCGGCCAAGGTAAAATTGCCAGCTGTCATTTCCGAGCCGGGCTTCATCAGTACGCACATGCCATAAAAGTCGCGGACTCTTTTGTTCTTTTCCGGAAATGATACCGGTCTGGCAATTTCATGTGAGCATTTGCCGGCATCGACATTGGCTTGCACTTCTGACGTAAATTCGGGTTTTTCGAAATTTTCATAGAGCAGACTGAGCGGGATGCCGGTCCGTGCGGGGGTAAGATAGAGTGTCCGCATCGCGTCGAGCCAGCTGATCAGCGCCATGGTGCGATGTTCCTCGCTGTCCGACCGGTCGACAAAGGCCCATTTCAGTCCTTCCGGTGCCTTGTTTTCAAATGTTTCAACCAGCTTGGTAAGCAATTTGCCGGTATTGTTGCCTACGCCTTCGTCGCCCATGGTAAAGTAAAGACGACGGTCCGACGGGTTATGCCGCGCGAGTTTCTGCGCGGCTTCGTCCACGATGCGGCCATCGTCCCACCACAAACTGGGTGTTAGCGCGATATAGTCGTCGAACATTTCGGGTCGTTCGAGAAAGGTGTCGATAATGAAGAGGCCGCCCAGCGATACCGAGGTCACGATTTTGCGATCGGTACGGTAGCGCTTTGTCGCCCACGGAATGACATCGCGCTGAAGATAGTCGCGAAACTTCTCTGCGCCCCCGGGTTTGATCGCGTCGCCGAAATCTTCCTGTAGTCGTTCGAGCGGTAGCCGTGTCATGGCGGGTGTGAGCTGGCTATAACGATCCTCAGTCTTTATCCCGATCAGAATGAAAGGTTCGAAACTTGTCGAAAATTCGGCTTCGGCAGCAATCCCCGCGAGCAGTTCGAAATCCTGCTCAGGCCCGCCATCGATAGAAAACAGCACCGGATAGGTTTTGTCCGGTTTATCGGCATAGCCGCGCGGCAGGCGCACGGTCAGGATCTGTTCGTTGCCATACACAGTTGAGGCGATCCCGTGGATCGACCCGACGATAATTGGTTCGCCCTCTGCATCGGCAAGATCGGCGTGGAGCGATTTATCTTGGGCAGCTGCGGGAAGTGACAGCAAAAGGCTTAGAAAAAGAAAGAGGATACGGAGCATTATGACCTCCTGAATTAACGAAGTACTAAACTGGTATAACTTTCGAGCCATTGCAAATTTTAAGGTCAGCTCATCACAAGATGACGGACACAGCTAAACCATTATCGCCGTGCCTTAATCATATCCTCGATCGCCGTAAATTTCTCGCGCGGACTGCCGTGTCTTGCCCGCCCGACCTCTGCCTGCTCGATATTCTTCCAGTCGCGGAAGGTGATGAGATCGACGCCGCGCTCCACCAATAATGCGTCCAGCCCCGCGCGGCCTTTTTTGCCGCTGCCACTGCCGATATCCTCCGCCACCAACTCGGCAATCGCATAGCCGTCGGGACGGTTGGTACCGATCGTGCCGGTCGGCCCCCTTCGCGCCCACCCGACGCAGTACAGGCCGGGCAGGATGCGGCCGTCGGTATTGGCGAAACGGCCGCGGCCATGTTCGTACGGCACGCCCTCGATCGGCGGGGTCCGATAACCGATACAGCTGATCACCATGTCGCAGGCCAGTGTCGCGCGGCGATCGGTACCGACCGAGCGCATGTCGGCGTCCAGCTCGGTCTCCTCGATCACGATAGCCTCGACTTTGCCGTTGCCGCGTATCTCCACCGGCATCGCGAAAAAATCGAAATCGATCTCGACCGTCTTGTCGGATCGGAACGCTTCGGGAATGGCGGCAAATTCGCGCAGGTGCGTGACTGATTTGCGCATGCCGGGTTCGAGCAGCGCATCAGCGCCTTGTTCGGGCAGGTCGGCCGGGTCAACGCGCGGGCAGGCGCGTCCGAGACGGCCGAGTTCGCCCAGTTCCTTGGGTGTCATCGCAATCTGGTGCGGCCCGCGCCGGCCGAGCAGGGTGATTTTCTCGACCTTCGAACCGTTCAGTGCCTGCAAGGCGTGGCCGACAATATCGCTGCCGGAAAATTCGTCGGTTGTCTTAGCGAGAATGCGGGCGACGTCGAGCGCGACATTGCCATTACCCACCACCACCACATGTGCGCCGTCCAGCGGCGGGTCGAGATCGACGAAATCGGGATGGCCATTATACCAGCCGACAAAGGCCGCGCTGCCGATCACTCCGGCCAGATCGCTGCCCGGTATCTCCAGCTTGCGGTCATTGGGCGCCCCGGTGGCGAGGATGACGGCGTCGTAGAGTTCCTGCAGCTCGGCGATGCTGACATGTGTCCCGACACTCACATTGCCGGCGAAACGCACATTATCGGTTAGTGCGACTTTCTCGTAGCGGCGTGACACCGCTTTGATCGACTGGTGATCGGGGGCGACGCCAAAGCGGATCAGACCATAAGGGACGGGCAGGCGGTCGATAATGTCGATAAGCACGTCATCGCCAAAGGCCTTTTGCGCGGCCTCTGCGGTATAATATCCCGCCGGGCCGGAGCCTATGATCGCCAGATGCCGCATATACGTCTCTCCGCTTATCTATGGATGTGATGCTAACGGTTATTTTGCAAAAGGAAAGAGTACTCCTTTGGATTGGGGCGCTATCTGGATATTGGCGGCTTAATGCGCGCGATCGCGTTAATTTTCTCGACAAAGCCGCAACGCTATCCCACATACTCTCCATGCGCGAACACCCTGAAGATCCCGTCTTTGGCCAAGAGACACAAAAGCTCGCTCCCACCAATCCGCCCCGCGTCAAAATATGGCGGTCGGTCGCTAAGGCGATATCGTGGCGCACCGTGGGCACGATCGATACGCTGATCCTATCCTATCTACTGATCACATATCTGGGTCCGTATTTTGGCATGGAAAACGACAGCGGCGAAGCGCTGGAAGCGGCCAGCTATATCGCCATTACCGAAGTCGTGACCAAGATGGTTTTCTATTTCCTGCACGAACGTTTTTGGGTCTGGCTCAGCTGGGGTGTGTCGATGGCAAATGGCAAGCGCAAGGAAAGCTATGCCCGCTCCACCACCAAAACCGCGACTTGGCGTACGATCGCATCGGTCGATACAATGGTACTGGCCTGGTTTTTCACCGGCAGCATCGCCACCGCGATTTCCATCGGCGGACTGGAAGTATTTACCAAACTGATCCTGTATTTCTTCCACGAACGCATTTGGTCCACGCTGTCATTCGGAATTGTCGAGCAACCGCAAAATCCGCCTGTAAGCGGTAAAGTGGTGAAGAAACTAGCGGTAAAGCCTGTGCTTTAAGCAAGGGGAAAAGAACCAGAGTTATGGCGGTTACTCTTACTTGCGCATATATTTGAACATATAGTTCACATAATCGGCTTTGCCCAGATCGACGCCCTTGTTGCGTAAGATCATATAGGCTGCGATTTGGTGGAAATAGAATTGGGGCAGGGCCCAGTCGCGCATATATTGCGCGGCGGTCATGTCGAATGCCATTCCATTGGGCAGGTCGAAACCGATCATGCGGTCCATGTCGCTGTCCATTTCCTGCGGGCTCACTTCGTCTAAAAATTCGGTGGTGCGCGCGATTAGGGCTTTGGCATCCGCAAATGTTTCGCCGGTTTCCATGGCACCTTCCAATTTTTTGCCGGTCAGGCGCATAACCGTTTGTCCGGCCAGGTCGCACACGAAAATCACCTGTTTGAACAACGGGTGCATATCTTCGGCAAGGCGCGCCTGCATCAATTTGTCAGCGCTGCCGCCGCTGTTTTCGGCATGGTCTTTTGCCTTGTCCAACTGGCCCGCGAGTGAGGCGAGCATCTGCGTGAAAACGGGAATGGATTGTTCGTACAGCGACATATGTGCTCCAGCTTGGAAATTAGGCGGCTTGTTTTAACTGTTCGCCATCCTCATCCAGGAATGAGCGGATATATTCAAGCGATTCATCGCTGTGGCTGAGCATGAACAGATGTCCCCCGCCATCGATGATTCTCAATCTGCTATCGGGAATAAGCGTCTTCAATATCCGGCCGTTGATCGGGACGACGATCTGGTCGTCGCTGCCCATCATGATCAGTGTCGGTTTTTTCATGAACGGCAGAAAAGGCGCACTAGTCCAGCCAAGCATAGCGAGTAACTGATAGAAATATCCGCGCTTCGTCGGGGGTGTGATACGTGAGACATGGGCGCCAGCACCATCGGTCGAACCGCCATATAGAGTTGCAAAATGTTTATTCATGTAATCGGGGTCGATATACCGGCGCGGATCGGCCATTTTGCTAAGCGCTTTGGGATTGCCGGGAACCATGAACATGCCCGCGGTGGTGGCGGCGAGGATCAGCTTGCGCACCCGGCGCGAATGCTGCAACGCAAAATGCTGCGCCATAGCGCCGCCCCAACTGACGCCCATCACATCGACTCGGTCAATGCCGAAACGTTTGAGCAGTTTGTTGGCGATCCGGGCAATCATTATTGCGTTATAAGGGACAGAGGGTTCGGGTGAGCCGCCGGTGCCAGGCATGTCGAACATGATAAAAGGCCGCTCGTCCATCATCTCGGCAAAAGGGGCGACCGCTTCCAGATTGGCGCCGATGCCATTGAAGAACAATAGGGGCAGGCGATTGCCCGGATTCTCGCCTTCACCAAAGCGCCAGCGGGCGATGCGCAACATGCGACCGTCAACTTTTTCCATCGTGATCTGAGCCACGGCACGGTCTTTTTCTGTCCTGATCTCTGCCTTGGTTTTGCGTGCGGTCATAAGTTGCTCCTGCAGCCTGATGTCTTTTGTGAAGCGAATGATGAACAGGTAATCCATACTTTTCAAAATTCGGCTGTGAATAACGCACAACGCTTAACTATGGAATTAAGTTGCACTGCAGCATTTGTTATTAACACAGTTGCAAATTGCTGTTTTAAAAGTAGGTCGCGCTGCTTTATTCGCTTACATAAAGTCCGGGCGCGGCTTCCATGGGTGGATATTTCTTGCTCCCCGCTTTTTTGGGCGCAGCCACTTTCTTGCCGCCATGATCCTGCACCCATTCGACCCAGTGCGGCCACCAGCTGCCGGCGACTTCTTCGGTATCGGCCAGCCATTTGTCGACATCGGCCGGCGGTTTCTTACCTGATTTCGACTTGAAATATTTAGCCTTGGGATTGCCCGGCGGGTTGAGGATGGCTTGCATATGGCCCGATTGCGACAGGATATATTCGATATTCTTCGATCCGAACAATTGCGTCGAGCGATAGGTCGCGCGCCAGGGCGTAATATGGTCGGTCACCCCGCCGAGCAGGAACAAGTCGTTGGTCACTTTCGACAGATTGACTTTGTGGTCCACCATTTCGACCTCGCCATGGTTCACAAATGCCAGCGTCTCGTAGATATGCAGGAAATCCCCCATCAGGCTGGCCGATAGGTTGGTGGCGTCGGCATTCCAGAACAGCACGTCGAAGGCGGGCGGGTCCTGTCCATGAAGGTAATTGTTGATGACATAATTCCAGATGAGGTCGTTGGGCCGCAACCACGCGAACGAGCGGGCCAGCGCATTGGCTTCAATCACGCCTTTTTTGGCGGCGCGCTGCTTGGCGAGTTGAAGGCCGTTATTGCTCACCAGCGATCCGGCCTCGATATCACCCTGTTCGGGATGAAGCACGCACACCATAATCGTGACGCCGCCGACGCGATCGTCATTTTCGACGGTCAGTTTGGACAGCAGCATGGCGAGCGTCTGCCCGCCCGAACATGCGCCGACCAGATTGACCTTGGCGCTACCGGTAATCTCGCACACCATGTCGATCGCTTCCCGGCAACAGGCGATATAGTCGGCCATGCCCCAATGGCCCTGTTCCTTGCTAGGGTTGCGCCAGCTGATGACAAACGGCTGAACACCGCTATCGACCTGCAGTTTGACGATACTTTTTTCGGGGCTCAGGTCGTTGATGTACATCTTGTTGATCTGCGGCGGAATGGTCAGCTGCGGGATCTCGTAGACCTTGTCGGTCGAGGCGGTATAGTGGACCAGTTCCATTATCTCGTTGCGAAACACCACATTGCCGGGCGAGGCGGCAATGTTCTTGCCCAGTTTAAAAGGTTTTTTATCGACTTGGCTTACCATACCGTCATTGTAAATCATATCGTCATAGGCATTCTTCAGGCCTTTGACGAGCGAGAGGCCGCCGCTGGTCAGCGCCATTTTCTGTGCGCTGGGATTGCCGATCAGCGTGTTGGTAGGGCTCAGCGCGTCGATGATCATGTTGGAGATGAAATTGGCGCGGTCGCGTTCGAGCGCGTCGAGCTCCAATTCGTCGAGCCAGCCGCGCATACCTTTTTGCACTGCCATATAATATTGCGCCCCCGCCTTGTAGAACGGGTTATACTGCCACGCCGGATCCATAAAGCGCTTGTCCTTGGCATCGGGCGCAAGATCGGATTTGCCGGTCATGATCTTGATCAGGTCTTCACCGAAAGCCTGTGCGTGGCGGACGTTACGCGCCGGATCCATCGCGGTTTCGCGCAGTAACAGGCCGATCGCACCGACAAAATCCTCACGCGCCAGCCCCACCAGCGGCCCCAAAGCCATGGTCGATCCCGACGCTTCGTTCTCAAGCTTGCCCGCACCGCTTGAATTTATCGCATCGACCATATCGCCGTCTCTCCCGTTTATATTTTACGGTACAACATGGCAGACATGGGACAAGCTATCAATCATCTTATGCAGGCTTAGGGCGGCGTAAGGCGTTCTCATTCGCCCTCATCAAAATGTAAACGAACATGTGTTTCGGGGGATAGTCCTGTTTCTTGCAAATCGCAGCAGCATAAGCTTGGCAGCTGTATATTCAGGATTTCTACTTCAGAATTAACCGCGTAACTTTATGATTTTTATTGTCCCATACTCAGACTGGCCGATTTCGCGCCTTGCATAGATTGCCGATTTGCATATCGATCATGGGGTAGCGGCACAAGCGATATGGATGTTGTTGTTCGCTAAATTTATTAACTTGAAAGGAAATACGATGCGCGAACTTTATGAAACTGAATTCACCTTTGTTAGCGGTGCCGGCTGCTCACCCTGTCCTCCGGAAACCGGTAAAAAAGAAAAAAAGCCCAAAGGCAATAACGGCTTCGGCAATGGCGGCGACGATCCGGCACCTGGCAATTCCGGCAGCACCGGCCAGGACAAGCGCGACGATGTAGTGCGATAAACATTCCGCATTACTATTGAATGAGATCCAGCCCCGGCATGCAAGTCATGTCCGGGGCCAGTTGCGATGTGCCGGTTATGATTTTGGTTCGGTTCTCGCCAAACTTTTGCGCGTGGCACATGTCGCGCGCAGGGTTACGTGCAGTTCGCGTAACTACGTTTGATGGCTATAATGAAGTCCTCGCGCGCCAGCGCCATCAGCAGCCCGAGAGCCATGGTCAATCCCGAAGTTTCGTTCTCGAGCTTGCCCGCACGCTTGAATTTATCCTATCGACCATATGATCGTCCCTCCCGTTTGTATTTCATAGTGCAACATGGCAAACAAGGGACCGCCTATCAATCATGTTTATCTAGCAACGCTCCGCATTGCGCACGGGCTGAGATCATCCAAAAATCGGCTTTTGAAATGTGGCCCTGTGAGCCATGGCCATGGTGGTAAGTTGTGCGTTGACGCGAATGCAAGTCGGAAACACGCTGGCATCGCATACATAGACATTGTCGGTGCCGTGCACCTTTTGGCCCAGATCGACAACGCCTTTACCCGGATTGGCATTAATCGCATTTCCTCCCTGCGGATGCGAACTGGACAGCACCACATCGTCCGGTTCGGTAATATGGCGTTCAAAATACGCATCGATCTCGGCATCGCTCATGCTGCGCTTCAGTGTTTCGCCCACCAGCAAGGCCGGATATACTTCCTGTGCGCCGCCCGCAAAATGCACTTTGGTGAGCATGGCCAGTCCGCGCCGCAGGACGTCGAGTTCATTTTCGCCCAGTTCGAAATGCAATTTGCCTTTTTTAATTTGTCCCAACCGGTCCGCGGGGAAAAGCAACCCGGCGGAGGTTAACCGGTTATAGTTCAGCATCCGCCCGAAATGGTCGTCAAACCAGCCTGGCACCAAAGATGCCATGCTCATGGGCGGCTGGAAATGGCTTTCAAACAGGAAATCGGCGCGGTCGACGTAAGTCGTCATCTGGTCTTCGTCCCATGACCGTACTTGATCCGGCATCAGCGCGACGACGGGGCAGGCGATATTGAGCGATACGCCTTTGCCCGATTTCTCGATGCCGCTTTCGCGCAGGATATTGGTGGAGGCAATAGTGCCCGCTGCTACGACTACGCCCTTGCTGGACATGATCGTTTGTTTGCGGGAACCCTTTACGCTTATCTCGACGCCTCTTGCTTTAGTGCGGCTGGCATCGGTCCACAGGATGCGCTTTACTTTTGCATCGGCCAATATGCGCGCGCCCCCATTTGTAGCGGCTGCCAGAAAACTTTCCGGCATCGCATTCTTGCGGCCATAGGGGCATCCTGTGTTGCAATAGCCGCACGAAACGCATTTGTTCGCTTGTTTATCAGAGCGCCAGTTCTTGCGAAACCATGCGGCCGGAGCGTTGGCATCGAGCGGATCGGTGGAACCGGCTGCATAGGCTTTCCATGCGTCCAGCAAATGGTGCCCGTTATGACGGCCGGTACGCTCTTCGACCTTCGCCACTCCCAGCGCGGCTTCGACGCTGTCATAGGCCGCAAGCAATTCGCCTTCGGGCACCGGTGCGCCAAGACTGTGCCAGGTCGCAAGCACGTCATTGGCGTCTTCATGTACCAGCCCGTTCTGCTTCACGCGCAGGCAGATGCCATTGTTGATGACGGTCGATCCACCCACGACCTGTCCTTGGAACAGCACGATGTCGCGGTTGCGGCTGGTCTGAATCGCGCCATCTTTGAACAGCCGGGCGGTCATCTCCGCTTCTTTCAGAGTGATACGGGAGGAGGGATAATGGCTGCCTACCTCGACAATCAGCACTTCATACCCCTGCGCGGCCAAGTTGCCCGCCGCCACGGCGCCGCCCGCGCCGGAGCCGATGACGATGACTTCCACACTTTTGGGCAGGGCATTTTCACCGACAAAAACGCTGTCGGGCAAATCCCTGTCGGTCCGCGGCTGGACCGGCAAATCGTCCGGCTGGTTGCGCTGCCGTGCGCCGGGAAGCGTGTAATTCATCGACTGTAACACGGGATTGTTGTAATTATCGGCTTCGGATGAGCCCTGCCAATTGCCATAATAGCCGGCATAGATGATGCCGCGTAACCGGGCGATATCCTGAAACAGGTCGATCCGTGTCTTTTGTAACCTTTTCGCCACCCGGCGGCGCCGGAAGTCGCCCGATCCGAATAGGAAGAAAGGTCCGCCAAGAACCAGCATGATGACATAGAGTGATAGCCTGAGTTCGCGCAGCTTGGCTTGATTGACAGGCGCAAATTGCCGTTGGATATTGTCGACGACCTGATCAGGCGAAATGACCATTCTATCCGCATTCAACAAGGTGGTGGTGAGCGTGCGTAAAATACGCGCTTGGAAACGGCCGAATGGATATCGCATATGCCCCCCGATGCGTGTTCATTGCTGATCTATATCATATAAGACATGTCGGCAATTGCATGGTTTCGACATCTCCCAACTGCTTCGACAAATGCACGATAAGCAAAAAACAAATTTCCTGTTTGCAGCGAGCACGTGCTTATCCGAATCCTTATGCTTTTCCCTGCTGACAGTTCGCGAACTTGCTGCTAATTGCGCGCCATGACAGAGCTTTCTAGAATTCGCAATTTCTCGATTATCGCGCATATCGACCATGGCAAATCCACGCTCGCCGACCGGCTCATCCAGCATACCGGTGGCCTCACCGAGCGCGAGATGTCCGAGCAGGTGCTCGATAATATGGATATCGAGAAAGAGCGCGGCATTACTATCAAGGCGCAGACGGTGCGGCTCAGATACACCGCCCAGGACGGCCTCGACTACGAACTGTCGTTGATGGACACACCCGGCCACGTCGATTTTGCCTACGAAGTGTCGCGCAGCCTGGCGGCGTGCGAAGGCGCGCTGTTGATCGTCGATGCGGCGCAGGGCGTCGAGGCGCAGACGCTCGCCAACGTCTACCAGTCGATCGAGCACGACCATGAAATCCTGCCCGTCATCAACAAGATCGACCTGCCTGCGGCCGAGCCCGACAAGGTCAAGGCGGAGATCGAGGATATTATCGGCCTCGACGCTTCCGAAGCCGTGCTGGCCAGCGCCAAGGCCGGGATCGGCATCGAAGAGATTCTCGAGCAGATCGTCAAGAAAATCCCGCCGCCCAAGGGCGACCGCGATGCGCCGCTGCGCGCCATGCTGGTCGACAGCTGGTACGATCCGTATCTGGGTGTCGTCATCCTTGTCCGTGTAATCGACGGCGTGCTCAAAAAAGGGCTCAATATCCGTTTCATGCAACAGGGATCGCAGCATCTGGTCGACCGCGTCGGCTGCATGCGGCCCAAGATCGAGCAGCTGGCGGAACTCGGCCCCGGCGAAATCGGTTTTATCACCGCGCAAATCAAGGAAGTCAGCCAGACCGCTGTCGGCGATACCATCACCACTGTCAAGGGCGGGGCCGCACAGGCGCTACCTGGGTTCAAAGAAGTGCAGTCGGTGGTATTCTGCGGGCTCTTTCCGGTCGATGCGGCGGATTTCGAAAAGCTGCGCGAAAGTATCGGCAAGCTGCGGCTCAACGATGCCAGCTTCACTTTCGAAATGGAGACCAGCGCCGCTTTGGGGCAGGGGTTTCGCTGCGGCTTTCTGGGTCTTCTCCACCTGGAGATTATTCAGGAACGGCTGACCCGCGAATATGATCTCGACCTCATCACCACCGCACCGTCGGTGGTCTACCGTATGGTCATGAACGACGGCAGCGAACAATTCTTGCATAACCCTGCCGACATGCCCGATGTCATGAAGATCGCGCAGATCGACGAGCCGTGGATACAGGCAACCATCTATTGCCCCGACGAATATCTGGGCAGCATTCTGAAGCTGTGCCAGGACCGGCGCGGCATCCAGAAGGGGCTGACCTATGTCGGCGGCCGCGCCCAGCTTACCTACGAACTGCCGCTCAACGAAGTGGTGTTCGATTTCTACGACCGGCTGAAATCGATCAGCCGCGGCTATGCCAGCTTCGATTATGAACAGGTCGGCCTGCGCGAGGGACAACTCGTTAAAATGAATGTGATGGTCAATGCCGAACCGGTCGATGCGCTGGCGATGATTGTCCACCGCGATGCCGCCGAGGCGCGCGGCCGGCACATGTGTGAACGGCTTAAAGACCTAATCCCCCGGCATCTGTTCAAGATCCCGATTCAAGCCGCGATCGGCGGCAAGATTATCGCCCGCGAAACCATTGCTGCTATGCGGAAGGACGTCACTGCCAAATGCTATGGCGGCGATATCAGCCGCAAGAAAAAGCTTCTCGAAAAGCAGAAAAAGGGCAAGAAGAAGATGCGCGAGTACGGCAATGTCTCGATTCCGCAGGAGGCGTTTATCGCCGCGCTGCGGATGGGGGACGAAAGCTAGTTAGGCAAAAAATGATCTGATTCACCTGATACCAGTTCAAAAAGGACGGCCAGAGGGTCCTGCAAGATCGAGTGGCTGCGCCCGTATCCACTTTGACAGCATCATCTTGCGTCCTTTGTCCACAGGCAGGCCAGCATGCAGCGCAGCCGGATCGGCGCGGCCTTGCAGATCGACATTGTCGAATACAATCGCGTCGCCTGGTGCACCGCGGAACCTTAGCCCTGTGTGGATGAAACACGTCTCGCCACCCTCATAATCGGCGTTGAGATAGACCAACAGCGTCTTTACTCGCTGGTTGACGCCATGGGGCAGCGCATCGCTGTGCGGCTTGTACTCCTGTCCAGGACTATAGCCGAGAATTTGCAATGGCTCGCCTTGGTTGTAATCGGTATGCGTGGCGGCGGCGATTCTCCGATTGATAGCTTGCAGCACCGGATTCTCGTTAATAAAGGGAAAGGCGGCCGCCATCGAGGTACGCACAGGGTCTTGGATGAGCACTCCTGTCTGTGGATGGACCACTACCGATGGCTGCAGCAGGGGCAGTGCCAGTTCGACAAGGTAGCGGCATTCGTCGAGCGAAAGAAAGCCCGGCAGTTTGCAAATATGCGGAGCCGGGCTGATACACTGGCTGTCAATAACCTGTATTGGATCGCCATTTGCATCAATATTCATTTGTTTGAGCAACTCACATTGAATTGCGGCTGCGGGATCCCGGTCCCGCAATACAATCAAAAGTTCGAGAGCTTCACGCCAGTAACGTCCTGTATTCCCTGCTCCACTCGCAAGTAGGGCGATATAAGGGCCGACTGCTTTTGTAAGCCCCGCATGGTAAGCACGTTCGAACAGGCGGCGGGCTTCGCCAAGATCGCGCCGCACAAGGTTACCGGCTAATCGCCATTCAGCCAATTGGTATGCGGCCGCGCCATCCCCGCGCTCGGCCGCCGAGGATAAAACCGAGAAAGCTTCCCTTACTTTTCCCTGCTGTGCGAGTTCGGTTGCTTGCTTGCTTTTTTGCATCCTTGTTCCTTTGGCAAAAGCTGCTGCGAAAAAGAAAGGGCCGGAACATTGCGTTCCGGCCCTATGTATAATTAGCGATTTGCTTCTTCTAGAAAGCAGCGCGGAAACCGGCGTAGAACGTACGTCCCTTAATCCGGTAAATACCGCTGCCTCCGCCGATGCCGGTCAGACCGAGCGGCGGATTGGTATCGAGAACATTATCGACACCTAAATCAAAATCGAACTTGTCGTTTACTTTGAAGCCGAGGCTTACATCATGGTAAAACGTTTCAGGATACTTCTCGATATCAGCATAGTCAGTATTTTCCGGCGGATCGCCATTAACGCTGTTATAGTCTTCAAAAGTATTGAGGTACATTGCGCCGATATAACGCATTTCGTATCCGAGCGTAAAGCGGTCGAGTGTCAGATCCACGTTCCAACGGAACTCATCCTTCGGATCACCTAGTTCCTCAAGAATAACGTTTTCGAAAGTTGGATTTGTTGGATCCTCGAAATTGCTTCTTTCAAACAAGTGGGTGTAGATAAAACGCGTACGGAGTCTGTTATTATCGCCAAATGCAGTATTGTATGCCAGCTCGGCGTCAATACCACGAACTGTACGTGCTGCAAAGTTAACGCCGCTCACAACCAAATCTTTATCCAAGACCTGGCCTATGACTTCGCCATTTGGACCGGTACCTGGACCGCGGAAACGGGTAATCAGGTCGCAGAACGGATTGTTCAGGTTTGGCAGATCATAGCAAGTGTTGACAAGGTTTTGCGCACTCACAGACGTAATTACATCATTCACAGTAATATCATAATAATCGACTGTTAGCGAGAGACCTGGTGCAAACCTAGGCTGGATGACTGCACCAACCGTGTAGGAATCCGACGTTTCCTCGGTAAGGTTCGGGTTACTGCCGCTCAATATCTCAAGAGAATAGGTTGGCAACGATGTAAACGTTGGGTTCGTAAGGATAGCGCCCAGGTCGGCTTGGCAATTTGCGATCCGGTTTGCTGAACCCGAATTGAGATTTTGTGGTAGACAGGGATCCGAAAAACCCGGAGCGAAATTCTGAGTAATTGGGAACGATGTCTCGCTCAGGTTCGGTGCACGAACAGAACGTCCGTATTGAGCGCGGAAACGAATGTCTTCAATCGGCTGCCACTCAATACCGCCATTATATGCATACACCGTCCCGACAGAACCACCATAATCTGAAATACGACCTGAACCAGAAACGGTCAGCTCTTCAAAAAAAGGCGTCCCTGACAAAATCGGGATACGAACTTCTCCGAAAACTTCTTTCACGTCAAACGCATCGGGATCGAAGGTAGGAAGCGCGTTGTAGAACGTACGACCTGCCTCAACAATAGGATCTGCTTGATAGAATAATGTCTCACGACGATATTCAGCACCTACTGCAATGCCGATAGGGCCACCGGGCAGATTGAAGAAGCCGCTTGTGTCGCCCGACACGAAGCCACTGAATACCAGTTGGTCCAGCTCCGCTTTAGAAACCGTATCTTCCACAATATAATCTCTTGCGGCGGAGTTGTCGGGTGCGCCGAATGGATTATAGGGTACACAGTTTGCAATATCCTGCTGAAGCGAAGCGGCATCTCCTCCATCAAAAGCATAGGCTGTCGCAGCTGTCGGATCGAATTGTGACCGACACCGAATGGTGCCGGTTGCAGGATCGCGTGCCGCATCGAGTGCCAGAAGTAAACGCTGCGGAATGATATTCCCGAGAATTGTCGTGTCCTCACGAACCTTACCATAGTTAGCGGAAATTTCGTAGTTCCAGTCAGTGTTAAACTGGCCACGCAAGCCGGCTACCGCACGGAATACATCGCGCTCAGATCTTTCATCGCGGCTACCCAAGTCAGCCAGGAAACGCGCTGATATAAAACGGAAGCTGCCATCTGCGATCGCAGCACGGTTTGCTGCCGTAAGCGGGGTGCGGTTACCAAAGCTGCTGCTTTGCAGTCCTCCAGCCAAAAGTTCGGATGCGATAAGAGCCCGCGCCTGAGGATTCAGGAAGGGGTTGTCCAGACGGGGCCGCTCGCGGGCATCCCCCAAGGTTCCGCCCTGAATGAATGCAGGCGTTGACTGTTGGCCCTGCGTATTGATACGGACATATTTTGCTTCGACAAAAGGTACAAAAGCTTCGGAGAGCTCGATATGAGCCAGAAGATTGACGTTGTAACGTTCCTGTTGCGGGAAAACGCTGAGCAACTTGTCTTCACGGCCGGTCTGTCCGTTGCTGTTAACAATGCTGCCGATCGGGCCTGATCCTACGCGAGTACCCGTTTGCCGTACAAGTTGGCCCTCGGGTGTGAAAATGAACGTACAATTATACGGCGTTCCTGTATTCGTGGGCGCGCCATTTGTCGGTGCAATTCCGGTTCCACAGCGCGCACTTGTAGCGGCTTGTCCAATAGGGACAAGTCCGTTGAAATAAATGCTGGCCGAAGAGATATTGCGGAAAAATGCGCGATCAGGGAATCCGTCAGAGCTTGTGCCAGTGTCCGAATCGATTGTTAGGAACCCATCGTTACGACGCAGGAAATCAACATCGGACCCAAAAACGCGCTGTTGGTTCGCATATTCCCCGTGCAGTGTGACATTGGCGCGTCCGTCGGCAAAGTTCTGGCCGGCCAGAACCGAGATATACTGGCTCGGAAAGGCGCCTTCTTCGTTGACGCTTGCATGACCGCGGACCTGAACACCGTCAAAATCATCACGAAGAATGAAATTGACAACACCGGCGATAGCATCCGAGCCGTAAATGGCAGAGTTACCGCCGGTAACGACGTCGACACGCTCGATCAGATCGGTTGGAATGGTGTTGACGTCCACCGATGTACCATTTGAAAGAATGTCCGAAGCGACATGGCGACGACCATTGACCAGCGTCAGCGTGCGCGCTGTACCCAGACCTCGAAGATCGAGCAGGTTCAGACCTGTTGTGCCGAGAAAGCGACCCGCATTGGCCTGGCTGAACGTACTGCGCAATTGTGGTAGGTCGTTTAGCGTATCACCGACGTTGATAGAGCCTTGTTGGAAAAACTCCTCACCAGTTATAGTGGTAACGGGAGTCTGAGATTCAATACCGGGACGCGAGATGCGTGAGCCGGTAACAATAATAGGGGTGGCACCCTGATCTTGCGCAGCTTCTTCCAAGACTTCCTGGGTGCCTATTGCATCGCTCTGATCATCTGCAACGTCCTGCGCAAATGCTGCTTGAGTAGAAAGCGCCAATGTCAGTGCCGTAGTAGAAACCAAAACTCTCGTAAACTTTTTCATAAAAACCCCCATTTTGAAACAAGCTGTTCATCAAGAACGTAAAGTGAAACCATAGATAATTTAAACTTTGTTTTTATTCTAATTTATCAATCTCGACTACCCATGAATGTCATGTTTGTGAAATATCTTCTCAGGGTGTGATAATTATACATCTTAGCACTTATAAGATGAGAATTAAGATGAGAATTCTTAAATAATTTCAGAATTCTAAATGGTAAAATTTCTCAAACATGATGTTATCAGAGTATCCACGAGACGGTAATTCTATTGTTAAACAAACGAATTTCAGGGGAGACCTGCCTTAATCGGGCGGATTATGCTTTTTTAAAAATGCTTCGAGCGTGTTGAGCCAATTTGTCATGTTTTCCGGATCGGAAATGCCGTGCCCTTCTTCTTTGAATATGAGATATTCGGCGTTGCGGCCACGATCTTTGAGCTTTTCGCGGTAAACCTTGAACTGACTAAAAGGAACATTGCTATCCTGTTCGCCATGGGCCAGCAAAACCGGACGCGTCAGGTCGTCGACGCGGCGCACGGGCGATACGTTGTCCAGGTTGTATTTTTTGTCTCCGCGTATTTGCGTTTCCCAATCGCGGCTGTACCGGCTCGAAAAAAAACGGCCGTCATAATTGAGTTGCTTGTCCCAATCGGTCACCCCTGCATAGCTGGCGGCGCAGCGATAGCGCTCCGGATTGCGGGTGACTCCCCATAGTGCCGCAGAGCCGCCATAGGACGATCCCATGATACAGACGCGGTCCGCGTCGACTGTTCCGCGTTTGACGAGCCAGTCCATGCCGTCATCCAGGTCGTCCTGCATCATCCGGCCGACCTGCCCTTCGCCAAGTTTGTAAAATGCCTCGCCGAAACTGCCCGATCCGCGGAAGTTCGGCTGGAAAACGGCATATCCGCGATTGACCAGAAACTGCACTTCGGGATCATAATCCGGCGTATCGCGAACGCCGAACGGGCCTCCGTGCGGCAACATTATCAGCGGCAATTTTACAGGAGCGACGTTTTTAGGCAAGGTCAAATAGGCGGATATCGATGTTCCATCCCTGGCCGGGTATGTCACATATGTGCTGACCGACAGAATATTCGGGTCGATCCGGTCGTTAATGCCGCCGAACCGGTGCAGACTGTTTTTTGCGGGTTCGAAAAGGTAGTAGCTGCCGGGATCGGTGGCGGCTGTAGAAAAAACGATCATGCGCTTCCGATCATCGCTTATCGAGCTTATCCAGATTTCCTGTCCGGGCAACACCTTTTCGAGCGCTGATTGCAGTTTCGCGCTTTCCGGGTCGAACCATTTCATCCGGTCGCGGTCGTCGGTAAAAAAGACCGCTTCCACATCTTTCCCGTCGTCGCTCAGATTATACCCTGTTACGTCGTTCTGGTCGTGACCGAACACCATCTTCCCGGTTTCGCGGGTCCGATAATTGAACTTGTACAATGCGAAGCGGCCGGTTTCCTTGTTTGAAAGGATATAGCCCTCATCCTTGTCGGAAACGATTTCTATGACATCGTACAAAGCACTTTGCTGATCATCGTCATCCTTGATCTTCGTGATCCGTTCGAACTTCTCGCCTTCTTTCGTTCGGTAATATATAATGGCTGCATTATTCTGATAACTTATGCCCATGCGGACGACACCGTTATTGTCGGCCACCCAGTTCCAGATGCTTTTTTGGGCATCGACGATCTGCGCGCTTTCGTTGTTGGCAAGGTCGACTTTGTAAACCGAGGGATAATCATAAATGCTTTTCTGGGAGGCCAGCACGATATATTTGCCCGCAGGATCGACGTACAGGACATTGTCGTTATCGAGCGTTTTGTTTCGGGGACCGACCATCGCGGTCTGCTTAGTTACGACATCGAGCGTGTAAAGCAGCGAAAGGCGGACATCTTCGCTCTCAAGTTTGCCCGTCGAACTTACACTGAACAACAGTTTTTTGCTATCGGTCCAGCGATACCAGTTCAAACTCGCCTTATCCGGCACCGGCATTTTAATGACCCTTTTGTCGTCAATGTGGCTGAGAATCAGATACGATTGGCCATCGGCTTTGCGGATCGAGACCATACGTGTCCCATCGGGCGAGATTTTGGGTCCCAGCATCTGCCCGTCGCTCGCAAAGATCGCCGCATCGATTTTGGTATCTTCCGGGCCGGTTGTCGATAGGTCACTTGCCGTTAATTGCTGAACCTGTAGAGGGCTTGTGCCCACAAAAGCTGTGGCGAGAAAACCGCAAAGCAGCACCGGATAGCAACGCATAAGACCCCCGAATATATTTTTTGACCCCAAATATCATTCGAGCTTAAATAGATTTTCGTAAATTTCCATAATTTACTGAACCGATTGTCGTGAAATTGATAATGCGAGGTTTTGTGGTGAGCGTCGATAGCCGCAGAAATTGCATCGCAATTTTATATTACGGGATACTTGACCAAAATCCGAATCCCCGCTAAAGGCCGCGCTTCCGAATGGGTGGGGACACCCTTGGCTGCGCGAACCGTGCGGACTTTCGGGAAAATTCCATCGGCTAAACACATATCGTTTGGTGCGCGCGGGCCAAAGGCTGAGCCTCCGCTATATCCACGCATCCTGTGATATGAGTAACCGCAACACAAATACTTCTTAAGGTGAAGAATTTATGCCAACGATCAACCAACTGGTCCGCAAGGGCCGGGTGCCTCAGAAAGTCAAGTCCAAGGTACCCGCCATGGAGCAGAACCCGCAAAAGCGCGGCGTCTGTACTCGTGTCTATACGACAACTCCGAAAAAGCCGAACTCCGCTCTGCGCAAGGTGGCCAAGGTCCGCCTGACCAACCAGCGCGAAGTCATCAGCTATATTCCCGGCGAAGGCCATAACCTGCAGGAGCACAGCGTTGTGCTGATCCGCGGTGGCCGTGTTCGCGATCTTCCCGGTGTGCGTTACCACGTACTTCGCGGCGTTCTGGATACCCAGGGCGTGAAAGACCGCAAGCAGTCGCGTTCCAAATATGGCGCGAAGCGTCCCAAATAAGATCGGAGTATATAGATATGGCACGTCGTAGAAGACCAGAGAAACGCATCATCCTGCCCGATCCCAAATTCGGTGACCAGATTTTGTCGAAATTCATGAACAACCTGATGCTGGACGGCAAGAAATCGACCGCCGAGCGTATCGTTTACGGTGCACTGGACACAGTCGAGGCGAAGTCGAAAGGCGATCCGATCCAGCTGTTCCATGATGCATTGAACAACATCAAGCCCGGTATCGAAGTGCGTTCACGCCGTGTGGGTGGTGCAACTTACCAGGTGCCGGTCGAGGTTCGTCCCGACCGTGCGCAGGCACTGGCCATTCGCTGGCTGATTACCGCAGCGCGCGGACGCAGCGAAACCACCATGGCCGCCCGTCTGTCGGGTGAAGTGCTGGATGCTTCCAACAACCGCGGCAATGCGGTGAAGAAGCGCGAAGATACGCACCGCATGGCCGAAGCCAACCGTGCCTTCTCGCACTATCGCTGGTAGTATAAGATAACGCCAAAGACCGTTACACTAGCGGCTTTGGATTTTGAAATCAGTTATGGAAAAGGGGCTGGTAAATACTGGCCCCTTTGCCTATATCGCAGCCAAATTCACAGGCCGCCCGGCATAGGGCAGGGCGGCAACTCTCGGAGTAAGACATCATGGCACGCAGCCATCCACTGGACAGATATCGCAATATCGGCATTATGGCGCACATCGACGCGGGCAAGACCACGACGACCGAGCGCATTCTGTATTATACCGGCAAATCCTATAAAATCGGCGAAGTGCATGATGGCGCGGCAACGATGGATTGGATGGAGCAGGAGCAGGAGCGCGGCATCACGATCACGTCCGCCGCGACCACATGTTTCTGGCAGGCCGAAGATCGCCAGGGTCCCGAGCACCGCATCAACATTATCGACACGCCGGGCCACGTCGACTTTACGATCGAAGTCGAACGTTCGCTGCGAGTCTTGGACGGCGCGGTTGCTTGTTTCGATGGCGTTGCCGGCGTCGAGCCACAGTCCGAAACCGTCTGGCGTCAGGCTGACAAGTATAAAGTACCGCGGATGTGCTTTATCAACAAACTCGACCGTACCGGTGCCGATTTCAAATATTGCGTGCAGTCGATCATCGACCGTCTGGGCGCGACACCCGCCGTTCTGTATCTCCCTATCGGCATCGAAGCCGACCTAGTCGGACTGGTCGATCTCGTCAACGAGCGTTCGATCACCTGGAAGAACGAAGATCTGGGTGCCGAATATGAATATGGGGAAATTCCCGACGATATGAAAGAGGAAGCCGCGGAATACCGTGAGCGGCTGATCGAACTTGCCGTTGAAAATGACGATGACGTGATGGAAGCGTATCTGGAAGGCAACATGCCCGACGTCGCGACCTTGAAAAAGCTGATTCGCAAGGGCACGCTCGAGCACAAGTTCGTTCCCGTCGTGTGCGGCAGCGCATTCAAGAACAAGGGCGTACAGCCTTTGCTCGACGCCGTGGTCGACTATCTGCCGAGCCCGCTCGACGTTCCCGCCATCAAGGGCGTGAAGCTCGACGGCGAAACCGAAGATACGCGTCCTTCAAGCGACGAAGCGCCATTTTCGGCGCTGGCGTTCAAGGTCATGAACGATCCTTTCGTGGGCTCGCTGACGTTTATCCGCATCTATTCGGGCAAGCTGGAAAAGGGCACGCTGCTCAATTCGGTCAAGGACAAGAAAGAAAAAGTCGGCCGTATTCTCGAAATGCACTCGAATGACCGCAAGGACATTGACGAGGCGTTTGCGGGCGACATCGTCGCGCTGGCCGGTATGAAGCTGACCACCACCGGCGATACATTGTGCGATTCGTCCAAGCCGATCATATTGGAGCGCATGGAATTTCCCGAGCCCGTCATCGAGCTTTCGGTTGAACCCAAAACCAAGGCCGACCAGGAAAAGATGGGCGTCGCGCTCAACCGCCTTGCGGCGGAAGATCCTTCGTTTCGCGTCACCACCGATCACGAATCGGGCCAGACGATCATCAAGGGCATGGGCGAGCTTCACCTCGATATCCTGGTCGACCGCATGCGCCGAGAATTCAAGGTTGAGGCCAATGTGGGCGCACCGCAGGTGGCGTACCGTGAATCGCTCTCGAAAGCGGCCGACATCGACTACACGCACAAGAAACAGTCGGGCGGTTCCGGCCAGTTCGCACGCGTGAAATTCGAAGTCACCCCCGGCGAGCGCGGCAGCGGCATCACCTTCTCCGACGAAGTTAAAGGCGGCAACATTCCCAAAGAATATATTCCGTCGGTCGAAAAAGGCATGCGCGAGACGGCCGAAACCGGTTCGCTCATCGGGTTCCCGATCATCGATTTTGACATTCGCCTGTATGACGGCGCATATCATGACGTCGACAGTTCGGCGCTGGCCTTTGAAATCGCCGGCCGCGCAGCTATGCGCGAAGCGGCGCAAAAAGCGAAAATCAAATTGCTCGAGCCCATTATGAAGGTTGAAGTTGTGACGCCGGAGGATTATCTGGGTGATGTCATCGGCGACATGAACTCGCGTCGCGGGCAGATCCAGGGTACCGATACCCGCGGTAATGCCCAAGTCGTTGATGCTATGGTGCCTCTTGCCAACATGTTCGGTTATGTGAATGAGCTACGCTCTTTCACGCAGGGACGGGCAAACTATTCGATGCAGTTTTCGCATTATGACGAAGTTCCAAGCAATGTAGCCGAGGAATTGAAAGAGAAGCTGGCATAACGGGGTCAACGGCGTTATACGCGCGGCTTCCATACGCTTCCGATTCTGTCGAAAAGGGAGCCGGGACGGCTAACGGGTGTTGACAGAATGTCTCTTGCTCGCCAAAGCGCGGCACGAATTTTGAATTATATACGTAAATAAAAGGTAGGATAAAATGGGTAAAGCTAAGTTTGAGCGGAACAAGCCGCACTGCAACATCGGTACTATTGGCCACGTTGACCATGGTAAAACCACGCTGACAGCAGCGATCACGAAAGTACTGGCTGAAGCTTTTGGCGGTACCGCGGTAGATTTCGCCAATATCGACAAGGCGCCTGAAGAGCGCGAGCGCGGCATCACCATTTCGACGGCTCATGTCGAGTACGAAACAGAAGCACGCCACTATGCGCATGTCGACTGCCCGGGCCACGCCGATTATGTCAAGAACATGATCACCGGTGCGGCGCAGATGGACGGCGCGATCCTGGTTGTGAATGCGGCCGATGGCCCGATGCCCCAGACAAAAGAGCACATCCTGCTCGCGCGTCAGGTTGGCGTGCCGTCGATGGTCGTGTTCCTGAACAAGGTCGATCAGGTCGATGACGAAGAGCTGCTCGAGCTGGTAGAGATGGAAGTTCGCGAACTTCTCAGCAAATATGATTTTGATGGCGACAATATCCCCATCGTTGCAGGTTCGGCTCTGGCCGCGCTTGAGGGCCGCGACGACAATATCGGCAAGGAAAAAATCCTTGAACTGATGAAAGCTGTTGACGATTATATTCCGCAGCCTGACCGTCCGGTCGACAAGAACTTTCTGATGCCGATCGAAGATGTGTTCTCGATCTCCGGCCGTGGCACGGTTGTTACTGGGCGCGTGGAAACGGGCATTGTCAATGTTGGCGACGAATGTGAAATCGTCGGTATCAAGGATACTACGAAAACAACTGTTACCGGCGTGGAAATGTTCCGCAAGCTGCTCGACTCCGGTCAGGCTGGCGATAACATCGGCGCGCTGATCCGCGGCGTTGCCCGTGAAGACGTGGAGCGTGGTCAGGTTCTCTGTAAGCCTGGTTCGATTACACCGCACACCGAGTTCGATGCTGAAGTTTATGTTCTTTCAAAAGACGAAGGCGGCCGTCACACGCCATTCTTCGCCAACTATCGCCCACAGTTTTACTTCCGTACAACCGACGTAACCGGCGAAGTTATTCTTGCGGAAGGCACCGAAATGGTTATGCCTGGCGATAACGTGACCATCGGGGTCAAGCTGATCGCACCGATCGCTATGGACCCAGGTCTGCGTTTTGCTATCCGTGAAGGTGGTCGAACTGTTGGATCAGGGGTTGTCAGCAACGTAACAAAGTAATATAGGACTGCATCGCCGCCCGGATCGTTTGATTCGGGCGGGCAGTTTTTCGCCGCTCTGGCTTGGTGTTTCAGTGGAAGCACAAAATCGGGGCGGTTTATTTTTGGCTCTTTCGCATCGATAGAATTTGGGATTTGGTATTACCATGGAAACGCAGAATATTCGCATCCGCCTTAAAGCATTTGATCACCGCGTACTCGATCAGGCGACCGGCGAAATCGCAGATACCGCACGCCGCACCGGCGCTCTTATCCGTGGCCCGATCCCGCTACCGACGCGAATTGAAAAATTCACCGTGAACCGCGGACCGCACATCGACAAAAAGTCGCGTGAGCAGTTCGAAGTTCGTACTTATAAAAGGTTGCTCGACATCGTGCAGCCCACACCGCAGACGGTGGACGCGCTGATGAAGCTCGACCTGGCTGCGGGTGTTAATGTAGAGATCAAATTGGCGTAAGCCAATGTGAGGGATACCGCCAAGCTTGCTTGGGTCTGCGTCCCCCGTCTTTCGGTACTGCCATCTGGCATGCCGGAAATTCAACCCGGACGGGGTGGCATAATCGCAAATGGGTTGAACCTGTGTGGCATGCGCTGCACAGGCTTTTTTAATTCACGCCCCCGCGCAATGAAGCGGGTGGGGCCTCTGTAAGGAGAATGGTCATGCGCACTGGCGTGATCGCGAAAAAAGTCGGAATGACACGACTTTTCCAGGAAGACGGTCGGCACGTGCCGGTGACAGTTCTTTCGCTGGAAGATTGTCAGGTTGTTTCCGCTCGGACAGAAGTTACGGATGGCTATTTTGCCGTTCAGCTTGGTGCCGGTTCCGCGAAATCAAAGAATACAAGCAAGCCGCAACGCGAACATTTTGCGAAAGCGAATGTCGAACCCAAAGCGCGCGTCGCCGAATTCCGCGTGAGCGGTGAAGATGCGCTGCTCCCCGTGGGTGCCCGTGTCACCGCCGACCACTTTATTGCGGGTCAGATGGTGGACATTCAGGGCCGTACGCAGGGTAAAGGGTTTGCCGGAGCCATGAAACGTTGGAACTTTGGCGGTCTGCGGGCCTCGCACGGCGTGTCCCTGTCGCACCGTTCGCACGGTTCTACGGGCCAGCGCCAAGATCCGGGCCGTGTCTTCAAAAACAAGAAAATGGCTGGCCATATGGGCGATCGTTTTCGCACCCAGCAGAATCTAGAGATCGTCCGTACCGATGCCGCGCGCGGCTTGCTGTTCGTTAAAGGGTCGGTTCCCGGTTCCAAGGGTGGCTGGTTGATGGTGCGTGATGCCATTAAACATCCGATGCCCGAAGATGCGCCGTTCCCTGGTGCTTTGCGCCGCAACGCTGACGAATTTGTCAGCGAAGAAGCGCCCGCCGGCATGGTGGAATCCGCCGCAACGCACGAAGGTCCCAAGGGTCCGACACAGGCGGAAATCAATGCGGCCGCTGCAGAAATGGAAGCCAATCAGGCAGCAGCAGAGCAAGCCGAAGCCAATGCCGAGAAAATCGAAAACGCGCCCACCGATAGCGACGTAAAGTCCACCGGCGGCGATGATGACAAGAAGGAGGGTTAAGCCATGAAGCTCAAAGTAAAAACCCTCGACGCGCAGGCAAAAGGTGATATCGAGCTGAACGACGATGTATTCGGCGTTGAGCCTCGCGCCGATATCTTGCACCGCGTTGTGACTTGGCAGCTCGAAAAACGTCGCGGTACGGCCCGTCCTACCCGCGAACGCAGCGACGTTGCCCGCACCGGCAAGAAGTTCGGTAATCAAAAAGGCGGCGGTACGGCACGTCACGGTGATCGCCGTGCTCCGATCTTTATCGGTGGCGGTAAAGCGCACGGTGCGCGCAAGCGTGACTTTAACCCTTCGCTGAACAAGAAAATTCGCGCGCTTGGCCTGAAAATGGCTCTGTCGTCTAAAGCAAAAAGCGAAAGCATCATGATCATCGACGATCTGTCCATGAACGATGCGAAAACGCAGATACTCAAGGGTCACCTTGAAAAGCTGGGTTTCGGCAAAACCGCTCTCGTGATCGACGGCGACACAGTGAACGATGATTTTCGCAAGGCATCGTCCAATCTGATCGGCGTCAATACGTTGCCGGCAGCTGGTGCGAATGTTTACGACATTCTGAAACACGACACGCTGGTGCTCACCCGCGCGGCGGTTGAGAAACTGGAGGCGCGTTTCAATGGCTAAAAAGAAAGACACCATCGACAGCCGTCACTATGACGTGATTGTCGCTCCGCACATTACCGAGAAATCGACTCTGCTCTCCGAGCATAACGCAGTCGTTTTCAAAGTGGCCGGAACATCGACCAAGCCTGAAATCAAGGCCGCGGTCGAAGCATTGTTCGACGTGAAAGTCATGAATGTGAATACGCTCGTGACCAAGGGCAAGGTCAAGAAATGGAAAGGCCGCCCGTATCGCCGCAACGATGTCAAGAAAGCCATCGTAACTCTTGCCGAAGGTGACTCGATCGACGTCACCACCGGCGTTTAGAGCGAGGGATTAGGAAAAGACAATGGCATTAAAAAGCTATAAGCCCACCAGCCCCGCACGCCGCGGACTTGTCCTTGTTGACAAGACCGGCCTGTGGAAAGGACGCCCCGTCAAATCGCTTACCGAAGGTAAGAAGAAAACGGGCGGACGTAACAACAAAGGCCATGTGACATCGCGCGGTATTGCTGGCGGTCACAAGCAGAAATATCGCCTGATCGATTTCAAACGCCGCAAGTTCGGTGTCGAAGGCACGGTCGAGCGTCTGGAATACGACCCCAACCGCACGGCGTTCATCGCGCTGATCAGCTACACCGATGGCGAGCAGGCCTATATCCTGGCTCCGCAGCGTCTGGATGTCGGCGACAAGATCATCGCCGGTGAGAAAGTCGACACCAAGCCCGGCAACGCCATGCTGCTAAGCCAGATGCCGGTCGGTACCATCGTCCACAATGTGGAAATGAAACCGAACAAGGGCGGCCAGATCGCACGGTCCGCTGGGACGTATGCACAAGTTGTTGGCCGGGATCGCGGCATGGTCATCGTTCGCCTCAACTCGGGCGAGCAACGCTATATCCGCGGTGACTGCATGGGTACGGTTGGCGCGGTTTCGAACCCCGACAACTCGAACCAGACTTTCGCCAAGGCTGGCCGCACACGCTGGAAGGGCCGTCGTCCTTTGACACGCGGTGTTGCCAAAAACCCCGTCGATCACCCGCATGGTGGTGGTGAAGGCCGGACCTCGGGTGGTCGTCACCCGGTGACGCCATGGGGCAAGCCGACCAAGGGTGCACGTACCCGCAAGAATAAACAGACTGACAAGTTGATCATCCGGTCACGTCACGCGAAGAAAAAGAGGTAAGTCATGGCTCGTTCCGTCTGGAAAGGTCCCTTTGTTGACCTGCACCTGCTGAAAAAAGCGCAGGAAGCACAGGAAACTAAAGGCCGCGCGCCGATCAAGACATGGTCGCGTCGCTCCACTATCCTCCCTGATTTCGTTGGCCTGACGTTTAGCGTCTATAACGGCAATAAATTCATTCCCGTTTCGGTGAATGAAGATATGGTCGGGCATAAGCTGGGCGAGTTTGCTCCCACGCGGACGTTCCCCGGCCACGCGTCAGACAAAAAGGGCAAGAAATAATGGGTAAGTCATCCTCACCCCGCCGAGTCGGTGAAAAGGAAGCTCTGTCGGTCGGCACCACTATCCGTGGTTCGGCACAGAAGCTCAACCTGGTCGCTGGCCTGATCCGTGGCAAGAAAGCGGAAGACGCAATGAATATTCTGTCTTTCTCCAGCAAAGCCATGGCCGTCGATGCACGCAAAGTGCTGGCATCGGCCATCGCCAACGCGGAAAACAATCACAATCTCGACGTCGATTCGCTCGTCGTTGCAGAAGCCAGCGTAGGCAAGGCGATCACGATGAAGCGTTTCACGACGCGGGCCCGTGGCCGCTCGAGCCAGATACTGAAGCCTTTCAGTCGTCTGCGCATCGTTGTCCGTGAGCAGGAGGAAGCATAATGGGTCAGAAAAGCAATCCAATCGGTCTGCGTCTTCAGATCAACCGTACCTGGGACAGCCGCTGGTATGCGGAAGGTGCCAATTACGCACAGCTTCTGAAAGAAGATATCGAGATCCGCAAGTACATCATGAAAACGGTGCCGCAGGCAGCGGTTTCCAAAGTGGTGATCGAACGTCCCGCCAAATTGTGCCGCGTATCTATCTACGCAGCGCGTCCCGGCGTGATCATCGGCAAGAAAGGCGCGGATATCGAAAAACTGCGCGGCGCTCTTGCGAAAATTACCGCAAGCGAAGTGAAGCTCAACATCGTTGAAATTCGCAAGCCCGAAATCGATGCGAAACTCGTGGCACAAGGTATTGCCGACCAGCTTATCCGCCGGGTTGCTTTCCGCCGCGCCATGAAGCGCGCCGTGCAATCCGCACTGCGTCTGGGCGCCGAAGGCATTAAGATCACCTGTGGCGGCCGTCTTGGCGGCGCTGAAATCGCCCGCGTCGAATGGTATCGTGAAGGCCGGGTGCCACTGCACACGCTGCGCGCTAATGTCGATTATGCCGAAGCCGAAGCGCTCACCGCCTACGGAATCATTGGCATCAAATGCTGGATTTTCAAAGGTGAAATCCTGGGTCATGATCCGATGGCGCAGGACCGCTTGATGATGGAAGCGCAAACATCGGGTGTCCGGCCTGCGCGTTAAGCGCGGCCAGATATCGATAGAGGAAAGCAAAGAAAATGCTGCAACCGAAAAAAATGAAATACCGCAAGGCTTTCAAAGGTCGGATCAAGGGCAATGCCCCCGGCGGTACGGTTCTGAACTTCGGCTCCTATGGCCTCAAAGCCATGGAACCCGACCGGATTACCGCGCGTCAGATCGAAGCCGCCCGCCGCGCGATCACACGCCATATTCGCCGTCAGGGCCGTTTGTGGATCCGCGTATTCCCTGATATTCCGGTATCGAAAAAACCTGCCGAAGTGCGTCAGGGTAAAGGCAAGGGTTCAGTCGAATATTGGGCAGCCCGCGTCAAGCCAGGCCGTATTCTGTTCGAACTCGACGGCGTATCCGGTCCGATTGCCGCAGTCGCTTTCCAGCGCGCGGCGATGAAACTGCCGATCAAAACGAAAGTTGTGGCTCGCCTTGGCGACTCGTCACATCTGGGAGCGTAAGCTATGAGCAAGAAGATGGAAGATTTCAACACCAAGAGCGACGATGAACTGTCATCCGAGTTGACAGAGCTGAAGCGCGAGGCATTCAATCTGCGCTTTCAGGCTGCGACCAATCAGCTGGAACAGCCGGCACGGGTCAAGATCGTTCGCCGCGATATCGCACGTATCAAAACATTGCAGGGCGAACGTGCAAGCGCCGCTGCTGCCAAAGCTTGAAGGAGCCTAAACCATGCCTAAACGCGTGCTGACAGGAACGGTGGTCTCCGACAAGACCAACAAGACGGTGGTCGTGCTGGTCGAGCGGAAGATTAAACATCCGCTCTACGGCAAAATCATGCGCCGCTCGAAAAAATACCATGCCCATGATGAAGACAATCTTCACAAAGAAGGGGACAAGGTCAGCATCGAGGAAACCAAGCCGTATTCGAAGCTGAAAACATGGAAAGTCCTTGCTACCGATAAAGCGGAAGCCTGAGACGCAATAGTAACGGAACTCCCGGGCCAGACAATACAGTGTCTCGGAAAGCCTAACGAAAAGGAATTGGGTCAATGATCCAGATGCAATCAAATCTTGAGGTCGCTGACAATAGCGGTGCCAAGCGCGTCCAGTGCATCAAAGTACTGGGTGGTTCGAAACGCCGGTTTGCCGGTGTAGGCGACACGATCGTTGTTTCCATCAAGGAAGCGGCACCGCGCGGCAAAGTGAAAAAGGGTGACGTGCACCGTGCCGTCATCGTTCGCACCCGCAAGGATATTCGCCGTACGGACGGCACCGTCATCCGCTTTGATGGTAACGCCGCCGTGTTGATCAACAAAAGCGATGAGCCGATCGGCACACGTATCTTTGGGCCAGTTGTGCGTGAATTGCGCGCCAAACGGCACATGAAGATCATCAGCCTGGCTCCGGAGGTACTCTGATCATGGGTATGGCTAAAATCAGAAAAGGTGACCAGGTCGTCGTCCTGTCCGGCAAAGACAAGGGCAAGACCGGTACCGTTACGCAGGTAATGCCAAAGGATAGCAAGCTGTTCGTGTCCGGCATTAACATGATGACGCGCCACCGCAAACCGACGCAGGCGCAGCCGCAAGGCGGCATCGACAAGGTCGAGGCAGCTTTGCACATTTCCAACGTCGCAATTGCCGATCCCAAGGATGGCAAGGCAACGCGCGTCCGAATCGCTGAAAAAGATGGCAAGAAAGTTCGCGTCGCCGCCAAGTCTGGGGAGACGATCGATGGCTGATTCCAAATATGTAGCGCGGATGCGCAAGAAATATGACGAGGAAATCGTCAAGGCGATGACTGAGAAATTCGGGTACTCCAACCGCATGCAGGTTCCGAAGATCGAGAAGATCGTTCTTAACATGGGTGTGGGCGAAGCTAGTCAGGACAAGAAAAAAGTCACCACGGCTGCTGCTGAAATGGAATTGATCGCCGGCCAGAAGCCCGTCATCACCAAAGCGAAGACGTCGATTGCGACTTTCAAGCTGCGCGAAGGCATGCCGATCGGTTGCAAAGTTACGCTGCGCCGCGAACGGATGTATGAATTCCTCGACCGCCTGATCACCGTCGCAATGCCTCGTATCCGGGATTTCCGCGGTGTGAACCCAAAAAGCTTCGACGGCCGCGGCAACTATGCCATGGGCCTGAAAGAGCAGATCATTTTCCCCGAAATCAGCTACGACAAGATTGAAGCGGTGCGGGGCATGGATGTGATCGTTACGACATCGGCAAATACCGACGACGAGGCGCGCGAACTGCTCCGCCTGTTCGGTTTCCCGTTCCCCATCGAAGAAAAAACAGAGGAAAAGGAAGCCGCGTAAACCGCAGCTTCCGGCTCCTCTCCCAAGAAAAGGAGAGCTTAAGTCATGGCGAAACTGAGTTCTATTAACAAAAACGAAAAGCGCAAGCGGATGGTAGTAAAATATGCCAGCCAGTATGCGAAACTCAAAGCAATTGCGAACGACCGGTCGCTCGACGAGACGGAACGCCTGATGGCGCGTCTCAAGATGGCCGAGATTCCGCGCAACGGCAATCCGACACGTGTGCGCAACCGGTGCAACACGACGGGCCGTCCGCGCGGTTATTATCGCAAATTCGGACTGTGTCGCATTGAGCTGCGCGATCTTGCCAATAAAGGCCTGATCCCCGGCGTCACGAAGTCGAGCTGGTAAGGATAGTATAAGATGGCAATGACAGATCCATTGGGTGATATGCTCACCCGCATCCGCAACGGCCAACAGGCACGCAAGGACAGTGTGGTCAGCCCCGCTTCCAAACTGCGTGCGCATGTGTTGGACGTCCTTCAGCGCGAGGGCTACATTCGCGGGTATACCGAGGAAGAACTCGGTCGTCACCCCGGCCTGCGCATCGAGCTGAAATATTTTGAAGGCCAGCCGGCCATCAAGCATGTGGCGCGCGTGTCCAAGCCTGGCCGCCGTGTCTATTCGGCTTCTAAGGAGCTGCCGCATGTTCGCAACGGCCTTGGCATAACCATCGTATCGACCCCGCGCGGCGTTCTTTCGGATGCCGAGGCGCGTGCCGAAAATGTCGGTGGCGAGATTTTGGCAGAGGTGTTCTGATGAGCCGTATTGGGAAAAAATCCGTAACGATTCCTTCTGGCGTTACCACGAAAATGGAAAGCGGTACGCTTTCGGTCAAGGGACCGAAAGGTGAGCTTTCCATGCCGATGGTCGATGATTTGACATATGAGCTGAACGACAATGAATTGTCGGTCATGCCTGCAACGCCCACAAAACGCGCCCGCGCATTTTGGGGCATGCAACGCACGCTGGTACAAAACCTTGTCGATGGTGTAACCGAAGGTTTCACCAAGGTTCTGGAAATTACCGGTGTCGGTTATCGTGCCAATGTTCAGGGCAAGATTCTGAAATTGCAGCTTGGTTACAGCCACGATGTCGATTTTCCGATCCCCGAAGGCATCACGATCAAAACACCCGATCAGACAACGGTCGAAATTTCGGGCAGCGACAAACAGCAAGTTGGCCAAACGGCCGCAGAAATTCGTCGCTGGCGCAAGCCAGAGCCTTATAAAGGCAAGGGCATCAAATATCGCGGCGAATATATTTTCCGCAAGGAAGGGAAGAAGAAGTAAGCCATGGCGAAACTCTCTTTATTCGAAAAACGGCGCCAGCGGGTTCGCTCTGCGCTCAAGAAACGCGGCTCTGGCCGTCCTCGTCTGTCGATCCATCGTACGGGCCGTCATATCTATGCCCAAATCATCGACGACAGCGAAGGCAAAACCGTCGCTTCCGCATCGTCGCTGAAAAAAGGCGCGAAAGCGCTGGGAACGGATTGCAAGGCTGCGGCGGATGTCGGCAAGGAAATTGCCGCCACCGCGAAAAAGGCAGGCGTGAAATCTGTAGTATTCGACCGTGGAGGTTTCCTCTTCCACGGAAGGGTAAAGGCGCTCGCTGATGCGGCGCGTGAAGGCGGACTGGAGTTTTAATGATGGCCGATGAAAACAAGACTGACGTAAACGTCAATACGAAGCCCAGCGAAGCTTTTGAAAACCAAAGCCCGGCGGGCGGCGCACAGCCGGTTCCGGCGACGCGAGAAAACACGCGCGGCGGTCCGGGCGGCAATCGTGGTGGTCCGGGTGGCGGCCGCGGTGGACGCGACAATAACCGCGGCGGCGGTGGTGGCCGTGGCGGACGTGACAATCGCGGCGGCCGCGGTCAGGAGCAGGGCGACGAGATGATCGAAAAGCTCGTCCACATTAATCGTGTATCGAAAACGGTCAAGGGTGGTAAGCGTTTCGGCTTTGCGGCTCTGGTCGTGGTCGGTGACGGTTCGGGCCGGGTCGGTTTCGGTAAAGGCAAGGCGCGCGAAGTGCCCGAAGCCATTACCAAGGCGACGGCAGCTGCAAAGAAGAACATGATCCGCGTCGCTCTGCGCGAAGGTCGCACGCTGCACCATGACGGCAATGGCCGTTTCGGTGCCGGCAAGGTGACTGTGCGCTCGGCACCTGCGGGTACCGGTATCATCGCCGGTGGTCCTATGCGCGCGGTTTTCGAAAGCCTGGGCGTAGCGGACGTGGTGACCAAATCGGTCGGTACATCCAATCCCTATAACATGGTCCGGGCCACTTTTCAGGCATTGTCTGAACAGACTAGCCCGAAATCAGTGGCGGCGCGGCGTGGCAAAAAAGTTGCTGACCTGTTGGGCCGCACCGGTGCAAGCCCAGCGGAAGCCAAGGCCGATGCCGATGCGATCACGGAGTAATTGAGATGGCTCAAAAAGACAAAAAAACGCTTAAGATCAAGCAGACGGGTTCGCCCATCCGCCGCCCTGCGGTTCAGCGCCAGACGCTGATCGGCTTGGGCCTGAACAAGCTTCACCGTGTATCCGAGCTTGAGGACACGCCCGAAGTGCGCGGCATGGTCCGTTCGGTCCGTCACATGGTGGAAATTATTGATTAATTCTTTGCCCGCCGCTTCTGGCGGGTAACTATATCGTGCGAATTAAAGCGAAAGCGAGTGCAACACATGAAACTTAACGAAATCAAAGACAATGACGGTGCCCGCAAAGCGCGCATGCGGATCGGACGTGGTATCGGTTCGGGCAAGGGCAAAACCGGCGGACGCGGCCAAAAGGGCCAGAAGTCCCGCTCCGGTGTCGCTATTAACGGCTTTGCCGGTGGTCAGATGCCGCTGCACATGCGTTTGCCAAAGCGCGGGTTCAACAACCCGTTCGGCACCGATTACGCGATCGTCAATCTGGGTATGATCCAGAAATTCATCGACGCCAAGAAACTCGATACCAAAGCCACGATTGATCATGTAGCGCTGAAAGCTGCCGGATTGGCGCGCGGCGGCAAGGATGGTGTGCGTTTGCTCAACAAGGGCGAGCTCACCACGAAAGTCACGCTGAACGTTCACGGTGCATCGAAAGCGGCCGTGGAAGCCGTAGAAAAAGCTGGCGGTAAAGTCGATATCATAGAGAAAAAAGTCCTGCCTCCCAAGGTTAACGCGAAAAAAGACGCGAAGAACAAGGCCTGATTCAGGCATCGGACTTGTCATCACTGCCCCGCTTTCCAATATGTGGACGGCGGGGCAGTCTGGTTTTCAGGCGGTTTGCATTACGGTATCCGCAACTATTCCGCAGTGCCGCATCGTCCTGCATCGACAGCGCACGATTGGCACGTTAGAGATATGGCCGCGCATCCAAGAGGCGTGGACCAGTTGATTAAAGGGTAATTTGGCATGGCATCACGCGCCGACAATCTCGCAAGCAATTTCAGCCTCGCAAAATTCTCGCAGGCGACGGAGTTGAAGAACCGGATCTGGTTCACCATCGGGGCGCTGGTCGTCTTCCGTTTCCTGAGCTTTGTGCCTCTGCCCGGGATCGACCCCACCGCGCTTGCGGCGCTTGCAGAGCAGACTCAGGGCGGCGTGCTCGATATTTTCAATACGTTTTCCGGCGGTTCACTATCGCGGATGAGCCTGATCGCGCTCGGTGTCATGCCCTATATTACCGCGTCGATCGTCGTTCAGCTGGGCGCGGCATTGTCGCCTAAACTCGCTGCGCTCAAGAAAGAGGGCGAAAGCGGGCGCAAGAAACTCAACCAGTATACCCGCTACGGCACAGTCGGCCTGACCGCCGTGCAGGGCTATTTCATCGCGGTCGGGGCGGAATCTTTCGCGTCTGCACAGGGCGTGGCCGCCGTGGTCAATCCGGGCATGGGCTTTCGCATCGGCGCGGTCGTCAGCCTGGTCGGCGGCACGATGTTCCTGATGTGGCTGGGCGAACAGATTACCAGCCGCGGTATCGGCAACGGCGTCTCTCTCATTATCATGGCGGGTATCGTCGCGCAGATGCCGACCTTCGTCGCGCAGATGTTCGAGGGTGGACGCACCGGATCGATCGGTGGCGGCCTGATTCTCGGCCTGATCGTCATGATTCTGGGATTGATCGTGTTCATCTGTTTCATGGAGCGGGCGCAAAGGCGCGTGCTGATCCAATATCCCAAACGCGCTACGCAGCGCGGCGTGATGCAGGCGGATCGCAGCCACCTGCCGCTCAAGGTCAACACCGCCGGCGTCATCCCCCCGATTTTCGCCTCCTCGCTGTTGCTGATGCCGCTGACCGTTTCGCAATTTGCGGGCAACAGCGCGAATGCCGACAGCACGTTCGGCAATTTCATCGTGACGCTGAACCAGTATCTGCAGCACGGACAGCCGCTCTATATGTCGCTCTATGCCGCGGGGATCGTGTTTTTCTGTTTCTTCTATACCGCCGTGGTCTTCAACCCCGAAGAGACCGCCGACAATCTGAAGCGCAATGGCGGCTTCATTCCGGGCATCCGTCCGGGCAAGAACACCGCCACCTATCTTGATTATGTGCTTACCCGCATCACCGTGGTCGGCGCGGCCTATCTGGCATTTGTGTGCGTGCTGCCCGAATATGTGATCGCGCAGACCGGCATTCCCCTCTTTTTCCTGGGCGGTACCAGCCTTTTGATTGTGGTCAACGTCACAGTCGATACCGTGACGCAGATTCAGAGCCACCTGCTGGCGCACCAATATGGCGACCTGATCAAGAAGGCCAAGCTGAAAGGCCGATTGCGTTAAGCGGGGGGTTTTGGCACAGTCATATCTTTACGAATAACGACATGAGGGATTCGGGGCGTTGAACATCATATTATTGGGGCCACCGGGTGCCGGCAAGGGAACGCAGGCGCACAGGCTGGTCGAGAAATATGCGATGGCGCAATTGTCCACCGGCGACATGCTGCGCGCCGCGGTCAAGGCGGGTACGCCCGTGGGGCTGAAAGCCCGGGCGGTGATGGAGGCGGGCGATCTGGTGTCCGACGAGATAGTGTCCGACCTGATCGGCGATGCGCTTGACGGGCTGGACGGCGATACCGGCGTGATTTTCGACGGCTATCCGCGCACCGCGCCGCAGGCGGCCTCGCTCGAACAGATATTATCCGCCCGAGGCCGCACGCTTGATCACGTCATCGAACTGGGCGTGAACGAGGAAGCTCTGGTTGACCGGGTCACCGGCCGTTTCACCTGTGCGGTGTGCGGCACGGGATATCATGATCGCTACAAGCTGCCCAGAGTGGAGGGCGTGTGCGACACGTGCGGGTCCACCGAATTCAAGCGCCGACCCGACGACAATGCCGAAACGGTGCGGCAGCGGATGGCCGAATACCGTGCCAAAACCGCGCCGATCCTGCCGATCTATGAAGCCCGCGGGATCGTCACCCGCGTTGATGGCATGGCCGATATGGACAGCGTGACCGATGCGCTGGTGGCCGTGATCGAAAGCTGAACAGCACATTTTGACCGGCTCAACTGGTCACTTCCATACATCCAACATATTGCACACGTCATGAAACCCGTCCGGCATTGCTGCCGGGCGGGTTTCATGCATGTGCGGCCCGGTATCTTGTCCCCTTTACAAAAGGGGTGCGGGTGGGCGTACCGAAGGCTGGTCAAGCGTGATGCCTAAGCCGCCTTGGCATAATCCGCGAGTGGTGTTTCTTCGGGTAATTGCGCGTCGGTCTGAGGCAGCGCGACCACATTGGTGCGCGGCGTGAAAACGGGCGGGGCGGGCGGCGCGGCCAGCACGGGCACAATCGGCGCGGTAAAACGCGCGGTCAGCTTGCGCGACCCCGAACCGCCGATATCGCCGTCGGCGCGATCGTCCGAAATCAGGGCGAGATAGCGTGAACCCACGTCGCGGGCGACACCCGCCTGTGCGGCAATGGTCGCGGCGATGACGGCAAGCGCCAGCGCGAAGGCCAGGGCAAAAAATACGGATGCTGCAAATAGTGTCATAATCATCAATCCTTCCGTCCCATGCCCCGCTATGTCCGCCTGTCATCTCCAAAAAGGCCCGGCGAAACCGGCAACCATCGATGTGGACAACATGTGGATAACTCTGCATCGCTTTAAAAGTTCCCGGAGGCATCCGGGCCGGGGTTGCGGGGCATCTGTTTCTCTTCTGTTCCCCCTTGTTCCTTAAATGTTCCGGCGTGTCAAGCGCCTTTTCAAAATTGACGGCAAAATTGACAGTAAAAGCGTCAAAAGCGTTTTTGGCGACAATTTTGTAAAGCCGCGCTTTCCTGGGGCGCGGGATGGCAAAAGCGACACCAAAATTGTCGGATACGGCTTTTTTGCCTTTAAATTCCCGGTTGCCCCGGACCCCCGCGCGCCCGCGCACTCCGCCCGCCCAGTCTGCCCAGTCCGCCCGCACAGTCCGTTCCTATCCTGCCCGCCACTCTATCAAGGCCACCCCCTTGTAGGACAGCGTTTTTATGTGCAGAGGTTCTCCCAAGGGCGCGGCGCGCGCAGCGCGGGCAGGGGATGAAAATTGCGGGCAGCAATCCGATCAGATGCTCAAAGAGCGTATATCTGTGAGGAAGTCTTCCAATGACCACAGCAATTCACGTATTTCTTTGGGATATGACTTGTGCAGCTTCGTTGGGACCACCAATTGTATGCCTTCATCCAACATTTCGTTGAACTGGTTTTCAGAAACTCCTTCCTGTAACGTGAGAAGGTGCAGTGTCGGGATACGATCTCGGTCAACCTCGTTGCGAATTTGGCGCCATCGGTCTTTGCACGTCGTCTTTGCAGCGAGCATACGCAAGCTTGTGGTATCGAAGCTGTGGTCTCTGTAAGCTTCTACAGTAGGGAAAAGAAAATCCGGTCTTTTGCCATCGATATTGACATTCCATACGAAGTGCACATCTTGGATAAAGCACTCTTCCTTCAGTATTTCGATAGTATGATATTCAAGTGATTTGCCGGAGCGACTTTTGCGGCTTTGAAGGATTGTATTCGCAAGGCTGACAAAGGATTCCATATTCTGGAATCCTTTTGAGATCTTGTCTCCATAGAATTCCTGTTCGACGCTTCGGAATATCTCGAATTCGCAATCACGACGCCGAATAAGTCTCTCGTCGGGGGTCATGGCAGTCGGTGGACGCAACCCGATTGTCTTTTCGATTATTTCCCGGCCTGTAGGAAATTTTACCAGCCAATTATCCGGCATCTGTTCGCGTGTCAGCCAGCAACTTCCGTGCGGGACGGGCCCTGTAGCAAATAAATCAGTCTGGGCAGATAAAATGCCCGGCTTCCATACTATGTACTGACCCGGTTCCACAGGCCCTAACCGTTCTTCGAAAAGGTCGGACTGTACCTCGTCGTCACACACCCAGACATGACATTCGCTTGTCCTGCCGCCCTGTATTTGAATGAAAGCAAATACAACAAGCGCACCTGTGCTGTCCGGGTCTAAAAGAGCTGAGTTCTGACCGCCGAATCCTGTTAGTCTTGTTTCGTTTCGAGTTCCCCCATGTAACTTGTTATTATACCATACAGCTCTGATATCCCGGTCTGAAAGATTGGAAATGTGCGAATCTATATACAATGGAAAACGTATATCGGGATTTTTGAAGGCAGGTTTGTTCAATTCAGGAAAAACATCAAATAGAAACTCTTTTGGGAAATATGGCCCTGCTTGGTGTCCACCGCTAGCCAGAGTGTCGTTAGCAGCCAAGCGCTTGACGTACCATGTAGCCCCCTCGCGCCCGAAAGTTTCAATCCAATCAATCAGATCAACTAATGCCACAGTCTGTTCCTCTAATATCTTGCTCGAAAATAGAACTGTTTAACCAATCCACAATCTTATCTGACCAGTTTTCATGAGAAATTGAAGTTTTTCCTTTGAGTGCGCACTCCCAGATATTCAAAACCCTCCAACCCATTGCCAAAAGCATTTTTTGATTGTTTCTATCGCGAGTACGATTGCCATGAATCTTTGCGCGCCAGAATTCTGCACGTGTTTTGGGAAGGCGAAAAAGGTGGCAGTCGTGACCGTGCCAGAAACAGCCATTCACGAAGATTGCAGCATTGTATCGATTGAGCTTTAAATCTGGTTTTCCAGGCAGTGACTTTGAATGGAGTGAATAACGAAACCCTCGACTATGAATAGCGCTTCGAACCATCAATTCCGGCTTGGTGTTTTTTGCACCTATGCCAGCCATCATTTTACTCCGGATCTCAGGAGAAACTTTATCAGGCAACGTCTTTCTGTCCTTCTGCCTGATTTGCGCTGATATATGATTCCATATATTTGGCTACAGCTTTGACAGTAGGTACAACAACAGAGTTTCCAAATTGCCTATATGCCTGTGTGTCGGAAACAGGTATTATAAAATCGCTTTGTCCAAAGTCATCAAAACCCATGAGCCTAGCGCATTCTCTGGGAGTAAGCCTTCTGGGCCTTGTTCCTTCCTGCTGAATAAGTATTTCCGAGCCGTCCTTGTAGTAACGCGCCGAAAGTGTACGAGCGACATCTTCGGGACCAAAAAGACCAAAGCCAAACCCATTGCCCTTAGCTTTATGTTTATCAGCATAACCTTTTAGATAGTTCCAAAGCTTTTCTGATAAAGTATATTTTTCAAGCACATGGGCAATATTACCCCCTGTATATCTGGATTCAATAATTTCGCTTCCATCTTCTGGATGAAGGATAGATGAGAGCCTCGGTCCTTTAATTGCGTCTGGGATAAGCATGCTGTCGAAGCTGAAGGTTTTATCGTCTCTAAATCCAGCAATAAATATGCGCTGTCGGTTTTGTGGAACCCAGCTTTTGCCGTTAATGATCTTCCAATCAATGTGGTAGCCCAACTCGTTTTTAAGTACGTCATGAATTACCTGAAAAGTTCTTCCACCATCATGGTTCAACAGGTTTTTAACATTTTCCAAGAGAAAAGCTTTTGGACGCTTTTGCCGAATAATATTTGCAACATCGAAAAATAGAGTTCCTTGAGCATCACAGGCAAAACCATGAGGACGATTTAGGGCGTTTTTCTTGGAAACTCCTGCGATCGAGAATGGCTGACACGGGAAACCTGCTAGCAATACATCATGATCAGGAATATCCGCGATTGATACTTCTTTGATGTCACCAGTTATTTCATGTTCATCGCCAGGAAAATTTGCTCGATAGGTCTCTTGGCTGAACCTGTCCCATTCGGAAGTAAATATACATTTCCCATTGATCGACTCAAAACCTTTCCTGAGTCCGCCTATGCCAGCAAAAAGATCAATAAAAGTGAACGCATGGTTTTCGTTGTCAGAAGGAAGGCGATCAAGTCTCAAGCGGTTCAGCATTTCAAGTACTGGAGGCTTGGGCACGCATTCTCCACTTTCCCATCTATAGACTTGGCGTTCTTTGTAACCTAGCAGAATGGCTGTTTCCGAGATGCTCAGGCCAGTCTGAATTCTCAATTTTGAAAAGTCCGACACAATATTCTCCCCTAGGTTGATTTTTGACGTTTTGACACAAATATTCCACTAGAACAAGTATAGAACGCGCTGTAAGAGAACTTCTGTTTCAGATCGCCCGCTTTTATTACAGGCATGCTTGGGAATAGAAGTGGGGAAGTCTTTTTCGACCTCACGGCAATTCGCTGCGCTCATGCCTCCGGTGGGGCGGGCCAATAAGGCCCGGCGGCCGGTCGGCCTTGCGGTCGGCGGGTTGGCCGACCGGACTTTCGTGAGCCGCGATGCTTTTTGCACGTCATTTCGGACCTGATCCGGAGCCGTTAGGCCAACCGAAGGTAATTCCGTGAAATCAAAAACCGAACTTTCCCCTTCCATTTTCCCGCGACCCGCGTTAAGGGGCCTTCCATTCCATCATGGAAAGCGCACATCCCGGTGCCAACGGACCTGATCCCGCGGTTACTGCTTTCCAGAGGTATAACCGGTAAGGAGAAAAGTTATGGCGGCCCCTGTCGTCTCGATGCAGCAATTGATTGAAGCCGGTGCCCATTTCGGACACCAGACCCACCGTTGGAACCCGCGCATGAAGCCGTATATATTCGGCCAGCGTAACGGCATCCACATCCTTGATTTGTCACAGACCGTGCCGTTGTTCGCACGCGCGCTCGAATTCGTGTCCTCGACCGTCGAGTCGGGCGGCAAGGTCCTGTTCGTCGGCACCAAGCGCCAGGCGCAGCAGCCGATTGCCGATGCCGCGCGCGCTTCGGGCCAGCATTTCGTCAACCATCGCTGGCTGGGCGGCATGCTCACCAACTGGAAAACGATCTCGAACTCGATCCGTCAGCTCAAGACCAGCGAAGAGACGCTGGCCGGCGATACCTCGCTGCTGACCAAGAAAGAGATATTGCAGATGACACGCCGGCGCGACAAGCTGGAAATGTCGCTCGGCGGCATCCGCGACATGGGCGGTATTCCCGACGTGATGTTCGTGATCGACGCCAACAAGGAAGAGCTGGCCATCAAGGAAGCCAATGTTCTCGGCATTCCGGTGGTCGCGATCCTCGATTCGAACGTGAACCCCAACAACATTGCCTTCCCGGTTCCTGCGAACGATGACGCCGCGCGCGCCATCCGCATGTATTGCGAAGCGATTGCCGAAGCGGCAACCAAGGGCGGCCAGAAGAACCAGGCCGCCAGCGGTGCCGACATGGGCGCGATGGTCGAGCCTCCCAGGGAAAGCGCGGCGGCAACAGCGGCTCCGGCTCCTGCGCCCACCCCGGCGCCTGCGCATGAACCCGCCAACGCGGCAGCCAAGGCTGCCTCGGCGATCAAAATGCCGCAGATGACCGAATCGGCCACCGCGCATGCATCCGAACCCGCCAAAAAGGAAGTGTCGGTAGAGGAAGCGGCGACCAAGGCGGAAGACGCCAAGCCCGCTGAAGACACCCAGCCCGAAGCGGCCAAGGACGACCAGCCCGAAGCCCAGAAAGCCGCGGCGAAAAAGCCGGCCGCGAAAAAGGACGACGCCAAGGCGGATGACGCCGACGCGGACGCCAAGGCGGAAGACAAGCCTGCTGCCAAGAAAGCACCGGCCAAGAAAGCGGCTCCCAAAAAGGCTGCGGCCAAGGCGGACGACAAAGCGGATGCCACAGCGGACGATGCCAAAGCGCCCGCACAGGCCGATGCCAAGACAGAGGCCAAGGCCGCCGAATAAGGCGCCTGGCCCGGCCCGATTGCAGGTGGCCTGACGGCTTCCTACATAAAGGCAAATACATGAACAGGCCGGGGCATGCCGACAGGTGCGCTCCGGCTTTCATGCAAAAGTTCAAACCGAAATATTTCCGAATGACAGAAGGACAGATGACATGGCGATTACAGCGGCAACCGTAAAAGAACTGCGGACACGTACCGGCGCGGGCATGATGGACTGCAAGAAAGCGCTAAGCGAAACGGGCGGCGATCTGGAGGCCGCGGTCGACCTGCTGCGGGCCAAGGGCCTGGCCGCGGCGCAGAAGAAATCGAGCCGGACCGCCGCCGAGGGCCTGGTCGGCGTGGCCGTCGACGGCACCAAGGGCACCGCCCTGGAAGTCAACAGCGAGACCGATTTCGTCGCCAAGAACGACAAGTTCCAGGAATTTGTGATGAAAACCACCGAAATCGCGCTGGCGCTGGGCGGCGACGATATCGACGCCGTGGCTGCGGCCGACTATGCGAGCGGCGACAGCGTGGCCGACAAGCTGACCAACAATATCGCCACGATCGGCGAGAACCAGTCGCTGCGCCGTGTCCGCACGGTGAGCGTCAATACTGGCGCGGTCGTGCCGTATGTGCACAATGCCGTTGCGCCGCATCTCGGCAAGATCGGCGTGCTGGTCGCGCTTGAAAGCGAAGCACCGAAGGACACGCTCGAAGCATTGGGCAAGCAGATCGCGATGCATATCGCCGCGGCTTTCCCGCTGGCACTGAACGCCGACGGCCTCGATCAGGACGTGATTGCGCGCGAACGCAAGATCGCCGAAGAAAAAGCCACGGAATCGGGCAAGCCCGCCAATATCATCGAAAAGATGGTCGACGGCGCGGTGGCCAAATTCGCCAAGGAAAACGCGCTGCTCAGCCAGCTGTTCGTGATGGACAACAAGACCCCGATTTCACAGGTCGTTGAAGCCGCCGGCAAGGAAGCCGGCGTCAAGATCGAACTCACCGACTATGTCCGCTTCCAGCTGGGCGAGGGCATCGAGAAGGAAGAAAGCGACTTCGCCGCCGAAGTGGCGGCTGCTGCGGGCGTGTAAGCGGCTTACCAGCACGCCAATTCAAGGGATATAAAACTCCCTTCACACGGTGGCGCGGAGCGATTATGCTTCGCGCCATTGCTTTATCCGCGCGTATATCGCATGGCATGCACAGCAAAAACAAACGGAAAAACCAACGCGCCATGACTGCCCCCAAATTCAACCGCATCCTCCTGAAACTCTCCGGCGAGGCGCTGATGGGGGAGGGCGAATATGGCATCGACCCGGTTACCGTCGCGCGCATGGCGCAAGAGGTCAAGGCGGCCAAGGATAGCGGCCTGCAAATCTGCCTCGTCATCGGCGGCGGCAATATCTTTCGCGGCATGGCGGGGGCGGCGCAGGGCATGGACCGCGCGCAGGCCGATTATATGGGCATGCTCGCCACCGTGATGAACGCGCTGGCGATGCAGAATGCGCTCGAGCAACTGGGCGTCAACACCCGCGTGCAATCGGCGATTCAGATGGATACGGTGTGCGAGCCGGTTATCCGCCGCCGCGCCGAACGCCATCTGGAAAAAGGCCGCGTGGTGATTTTCGCTGCTGGTGTCGGCAGCCCGTATTTCACCACCGATTCCGGTGCCGCGCTGCGCGCCGCCGAAATGAAATGCGACGCGCTGTTCAAGGGCACCAGCGTCGACGGCGTCTATAATGCCGATCCCAAACAGGATGCCAGCGCGGTGCGGTATGACACGGTCAGCTATGACAAGGTTTTGCAGGACAATCTGAAAGTCATGGACGCCAGCGCAGTGGCCTTATGCCGTGACAACCATATTCCGATCGTGGTATTTTCAATCCGCGAACAGGGCAATCTCGCCAGGGTTCTTGCCGGCGACGGGGTCGCCACCATCGTACAAACAGAAAGCTGATACATCATGGCAAAATATGACAAATCCGATCTGGAGCGCCGCATGAACGGTGCCGTCGAGTCGCTGAAAAGCGATTTTTCCGGTTTGCGTACCGGTCGCGCCAATACTGCCTTGCTCGATCCGGTACAGGTCGAAGTTTATGGTTCCAACATGCCGCTCAACCAGGTGGCGACCGTGTCGGTGCCCGAACCGCGTATGATCACGGTGCAGGTGTGGGACAAGGGCAATGTCAACGCGGTCGAAAAGGCGATCCGATCGGCCGGCCTGGGCCTTAATCCCGTATCCGACGGCCAGATGCTGCGCCTGCCGATCCCCGACATGACCGAGGAGCGCCGCAAGGAACTGGCCAAACTGGTCGGCCAATATGCCGAAAAAGCGCGCATCGCCATCCGCAACGTGCGCCGTGACGGCATGGATATGCTGAAAGCCGACGAGAACAAGAAAGAGATTAGCGAGGACGAGCGCAAGACGTTGGAAACCGAAGTGCAGAAACTGACCGACGATATGGTCAAGGCGGTGGACGAAGCCGCGGCGGCGAAAGAGAAAGAAATTCTGACCCAGTGAGCAAGGCCGTGGCCCGCGATTCCGACAAGCTGGCGGGCGATCCCGCGCTGGCGGGCCCGCCGTCGTCCGGCGGCGGACATGGCGTGCGCCATGTCGCGATCATCATGGACGGCAATGGCCGCTGGGCCAAGAAACGGCGGCTCCCGCGCGCGGCGGGGCACAAACGCGGCGTCGATGCGGTGCGCAACACCGTCCGTGCTGCCCGCGATCTGGGTCTCGAGGCGCTGACGCTCTATGCCTTTTCCTCGGAAAACTGGAAACGCCCCGAAGAGGAAGTGTCCGACCTGATGGGGCTGCTCCGCCACTTCATCACCAAAGAGATAGACGAATTCCTCGCCAACAACGTGCGGCTGGTGGTGATTGGCAATTACAGGGCGCTCGAGCCCGATATCGTCGCCATGATCGACGACCTGATCGACCGCACCGCGCATAATGACGGCACCACGCTGGCGATCGCGCTCAATTATGGATCGCAGGACGAAATCGTCCGCGCGGCGCAGGCGATCGCACAAAAAGTGCTGACGGGCGAAATCACCCCGGACGCGGTCCGCGCCGACCATATTACGCAGACACTTGATACGGCCATGCTGCCCCCGCTCGACCTGCTGATCCGCACATCGGGCGAACAGCGGCTGTCCAATTTCCTGCTGTGGCAGGCGGCCTATGCCGAACTGTATTTCACCGACGTGCTGTGGCCCGATTTCGGCGCGGCGGATCTGGAACAAGCGGTGCGCGCCTTTGCCGACCGCGAAAGGCGGTTCGGCGGACGATGAGCAAGCCGGGCGACGACCACCATCTGCTCGAGGGGCTGGAGCCGGTTACCGAGGCCGAGGCGAAAGCCGATCCGCGCGCCGGACTGGCCCGCAACACATCCGACCTGGGCATTCGCAGCGTCAGCGCGGCGGTGATGATGGCGGTGACGGGCATCGCCATCTATCTGGGCGGCTGGGCCTTCGCGTTGTTCACCGCCACCGTTGCCACCGGATTGTATTATGAATTCTGGGGGCTTGTGAAGCGCATTGCCGAAAGCGCGGTGCTGCGGCTGGTATGGATGGTGTTCGGGTTCGTCTATATCACTGCGGCGGCCACGTCGCTGCTGATGCTCAACGAATTGCATTTTGTCTTGCCGGTCATATTGGCGGTGATCGCCACCGATGTGTGCGCCTATTTTGCCGGGCGCAGCATTGGCGGTCCGAAAATCGCGCCGCGCATCAGCCCATCGAAAACCTGGGCCGGGCTGGGCGGCGGCATGGCCGGAACCAGCGCGCTCGTTGCGGGCCTATGGTTCGGCCTGTATGACGGCAGCGCAGACGGGAACGTCGCCGCCGCGATAGTCGCCGCGGTCTTGCTTGGCAGCGCGATCGCGATCACCGCGCAGGCGGGCGATTTTTTCGAAAGCTGGATGAAACGCAGCGCGGGCGTGAAGGATAGCGGACGGCTGCTGCCCGGCCATGGCGGCCTGTTCGACCGGGTCGATGGATTGCTACCGGTGTCGATCCTGTGCGTGGTCGCGGTGGTCGCATTCGTACTGCCCGCGTCGGCATGACGGCGGTGCGCACGCTCTCGATTTTCGGCGCGACCGGATCGGTCGGCCTCTCGACTCTCGAACTGGTCCGGCTCGACCGCGATGCCTATCGCATCATCGCGCTGACCGCGCACAGCAATGTGGACGAACTGGCGCGGCTGGCGCGCGAATTCGGGGCCGAATGGGCGGTGATCGCCGACAAGAGCCAGTACCGGGCGCTGAAAAATGCGCTGGCGGGGACGGCAACGCAGGTGGCCGCGGGGGCGGACGCGCTGGTCGATGCGGCCAGCCTGGACGCCGACTGGACGATGGCGGCGATCGTCGGC
>JBGTHQ010000038.1:0-32448 GCA_041746135.1 Sphingomonadaceae bacterium | reverse complement strand
AAGCTGGGGCAACCGCCGCCGCTTCGCGCGGCATGCCCGATGTCGCTACCCCGGTACCCCGCACTGGGCTCGCGCCTGCGGAGCCCGCCGTGGCCGCATTCCGGGGGGAACCCGCCCCGCCCGAAGGAAAGCCGCAGATCGCGCCGGCCGTGGGCGATCCGGACGACTTGCGCCAGATCAAGGGCGTCGGCCCAAAGCTGGTCACACTGCTCGGTACGCTCGGCATCACCCGGTTCGACCAGATCGCGGCATGGGACGCCGCCGACATCGCCGAAGTCGACGGTTATCTCGGCAATTTCGCCGGCCGGATCGAACGCGACAACTGGACCGACCAGGCCGATTACCTGGCCATGGGAGATATTGCCGGGTTCGAGGCGAAATACGGCAAGCTGTAAATCGGCGATTGGGCCGTATCGCCCTGACGTCCGCATGATCGGACCAATGGTCCTGCGCTTGCTGTATAAATCTTTTCCGCCCGTTGAAATGCTTGCCCCGTTTCGCTCTGCTCGATAGACGTGGCTGATGGGCAAACACTCCGATCATAGCGACGACCATGCGGGCCATGATCATGGCCAGGACGGGCAACACAGTCACGCCCCGAAAGTCAACGCGCGCAACGTGCGGGCGGTGGGTCTTGCGGCCCTGCTGACCGGAGCGTTCATGTTTGCCGAAGTCGCGGGCGGAATAATCTCGGGTTCGCTCGCACTGATCGCCGATGCCGGGCATATGCTGACCGATTTTGCCGCGCTGGCGCTCGCGTGGCTGGCGTTCCGCATCGCGCGGCGCCCGACCGACTGGAAACGCAGCTATGGCTTCGACCGGTTTTCGATTCTGGTCGCCTTCGTCAACGGGCTGTCGCTGTTCGTTATCGCGGCGTGGATCATTTATGAAGCGGTGCTGCGCATCGCCGCGCCGCAGCCGGTGCTGGGCGGCACGATGCTGGTCATTGCGATGCTCGGTCTGGCGGTCAATCTGATCGCGTTGCAAATCATGCGCAGGGCCGATCCCGAAAACCTGAATATCAAGGCGGCGATGCTGCATGTCATGGGCGACCTGCTGGGGTCGGTCGCGGCGATCGTCGCGGCGGGCGTCATCCTGCTGACCGGCTGGGTTGTCATCGATCCGATCTTGTCGGTGCTGGTCGCGCTCATCATCCTGCGCGGCGCGTGGAGCGTAACCAAATCGTCCGCGCACATTCTGTTGCAGGGCGCGCCCGACGGCCTGGAACCCGGCATAGTTTCCGCCGACCTGCGCGCACATGTGGCGGGCGTTGCCGATGTCCATCATATCCACAGCTGGTCGCTGACCGAGGAGCGGCCCATCATCACGCTGCACGCGCGGATCGACCCGGCCATCGACGGTCATGCCGCCTGCCGGGAGATCAAGGCGCGGCTGGCCGAAAAGTTCAACATCGGCCATGCCACGGTCGAGATCGAACAGGGCGCGGCGATATGCGAAGATAAAAGCTGCGTGTGAGCTTTTGCTAGAAACCGCTAGCCGCCCATACTAAAAACAACCGTATTGATATAATAGGAGGCCATCGGCTTGCCATCGGCATCCAGCGCGGGTTGAAATTCCGCGCGTTTCATGAGTGCTTTACATGCCGCGCTGTCAAATTCCTTGTCGCGCGTCGCTTCCTGGATGTGGCAATCCGTTGCTTTGCCCGACGCATCGACACTGAGGCGGAATTGTATGATCGCCTGCGCGCCGCGATTGAGCATTTTTGAAGGATAATCACTGGATTTTATCCATGTACCGGGATTGCTGAGAGGCTTCACGAAGCGTGTGCGGTTTTTGTGTTTCTCAACATCAATGCCCCAGTGAGTCATCAACTCGTCCGTACAGGTGCGCATCGCTTCGAAAGGTTTTCCCAGCGAACCGGTTTCGAGGATGATCGATTCCTTGAAAGGAAGATCGAACCATATCCATTCAACCGCCGCTTCTCTCTCAGGTTCGATCGGCAATATAATATTCTGATCTTCCGGTTTGCGCTCATCAAGCATTTTCAGCTGCGTCTCGGTAAAAGGCGCAATACGCGGCTGGCCTCTCAAGATCACGGCAGGATTACCTTTGCCATAATCACCGGTGAAGAAACTTGATTCCTGCTCTGCTTCGTTGGGACCGAAACGGAATTTCACAGGCCGTGAATCATTGCGAATTTCGACCGGCTTACCGATAAAAATCATACGAAAGCTGTCAACTGACATGTTACGGATGAACAAGACAAAAACTTCATCGTCTCCGGTCCCAAATTTACGGCCCATGCGGCAGCTGTCGTCCTGATAGCTTACCGTCCATGCCGAACTCGGCTGCAACCGGAGCGGCTCGTCCTTGGCATACACCAATGGTGTATATGTCATGGCCAGCGAAACGGCCAACGCAGCAGTATAAAATGCCTTTATCATGGGCATAACTTATCCAAAGTCTGTATATTTGACAATATCATAACGGAATAATGGAAAATTATCGCTTTCCACGATCGCCCCGCACGGTAATCAGCCACATATCCGGCACCGCACCCAGCCGCAGCGGCAGGATCGACGTGCCAATTCCTGCGCCGACAAACAGCGTCTTGCCATCCTTATCAATACGCCCGCAGGCATAGCGGGTGCCATATTTCGACAAGGTGGTGAGCGGCCCGATCATTGGTAGGACGATCTGCCCGCAATGCGTGTGGCCTGCAAAAACAAGCGCGGTATCGCCCGGTCGCACGGACGCAGGAATCGCAGGAAAAATATCGGGGCTGTGGCTAAGCAGCAGGGACAGCGGCAGTTTCCCGGAATCGGAGGATGCAGCAATTGCCTGCATTGCCGTCAGCGTTTTGGGCAGATCGGCATGACCGGTATAATCGTCATCGACGCCGCCAATGATAAAGCGGCCATAGCGCGCCACATCGTTATCCAGCACGCGCACGCCATATCGGCGCAGTGCATCGGTGACACGCATATCGTTGGGATAATCCTCATCGCGCCAATGGTCGTGATTGCCCATCACCGCCACCACCCCCAGCCGCGCCTTTAGCGCCGCCAAGGGTGCCAGCGCTTCGCTGGCAGGGTAGATATGTGTCGCAATCGCCTTGTCGCTGACAAAGTCACCGGCGAACAGCACGAGATCGGGTTCGAGCGCATTGATCTGCGCCACGATTTGCGCCAGCCGTTCGGGCGGCATGTCGGGGCCCGCCACGTGTATGTCGGACAGCATCACAATCGTTTGCGGCGACGCATCCGCATTCCAGCCGGGGGCGATATATTCTGCGGTTCGCACCACCGGATCGCGGGTTGCGGTCCAGTACATAAACGCGGTCAGGGACAGCCCCATCAGGATTAGCGCAATCAATGCCCGGCGAAACCGCATGGATCATCTGTCCTGAACGAAAACCATGGCCATTTCCGCCGCATATCGCTTCAGCGGAAGGCTAGCGGGGTTGCAAATATCTGGGAGCGGGGAAACTATTCCGCGGCGACGGCGGCATCGTCTTTGTCGGCTTTGCGCGGACGGCCGCGGCGGGCTTTGGGTTTTTCTTCGCCATCTTCGCCGGCCCGGATCGCGGGCGGCAGGGCGGACAGGTTCATGCTCGCCTGTCCGGCCCCGTTCGCATCATCGTCATCGGCCTTGCGCGGACGGCCGCGGCGTTTGGGCGGATCCTCGCTCCGGGTATCGCCACCCTTATGTTCCGGTGCATTTGTATCCGACTTTTTCGCACGGACATTGACCCGCTTTTTCGGTTGATCCCCAGATGCCGTGTCCTGGCCACCGCGATCGTTATCGTCGCCATAGTCATCGCTATCGTTATGGTTATCGGCGTTGTGGTTATCGGGGTTACGGTTATCGGCGTTGCGATGATCGTTGCGGACATCGTTTTGGCCGCGACTGCCCCGGCTGTCGTTATTGCCGCGATTGTCGCGCTCTTCCTCGCGCTTTGCGCGTTCCTCGTCCTGCCGTGCCTTGGTATCGGCAATCACGCGGAAATAATGGTCGGCAAATTGCAGATAATATTCGGAATTAACGCCATCGTCGCTCATCTGCGCATCCTGCGCCAGCTTTTTGTACTTATCGAGCAACTGTACGGCATTGCCGCGCGCACGGCTGTCTATGCGGTTGCTGGTATCGGCCCCGCCGCGATTGCTGTTGCTGCGATTATTGCTGTTATTATTGTTAGTGTTAGGGTTGCGACGGCGTCCACGATTATTGGGACCCCTGTTGTTGTTGTTGTTGTTCAATGTGTGCCAATCCTCAAGGTATGTGACAGGAATCATTCCATCGCCCTATTGTGCGCCTGCACATACAAGCACGTTTCCAATACTGGCTGGAACAAGACGATTGTGCGGGGATTATGGTCATCCGCCAATGGCCTTGATTTAGCCGTAGCGTGCGTTTTCAGACTTGCCAAGCGAAATTTGGCGTAAATCCGGGCATAACTGCTCTATGTTAGGATCATGGCCCGTGCCAGACCGGCCAGATCGCGGCGCAGTGCGGTTTTATAGCCACGTGCATGTGCGAGTGCGGCGACGCTGTCCGCCTGCCCCGCCCCGATTTCAAAGATTGCCGGTGCACCCGGTGTCAAAACTGCGGGCAGCGTGGGGATCAGGATGCGGTAGTCGTCCAGCCCCTCGGTGCCTGCGAACAGCGCGTCGTGCGGCTCGTAATCGGTCACGTTCGCTGCCAGTTCAGCCGCCGTTTCGACATAGGGCGGGTTGGCGAGAACAAGGTCGAACGGACCGCCCAGCGTTTTCGTCCAGTCGTCCTTGCGCCAGTCGCAGGACAGGAAAACGGCGCGCGCATCCATACCCAGCCGCGCCGCGTTCTTGCGCGCAATATCCAGCGCGCCCGCGCTCCGGTCGATGCCGACACCGCGCGCATTCGGCCAGTGCGACAATGCCGCGAGCAGCAACGCCCCCGACCCGGTGCCCAGATCGAGTATCCGCTGCGGCGCGTTATCCGCCAACACCTCGATCGCCGCCTCGATCACTGTCTCGCTGTCGGCGCGCGGGATCAGCACAGCGGGGGTGACGTGCAGATCGAGCCCCCAGAATTGCTGGACGCCGGTAATATAGGCAATGGGTTCATGCGCGATCCGGCGCGCGCACAGCGGCGCGAACGCTGCGGGTGTTTCGGATTGCATGTGGCCGAGCAGCAGGTCCGACCGCGAAATACCCAGCGCATGCGCCATCAGCAATTCGGCATCGAGCCGCGGCGTATCGCTGACCGCTTCGAATTGCTGGCTAGCGATGCGGAGCGTTTCGGCAACACGCACCTAAAGCCCCTCCCCATCAGCCATTTAGATTGGCGAGTTTCGCGGCCTGGTCCTCGGCAATCAGCGCGTCGACCAGTTCGCCCAGGCCCGTGCCCTCGAGTATTTCGGGCAGGCGGTGGAGCGTCAGGCCTATGCGGTGGTCGGTGACGCGGCCCTGCGGAAAATTATAGGTGCGGATGCGTTCGGAGCGGTCGCCGCTGCCGACCATCGATTTGCGCGCGTCCGCCTGTTCGCTCGCCGCGGCATCGCGTTCCTGCTCGTACAATCGCGCCGCCAGCACCTTCATCGCCTGCGCCTTGTTCTTGTGCTGCGACTTGCCGTCCTGACACGTGACGACCAGGCCGGTGGGCAAGTGGGTGATGCGAATCGCGCTGTCGGTCTTGTTGACATGCTGCCCGCCCGCGCCGCTGGCCCGGTAGGTATCGATGCGCAAATCCTCGGAACGGATCTTGATATCGACCTCGTCGGGTTCGGGCAGCACCGCGACGGTCGCCGCCGATGTGTGGATGCGCCCGCCGCTTTCGGTTTCGGGCACGCGCTGCACGCGGTGCACGCCGCTTTCGAATTTCATCCGGCCGAACACATTGGTGCCGCGCACCGACAGCACGACTTCCTTGAAACCGCCGACATCGGACGCGCTGCCCGAAATCATCTCGGTCTTCCAGCCCTGCTCCTCGGCGAAACGGGTGTACATGCGGGTAAGGTCGCCGGCGAACAAAGCCGCCTCGTCGCCGCCGGTTCCGGCGCGGATTTCGAGCAACGCTGGCTGCGCATCGGCGCTGTCGCGCGGCAGCAACTGCACCGCCAGATGCTTTTCAGCCCCGGCCAACTTGTCGCGAATCTCGCCGCTTTCCTCCTCGGCCATCTCGCGGATTTCCGGGTCATGCTCGGACTCTTCGATTAACCCCTGCAGAACCTCCAGTTCGGCACGCAGCCGGCGCAGATTGCGCGCCGAACTAGCCACCGGCTCGACCTCGGCATATTCTTTCGACACCGCGACAAAAGCATCGCTGTCGAGCGCGCCCGACGCCATACGCGCCTGCAACTCGTCAAACCGCGCCTCGATCTGCGCGATACGTTCGGCGGAAATGGTGGTCATACGGCGCGCCTTCCCCCTTGATGGGGGAACGCGTGTGCAGCTTGCAGCAACGCTGCTAGCGAAACTGGGATGGGGGTGATGGTGCCCCTTGAAGCCAAGCATCCAGACGAGATCCCACCCCCACCGCTGCGACTTGGCGGCAAGCCGCCAAGTCTCACGACCTCCCCCATCGGGGGTAAGGAGAAAACAGTGCATAATGGAAAGGGATTATAATATTTCTTGTTATTATTTGCGTCACCCCCGACTTGATCGGGGCTCCATTTCCTGAATTTTCCGTTCGATGCAAGCTCAGATAATGGATTCCCGCTTTCCCGGGAATGACGAAAAATTGATTTAACGGATTGCATCGACAATCTCCTGCAACGCAACGTCATGCTGTTCGCCGGTAGCGAAATTTTTGATGGCGGCTTTGCCGTGCGCCAGCTCGTTCTCGCCGATAATGATGGCATAGCGCGCACCAGCGTCATTGGCCTTTTTCATTCGCTTTTTCATATTGCCGCGAAAGGCCATATCGGCTGTCAGGCCCGCCCGGCGCAAATCGGCGATGATACCGCCCGCCGCCTGCTCGGCCACATCGCCCAGCGGCACGACCGCCACGTCGATCGACGGCGCATCCCTGTCCCCCACCAGCATCGCCAGCCTCTCGATCCCGGCGGCCCAGCCGACGCACGGCGTAGGCGGTCCGCCGAGCGCCTCGACCAGTCCGTCATAGCGCCCGCCGCCCAGAACCGTGCCCTGCGCGCCCAATCGGTCGGTGACGAATTCGAACGCGGTGTGGCGGTAATAATCGAACCCGCGCACCAATCGCGCGTTGCGGGTCCATTGCACGCCCGCGGCATCGAGGCCCGATGTCACGCTTTCAAAAAACCGGCCGGCCGCGTCGGTCAAACTGTCGTCGATCGCCGGCGCGGCATCGACAATCGACCGGTCGCGCGGGTCCTTGCTGTCGAGTATGCGCAGCGGATTGAGGTCGAGCCGGGTCTGGCTGTCCTCCGACAATTTCCCGCGATGTTTCTCAAAATGCGTAACGAGCGCGGCGCGCCACGCCGCGCGGCTTTCGGGATCGCCCAAAGTGTTGAGCTGCAACGTCACGCCGTCGGCAATGCCAAGCTCTTTCAAAAGCTGGTCGGCCATGACCAGCAATTCGACATCGGCGGCGGGTTCGCCCGCACCCAGTATTTCGGCATCGATCTGGTGAAACTGCCGATACCGGCCCTTTTGCGGGCGCTCGTAGCGGAATAACGGCCCGTGCGTGGCGAGCTTGAGCGGCGCATGCTGCTGCCACCCGTTGGTGAGATATGCACGCACGATCCCGGCGGTAAATTCGGGGCGTAACGTCAGGCTGTCGCCGCCGCGATCGTCGAATGTGTACATTTCTTTGGAAACGACATCGGTGGTCTCGCCGAGCGAGCGCGCGAACACCGCCGTGGGTTCGAACACCGGCATTTCGGCGCGCTGGAAATTATACAGCCGCCGCACCCGGTCGAACGTGTCGACGACATGCCCGAACGCTTCCTGGGCGGGGCCAAATATGTCCTGCGTGCCCCGGATGGCCTGCGGTGTCTGGATCTTGCTCATAAGCTCTTTCTCGATTATCTGGCGCCCTTAGCGGGTTTTTCGGCAAAACCAAAGCCCGCAGCACGGGGCCTGCGCAAATAAACCGTCTTGTCAGCTATGGGCATCGAATATAGCGTGCACGAAAATCATAACAGGGATCGCTCCACCATGCACAAAATCGCCGCCCTCCTGCTTGCAGGTACGCTTGCCACTGCGCCATCGACGGTTTCGGCGCAGACTATCGGAAGCGCCGCCCAGAACAGCGCGCCGATCGCGCGGACAATCGTCGATACGATCCCCGCCGCCGATGCCGATGCGGTGTTTCCGGCGCCAATGATACTGACCGTCGACGCCGCCGATGTGGGCCAGGCGATTTTCCGCATCAAACAGAGCATTCCGGTCACGATCGACACGAAAAAGGGCGGCGATATGGTGCTGCTCTATCCCGAATGGCTGCCGGGCAACCACGCCCCGCGCGGCGAGATCGAGAAAGTCGCGGGGCTGAAAATCCGCGCGGGCGGCAAGACGCTGACATGGCGGCGCGATTCGCTCGACGTCTATGCCTTCCACGTCGATGTGCCTGCGGGCGCAAAAACGCTCGATGTCGAATTCCAGTTTCTGTCCGCCACCGACGGCGACCAGGGCCGCGTGGTGGTCGCGCCCGCCATGATGAACGTGCGCTGGCATCAGTTGTCGCTCTATCCCGCCAGGTATTACACCCGCAATATCCCGGTCGACGTCACCGTCACATATCCCGCCGGGTGGCAGGCCGCGACCGCGTTGCGCCCCGCGAGCACGCGAGGCGATACTGTCACCTATACACGCACCGATTACGACACTTTGGTTGACAGCCCGGTGTTCGCGGGCCGGTATTTCCGCAGCTACGAACTGTCGGACAAGGTCGCGCTCAATGTCGTCGCCGATGCGCCCGAATATCTGGCCTCCACGCCCGAGCAGATCGAGCATCACAAACGGCTGGTGCGCGAGGCGCGCAACCTTTTCGGTACAGAGCATTACGACCATTATGATTTCCTGTTGGCGCTGACCGAGGAAATGGGCGGCATCGGGCTTGAGCATCACCGTTCTTCCGAAAACGGGGTGAACCGCGAATATTTCACCGAATGGGACAAGGGGCCGGGCCGCCGCAGCCTGTTGCCGCACGAAGTCGTACACAGCTGGAACGGCAAATACCGTCGTTCCGAAGGCATCTGGCGCCCCGATTTCCGCCAGCCCTCGCGCAACGACATGCTATGGGTCTATGAAGGCCAGACGCAATTTTGGGGCTATGTGCTGGGCGCGCGTTCGGGCCTCTATTCGCGGCAGGACACACTCGACGCTATTGCCGCAATCGCAGCCGGGATGGACCAGCGCACCGGCCGCAGCTGGCGCCCGCTCGCCGACACTACGCACGATCCGATCATTTCCGCGCGCCGGCCCAAGGGGTGGACCACGTGGCAGCGGCAGGAAGATTATTATAACGAAGGCCTGCTGATCTGGCTCGAAGCCGACCAGATCATCCGCCGCGACACGAACGGCGCAAAGTCACTGGAAGATTTTGCGCGCGCCTTTTTCGGCGGCCGCGACGGCGACTGGGGCGTGCTGACCTACGATCTGGACGATATTGTCGCGACATTGAACGCGGTGCATCCCGGCTATGATTGGGCCGGTTTTTTGCAAAAAAGGGTATATGAAACCACACAGGAAGCGCCCAAGAATGGATTGCGTCTGGGCGGTTACGAGCTTGCGTACACCGATACCCCCAGCCCCTATATCAAGGCTGCGGAAAGCCGCGGCGGTTACAGCGATTTCAGCTACGGCCCCGGCCTGTGGGTGCGCACCGGCGGCGAAATTTCCGGCGTTGCATGGGACAGTCCGGCCTTCAAAGCCGGCCTGACGACGGGCGACAAGATCATGACGGTCGGCGATCAGGAATATAGCGCCGACGCGCTGCGCAAGGCGATTGCCACGGGCGCGGGAAGCAAAGCGCCGCTCACGCTCTATGTCAAACGCGACGACCATTACCGCACCGTCACGATCGCCTATAATGGCGGCCTGAAATATCCGGTATTGCGCAAGACCGGCGAAGGCGAAAGCGGGATCGACCGGTTGCTGACACCGCAGGTGGAATAAGGGGCTTTTTTGACCTCACGGCCAGATGCTGCGTTCAACAGTGCGCAACTCTCTATTCCGTCATGCTGATCCTGAGCTGAATTCAGGATCAGCATGACGGATGGGTATCGTTTAGCGTTGCTCCAAGCCGCGGCCCACCGGAGGCTGATGTGAAGCATCTGGCCGCGAGATCAAACAGAATCTCCCCTTCCCTTCCGCTTCATTTCCCCTTATTCCTTCCGATATAGTTTCAGGTGATACGATTCTGCGGAGGTTAGAATCTCGGACCCTCGAACATATGTCTGTCTCCTGCCTTCCTGGGAGCTTTTCACGCGCCGCCATGTTCCTGGTAGAGCGCACATTGAGGAAGGTATTTCCCATGACCGACACCGTAAAGCCCGTCGAAGAACCGACACCGCGGCGCAACCCGAAACCCGAAGTCGAAAGACTGGGCGGACGCAAGCTGAAGCCCGCAACGCTGATGATGGGCCATGGCTATGACCCCAGATTATCCGAAGGTTCGCTGAAACCGCCAATCTTCCTCACCTCAACCTTCGCTTTCGAGAGCGCGGCGGCGGGCAAGCGCCATTTCGAAGGGCTGACCGGCAAACGCCCCGGCGGTGCCGAAGGCCTCGTCTATTCGCGCTTCAACGGTCCCAACCAAGAGATATTGGAAGACCGGCTGAGCGTGTGGGAAGATGCTGAGGACGCGCTGGTTTTCTCCAGCGGCATGTCGGCCATCGCCACATTGTTCCTCGCTTATGCCAGCCAGAATGACGTGATTGTCCATTCGGGTCCGCTCTATGCAGCGACCGAGTCAATGGTGTCCAAAATCCTGTCGCGTTTCGGCATCACCTATCTCGATTTCCCCGCCGGTGCGAGCCGCGCCGAACTCGACACCATCCTTGACAAAGCCAAGGACATGGCCGACGCATCGGGCGGCAAGGTGGCGATGATCTACCTCGAAAGCCCGGCCAACCCGACCAACGCATTGGTCGATATCGAAGCCGTTTCGGCCAGCCGCGACGCATTATACGGCGATGCCGAATATGTACCGCCGATCGCGATCGACAATACCTTTCTCGGCCCGTTATGGCAGGCGCCGCTCAAGCATGGTGCGGATATTACCGTGTACAGCCTGACCAAATATGTCGGCGGGCATAGCGATCTGGTCGCCGGCGGCCTGATCGGATCGAAAAAATATATGGACCCGGTGCGCGCCCTCAGGAACACGATCGGCACGATCTGCGATCCCAATACCGCGTGGATGCTGCTGCGCAGCTTGGAGACGGTAGAATTGCGCATGACGCGGGCGGGTGAGAACGCGGAGAAAGTCTGCGCCTTCCTGCGCGACCATCCCAAAGTCGATGGGCTCGGCTATCTCGGCTTTATCGAAGATGCCTCACAGCGCGATATCTACGACCGCCACTGCACCGGTGCGGGATCGACCTTTTCAGTGTTCATCAAAGGCGGCGAGGCGGAAAGTTTCGCCTTTCTCGACGCGATGCGCATCACTAAGCTGGCCGTGAGCCTGGGCGGCACCGAAAGTCTCGCCAGCCATCCGGCGGCGATGACGCACCTGTCGGTCAGCGAAGAACGCCGCGCACAGCTTGGCATTACTGATAATCTGGTGCGCATTTCCATCGGTGTCGAGGATGCCGACGATTTGATCGCCGATTTCGATAACGCGCTGCAATCGGTATAGCCCAACAATATCTGTTTGCGAAAAATGCGCATTCTCAGACAGAACGAAACCAATCCCGACAATGTACTACACAAAAAAAGGGGCCGGATTGGGCCGGCCCCTGAGGTGATCCCGAGGAGGGATTAGGAAAAGACCCGTCAGGTCTCAATAGTAAAAATCGTAAATGACGTCGGCCACATAACCGGTGTAGATATCGACCAGCAAGACATCGTCATAATAGCGGACCCAACGATAATTGCCGTAAGCCGGCGGCAGGCGATAATAGGATGGATTGCTGATCCAGTAATTGCGGCCATAATAGCCGGAGTTCAGATAGATGCCGATATTGAACCGACTGTAACCGCGGCTGCGATAAGGCGAGTAGTACCGGCTGGTGCGAAAAAGATTGCGGTTATACTGACGGTAGGAGCGCCAATCATAGCGACGGTCGCTTCTCCAGCTTCGATTCCAGCCGTTGTGGTTATTATAGCTGTGGCTATCGCGGTAACGTCGATCTATTCGGCCATCTCGATTACGATCTATGCGGCGATCGATACGATTATTGTTATTGCGGTCGAAACGGCGGTCTATCTGCCCGTTGCGGTTGCGATCGTACCTCCGGTCGATCTGTCCGTCATGATTGCCATCACCACGGATATGGTCGCGGCGATCGATGCGCCGCTGGTTCTGGCGGTCGGCACGACGTTGCTCGCGCACTGCGGGCCGAATTTGCTGTTGCTGGCGCGTAATGACGGGCCCACGCTGGCGATCCGCTTTGTTCTGCTGGCGTTCTTCACGGCGCGTTTGCCGAGCTTCGCGTTTTCCTTGGCGCTGCGCGCGATCATCGCGACGGTCGCCGTTCTGCTGAACCCTCTGATTAAGTTCCAGCGCCAATGCAGGAGATCCTGCCATGGTAGTTTGCGATAAGGAGGTTGCATTGACGGTAATTTCAGCGGCACTCGCTGTGCCCAGGCCCAAGGGAGACAAAATTGTCGCTGCCATCAGACTTATGGTAAATAGGGGACGCATGATCTTCCTCCTTATTGGCCTGATGATCTCTTCAGAATGCAAGGATACGGGCCGGTCGTTGTTGATAAAACGGTTATAGTATATGGTAAATGACTTGTTACTTAACCGGAATGTTGTGATTTGTTCAGGTTAATAGCTACTTTTATGAATGTCTTGATTTGCTTTAAAATCCAAGCAAGATGATATGATGAAGACACCTCTTCTCGCCTTGCATGTCGGCAGACCAGTCAAATTTCGCAACGATGGTGTAAAAAGTTCCATTGCCAAATCGCCGGTTTACGAACCCGTATTTCTGAGCAAGACCGGCTTTGCAGGAGATGAGGTTGCGGACCGGCAACATCACGGCGGGTCCGACAAGGCTTTGCACCATTACCCATATGATCATTATGACTATTGGCGCGCACGGTTTCCGGATCATCCGCTGCTGGGCTGTCCGGGCGCTTTTGGCGAGAATATCGCGACCCGCGGCATTGTGGAAAGCGATACCCGGATCGGCGACCGCTTTCGGCTGGGCGAGGCACTCGTCGAAATCAGCCATGGCAGACAGCCGTGCTGGAAACTCGATCACCGTTTTGGGGTAAAGAGCAAGAACGGTGTAATGGCCACGATCGTGCGCACCGGCAAATGCGGCTTTTATTACCGCGTGATCGAAGAGGGCATGGTGGCACCCGATGCCATGATGGAACTCGCCCATCGCGGCGATACAAAATGGACCGTGGAGCATGTATTCATGCTGTTAATCGGCGGCAGGAGCGCCGCAGGTTCTGACGAACTGAGGCAGTTGCGTGACATGGACATACTGGCGACGTCATGGCGTGAACGTGCGGCCAATCTGCTCGGCGCTCTCGACTGAAACTCCGCGGCTCACGTTGATTTTCACTGCACCGAATGCTCCTCGGCATCGGCTTGCGCATTTCGGGCCAGCCATTCTTCCAGCCATTTGATGGTATATTGGCCATTCTGAAACTCGGGATCTTCCAGTAATGAACGGTGTAATGGAATAGTGGTTTTCATACCCTCGATAACGAACTCGTCCAGCGCGCGGCGCAAGCGCATCAGGCAGGTTTCGCGGTTGCGGCCATAAACGATCAGTTTTGCGATCATGCTGTCATAATAAGGTGGCACGACATAGCCGTGATACAGCCCGCTATCGACACGCACATGCATACCGCCAGGCGGGTGATATCCCGTAACCTTGCCAGGTGATGGCATGAACGTCTTGGGATCTTCGGCATTAATCCGGCATTCGATGGCATGACCCTTAAATTCCAGATCGTCCTGCGTGAAAGTCAGCGGTTTGCCGTCGGCCACGCGGATCTGCTCGCGAACCAGATCGATGCCGGTGATCATTTCGGTAACCGGATGTTCGACCTGAAGCCGGGTATTCATTTCGATAAAATAGAATTCGCCCTTTTCATAAAGAAACTCGATTGTACCCGCACCGCGATAGTGCATGTCGGCCATCGCTTTGGCGACGGTCGCTCCCATGTCCGCGCGTTGCTGCGCAGAGATGACGGGTGAAGGTGCTTCTTCCAGCACCTTTTGATGTCGCCGCTGCAACGAACAATCACGTTCGCCCAAATGTACGGCATGACCGTTGCCGTCACCGAAAATCTGAAACTCGATATGACGCGGATTGCCCAAATATTTCTCGATATAGACAGTAGGATCGCCAAATGCCGCTTTTGCCTCGTTCGATGCCTGTTGCATGAGGCTTTCCAGCTTGTCCGCGCTATGCACCACCTGCATGCCCCGTCCGCCGCCGCCCGAAGCGGCTTTGACGATGACGGGATAACCGACTTCTTCTGCAATACGCCTGCCATCCTCTATATTGTCAATCGGGCCCGGTGATCCCGGAACGAGCGGGATACCCAGTTTGCCGGCGGTACGCTTTGCCTCGACCTTATCCCCCATGGTACGGATATGTTCGGGCTTGGGGCCGATCCATTTGATGCCATGCGCCTCGACGATTTCGGCGAACCTGGCATTTTCGGACAGAAACCCATAGCCTGGATGAATCGCATCGGCATGGCTCACTTCTGCAGCCGAAATAATATTCGGGATATTGAGATAACTGTCCGTTGCAGCGGGAGGGCCAACACAAATTGCTTCGTCGGCCAGACGGACATGCATGGCATCTTCATCGGCGGTGGAATGGACCGCGACGGTCTTGATACCCATTTCGTGCGCAGCGCGATGGATACGCAACGCAATTTCTCCGCGGTTGGCAATCAGTATTTTCTTGATGGTCATGCGCGCTCTTACTCGACGATCACGAGCGGCTGGTCGAATTCCACGGGCTGAGCATCCTCGACAAGTATAGCGCTGACGGTCCCGGCTTTGGTCGCGACGATCGGATTCATAACCTTCATCGCCTCGACGATCAAGAGCGTGTCGCCTTTGTCCACGCTGTCTCCAACCTTGACAAATTGTGATGCACCGGGTTCGGGCGACATATAGACGGTACCGACCATAGGACATTTTACCGCGTTCTTGTCGTTGGCCGGGGACGGTACTGGCACGTTGCCGACGGCAGGTTGTAGCGGCGCCGTTGCTGGCTGCTGGACTGCCAATGGGGCTGTCGCAGCCTGGACAAAATGTCCGCCACCGATATTGCGGGCGACACGAATTTTGCGCTCGCCATCTTCGACCTCGATTTCCGTTAGGCCCGTTTCCCCCAGCAATTCGGCCAGTTCGCGTACGAGCTTGCCGTCAACCTGCATCGTTCCAGCTTGATTTTGCTTTTCAGCCATGGATTCCTCTTGGATTGCGACCCTTTTCGGGACTGTGAACGAACAATAGAGAGTCTCTATGCCCGGACAAGGAAAAATGACAACTGGTTTGTATCAGCTGCCGGCGTTGACTGGACGGAATGTCAGATCCTGGCAGCAGCTTCGAGTGCCAGCTCATACCCATAAGTTCCAAAACCGCAGATGCTGCCATGTGCCGCGCTTGCGATATAACTGTGATGCCGAAACGGCTCGCGTGCAGCCGGATTGGAGATATGCACCTCGATCACCGGCGTCGCAATTGCTTTGACGGCATCGTGCAACGCCACAGAAGTATGCGTTAAGCCTCCGGCATTCAAAAGAACAGCATGGACATGATCGCCTTGGGATTCATGCAGCCAATCCGTCAAATGTCCTTCATGGTTGGATTGCCGCAAATCGATCTGGAATCCTAATTTCTTTGCGCACTCCTCAAGCCTGTCGGCGATATCATCCAGGGTGTCGGATCCATAAATTTCAGGTTCGCGCATTCCCAAAAGATTGAGATTGGGACCATTCAGAACGAAAATCGTTTTGGTATTACTCATAAAAGATAATGCTTCCTGACTTTTAAATCTTATGCTGTAAAACCGACTTCGCAGCAAGGCCGCGGGAGCAATTACCCATACAAAAAGGGCCGACAAAATGCCGACCCTTTTCTCAGATATTCTACATCCGTTTATTCAGGAGCTTTATCCTGATCTTCCGGCATGTCTACATCAACCGTAGGAACATCTACGGTAACTTCTTCGCTGCCTACGTCAACATCGGCTGTATCGACATCGAATTCAGGAACATTGCCGCCATCAGCGGATACATCCACATCGGGCAATTCAGCTTCTTCGGTCTGGTCTACACTACAAGCGCTCAAAGCCAGAGCGACTGCGGGAAGTGCGATTAAATACTTTTTCATAGATATTTCCTTCGTAAATTAAATCTGGATAAGCTGTTGGGCTAAATAATTTTGCCGGAACTTTTCGGTCCTGCAAAATACCAGATTATGAGACCTATGACGGGTAAAAACAGAATTAGCAAGATCCACAGGATTTTCGTGCCCATCGACGTACCGCTACCCAAAACATTGAGGATCGCGATAACGTCTAAAATAAAAATTATTATCCCAAGAATTCCATATGTCATCAATTTTTCCTCCGCTCAAAGTCCTAGCGGCAGTAACGCAGATAAGCCCGCACGGTTCCCACATTTTTTGCAAATTGTAGCGAAGGCGGATATTGCACCGCAACACAAAGCCCGCTATAGCCCGCGCCAATCGTGACGCGCGCGCATGCCCGTCCCCCTCTTAAACAAGCAGAATTCCTATGTCCCTTCGCAATATCGCGATTATCGCGCACGTCGACCACGGCAAAACAACCTTGGTGGACGAATTGTTCAAACAGTCCGGCACGTTCCGCGAAAATCAGCGGGTCGAAGAACGGGCGATGGACTCGAACGATCTGGAAAAAGAACGCGGCATTACGATCCTGGCCAAATGTACCAGTGTCGAATGGTCTGGCGAAGGCCACGAAACCGTGCGAATCAATATTGTCGATACGCCTGGGCACGCCGATTTCGGCGGCGAGGTAGAGCGTATCCTGTCGATGGTCGACGGCGTTATTCTGCTCGTCGATGCCGCCGAAGGTCCCATGCCACAAACGAAATTCGTTACCGGCAAAGCGCTCGCGCTCGGCCTGAAACCCATTGTCGTCGTCAACAAGATCGACCGTCCCGACGGCCGCCCGCAAGAAGTGCTCGACGAATGTTTTGACTTGTTCGTCAATCTGGGTGCCAATGACGAACAGCTCGATTTCCCCGTGATGTTTGCATCGGGCCGCAATGGCTATGCCAGTCTGGATGCAGACGCGCGCAGCGGCGACTTGGAGCCCATGTTCGAAACCATTGTGTCGCATGTACCCGCGCCCAGCGTAGACAAGGATGCGCCGTTCAGTTTTCTTGTGACGTTGCTCGACCGCGATAATTTTGTCGGACGCATCCTGACCGGCCGTATTGCAACCGGGACTTTGCGCATGAACGATCCGATCAAGGCGATGGATATTGACGGCAACGTCGTTGAAACCGGCCGCGCCACCAAGATCATGGCATTTCGCGGCCTCGAGCGTGTACCGGTCGACTTTGCCGAAGCGGGCGACATTATCTCACTGGCCGGTCTGACCGACGCGACGGTGGCCAACACGATCGCCACCCCTGAAGTGACCGAGCCGATCGCATCGCAGCCGATCGATCCGCCGACGCTGTCGATGCGTTTTGCTGTCAATGACAGCCCATTTGCCGGGCGCGAAGGCAGCAAGGTCACAAGCCGAATGATCCGCGACCGTTTGGCCAAGGAAGCCGAATCAAATGTCGCCATCCGCGTCACCGAAAGCGAGGACAAGGACAGTTTCGAAGTTGCGGGCCGCGGCGAATTGCAGCTGGGCGTGCTTATCGAAACGATGCGCCGCGAAGGTTTCGAACTCGGCATTTCGCGTCCGCGCGTACTGTTTCAGGAAAATGAAGCGGGCGAGCGCGAAGAGCCGTATGAAACCGTCGTGATCGACGTCGACGACGAGCATAGCGGCACGGTTGTGGAAAAGATGCAGATGCGCAAGGCGGAAATGACCGACATGCGCCCATCGGGCACCGGCAAGACCCGTATTACTTTTTCCGCGCCTTCCCGCGGTTTGATCGGCTATCATGGCGAATTCCTCTCCGATACGCGCGGTACCGGCCTCATGAACCGTTTGTTTGAAAAATACGGGCCCTATAAAGGCAAGATCACCGGCCGCCAGCTGGGCGTGCTCATCTCGCGCACCACCGGCGAAAGCGTTGCCTATGCGCTCAACAGCCTCGAAGAACGCGGAGAATTGTTCATCGGCTCTAACGTGGCGATTTACGAAGGCATGATTATCGGCGAAAACGCCAAGCCCGACGACCTGGAAGTCAACGCGATGAAGTCAAAGCAGCTGACCAACTTCCGCTCGACCGGCAAGGACGATGCGATCCGTTTGACCCCGCCCCGCCTGATGAGTCTTGAACAGGCTATTGCCTATATCGACAATGATGAAATGGTAGAGGTCACGCCCAAATCGGTGCGCCTGCGCAAACGCTTCCTTGATCCGAACGAGCGCAAGAAGCAGGGCCGCAAAAAAGAAGGCTGATTTTACCCATTATCGAGAAGCAGAGATTCAATAAAGCCCCCTCAGATTACTGGCAGGGAGCTTTATTTTCTTAAGTGTCACAAAGCGTCAAAGATTTCTTATGCTGGCTCTATAATAAAGACTTCGCCGTCCTTATCCGCAAAATAGAGATTGCCCCTGGAATCCTGCCCAAAAGCAGTAATGCCGTCAATTGTTCCTATATCCGATTCAAAATCTGAATTCAGTAATTCATATTGCGATGCCGTAACAATCGGTTTTGTTTGCCGTAAAAGCCCTTGGTCTAGCCCCCAAATCTTACCGCTATTCGCGTCCGCAAATATGTATTTCCCGATGAGGCTGCTGGCTACACCTGTATAAACATACCCACTTGTGACCTTGTTACCTTCTCGATTCCCATTGCCTCGCGGATACTGCGTGACCGGCGCCGCAGGTGCACTAGGTCCGTTTTGACGCAAAATTTCGATGCCTTCCCGAAAAGGCCAGCCAAAAGTAATGGAACCCTGCCCCAAAACGACATTGTTAATCTCTTCATAAACTGTCGAACCCCGATCCCCAAAGAATAGCGAACCATTGTAAAATGATATAGTAGAAGGATTTTGGACACCCAATTTGTAAATAAACGAGTTGGTGCCGCTGATGGTATAGTTTCCAGGAGCCCCGAGAAAGTATACCGGACTAGCACCAGCAAAGGGCTCAGGATTGCGTCGCAGCCGCAGTATTTTGCCTAGCAATGTACGGTCGTCACTGGCGTTGTTACCATTGCCAGCATCACCGACACCAATTGTAAGAATACCGTCTGGGTCAAATTCCATAGAACCGCCATAGTTGGTAGCAGTGTCATGCTCTATGGTGAGCAGACTTCCAGAACCTTGTGGCAATTCTGGCGTGTCGCTTTGAATCTCACGAATTGTGATGTTACTGCCAACTGTTCCAAAAATTCCGGTGCGCTCTGCTGTCGCGAAAACCCAGTATTTCTTCGACATAGCGAAGTCCGGAGAGGCTGCGAGGCCTAACAACCCTCCTTCTCCAGTCGTATTTACGTTGCGGATTGTGCGTTCCAATTTTCGCGTGCCCGCAGCAGGATTTAACTGAAATACATTTCCGCCTTTCTCTGCAACAAAAATTTCGTTGCTTCCTGGAATTTTGGCTATGGCTGTTATGTCATTCAAACCAGTGGCAATAGGCCGGACGCTAACCCCTCCCTATCACTTAAGACATGCACGACAAGTGCAATGCTATCAGTTAAAGAACCGTCACTTGCACTCAGGGTGACATTATAGATATTGTCACCATTGGCATCGACCGGTAGTTCAAAATTGGGAGCGTCCTTGAATCTGAACGCGCCATTGGTGGATATATTGAACAGGAAAGCATCCGTACCAATAACGCTATACGTCAACGCATCTCCATCTGGATCACTTGCCTGCAGCGTATAGGATAAGGCTCTGTTTTCAGTAACATCAACGCTTTTTGCGGAGCTGATAACTGGCGGTGAATTAACTTTTGTAGGCGGTGTTATCACGGGCGGTGCCGGTTCACCGCCGCCTCTGCAAGCTGCTAATATAAAAAGTAAAATGGTGCATGTTGCATGACGCATAAAATCTCACCCCCTGTTATTTAATGCTATCGGATATCTAACAACCACAATTCTTCAAGTAAAGTCTATAGCATTGAAAATTATGAAATATTCTTGATATCATATTAAACTGAATAGAGAGAGAGACGTAAGGATTACGGATTAAAGTTGAGGACGCAATCATGTGCTTTTCAGGAGTGGGGTACCGGGTATTTTGCCCGATTTTTTTGTCTATATGAGCCTATGGGCCTGTTCTTTGCCCGGATTTCTCCGATTGAAATCCGCCAGCAGATTTTGCTCCGCATGGGCGATCTCGAAAATGCGCGATGGCACTGCTGCCGCGAAGCGCAGGCTCCGCAGTAAATTTCCTGAGCCATAACGGCTGTCTCTCTAGCCCCATTTTCGTGTTAGACAAACTGGTGCTGATGCCAAGCCATTTGCGCAAGGTGGGAAGCTTGTATGTGACCATCGCCGAATGGCCGATGGAGTGAGGGCAAATCAAACGCTCCGGATATAATCCCGCATTGCGTTGGCTTCGCTTTCGATCTTGTCGATCCGGTATTTCACCAAGTCGCCGATCGATACGAATCCGGAAAGGGTGCCACCATCGACCACGGGCAAATGGCGAATGCGGCGTTTGGTCATCAGCGATAGCGCCGACAATACGCTGGTATCCGACGTTATGGTAATGGCCGGCGCGGTCATGACTTTGGATACCGGTTCGTTCAGTACGGCAGCGCCTTCGCTTTTCAGACAGTAAATCACGTCGCGTTCGGAGAATATCCCGATCACATCACCCCTATCCATGACAGGCAAAGCGCCGATACGCTTGTCCGCGAGCATCGCCGTTGCGGATGCGACACTGTCGTCGCCCGCACAGCTAAACACATCGCCATTACGGCTCTCTAATATAATCTTGATCGTCATGGGCGTCTCTCCGAGTCTCTGGCTGTCGTGCAGAATGATACCATAAAATTGCATATGCGTCATTTTACGCATGGCCATGGCTGTGCTACGCAGCTTGTCCTGAATTCGGAAGGAATTTTCATTGCCCAGACGGTCCAATCTCGATGATCCCGAATATGCCCGGTTCGCATGGGATCGCTATCGCCGGTTAATGCTGTTCATGACCGTGTTTACTCTGGGCGTTGTTATTGTAGCGCTATCGATCATGTACTATCTGCACGGCTGGGTATCGATGCACCTGTATATAGCCACGGCGCTGGGCGTGATGGTGACGATGTTGCTGACGGCGGCGCTGATGGGGCTGGTTTTTCTGTCCAGCGGAACCGGTCATGACGAATCCATTGAAGACGACATAGCCAAGGAAATATATCCCGATGACGAAAGCTGACCATATTGGCGTAAAGCCTGCCCTGACTTCACGTACGGACCCGATTTTGCGGGTGGTGCCGGGACCCGCCGACATAAATTCGAACGGACATATTTTCGGTGGTTGGGTGCTAAGCCAGATGGATACGGCCGCAGGCATCGTCGCGGCGAGGACCACACAGGGAGCAACCGCAACCGTGGCAATCGACGCGATGGAATTTATCGCGCCGATATTGTTGCGCGATATCATTTCGGTCTACGCCGAAGTCGAGCGGATCGGGCGGACCTCGGTCGCCATCCGTATCGACGTCATCGCCACGCGGTCGCAGGGTGCCGAAGAGGTGCGGGTGACCAGCGGGCTTTTTACCTTCGTCGCGCTGGATGAAAACCATCGTCCCAGGGTGATCGCACAAGCATAAAGCGCAAAGCTGGCCGACTAGGCAGGCTTGCAGATAACTTCGCTGTTCTTGCGCGCCTTGACACTGCACGCGGCGCCGCCGAAAATCAGCACTTTGGCATCGATGCTGACGATAACACGCGCATTTTTGGTCGCTGTGAACCGGCTCGTGACCGGACCCTCGCCAATCACGTAAAGGTCTTCGCTATCCAAACCGGCAGCATCGAGCACACCCTGGCCACGCGCAATCGCATTGAGATCGCCTGTGCGACCGGCAACCATGAGTTTTCCGCCCAGACCGTTGAAATTGAGCTGCATGTCCGCGCTGTCCGTACCGCCGATTTGCAAACTGCCACCCCCATATAGCGCAGCGCTGACGGACCTGCCGTCCAGACGGTCGATTGTGACATGGCCGTCACCGGTCAGGCTGATATCACGGATGGACGGGGCGGATATGCGCACCGTGACGGGAAGCAGCCCATTTCCGGCATCGCCTCCTAGCCCCCGGGGAGCATCCGCCTTGTTAAAGCGCACATATAAAGTGCGGTCGTGCACACGCAAGTCGAGACGGCGGAGCGCATCGGTTTCGCCTCTGGCCTGCGCGGACGACACCGTGCCGGTCGTCACTGCGACAGACATATCGCCTTCCACCTTGATCGAATCGAAATTGGCCAGCGTGAAACTGCGTTCCGCAGCGTATGCTGAAAAGGGGGAAAGCGCGGCACAGAACGATAAAATGACTTTCCATATCCACATCATCGATTCATGTGTCCGGATGTGTAACGGCTATATTTTATCCGCATGAAACCTTGCCTGATCCCATGCTGCTCGTCTTGCATTTCGCTTTTCCGCGGATACGCACATCACCCGAACCGGCAATGCTGGCGTCAACTTCTCCATCCGACTGGGCATCGACATTGCCGCTTCCGGCGATCGAGATATCCAGTTTTTCCGCTTTATAATCGCGGCCATCGATATCGCCGCTGCCCGCGATGGAAAAATCCGCAAATTCGCCGCTTCCCGACAATTTGACATTGCCGGAGCCGGCAATGCTGCCTTCCACCGATCTGGCTGTCAGCGACCGGACGCTAACGTCCCCTGAACCGGATACGGCAACGCTTGCTTTTTCCCCGACCATTTCCTCGACATCCGCATTTCCCGAACCAGAAAGCGATAAAGCTGTCAGTTGCGGCAGGGTCAATGTTATGGTTGCAATGTTTTTAGCCGACCAGGAACTTCCTTCCTTCGAACGCCCGATGCGCAGCGTGCTGCCCTCCATTTTGTAGCGGATATTGCCGATCACGTCGTTATCACCTGTTACGGTGACACCGCGGGTCGCGCCCTGTTTTACGATAAGGTTGTCGGGTCCCAGTACCGTCACCTTGGATATTGTCTCATCCGAAAGATCTGCCCCGGCGAGCGTGAGAGCATCCCTACCCATGCTGCTACCGCGCGACCAGTCCGTCGAGCACCCGGCCAAAGTCAGGGCTGCCGCGACAAGAGCTACTATCAGCGAAGGCTTGTCAAAAAATTTGCGTGTCATATCATTCTCCACAACGGTCTTGCCAACTGTATTGCTCAAATAATACGCGTATCATGGGTAATTGCAAGCCGATAAATGTGGGATGGATATGATGGCATTAAAAAGGCCGCCACGGTGTTCCGAAGCGGCCTTTTACCAGTGCTATATCACGTAAAAATCAGGATGCTTTTTCTTCCGGAACATCATAATATTTGGGTGCATATTCGTTCAGAATTTCAAGGATTTTCGCCAGCGCGGCTGGTTCGTCCGTCTTTTCCATCGCGCCCAGTTCGCGGGCCAGACGGCTTGAGGCCGCTTCGAAAATCTGGCGCTCCGAATAGCTTTGCTCGGGCTGGTCGTCGGCGCGGAACAGATCGCGGGTCACTTCGGCAATCGAAACCAGATCGCCGGAATTGATTTTCGCTTCATATTCCTGCGCACGGCGCGACCACATGGTCCGCTTCACCTTGGGCTTGGCCTTCAGCGTTTCCATAGCTTCGCGTAGCGTCTTTTCCGAAGACAATTTGCGCATGCCGATGCTTTCAACCTTATTAGTGGGCACGCGGAGCGTCATGCGTTCTTTTTCGAAGCGCAATACGTAAAGCTCCAGTTGCATGCCTGCAATTTCTTCGTTTTGCAGTTCGATGACACGGCCTACGCCATGTTTCGGGTATACAACGTAATCGCCTACGTCGAAGGACAAAGCCTTGGCAGCCATAGAAAAAACCTTTCTTGGGGGGATGGAAGTCCCGATCCGTTTGTGAAGCAGTTAATAGTTCAGAACGGAAATACTTCCTTTTCAAAATCCAGTATGGTGCCCGCCGAACGGCACTATAGATATCGGCATACCGCACGAAAGCGGAATGTCTTGACAACTATATAACAGATTCGTCACAAAAATGCCAATCTATTCGCAATTGCAGCAAATCGTTCGTAGTTCATGTGCTTAGAGGGCATGAAGTGGATGGTGTAGTTTCGGGGTCAATCGCCCTCGCCGGGTTCCGGTGTGAAATATTTTTCGAACTTGCCGTCTTCGCCCTTGAATTTATCCGCGTCTTGGGGCGAATCCTTTTTCACCGTGATATTGGGCCATTCCTCCGAATATTTGGTATTCACCTCAAGCCATTTTTCCAAGCCATCTTCGGTATCCGGCAGGATCGCCTCGGCCGGGCATTCGGGTTCGCATACGCCGCAGTCGATGCATTCGCTGGGGTTGATTACCAGCATGTTTTCACCCTCGTAGAAGCAATCGACCGGACAGACTTCCACACAATCCATATATTTGCATTTGATGCATGCGTCGGTTACCACATAGGTCATTGTGAGGCTTACTCCTGAATAGTCTCTGGAAACGTGCTATTGAGATGCACGGCTCAGGTCAATAAGCGGTTGCGTTTGAGGTCGATGTTTTTTGGTTGCAGCGCTTTAATTTGCCTGCACATCCAGCGCAACATAACATTCCTGAGCTTCGCTAGCGGGACCGCGCCTGTGCGGCATGCGCATAATATGGATCGCGCGGACTACCTCGCCGACCGGAAATGTCAGATTGTCGTCGCACCGTACATTATGGTGCGGCTTGACGACACGCACCCCATTGATACGGCACCGCTTTTCTTCAACAATCTGGCGTGCTGCCGAACGGCTTTTAAAAAATCGTAGCCGCCACAATAGGACGTCGAGGCGCAGACTTACGGGATCCGCGTCAGTTTTTCGCAGAGCCTTTCCCCTTGGTTTTTGCAGAGCCCAGTTTAAGGTCGCCCAAAATCGCAAACGGGCTGTTCGGATCGATCGGCTTGGGCGGATGCGAAAGATGTGGCTTGGCCCCGCGCGGCTTTGGTTTGTTTCCGGCCTTGCCCTTCGCACCTGCCGCTTGCCGCTTGCCATTGGGCTGGCGCGGACTTGTCATTCCGCGCCAGCTCCAGTGAGTGATGGGGGTGGCATTTTGCACGATCGGCGAATTTTTCGCGGCGATTTCCCGCTGCCCCTCGGCAGCCTTTTCAGCCTCTTGTTCGGCTTCTTGTCGAATGATATCCGGCTGGGGCTCGGGCTGCGTATTCTCGGTCTTGTTCGCCGTTTCTTCGGGCTTTGCACTTTCTGTTTCCGGTGTCTGCACGATTTCCGGCGCCTCACCTTTGCGAAATCCTGCATCGCGCAACATTTTATGAAAATTGTCCTGTTCAAGTCCCATGGATATGGCCAGTGCTTCGTCCAGAGCAAATGTTTTGTTACTGTCGCCGCGCAACAGATGCGCCGCGCGCACCAGTTTTTCGGCCATGTCGGCGCGCACCCATTGCGTCGGATAAGCCAGGTAGGCGGGCGGAGGCATGCCGTCGGCGGGAGCCGGAACCACCGGCGCAAAACTTGCTGTTGCGCTGGTATCGGGCACAGGCTTGCCCCTGTAGAGCGCTTCCAGTTGTGCATAGATTTGCTGTGCGGCAGGTTTGATCATGGCGGGCATGTAGACGGAAAAACTTCCGACAAAAACGCCGTTGGTACGCACCGCCTGCCGTGTTTCGGGATCCATACCCGCGAGCAACGGCTGAACCGGGAAGCGCGGGATGACGCCGCCGCGTTCAATGAGTTGCACGTACAGCGCCCGGGCTGCCGGCGCAAAGTTTTCATCCTTAGCCAAGACGTCAAGTTTGTGCAGAGGCTCCAGCGCCTTGGAGATTTTCTCCGCCATCAGCATATCGATACGCGCCATCACTTTATCGCGTACCGCACCCGGCAGCAATTTGAGGGAAGGGTCGGGTATAAAGCGCGGTGCCAGCACGGAAGCGCCTTTTTCGGTAACAGCCACAGCGTCACCGTTCCAGGTCACGACAACGCGTCCAGCCGGATTGGTGGCAAGCGTAAAATGGCTGGCGTCGTCGGCACACAATGTCTCCGCGCGCGCAGTCAGCAATGTGCCGAGATATTTTTCCGCAGCGGACAGCAAAATTTTGTGGTCCGCCAGCTTGGCGCTGGCATCGACAACAAATTCGAACCCCTGGAGCGTTCCGATCGTTTCGTCGTCCACCTTGACCTCGTTATTTTCGTCCAGTGTTACAGGTAACAAGCTTGCATCCTTCCCTAATTGCCGCATTAATACGGTCGTGCGGCGATCCACGAAACGCTGCGCAAGGCCATTGTGCAGCGCGTCCGACAATTTCTGTTCCACAGCACTCGCCCGTCCGGCCATTTCCGACGGATCGGCCAGCCAGTCCGGACGCTGCGCTATATACGCCCATGTTCGAATGGCGGCAATACGTCCCGCTAGTACATTCACATCACCTTGTATATTATCCAGCTCGGCTATATTACGGGCGATGAAGGAATGTGGTAAATGACCGTTGCCTTTTGATAAATCCTGCCATAGCTGCCCCACGAACCGGGCATGATGATCTGCCCCCAGTTTGCGAAAGTCCGGCAACGAGCAGACCGCCCAGAAACGTTCGACCAGTTTCTTGCCCCTGACTTGCTCCGCAATGGCCGCGTCGCCCGCCAATCTTCGCAAGACGGCAAGGTCGACCGCTTCGGGTGCGGCCATAAGCTCGGGCCGGTGCGGTTTTTTGTCAAGGTCTGCAAGCAGGGTTTCCAAATCCGCATAACGCGGCTCCGCCTCGCGCCAATAGAGCCGCGATATCGGCGGGAATCTGTGATTTTCGATCGCCTCTGTCTCTTCGTCCGTAAGCGTATTGCCGCTGCGGTCGCCGGTTAGCGTACCGAATGTTCCGTCACGCTGGTGCCGCCCGGCACGGCCCGCAATTTGCGCCAGTTCGCTGACGCTCAAACGGCGCTGTTTCTGGCCATCGAATTTGCGCAGGCTGGCAAAGGCAATATGGTTTACATCCATATTCAGCCCCATGCCGATGGCATCGGTAGCGACCAGGTAATCGACCTCACCATTTTGGAACATCTCGACCTGTTTATTGCGTGTGTGCGGAGAAAGCGCGCCCATCACCACCGCCGCTCCGCCGCGGAACCGGCGCAACATTTCGGCAACCGCGTAGACCTCCTCGACCGAGAATGCGACAATGGCGGAGCGCGGCGGAAGGCGGGAGAGCTTTTTCGGTCCGGCATAGCTCAATGTCGAAAAGCGCGGGCGCGTGACGATATCGGCATCGGGTATGAGCGCACTTACCATCGGACGCAGCGTTTCGGCCCCCATGATCATCGTTTCCTCGCGTCCGCGGGCATGCAGCATCCGATCGGTAAAAATGTGCCCGCGTTCGCGGTCTGCCCCCAGTTGCGCCTCGTCTATGCCCATGAATGCAAGGTCGCGGTGCATGGGCAGCGATTCCATGGTTGCCAGAAACCATCGGGATTGCGGTGGCACGATCCTTTCTTCGCCGGTCAGCAGCGCGACCTGATGATCGCCCTTGATCGTCCGCACGCGGTCATAGACTTCGCGCGCAAGCAGCCGCAAGGGAAAGCCGATCGCCCCGCTGGAATGGGCACACATGCGCTCAATCGCCAGATACGTCTTTCCGGTATTGGTGGGGCCGAGTACCGCTGTGATATTGGGATGAAAATCGGATGGCATTGCTATTCGCGTACATCACCGCAAACCCGTGCCGGTTCAAGCGATTTGTCTAGCTCTACAGAGTTTATGATGCGTGTCCCGGCAAATTCTGTCGGGCATTTTACACGTTTCATCGAAAGCGGCGTTTTATCCTACGCGCTTTAAATTGACATTAACCATCTTCCCCCACAATGCTTCCTTCCGACAAATAACTGGCCTGTAAATGCCCTTTTCGGCGTGGGAACAAGCCAATAAAAGGGGCCGATATTGTATCACCATCGTGAAGCCGACCTGCATGTTGCTGCCCGCGCTGCAGTTGCGTTTGCTGACAAAACGCCGTCTCCTGAACCTACCGTGCCGTTTCTTTCGCTGCGCGAACGTTTTTCCGACATAGACTGGGCGCCGGATCTGGGCCAGGATATCGGCAGCATCACATGGTTCCGGGGCCTGGCCACCATGACGGGACTGGTTGCGATCAGCCTTTTCTTCTGGCCCGGGTTCGAACCGATCGCCGCTGCGCCGGCCACGTATATGAGCGATGCGAATATCGATGAGTTCAAAAGCCAGTCAATCGCCCCACTAGCATTCGGCGCCGATACAGGCCGCAAGATGCGCGCGACCGACGCGGTTCTCGCGCTAAAGGAAAGCCCGGAACGCCCCAGTCTCAACTTGTCGGCGGTGATGGGCAGGGGCGACAGTTTTACTCGGGTGCTGCAACGCTCTGGTGTGGGGGGCGGTGAAGCCAGCAATATTGCGGATATGCTGTCGGGGGTCATGGCGCTCTCTGAAATCAAGCCGGGCACCCGGCTCGATATCGTGCTGGGTCGCCGTGCGGCGCGCAAGGAGGCGCGGCCGCTGGACAATCTAGCCTTTCGTGCGCGTTTCGACCTGAATGTGGAAATCGCCCGTGTCGATGACCAGTTGCAGCTTAAACGCATGCCGATCGTCGTCGACGAGACGCCGCTGCGCATTCGCGGCAAGGTCGGATCGAGTCTCTATCGTTCGGCCCGTGCAGCGGGTGCGCCGCCCAAAGCGATCCAGGCCTATTTGCGCGCGATCGGCACCAAGATGTCGGTTAGCCAGGATATTCGCGCGACCGACGAATATGACATTATTGTTGATTACAAACGCGCCGAAACCGGCGAAACCGAAACCGGCGAATTGCTTTATGCCGGGCTGCAACGCGGCGACAAGGATAAAGCGCAACTGCTGCGCTGGACGAGCGAAGGAAGGGACCAGTGGTACGAGGCGTCGGGCGTTGGCGAAAGCCGCGGCGAAATGGCGCTTCCGGTCAACGGGTCGATTTCGTCCAATTATGGTATGCGCCGCCATCCGATTCTTGGCTATCGCCGCATGCACAGCGGGATCGATTTCAAGGCCAGCTATGGCGCGCCGATCTATGCCGCCAGCGACGGCGTTGTCACTTATGCAGGCCGCAAGGGCGGCAATGGCAAATTCGTGCAAATCCGGCATGGCGGCAATCTCGCCACCGGATATTCGCACATGAGCCGTATCGCCGTATCGTCCGGCACGCGCGTTCGCAGCGGTCAGGTGATCGGGTATGTCGGGTCGACCGGCCTGTCGACCGGACCGCATTTGCATTACACACTGTATCGCGGCGGCAGCACCATCAACCCGCTGTCGGTGCGCTTCACCACCCGCGCGCAGCTTTCGGGACGCGAACTGCGCGAATTCAGAGGCAAGCTGGACCGTTTGAAACGGATCGAACCCGGTGTGGCATTGCGCGTGCTTGCGCCCGCGAAACCGCAAACGACCGAGCCGGTGCGTGAAATCGAACGCATCAAGAGCAGCGCCGTATAGTTTTTCTCCCCGCTCGCGATGTCGCGGCGGATATATGCAATCCCTTTCCCTCGTGACCGGGCTCGGCTAAGACGGCTGCATGTCCGAACCAACCTCTTTTCCCGCCACCCGCTTGCGCCGCCCGCGCAGTTCCGCATGGAGCCGCAATCTTGTGCGCGAGACGCAGCTAGGACCGCACGACCTGATATGGCCGCTTTTCATCACGTCCGGCGAGAATGCGGAAGAGCCAATAGCCTCGCTGCCCGGCGTTTCGCGCTGGTCGGTGGACAATATCGTCATCCAGGCGAAGCTGGCGCTGGAACTCGGCATTCCGTGTATCGCGCTGTTCCCGAACACGCCGTCGGACCGGCGCAGCGACGACGGGGCCGAGGCGCTCAATCCGGACAATTTGATGTGCCGCGCTATCAAAGCAATCAAGGATGCACTGGGCGAGGAGATTGGCATCCTCACCGATGTCGCGCTTGATCCGTATACCAACCACGGGCAGGACGGGCTGCTTGACGATCAGGGTTATGTGCTGAACGACGCGACCACGGAGGTGCTGGTCCGGCAGGCGCTGAACCAGACACGGGCCGGCGCCGACATCATCGCGCCCAGCGATATGATGGACGGACGCATCGGCGCGATCCGCACCGCGCTCGAAAGCGGCGGTCATCACAATACGCAGATCATGGCTTATGCCGCCAAATATGCCAGCGCGTTTTACGGACCGTTTCGCGATGCTGTCGGATCGGGCGGGCTGCTCAAGGGCGACAAGAAAAGCTATCAGATGGACCCCGCCAATGCCCGCGAAGCGATGCGCGAAATCGCAATGGACATCGCCGAAGGCGCGGACAGCGTAATGGTCAAGCCGGGCTTGCCCTATCTCGATATCGTCCGCGCGGCGTCGGACAGTTTCGATGTGCCGGTGTTCGCCTATCAGGTGTCGGGCGAATATGCGATGATCGAGGCGGCCGCTGCGGCGGGGGCGGGCGACCGCGATGCGCTGGTGCTCGAAACCTTGCTGGCGTTCAAACGCGCCGGAGCCCGCGGTATCCTGACCTATCACGCGGAGCATGCCGCCCGGTTGCTGCAGCAACGCGGCTAATCCCGGAGAACCCGAATGCCCGACATTTCCATCATCACGCTCAACGGCAAGACGCCCAAAATCCATGACAGCGCCTTTGTCGCGCCGGGGTGCCGCATTATCGGCGATGTTGAAATCGGCGCCGACGCCAGCATCTGGTACAACTGCGTAATCCGCGCCGATGTGAACCGGATCGTGATCGGCGCGCGCACTAACGTGCAGGACGGCAGCGTGATCCATTGCGACAGCCCGCGGCCCGGCGCGCCGGACGGTTTCCCCACTCTGATCGGCGAGGACGTTCTGATCGGCCATCTCGCCATGGTTCACGGCTGCATATTGGAGGACCGCGCCTTTGTCGGGCTCGGCACGATCGTCATGGACGGCTGCGTGATCGAGAGCGATGGCATGCTCGGCGCCGGCGCGTTGCTCACCCCCAATAAGCGCATCGGGGCACGGCAGCTATGGACCGGACGCCCGGCCCAATATCTGCGCGATCTGCCCGAAGCGGCGCTGGCCGAAATGCGCGCCGGGGTCGCCCATTATGTCGAGAACGGGCGCGCCCACAAAAAGGCGGCGGGATAGCAAAACCACACTTCCGGCAGTTTCCGGCCGCTCTGTGCGCTTCTATGCCGCATTTTCGACCCGCCATTCTAAAGCTGCGCCAGCGCCGCATTTTCGTATGCCGCGATGGCGTCGATGGAGACACTATGGCCTTGCCCGCTCACGCTGTCATGCGGCGCGGGTCCGGAATGGGCCGACAGCGCCGCAGCGACGGTCAGCGAAACCAGTGCACCGGTGGCAAGCGCGGCTTTGGCAAGTGTTGCAAATAGCGGGGAGGCGTTCATGGGGCTTTTCCTTATACAATACGGTCAACACCCCTGTTGCCACCCATAAACGCCCCGCCGCGCGATTTTGATCCCTGACGTCCGTTTTTTTCGGTGCGCTATCTGCGCAAGCCATATCCACGCAACGCGCCCGTATCGCGGGCCGAGCGACCTGCCCCGCGGTCAGTAATCCGGCTTGCGGCCCGGCGCATCGCCGTTTTCGCGCGTCTGCATCGCCCGGTCGGCGGCGCGCGTCATCTCGTCGAGTCGCGCCTGGCGTTCCTTTTCGACCCGCCCCGGCAGCATCGCCGACAGCGCGTGTTTCAGATTGCCGCGGTCAAGATGCCCGGTGCCGATCACCAGCGCCAGCCCGATCGCGGCCATCGATATGCAGGTGAATGTGATAAATGCGTTGTCGGTAATCATGGGTTGCTTCCTCTTTGCCGGATATCGCGTCCGGTCCTTTATGTCTCGGTCAACAAACTCTCGCTTATGCTGGTTAAGACCGCGTGTGCGGGTATGGTCAGCAAAATATTAAGCATCGCATGCAATTTCCCGCGCCCCTTGCCGCCGCCGTCCTTAACGCTCTGGTAAATGGTGGCGGCCTATGCACGATTATGGCCCGCCGCACCGTCACCCCTTTCCCTTCGCGCCGCCGCACCCCGCCGCGGCTGGCGTTTGCGCATGCCCGCGCCTGGCGCAAAACCCGCGACATCGGTACGGGACCGCGTTTCTGGATCGCCACCGCCGCGCT
>JBGTHQ010000037.1:0-228426 GCA_041746135.1 Sphingomonadaceae bacterium | reverse complement strand
CCGGCGGCGGCGGTGGCCGCAGTCGTGGCGCCGGTGGCGATGGCGGAAGCCGCGCTCAGGGTGAACGCAGCGAAGGCGGAAACGCTGGCGGCGGACAGAAGCAGCATTGGCGGGGCCGCAAAAAAGCCGGCGGCGTCGGCGCACATAAAGGCCGAGTCAAACCGTCCGCCTGAACCAGATAGCCCTTCCCTGAACAGGAAGGGCTTATTTGTTTCTAATGCCGGAAATGCCGCATCCCGGTAAAGACCATCGCCAGACCTGCATCATCGGCGGCAGCGATTACGTCATCATCGCGGATTGAGCCGCCTGGCTGGATCACGGCGGTGGCACCGGCTTCGGCAGCCGATAGCAGACCGTCAGCAAACGGGAAAAAGGCGTCAGAGGCAACTGCGCTGCCTACGGTCCGGGGTTCAGCCCAGCCATAAGTTTCGGCGGCTTCCTGTGCTTTTACGGCGGCGATGCGCGCGCTATCGCGGCGGTTCATCTGACCTGCGCCAATGCCTGCCGTCACGCCATCCTTTACATAGACGATTGCGTTCGATTTGACGTGCTTGGCCACCGTCCATGCCGTCATACAGTCTTTGAGGTCCTGTGCGCTCGGTTTGCGCTTGGTCACGATTTTGAGTTCGGCTTCGCTGATCTTGCCGTTATCCCGGCTCTGCACCAGCCAGCCGCCGGCAATCGTTTTCATCGTCAGGCCCCCGCGCGCTGGGTCGGAGAACTCGCCGGTGAGAAGCAGGCGCAGATTTTTCTTCTTCGCGAATATTGCCTTAGCCGCGTCGCTGGCATCGGGAGCCGCGACGACTTCGGTGAAAATCTCCGTGATCGCGGCCGCCGTCTCGCCATCAAGCGGGCGGTTACAGGCTACGATGCCGCCGAACGCCGATACGCTGTCGCATTGGAGCGCAGCCTGATACGCCTCCAGCAGCGTATCGCCGCTGGCCACACCGCAAGGATTGGCATGCTTGACGATCACAACCGTGGGCGGACCGCCGGCAAATTCGCTGACCAGTTCAAGCGCGGCGTCGGCATCGTTATAGTTGTTATAGCTGAGCGCCTTGCCCTGCAACTGCTCGGCCTGTGCAATACCGCGGGCGTGCGGGGCCAAGGGCAAGTAGAGTGCCGCTTTCTGGTGCGGGTTTTCGCCGTAACGCAATTCCGCACCGCGCAGAATCGTAACCGGTAGCGTCTCGGGAAACATCTGGCCCTGATCGCCAAAGGCAAACCATTGTGCGATCATGCTGTCATAGGCGGCTGTCGCGGCAAAGGCTTTCGCCGCCATCCGCCCCCGAAAATCGAGCGTGGTGCTGCCGCTCGATTTTGCCAATTCGCGGGTTAGCTCGCCGTAATCGGACGGATCGGTGATGATCGTCACATAGGCGTGGTTCTTGGCCGCCGAGCGCACCATCGAGGGTCCACCAATATCGATATTCTCGATCACTTCGGGTCGGCCCGCGCCCTTGGCCACGGTCTCGGCAAACGGATAGAGATTGACCACCACCAGATCGATCCCGCCAATATCGTGCGCCTCCATCGCGGCGGCATGTTCGGCATTGTCGCGCACGGCGAGCAGGCCGCCATGCACTTTGGGATGCAATGTCTTGACGCGCCCGTCCATCATTTCGGGGAAGTCGGTCAATTCGGAAATATCGCGCACCGTCAGCCCGGCATCGCGCAACGCCTTAGCCGTGCCGCCGGTCGAAACCAGTTCGACGCCCATATTGGCCAGTGTCCGGCCAAGCTGAGCCAACCCGCTTTTGTCCGAGACGGAAAGAAGCGCGCGTTTAATCACTCTGTTTGTCACCTGGAGATTATCCCATTTTCTTGATGACCCAGGCAAAGCTGCCGCCGCCGCGCGTCACTGTTCCGCTCATGATAACCTGCTGGGTCGGATGCGGCCGCCCGCGCCCGTCGACCCAGATACTTTCGTCGATTTCCAGTTCGCCCGCCGGTGAACGCAATTGCCACAGCACGCCGTCCTCGCCCCGTATCAATGCGCCCTGCTTGTCTTGGGTCAGATGCGCTTCGATGCCGAGGCCGAGATGGAAGCGGATCGCATAGGGAATATCATCCGCCTTCGTGGCACGGCGCTTCTGGGCGGTTGCCGGTACCAGACTGTCTTCGCCGCGCACTTCGCTGCCGTCGCTGCGCACCAGCAGGATGCGGCGATGGATCAATCCATAACTCTTCGCATAACCATCGTGGCTCATTTCCAGCCGCGTTGCATTTTCTATTTCCCGGCGATCGAGTTCGACTTCGTTGACACCGCGCCCCAGCTTGCCCTGCGCCAATATGGCCGTGCTGTTATGGTCGTCGAGGCATAATGTCGAATGCGCCGCTGTTGCCCGCAATCCCTTTGCCAGCGCTGCCGGGATCAGGGAACCGGCCATGGCCGCGCCGCCGCAATTGACGATCAGCCGCTGAGGCCCATGCGACATTTCGAACGCCAGCGTCGACGCACAGCCAGTAACGGCATGACGCGTCAAAGGTGGTGTTCCCGCATCGGCTAGCACGACGGTCTTGCCCGCCGGGACGCGTTGATAGCCCCAGTGCCGCCCCTCGCGTAACGGCCGGGCGCGCACGCCGCTGGCGGTGACAATCTGTGCAACCTGCTCCGCCGCCATGCCCGCCGAACCCTGCCAGCTGCCCAGACTTCCGTCCTGATGCGTGATCCCCTGCAAGGCCGGCACTGCCCGGTTCAGCGCTTCGTGCAAAGGACCGTAAATAGGCTCGCCCACATCGATATAGACCTGCTGCAACATGGTCATTAGCGCGATCGCCTCGATCTGCACCATTGGTGCGCGCGATACCACGCCGCCATCCGCCTCGAACAGCATATTCATCGTGCGCTTGAGTCCTGCTTCGCCAAATATCCGGCGCGGTTTGCCATCGGGGATCAGCAACGATGCCGCAACGACCCCGGCCCAGGCGATCAGCCGCGGCAGGCCTTCGTCCGCCCGGTCCGCGCTGTGATCGAGATGCCGCGCCGTACGCGCAATATTGCGCAATATACGCGAACGGTAGATCAGATCGCGCGACGAGAGGATCAACGGCGCATGAAAGCTCCAGAAGAGCATGCGCGCGCCCGCATATTCGGGCCGCCATGCCGGATCGCTTACTTTTTCGGCGTGAACATCGAGCCATCGGTTGATCAGCTTTTCGGCAATCGGCGCACATTGTTCGCGGGGACCGGCCGCATCCAGATCGCGCAGCCAGCGAAACCCGTGTATATATTCTTCGAATAAAGGCGGCACTTTCAAGTGCGCGAAATCGATGCTCGACAAGGGCTTTTTCATCCCATTGTGCAGAAAATGCCCGGCGCGGATCGCCATGCCACGTTTCTTGTCGCCAGCGATCGGGTCGGTCGGTGTGGCCAGCAGCCGCAATGGCGCGCGCCCTTTCAGACGGAGGCGGTGGAGCGGCGTCCGCCATGTCAGCCGGTGGAAATAATGCACCGCTTTTTCGGTGAGCGAAGCGCCCTTGTCGCCGTCCGCACGAATCATGAGGTCGCGGCCACTGCCCGTATCGGCATCTTTACCTGTGGCTATCGCCATTTCGGAACCTGCATGTTTATCCCCTGACAACATGAACGGGGGTTTTGCCGCCGTTTTCGTTTCCGACGCGTCAGGCCGTGCATCATGTTCGGAAAACGTATCGGTCATTGGCCGCGCAGCGCCTTTATATTGGCCGCATATTTATCTGGCCCGCCGCGAAAAGTGGCCGTTCCCGCGACCAGCACATTAGCCCCCGCCCCAATAGCCAGCGTCGCGGTTTCGGCATTGATGCCGCCGTCGACTTCCAGATGAATTTCGCGGCCCGTCCGGTCGATCATTTTGCGAATCGCCTCAATCTTGCGCAACTGGCTGGAAATAAAGCTCTGTCCGCCAAAGCCGGGGTTTACCGTCATCACCAGCACCAGGTCGATCTCGTCGATCAGGTAATCGAGCATTTTGACGGGCGTGCCGGGATTGAGCACCACCCCAGCTTTCTTGCCCAGTGCCTTGATTGCCTGAACCGTGCGATGGACATGTGGCCCCGCTTCGGGGTGGATGGTGATAATATCGGCCCCGGCTTCGGCAAAGGCTTCAAGATACGCATCGACCGGCGAAATCATCAAATGGACGTCGAACGGTTTGTCGGTATGCGGACGCAAGGCTTTTATCACCGCCGGACCGATGGTGATGTTGGGCACGAAATGCCCGTCCATCACATCGACATGAATCCAGTCGCATCCCGCCCCATCGATCGCGCGGATTTCCTCGCCTAATTTGGCGAAATCGGCGGACAGGATCGATGGAGAAATGAGCGGGGATGAGACCATGCGGGCAACCTTAGGGAATCACGCGAATCGGGGCAAGCATGCTGTCGAGCCTTTTCCACATATTTTGCCGCATGTTGCGAACCTGAAAGCCTGGAGGCGCTATATGTGGTTTTCAGCGGCCTTGCGAAGGCCGCCGGAATATATGGATATCGCCGATGACATCTTTGCTGTCGGCCAGATATTCGAAACCCAGTTTTTGCGCAACACGGGCGGAAACCACATTGCCCGGATCGATGATGCAGCGGATTTCAGGCGCGTCCAGATGGGCATCGGCCCATGCCAGCATCGCTTTCATCGCCTCGGTGGCCAATCCTCTTCCCCATGCTGAGGGAATGATCGACCAGCCCGCTTCGGGATAGCCTTCCAGTTCGGGAATGCCGCGTTCCAGGTGCATCAGTCCGCCGATACCCAGATAAGTCCCGCTATCGCGGTCCACTATCGCCCATTGACCATAGCCGAACAGCGACCACAGACCCGCCGCGCCGATGAATTTCTTCCAGCTTTCCTGCCGGGTGTGCGGCTTTCCGCCGATATAGACAGTCATCGCCGGATCGGCCCAACTGGTCGCATGACCTTCCCAATGCGCCAATGAAATCGGCTCCATGCGCAAGTTTTCTGTTGTAAGTACCGGTGCCTGCATATGTCTCCGCCTTCACTAACCCTTGCGTTTTAGCCGCACCATGAAAAATCCGTCAAGACCGCCTTTATCGGACAGCATGCCCGGCAGCGTGCGCACCCAGCCGCCCTTATCGGCGCTGACGCCTGCGGGCAATTCGTTTTGCACGGCAGGTACGATTTCCATATCGTCATGGGTGGCGAGAAATTCGTCCAGCTGCACTTCGCCCTCGTCGCGCTCGAGCGAGCAGGTTGCATACACCATCACGCCGCCAGGTTTCAGCCACGTGGCGGCGCGGGCGAACAGCGCGTGCTGGATATCGGATAGCTCGGCAATCTCGGTACCGGTAACCCGGTGCAGCACATCGGGATGCCGCCTGAAAATACCGGTCGCGCTGCACGGCGCGTCAAGTAATATGGCATCGACCGGTTCTTTCGGTTTCCACTGCATCACATCGGCGGCGAGCGTTTTTGCCGTAAAGCCGGTACGCGCCAAATTCTGTTCCAGTCGTCCCAGCCTCTTTTGCGATTTATCGAGCGCCGTCACGTTCCAACCCTGGCTGGCCAGTTGCATCGTTTTTCCGCCCGGTGCTGCGCAAAGATCAAGCACATGCCGTCCGTTTCCCGCCCCCAACAAACGTGCGGGAAGCGATGCCGCAATATCCTGTACCCACCAAGCGCCATCGCCAAAGCCCGGCAACGCCTCGATCGCGCCCGCGCGCGGCAGACGGATATGTCCGGGCATCAAGCTTTCGCCGCCCAGCTTCGCAACATAATCTTCGGTGTCATCCGCGTCACGCAGGATGATATCGAGCGGCGGTGCGGCGGCCAAAGCCTTGGCGGCCACCGCCACCATGTCCGGTCCCCATTGTGCGTCCCAGCGATCGGCCGTTTCATAGGGCAGGGTTGGCACTTCGGGCAGTGCCGCTTCGGCGCGCATGATCGTACCGAATACGCCATGCACCAGCCGTTTGGGTCCGCCCTGTACCAGCGGCAATGCGGTGGAAATCGCGGCATGCGGCGGCGTTTTCAGCACCAGCACTTGTGCGAGCGCGATCCGCAGCACGTTCTTCGCCTTTACATGGTCGTCGAGCGGCTTTTTCATCGCGCCGTCGATCAGCGCATCGAGATCGACGCTCCAGCGCAGCACTTCGGAAGCGATGGCGATGGCCAGTGCGCGGTCGGCGCGGTCGCGTATGCCCTGACAGGCGGCATGGCTGGCACGGTCGAGTGGTTCTTTGCGCCGATAGACGGCATCAAGCATTTTCAGGGCTGCACGGCGCGCGGGCAAGCCTGTGGCTTCGTTTTGATTGTTGGTATCACTCATGGCGACGCTCTAGAACAAAGCGCCCGAAGTGAATAGGGCAATAACAAGCTTGCTTGGACGCTGTTTATTCCGCCGGGACTTGTTCTACTTCGATCCTGTCCAGTTGGATCAGATATTCGCGCGCGCTGTTGCTGGCTTGGCTGTCCTTGTGGATGGCCACCGCTTGCGTCCAGTTGCGCCGGGCCGCAGCAAAGTCACCGCTCCGCACGGCGATACTACCTGCTTCGAGCGCAATATCGGCATCCTGCGGAGCAAGCCGTGTGGCCACCGCAATGTCGGCAACCGCGCGTTTAAGATTGCCGGTGCGGCGTGCCAGCGTAGCCGATAATAGCCAGCCCAAAGGGTCTTCGGGTACCAGTTCGTGCACCTTGGCAAATTCGGCCTGCGCATCGTCGGTCCGCCCGGCAGCGACCAGTGCACGCGCGCGGTCCAGATGGACTTCGCCGCGTTTCTGACCACTTAGCCCGTCCACAGCCAGCGCGCTATCGAGAAAACTGATCGCCCGTAGCGGTTCGCCGCCGGCCAAGGCAGCATTACCCGCCTGCGCCCATAAATTGGCAGCGCGGACGTCACCATAGCCCGCTGCCTCTCGGGCCGCCTTTACAAACTCGCTAACTGCCAAAGTCCAATTCTGCTGGCGGCTATAGGCGAAAGCCAAACAGTGGCGAGCATGGTATATGCCGCCTTCGCCCAGCCAGACATTCGCCTCGACAATACCGGTTGCGGGATCTTCCACCGCTTGGTCCATACAGACATTGAACCGGTCCATTTGCGCTTGTTCGATACCGCCGGTTTCGGGGCTTTTCCGAACTTGTTCTGGACGCTTTTGCGGCACGGCAGGACCGATCGGTTCGGGCTGATACACGCCCGGCGTCACGCTTTGTGCGGCCAGAAGAAGTGCGGATAAAATCATGGGATATTCAAGTGCTTTCCAGTTGCGAATAAAGCTGCGACACCGTGCGGATCAACAAGGCGATATCCTTTGGGCGCGACAATCGGTGGTCGCCATCCTTAATCAGGATCGTCTGCACATCCGATGAACGCAATGCGGCGGCGGTTTTGACTGAAATCTCCCATGGCACGTCCGCGTCATTCTGCCCGTGCAACAGCCGGACGGAGCAATCCAGCGCGATCTCGTGTTCCAGTAACAGGTTTTCCTCCCCCGATTGCCAGAATAATCTGGTCGTCACATATGGCGTGTTGCTATATGCGCTCGGCTCTTCCAGCGCGCCTTCCGTTCGTATAATTGCCTTGTGTGCGTCATCAAAGCCCCAACGGGTAAAGTCGGGTGCGGCGGCTATGCCAACTATGGCTGCGATCTTTTCCGGCCGCTGCAGTGCGGCGAGCAGCATCAACCAGCCGCCCATCGAGGAGCCTACCAAAACTACTGGGCCCTGGACCAGGGAATCGATCATCAGCAGCGCATCGTTGCGCCAGCAGACCAAAGATTGTTCGCGAAAATCCCCCTCGCTCGCGCCGCATCCTCCATAATCGAAGCGGAGCATGGCATAGCCTTCATCCCGCGCCCAACCATCCAGAGCCGCCGCCTTCCCGCCCTCCATATCCGACATATATCCCGGCAGAAATACTAGTGTGGGCGCACCGGACTTGTCTGAAGCGGCAGGGCGGTGGCGGTAGGCCAGCTTCTTACCATTGGGCCGGGAAAGGATTTTTTGCTCGGTCATTCATACTCCATAGCCATCTCTCATCATTGATAACAGGAACAGCGTATCAGACATTATTTCTTATCCAAGAATTCTGTCACAGAATTCGCAAATATGTCCGGTTGGTCAAGCATGATAAAATGGCGGCTGTCATTGATGCGCTTCACTGTGACCGATGGCGCATCGGCATAGCTGCTTTTATATATCGTTTCTATTGTCCCCGCAGGGAATGCGCCGTTTTCTTCGATCGGATAGAGCATGGTGACGGGCACCGTTATATGCGGCAACAAGGGGCGGATATCAGCCGTCATGACCTCGTAAAACACCTGTCCGGTGACCTTTGGATCAGCAGTTAGACCCCATTTCGCGACCTGTTCGCGCCCTGCTTCAGTGCCGGACATGGTTTGCAAGCTCCGGTCGTCGAGCCTTTGCGCGGGTGCGGTTTGGATGGCTTTGCGTATGGCATCGGCCTGCGGCGCGATATTCTCGGCCGTGGCGCCGGGTCCGTAAAAGACCCCGAAAAACGGCAGACTGTCGACCACCATTGCCCGCTCGACCCGGTCCGGATGCGCAGCGGCAAGTTTCATTGCCGACAATCCGCCAAAACTGTGCCCGATTATCAGCGGTTTTTGGTCATTTTTATTTTTCATGACCGTTTTGCCGATATAGTCTGCCAATTCCTCGACGAACGGATCGATAACCGGTCCTTCGGAATTTGCGCCTGCATTATCGCCAAAGCCACGGACCTGTACGATATGCAGCCGATATTTGCCTTTCAATTGCATGCGCGTCGCATCCCATACGGCACGCGGTGTCGCCAGGCCGGGAATCAGGATTACGTCCCGCGCGCCGGGATTTTTCGCCACTTCGAACAGGACCGTAAAATGTTTGGCGCCGCGAAGCTCGGTGCCGTCCTGTAGCAAAGTCGTTTCGCCGGGTGGCGCTGTCGGAGAAGCTTGCGTCAGCTGCGTTTCAGATGTGCTGCCGGTCTGTGCCGAAACAGGATGGAGCGGCACTGCGGCACAACTCAAAATACCTGCAAATATTTTCAACTTAACCATATCGATGCTCCTTTTTGAAATTGACTCTAGGGTTTTGCGTTCGCCTATTCGCGCAGGAAAACCTCTTCGATCGCCATGTCGAAAAGATCGGCAATCTTGAAGGCAAGCGGCAGCGAAGGATCGTATTTGCCGGTTTCTATGGCATTGACGCTCTGCCGCGATATTTCAAGGCGTTCGGCCAGATCGCCCTGCGTCCAGTCGCGTTCCGCACGGAGAATTTTCAGGCGGTTTTTCATGCACTTCTCAGTTTGCCCGTCAACTGCCCTATCGCTAATCCAATTGCCCATACGGGCACAGCCGCCCAGCTTGGCACATGCGGCGCGACACCGAACATTTCCAGAAAGCCCCATATAGTTGCCAAAGTCAGCAGCAAGCCCGTAGCAAATACTGCGTTCTGAACTTGCCTGGCGCGAATATATTCGTCCTTTTCTTCGGCGAGATAGCGACCCATTGCCCAGATGCTCCACAATATCGGTATCGCCGGAAAGACCGCTATAATCCATAAGGTCAGCCCAGTCGGTGTATATTCGTTATAGATGGTAATGGCACCAAACAGGGCGATGCCATAAGCGAACGACCATATCAGAACACGGCGGTTATAGGCTTTCATTGCAGGCGTAACGCTGCCATCCTTGGCACCCTGTTTCGCAATTGCCAAAATCATGGGAACTAGCAAGCTCATAGCCAGAAGCATGCCCACCATGATCGCCGTCTGCGGCCATTCCAGATACCGCCCGATTATTGGCACGCCAAACATTCCGGCAAAAAAGGCGCACCCCCAGAATATGGCCAAACCGTATTTGGGTTTGGAATCCTCTGTAACTTCACCCATGACAAGCTTCCTTTTACTAAAGTCAATGTAACTTGACTAATATTTTATTATTGTCAAGGAACATTTACAAAATAATTGGTGTGCTTGTCATAGCCGACATGGTCGCACGATTGTTACGGGCGCCGTTCTGCGACCTGGGTATCTCGCAAATGGCGCATCGCGCGTTCCGGCGCTTGACACAAAAGCGGGGCTATGGCCTAGGGTTGCGCTATGTCCGAACTTATCAAAATCACGCTTCCAGATGGCTCCTCGCGCGACGTTGCCGCGGGGACTACACCGGCCGACATTGCCGCCGATATCGGTCCCGGCTTGGCCAAGGCCGCGCTCGCGGCGCGGGTCGATGGCGAATTGCGCGATATCATGCGTCCGCTGGAAAGCGATGGTGAACTGGCGCTTATTACGGTGCGCGATGAAGCCGATGCGCTCGAACTGGCGCGGCACGATTACGCCCATGTGCTGGCCGAGGCGGTGCAGAACCTGTTCAAGGGCACGCAGATCACATTCGGTCCCTCGACCGATGACGGCTTCTACTATGATTTCGCGCCGAGCAAGGAGCGCGGGCCGTTTACCGACGAGGACCTGCCCGCAATCGAAGAGGAAATGCGCCGCATCATCGCCGCCGACAAGTCGCTTGTGCGCGAAGTGTGGGAGCGCGACGATCTGATCGACCGCTGGAAAAGGGACGGCGAGAGCTTCAAGGCCGAATGGGCTGCCGAACTGCCCGAGGGCGAAGAAATCACCGTCTACTGGTCGGGCGACAGGCACGCGCCGGACGCATGGATGGACATGTGCAAGGGGCCGCACATGGCCTCGACCGGCAAGCTCGATCCCAAGGCGTTCAAGCTGACCCGCGTATCGGGCGCCTATTGGCGCGGCGACCAGCGCAACCCGCAGCTTTCGCGGATCTACGGCACCGGCTGGCTGAATAAAAAACAGCTCAACGCACATATGCTGCGGCTGGAAGAAGCGGCAAAGCGCGACCACCGCAAGCTGGGTCAGGAAATGGACCTGTTCCACCTGCAGCCAGAGGCGCAGGGGTCAGTATTCTGGCATCCCAAAGGCTATATCATGTGGCGCGCGCTCGAAGCCTATACGCGCCGCAAGCTCGATGCCGCCGGTTATGACGAGGTCAAGACGCCGCAGCTGATGGATGTCAAGCAATGGGAGCGCTCCGGCCACTGGGGCAAGTATAGCGAAAATATGTTCGCCGTACCAGACGAAGTGCCCGATGCGACAAGCGACGGCCCGGTCATTTCCGGAAGCGCCGACATGATGGCGCTGAAGCCCATGAACTGTCCCGCACATATCCTGATCTTCAAACAGGGCATTAAATCCTATCGCGACCTGCCGATGCGGATGGCCGAGTTCGGATGCTGTCACCGCAACGAGCCGCATGGCGCACTGCACGGCATCATGCGCGTGCGCCAATTTACGCAGGACGACGCGCATATCTTCTGCCGCGAAGACCAGCTGGTCGACGAGATCGTGCAGTTTTGCAATCTCCTCGACGAGGTTTACCGCGAACTCGGCTTTGCCGATTATGCGATCAAGCTGGCCCTGCGCCCCGAAAATCGTTTTGGCAGCGAAGCCATGTGGGATGAGGCAGAACAGGTGCTGCGCGATGCCGTCATCAAATCGGGCCGCGCGACTGAGCAATATGGCTGGGAAGAACTGCCGGGCGAAGGCGCTTTTTATGCGCCCAAGCTCGAATTCCACCTGACCGATGCGATTGGGCGGACGTGGCAGGTCGGCACGATCCAGGCCGATACCGTGCTGCCCGAACGGCTCGATGCGTCTTATATCGGCGCGGATGGAGAACGCCACCTGCCCGTCATGCTGCACCGCGCCATATTGGGCACGTTCGAGCGGTTTATCGGGATTATGATCGAGCATTATGCCGGCAAGATGCCGCTCTGGCTTGCTCCCGTACAAGCGGTGGTCGCCACAATCGTGTCCGATGCCGACGCGTATGCGCTGGAAGTCGCTGCTGAGCTCAAATCCGCGGGCATCCGTGTCGAAACCGACCTGCGCAACGAGAAAATCAATTATAAAGTACGCGAGCACAGCATGGCCAAAGTCCCCAACCTGCTCGTCATCGGCAAGCAGGAAGCGGAAAAGCGCACGGTCGCCCTGCGCCAGCTGGGCGAGAAGCAGCAACAGTTTCTCGGTCTGGACGAAGCGGTGGCAATGCTGAAAAGCGAGGCGATTGCACCCGACCTGAAAAGCTGAATCTGTTGCCGAATAGACACTGAACCGTGGCGGAGTCATACGATTCTGCGCGCTGCCCCTTTATTTACGCCGCCAAAATCACTATTTACTCTCAGAATCATATCAAAGGAGAATTTGCTATACGTCCGCCATCAACTCGCCGAGGTCCTTCCGCACCGCCGAAAAACGGTCCTCGCTTTAACGAATTTATTCAATCCAATACTGTCCGCGTGATTGACGATAGTGGCGAGAATCTGGGCGTATTACGCACCGAAGATGCCATCAAACAGGCAGCGGAGGCGGGTCTCGATTTGGTCGAAGTATCCCCTAACGCAGAACCCCCGGTGGCAAAGTTTTTGGACGTTGGCAAATTCAAATATGAAGCGCAGAAAAAAGCCAATGCTGCGCGCAAATCCCAGAAGACCCAAGATATCAAAGAGATAAAGATGCGTCCTAACATCGATGACCATGACTATATGGTGAAGATGAAAAAGGTGCACCAGTTTATCGACAATGGCGACAAGGTGAAAATCACCCTGCGCTTTCGCGGGCGTGAAATGTCGCACCAGCAGCTTGGCATGGAATTGCTCAACCGGGTGCAGGAAGATACCAAGGAAAACGCCAAAGTCGAAGCATTTCCCCGGCTGGAAGGCCGCCAGATGCTGATGGTACTCTCGCCCAAATAAGCCGGAATTCATAATTCCAAAAAATGCCGCCGCCGTTCTGGCGGCATTTTTATGCACGTCGTTCAGGTATCTGCCAGCATCTCTTCGCTCATTCGCCACAATCGTTCGGCGCTGTCCTCGTCGCAGATATGCGGCGCGGCATGGCCATAAGGCGGCGAATCTTCATTCATAAGCTGCGCCACATCGCAATTTTCGCAATACAGGCCGTGCTGGTCACCCAGCATCGCACTGGTCGCCGCCCATAGCGTCGTTGTACAGCCCTGCTCGGGCGTCTTGAAGCCCGCCTTGGCTATTTCGCTTGGCTGTCCGTCCTCGCCCAGCCAGCCCAGTTCGATCTGTTCTTCCTGACTCAGGTCGCGCTGCAGCGGCGTAAATATTCCGCCCGGATGCACCGAAAAGGCGCGTCCGCCAAATTCCGACAGCCGCGGGCTGAGCGCCAGCGCAAGCAGCGCATTGGCCGACTTCGCCTGCGCATAAGCGGTCCACTTTTCGTATGCGTTATCGCGAAAATGGATGTCGTCCCATAATATACCATTCCGCTTGTGCGCGATCGAGGACAAAGCCACAACGCGCGGAGCATCAGCTTTTTGCAACAAGGGCATCAACGCTTGGGTCAGCGCGAAATGACCGATATGATTGGTACCAAACTGCGCTTCCCATCCCGGACCGACGCGGCGTTCAGGACAGGCCATAATGCCGGCATTGTTGATCAGGAGATCAAGCATCGGCAGCGCGTCGTTCATCGCCTTGGCAAAAGCATGCACCGATGCGATAGCGGCCAGATCCATATCGGCAATGGCGATATCGCCCTCCACGTGCGCCAGATTTTCTTCGGCTTTGGTATGTGTCCGCGCAGGCACCACGACCCGTGCTCCGGCCTTGGCCAAGGCACGCGTGGTTTCCAGCCCGATGCCTGAATAGCCGCCCGTTACGATCGCGATCTTGCCCGACAGGTCGATGCCCGCCATCACTTCGTCGGGTTCACTTTTCGCATGAAAGCCCGATCCGAGCGGTTTCTGGTCTGTGGCTGCCATTGCTGTCTCCTTGCCCGATCTTACATGTCCCGCTGACATAGCAGAGCATAGCGGTTTCGCGGCAGCATTATTTCAGGAAGAACGCGCTTGCGCCGCCGCTTTATTTCAGGGCATCGGCCAGCGGCAGATATTCGTATCCCAGATCGCGTGCCACCGCTTCATAGGTGACATGGCCATTCCATACATTTAAACCATTGGCGAGATGCGGGCTGGCACGGCAAGCTTCTTTCCAGCCCTTGTCGGCGATCGATAGTGCGTGCGGAAGCGTGACGTTGTTAAGCGCATAGGTGGAAGTGCGGCATACCGCACCCGGCATATTGGCCACGCAATAATGCACGATTTCATCGACCACATAGGTGGGATCGGCATGGGTGGTGGCTTTCGACGTTTCGAAGCAGCCGCCCTGATCGATTGCGACATCGACCAGCACCGCGCCCGGATTCATCGTCGACAGCATCGCACGGCTGACCAGCTTGGGCGCCGAAGCGCCGGGGATCAGCACCGCGCCGATCACCAGATCGGCCTCGGCCACGCATTCGGCCAAATTTGCTTGGTTGGAGAACCGCGTTTTCGCGCGCGCCTCGAAATAATTGCCCAGCTCCTCGAGCACTTCGGGGTTGCGGTCGAGAATGGTTACGTCCGCGCCCAGACCCGCCGCCATCTGCGCGGCGTTGAACCCGACCACGCCGCCGCCGATGATGGTGACCTTCGCAGGCGATACGCCTGGCACGCCGCCCAGTAATATGCCGCGGCCGCCGTGTGCTTTTTCAAGCGCGGTCGCGCCCGCCTGAATCGCCATGCGTCCCGCTACCTGGCTCATCGGCTTGAGCAGGGGCAGTCCGCCATGTACATCGGTGACGGTTTCATAAGCGATGCAGGTCGCACCCGATTTAACCAGATCTTCGGTCTGTTCGGGGTCCGGAGCAAGGTGAAGATAGGTGAAAAGGATTTGCCCCTTCCGCAACATTGCGCGTTCGCCCGCCTGCGGCTCTTTTACCTTGACCACCATCTCGCAGCGCTCGAATATTTCAGCCGCGGTGCCGACTATTTCCGCACCTGCCGCGCGATATTCGTCGTCGGTTGCGCTGATGCCAAGGCCCGCGCCTTGTTCGACCAAAGTTTCATGCCCATGCGCCACCAGCTCGCGGACAGATTCAGGCGTCAGCCCGACGCGGTATTCGTGGTTCTTGATTTCTTTCGGGGTGCCAACGCGCATGAAACCTATCCTTTATCAGCGAGTGTCAATTGCTGCATTCTATAGGTTAAAGCGCCGCCCCATGCGAATCAAAAACAATATTGTTACAATTTTGCGTAGCTTTATAAGCACTCAACCCATTCTGTTTATGGCTTGGCACGGCGCACCGGCACGGGGATATTGCAGATATCGGCACCACCCGCAGGTGCGATAAAAAACGGGTCGCGGCGATTGGTGCGCGCATCGGCATAGCGTGCAAAAGTCGCGCTCTCGGTGGACAGATATTCGAAACGCGGCTGCTCCACCGGTGCTAGTTCGCTGGCGAGACGGATCGAAACGATCGGCACGCGTCTGGTTTCATCCTCGTAAAACCCAAGCGGTCCCTTGCCGCGCGGCAGCGACGACTTATGCTCGATCCCCTCGACCACGCGCCCGACCAGCGCGATATTGCGGTCGAGATGCCGCGGCGCATGGCCGATCACGGTATAAAGCTCGGCCCCGGTGCCGGTGTCGGGCGAAAGATTGCGGCCCACGCCGACCATGCCGTAACAGTGGACGGGCCATTCTTCGTCCTCATTGGACATGGCAATATCCCCATGAGCCAGTGGCCAACCATTTCGAAATCCTGTTCCGCTTGCATAATGATCGCGATCCATTGCCGCAAAAAAACCGGATTCATCGGAAACCATCGCAACATATTCACTCTCCGGCATTACCGTCAAACCCTCAGGCAGCGGCTTCGCCTCGCTCGTATCGCCCCATTGCACGACATAATTGTCCTGCACGCGGTTGATCGAAGTGCCGTCCCACCAGTGCGCGGCGGCGAGCGTGCGGATATTACCGATCCATCCTTGCGAGAATGGTGGCGGCATCAACTGGATCACCACTTGTCGCGCATTGCCATCGCGGTCGGGGGCAATGTCCATGACCAGCAGATCCTCGGGCGCAATTTTTACCCATTCATCCGGCAAAGCCGCATCAACAATCTGGTTCGGTGACGGCGCACCCTTGGGCTCATCCTGGGCATGAAGGGTGGCGGGGGCCAGCAGCAAGGCTACAGCATAGGAAGCGTGGAGGATATGTTTCATGGACAACAATCTGCCACAATCCGCTCCGAAAGCAAGAGCGCACCACATGCGCGCTTGCAAAATGCGGACATCGGCTATAGGGGACGCTCTTTCCCGCCATTTCCGACCGAATGGCATTTTGCGGAGACGTGGCAGAGTGGTCGATCGCGCACGCTTGGAAAGCGTGTATAGGGCAACCTATCGAGGGTTCGAATCCCTCCGTCTCCGCCATTATTTACTTAATTTTTGACTATTAATTTGTGTAAAATCTGGTTGTTCTGATTATTCCTATTTTACAGCACCGGCGCTCCGCCCAGTGCCTGAAACAGCGAAATGGCGGATTCCAGATGCTCCTTACGAGCATTTATCAATTCTTCCTCCACACGCCGCAACTGGCTTTCGGACTCATTCAGCGCCGTTTGCGTAATGACACCTTCCAGATACTGTGCGCGGGCCGCATCGGCGGTGCGGACGGCCAGGGCATGGGATCGGGACAGCAGCGTCAGCCGGTTCTGGGCTTCGGATGACGAAGCCATTGCGTTCTGCGCTTCGCCCAGCGCCACCAGAATGGTCTTGCGGTAATTTTCCGCTGCCTCGATCTGCTCGCCCTGCGCGCGCAAAAGCGAACCCTTTTTGCCGCCACTGTCGAAAATGGAAGACAAGATATTCGCGCCCAGTGCCACGCCGGGGACACCGATGCCGTTCGTGGCAAAATCTACAAACGAAGTCGCGGAAAGCCGGATTTGCGGAAAAAAAGCCGCGCGTGCCTGGCCGATATTGCCGTTCGCTGCAGCTATGCGTGCTTCAGCAGCCAGAATATCGGGTCTGCGCGCCAGCAATTGCGCGGGCTGTATCCTTTCGAATTGCGGTACGATCAGATCGGACAGTCGCGCGGCTTCGAAGCGGAACGCAGGCGCTTCTTCGCCGAGCAGAATCGAAAGCGCAGTTTGCGCCCGCGCCCGCGCTTCAACGAGTCGGCTCAATGCGATACCGATTTCGTTGGTTTCGGCCACTTGCAGTCCGATCTCGACCGGATTGACCAGACCTTCTTGCGCGCGCAAACGCACAATTCTCTCGAGCTCCCTGGCATCGGACAAGGCATTTTGCGCCAGCACGATCTGTTCGGAAAAGGCGCTCAGCCCAACATAGCTGCGAGCCACCTCGGATTCTATGGCCAGACGCGTCGCCAGATTGTCATAACCGGTGGCGCGCAACTGCGCCCGTCCCGCATCCCGGCGGGCGCGGTTCTCGCCGAACAGGTCAAGGTCATAGGAAATATCGAGATTGGCACTCCCGAACCTGTTGGACGAATTGTTCTGCCCCCGCAGGTTGCGGATATCGGAACTGCCGTCCAGATCGAACGTCAGGCTGGGCCCGCCAGCGGCACCCGCTACCATCAGGTCGCCGCGCGCTTGCATGATACGGGCACCGGCAATGGCAATGTCGGGATTTGCGCTATGGGCGCGGGCGATCAGTCCCGCCAGCTGTTCGGAACCGAATGCGGACCATGCGAGCGGCGAAACCGGGCTACTACCGACCAATCCATTGCCATAGGTGACGGTGTCATCATTCCATTGTCCGGATGCGACCTGGTACGGGGCCACCAGTGCAACCTCGGGCGCGCACGCCGTCAGCGCGATACTGGCCAATCCGGCTCCGAACATATGGCGGGCCTCGGGAGGTGTCCTCTTCATGCCCCCCGCATATCGTAATTTGGTTACCAAATCGGAAAGCATCTTCGCTTCTGAAAGACAGCGTTGACGCCCGATTAACTCTCTTTTCACGCTTTGCAGCTATCGCCATGCAGGAATTGGAGTTGTGAATGTCATCATTGTTGTTCAGGCAGGAATCGCTGGAAGCGGGACGACAAAAGCTGACCGGCACCATCATTGCCGCCGTGCCGCCACGCTCCCGGCAATATACTATATTCGCGTTTTTCGCCATCGCCGCGCTGTTCGTTGTGCTGACCGCAGGGCATTATGCGCGCAGCGTACAGGTTGACGGTGTGGTCACCTATTCCGAAGGGGTTGCGAGCATAGCCACCCCCGTCAATGCCAAAATCGAGAAAATCCACGTTCGCGAAGGGCAATATGTTCAACGCGGCAGCCCGTTAGTGACGATTTCACTGACTCAGGGCCGTTCGGCAGGATCGGTCGGCATTGATGCACAACTGATCGAAATGGAAAGACAACTGGCCGAATTGCAACAGCAAAAAAGCCTTTCCAGCGATCTGGCGCTTTCTGAACAGTCTGCGCTGGCAGCGCAGCAGGACGGCACCGCCCAAGGCATTACATCGCTCGAAAAGCAGCGCGCATTGTTGGCGCAGCGGCTGCGTCTCGACGAAGAGCGCCGGGCTCGCATCCAGCGGCTGGTCAGGAAAAACGCCAGTGCCGCAGTGGAGCTGGAGGAAGCGGAACGTACGCTGCTGGCCGGACGGCTGGAACTGGAAACGCTGTCGGAGAAGATCATCGCAAAGCGCGAGGACTTGGCAACGATCAAATCGCAACTGGCGTCGCGCGGCATTACCGGCACGCAGTCACGCTCGCAGCTTTCCGAACGCATCGCCGAACTGTCGCGCGACAAGGCCAGCCTGTTGCGGCAGGACGAACTGGTATTGGTCGCACCGGTGGACGGCACCGTAGGCGATGTTGCGCAAGCCGCGGGGCAATCGACCGACGGGCAAAATCCGATCGTGTCGATCATCCCCAGGAACAGCAAGCTGGAAGTCCAGTTGCAGGCGCCCTCCAGCGCTATCGGTTTCGTGCAAAAGGGGCAGCGGGTAAAGCTGAAATTCGACGCTTTTCCCTATGAGAAATACGGGGTCGGAACCGGCACGGTGACATGGGTGTCAACTGTTCCCACCGCAACGATACCGACGCCTTCCCGGCCTGGGCTTGCCGAACCGTCATTTCGGGTCCGCATCGCGATCGATTCGCGCGGGTTCGATAGCAAGCTGCCTAACGGCAAACTGCGCGCGGGCATGACGCTATCCGCCAATTTGATACTCGAAGACCGCAGCATGTGGGAAGTTTTCCTGGGCCCGATTTTCAAGGTGGCCAATTCATGAGCGGGTTAGCATGGCCCTGGATGGAAGATACGCGGCCGATCCTGCAGACCGAAGCCGCCGAATGCGGTCTGGCATGTCTGGCAATGGTGTCGGTGCATCATGGACACCGCGTCAACATCGGTGGACTGCGGCGACAGTTTCCCATTTCAATGAAAGGCCTGACGCTCAAGCAGCTGATCAATCTGGCGTCCGAGCTGCACCTGGCGCCGCGGGCGCTTCGGCTCGAACTGAACGAACTCAAGAATCTGGCGCTCCCGGCGATCCTGCACTGGGATCTCAATCATTATGTCGTACTGACCGCCGTACAGGGCAACCGGATCACGATCCTGGATCCGGCAGTGGGCAAGCGCACCATGCCGATCGCCAAAGCCAGCGCGCATTTTACGGGCGTTGCGCTCGAACTGTCGCCCACGACCGAATTCAAGCCGGTCGACAGCCGGGTCACTGTCAAACTAAGCGATTTATGGGGCCGGCTGGTCAATTATCGCGGCGCGGTATTCCAGGTGCTGGTCCTGTCGCTATTGCTGCAGATCACCGCGCTTGCGCTGCCGTTTTTCATGCAGCTGACGATCGACGAAGCTATCGGGCAAAGCGATGTCAGCCTGATGGGGCTGCTCGTTTTCGGCTTCGGTTTCGTCTATCTTTTGAACACCGGCATACAGGCGCTGCGCTCGTGGGTGGTCCTTACCTTGGGCCAGTCGATTTCTTTCCAGCTTACCGGCAATATCGTGCGGCACATGATGCGTCTGCCGACGCGCTATTTCGAAAGCCGTCATGTCGGCGACCTGATGTCGCGGCTCGAATCCGCCGGGCCGATCCAGGCGATCCTGACCCAAGGCTTCGTCAATGCCGGCATCGATGCCATTTTGACAATTACGACCCTGACCGTCATGGCGATGATCAGCGTGCCGATGACGGTGATCGTAGTGGTGGCAACCGCGCTTTATTTGGGTTTCCGCCTGAGCATCTATCCGATCATCCGCCGCCGGACCGAGGAATCGCTTGTCGCTGATGCCCGCGAGGAAACTTTCACAATGGAGACGATCCGCTCGATCCGCGCGATCAAGCTGCACGTCAACGAATCGGTGCGCGAGAACGGCTGGCGCAACCGTTTTGCCGACGTCGTGACCGCCAATTATCACCTGTCCATCTATTCGATCTGGAAACGCGTGGTCGAAAGCATCATTACCGACGGCCAATTCCTGATCGTCGTTTTTGTCGGTGCGATTGCCGTTATGGCCAACGAAATCAGCGTCGGTATGCTGCTTGCCTTCCTGTCCTACCGCTCCAGCTTTACATCGAGCGCTACCGCCATGCTCGATCATCTGGACCGCTGGCGCCTGCTGTCGGTGCACCTTTCACGCCTGTCGGACATCGTGTCCGAACCCAAGGAAGAAGTAATATCGGGAATGCCGCGCACCGGTTTGCTGCCGGGGCCATCGCTCGCGAGCGAAGCGCTGAGCTTTCGCTACGGTGCCAACGAACCCAATGTGCTTGAGGATCTAAGCTTTACAATCCCGGCCGGCAGTTTCGTCGCGATCATCGGCGAATCAGGCGCGGGCAAGTCCACACTGATGCGACTGATGCTGGGTTTGATGCCGCCATCGGCGGGCAAGATCCTGATCGACGGCAACCAGCTGACCCCGGCGTCGATATTCGCCTGGCGCTCGCGTATCGCCGCGGTCATGCAGGACGATCAACTGCTGTCAGGCTCGCTGGCCGACAATATCTGTTTTTTCGAGGACCGTCCCGACATGGCGCGCATCGAGACGTCGGCGAAAATGGCGCGTATCCACGATACCGTCATGGCCATGCCGATGGCGTATCAGAGCCTGATCGGCGACATGGGCAACAGCCTGTCGTCGGGACAAAAGCAGCGTATCATGCTGGCGCGCGCGCTCTACAAAGATCCCGACATACTGTTCCTCGACGAAGGTACCGCCAATCTGGACGAGAAGAACGAGGCCGAAATCGGCGATATGATTGCCGCCCTGCCGATCACGCGCGTGGCGATATCGCACCGCCCGGCGCTGGTCGAACGCGCCGATATTGTACTCAGACTGGTAGACGGAAAAATGGAAGTCGTGCGCAACGGCAAGGCATCGCTCGATGATGGCGAAAACGGGAACGTGCAGTATGACAGCATCGCCGCCGAATAAAAATTGGGCCATGGCTACTGGTAATAGCCGCCTAGAGGCTAAACGCCCGCCCTAAGCTACAGGGTTTTTGCCACAGGTCCGGTGCTGTTCCGGACCTTCACCTCGATTTCGACGCGCGTTTCGAGCGCATGGATATCGATCCGCTTCGCCAGCTTCGCATTGAGAAAGTCTTTCAGTAGCGGCGGGCGTTTTGCGCGAAAATAGAATATCGCGTTGTCGGACACCTCGGACGAGGCGGCCAGATCGAGTTCGTCGGTGCGCGATACGTGCTGTATCACCATCGGGGCGTGGGTAATGCCGAGCGACATCAGCGCAAAGGCACGGTGGTATCCGTTCTGCAACACGATCCGCTTTTCGCTTTCGATACCGGACAGAAAATTGGACCCATATCCCAGCGGAATGACAAGCGCGTTTGCGACCGGCCCGAAACTGTCGATAAACCCCAAATCTCCGGCATGGGCTACCGTCAGCGGATGGTCGCGAAAATCAGTCGAACGCGACGTGAATACATAGCGGCTTTCGCTCAATCGTTGCATAGTAAGTGGCGCGGAAGACTTGCCGGTCGGCAGGCAAAACGCGAACAGGTCCTTATCAGTCGGCGCCTTGCCCAGTCGGTCCGCGATGCTGCCTGCAAAAAGCGTGCCGACGCTGTGCTGCGAGACCATCAGCTTGCGCAGTTCGACCATCTTGATCGCATGGGGCAATTCGCCAAACGACTCCTGGAAAAACCTGTTCTCCTCAAGCGCAATCGCTTGGGCTTTCAGGCTTTTGAGCAGATCGAAACTTTCGATTGACTCGGCTTCGCCCAATTCGCTCGCTTCCAAATCATGATAATGGTCGTTGGCCGTGCGCCATTCGTCGACCAAGGCGGATCGTGCCATCTCTTCGCCGCCCACGACGCGGGATGTATGAAAATGCAGATAATCCGATAGCCCTGGCAAACCCATCAGCTTAAGCAGCGATTCGGTTTCCAGCGAGGCGGGGTTCAGCAGGTCGGCGGCTTTCTCACGGTAGACTTTCGTGCGTCCGGTCTTTTTTTCCAATTTCATGTTTTGCCCAGTATGCCTGTGATTATGCCGGTACAGTATGACCGGGAAAGATTAAAATCTGTTCAATCTGGGGGGCCGGATATGGCGGGTAGCTATCCTACAAAGCAAACGGGCGGGCCACATGATGTGGCGCCGCCCGCTGATCTTTTGTATCGCAATCGAGAATGATTGCTGCGAACTACGACTTAATAACAGCCGCGGCCGCCTTTGGATTTCGAACCCTTGGATTTCGCACCTTTGGACTTGGAGCCTTTTGACTTCGAACCCTTGGACTTGGAACCTTTGTTCTTTTTGTCTTTTTTGCGATTGGGTGCGCAAGGCGAACAACCCGCACCGTAAACAAAACCCAGTTCTTCTGTTTTAAGATCGCGCATTCTATTTCTCCTGTTTCACTCGACTTCGTGCCGATATCGTTGTGATTGGGGAATATCGCAAAGCTGTCCACTGCACAGAATGCCCCGTCCCTGTTTGAGACAAATCATGAAAATATACTAATAACTGAATGTGTTAACATATATGCTTAACTTTGGCGCCAGTCACCGGGATCAGATGTGGCGGATTGGGGTCATGATTTGCTAAGCCAGCCGGTAATCGCATAGCGAGGATATAGTGCGGCGGGGGAAACCTGCGAGACGCTATGCAGTCGAGGCACGCTGAACAAATCGAGTGTATTGAACTGCGGGACCAATGCTAAAGCGGATTCCTTGTCCTCCCCGTGGAAATGCAGCAATCCGCCCCATTCGAGGCGCCAGACCGGCGTCAGTCCCATTACAAAGGCGGCAATGCGGTTCTTTCCTGCAACCGCGTCGTCATGGCCCGTCAAAATGTCGCCCGCATGATATGCGGTGGCCTGGCCATCGGTGAATTTCAGGTCGGCATGTCCGGTAAGCGATTGCAGGACTTTTTTCGTGTCGGGTCTGGCCATAAAGCGCGCAAAGTTGGTCAGAGGACAGTCATATGCCTCCAGTTCGTGCGGCGCGGCGATGCTGATAGCGGAATAGCTGTACTGGAAACCGCGCGATGCCCGTGCATACATGTCCCGCTCGATTTGCGCCCTTTTGCGCGAATCATATTGTTGCCATTCGTCCATGTCGATTTCCAGCACGCCCTTTTCGGTATTGATAACCTGGATCCATTCGTCGGTCTCGTTCAGAAAGTCGTGCAGAAACTGTGCACCGTATGACAGGAAACCGGGAACGCGTACGCGTCCTTCACGCTGCAGCTCCTCCGCATGTTCCGCCAGATCGTCCGCGGACTGGCAGGCGATCTGGTCATGTGGAGCACCTGAAAGCGTAGAAAACGGGTTTGTGGCGGCAGACATAATGTCGTGCATGGCAAATATTCACCTGTAATCAATGGGTATAATCAATATTTAACCGTGCAGTGGTTTCAAACAGATTAAATTGCTGTTGGCCAAATATCTGGAATGGGAAGATCAGGTTTTTGAATTCTCCCTGGTTTTCGAAACAGTTTTCGTAAATCAGGGGCACTGTCTAAAAAGGGAGATAGGCCTGCGTCGCTATCGCAATATATTACATAATATATTGATATGAAACTATAAAGCTGGATGCCCCGTAAGGATTCGAACCTTAATTGACGGAGTCAGAGTCCGCAGTCTTACCATTAGACGACGGGGCAATAGCCGGTGCGCGACTTAGGTCGCATGGGTGCGCCCGTCAAGGAGAATAATCGATTTCCCGCAAGGTTCGGGCGGCCTGTAAACGGCAAATTGCGGGATCCTGAAACGACCGGAATCGCACCGCCTTGCCAATTCGCGCGTTTTTCCCTACATATACTGCCAAGTACCGGCGGAATGTATCCGGGCCGGGTAAAGATAAGAGTAGTTACGGCTGTGGTGGATCAACCAACACCCATGCCGCACGACAGAGCGCAGGACAAACCCCAGCCGATCGACGGCACAGGTTCCCCCTCCGGCAGTGCGGCTTTCAAAAAGGCTATTTCGCCATCGGGCGGTGCCTCGCCCATGCGTATGGACCCGCATGTCGATGCCGTGCCCGAACAGCCGCCGAACCGCAGAAATAACGCCAGCGTCGCCCCCAAACAGCGGCGGCATCCTTATGACCGCAGTCCCGACAAAAGACACGCAAGCCCCCACGTGCCTACACAAACCCATCAAGGCCATAGTGGCTGGCCCGCGCACAAAGCCTATGCGGCCATCGATCTGGGCACCAATAATTGCCGTCTGCTGATCGCGAAGCCTGCTGACGACAGTTTCGTTGTTGTCGATGCGTTTTCCCGGGTGGTGCGCCTGGGCGAGGGACTGGCCAAAAGCGGCCGGTTGAGCGACCATGCCATGGACCGCGCGGTGGCGGCGCTTTCGATCTGCTCGGACAAGCTGAAGCGGCGCCATGTCACATTGGCAAGGTCGGTCGCAACCGAAGCTTGCCGCCGCGCCAGCAATGGCGAAGCCTTTATCGAGCGCGTGCGCCGTGAAACCGGAATCGTGCTGGATATCATCTCTGCCGAGGAGGAGGCGCGGCTCGCCGTGCTCGGCTGCCATATCCTGCTCGAACCCGGGCAGGGACCGGCTATGATTTTCGATATCGGCGGCGGTTCGACCGAACTCGTGCTGGTCGATACAGAGGCCAGCGCACCCCATATACTCGACTGGCAATCGGTGCCGTGGGGCGTGGTGTCGCTGACTGAAAGCGAACCGCATGACAACAATGATCCTGCAGCTCTGGCCCGTGCCTATGCCAATATGCGCGCGCGGGTAATGGACAGTTTCAGCGATTTTCGCGATCGCCTGCCCACTCATCCGGGCGATGCGAAACGGTTGCTGGGCACGAGCGGCACCGTGACCACTCTCGCCAGCCTACACCTCAATCTGCCAAGCTATGACCGCAATGTGATCGACGGCTTGATCGTTCCTTCGCAATCGATGCGCGACATCAGCCGGAACCTCGCCGGGCTATCGCTCGACCAGCGCCGCAAATTGCCCTGCGTCGGCAACGAACGTGCCGATCTGGTCGTGGCAGGCTGTGCCATATTGGAAACGATCTTGGATATCTGGCCGACTGAGCGTCTTGGGGTCGCGGATCGTGGCATACGCGAGGGCATATTGCGTTCGCTCATGGCCACCGGCAGCCCGCCGGCAAAGCTGAGGACCAAGAGTATATGAGCCGCGGCAAAGCCGGCCAGCGGCAACGGATCAAGACCGCCAAGGGCCGCAAGCCATCGTCGATCGCGTGGCTGCAACGCCAGCTCAACGATCCCTATGTACGGCAGGCAAAGGCCGACGGATATCGTTCGCGTGCGGCCTACAAGCTGATCGAACTGGACGCGCGCTTTAAGCTGGTTCGCAAGGCGCGGCATGTGGTCGACCTCGGGATCGCTCCGGGCGGATGGACGCAGCTGGTGCACCGGCTTTCACCGCAGGCCAAAGTGGTGGGAATCGACCTTTTGCCCGTGGATCCGCTGCCCGATGTCACGATTTTCGAGATGGATTTCCTCGATGATAAGGCCCCGGACATGCTTTTACAGGCGCTGGGCGAAAAACCCGACCTCGTCATGTCCGACATGGCCGCCAACACGGTGGGCCACCAGCAGACCGACCATTTGCGCACCATGGCTCTGGTCGAAGCAGGCGCGTGGTTTGCGATCGAGCACCTGAAACCCGGCGGCGCATTCATCGCCAAGGTGCTGGCGGGCGGCACCGACAAGGACCTGCTGGCGCTGTTGAAAAAGCATTTCACCACCATCAAACATGCCAAGCCGCCGGCCAGCCGCAAGGGATCTTCCGAATGGTACGTGGTGGCGCAGGGATTCAAAAGCGATGTGCCGCAGTAATCCCAAGTTTTCTGTAAAAAGTAACGCCGCGTTAACCATCCATTAGCGCTTTTCATTCATTCCGGTTTCGAACTTCGAAACGGGGAAATGAACACATGTCCACAGCTGCCACCAATGTTGATGTTGCCATTATCGGAGCGGGTCCGGCCGGCCTGACTGCAGCCTATTTGCTCAGCAAAAAAGGCTATAGCGTCACGGTTATCGAGAAAGACGAGAAATATGTTGGCGGCATCAGCCGCACGGTCGAGCATCAGGGTTTCCGGTTCGATATTGGCGGCCACCGGTTTTTTTCAAAAAGTCAGGAAGTGGTCGATTTGTGGAACGAAATTCTGCCCGACGATTTCATCCAGCGTCCGCGCATGAGCCGCATCTATTACGAAGGCAAATTCTACAACTATCCGCTGCGCGCATTCGAGGCGTTGTGGAATCTGGGTGTGTGGCGTTCGGCATCCTGCATGGCAAGCTATGCCAAAGCGAAAATTTTCCCGAAAAAAGACGTCAAAAGTTTCGAAGACTGGACCGTGAACCAGTTCGGCCACAAGCTATATTCGATTTTCTTCAAAACCTATACGGAGAAGGTATGGGGCATGCCGTGCGACGAAATGTCCGCGGACTGGGCGGCGCAACGCATCAAGGGGCTGAGCCTGTGGAGCGCCGTCACCGACGGACTGAAGCGATCTTTGGGTCTCAACAAAAGGCCCAATGACGGCATGGCGACCAAGACCCTCTTGGAAACTTTCCGCTATCCACGACTTGGTCCCGGAATGATGTGGGACGCCGCGCGCGATTACGTGCTCTCCAAAGGCAATCACGTGCTGCTGGGCCATACGCTCAAGCAACTGGCGCGAGACGCTGAAGGCAAGTGGCGGATGAGCACGTCAGGTCAGGACGGGGGAACGGTCATAACGGCCCAACATGTGGTCAGCTCCGCCTCGATGCGAGAACTTTCGGCACGTATCCACCCTTTACCGCAAAGCTCTTTGCAGGCCAAGAAGCTCAACTATCGTGATTTTCTGACCGTGGCATTGATGGTGAGGTCCGATGATCTGTTTCCTGACAACTGGATCTATATCCACGACAATCGCGTCCAGGTAGGCCGGGTACAAAATTTCCGCAGTTGGTCACCGGAAATGGTGCCCGATGCAGATATCGCGTGTGTCGGCCTAGAGTATTTCTGTTTCGAAGGCGATGGCCTGTGGTCCTCAAGCGACGTTGACCTGATTGAACTGGCGAAAAAGGAAATGGCCATATTGGGGCTATGCGATCCTGCACAGGTAACCGGCGGCAAAGTGGTCAGGCAGGAAAAAGCCTATCCCGTCTACGATGATGAATATGAGGCAAATGTTACAGCGATGCGCACCGATCTGGAAGCCCGTTTTCCGACCCTGCATATGATCGGCCGCAATGGTATGCACCGTTACAACAACCAGGATCATGCGATGATGACGGCCATGCTGACGGTCGAGAATATCGACGCGGGCGCGCGGATCTACAATATCTGGAACGTCAACGAGGATGCCGAATATCACGAGACGGGCGACGAAGGGACCGAGCGTGTTCTTGCCAGTGCCGGCGAGGCACAACCGGTATTGGCCGAAGACCGTAAGACTGCGCTCGCTTCCGAACGGGATGTGCCGCGGCGCGTCGGCAAAGCTGCCTGAATCAAAGATTGGGTTGGGACCGGATGATCGAAATCGCGGACAAACTACGTACCATCACCTATTTGCGATATATTTTCGTAAGCGCTGGCGCCCTCGCAACTGATATTGCCCTGTTCATGCTGCTGCTTGCGGTTGCTCCCGCCGCGACCGCTTCGGCAGCAGGATATAGCGTTGGGATCGTCGTTCACTGGATATTGTCAAGCCGCAAAGTCTTCTCTTTGCAAGTCGCGCACAAAGGTGCGCAACGCCACAAGCAAAAGCTGCTATTCATAGGCTCCGCACTTATCGGCCTTGTCCTTACTGTAGCTATAGTCGGCGCGGCGGATATGTTTTCGCTCGATCCGCGCCTGGCAAAAATGGTCGCGATCATCGTGAGCTTTCAAACCACATATGCAATTAGAAGCCATGTGGTATTCCGGTGAAGGTCAAGACTGGCCCGCCCACGGACACGCTGACGACACGGCATATACTGGTATTATGGTGTGCAGTCTCTGCGCTTTTGCTTGCCGTGAATTCGGTCGCCATCGCAAAATTCAAATTTCCCGATCCCGACGATGTGCTGCGGCTGTTGCAAGTGCGCGACTGGATCGCCGGACAAAGCTGGTTCGATGTCACCCAGTACCGGATCAATCCACCCGAAGGTGCACCGATGCACTGGTCGCGCATTGTCGACATACCGATCGCGGCGGTCATACTTATTTTCAAACCGTTTTTCGGACAGTCCGTATCCGAAATCATTGCGCTGACGGCGATCCCTCTTTTGACCCTTCTGGTCATCATGTTCGTCATGGCCCGGATTACGAATAAGCTGTTCGATAAAGAAACTGCGATTTTTTCATGTCTTATCATCGCTATAACGGTACCCGTTGTGCATCAGATCCGGCCCATGCGGATCGATCATCACGGATGGCAGATGGCGCTGGCCATGATGGCATTTGCCGCCGCTTTTGACGAGCGCCAAAAGTATAGCGGTTGGATTACCGGGAGTGCATTGGCACTCTGGCTGAACATATCGATGGAAGGATTGCCAATAGCGGCGGCTTTCATGGCACTCTACGCTGTACGCTGGGTGCTCGATAGCGCGCAACGCCAGCGCCTGGTGCATGCCATGGCGGCATTAGCCACGGCCTCCGCTATTTTATATCTGGGCACTACAAACTCATGGGCCACCATGATCAACTATTGCGATGCCATGTCTCCGGTCCATCTGGCTATATTCGCATTTGGCGCCTTTGCGATTGGGGCTTGGGCCAAGCTGAATCCGGTTTCGAAAATCTGGCTTTGTGCCGGATTTGCGGCGATAAGTGCCACTGCGGCAGTTATAATATTCAGCGTTGCACCCCAGTGTACGGCAGGTGCCTTTGCAGATCTAGACCCGCTGGTGCGGGAAATGTGGTATGATCGTGTGCTTGAGGGCAAGCCGATCTGGGATCAAAGTCTAGTCTACGCGATACAGATACTCGTTTTGCCATCGCTTGCACTCTTTGCCATTGTGTCTATGCGCCGCCGAACCGTCTCCCCATTAAGCGGTATCCAGACGTTGACGGCTGTGTTTCTTTTGGTTTGTGCTTTCGCTCTTTCGCTCATGGTAGAACGGTCTTCGGCCATATCGTCACTTTTCTCGATCCCTTTCGTCGCTTATTTCATTCACAGTCTGCTGGTCAAAGCGCGCACTATAAAGTCCTTACCCAAAAAGATGGGTGTAATGATGGGTATCCTGCTTTTGATGGTTCCGGGACAAGTTGTTCGCGCCGGTAGAAACCTTCTTGGCGAAAGCGAAATCGAAAATCATGTTCGCGTTGCATTAAAATGCGAACTCTCTGATAACCTCAATGTCCTTGATCGGTTACCGAGATCGACTTTTATGACCCCGATGGACACCGGCCCGTCGATCCTCCTCGCCTCCAAACATCGTATCGTGGCGAGCGGACACCATCGCAATGACATCGCGATGCGCGATGTCATCCGCACGTTTACAGGATCGCCGCAACAGGCGCACAATATCATAACCACCCGCAAGATACGCTATGTCGCTTATTGTCCGGGACTATACGAACCGCTTAACTATGCACATCTAGCGCCCAACGGATTTATGGCTCAGCTCACGCACGGCAATATTCCGACATGGCTGGTTCCAGTAACCATAGACGGCATGGGCGGCCTTAAAATATGGCAAGTCTCCGAATAGATGTATATTCAGTAGTCCTGCGTACACAGTCATACGAAATTCAGTTCCTTGCCAGCCACATGCAGTTTAAAAGGCTATGGCTGACTTGTAACGTCTTACGAAATCCATCTTATGCGGCGCGAAAATCCATGGCGCCCCCGTTCATGCAATAGCGTTTGCCGGTGGGTTTCGGACCGTCGTTGAACACATGGCCCAAATGCCCGCCGCAGCGGCGACAATGCACTTCGGTACGCGGTAATCCAAGCTTGTAATCGCTCGCGGTTCCGACCGCGTTTTTGATCGGCGCGTAAAAGCTCGGCCAGCCGGTGCCACTTTCGAATTTGGTCTTGGACAAGAACAGCGCAAGATTGCATGCCGCACAACTATAGGTTCCGGCACGCTTTTCCGCATTCAGTGCGCTCGAATATGGCCTCTCGGTGCCTTCCTTGCGCAGCACGTAAAATTCCTGATCGGTCAGCTGCTTGCGCCACTGCGCCTCGCTCTTGGTAATCTCAAATTTTTTGCTCGTCTTGGCATCGGCCGCGCCCGAACGGGTAAGCGCAAAGCCCGTCGCGCCTATTCCCAAAATTGCAGAAAGGCCCAAAAAGTAACGGCGTGATGCGGGTTCTTTATGTGTCTGGTTGGTCATATAATATCCTTTTGGTCCAGAATAGCTTTCCGGACCTCACTGTATATACGTGCCAACGGCCCAAAAAGTTACACTTGAAGCCAAATTAATAGTGCGTAATCTCGACATCCATCTTCCTGTAACCGTGTACGAAACAGGCGGGCACGCGTTCGGGTTCGGAAAGGACATTTACCCGGATACGCCGCCTGGCCATCTCTTCCATGAGTATCGTAATCTGTAACTCGGCCAGCCGTGCGCCGACGCAGCGGTGGATGCCATAGCCGAACGCCAGATGGCGCCGTGCATTGTTGCGGTCCACAATCAGCTTGTCTGGATTGTCGAACACACTTTCGTCGCGATTGGCCGAAAGGTACCACAGCGCCAGCTTGTCGCCTTTTTTGATATCCTGCCCGAACAGGTCGCTGTCCTGCAACGCCGTGCGGCGCATATGCGCGAGCGGGGTCTGCCAACGGATGATTTCCGACGTCGCATTGCCGATCAGTTCGGGATTGGCCTCCAGCTTTTCGCGCTCCTCCGGAAACTTGTCGAGCCCGTAGACGAGCCCCGACATGGTGTTGCGGGTCGTGTCGTTACCGCCGACAATCAGAAGGATGAGATTGCCCATAAACTCCAGCTCGCCCATATGGTTGGTCGCGTCCGAATGGATCATCATCGAAATCAAGTCATCCCTGGGCTCTTCGTTGGCACGCTGGTCCCACAGATTGCGAAAATATCCGCCCATTTCGTACAAATGGCTGAGCCGCTCCTCGCGCATGGCCGGGTTGCGGGCAATTTCGATATCCCCCGCCCAGTCGGACCAGAACGTCAGTTTGCGGCGGTCCTCCCATGGAAAATCGAACAGTAAAGCCAGCATCTGCGTGGTGAGCTCGATCGACACGATATCGACCCAGTCGAACGGTTTCCCCATCGGCAGGCTGTCAAGAATTTCGCCAGTGCGCTGGCGGATATCATCGGCCATGCCCTTCATGTGGGTGGGGGTAAATTTGGGCGCGACCGTGCGGCGCTGTCCAGTATGTTGCGGCCTGTCCATGGCGATGAACATGGGCAGGTTGAAATCCGCCTCGATATCGGCATCCGAGCGATCGATCAGCGTGATGCCGCCATGTTCGTAGGATGACGAGTAGATATCGGGCAAGGCTTCGACATGCTGGATCGGTTGGTAGGTCGAGATGTTCCAATAGGGGCCAAGCGTGCTGTTCTCGACCTTGTTGATCGGCGCCGTTCGGCGCATTTCGCGGAACGGCTCGTGCCAACGGTCCTCACTGTACAATATCGGCGGCGTCATATCGAAACGGTCGGTCGCAGCGATATCTGCGGATGCGGACGTAGGGGCAAGCGTGGCCATGATCTTCTCCTGTGATCGAGTGACATGCCTCCGGCTTATATACCTAAGGTGCGGCAGTCCTCCTGCATCCGCCTGCCTCGTCTTTACGCGAAATCATGTCCGGATAGAGCGCATGCTAACACCGGTGTAAGTTATGTCAATATTCAGGTGGCAATATGCAATCTTTACCGCTTCAGCCGACTTTTGCGGGCCTGGAAAACATTCTTTTGAAAAACCCGCGCTTCTGCCCGCCCGACTTCATGACGTTGCGTTTGAATATCCCGGCACTGATGCGCACGATTATGAACGCCCACATGATCTGCCAGCCGAGCGCCAGCAAATGCTGCCAGATATTGTCCATTTGCGCCGCACGCGCCAGCATCGCGAAGGGCGAACTGAACGGGAAAAACGCGGTGAACAGCTCGATCGGCTCACCTAGTTTGGTGACGGCATAGGCAGCCAGTCCGAATACCAGCAGCTGGGCCATCGTGACGGGCATCGACAATGTCTGCACTTCGCGCACCGTGGTCGCCATTGCGCCGATGCCGAGAAACAGCGATCCGAGCAGCAGATAGGCCATCGCGAAATACAAGAACGCCAGCACAAGGAACAGTGGCCAGCCGATTTCAGGTACCGGCAGGCTGGGCAGACCGGGTCCGAACAATTCGATCGCGGCGGCGCCGACGGTAATCCAGACCGCTATACCAATAAATGCCATACCCAGCATCGCGAACAGCTTTCCCAGGAAGATCGCGTCGATTGGCACAGCGGCCGCCAGTATCTCGATAATCTTGTTGGTTTTTTCCTCGACCAGATTGGAAAGCACCATTCCCGCCAGCAGCATGGTGAGCAGGAACAGCACAACCTGCCCCGCCTGTGCGGTCAGCAACTGGCTTTTTTCCTTCGCGCCCTCGCTATCGGCGATGATCTGTGTTTGCACCTGCACCGGCGCGCTATCTACAGCCGTTTGTGCGGTGCTGATCAGCAGCCCGATTTCGCCCTGCCAACGCATCACGTCCTGTGCCGCACCGGTCAGCACAGGCTTGCCAAAGCTGCCGGAGAGAACGGCGATATATTTCGTATCCGAACTCTTCTTGCCGTCGCTGCCGAGTAGGCTGGCGACTTGCGCGGCAGAATCCCCTTGCTGATCGATAACTGTAAAGGTCGGCAGGCGTCCCGCGCCAATTTGTGCCGACAATCGCTCGTTTGCAGCCATCAATGCAATTGCTTCGTCGGATGCAAGCAGAACGGCGATGTTCGGCTGGTCGATATCGCGAGCCATTTGTTCGCCTAGGCTGCCGGCACCAAGCCCGATGGCGAGCGGAAATAGCGGGCCGAGCAGGAAAAAGAAAAATGCCTTGGAAAATATGATCGCGGCAAAATCGCGGCGGGCGATGACGAAAGAGGAGCGAAACAGTTCTTTCATTACGCTGCCTCCCGCTGCGGCATATCGCCATTCGAAGTCATTTCCTTTGCAGCAGCCTCGCCGGCAATGGCGACAAAAGCGTCATGCAGCCCCGGTCGCTCAATCGAAAGCGATTCGATACCCGCCTCGCCGTCTATCAGGGCCTTGAGCAGCGGCTCGACACCCGTTTCAGGCAGCGTGAAGTGCCAGAAACTCCCCTCGCGTTCACAGTCGGCGGGAAGGGCAGCGCGCCACGGCCCTTCATTGTTGCGCGTTTCCAGGCGCACCTGCGGACGCAACCGGTCGCGGGCCGTCGACACTTTGCCGTGGAAAGGCACTTTGCCGCCAGCGATAATGGCAATTTCTTCGCACAAGCGCTCGGCATGCGCGATGACATGAGTCGAAAAAATCACGGTCACGCCCTGCTCCGCCTGTTTGCGGATCAGTTTTTCGAGCTTGCCCTGATTGAGCGCGTCGAGTCCAGAAAACGGCTCGTCGAGTACAATCAACTTGGGGTCGTGCACGATAGTGCCGAGCAATTGCACCGTTTGTGCCATCCCCTTGGACAACATCCGCACTTCCTTGTCCGCCGCCGCGCCCAGACCGTTCTCTTCAAGCAATTGTCGGCCCTGTATCCGTCCGGTCTTGAGCGGCAGGCCGCGCAACGCACCCATAAACGCGATGGCGTCATAAGCTTTCATCGATTGGTATAGTCCGCGCTCTTCGGGCAGATATCCCACCTGCCGCGCCACCGATAACGGCCGCTCGCTGCCGAGCAATTTGCGCGTCCCCTCGTCGGGGTCGATAATGCCGAGCAGCATGCGTAGCATCGTCGTCTTGCCGGCCCCGTTGGGTCCCAATATCCCGAAAATACTGCCTTTGGGTACCGTCAGATCTATACCGTCGACCGCGCAGAAATCATCGAAATATTTGACCAGTCCGCGCGCTTCGATTGCGTTTAAACTCATAAACCCGTGCCTTTTTTCGTTGCGGACGTCCCGAACCGATGTGATAGCCTCGCACTATGCAAAGCGGCAAGATTAAACTGACAGAGGGGAATTTCGCAAGCTGGCGGTCGGCATTGCAGAACGAAGCGACGCGGCTGGGCTTTTCGCAAACCGGAATCACGCCCGCCGAGTTGCCGCCTTTACATGACGAGCGGCTGCGCGCGTGGGTCGGCGGCGGATCGCACGGCGATATGGAGTGGATGGAAGAGCGCATAACCGAGCGCGCCCAGCCGACCGTGCTATGGGCTGGTGTCAAAAGTGCGATCATGCTGGGCATGAGCTATTCGCCGGCGCACGATCCGATACAGCTTCAGGATGCCCGCGATCACGGCCGGATTTCGGTCTATGCCCATGGCACCGATTATCACAAGACGGTCAAGAAGGCGCTGAAACATCTCGCCGGCTGGGTCATGGAAACCACCGATGCCGAGGTAAAAGTGTTCGTCGACACGGCACCCGTTTCGGAAAAGCAGCTGGCTGCGCAATCGGGCATCGGGTGGCAGGGCAAGCACACCAATCTGGTCAGCACCAGCCACGGCAGCTGGCTGTTTCTGGGTGCGATCTATGTCAGCATCGCCTTGCCCGCAGATGAGCCGCAAAAGGACCGCTGCGGCAGCTGTACCGCCTGTCATGATATTTGCCCGACACATGCGTTTCCCGCGCCTTACCAGCTCGATGCGCGCGCGTGTATTTCCTATCTCACGATCGAGAATAAGGGTCCGATCCCGCACCGGTACCGCTCCGCGATGGGCAATCATGTCTATGGCTGCGACGACTGCCTGGCCGTCTGTCCATGGAATAAGTTTGCCAGTGCGGCCCAGCGCAACAAGGCGTATTTGCCGCGTGCGGAAATGGTGGCGCCCGATCTCGCATCGCTGCTGGCGATGGATCATGCCGCTTTCGCGCAGATATTCGCAGGATCGCCCATCAAGCGCAGCGGGCGCGACCGGATGGTGCGCAATGCTCTGGTCGCGGCAGGCAATAGCGGTGAGACCGCCCATGTGGCGCGGATATGCGACTTGCTGGACGATGATAGTCGCATCGTCCAAGGCGCGGCAATCTGGGCCTTGGGGCAACTCGACAACCACCGGTTCGGTGCGGAGAAAGCGGACCGGGTTTCACGTGAAACCGATCCGGGATTGCTGGCTGAATGGAACGGAACCTGTCCTACGCAGCAGGTATAAACAGATTTCCCTATCGCAGCCCGCACACCTTTGCAGAGCTCACGTGTGCCGTATCAGAATTGCCGTGTAAAGCGCATCGCCGCACCTTTGTCGTCGGACAGACTTTGATAGTGGCCGGGGTCAGTACGGTAGAAAATATTGGCTGAAAGCGCCCCGCCCCAAATATTGCGGCCATAGCCGATCTCGCTCACCAGTTCGCGGCCCGAAGGCGCAAGATTGAAGCGTTGTATCGAGAAGTCGGTCTGCATACTGTAGTAATTGTAACTGCTGGGCAGATTGAGATTGAGACCGCCGGAGCTGACTCGCAGTGGCTGCGAGAAGCGAAAGAACACACTGTCGCCCGCTGCCCATATATTCGCGCGTCCGATATCGAATGCGAACGCCGTGCTGACGAGCTGGCTTCCGTTTGCCAAAGCGCCGCCGGAACGCGGCCGGGTAAAGCCCTGCCGCCACATCGCGCCCGCCTGCCAATCATGACCCAGATCGAAGCGTCCGTCGGCGTCGACAAATACGGTGGTCGCGCCCTGCCCGCCAAAAGCCGCGTTGAACTTGCCGCCCAGCACGGTTTCGCGCTCGTCCAGTATGGTCAGTCCCAGACTGCCCTTCACTCCGCCCCAGCTTTTGTCGAACGCGATGCCGCTGCTGGTATACCTGTAACGCTGTGGCCGGTACTGCGCGGGGTCGAACGCTGCGTAGCCGCGAATAAGCGCATCGCCGCGCTCCATATTGGCGGTCATGCCGATATCGGAAATTTGATGCCGGATCGCCAGTGCATTATCGGACGATTTAGCGAACCCGAAATTGCTGCGCGGCGCTTGTGCGATCAGGGAGGCGGGTTCGTCTTTCCCCTGAAGGCTGGCCACGAGGCCATCGGCCCCGCGGCTGATGCCGAACCCTATTGCGGTCTTCGCCGAAAATTGCGTCACCACGCTGCCGGCCAGAACCTGGGCCTGCCGGGCATCGCCAATCGAAAGCGACATGGGCGTGCTGGAAGCTGAACCATCATTGTCCGGCGCGATCGTGAGGGCGATGCGCGATGTTCCGCGCAACGCATTCATCGTGCGCATACCGCCCGCCAATGCGGGGGTGAGTTTGTTCTCGATTGGCGCAGACGTAAGCGAATTGCCCAGATCTACCGAATAGGCCCGCGCATACGAGTCGAGTATAACGGTTTCAATGCTCTGCCGCGTCTGCCCTGCATCACCCATCGGACCCGATGTCGTGCCCGTCGCATTCGACAGCGCCACTGATACGCTTGTCCCCGCCAGGGAAGTCGCACCGCGCGGATTGAAAGCCCGCGCGATGTTCAATATTCCCTGTCCATATATATTATCAACGCCCGCAGCGCCGGCATCGTCACCCGTCGATAGCAGAAGATCGACAATCTGCCGTCCGGTGAGGTTCGGAAACGCCTGCGCGAGCAGAGCCACCGCCCCCGATATCTGCGGCGCGGAAAAGCTGGTTCCGCTCACGACGCTCACCAATTGTCGGCCTTGAGCGTCGGTTTCTACCAGCAGTTCGCCGTCTTTATATACGCAGCAAATCCGGTTGCCCAATGCGGTCAGATAAAAACTGGCCAGACTGCCTGCGCGGTTGCTGAAACCGGAAATCATTCGATCCTCGTTCACGGATCCGGCAATGATGACCAGACCGTTGCCCGAAGCCTGAACGCCCGCCGCAAACCGGTTCGGATTGGAAGGGTCCACCTCGGGATCATCGTTTACGTCGCCCTCGTTCCCCGCAGACACAATGACCACAATCCCCGCGCTGGTGGCGCGGTTTATAGCCTGTCGCACCGAAAATGCCGTGCCCTTTCCGCCCAGGGACAGATTTATCACCCGTGCGTTCGCCAAGATTGCACGGTCGATGCCCGCCGCGATCGCAGTGCTGGAATAACCGCATCCGTCGGAATCGCGTTCCATGTCGGTGCAGTTGGTTTGGTCATCCGCACGCAAAGCGAGAATAGTGGCGTTATAGGCAATTCCGTGCACGCCAACATTGTTCTTGGCCGCCGCCGCTATCAAGGCAACCTGCGTGCCGTGACCATCGACATCGTTGAAATCGCCATTTCCCGCAAAATCCGCCGAAAGCGGATCGATGCGTCCGGCAAATTCGGGACTGTCCCTGTCGATCCCGCTATCGACGATTCCGATCGTCACGCCCCTTCCGGTTGCCCCCGCGGAATAGGCCGTAACGGCACCATGAAAGCCGGGGCCGTCGCTGCGGCGGAGTTCGGCGGTATCGAAGTTGGTGGGAGGAGGCGTGGGCGCTGGCGCAGGAGCCGGGGCAGGTACCGGCGTTGGAGTCGATACGATCGGACCTCTGCCTCCGCTACCGCCGCATGCCGATAATAGGGCCAAAGCCGTTATTGCCGTACCCGCAAAAAATGTTTTGCGCAGCGTGACCCGATAATCATGACTTGAAACAGACATAGCGTCCCCGTTCCGCCAGATATCCACCCGGCACATTGAGGCTCCGCTTTAGCGGATAATGATTAAGGGGGTGTATATGAAAAACATGCTTCGCTCACGCAGTCAGATGCTCCCCGGATCAGTCACTATCCGTTAAACAAGATGATCCCGTCATGAATGAATTTATGGATGGGACTTTCCAGCACAGGGCATGCCACCCATAAAGGCTTGCTCAGAACAGGTGCGGGTTCTACGCATTGGGCTTATGGTCCGACCCCTTGCGCACATCACCAACTGGATATTCGACCTGGATAATACACTTTATCCGGCCAGTAATAATCTGTTTGGCCTGATCGACGAGAAAATGGGGCGATATATTGCGAAACTGCTTGGTTGCGATCTTGTGGAAGCGCGGCGGGTCCAGAAGCTGTATTTCCACGATCATGGCACCACATTGGCAGGACTGATGAAAAACGAAGGCGTCGACCCGCACGGTTTTCTGGATTATGTGCACGACATTGATTTGTCACGATTGCAACCCGCACCCGCTTTGCGACGCTCCATTTCCGCATTGCCGGGCGACAAGTATATTTTCACCAATGCGGACCGCGATTATGCGGATAGGGTTGTGGATAAATTGGGCCTGAAAGACCTTTTTTCGGGTATTCACGACATTCATGCGTGCAATTACGAACCCAAACCGGAGATAAATGCGTATAAAAGCATGGTTACCGCATTTGGCATAATTCCCGAACAATCGGTGTTTTTCGAAGATATGGCCCGCAACCTGGCTCCTGCCAAAAAGCTTGGCATGCGCACGATTTGGATTAATAACGGGTCCGAATGGGGCGAAAACGGCGCGCATAGCGATTTCATCGATTTTGAAACAGGCGATCTGGCGCAATGGCTGGCGACCGCCAACACATATATATATAAAAAGGATCGACATGACCGACCACATTAGAACCACCATCAAAGACGCATGGGACGACCGCGCCGATATTTCCCCTTCCACCGCCGGCAAAGTGCGCGAGGCGGTGCAGTGTGCTCTCGACATGCTGGACAGTGGTACTGTCCGGGTGGCGGAACCTGATGGCCAAGGCTGGAAAGTGAATCAATGGCTTAAAAAGGCGGTGTTGCTGTCTTTCCGGTTGAACGAAAATGCGATTGCAAGCGGCGGACCCGGCAATGCAACATGGTTCGATAAAATACCGTCCAAATTTGCCGGATGGGATGACAGCCGCTTTCGCGAAGCAGGTTTTCGCGCGGTCCCGGGTGCCGTCGTGCGCCACGGATCCTATATTGCCAAGGGCGCGGTGCTGATGCCGAGCTTCGTCAATATCGGCGCTTTCGTGGGTGAAGGCGCGATGATCGATACATGGGCCACAGTAGGCAGCTGTGCCCAGATCGGCAAAAACGTGCATATTTCCGGCGGCGCCGGCATCGGCGGCGTGCTCGAACCTCTCCAAGCCGAGCCTGTGGTCATTGAGGACGAAGCCTTTATCGGCGCCCGATCGGAAGTGGCCGAAGGCGTCCATGTCGGCAAGGGTGCCGTGCTATCGATGGGCGTCTATCTGGGCGCATCGACCAAGATAGTCAATCGCGCGACCGGCGAAATCCATATTGGCCGGGTGCCCGATTATGCTGTCGTCGTCCCGGGTGCCCTGCCCGGCAAGCCGTTACCAGACGGCACGTCCGGACCTTCATTATATTGTGCCGTCATCGTAAAGACGGTCGATGCACAAACACGTTCGAAAACCAGCATAAACGAACTGTTACGCGATTAATTTGAACGCACGGGAGTTAATGCACCCAAAAGAAAAAGGCCAGAATAGCTTCCGGCCTTTTTTAGCATACGAGATTTTGCGATTAACGGTAGAAAACATGATTGTCCACCGCAGCCATCTTCGTCAGGCGCCATTTGGGAGACACATAGCGGGCGTGGAAGAACAATGCACCTTCCACCGGGCTTTCCCAAGCGCTGTCATGAGCGATGCGCGCGATTTTCACGGCATCTGACCATGCTTTGCTGGTGGTACGGATACGCGGCATTTTGCCGCCACGCACGAAAGAGAACTGGCTGCGCTGATAAACAACGCCGCAATAGCTATCGGGAAAACGGCCCGACTCGGAACGTGCGATCACCACACGGGCAACAGCCAGTTGGCCTTTTAGTGTTTCGCCTTTGGATTCGAAGTATACAGCGCCAGCAAGGCACTGCATTTCATCGCTCAGGCTGTCGGGTTGGGCATAGGCACTTACCATGTCGTGCAGCGAATCGGCGTTTATCTCCATGTTTTTCGCCGCGGCAGCTTCGGCATCGTATTCGATATAATTTTCGGGCAACGGTTGAACGGTTAACGCCTGACCGTTGTCGATATCTTCAGCCGGTATTACCGTTTCGTCCTGCAGGTCTATAACGGTTTCGGATACCAGTTCACCTGCTTCAGGTTGTGCTTGGAAAAGCTGTTCTTTGGCATTGTCGAATGCAAAAGAAACGTCCGTGCCGATAAATGCCGCTGCGGTCGTAAATATAATTGCTGCGGCGCTGGCAGTTTTTAAAATCTTGCTCATAAACTCATTTGTTTGTGCGGTTGACGTCCGGCGAAACAAAATTCGAAAAAGATTTGGGAACCTTTTCAACTATCGAACATTATTCCTGAACAATCACCCGTCTGCGTGCTCGCTTGATTATCTGAGAGACCATCAAGCTGCCTTCGCGTCTGTTCACGGCCCGATTTACTGTGCACTGCAACATAGTCAACCGATCGACGCCAAGAGTCGGGTGAGCCGTTCGCTATCTGCGATATCCAGCTCAATTATCCATAAATCCCTGTCCCGGCTGACACGTCTGTCCAGATAATCCGACAAATTCCCTTTATTTACATTATCTTGGGACCATATTTGCTCCCATGTGGGTATACCATTGAGGCTGGGCATGCGCTCGAAAAGGCGGGGATTGCGCCCTTTTTCCAGACTCTGAATCAGAATGGCGCCCGCTACGGGGTCGCCTTTTTTGATAATCATCGCAAAACCGCCATTCGCTTCGACAGTGCGCTTCAGGGCTCCTATGCGCATGTCGCTGGAAAGGCGCGGTTCAGTCATTGGCATCGCGGTTATACCCATTCAGTGTCGATAGAGCGATATGCGAACGCATGAACGTACCGGTGCCGCGCGCAATTTCCTCGCCACCGCTGTCCCGCAACCTCGATTCGCCGATAAAGACACGCCGCTTGCCGCTGATCCACTGGCCCTCCGCCATGACTGGTCCGGCTTTGACCGGGCTTGTGAAGTTCATGTTAAATGCGGTGGTGAGAAGGAAACGGTCGGATACCAGACTGTTGCACGCGTAGAAAGCGGCATCGTCGAGCATCTTGAAATAGATCGTCCCATGTGCCGCACCCGCAGCATGGTAAAAGCTTTCATCGATGAGAAAATGGATCCGCGCCCTGCCCGACCTGGTTATTTCCAGCCGCGAATCGAACATCTTGTTAATCGGGGCTGCGGCATAAAGAGATTCCAACCCCCGATAATGCCGGGCTTCGCCGCTATCCTCCGCCTTGGCTGCCGCGACGGATTTTCCTACCTCAGGCCGCATTGCGGTCGATCGCATTTGCCAATATTGCGTAAGCCGCATCGCCATCATGGGCACCGCGCAAACGGGCGACGAGTTCGTCGTTGCGCATCATGCGCGAAATAGTGGCCAAAACCTGCAAATGGATCGAACCGCCATGCTGCGGCGACAAAAAGGCTATTACCAAATCAACCGGCAAACTATCAACGGAACCGAAATCCAGCGGCTTTGCAATATGCACCGCTACGGCGACAGGCACATCTATCCCGGCAATCTTCCCGTGCGGGATGGCAATCCCTCGACCGAAACCGGTCGAACCCAGTCTTTCGCGCTCTTCCAGCCGGTCGTGGCATTTGTCCCGGTCGAGGCCATAACATTGGCTAAATTTTTCCGCGAGAAATTCCATCAGATGATCCTTGTCCGCTACGTACGCATCGGTAGTCACCGCTTCAGGGTCAAGAATGAAAGTCTGCATTACACCGTATTTCATAAGGCACGGGCAAAAATGCACCATGCCTGTTCATTATCGTAAAATCACGATTGCTGGGGTTCGACCCAGCCGATCGAGCCATCGGCACGGCGATATACCATATTGTGTACGCCCGTTCCGGCATTTTTGAACAAAAGCGCGCTGGTGTCGCGCAGATCGAGCATCATGACGGCTTCGGAAACGCTACCGGAAGGAATGTCCACGCGGGTTTCGGCAATAACTAGCGGTGCATCACCAGACAGTTCACTATCATCGTCCTCCGCCGGACTATCGAATACGGTATAGGCCGCTTCTTCTTCCTTGAGCGCATGGGCTGCCTGATCATGACGGTCCTTCAGACGGCGCATGTAACGGCGCAGCTGTTTTTCGACACGGTCAGCAGCTTGATCGAATGCGGGATGCACATCCTGCGCTTCACCGCTGGCTTTGAGGATGAGGCCGTGCATGATGTGCGCGACAATGTCGCATTTGAAAGAATCGTGCGGCGCCTTGCTGAATGTGACGTGCGCGGAAATCGCCTTGGAGAAATGCTTTTTTATGCTTGTGTTGAGCCGATCCTCGACATGGACCTGTAGCGATTCGCCGGTATCGATCTGGTGGCCGGAAACACGAATATCCATAATTTATCTCCAAAAAATATATCTTGTCTCTATATCGAACGTGCGGGTTTTAGGTCGTACTCCTTTCTAACCTCGGTGCCAGACGGGAAGTTTCATTTTTTCCAGAAAAGCCGTATTTTTGGCAATTTCTTCCGCACTTGCTTTATGCGACCGTGCCGCACGGAACGGCCGGGCCGGCGCATTTAGTGGAGGAAATTTGGGCGTGCCGGGGTTTTTAGGGCTGTCATCTCCCCCTAAACCCAGGCCGATTTGCCGGCCGCCGGTCAGTTCAACATAAAGCTGGGCCAGCAATTCTGCATCCAGCAAAGCGCCATGCTTGACCCGGTGACTGCGATCTATGCCATAACGGCTGCACAAGGCATCGAGCGACAGTTTCGCGCCCGGGTGCTTGATCCGGGCCATGGCGAGCGTGTCGATCATCCGGTCCATCACAATAAGGGGCAGGCCGCACAGACTCAGTTCGGCATTCAGAAACCCAAAATCGAATGATGCATTATGCGCGATCAGCGGCGCATCCTCCAGAAAGTCCAGCAGTTCCGCAGCTGTGTTCCTGAAAAGCGGCTTATCCGACAGGAAAGTCGCGGAAAGACCGTGAATTTCTTCCGCTCCCCGCGGCATGTCACGTTCGGGATTGTAATAGCAATGATAGGTATTTCCAGTTTCGACGCGGCCGACCATTTCGATACAACCGATTTCAACCATCCTGTCGCCCGTTTTGGGGTCGAATCCTGTGGTTTCGGTGTCGAAAACAATTTCTCTCATAGCATCCATATTGGATTGTTTTTCGTATCAGACAAGGGTTTGAGACAATTTTGTTACGACTCTGCGAACGATGTCGCGGGTTTGAGAAATTGGTATGCCGGTATCTATAATATAATCAGCACGTTCGCGCTTTTGTGCGTCGGGCATTTGCAGGTCCAGTATCCGCGCGAACTTGGTTTCGTCCATCAACGGGCGCGACAGCACGCGGGAGCGCTGCACCGGGGCCGGGGCCGATACGACCGCGATAGCATGGACCGCATCGGCCCCGCCTTTTTCGTAAAGCAGCGGAATATCGAACAGCACGAGCGGGCTGTCGATATTGTCGGCGAGAAAATCGGCACGCCTCCGCGCCACGGCGGGATGGACGATCGCTTCCAGCCGCAACATCTGCGCCTTGTTCCCCAACACCCGAGAGCCCAATTCCTGCCGGTCCACCCCCTCCGGACCCGTCGTACCGGGAAAAGCGGTTTCTATCTCGTTCACCAGCGTGCCGCCCACACCCTGCATCGCATGCACCGCGGCATCGGCGTCGAATACCGGCACACCGAATTCGCGAAACATATCCGCGACGGTCGACTTGCCCATGCCAATCGAACCGGTCAGGCCCAATATGAAAGGCTTGCGTATGGATAGCCTACCGCTCATGACGTCAGCATTTTTCGCAATTGTCTGTCATGCTGCCGCGGAGCGGGTTTGCCAAAAAACAGCTCGAATGCCAGATCGGCCTGTCCGATCAGCATGTCCAACCCGTCGATCGTATGGAGCTTGCGGTCTTTCGCTTGCTTCAGCAAAGGTGTCACCAGAGGCGCGTAGACGATATCATAGACGATCGCGCCGTCCGGCAGCGGCGACAGATCAATGTCCAAAGACTCCTGCAGCCCTTGCATACCCAAAGGGGTCGTATTGACCAGCAACGCCGCACCGGGCAGTTCGGCATCCATCTGCACGCATTCGCCCTTTAATCCAAACCTGTTCAGTAGGCCCATGGATTTCAGCGGATTGCGCGCCATAATGTGCACATTGCCTACTTCCATTTTGCCCAGTGCGAACAAAACTGCCCGCGCCGCACCGCCATTGCCGATCACACAGACATCGCGGCCAACCAGATCGCTGTCCGACAGCGGAGTGTAGAAACCGCCGACATCGGTATTGGTGCCGACCAATTCGCCCTGTTCCCCGCGAATTACAGTGTTGATCGCGCCGATCGTTTCGCGCACGCCCCCCGGATCGCTGACATGATCCATGACAGTGATCTTGTGCGGCAGCGTCACGTTGCAACCCCGCCAGTGCGGATCGTCGCACCGCCGGGCAATATAGTCGGCCAGATCGTCGGGCTTTACGTGTGCAGCCAGATAATCCGCATCTATGCCGAGCTTTTCGAGCCAGAATTGGTGAATGACCGGTGATTTGCTGTGCGAAATCGGGTCACCGATCACTTCGGCATAGGGCCGTTCTGGCGTCGCAGACATCATGACGGCAAAACCTTTCGTATCCTCAAATAGTCGAGTACATTCAGCAGGGGCAGACCCATGATGGTGAAATGGCTGCCCAATGTCCGGCTAAACAACTGGGCGCCCCGCCCTTCTATTTCATAACATCCGACACAGTGACGAATATTTTCCCAATTTGCCGCTACGTAGTCGTCAATAAACCGTTCGCTCAGTGTGCGCATCGTCATTTTCGCGATGTCGATATGCCGCCAAACCGGTTCGCCATCCTCACAAATCACCGCCCCGCTCATGAGGGTGTGCGTGGCACCGGACAGAATTCGCAAATGCGCCCTGGCGTCATCGGGCGATACCGGCTTGTCAAGATACTCACCGTTTTGCGTGACCAATAGGGAGTCGGCGCCAAGCACCATGGCGCCGGGCACACGCCGCGATACGCGCAAAGATTTCGCTTCGGCCAGAGCGTCGACCAGATTGCGCGGACCGGTGCCTTCGCCGATCAAACTGTCCTTGACCATCGCCTCGTCGATATGGGCGGGCAGGTATTCTATGGTGACGCCCGCGTTTTCGAGCATGCTACGCCGCGATGCGCTTTGTGAAGCCAGTACCAGCATCATTCGGTTTCCATCTTGCGCTCGTTGACCAGATTTATGATCGCCGCGGCAGTCTCCTCGATCGATCGCCGCGTGACGTCGATCACCGGCCAGTCATTATCTGCAAACATCCGCCGGGCATATTGCAGTTCGCGCTTGACCGCGCTTTCGTCGACATAATCGGTTTCGGGCATCTGGTTGAGCGAGAGTAATCGGTTGCGCCGCACCTGCACCAACCGGTCGGCATGCGTGGTCAATCCCACCACCAATGGATGCTTAAGCGAATAAAGCGCATCGGGCGGCGGCGATTCGATCACGATCGGAATGTTCGCAGTCTTGTATCCACGATTAGCGAGATAGATCGATGTCGGAGTTTTCGACGAACGCGATACGCCCGCTAACACAATATCGGCTTCTTCCCAATTTTCCCAGCCGACGCCATCGTCATGGGCGATGGTAAACTGGATCGCATCGACCCGGGCAAAATAGGCAGCGTCCAATATATGCTGCCGTCCTGGCCGCGCTTTTGCCTCCTGCCCGAGCAGGTTCGACAGCGCATCGGTCACCGTATCGAGCGCGGGAACGGCCGGCAATCCGAGCACGCGGCACTGTTTTTCCAGCTTGCGGCGCGTATCAACATTGACCAGAGTGAACAGCACCAGCCCCGGATTGGCGGCCACTTCGACCAGAATTCGGTCGAGATGGCTCTCGCCGCGTACCATCGGCCAGAAATGCTTGATTATCTCTACGCCATCGAACTGCGCCAGCGCCGCCTTGGCGATGTTTTCCAGCGTTTCGCCGGTAGAGTCTGACAGGAGATGGAGGTGCAGTTTCATATACGCATATCCCTGTGGATAATGGGCACATAAATCAAGGGATGAAATCCGGGACAAGTATGGAGCTTGAATCCATTCCCGCTACCGGCCTGCGTAAACCTTGCCTGTGCACAGTATCTCGGCGAAATGTCAAACTGGGGATAATGATTAGACGCCACCGGATATTACCGGTCTTATTTCAGGAGTCGCATTGAATCCTATAGTCCGTTTTTGGTCTGTCATTCTGTGGATAAATCCGGCATAGGCGCCTTCTCCCTGTTATCCACAGGACCATCTACCTTCATCAATTCTATTATATATTATAAGATTATTATGACTGATCCCCTTTTGCTCAAGACGATCCGCGGCGAACACACAAAAGTGCGTCCGATTTGGCTCATGCGCCAGGCTGGGCGGTATCTGCCCGAATACCGCGCTTTGCGTGCGGAAAAAGGCGGTTTTCTCGACCTCGTTTACGACGCCGATGCTGCGGCGGAAGTGACGTTACAGCCGATCCGGCGCTTTGATTTCGACGGGGCCATCCTATTTTCCGACATATTGATCATTCCGCATGCAATGGGCCAAAAGCTCGAATTTCTGACAGGCGAGGGACCCCGGCTTTCCCCCCGGCTGCTTGATGCCACGCTCGGTGCGCTGGAAGGGGTGCCAGAGCATCTTGAAGCGATTTACCGAACAGTGACGAAGGTTGCTGCCACACTTGCACCGGAGACATGCTTTCTGGGGTTTGCTGGATCGCCTTGGACCGTGGCCACATACATGGTTAATGGCGAGGGCAGCCGCGACCAGCAGGCGGTGCGGTACTTTGCCTATAGCGACGAGGCCGCATTCGGCGAACTGATCCAGCGGATAACGGACCTGACCGTCGAATATCTTTCAGGACAGATCAGGGCGGGCGTGCAGGCGGTGCAGCTTTTCGACAGCTGGTCGGGATCGCTATCGCCCGCGCAATTTGAAAAATGGGTTATTGCACCCAATGCCGCGATCGTCGGTAAGCTCAGGCAATTGCATCCGGACACGCCGATTATCGGTTTTCCCAAAGGCGCGGGCGAAAAATTGCCTGCCTATGCTCGCGAAACGGGCGTCGACGCGCTGGGGCTAGACGAGACCATCGATCCCGTATGGGCTGCGGCGAATCTGCCGAAAGACCTGCCGGTGCAGGGCAATCTCGACCCGCTGGCGCTAATGGCGGGCGGCGCATCGCTGGAAAAGGCGACCCATACCATTCTCGATATATTTTCCGATCGGCCGCATATTTTCAATCTTGGTCACGGAATTTTGCAACACACCCCCATTGCACATGTCGAAAAGCTGCTTACACTGGTGCGCGAACCGTCTCACTAAGGACACGGGAGTGATATGAGCGAGATTCTGGCTTTGCTATACGTCTGGATAAAAGCGGCGCACCTGATTTTCGTCATTTTCTGGATGGCGGGCCTTTTCATGCTGCCGCGTTTTTTCGTTTATCATCAGGAAACAGCGGTGGGCAGCGCGGAAGACGCGAAATGGATAAACCGCGAGGCGAAACTGCGCAAGATCATCCTCAATCCTGCAATGATCATCGTGTGGATACTGGGTCTGATCCTGGCTTACCAGATCCAGGCTTTCGCCATGGGGTGGTTCCATGCAAAATTGCTGTGCGTATTGTTGCTCAGTGGCTACCATGGCTGGATGGTCGGCTATTCGCGCAAACTGGCGCGTGGCGAACGCACGCTTAGTGACAAGACGTTGCGGCTCGCCAACGAAGTGCCCGGCATTGCCGTTGCGGTCATCGTGATACTGGTCATCGTGCGGCCGTTTTAGGCCGGACTACGGGGCTCGATATGCGCATTTATCACACGCCCGAGCATATCTTGCACGCCCCAGAACAGGAATTGCATCGCGGAAAATTCGTAACGCCGCACGAAGGCACGCACCGGATGGATATGCTGCTGGAGGGTCTGGAAACAGCCGGTTTCGGTGACCTGCTGCTGCCCGATAACCATGCCGAAAGCCGCCTGACCGCCGTCCATAGCGAAGCATACATCGATTTCCTCAAAATGGCATGGCAGCGCTGGCAGGATGCCGGATATGCCGGCGATGTGCTGCCGATGAGTTATCCGTACCGGCCGCGGCGCGCCGAACCTCCGCATGATATTGATGGCGCGGCAGGGTATTTCTGCGCATCGTCGGACAGCATCATTACGCAAACCAGCTGGCCCGCATTCGCCGCGGCCGCCAATTGCGCCCTGAGCGGTGCTGCGGATATTTCCGCCGGGAAAACCAATGCTGCTTTTGCGCTCACCCGCCCGCCGGGTCATCATGCGGGTAGCGCCTATATGGCGGGCTATTGCTTTCTCAACAACGCCGCAATCGCTGCGCAGGCGCTGAGCGATGAAGGCGCGTCGCGCGTCGCGATTCTCGATGTCGATTTTCATCATGGCAACGGAACGCAGGATATATTCTATGCTCGCAACGATGTCCTGTTCGGCTCGATCCACGGCCATCCCGACCACCATTTCCCCTATTTCTGGGGCCATGCCGATGAAACGGGCGAAGGGGCAGGGACGGGGTATAACTATAACTATCCGCTCATGCCGGGCAGCGGATATGACTTGTGGCATGCGGCTTTGCATGCCGCCTGCGCGAAAATCACCGCCTTCGCCGCGGATGTGCTGGTGGTATCGCTCGGCGTCGACAGTTTCGAGAATGATCCGATCAGCTCGTTCAAGCTCAGAACGCCTGATTTTCGAGACTATGGCGCCGTAATTGCCCGTCTTGGCCTTTCCACATTGTTTGTAATGGAGGGCGGCTACGGCGTTCCCGAAATCGGCGACAATGTCTCTGGCGTGCTGCAGGGTTTTATGGACAGCTGATTCTATCATGCGTGACAGGAACCATATCCGTCCAGGCAAATTGTGCTCCCACGAACGCAAAGCAATTGACTTGATTGCCTATACGGCACTATATTGTAAACATCCCGTCCGGGACAGCGCACGAAATATATAGCCAGGACCTTCATCGTCCGGCCGCGCGGCCAACTTTCACAATTAATATCCTGACATTCACCCCTATATCTTGAGATAAAACATGCATTTGAAAGAACTGAAGCAGAAAAAACCTGCCGAACTGGTCGCGATGGCCGAAGAACTGGGGGTCGAAGGCGCATCGACCCTGCGCCGCCAGGACTTGCTGTTTGCTATTCTGAAGGAACTTGCGGAAGACGGCGAAGAGATTATGGGGCTGGGCACGATCGAGGTTCTGTCAGACGGATTCGGATTCTTGCGCTCACCCGAAGCCAATTACCTGGCCGGACCCGATGATATTTACGTCTCGCCCAACCAAATCCGCAAATTCGGCTTGCGCACCGGCGACACGGTCGAAGGCGAAATCCGCGGACCACGTGACGGTGAACGCTATTTCGCGCTGACCAAGCTGACGCAGGTCAATTTCGACGATCCCGATGCCGTGCGCCACCGTGTCAATTTCGACAACCTGACCCCGCTTTATCCTGATGAAAAGCTCAATCTCGATACGCTCGATCCGACCGTCAAAGACAAGTCGGCGCGTGTCATCGATATTATCTCACCGCAAGGCAAGGGCCAGCGCGCGCTGATCGTCGCACCACCGCGCACCGGTAAAACTGTGCTGCTGCAGAATATCGCCAAGGCGATTACCGACAACCATCCCGAAGTGTACCTGATCGTGTTGCTGATCGACGAGCGTCCCGAGGAAGTGACCGATATGCAGCGTTCGGTGAATGGCGAAGTGATAAGCTCGACATTCGACGAACCTGCCACGCGTCACGTGCAAGTCGCCGAAATGGTTATCGAAAAAGCGAAACGCCTGGTCGAGCATAAAAAGGATGTGGTGATTCTGCTCGACTCTATCACCCGTCTTGGCCGCGCCTATAACACTGTGGTGCCCAGTTCGGGCAAGGTGCTGACCGGCGGTGTCGATGCCAATGCGTTGCAGCGCCCGAAACGCTTTTTTGGTGCGGCCCGCAATATCGAGGAGGGCGGATCGCTCTCCATCATTGCGACTGCGCTGATCGATACCGGCAGCCGTATGGACGAGGTTATTTTCGAGGAATTCAAGGGCACCGGCAACTCCGAAATCGTGCTCGACCGCAAGGTGTCCGACAAGCGTATCTTCCCCGCGCTCGACGTTGGCAAGTCCGGTACGCGCAAGGAAGAATTGCTCGTTGAAAAAGATACCCTGTCGAAAATGTGGGTCTTGCGCCGCATCCTGATGCAGATGGGCACGATCGACGCAATGGAATTCCTGCTCGACAAGATGAAGGATTCCAAGACCAACGAAGATTTCTTCGACAATATGAATCAGTAAAGGGTGTAAACACAGCCAATGCCAGATTTTTTCTTTATAATCGCTTCCGCCGCACCCCAAATCGGATCGCTGTCCGATATTTGGGCGGCCATCATAAAGGATTTCTCCAATATCACCGAACCGGCGGCTCTGGCGGCGTTCGGACAGGTATTGCTGATCGACTTGGTATTGGCAGGTGACAATGCGATTGCCGTTGGCGCACTAGCAGCTGGGTTGCCTGCCGAGCAACGCAAGAAAGTTATTCTGATCGGCATAATTGCCGCTTTGGTACTGCGTATTATTTTCGCTCTGATGGTAACATTTCTGATGGGCGTAATTGGCCTGATTTTTGCGGGCGGGTTGTTGCTTTTGTGGGTGGCATGGAGAATGTGGCGCGAATTGCACCCGTCCGGTGGAGAAGGTTCCCCTGAGATACATGGTGATGAACACAGCGGCATTCGCCCGGGCAAAAGCTTTGCTGCAGCTGCATGGGCAGTAGCGGTCGCCGACGTTTCAATGAGCCTTGATAATGTTCTCGCCGTAGCGGGAGCCGCGCGTGAACATCCCGGTATTCTCATTGTCGGCCTTATCATAGCAGTCGCTTTAATGGGCATAGCTGCTAATATTATTGCCAAATATATCGAACGTTACCGTTGGATTGCCTATATCGGGCTTGCGGTCATCGTCTATGTAGCGGTCAAAATGATCTATGACGGTATATTGGACCCGACCGTGGGTGTGATGACTTTATTCGGCTAAATACTCCGCAAAGAATGTTGCCGTCCGGCTGTCTGCTAGCGTCGCTGCTTCCTCGTCGCGGCGGATGCCGAATTCGGTGGCGAAGCCGTGGTCTAGACCTTCGTAATCGTGCAAGGTCACTTTGGGGTGGCTGTCCAGTCCTTCATGCATCGCTTTTTGCGTGTCGGCATCGACAAACCCGTCGGCGGTTGGAATATGCAGCATGAGCGGATTGGAAATGGCATTCTTCTCGCGCAGCAGGCCGTCGATACCCACACCGTAATAGCCGACCGAGGCATCGATATCCGTGCGCGCCGCCGTCATATAGGCGAGCCTGCCGCCCAGACAGTAGCCGACACAACCGATCTTGCCGCCAGCACTCAGGCTGCGGGCATGTCTGATGGTCGCCTCGATATCGCGGATACCCATGTTCTGATCGAACTTGCCCATCCATTTCAGAGCCTGCTGGAATTCTTCCGGCTTATCCGGATCAAGGTCAACGCCGGGCTCAAACCGCCAGAACAGGTCGGGTGCGATCGCCAGATAGCCCGCTTCAGCCAGTTTGTCACATTTGCGCCGAATGCCTGCATTAACGCCAAAAATCTCCTGAATCACCACGATAGCGGCTTTGACCTTTCCGTCAGGCGTGCTCACATAAGCCGAAAAACTTTCGTTTTCGTCGAGGGATTTGATCTGCTGCATTTCGGCCATGGGGATCTCCTGATTATCGGTGCTTGCGTTTCGTCGTTTCGATGCCCATTTTAACTGGGACAGCGGCTATAATTATGCAAGTATTTAGCCGCACAGGGCGGGGAAGACAGAAGGACAAAAATATGAAAGTGAATGTAGAGCTGGACTGTTCGCCCGAAGAGATGCGGCGTTTCATGGGGTTGCCCGATGTATCGGCAGTCAACGACAAATATGTCGAAGGCGTGAAAAGTGCCATGGAAGGTGCCACGAATATCGAGCAATTACAGAACCTTGCAAAAAATATCGCGCCGATGGGCGAAATGGGCATGCGATTTTTCCAGTCGCTGATGGAATCAGGCATGGCGTCGGCCGGATCGTCCAAGAAACCCAAAAAGGACTGATTCGGACATTTTGCAAGTTTAGCAATGTCACAAAGCGATACCATTTATGCACTGTCCTCCGGGCAGCCGCCTTGCGCTATCGCAGTGTTGCGGATTAGCGGAAGCCGTGCAAGCACTGCATTGCATGCATTAACCGGCGTATTGCATGTACCGCGCAAAGCGTCGTTACGCAAAATCAACCATCCTGAAACCGGCGAGCTTCTCGACCAAGCATTGGTATTGTGGTTTGAGGGTCCTTCCACCGTAACGGGCGAAGATTTGGTGGAACTGCACTTGCATGGCGGCAGGGCTGTTGTGCGGGCGGTGGAGCAGGCACTGTCGATATTACCTAGTATGCGTCCCGCAATAGCGGGCGAGTTCACGCGCCGCGCTTTCGAAAACGGGAGGATGGACCTTGCTCAAGCCGACGGACTGGCCGATCTTTTGTCGGCTGAATCCGAATTGCAGCGGCGTGTGGCAATGTCACTGGCGAGCGGACTATTTTCCAAGAAAATAGAAAGCTGGCGGCGCAAGATTCTGGAAATTTCGGCTCAGGTCGAGGCAGAGCTGGATTTTTCCGACGAGGAAGATGTGGCGCCCGAGCGCAGAGAGACAATCACCTTCGCAGCCATAGACGCACATCGCGAGATTTCAGAACTACTGTTGCAGCCGCCTGCGGAAAAGTTGCGTGACGGGGTAAAGGTCGTGCTGGCCGGACCACCGAATGCGGGCAAATCGACTTTACTCAATGCGTTGGTACAGCGCGATGCCGCCATCGTTTCTGACATTGCCGGAACAACGCGCGATCTTATCGATGTGCCGATCTCTCTGGACGGCATTCCTTTTATGTTCACCGACACGGCAGGCCTACGCACAGACCATATCGACGAAATCGAGAAAATCGGGATCGCGCGCGCCCGCGATGCGATCGATGACGGAGATGTCATATTATGGCTGGGACCTGAGGGCGAGGGACCGGAACATCGGCAGTTGTGGGAAATCGAAGCCCAGATAGACAAGGTACCGATTTACCGCAAAGCGAAACCGGATGTACGGGTGTCGGCCAAGACAGGCGAAAATATGGGTGTGTTGGTCGAAATGCTTGCGGCGATTTCTAGAGACATATTGCCCGCACCCGACAGCTTTGCCGTAAATGCGCGTCAACGCGGGCACTTGTCAGATGCGGCACTGGCCTTGTCCAATGTATCTATTCGAGATGACATGCTTATGATCGCGGAAGAATTGCGTCTGGCGCGGCTTGCCTTGGATGGGTTGCTTGGCAACACCCATACAGAGGATATGCTCGACACTTTGTTCGGACGGTTTTGTATCGGTAAATAATGCCGCATGTTTCACGTGAAACATTCCTTGCATTCTGCTTTGACCCAATGCGCCAAATCCCGTATCTGCGGCAGCATGAAAACGGATTTCGATATTATTGTGATAGGGGGCGGCCATGCTGGGTGCGAGGCAGCCGCCGTTGCGGCGCGAATGGGATGCAGGACCGCACTGATAAGCTTTACGCGAGAGTCGATCGGCGCGATGTCGTGCAATCCTGCCATAGGCGGGTTGGGCAAAGGCCACCTCGTGCGGGAAGTCGATGCCTATGATGGGTTGATGGGCAGGGCGGCCGACGCCGCCGCCATCCATTACCGCATGCTCAACCAGAGCAAGGGCAGTGCCGTACAAGGGCCGCGGGTGCAGGCGGATCGTGTCCTGTACAAAGCTGCCATTCACACAATGCTTGCCGCGCAGAACGACTTGCACATTGTCGCGGGGGAGGTTGCTGCGCTCAGATTCGCGGCGGAAGACGACCGCAAAGTGACAGGGGTCGTGATGGCCGATGGCAGCGAGATTGCAGCGCAGGCCGTTATTCTAGCTACCGGCACGTTCTTGGGCGGACGGCTCTTTCGCGGCGAGGAGCGGATGGAGGGCGGCCGCACCGGAGAGAACGCGGCGATTTTACTGGCGCAGCAGTTACGCGGTGCCGAACTGCCGATGGCGCGCCTTAAGACCGGTACTCCGCCGCGTATTGATGGCCGTACGATTGACTGGGCCGCGCTGGAAGAACAACCGAGTGATGATGGCGACTGGACCATGTCGCCCTTGACGGAAAATCGCAACGTTCCGCAAATTTTCTGTGCCATTACGCGCACCAATTCCCTATCGCACGATATTATCCGATCGGGACTGGATCGTTCGCCTCTCTTCAGCGGTGCGATTGACGCGGAAGGCCCGCGCTATTGCCCTTCCATCGAGGACAAGATTTTCCGTTTCGGCGACCGCGACGGGCACCAGGTTTTTCTGGAGCCCGAAGGGCTGGATACGCATCTGGTTTATCCGAACGGGATCAGTACTTCGTTACCGACGGATATCCAGACGGCGATGGTGCGCAGTATGGCGGGGCTGGAAAATGCGGAAATCGTAGTGCCGGGCTATGCGGTCGAATATGACCATATCGATCCACGTGCGCTGGACCGTACGCTCGCCGTACGTGCTTTTGATGGGCTCTATTGTGCGGGTCAAATCAACGGCACAACGGGTTATGAAGAGGCGGCCGCCCAAGGGCTGGTCGCCGGCATGTCGGCTGCGGCGCGCGTTTTGGGTCGCGACATGCCTTTGCTCGACAGGGCCAGCAGCTATCTCGCCGTCATGGTCGACGACCTGACTCTGCAGGGGGTGACCGAACCTTACCGTATGTTGACATCACGCGCCGAATACCGGCTGCGATTGCGGGCGAACAATGCCTCGAGCCGTTTGACCGGACAGGCGATTGCGGCAGGATGCGTCGGCAAGGCACGCCAGACATGGTTCGAAACACGCAATAAACTGAAGGCAAGTGTTTGCGAACAGCTTACAAAAATAGTTAGTTCGGAGCAAATGATTGACACAGGAATCGATGTGAAAGCCGACGGAGCCCGACAATCCTTGTTCGATTGGCTGCGGTTTCCAAATATCTTTATTGCTGAGATGGAGTCGATCATCGGCGATATTTCGAAGTGTTCCACTGAACTGCTCGATGAAGTTGCTGAAGACGCTCGGTATGCGCCCTATCTTGTAAGGCAGGATGCGGAGCTACGCGATTTGCGCGCCAACGAGCGCATACTTTTGGGAGATGCGCTTGATTATCGCGCCATTACCGGCCTGTCGAACGAGATGGTCGAGCGGCTCGACAAGGCGCGGCCGGAGACGCTGGCTGCGGCAGGCCGTGTACGCGGGGTGACACCGGCTGCGTTAGTTGCCATCATGGTCCATGCCAAGCGCATCGCCGCGTAAATGATCCCCCTTTCTATCATCTTCTCCGAACAGGAGTCCCGCGACTGGCTGATGGAAAATCTGCATCTTTCACGCGAAACGATGGACTTGCTGGCTGCCTTCATCGCGATTTTAAAAGAGGAGGCGCAACAGCAGAATCTTATAGCACCATCGACATTCGCGAATATATGGTCGCGCCATATCGTGGATAGCGCGCAATTGCTGGCCTTGGCGCGTTCGAGCGGCCATAGCCCGGACAACGGAGAGTGGCTCGATCTTGGCACGGGTGCTGGATTTCCAGGATTAATCATTGCAATGATCAGCGACTGGCGGGTGACGATGGTAGAAAGCCGTAATCGCCGCGCCGAATACCTCGGGAGTATGGTTGAACAACTCGGACTAAAATCCGCGACTGTAGAAAATACAAGATTGGAAAAATTGGAAAGTTTTGACGCGGCAGTCATCAGCGCACGCGCCTTTGCACCGCTTGATAAATTGCTCGACCTGGCATCACGTTTCTCCACAGAAAAAACCTTTTGGTTGCTTCCCAAGGGGCAAAATGCGAGTCATGAATTGAAATCGCTGGATATGAAGTGGAATCATGTGTTTCACGTGGAACAATCGGTTACGGATGAAAATTCCAGGATTTTAGCGGGTTATTTGCACAATTGACACGACTGTGCTTCACTTCAGCTAGTCCAGTTAAATTACAGCATACTCGCCAGGGGGCAGATATGATCCGCATTGCAATTGCCAATCAAAAGGGCGGAGTGGGAAAAACGACCACTGCCATCAATGTTGCCACCGCACTCGCTGCAAGCGGGTGGAAAACGCTGCTAATCGATTTGGATCCACAAGGAAACGCTTCGACAGGACTGGGCTTACACCAGTTGGATCGTACCTATTCCAGTTATGATCTGCTAACCAATGAAGCGGGTCTTGCGCAATGTACAATGATGACAGGTATACCCAATCTAGACATCGTACCAGCTACAGTCGACTTGTCCGGCGCCGAAGTCGAGATGGTCGAATATGAACAGCGAACGCACCGGTTGAAAACCGCGCTAGACAATGCGGATAGTGGGCGATGGGACGTATGTGTGATCGATTGCCCGCCGTCTTTGGGGCTTCTTACGTTGAACGCGCTAGTGGCCGTCGATTCGCTTCTTGTGCCCCTGCAATGCGAATTTTTTGCGCTCGAGGGATTGAGTCAGCTGTTGCAGACTGTGGAACGGGTGCAAAACCGCTTTAATGCTGACCTTTCGATCATCGGGGTGGTTCTGACCATGTATGATCGCCGCAACAAATTGACCGATCTGGTTTCGGACGATGTCCGGTCGTGTTTGGGTTCGCTGGTATTCGAAACGGTCATACCGCGAAACGTGAGGCTTTCAGAAGCGCCAAGCCACGGTTTACCGGCGCTGATTTACGATCATCGGTGCAGCGGGTCGGAAGCGTATATCGCACTGGCACGGGAATTAATTGGACGGCTGCCTGAACGAAAAGTCGCCGCATGACAGAAAAGGAAGTTTCATGAGCAAGGACACGATCGCACCTTTAGCGCGTAAAAAAACGACGGGACTGGGCCGGGGACTCAACGCTTTATTGGGCGAAGCCTTGCGTGAGGAACCTCTTGTTCAGGCAAAGCGGACCGATAACCGATCGGCAGCACCTGGCGACATTCGTACTTTGGCGATCTCCGCGATCGTGCCGCACCCGGACCAGCCGCGCCGCGTGTTCAGCGATGACGCACTGGATGAACTGGCGGGCAGTATATCCAAACGGGGGGTGATCCAGCCGATCATCGTGCGGCCTGCTCCCGGGGGCAGCAAAGGCCCGGCCTATCAATTGGTGGCGGGGGAAAGACGCTGGCGGGCCGCGCAACGCGCCAAGCTGCATGAAATACCCGTCATTGTTCGCGACCTTAACGATGAGGACACATTGACGATAGCGCTCATCGAAAATATTCAACGCGAAGATCTCAATCCCGTGGAGGAAGCGCATGCGTATCAGCGTATGATCACATCGCACGGCTATACCCACAAGAAACTTGCCCGGATGGTCGACAAATCGCGCAGCCATGTCGCCAATCTCACGCGGCTATTGGCGTTGCCTGGTGAAGTTCTGGAAATGGTGGCCAGAAACGACCTATCCATGGGCCATGCCCGTGCACTAATTAATGCGCCTGACAGCATTGCTATGGCCAAAGACGTTCTGGCGCGGGGCCTTTCGGTCCGGCAGACCGAACAGCTAGTACGCATGCCGCGCAACAAGAGCGACTCTCCTCTGGAATATAAATCGCTCGATGGGCCCAATGCCGACATTGCCGCGGTCGAGCGGCATCTGGAGGATCTTCTTGGCTTGAAAGTTCGGATTAGCGCGGATTCGGATCCTAAAACTGGTCACGTGACGATTCGATATGGAAATTTGGACCAGTTGGACCTTATTTGCCAACGTCTGTCGGGCGAGGGGCTCTGATAATGCAAGCCGCTTTGTTTCACTGTATGCGCAAAGCAAAGCATTTTGTTACTTGTTAAGTATATGATGAACTTTTTTTTAAAGCTTGGTTAAAGTTGCGCCGCGCAACTGAAGGTCTGCTAACCTCAAGTGTTTTTCTGTTTATTTATCACGAGCAAAGCTTCGTATCGTGGCATTACAAATCCTGTGCCGCCGCCCACCCGCTGGCCCAGGCCCATTGAAAATTATATCCGCCCAGCCATCCGGTGACATCGACCGCTTCACCGATCGCATATAATCCCGGCGCCTTGTTGGCTTGCATGGTTTTGGAAGAGAGTTCGGCGGTGCTGATCCCGCCGGCGGTCACTTCCGCCTTGGCATAGCCTTCGCTGCCATTGGGATGGAAGGACCAGCCCGCCAGCTGTTCGGCTGCCATGACCAACTTCCGGTCGGGCAGATTGCCTAGTTCGCCCGGCAGGCCGAGTTTCTCGGTCAAGGCGGCAGCCAGCCTGGCGGACAGCTTGGCTGAAAGCGCCGACGACAGTGTGCCGTTCGGCTTCTCCCGCTTCGTATCGACCAGCCAGCCACGCGGGTTATCGGGCAGGAAGTTGACGCGCACCGGATCGCCATGACGCCAATAGGACGAAACCTGTAAAATGGCGGGCCCCGAAAGCCCGCGATGCGTGAACAGGGCGGCTTCACGGAACGCCATTTTTTCAGCACTTGCAACCACATCCGCCGACACGCCTGAAAGTTTGCGAAACATCACTTCCTCGCCGCCGAGCGTGAGCGGTACGAGCGCGGGGCGCGGTTCTACAACTTTCAGGCCGAACTGGCGCGCCAGATCGTAAGCGAAACCGGTCGCGCCCATCTTAGGGATCGAGGGCCCGCCGGTGGCGATCACCAGTTTGGGCGCGCGATGATGTACACCGCCCAGTTCCAGCGTATAGTGCGATCCGTCATAGCCAATACTCGTTGCGGCGACACCCAAACGGATATCGACCGCTCCTTTGCCGCATTCAGCAAGCAGCATATCGACAATCTGGCGGGCGGACCCATCGCAGAAAAGCTGGCCCAAAGTTTTTTCGTGATGGGAAATACCGTAACTGTCGACCAGCGCGATAAAATCCTGCGCGCTATAGCGGTTGAGCGCGGATTTGGCGAAATGCGGATTTTGCGACAGATAGCGATCGGGCGCGGTGTTGATATTGGTGAAGTTGCAGCGCCCGCCGCCCGATATCAGGATTTTCTTACCCGGTGCATCGGCATGGTCGATCAGCAGGATTCGCCTGCCGCGCTGCGCGGCCACACCCGCGCACATCAATCCTGCGCCCCCTGCGCCCAATATGATGGCGTCATACGGCCTATTGGCGTCGGACATGGGTGAGAGCTTTCTAATCGGGCGAAATTGCCGCTTCTTCCTGCATGTGGCGCGCCACAAAAGCAATGTCGCGCTGGAATTCCGCTTTTGCCTGCGCGGCCAGCGCCGGGTTCGGCATGCGCAATACCGATGAGGGATGGACTGTCAGGAACACCGGTGTCCCGTCAGCGAGGGTTTCGATCGTGCCGCGCCTTTTCAGGATCGCCTTGCCATTCCCAGTCAGGGCATGGGCCGCAGTCGCGCCCATGGCAACGATCAGGCGCGGCGATACCAGGCGGCGTTCCTGCTCCAGCCAGAATCGACATGCTTCGATTTCGCCGCGGACGGGCGAACGATGGATGCGCCGCGTGCCGCGCGGTTCGAATTTGAAATGTTTGACCGCATTGGTGATATAATGATCGCCGCGGTCGAGCCCGGCGGCCTGCATCGCCATGTCGAATATTTTTCCCGCCGGTCCCACGAATACGCGGCCGGCAATATCCTCCTGGTCACCCGGCTGCTCGCCAACAAACAGGATTGCTGCGTTCTCGGGCCCTTCGCCGAATATAGTTTGCGTGGCATGGCAATGTAGCGGGCACCGGATACAGGCCAATGCGGCGGTGCGTGCGGCGACGAGAGTGTCATACGATTGCTGGGCCGGAATTTGCGCGCGCACCGGGAGCATCGCTTGTACCTTTTCGGCGCGCATCGGGGCCATGGTCGGCTGGGCCTCGCGCATTTTGCGCAAGCGTGCTTCAGCTCCTGCAATCATGCCGGGGATCAATTGTGCTTCCGGCAGGTTCTTCCAGTATTTTTTTGGCATTTCCGATTGCATCGCCTTCACCTTCAACCGCGCCGGATTAAAGATATTGGTGAAATAGGTGCGCCACAGGTCGTCGGTCGCGTCGATACCGAAATCGGGCTGCTGCCCGCCCGGCTCGTAGCGCAATTCGCCATTTTCGAAATAGGCAATCTGGTGCGGCGTCGCGATGATCCAGTCCATATCGCCGAAACGGCGCGCGAAAAAAGGGGCCGTGCGCTCGGCAATATAATGATCGGGCTCGAACCACGCACCAAACCGGCGACGGGTGCGGTTGTGCATTGTTCCCGCTTGCGGCAGCAGGGCGTTGATCTCGCGAAAGCGCACGAAGGCTTTCATCTTGTGGCAATCGCGCCGCACAGATTTTTCCATAGCGCGCAAGCGGGCAATAAGCGGATCGCCGACATCGCCTATTATCTCCGGTTTGCGCCGAATTTTCCAGAGCAGGCTGTAAAGCAAAGCAAAACGTTCGGGATCGCTATGGCAGGTGATGGCATTGGCCAGCGAAACGAATGTGCCGGGAACGCGCAATTCCTGCGCAGGCGCGGGGGGCAGGGGGGTCGCCACGGTATCGAACAGCTCGCCCGTGCCGCCCGCACATTTCCAGAGAATATTGTCGGGATGCACGTCGGCGGCCACAAGGGCGCGCGCTGCATCGCGCCACTTTGTCATACTCTCGGGTGGTTCGATATGCGCGCGGTACAGCATGACGCTAGAGGAGCTGCAATTGCTGCGCCGGCGGCGCAAACCGGGTGCGCAAATTTTCAGAGTCGGTCAGCGAGCCGGGCGACCAGTCGGGCACGAAAATAAACGGCTTGGCATTGCGCAGGTTCGCGCCCATCCGCACTAGATCGTCGTAGCGAACGGCGCGGTGCCGCCGTACCGACAATATCCGGCCCACGGTGCGCGTACCGAAACCGGGCACGCGGAGGAGTGTCTCCTTGCCCGCGCGGTTGACGTTGACCGGAAATGCCTGACGGTTGGCGAGTGCCCAGGCGAGTTTCGGGTCGACATCCAGATCGAGCATGCCGCCCGGCGAAACGCCGCTGATTTCCGGCGCGGTGAACCCGTAAAATCGCATCAGCCAGTCGGCCTGATAAAGCCGGTGTTCGCGGATCAGCGGTGGTTTGATCAGCGGCAAGGCTTTGCTGCTATCGGGTATCGGGCTGAATGCCGAATAATAGACGCGCCGCAATTTGTAACTGCCATAGAGCCGCGAACTGTTGTCAAGAATCGTCGCATCGTTGCTATCGTCCGCGCCCACGATCAATTGCGTGCTCTGTCCCGCCGGCGCAAATTTCTGGCGGCGCTTTGTCTGCAATGTCCGGTCTTTCGATTCCTCTATCTTCAGACGCACATCGCCCATCGCCTTACGGATTGTCGCCGGATTTTTTTCGGGCGCGAACCGCGCCACGCCCTTGTCGGTGGGCAATTCCACATTGATCGATATGCGATCGGCTAACCGTCCCGCTTCGGCGATAAGTTCGGGCGCGGCATCGGGAATTGTCTTGAGGTGGATATAGCCTTTGAAATGATGTTCCTCGCGCAATATTCGCGCAATCCGCACCATATCGCCCATCGTATCATCGGGCGATTTGATAATACCCGAGGACAAGAACAGCCCCTCGATATAGTTGCGCCGGTAGAATTCGGTGGTTAGCCAGACCACTTCCTCCACCGAAAATCGCGCGCGTTGCACATTGCTGGAAACGCGGTTGATGCAATAGGAACAGTCGTAAATGCAAAAGTTCGTCATCAATATTTTGAGCAGCGAGATGCAACGGCCATCAGGCGCATAGGCGTGGCAGATGCCCATGCCTTCGGTCGATCCCAGCGATTTTCCGTCGCGTGAACTCCGCGTGGACGACCCGCTCGATGCGCAGCTCGCGTCATATTTCGCCGCGTCGCTGAGAATCGCGAGTTTTTCTTGAATCGAGTATCGGGCCATTTGTTCTATATACGTTCCATTTTCTTTTCTGTCATCAACCTATGTTGAGCGGACATATTAATCGCACGGTTAAATTGAATTGACGTATCCGTGTGCAGGCCGCTACTTTGGGCGATAACCTGAACCGGAGTATGCTCATGTCACTCGATACCCTCTCGCGCAGCGCCTATAGTGAAGACCATGAAGCATTCCGCCAGACAGTGCGCGCCTTTATGGAAAAGGAAGTCGCGCCGAATGCCGAGAAATGGGACAAAGACAAGATCGTGCCCAAGGATATATGGCCCAAGGCCGGCGAGCTCGGCATGCTGTGTCCCACGGTGCCGGAGGAATATGGCGGCCTGGGCCTCGATTTCGGCTATAATGCGATCGTGGATGAGGAAGTCGCTTATACGGGGGGTTCGCCGCTCGGCTTCTCGCTTCAGTCCGATATAGTCGTCAGCTATATCATCAATTATGGCTCCGAAGAACAGAAGCAGAAATGGTTGCCGCGGCTGGTATCGGGCGAGACCATCACCGCGATCGCGATGACCGAGCCGGGCACGGGCAGCGATCTTCAGGGCATGCGCACCTCGGCCAAAAAGGACGGCAACCATTATGTTATCAATGGGTCCAAAACCTATATTACCAATGGGCAGAATGCCGATCTGACTTTGGTGTGCGCCGTAACCAATCCCGATGCCGAAAAGGCATGGCAGGGCATTTCGATCATCCTGGTTGAATCCGACCGCGAGGGGTTCGCGCGTGGCCGCAATCTCGACAAGATCGGGCAGGACGCCGCCGACACATCGGAGCTGTTTTTCAACGATGTGCGCGTGCCGATGACCAATTGCCTAGGCGAAGAGGGCAAGGGATTTCTGTACCTGATGGGCGAGCTGCCGCAGGAGCGCCTCTCGATTGCGGTATCGGCGCAGGCAAGCGCGCAAAAGGCGTTTGACGACACGGTTGAGTTCGTGCGCGAGCGCAAGGCATTCGGCAAACCGATCCTCGATTTCCAGAACACGCGTTTCGTGCTGGCGGATCTCAAGACGAAACTGCAGGTCGGCTGGGCGCATCTCGATTGGGCGCTGAACCGACATTATAAAAAGGAACTGACCGGCGAAGAAGGCGCGGCGGCGAAACTCTGGCATACCGAGTTGCAGTGGGAAGTGATGGACAAATGCCTGCAATTCCACGGCGGTGCGGGCTATATGAACGAATATGCCATCGCCAAAATGTGGCGCAGCGCACGCGTTACGCGCATTTTCGGCGGCACCAGCGAGATCATGAAAGAGCTAATTGGACGGGGATTGTAATTTGATCGCCTCACGGCGATAAGCCGGGTCCGGCCCGCTCCCCTTATAACCACCCGATATATTAGCGATTACACTATCGGATGGTTGAAAGGAGGAGCGGGGCCGGATAGCAATCCGAGCGAGAGCAAACCTAAAGGAAATAACCACCATGCCGAAACCGCAAAGCTGGCAAACCGATATGGCCAGCTACCCCTATGCGCATCTTACCGAAACGCGTTTTGCCGATGTCGATATGCTGGGCCATATCAACAATGTCGCCATGGCTGGCCTGTTCGAGCATGGCCGCGGCAAATTCAACCATGCGATCGAGGTGGAACGGCGCACGCAAGGGCAAAGATGGCTGATCGTATCGGCCAAGCTCGACTACATCGCGGAAAGCTTTTTCCCCGAGCCGGTCAATATCGCTAGCGGCATAGGCCGGATCGGGTCAAGCAGCTGGGACATCTGTTCGGCCGCCTTTCAGAAAGACAGCTGCGTCGCGATCTGCGTGACTACGCTGGTACTTACTGACAAAAACGGCCCGACTTCTATTGGCGAGGAACTACGGCACGAATTCGAGCGGCTGATGGTGAAGCGGTAAGGCCAATAATAATTGAATTTACGTTTTGAAACCACCAGATTGGCATAAGGTACAATTCAAGAGGTAGCCGATATCCGCGTACTAATTTTATTACTGGCCACGTTGACAATGTTTGTAGTGACAGCATTTATACTGCCATTGTTTGCGCGGTTGATCCGCCGAATTTTAATTGCACTATGCGTTAGTCTTGTAGTTTTTGTTATTCTCCAACTGTCATTTGATAATTTGCCTGTTTCCGTGATCGGTGGTTTTGCGGCCTCGCTTATTGCCTTTCTATGGCGAATTGGCAAAGCCGCTTCGCCCATGGAATCTATCCAAGGCAGAAGAGCAAAAAACCGTTCAGATAGGCGCGTCTTTCCGGAACCTGTCATAAAGACAGATGAAAAAACAGGAAAACCGCGCGCACTGGAATTCGATGAAGCCTGCATAAACCTGTTCCGTCAGGAAATCGAGTCGCGCGATGAAATTAAAAATTATTGGGAAACGTGCCATCGTTTTCTCTACGCCAGCGAGAAATATGCTCTTGATTCAGAAATATTAAAACTGCGAAGCCGTGTAGCAACACAGATACCGCGGCTGATTAGCGAATATTTGTCGGGGCAGCATGCGCGAACAGATATGGAAAACGAAATTGATCTTGACGATACCATGGAAACAATCGCACATATCAGCAAGGAAGCGGAAGAATTGCGGGTTCGTATCTTACGACCTGCTAATTTCAGAAAGCGCCTTCGGCACAACTTGATGCGACAGAAAAATCAGCAAGACCCGTTTGAATAGTGCTGACTTTACTTTCTTTTGTTGCGGCGAAATATTGTCGATCCGATTGGGTCAGTCCACAAAATTGGCCACGCGCTTCTGCATGAAAGCCATGACGGCTTCCATCTGATTGGGGCTGCGGATGATGTTGTCCTGTAGCTCGCTTTCGGCCATCAATATATCTTCCCACTGCATGTCCGGTACGCGATTGAACAGGTATTTGGCCGCGCGGATGGCACCCGGATTCTTGGCTGCGATGTCACGGGCAATATCCATTGCGCGGCTATGCGGGTCGATATCATTATGCGTGGCAAATCCGTATGCCAGCGCGTCTTCGCCGCTGAATTCGCGGTTGGTGTAGGTGAGTTCGCGGATAATGTCGTCGCGGACATAGCCGCGCCATAGTGCGTAGCCGCCCATATCGGGGATCAGGCCCCACCGCATCTCCATGACCGATAGACGCGCATCGGGGGCGACGATACGGATATCCGCACCCGACATGATCTGCACGCCGCCACCGAAACACACGCCGTGCACGGCCGCGATTACCGGAATGGGCAGTTTGCGCCATTGTATCGCCACCTGCTGGAATGTGTTGCTGTCGCCATAGGTGCGATCGGTCAGTTTGGACGGGCCGCCGCTATCGGGCGAGGCGTTAAAGCTGGCCATATCAAGCCCGGCACAGAAACTGCGGCCCTCGCCCGACAGAACGACCGCGCGTACATCCCTGCGCTCGTGCAGCGCCGCACCGGCTTCGATGATGGCCTTAAACATATCGGGGTCGAGCGCATTCATCTTGTCGCTGCGGGTCAATTTTACATCGGCGACATGGTCGGTTATGTCGACACGCACGCGGCCGTGAAATGTGAGGGTTTCGGTCATATACACGGGTCCGTTCGGTTTTCGCTTTGCGAAAGGCAATGAACAATGTCGGGCTATACCTGTCCAGCATAAACTTGCGACATTATTCTGTGCGCAGGCTATATCCCTTTCCCTTATGCGTTTCTAGCCAGGACCGCGCTCCGAATTGGCGCAGCTTTTCGCGCAGCCTGAATATATGCACTTCGACCCGGTTGGTGCCCGGGTCGAAATCCAGCCCCCAGATTTTTTGCAGCAACTCGGTCCTGCTGACGATCTTTCCGCTCGCGCGGGCCAGATAGAGCAGCAGCATATATTCGCGGTCGTTTAGATCCATTCCGTTTCCGGCAAATCGCGCGGTTCGTTCAAAATACCGGAATGAAAACGCGCCATACAGTCCCGCCCGTGCGATAACAGCGGATTTTTCGGCATGCCTTTTTGCCCGTTCGGCCATTTCTTCGGCGCTGCAATCTGGCGGCACAGCGTCATCTGCGCCAAGCGCGATCCATCCGGCTTTTTCGCTGCTGTACATCTGTCCAACCACGATCACGGGCGGCACGCCATCGTCGTGCCGGCGTTTGCCGCATAACACGGCCAACTTCGGCCAACGATGATCGCAAAAAAGGATGTCTGCCCCAGCGTTCGGCGATGGGCAAGTACGGATGCTCCAACCGTTTTCGGTCAGCTTTCGCAATGCGTCCGGCATTTCCCGGGTGTCGGAAATCCAGCAGGATTGCAAGGCCATGGTTCTGTCTCCACCAGCAAGGTGGAACGGGTATGATGGCCATTGCACCCGCGCGCACAGGCAACCCTGTCCAAAACCGAGCGGACCGGTCAGCTATTGCGGGACAGAAAACGCTTTATATTGCGGGCAGCCTGCCGCAACCGCTGTTCGTTTTCGACCAGTGCAATGCGGACATAGCCCTCGCCCTCGTCGCCGAACCCGACGCCGGGCGCGACCGCCACCTGCGCTTCGGCGAGCAGGCGTTTGGAAAATTCCATGCACCCCAGATGGCGCATGTGTTCAGGAATTGGCGCCCATGCGAACATACTGGCCGCGGGCGAGGGAATGTCCCACCCGGCGCGGCCGAAACTTTCCACCATGACGTCACGCCGGGCCTTATAAAGCGCGCGATTGTCATCGATTATATCCTGCGGGCCGTTGAGAGCTGCGGTCGCCGCTACCTGTATCGGCGTGAAAGCCCCATAATCGAGATAGGATTTTACGCGCGTCAGGGCGCCGATAAGCGTCTGGTTTCCCACGGCAAAACCTATTCTCCACCCAGCCATCGAATAGGTTTTGGACATCGAGGTGAACTCGACCGCCACGTCTTTTGCGCCCGGCACTTGTAGCAGCGAAGGCGTGGGCGTATCGCCAAAGTAGATCTCGGCATAGGCCAGATCGCTGATCACCCACAGCTTGTGCGCGCGGGCGAAATCGACGACTTTCCGGTAGAAATCGAGATCGGCAGTATAGGCGGTCGGGTTGGACGGATAACCTATCACAAGCACCGAGGGTTTGGGTACTGAATAGGACATGGCATATTCGAGCCGTGTAAAAAACTCCGGTCCCGGTGCAGCGGGTATGGAGCGGATCGCAGCGCCGGCAATGATGAATCCGAACGTGTGGATGGGATAGCTCGGATTCGGAGCCAAAACCACATCGCCGGGCGCGGTGATCGCCTGGGCGAGGTTCGCCAGCCCTTCTTTCGAACCCAATGTCACCACCACTTCGCTATCCGGATCCAGCTGCACATCGAAACGCCGCTGGTAATAGGCGGCTTGCGCCCGGCGCAGCCCCTTAATGCCCTTTGAGGCTGAATAGCGGTGAGCGGTAGGATTCTGGGCGACTTCGGCAAGCTTATCAATGACATGCTGTGACGGCATGCCGTCAGGATTGCCCATGCCTAAGTCGATAATGTCCGCCCCATTGGCCCGCGCCGCCGCTTTCATCGCATTGACTTCGGCAAAAACATAGGGCGGCAATCGGCGGATACGATAGAATTCTTCGGTCATTATCGGCTTTCGTTAGAACATTATGTCACACGATTGGCATCGCACGCACTATTTGACGCATTGCCTCTGCCAAGTCGAGGAAAATGGCTGCACAACTTCTACCCATGATCGGATTATTGCTCTATAGCTTCGCAAACCGCTCTTGATACGGAAAGGCAATTTCATGACCGACACAAAACATGCAGGAAATCCAGTGGAGGATTGGCAGCAATGGTCTTCGGTCATGACGCGGATGCAGGCCATGCTGAGCGAACATATGCGCGAAATGGCGAACCAGGGCACGCCCGATTTCGACTTGATGAAGATACAGGACACATTCGGGCCCGGCGCATGGCAAAAGATGATGTCGGCATGGGATGGCAAACTGCCCGAAATGAAGACCGCAAATCCGGGCGATATTTTCCAGCAGGGCCTTACCATGTGGGGCAATATGGCGGCAAAAATGATGACCGGCGCGCAGGACATGGCCCGGATCATGACCAATCCTACCCAAGCCCCTCCGCGCACCGACCGCCGGTTTTCCGGCGACCAGTGGCAGTCCAATCCCGTCTTCGCCACCATTTACCAAAGTTATCTGACCATGTCGGACCGGATGCTGTCGTCCGTGGATGACATAACCGGACTGGATGAAAAGCAGAAAGAACAGTTGCGCATGGCGACCAGCGGGATCGTCGATGCGATGAGCCCGTCTAATTTTGCGATGACCAATCCCGAAGTCATCAGTCTGACGATCGAGACCAGGGGCGAGAACCTGATCAAGGGACTCAAGCACATGCTCACCGATTTGCGCAAGGGGCAGCTCACGCATACCGATCCGGACGCGTTCGAGCTGGGCCGCAATATTGCGACGACGCCCGGAAAGGTGGTGCACGAGACACCGCTATATCAGCTGGTGCACTATATGCCGACCACCAAGCAAGTGATGAAGACACCACTCATCATCTTTCCGCCCTGGATCAACCGCTTTTATATTCTCGACCTCAATGAAAAGAAAAGCTTTGTGAAATGGGCGGTGGAGCAGGGCATACCGGTATTCATGGTATCCTGGAAATCCGCCGACGCATCGATGAAGGACATCGTCTGGGATGACTATGTCGCGGCCCAGCTGGACGCGATCGATACCGTGCGCGATGCGCTGGAGGTGCAGAGCGTCAACGCCATCGGCTATTGCGTGGCGGGCACGACGCTGGCGGCGACCCTCGCTTTGCTGGCTGCGCGCGGGGAGGCGGACAAAGTTGATAGCGCGACATTTTTCACGGCGCAGGTGGATTTCGAAACACCCGGCGACCTGAAAATGTTCATCGATGACGGGCAGTTCCAACTGATCGAACAGATATCGAAGGACGGCTATCTCGACGGACGCTATATGGCGGCGACGTTTAACATGCTGCGCGGCCGCGACCTGATCTGGAATTACGTGGTCAATAACTATCTGAAAGGCGAAGACTATCCGGCATTCGACCTGTTGCACTGGAATGGCGATACCACCAATTTGCCCGCTAAATGGCACCGTGCCTATCTGGAAGACTTGTACCGCGACAATCGTCTGGTCGAGCCGGGATCGATGGTGGTGGACGGCACGCCGATAGATTTGCGCAAGATCGAGACGCCCTGTTTCATCCAGGCGGGGCGGGAGGACCATATCGCGCCAGCGGACAGTGTATGGAAGATGACGGAGCATCTGTCGGGTCCTTATGAATTCCTGCTGGCGGGGTCCGGCCATATCGCCGGCGTCGTCAATCATCCCGATGCCGGCAAATATCAGTATTGGACGAATAAAGGTAGAAATGCGAGCCTGAACGAATTTGTTGCAGGCGCGAAAGAAACGCCGGGCAGTTGGTGGCCATATTGGGAAAAATGGCTCAAGAAACAAGCGTCTGAAACCGTCGATGCAAAACCTGCCTATCAGCCTGGAAAAGGCAAGCTCAAGCCGATCGAAGACGCGCCAGGCCGGTATGTAGCCACGCGCTGACGGCGATTTTTGTCATTCCAGTAAAGTAGCGCCGCATTTATTGTGCAGTGCAACAAAAATCCTTGACATGACCGTCCACAGTCATTATTGTGCAGTGCAACATGACAAGAAAAGGACGCGATATGAGCGATCAGAAACCAACATCCGCTGCAGACGCAGGGCAGAAGAACACAGCAGACGATGCGGTGAAAACCGCAGCGCAAACTGACGCTGCCAAATCAGATACGCCGACCGCGAAAAAAGAAGCGGCAGATACGAAAACTGACACGGCTCCTGTAGCCGACACCGCTGCCGACAAGGCCGATACCAAATCTGCCGCTGCGAAGTCGGCAACGGCCAAGAAAACCGCCGCAAAAAAACCTGCTGCGAAAACATCCGCGGCGCCGAAGAAAAAGACACCCGTGAAAAAAGCGCCCGTGAAAAAAGCGGTTGCCAAATCCGTTGCGTCAAAGAAAACCGCCACTGTGAAAAAAGCGGCATCGGCCAAGCAGTCTGCTGCCGGAAAAACCCCATCCAAAGCACCCAAAAAGGATAATATTATGACCAAGACAGCTGAAAAAGTAACTGCCGAGACCAAAAAAGCGACCGAAGCAATGACGTCGCGCGTGACCGAGATGGCTTCCGACATGAGCGATCGTGCCAAAACGATGTTTGCCAAGGCGAGCGAATATGCCGCACAGGCCAACGAATTCAACAAGGCCAATCTTGAAGCCGTTGTCGAGTCCGCCAAAATCGCTGGTAAAGGCGCCCAGACAATGGGACAAACCTATGCGGCCGATCTGCGGACCAACTTTGAAACCGCGACCGCGACCGCAAAAGAATTCGCGTCGGTAAAATCACCGACTGAATTCGTGCAGCTGCAGGCGGCAACCGCGCGCAAGAGTTTCGACATGATGGTTTCGCAAACTTCGAAGAACACCGAAATGTTCCTCAAGCTTGCCGGCGAAACTTTCCAGCCGATTTCCAACCGCGTCAGCGTTGCTGTCGAAGCCGTGAAAAAAGCTGCTTAAGCATCCGAACTTCGGTTCCTAAACATGATGAAAAGCCGCGCCCGCAAAGGCGCGGCTTTTTTATGTCTGCAGCTTTTTTATAAAGCTACCCCTTGCCCTGACATGAAAAAATCACGATAATTACCACAATGAAAATAGCCCGCCTGTCTATTGCTGCTCACCAGAGCTTTCCGCCGCTAATCCCGCATTCGCAACCCGTGCGCGCTGCAGACGATAATTCCAAAAAGGATAAGAATGGTGATGATGCGAATGAAACGGGTATCGCCACCAAGACGCGCACCAAAACGAAAAAGCCCAGTCAGTATAAAGTGCTGCTTTTGAACGACGATTACACCCCGATGGAATTTGTCGTGATGGTGCTGAAACGTTTTTTCAGCATGGATATGGAAGACGCCACCCGTGTGATGCTGCATGTCCATCAAAAAGGTGTCGGTATCTGCGGCGTATTCACTTACGAAGTGGCCGAGACCAAGGTCAATCAGGTGATGGACTTTGCGCGCGAACACCAGCATCCATTACAATGCACGCTGGAGAAAGCGTGAGCCCAATCTGGGCTCTTGCCTAACGCGGCATTCCCGTTAGAAAGCGGGGATGGACAAGATACTCGTACGCGGTGGCAATCCGCTTAAAGGCCAGATTCCCATTTCGGGTGCCAAAAATTCCGCGCTGACTTTGCTGCCCTGTGCATTGCTCACCGACGAGCCCGTGACGCTGCGCAACTTGCCGCGGCTGGCCGATATTGACGGTTTCCAGCATCTGCTCAACCAGTTCGGCGTATCGACCAGCATTGCGGGCGCACGCCCCACCGACTTTGGCCGTGTGATGACGCTTCAGGCGACACGTATGACCAGCAACGTCGCGCCTTACGAGCTGGTTCGCAAGATGCGGGCATCGATCTTGGTGCTGGGGCCGCTGCTGGCGCGCGAGGGTGAGGCGACCGTGTCGCTGCCCGGCGGATGTGCCATCGGCAACCGTCCGATCGACCTGCATCTGAAAGCGATCGAAGCCTTCGGTGCGGAGATCGAGGTGGGTGGCGGTTACGTCAAGGCGAAGGCACCACGGGGCGGGCTGCCCGGCGGCACATTCTCCTTTCCGGTGGTATCGGTGGGCGCGACCGAAAACGCGATCATGGCCGCCGTTCTGTCCAAGGGCACGTGCAAATTGCACAATGCCGCGCGCGAACCCGAGATTGTCGATCTGTGCCGGTTGCTGGGCGCGATGGGGGCGGATATTGACGGGATCGGATCGTCCGATATCACTATCCAGGGCAAGGACCGGTTGCATGGCGCGACCTACCGCGTGATGAGCGACCGGATCGAGGCGGGCAGCTATGCCTGCGCGGCCGCGATGACCGGCGGTGATGTCGAGCTTCTCGGCGCCAATATTGACGAGATGGATGCGACCATTACAGCGCTGCGTTCCGCCAACGTATTGGTGGAGGAGACTGCAAAGGGCATCCGGGTGGCCGCACAGGGGCCGATGCAGGCGCTGACGCTATCGACCGCGCCCTATCCGGGCTTTGCGACCGACATGCAGGCGCAGTTCATGGCAATGCTGTGCCTGGCCAAAGGTTCCAGTGTGCTGACCGAGACGATTTTCGAAAATCGCTATATGCACGTGCCCGAACTCAACCGGATGGGCGCACATATCGAAACCAAGGGCCGCACCGCGATCGTCCACGGTGTCAAAGGCTTTACTGCCGCGCCCGTGATGGCGACCGACCTGCGGGCTTCGATGAGCCTCATTATGGCCGGTTTGGTTGCGAAGGGGGAAACCGAAGTCAGCCGACTCTACCATCTCGACCGCGGGTACGAACGACTCGAGGAGAAACTCCAGCTCGTCGGTGCGGACATCGAACGCGTGGGTTCGGACTAGTCGATCCGGTACGCGATCGGTTTGAACGATCCGCCATTGGATTGCAGGGCCGAGCAGGCGGTAAGGCCGATGATCAAGTCGCATTCGGCACGAAAGACGATCCGGTCGCCCGCTTTGCTGAGCGGCGGTTCGACGGTAAGTTCTCCGGTCTCGCCATCGACCGGCACATTCATGAAACAGTTAAAGGCGACCGGAATATCGTCTGGCGTAATACCCCATGGCTGCAGCGCCCCCGCAAGATTGCCGAAGCAGCCTTGGTGCGGATTTTCATCACCGTAGATGATACGGAACGTGTCTTTCGAGCAGGGCGTGAGCAGAAAATCGTGCCGTCCGACATCATCCTGTTCGATCCGCAATAATATGTTGCTGCGATTGGAATAGAGCGGATCGCCCGTAGTGAGATAGATGCGGCTGGCATAGTCAAGCGTACGGCCCGATGAGATGACTTCCCCTGTATCGTGCAGGTTGAAAGCGAGCAGGTCGGCGACCTGTTTGCCCTGCGGGTCGATAACCGTCAGGGTCTGCCCCCGTTTCATTTCGAAAGCAGTGCCGGTGCGCGGAGCAATTTCAGTGTTCATAGGGCATGTCCTTATTTTGCCAGAAGATGAGTATGCGGCATTATGCCAGCGCTGGTATTTCTTTGCCGGGAATTGGCAAAGAGAGCGGCGGCGGCAGTGGTTGGGCGTAGGCGCCGGACACTGCGCGGCTCCATTCGGCACCGATGGCGCGGTCGAGGCCGGGCTGGTCAAACGGGTCGAGACCCGATCCGGGATAGAAAGTCACTTCGCCGAAGACGGGTTTTCCGGCGGGTTCGTAAAAATCGGCGCGAATGAAATCGAATCCTTTTCCCAGTTTCTGCGCGGCCTTGATCATATGTGCCAGCGATGGCGGCGGGGCGGGATCCGGATCGATTGTAGAGGCAGAGACACGATTCCACTGCGGATCGAAAAGGATCCAGCGATGCTTGCCGCCCCGGTCCAGATGCACCTGGATATATTTCACCCGGCTCGCAAAAACATAGAATTTATAATCGAGCGGCAAAGTTTCGTTTATGCCGATATAGGGCTCGACAAGCAGGCCGTGCGCGATATCGCGATAGCCCCACTCGTCGAGCCAGTACCCATAGGTCTTGTTCATCCAGGCCTGAGCATGTGTTCGCATTGCCGACCAATCCACCGTATCACTATGCACGAATATATTCTGGTTGCAGCCATGCCGCGACTTGATGACGAAAGGGGTCGGCCATTCGATTCGCTCCGGCAAGCTGTTCCCGCTCCAATATGTCGGGGTGATCCAATCGTTGCCCAGAGTCCGTTGAGCAATTTCCTTGACCGCCAGCTTGTCGGCAAATATCGGCATGCGCGGGTCGCGATCGTATAATTTACGGTGCTGGACCCATTCGGTGAATTTTTGCGGCTTGTGTATTTCGGGCAAGCGTTGGTGCCGCCACATATAGGTGGCGTATATCCGCAGCAGGGCTGTCCATTTGGGGGCAAGTGCATCGGGCGGGGTCACAGGCAATTAACCCCCGCCGCGTCTTGCGGTTCCCGCGCATATGCCAATTGCGTTAGCGTTCGTGATCCTTTGCCGCAAGCCACAAGCGGATGGCGCCGGCCAAGCCGGGCGGGCGAAGTGCCTGCATGCGGGCGACGTCGATCCGCGCAACGAGCGCATTGACGGGAAGGCCGCGCTCCTCCGCCGCATGTTGAAGGCGCAGCCAGAATAATGGTTCCAGACTGATCGAAGTCTGGTGTCCGGCAATGGTAATGCTGCGTTTGACGGGCGGGTGATAGATGGTAGCGGAACTACGATTTTCCATCATTAGCACCCTCTATCCTGCATCGAAATTGTGCCGAACGTATCCGGCCGGATCAATACATATGCTGGCCGCCGTTGATCGACATCGTCGACCCGGTGACGAAACCGGCTTCCTCGCTGCACAAGAAAGTCACCCCGCGCGCGATTTCCGTTGCTTGGCCCAGACGGCCCACCGGAATTTGGGCCACAATCTTCTCCAGTACCTGTTCGGGGACGGCGGCGACCATGTCGGTATCGATATAACCTGGCGCAATGGCATTGACGGTGACGCCAAATTTCGCGCCTTCCTGTGCCAGCGCCTTGGTAAACCCGTGAATGCCCGATTTGGCGGCAGCATAATTGACCTGACCGTACTGGCCCGCTTGCCCGTTGATCGATCCGATATTAACGATCCGGCCCCAGCCGCGCTCGCGCATGCCGGGAAAACATGCTTTTGCCATGTTGAAACATCCGCCCAGATTGACGCGCATCACTTCATTCCAGTCGTCGAAACTCATGCGGTGCAATGTTCCGTCTCGGGTGATGCCGGCATTATTGACCACCGCATCGACCCCGCCCAGATATTCGGTCACTTTCGCGCAGCCATCGAGACAGGCTTGATGATCACCCACGTCCCACTTGAAGGCGGCAATACCGGTACGATCGCTAAATTCCTTCGCCCGCTCGTCATTGCCGCAATAGTTGGCGGCGACGGTAAATCCCTGATCCTTTAGCGCGACGCTGACAGCCTCTCCGATTCCGCGCGTTCCCCCGGTTACGATTGCGATGCGTGCCATGTATATTCCTCTCCCGTTCCTATTTTGGACTCTGGAGAAATAGACTAGAAAAGCCGCACCGACAGCACAAGTTGACGTAGACGGTAAGTCGCGAAATCGACAAACAAAAAGGCCCCGAGAGTTGCTCGCGGGGCCTTTCAGAATATAATTGCAATATTTATCTGTTGCGCAATCTTACCGGAACGAATTGCGCCGGGCTGTTACCGCGCTGTACGCGGACCAGTACCGAATCGCGGCCCTGTTGCTTGGCATTGGCGACGATGCGGTTCAAATCACCGGGTGTGGTCGTGGGCATGTTGTTGATCGACAGGATCACGAAACCCGGCTGAAAACCCAGCTGGCCTGCATTGGAGGAGGGATCGACCCCGCGCACCACGACGCCCTGCGTATCGACGGGAACGCCGATGCGCCGGGCAATTTGCGGCGTCATTTCGATCACAGCCACACCCAGCAATTCCTGGGCGGCCTGTTCTGTCATCTGCTCGTCGGGTTCGGCAAAATCCTGACCGGGACCCAGATCCATGGTTTCGGCCAGCTCGTCTTCGCTCGGCCGCTGCCCCACCGTCGCCGTAATTCTCTGGCGATCGCCATTGCGAATCAATTCGATGGGAATGCGCGTGCCCGGTTTGACGTTCGCGACGATAAAGGACAGGTTCTGGTCAAGGGTCACGTCCTTGCCGGCGGCTTTGACGACGACATCGCCTGCCTTGAGCCCGGCTTTATCGGCTGCCTGGCCGGGGACGACGCTTTGGATAAGCTCCCCGCGATTTTTCGGCAGTCCCAGCGACTCAGCAAAGCCTTCGTTAAGCGGGCTGAGCGCTACGCCTAGAAAACCGCGCTCGATGCGTTCTCCGCTTTTCAGCTTTTCGATAATCGGCGCGGCGACTTCGGCCGGTATCGCAAAACCGATCCCGACGCTGCCGCCATTGGGCGAGATAATGGCGTTGTTGATGCCGATCACGTTGCCATTGAGGTCGAACATAGGTCCGCCGCTATTGCCGCTGTTGATGGAGGCATCGGTTTGCAGGTAGCGGTCATACGCGCCGCCCTGCCCGGTATTGCGATACACTGCGGAAATGATGCCCGATGTCACGGTACCGCCCAGGCTGAAAGGATTACCTATCGCAATGATCCAGTCGCCTACGCGGGTTCTCGTCGAATCGCCGAATTTGACAAATGGAAAGGGTTCGCTGCGGGTTATTTTGAGCACGGCCAGGTCCGATTGCGGATCGCTTCCGACCAGTTTTGCGTCATATTCCTTGCCGTCGGGCATGGTCACCGTGATCGATTCGATCTTCGCGCTATTGCCTCCGGCGGAAACCACATGGTTGTTGGTCGCGACATAGCCATCGGCGGAAATGATGAAACCGCTGCCCAGCGACTGCGCCTCGCGCGTCTGGTCCCCGCCGCCGCCGCCGCGGCGATTGCCGAACAGGTCGGCAAAGGGCGTACCGGCAAACGGATTGTTGGAAACCCGCACTTTTTGCTTGGTGGAAATATTGACGACGGCCGGCTGCAACTGCTCGGTCAAATCGGCAAAGCTCATCGGCGCGCCGGTAGGAGCTCTTGCGCGCATAGCACTCTCGTCATTTTGTGCCACCTGTGCGCCGAGAGGCTGCCCGGTGGTGAGGGCCACGGCGCTTCCGGTCAGAAGAAGGGCAGATGTTATTCCGTATGCATAACGCACAATCAATTTCCTTTTCATATCTTTCCTTGGCATGTTCAGTCAGAATCGAAATTTATAGAACATACAAGCAAACTGCCATCGCCCTGCTTAACGCAGATTGAATAGACCGGCCGTCAACCCCGCTTTACCGCTATTTTCCGCGTCCGGCACAGGGTCAGCGCCGTCCGCTGAATTGCCGCAGATAATCGTTGTCGGGCGACAGGATAACCGACGTTTCGCCATTTTCGGCATTCTCGTTATCGAAAGTCGTGCGATACGATTCCATTGCACGATAAAAATCATAGAAATCCGCATCCTTGCTATAGCTTTCGGCATAGATGCGCGCGGCTTGTGCATCGGCTTCGGCACGGATTACCTGTGCTTCCTTGCGGCCCTCGGCATCGATCGTCACCGCCTCCTGATTACGCGCACTGCGCATGCGTTCATAGGCGGATGCAAGCGGCGTGCCTTCGGGCAGATCGGCGCGTTTGATGCGCACATCGATAATCTCCGCGCCATATTTGTTCGCTTCGGTGTTGAGCGCCGTCTGAATATTGTTCATGACCTGTCCCCGCTCCGGGCTGAGCAGCGTGGCGAAAGAGCGTTTGCCCAGCTCGTTGCGCAGCGACGATCCCAAGATGGTGCGCAGCTGCGTTTTCAATCGCTCTTCGGTGCGGATGCGGCGATACATGATCAACGGATCGGTGATGCGGAAACGCGCGAACGCATCCACCTGCAGGCGCAGCTGGTCGGTCGACAGCACTTCCTGCCGCTCCATTTCCACACCCAGTATGCGCTTGTCGATCCACGCGATCTGTTCGACCAGGGGAATACGAAAATGCACGCCCGCTTCCGTTTGGCCGAAAGTCACGTCGGGTTGATATTCGTTTACAACGCGCTTGGGCTTGCCATAGCTGACGACAATAGCCTGCTTGTCCTCTGGAACAATGAACACCGTCATACTGGTCAGGATTAGGGCTAAAAGGACAAAAATGCCAATAACATACGGGCTTTTAATGTTGAATGTCGGCATGGTTATTCACCCCCCGTCGCGGCTTGCGGTTGCGCCGCCGGTCTGGACCGCTGCCGGACTTCGGGAAGCGGCAGATAAGTCTGCACACCGCCGGGCTCTACAATCGTCTTGTCAACTTTGCCGAGTACGTTTTCCATGGTGTCGTAATACATGCGGCGGCGCGTAACTTCGGGAGCCAGCCGGTATTGTTCGAATACTTTGTCGAACGCGGCGGTGTCACCTTCGGCGCGTTCCAATATCTGCTGCGCATAGGCGCGCGCGTTGTTGATATAGCTTTCGCGCTTCTGCTGGGCCGCGTTTACCGCGCGAAACGCATCGTTCACTTCCTCTGGTGGATCGGATTGCTTGATGGCGACACCCTGCACGGTAATGCCGCTATTATACTGGTTGAGCAATTCCTGCATGCGCGAGCGGACTTGCGCCTCGATATCGCTACGGCCGGGACCGATGGCGGAAATAAGCTCGAAATTGGCAACCGCAGCGCGCATGGCGCTTTCGGCCACTTCCCGGATGGTTTCCTCGGGGTCCTGAATCTGGAACAGATAGCGTTCGGGGTCGGAAATGCTCCAGCGCACTTCATATGCCATGTCGATAATATTCTGGTCGCTGGTAAGAACCAGGTTTTCGCTACTGGTCTCGGTCGATCCGATCGGCACGGTCCGAATCTCCTGCACGTTCACTTTTTGCATACGTTCGAACGGTGCCGGCAGCGTGAGCTGGAGGCCCGACTGGACCGTACGATTATAGGCGCCCAATTGCGTCACGACGCCTTCTTCTTCTAGCGCGATCCGGTGAAAACTGGTCATGACCAGCCATAATACAATAACAACGGCGATGATAATGGGCACATAACTTTTGCCGTTGGGACGGCGCGGCAGGCCGGTGAACCCGCCGCCGGAACCGCCGCCGCCCATATTGCGACCCTTTTTGAAAAGATCCTCTATATTGGAGCTTTTGCGCCCGCCCGCAGGCTGGCCGCCAGGTTGCCACGGATTGCGCGGACCGCCGTTACTGTCGTCGCCGCCCGAACCGCTGCCGCGTTTATTACCGCCGGACCCGTCGCTACCCCAAGGGCTTTTGCCCGCCATGGCCAGAATATATCGTGAAAACACGTTGGAAAATTTCGTCATGTTTCTCTTATAGGAATGGTTTGAGAGAAAAACAGTGTCTTTGCGCGGAATCTGTCTGCTAAGGACGAAATTCATGGGCTTTTCGTCGAAAACGCCATATTGCCGTCACGCATATAACAGGAACTTCAGCATTCATGGCCACACCGCCGACCGATCTGGAAATCAACGTTCAAAAAACCGTTGCCGACATTTCCGGCAATCGCGCCTCTGCCGTTCGCGTCCGCGAAGACGTGGTGTCGCTGGTGCTGAATGTGGCCGGAATGGAGGCGTCGTCACGCGGCCGGATGGAAGCCGCCCTGAAGCAAGACCTCTCCCGGATCGGGGGTATCGGCGATGTCCGCATCGTCATGACCGCAGAAAAAACGCATCGCCGCATTATCGCGGTCGGCAGCGGCAAGGGCGGTGTCGGCAAATCGACTTTTGCCGCGAATCTGGCCGTGGCCATGCAGCGCATGGGCCGCAAAGTAGGGCTGGTCGATGCCGATATTTACGGGCCATCGCAGCCGCGCCTGCTTTCGTGCGAAGGTGTCAAGCCCGAAATTCAGGATAAGAAACTGGTGCCGGTGCCCAATGCCTATCATGTGCCAGTGCTATCGATGGGGCATCTCGCCAAACCGGGACAGGCGATCGCATGGCGCGGGCCGATGGCGAGCAGCGCCCTGACGCAATTGTTCGAGGCGGCATGGGGCGATATTACCGATATCGTGGTCGACCTGCCGCCCGGCACCGGCGACGTGCAGATGTCGGTCATGCAGAAATTCAAACCCGACGGGGCAGTGATCGTGTCGACCCCGCAGGATCTGGCGCTGATGGACGCGGCACGGGCGATTTCGCTGTTCGATCAGGGCAAGGTGCCGATCATCGGCTTGGCCGAAAATATGGCGGGCTATATCTGCCCGCATTGCAACCAAGTCAGCGATCCGTTCGGCAGCGGCGGGGCACAAGCGGCGGCAGCGCAAATGGACTTGCCATTTCTGGGCCGCATCGCGCTGGATATTGCCATCCGCAAGGCGAGCGATGCCGGCACGCCGCTTGCTGCTGGCAAGGGGCCGCAATCGGATGCTTTCGCCGCTATCGCCAAACGCGTGCTGGCATGGATCGATACCAGGCAGGCAGCGTAGAGATATGGCAGTAACGCGGCGGCATTTCCTGATCGGCGGCGTGGCGGCGGCGGGTCTGGTCGTGGCTTGGCAAATCCTGCCGCGCGACTATCCCAATCCACTTTTTGCCGCGCCTGGCGAAAGCCTTTTCGGCGCCTATCTGAAAATCGCGACCGACGGGTCGGTGACCGTTGCGGTGCCGCAATGCGAAATGGGACAGGGCGTGACCACAATCATTCCGCAAATCGTGGCGGAGGAACTGGGCGCGGACTGGCGCTCGGTCGCGGTGGAACTGGTCCCGGTTAGCCCCATCTATGCCAACCATGTGCTGGCGCGCCAATGGGCGGATCTGCTCTGGCCGGAGAGCATTGCAGGAATGTTCGGTGAAGACACGCTGCTTGCGGACCATCTTTCGGACAGCGCAAAATTCATGCTGACAGCCGATTCAACGACATTGCCGAATTACGAACAGCCCGCGCGCGAAGCGGGCGCGGCGGCGCGCAGCCTGTTGTGCCAGGCAGCGGCGGCGCGCTGGAATGTCGCATGGGAGGAATGCGAGACTCGCGGCGGATTCGTCGTCCATGCCGAAAAGCGCCTGCGTTTCGCGGAATTGCTGGAAGAAGCCAAGACATTTGACGTGCCGGACCCAGTGCCCGTTCGGGGCACATTTATCAATGATCGCGCGATCATCGACGACGCGCTGCCGCCCTATCCGCGGCTCGACCTGCCCGGCAAAGTCGATGGTAGCCTCAATTTCGCCGGCGACATTCGCCTGCCGGACATGGTCTATGCCGCGATCCGGCAAGGGCCGCTGGGCGACAGCACGCTTAAATCGGTGCGTCGCTCAGCCGCGAAAAACGTAACGGGCCTGCTCGAGATCGTTCGCCACGAACGCTGGGTTGCCGCCGTTGCGACCAACTGGTGGGCAGCCAATACGGCGTTGTCGAATCTTAAAGCCACGTTCGAGACGCGCGGCCGCATGGCCGACAGCAAATATGTCGAAACGGCGATGGATGCGGCGCTGTCAGGCGAAGAGGGAACGGGCGGCAAGCGCCTGTATGCGCGCGGCGATATCGATCCTGTTTTTGCCGCCGGCAAGGGTTTCGCCGCCACCTATACAGTCGCTCCGTCCCCGCATGCCACGATCGAAACCAGCACGGCGACGGCACGCTTTGTCGCCGGGCAGCTCGAATTGTGGCTGGCCACGCAATCGCCCGAACTCGCACGGCAGTCGGCGGCGCGCGTGCTGGCCATTTCGGCTGCGAACGTGGTGCTATATCCCGTCATGGCGGGCGGGTCGTTCGACCGGCGGCTGGAAAACGAGGTCGCGGTGCAGGCGGCCTTGCTGGCCCGCCATATGGGGCGCCCGGTGCAGCTGGTATGGTCACGGGGGGAGGAGATGATCCACGATCCAGTGCGCCCGCCGGTGCGCGCGCGGCTTGCCGCCGTGACCGGCAGCAACGGTTTGATCGCCGCGCTTTCCACCAAAATCGCCGCGCCCGCAACCGCGCACGAATTCGCGCGCCGGCTGTTCGAGTACGAAAGTGCGCACGAGGCCCTGAAGGCGACCAGCGGACAATATGATTATATGGCGGTTTCGGGTGCGGTTCCGCCCTATACCATTGCCGATTTTGCGCTCGATCATTATCCCGTCGATATTTCCATCCCGACCGGACGATATCGCGCCAATGCGGACGGCTATACGTGCTTTTTTACCGAAAGCTTTATCGACGAACTGGCCCACAAGGCGAACCGCGAACCGCTGTCCTTCCGCATGCAAATGCTGTCGGGACAGCCGCGCCTCGCGAGGTGCCTCAGCGGTGTGGCCATTGCCGCCGGATGGGATGGCGGACTCGACAATAGCGGACAGGGCATCGCCTGCCACAGCATGAAGGTGGGCGAACGCAGCGCGCATATCGGGGTGATCGCAACCGCGCGTCAGGGGGAGCAAGGCTTTGCCGTCAAAAGACTGACCGCGCTCGCCGATATCGGCCGTGTTATCAACCGCGACATCGCGCTTCAGCAAATCGAAAGCGGCATCGTATTCGGGCTCGCTACCGCCATGGGTTGCACCACCGGTTATGAAAAAGGGGTGACAACGGTCCGGCAATTGCGCGACCTGAACCTGCCGATGCTGAGCGACGTGCCCGAACTTGTGGTCGAACTGATCGACAGCACCGAAGAGCCGGTCGACCCCGGCGAAATTGGCGTCCCGGCGGTCGCGCCCGCCATTGCCAATGCTTTATTTTCGGCAAGCGGTCTCCGCCTGCGTTCGCTGCCGCTGCTATCGGATGGATTATAGATATGGCCGACATCGCTCAGGAATTCGAGATTTCAAAAGCGGACATGGCTGCGCCGCCGCAGCATCCGCCTATTGCCGCGCCGAAAATTGGGGTGTTGCTCACCAATCTGGGTACGCCCGACGCGCCCGATGCGCCCGCGGTCAAACGCTATCTCAAGGAATTCCTGTCTGATACGCGTGTTGTGGAAATTTCGCCGCTGATATGGCAACCGATCCTGCGCGGGGTCATTCTCAACACCCGCCCCAAAAAATCGGCGCATGCTTATTCGCTGGTCTGGATGGACGAAGGCTCTCCGCTGGCCGTGTACACGCAACGCCAGACGCGGAAATTGCAGGAGCGGCTAGGCCTCGGCGTGCAGGTCGATTACGCGATGCGCTACGGCAATCCGTCGATCGAATCGAAACTGACCGCGATGAAACAAGCGGGCTGCGAGCGCATATTGGTGGCGCCACTCTACCCGCAATATTCGGGCGCAACGACTGGCACTGCCAACGACCGCTGCTTCGAGGTGGTACAGGCCATGCGCTGGCAACCCGCGTTGCGCACCCTGCCCGTCTATCACGACGATCCCGCCTATATCGAAGCGCTGAAGACGCAGATCGAAGTACAATTGGCGCGGCTGGATTTCACGCCCGACGCTCTGATCACCAGTTTCCACGGCATGCCCGAGCGCACGCTGCATCTGGGCGATCCCTATCATTGCCAGTGCCGCAAGACCGCACGGCTGCTGTCCGAGGCGTTGAAGAAAACCATGGGCGGACTGGAAATGATCGTATCATTCCAGTCGCGCTTTGGCCGTGCGAAATGGCTCGAACCCGCCACGGACACCACCTTGGCAGCGCTTCCGGACAAGGGCTTCAAGAAAGTGGCGATCTGCGCGCCGGGTTTCTCGGTCGATTGCCTCGAAACCCTCGAAGAGCTGGCGATGCAGGGCCGCGACCAGTTTATCGGGGCGGGCGGAACGGACTATGCTTATCTGCCCTGCCTGAATGACGGCGATGCGGGCATGGACATGTTGGAGGACCTGGTTCGCCGCGAACTCGGCGGCTGGATTTAGCGCTGCTTCCGGGCGTGCGGTTTTTCTGTCCTACACAGGCCAACCTATGTTAGCCTTTTGCAGCGGAAAGGTTCAGAAAGGTCTGGCGGAAATGGCAAAGGAAATAGGCGGGACCTTTCAGGTCAAGGTGTCACATTTCGCCGATCAGGTGGGACCTTCCAAATATTTAATGAAGCTATATCAATATATTGAGCTGATAAATATAATCGAGGCGGGACCTTCCGCTATTAACAAGCTGCGATAATCCGCGTACGCACGCGCTCAAGACATAAAATGGGACGAGACATAATATGGGCGAGATTTTTATCGGCAAGGCAGGCGACGAGCGCCAAGTTCTAAATCTGGGTCTGGCCAACCGCCATGGCCTGATCGCGGGGGCCACCGGAACGGGTAAAACGGTGACGCTGCAAGGCCTGGCCGAAAGCTTTTCCGCCAATGGAGTCCCTGTATTCGTTGCCGATGTGAAAGGGGACCTGGCGGGCCTATCAATGGCGGGATCGCCCACATTTGCGCATGCCGACAAAATCGAGGCGCGTGCGAAAGAACTGGGCATGGATGATTTTGCCTATAGCGACAACGCTGCGATATTCTGGGACCTTTACGGGGAACAGGGGCATCCGATCCGTACGACGATCAGCGAAATGGGGCCGCTGTTGCTGTCCCGGCTGATGGGTCTGAATGATACGCAGGAAGGCGTGCTCAATATCGCGTTCCGCTATGCCGACGAACAGGGCCTGCTGCTGCTCAATCTCGACGATTTGCAGTCCATGCTCGCCTATACGTCCGAAAACGCGAAAGAATTGTCGGCCAAATACGGCAATGTCAGTGCGACCAGCGTCGGCGCAATTCAACGGCAGTTGCTGCAGCTTGACAGCCAGGGCGTGGGCAAGCTGTTTGGCGAACCGGCACTTGAAATCGATGATTTCCTGCAAACCGACGAACAGGGGCGCGGCTATATCAACGTACTGGCCGCCGACAAGCTGATGCGCAGCCCGAAATTGTACGCGACTTTCCTACTCTGGCTGCTGAGCGAACTGTTCGAAACATTGCCCGAGGTCGGCGACCTCGAAAAGCCCAAACTGGTTTTCTTTTTCGACGAGGCGCACCTGCTGTTCGACGATGCGCCCAAGGCGCTGGCGGACAAAGTCGAACAGGTCGTGCGCCTGATCCGCTCGAAAGGCGTGGGCGTCTATTTCGTGACGCAAAATCCGATCGACATACCCGAGGAAATTGCGGGGCAACTGGGCAACCGCGTACAGCATGCGCTGCGCGCCTATACGCCCAAGGACCAGCGCGCGATCCGCGCGGCGGCGGAGACATTCCGGATCAACAAGGATCTGGATGTTGCTGAAGCGATTACCGAGCTCAAGGTCGGGGAAGCGCTCGTCTCCACCCTAATGGAGGATGGCGCGCCATCGATAGTACAGCGCACGCTGATCAAGCCGTCGCGCTCGCGCCTCGGCCCCGTCACGCCTAAGGAGCGCGCGATCATCAATTCCATCTCGCCTTTCGACGGAAAGTATGATGAGGAAATCGACCGCGAATCCGCCGAGGAAGTGCTGCTGGCCAAGGCGGCCGACGCTGCGGCGACAGCCCAAGAAGTCGAGTCCAGCAGTAGGGAGGAAGTTGCGAAACAGCCGCGCAAGACGAAAAGCTTCTGGGACGGTCTGGGCGGCAAGGTGGCGAAAGGCGCGGCCGGGGCCGCCGCAGCATCGGCCGGGTCAATTCTGGCGGGCAAGCTGACCGGGAAACAGTCACGGGCCAACCCGACCGCCTCGGCGGCCAGCTCCGCCGCGGGCACGGTTGCCACCGAAATCGGTAAAGCTATAGGGATTCCAGGCCTTGGCCGTTTCGCCCGCAATCTTATGGAAGGATTGATGCGCTAAGCAAGATTTGCTTGGCGGATATGCTATTTGCCACAGTATCTACTAGCGCCCATTCGGATAGCGCATTATTTCGGGCAGTCGCCGATGCGCTTCATGCTGGTTTTTCCCGTCATTTTCAGCGATCCTTTGTCGCCGCCATCAACATTCAGAGCATATTCGCTATTGAAACGGTCGCTCGCATAAGTGCCGGTCATGACGACATTCATTTTTTCTTCCATGGCAGAGGAACCGCACTGCATGCTGGTTTTCAGCTTTCCACCCGAAACCGAATATTCGCTATATTCGCACCCCTGTTCAGGGCCGGGCGCAAAAAAACCGGCTTTGGGATTTTTGGCATCTTCCGGACTTAAACAGATTTCTATCTGGCGCGACTGACCGGCCATCGCTTTCGACTGCTGCTCTGCCGCAGCTTTTTCTTCGGCATTGGCCTCCTTGCCAAGCATCAGGTCGACCTTGGTTACCTCGACACCCTTTTCCCACAAGCCCGGTTCCAGTCCCGCTTTGGCGGCCTCAGCATCGGCTTCCGTACTGCTGATCTTGCCGTCACCATCGGCGTCGGCATTGCCGCCGGAACAGGCGGACAATAACGCAATGGCGGACAGCGAAACGAAAACTTTTTGCATGTGAATATCTCCTTGATCTTGCGGACAAGCATACAGGCAATAGTTATGGAATCCACAAGTTTCGCGTGGAGGAATTCCCGCCCATCATTTGTTGCTCGCAAGGGGTGACAACACGCGGGCGGCATTCCATATATGCTGCATGTCAGAGCTAATTATCCGCAGGGGGCTGGCAGAGCCCGAAACCACACAGGATTTCGTACCACACAAACCGCAGCGTCCGCAAAAATCGGATGGCGGCAAGAAATTCGAACTGGTCAGCGAGTATCAGCCATCGGGCGACCAGCCGACCGCGATCAGGGAAATTGTCGAAAGCATCGGTGAACAGGAACGTGACCAGGTGCTGCTGGGCGTGACCGGATCGGGCAAGACCTTTACCATGGCCAAGGTCATCGAAGCGACGCAGCGGCCCGCGCTGATCCTTGCCCCCAACAAGATATTAGCGGCGCAGCTTTACGGCGAGTTCAAGAGCTTCTTTCCCGACAATGCGGTTGAATATTTCGTCAGCTATTATGATTATTACCAGCCCGAGGCCTATGTGCCGCGGTCGGATACCTATATCGAGAAAGAATCAAGCGTGAACGAGGCGATCGACCGGATGCGCCATTCCGCGACGCGTTCGCTGCTCGAACGCGATGATGTGATCATCGTTGCATCGGTGTCGTGCATTTACGGTATCGGTTCGGTCGAAACTTACTCGGCGATGATATTTGACTTGAAAAAAGGCGAAAGCGTCGACCAGCGAGAGCTGATCCGCAAGCTGGTCGCGCTGCAGTACAAGCGCAACGACGTGGCCTTCGCGCGCGGCAATTTCCGCGTGCGCGGCGATAATCTGGAAATCTTTCCCTCGCATTATGACGATACCGCGTGGCGTATTTCGTTTTTCGGCGACGAGATTGAGGAGATTGTCGAATTCGATCCGTTGACCGGCAAAAAGAGCACGTCGCTCGAGCGCGTGCGGGTATATGCCAACTCGCACTATGTTACGCCGGGACCGACCATGAAACAGGCCGCCCAGGCGATCAAGTTCGAGCTGACCGAACGGCTCAAGGAGCTTGAGGCGGAAGGCATGCTGCTCGAGGCGCAAAGGCTTGAGCAGCGCACGCATTTCGACCTCGAAATGATCGCCGCGACGGGAAGCTGTGCGGGTATCGAGAATTACAGCCGCTTCCTGACCGGACGGCTGCCGGGCGAACCGCCGCCGACATTGTTCGAATATTTGCCCGAAAACGCGCTGCTATTCGTCGATGAAAGCCACCAGACCGTGCCGCAAATCGGCGCGATGTCGAAAGGCGATCATCGCCGCAAGATCACGCTGGCCGAACACGGGTTTCGCCTGCCTAGCTGCATCGACAACCGGCCGCTGCGCTTCAACGAATGGGACGCGATGCGGCCGCAGACGATTAGCGTGTCAGCGACGCCAGGTAATTGGGAAATGGAGCAGACGGGCGGCGTGTTTTCAGAGCAGGTGATCCGCCCCACCGGGCTAATCGATCCGCCGGTCGAAATCCGCCCGGTCGAAGAACAGGTCGACGACCTGATCGCCGAATGCCGCAAGGTGGCCGAGGCAGGCTATCGCACATTGGTGACGACGCTGACCAAGCGGATGGCCGAGGATCTGACCGAATTCATGCACGAGGCTGGGCTAAGGGTCCGCTATATGCACAGCGACGTCGAGACGCTGGAGCGAATCGAGCTGATCCGCGATTTGCGCATGGGCGTGTATGATGTACTGATCGGCATCAACCTGCTGCGCGAGGGGCTTGATATTCCCGAATGCGGGCTGGTGGCGATACTCGATGCCGACAAGGAAGGCTTCCTGCGTAGCGAAACCTCACTCATCCAGACGATCGGCCGCGCCGCGCGCAATGTCGATGGTCGCGTCATTCTCTATGCCGACCGTATTACCGGATCGATGGAGCGTGCGCTCAACGAAACCGACCGCCGCCGCGAGAAACAGGTCGCTTATAATGAAGAACATGACATCACGCCGACCACGATCGTGCGCAATATTGCCGACATCGTCGGGCAGGTGACGGTGCGCGATGCGATTGATGGCGGCAAGGGCGCCAAGAACGTACCGCCCATGGCCGGGCATAATCTGCGCAAGCATATCGAGGATATGGAAAAACGCATGCGCGCCGCCGCCGCCGATCTGGAATTCGAGGAAGCGGGCCGTCTGCGTGACGAGATCCGCAAGCTCGAGGCCGAGGAACTGGGCCTTCCCCCGACCGACCAGGTGGCACGCCCGGTCGGCCGGGCGACCGAGGGCAAACCCGGAACGCGCAAAATGGCCTATGGCCGCACTCAGCGCAAAATGTAGCCGTAGCCACCAGTCACATATTTATTGCATCGTCAGGGCGACCAGTTCGTCCACTGTCAGAATCTGCGACAATATCTGCGCGCCGCCGCCGGCGGGATAATAGACGTAGAGCGGAACGCCGGACCTACCATTGGCTTCCAGATAGCGGGTAATTTTGGGATTGCGGCGCGTCCAGTCGCCTTTCAGTACGGCGACGTTCTTGTCGGCAAAGGCTTTGGCCGTTTCAGTGCGTTGCAACGCGCTCGCTTCGTTGACTTTGCAGGTGATGCACCAGTCGGCCGTGAAATAGGCGAAGACCGGTCGCTTTTCTGCGCGAAGCTGGTCCAGTCTTTCCTGGCTGAACGGTTCGCTGGTTACGATTTCACTTTTGGACAGGACCGTTTTGGTATCCATTGCAATGGTTCTCTTGTCATTTTGCGGCAGCATGAAAACACAGAATATCGTGACGAGCATTAGCGGCAATACGAGCACTAGTGTTGCGGATTTGCCCGCGCGTTGCCGCAGCCCTGCCCACCACAAAAACAATATGGCGATCATGCTTGCGGCCACCGCCATGACGACCGTATCGCTGCCTGCCTGTCGGCCCAGCACCCAGACCAAAGCCAGCGCGGTCACGAACATCGGCACCGCCATGATCTTGCGAAATGTACCCATCCAAGCGCCGGGCCTGGGCAGCTTGCGGCGCAGGGCGGGGACGAATCCCAGCAGCAGAAACGGGAGCGCCAGCCCCAGCCCCAGTCCGGCAAAAACCAGCAGGGCCGCATAAGCGGGCAGTATCAGCGCGGTACCCATGGCCACGGCCATAAAGGGACCGGTGCACGGCGTCGCCACGAATGCGGCCAGCACGCCGGTCCAAAAAGCGCCGCCGGTGCCGCCACTCGATGCCAGCTTGTTACCGAATGCCAGATTGCCGATCTCGAACAAACCGGCGAGATTGAACGCGATGGCGAGGATTACGATCAGCAATATGAACACGATACGCGGATCCTGAAGCTGGAAAGCCCATCCCACCTGTTCGCCCGCACCGCGCAGTCCCAGCATGGCGGCACCCAGTGCGATGCTCACCAGCACCACGCCCGCGCTATAGGCCAGGGCTTCTCTACGCGCCGCGCGCTCGTCGCTGCCGATTTTAGCCAGGCTGATCGCTTTCAGCGAAAGAATCGGGAATACGCACGGCATGATGTTGAGGATAAGACCGCCCAGCAACGCCCCGCCAAACGCGCCTGCCAAAAGCAACAGCGAAAACGCCCCGCGCGTACTGCCGGGCGTGTCTTCCGTACCCCTTTGCTCAACCGGGCTGGGGCTGGTATAGGTGAGAACACCGCCCGCCGGGACATCTCCCCTGATGGCAGCCACGCTCAGCCCGATATCGGGTGCGATTTTCAGAATTCCGGAAAGTTGCGCAAGGTTTTTATCATTGGCGACTCCCTCGACAATCACATTGTCGCCGCTGCGATAGAAGGACAAAGGCTCGGAATAATCGAACGCGTCTTGTGTCGCGGGAAAGAAATAGGGTGCCTGCAATCGGCCCGATGCGGGATAGGGAATGGCGAGACGCAGCTTGTTTCCATCGAAAGTAAATGTGCCTTCGCTGCCAAGCGGTGCGGGCAGTTTCTGGCGATAGGTGTCGAACCGGGCGGAGCGCACCGTGTTCATTGCCCGCGCATCGCGGCTGACGGTAATATCGGTTTGATACGTACCGGATTCGGGGACGCATATTTTGTCGGTACAGACCAGCCAGTCCAGTTTCACCGTGATTGGCGTTGCACCTTCCGCGACATTCCTGCCGACCGTAAGCGGCACCAATACGGTATAGCTTTCCATGTAAACATAGTTCATCAGATCGCCGACATAGAGCGTGGACGGGACAGGATATTGCAATGCGCCGGTCGTAATTCCGGCAGGCAGCGTCCAGTCGGCCTGCATCCCGAAACCGGCATCGCCGCCATTTTGCCAATAGCCGTGCCAGCCTTTGTCGGTGTTCATGACCAAAGCGAGCATCACCGTATCGCCGGGGCGCACGGCATCGGTTTCCGCGACCAGTTGGGGGTTGATGTGTTTGGCAAAAGGCGTTTCGGGCCCGGCGCCGAATGGCGGCGCGATTGCCGCCATGCCGAAAAGCAGCATCAGTAACAGCAACGGGACGGCGGCAAGACGCTGGATTTTCATGACTGTCATAAAAATAAAATCAAAAGCCTCTATTGCAGCGTATGGCATTGCGGCAGCTGATGCCGTATCGGACAGACATGGCTGCGGTCTTATTACAGGGCGCTCCTAATTCCGGGCCCAGTTACAGGAGATATTCGTGCGCACTTTCCCCATCGTTACAGCTTTTGCAACTTTTTTGACAGTCTTTGTGACACCCTCTTTGTTGGCCCAGAGCGCACAGCCCGAAAATTCGGCTGTCACGGAGGCATCCCCTGATCGCACGCCGCCCAGACTGATCGTGGCGATTTCGGTCGACCAGTTTTCCGCCGATCTGTTCAGCGAATACCGACCCTATTTTACGGACGGTCTGAAACGGCTGGAGCAAGGCGCGGTATTTCCTTCCGCCTATCAATCGCATGCCGCCACCGAAACCTGCCCCGGCCACAGCACGATATTGACAGGCGCACACCCTGCGCGTACCGGCATCGTCGCCAACCGCTGGTTCGATCTCGATACACCGCGTGATGACAAAAGAATATACTGTGCTGAAGACGAAAGCGTGGTGGGCAGCAATTCGGGAGAATATACCGCTTCGCCCGTGCATTTGCTGGTGCCGACATTGGGCGAGCGGCTGAAAGCCGCGAACCCCGCCGCCCGTAACGTGGCAGTGGCGGGCAAGGATCGCGCGGCGCTGATGATGGGCGGTGCCAATACCGATGCGATCTATTGGTGGGGCGGCGAAAATTTCACCGGCCGGGACGGCCGCGTACTATCGGGCGCTGCACAAACCGTAAATGCGCAGGTTGCCGCGAAGATCGCGCGGGGTCACCCAGGCCGCGATATTCCTACCTATTGCGCCAGCCGTAATGCCGCCATCCGCGTCAACGACGATCTGAGCGTGGGCAGCTATGATTTCGCACTTCCTGCGGACATGCCGCAACTGTTCCGCACCTCGCCCGACATGGATGCGGCCACGTTGAGTCTTGCCAGTGCCCTTGTGGACGAGCAGCAGCTGGGCAGGGACGCCGTGCCGGATGTACTTTCCATCGGTCTTTCCGCGACCGATTATGTCGGTCATGCCTTTGGTACCCAGGGTCTGGAAATGTGCCTGCAACTGGCTGCGCTCGACCGCGAACTGGGCGTATTTTTTGCCGATCTGGATGCAAAGGGTCTGGATTATGTCGTGATGCTCACGGCCGACCATGGCGGGCACGATCTGCCCGAGCGCCTTGTGCTGCAAGCGATGCCGGACGCGCAGCGCGCTGCCCAGGCACTGTATCCGGAAGGCCTGAGCGAAACGATCCGCAGCGAGCTGGACTTCGGCTGGACCGGCGCGATACTGTTGGGCGACGGGCCGTTTGGCGATATGTATATCACCCACGAGATGAACGATACCCAGCGTGCGGCGGTACTGACTGCCGCCAAACGCATATTGACCGGGAACGACCAGGTCGCGGCCGTTTTCTCCGCCGCCGAAGTCATGGCAACGCCTTTGCCGCACGGACCGGTGCAAAGCTGGAGCCTGGCGGAGCGTGCGCGGGCATCCTTTCATCCCGATCGGTCGGGCGATTTCGTGGTGCTGCTCAAGCCGGGTATCACGCCGATCGCCAAGCCGAGCATTGGCTATGTTGCCACGCACGGGTCACCATGGGACTATGATCGCCGCGTGCCGCTGCTTTTCTGGCGCAGCGGGATGACAGGCTTTGAACAGCCCAATCCGGTCATGACTGTCGATATCGCGCCGACGCTTGCGGGACTTCTGGGACTTGCCAGCGAAAAAGACGCGTATGATGGTCGCTGCCTCGATCTGGATGGTGGCACCGGCAATAGCTGCAACTCGCCTGCCTTTTAAGGCAGGGCGCTACCGCCTTTCATATGGTTTGAGGCCCGCGCCAAGCGCATTATTGCCGGGGCGTATATTCTCGCCGCTCCAATCGGCCACGAATACCGTGCTGCGATCGATACCCGGCGCGATACGGGCGTCATTGTCCCTGATTACCAGACCCGCCGAATGGTGATAGCGGTTTTCGGGCGCTACGGTGATAAAGGCGCTGTAATTTTCCTTGTCCTCGCCCTGCACGAATATGTTGCCGGCGATCAGGCCGGTTGCACCGTCGGCCAGATCGATCATGTAATTGGTGGTGCGCCCTTGCGTATCGTCAAAGCTACTGTCGGTCACTTCAATGCGGGCCGCGCGACTTTTGACATAATGGCCGCCGCGTCCGCGCTCGAAGCGTGAGCGGGTGACTTTAAGGCTGCCATAATTGCCGATATAGATGCTGTGCGCGCACGAAAGGCCGCGGTCGCACCGTCCCAGCCCTGCAAAGCTGGTCTTGTCGATAACGATGGCACCGGTCGGATCGTCGGCGGTCAATATCCCCTGTTCGCTGTTGCGAAAAAGCGAGTTGGATACGGACAAGTCGCCGGTTTCGAGGCGGATGCCGGCACCGTTGCCGTCTCTCACTACCATATTCTGAAATACAATGCCTTCAACCGTAGCGCTCCTCCCGCGCAGCACGAGCGCCGCTTTATCTTCGCAAATGCCGCCATCGAACACTGCCTTGCCCGGTACGTCCGCGCGATAGGTGATCGACCCGGCTTGCTGCACCGCACAGTCGCGATAGCGCCCCGATGCTATGACGATAGTACCATTTTTGCTGCCGATCGAATCGACCGCATCGGACAAGCGTTCGAACCGCTGGCCAGTTTCGGCGATTGTGAAATTCTCCCCTCGGCCCTGACTGCTGGCAGGTGCGGCGAAGCCGGTCCCCAAAAGTGCGGCTGAAGCGAGCAAGATGGAAAAACGCATAAATAATTCCCGATAAGACCATAATTTCAGATCCATTACTGCGATTACGCGGCGCGGGGGGATTTGCCAATGCGGCTTTCGCCCCTGTCTCAAAAGGGTGCGGACTTTGTGTCAAAAGAGAATAGGCAGGTTGGTTTTTTTAAAACGGGCCACCGAAGAAGAGTTTCCAGCTGGCCACCACCAGCCAGTGCACAAAAACGCACGGCCATAGCGACTTTGTCCTGAAATAGACGCGTGAAAGGACAATGCCAAGAACGGCCACGGTGCAAAGAAACCACAGATTGAGGAAAAGCCCCGCCCATGGCGGCCCAAACGTCCACGCCTGGAGCGGATGCCACAGAACAAATAAAGCGATGGCCAGAACCGTACGGATAGATTTTTGCTTGGATTGCTTGGTGCCGGGTGACGGCAGCAACAGGCCGCGGAACAGGATCTCCTCGCCCAAAGCAGGGATAACAAAGAGCAGAATCGCGAGTCGGAGGGTGGCCACATCTATTGCAGCGGGCTGCCAAGTGGCAAATCCCCCAAGATAGGCAAATATGGCCAGTAAAGGCGCCAGCCAAAGCAGGTATAATGCAACGCGTTGCCAGTCCTGCACAGACGGAAGCCTGAATATTGCTGCTACCATGCAAGTCCGCTGTCGATGGCCTCCTGCTCTTCGGGCGTCGTCCTGCGCCCCAGTACAGCATTGCGGTGCGGAAAGCGGCCGAATTTCTCGATCGCCTTGCGGTGTTTCGTTGCATAATCCAGCAAGTTGTTTTGGCCAAGTTCGGTAAAGAACAGGACCGACCTGTTTTGGTCGGACAAGTCTTCGCTATGCATGAAGGGCATATAGAGAAAATGCCGTTCCGCTTTTTGTATTTTCTGGTCGAAGCCTAAGTCCACGGCATTCTCTGCAATCTGTAAGGCCAGATGATCGGTAGAAAAGGCCTCTGCCTGACCGCGGAACATGTTGCGCGGGAACTGGTCGAACAGGATGATCGACGACAGCGCCATGTGTGCACTATCCATAAAATGGGAAGCCGGGCATTGGCGCAACTTTTCCCATGTTTCGCCAAAACGCTCGGTTATGTCTTCGTCGACTTCGTTCGATTGTTTGAACCAGCCGGATGGCCCGAGTTCGGCGAACCAATAATCATGAATAGCGGCAATCCAGCTCGTATCGCTCATGCTGCCGTGCCGCCCACTGTCAGTCCCTCCACCAGCAATGTCGGTTGACCGACGCCAGCGGGGACGCTTTGTCCGCCTTTTCCGCATATGCCCACGCCTTCGTCGAGCGCCATGTCGTTGCCGATACCCGTGACCTTGGTCAGCACGGTAGGCCCGTCACCGATCAGCGTTGCGCCCTTGATCGGTGCGCCGATCCTGCCGTTTTCGACCTTATAGGCTTCGGTGCAGGAGAAAACGAATTTGCCCGACACGATATCGACCTGACCGCCGCCGAAGCTTTTGGCAAAAATGCCTTTCTTGACGCGCGAAAGCAATTCTTGCGGATCATCATTGCCGCTGCGCATAAAGGTGTTGGTCATGCGCGGCATCGGTGCGTGGGCATAGGATTCGCGGCGGCCATTGCCAGTGGCGGGCACGCCCATCAGCCGGGCATTGAGCCGGTCCTGCATATAGTTTCTCAAGATACCGTCCTCGATCAACACATTTTCCTGCGTCGGCGTACCTTCATCGTCGATGCTGAGAGAACCGCGCCGGTCCTGCATCGTGCCGTCATCGACTACGGTGACGCCGGGAGCGGCGACGCGTTCGCCAATCCGGCCGGAAAAGACGCTGGTTCCCTTACGGTTGAAATCGCCTTCCAGCCCATGACCGATGGCTTCATGGAGCAATATTCCCGGCCAGCCCGGACCGAGCAACACGGTCATTTCCCCCGCCGGTGCGGCGACGCTTTCGAGATTGACCAGAGCCTGGGCCAGCGCCTCGTCAATCGCGCGATTCCAGTTCGCTTCCTCGAACAGCTGGCCATAGAGATAACGCCCGCCCATGCCGAACGAACCGCTTTCACGGCGCCCGTTTTGCTCGACAACAATCGACACGTTCAGCCGCACCAGTGGCCGGACATCGGTGGCGACAAAGCCATCTGGCCGCACGATTTCAATAACCGACCAAACACCCGACAGGCTTGCCGTTACCTGTTTAACACGCGGATCGCGCGTGCGGGCAGCGCCGTCGATTTTTTCGAGCAAGGCCGTTTTTTCGGTAAAGCCGATTTCCTCCAGCGGATTGCCATCGGTATAAAGATGCCGGTTGTTCCGGCGCGGGGGCGGCGCGGGCTTGCCCTTCGCCGGGTCGAGCAGTCGCAATGTTTCGGCAGCGCGCCGGATCGCGGGTTCGCTGATATCGTTGGCATGCGCGAAACCGGTCATTTCGCCCGAAACGCCGCGCAGTCCGAAGCCCGAATTATTGTTATAATCGGCGGTCTTCAACCGCCCATCATCGAAAGCAAAGCTCTCGCTGGCGCTATATTGCAGATAGAGTTCGCCATCGTCGCAGTTTTTCAGAGCATCGCGGGTAAGCGCCGCCGCCCGCGATGCGTCGAGCGCATCGCCGCGATAAATAAAGGAACGGGGGTCGATTGCGGAGGGAATTGTATCGGTCATGCGATCAGATATAGGCATTTGCGCAGCATCTGCCAGTCAAATATCGATCATGTGTCGGGGAAGAAATCAGGCCGTCGGCACATCGGCAGGGCCGCCGACCAGAATGAACCTGCGGTCGCAATAGCCGCAATCGACATAGCCTTTTTCGTCGATTTCCAGCCACACACGCGGATGGCCCAACGCGGCACCACCACGAATGTCGGTCGCACCATCGCATGCGACACGTTTGGCAGGGGTGCGGATGATTTCAGGCACATAATTCATATGTCTCTGCATTTAACGCCGGTCGTACCCAGTTGCAAGAATACTGTCGCAACAATCACTCTTTCTGCCATCTTGACGAGCGAGAGCGACCGCAAAACGACTATCTCGGCATTGTCATTGATCGACTGCGCGAAAGCGGAAGTCGCAACCGATACCAGCAAGGCAGTCGTGATGGCGTATAGCCTAGTCACTACGCTGTTATAATGTCTGGTCCCCATGAAGTCAGTTTAGCCGGTCGACTGGTAAATTATCGTGTGGTGCAGATACCCGTCCTATCACGAAAACTTGGTATGGATAATGAATGTTTTTACTAGCGTTTTAGGCTTTGCGCCTTGAAAACAAAGCCGCTAAGTCGTTCGCCATGACCGAAGCTGCCATTTCCATCCGCAACTTGTGCAAAACCTATGCGGGCACGAAAAACAGTCCGCCCAAGCTCGCGCTGGATAATATCTCTCTGGATATTCCGCGCGGCATGATATTCGGGCTGCTCGGCCCCAATGGCGCAGGCAAGTCAACGCTGATCAACATCTTGTCAGGCCTTGTCAACAAAAGCTCCGGCGGGGCGTCCATCTGGGGGTTCGATATCGACCGCGACCCCCGCAACGCCAAGGCATCGATCGGCATCGTACCGCAGGAAATCATGTTCGACCCGTTTTTCACGCCCTTCGAGACACTGGAATTGCAAGGCGGACTGTTCGGCGTGCCGAAAGCGAAAAGGCGGTCGATGGAACTGCTGAGGGCAGTGCATCTGGAAGACAAGGCCGAAGCCTATGCCCGCACTCTGTCGGGCGGCATGAAGCGGCGGCTGCTCGTTGCCAAGGCCATGGTGCATTCGCCGCCCATTCTGGTTCTGGATGAGCCGACCGCAGGCGTAGACATCGATTTGCGGCAGCAATTGTGGCGTTATGTGCGCGAACTCAACGACGCCGGCGTTACCATAGTGCTGACCACCCATTATCTCGAGGAAGCCGAACAATTGTGCGACCGTATCGCCATCATCAATCATGGCAAACTGATCGCCGACAAAACCACTTCGGAGCTTGTCAGCATGGCTACGGAAAAGCTGATTGTGCTGACACTGGACCGTGACGCGGAGACGGTGCCCGCGCACGAGCTGTTTACGAAAGTGGAGCGCATTGCCCCCCGCACGCTGGAAATCACGTACGACAAGGACAAGGCCAATGCCGGCAAGATCATGTCGGTTGTGCGCAGCGCAGGGTTCGATATCGAGGATGTCAGCACGCGCGAGGCCGATCTGGAAGACGTATTCCTGAACCTGACGCGCGAAGCAGCATAGATGTCGGCGCGAAACGACCATGATGTCCTGATCATCGGTTCGGGGGCAGCCGGGCTTACGGCGGCGCTCAGGCTGGCGAAGACAAAACGCGTTCTGGTATTGGCGAAGGGAGCGATTTCGGGGGGGTCGACCAGCTGGGCGCAGGGCGGGATCGCCGCCGTTCTGGAACCCGGCGACACATTCGAAAGCCATATAGAAGATACGATGGCCGCGGGGGCTGGCCTCAACCGGCGCGAAACCGTCGAGTTTGTTGTTGAAAACGCGCCTGCGGAAATCGATGCGCTGATCGACATGGGCGTTCCGTTCAATCGCGAGAAAGACCAGGACCTTCACCTCACCCGCGAGGGCGGACACAGCCACCGGCGCATTGTGCATGTGGACGACGCCACGGGCTGGGCCGTCCAGTCCGCACTGGAACGCGCGGCAAATGCCAATTCCAATATCACCATGCTGCCCGATATGGTAGCGGTGGATCTGATTGCCGATCGGCATGTTTCGGGTTTCTCAGAGAGTAACGATAATAAGCGCATATGGGGGGCATATGCTCTGAACCGGGCCACCGGTCTGGTCGAAACCATTACCGCCCGCGCGACCATATTGGCGACCGGAGGCGCAGGAAGAACCTATCTTTTCTCGACCAGCCCACGCGGAGCGACCGGCGACGGTATTGCGATGGCATGGCGTGCGGGTGCGCGGATTTCCAACATGGAATTTATGCAGTTTCATCCGACCTGTCTCTATAATCTTGAGGCCAAGAATTTTCTGATCACCGAAGCGGTGCGCGGCGAGGGTGGGCATTTGTTGATACCTGCCAAGGAAAAAGGCGCTCGAGGCTATCGTTTCATGGGAGATTTCGACGAACGGCTCGAACTTGCACCGCGCGATATCGTGGCGCGCGCGATCGATCACGAGATCAAGCGGCTCGGCCTCGACTATGTGCATCTGGATATCAGCCATAAAGAACCGGAATTCGTGCGGCACCATTTTCCGACGATCTTCCACAAGCTGCTCGGGCTGGGAATCGATATCACACAGCAACCTATTCCAGTCGTCCCGGCGCAGCATTATACATGCGGCGGTGTGTTGATCGACCTGAAAGGGCAGACCGACCTGACCGGTCTTTATGCAGCGGGCGAAGTGAGCGAATCCGGATTGCACGGCGCCAACCGGCTGGCTTCGAACAGCCTGCTTGAATGTTTCGTATTCGGCGGCGCGGCGGCACAGGATATACTGGATACCTGGGATACTCTGGGCACCCCGCCCGAGGTGCAACCTTGGGATGCCAGCCGCGTGACCGATTCAGACGAGGAAATCGTCGTTCAGCACAACTGGCGTGAAATTCGGCGCTTCATGTGGGATTATGTGGGGATAGTGCGCACTACCAAACGGCTGGAACGTGCGCAGCATCGCGTCGCGTTATTGCGGCGCGAGGTGAATGAATATTATGGCAATTTTCGCGTGACACCCGACCTGATCGAACTTCGCAACCTGATCGAAGTGGCCTCTTTGATTATAGAGTCGGCGCTTTCACGCAAGGAAAGCCGCGGGTTGCACTATACCAGCGACTATCCTGAGCGTGCGGCCGTTGCGGCCGACACCGTGCTGATCAAAAAGTCTCCGTAGATTGGATATGAGATTTGCCACAACACCAGATCGGATGTCCGGATCTTTACTGACCAACCGAATTGCCACGAGCCGCAAGGCTTTATTCATTTCCATAACGATATGAAACACCTTATGAAAAACTCGAAACTATCAAAAGACAATCCGGCCGTGATCATCTCCCGCTATGGAAAGAGACTGCTTGCTGGTCTGACATACCTGATGTTGGCCTTGGCAACAGGATGTGTCGCCATTCCGAGTTCCACGCCCCCGCCGAACGTTCGTCCGCAAGCATCGGGCCCCCAGCCTCCGGTCAGCAATCCAAATGTACAGGATACTATAAACCGGCGACCGGTCTATGATTCGTACCACGATCAACCCAGTCCCGCACTGGTTGCGGAAATCGACAGTTTATGGCGTTCCTTCCCCGGCACCACGGGAATTGCCGTCAAGCGAATCGATGGGGGATGGACTGTTGCCAAACGCGGTGACCAGTATTTTCCGCAGCAAAGCGTATCGAAACTGTGGGTCGTACTCACCGTGCTGGACATGGTCGACAGCGGAAAAATCCGGCTCGACGAAAGATTGTCGATTACCCGTGACGATCTGGCGGTCTTTTATCAGCCCATTCGCAGCCGCGTTCTGACCGAAGGCGTCGTCAACGACACTATCCTCGAGCTTGTCGAACAAGCCATTATCAACAGCGACAATACCGCCAACGATACGCTGTTACGCCGTGCCGGCGGCCCGGACGCTATCCGTGATTTCATCAATCGTAAGAACTTGGGCCGCATTCGGTTCGGTCCCGGCGAACGGTATCTGCAGTCGGGTATTGCCGGACTGGAATGGGATCAAAAATATGCGATTGGACGCCAGTTTTATGCGGCGAGGGAAGAGCTTCCCTATACCCTCCGCAAGGCCGCTCTTGACCGTTATCTCGCCGATCCGGTTGACGGCGCCAGCCCGGAAGCGATCGTGAACGGATTGGATAAGCTGGCACGTGGTGAATTGCTGAGCGGATCGTCGACCCGGTTGCTGCTCGATATCATGAGCCGAACCCGCAGCGGGCCCAATCGATTGAAAGCGGGCGTGCCGTACGGATGGCAGTTCTTGCATAAAACCGGTACGGGACAGGATCTGCCGCCCGTGTCGACCGGATATAATGATATCGGCGTCATGACCGCCCCCGACGGGACACGCTATGCCGTTGCGGTTATGCTTGCCGAAACCACTGCCAGCATACCGGAACGAATGCGCCTGATGCAGGCTGTTGCGCGCGCGGTCGCGAGCCATCACATACCATAGCAAGACTGTCGCGGCATTTCTTTCAGCACGTTTTAGTTAGCTTCGTCGCCCGTTACGACGTCTGCATCCGCCGCAGCGACGCTTGCATCGACCCGCTGTGCATCCAGCATGACAGCGGCTTTTTCGAGTTCGCGCGCCTCATCCAGTTTCACATTGCCTGACATAGGCGAGTTATCCGTCCGCCCGCAGGCGGCCAGCAGGCTGCAGATCATCAACACTGACAGGGTGACAAACCGGGTAGTATGCATTCGGACGTTATCCACGCGGCCGCAGCAATCCTATCTCTCGATCTCGTCTTGCGCCCGTTCGCCAGCGGCTTCGATAACACCGGCTGCGGCATTTTCACTGCTCTGCTCGATCGATTTAGCGGTATCGTCGGCATTAGCTTCAGCTTCGGCGATCGCGTTCTCGACACCCGCGGCGGCGGTGTCGGCCTGTTCCATCGTGCTATCGGCAGCAGCTTCAACCGAATTTTCTTCAATCGGAGTTGTGGCTTCCTCGCTTGAACATGCGGCAAGGCCGATCGCGACGGGAATAGCGAAAGATAAAGCAACGAATTTTTTCATGATAGTCCTCGTAATATTGTCCGGAGGGATCCAGGCCGCAGGAATATGATAGACATACCCTAGATTGCAACAGGAAAAGGGCAATCATATGCCCCGGGCTGCTGCGTTTCAGAGTTTTGCAGTCGCGATATAGCTAGCGATTGACCTCATATAAAGAATTCTTTATATGATACATTTAATGGATATGCTTACCATCTTTCGCGCGCTTGCAGACCAATCGCGGCTGCGCATCATGTTGTTGCTGCAACAGATGGAACTCGCCGTCGGCGAACTGGCGCTCGTTCTGGACCAGAGCCAACCGCGGGTGTCGCGCCACGTGCGCATACTGGATGAGGCGGGGCTTGCCGAACGGCGCAAGGAAGGCAGCTGGGTGTTCATGCGGCCAAGTTTCGCCGGGCATCACTCGGGCACGCAAGATGCATTGGCCCGGTTGCTCGATAGCACGCGGCAAGGCGGCGATGACATTGCGGCTCAAAGTAGGGCCGATATTGCCCGTCTCCAAGATGTGCGCGCCCAGCGCGAGCATCAGGCCGCGGAATATTTCAGTATACATGCCGAAAACTGGGATGCGCTGCGTTCGTTGCACGTCGCCGAAGCGCATGTGGAAACAGCGTTGACAGACATACTCGGCAGCGAAAATCTTGGTCATCTACTTGATGTCGGCACGGGCACGGGGCGAATGGTCGAACTGTTCGCGCCGCAAATAACGCACGCGACGGCGGTCGACAACAGCCCGGAAATGTTGCGGCTCGCTCGCGCAAAGCTGCAACATCTGGCTTCTGGACAGGTCGATCTGGTGCAGGGCGATTTCAACGATCTGCCTTTGGAATCCGGCAGCTATGACACAATCTTGCTGCATCAGGTGCTGCATTATGCTCAAAATCCGGAACGGGTACTTGCCGAAGCGGGACGGGTCACGGCCTCCGAAGGTCGCATCGTCGTTGTTGATTTTGCCCCGCACGATCATGAGGAACTTCGGACCCGCGATGCGCATGCCCGGCTCGGCTTTTCCAATGAACAGATCGAACAGCTTTTTGCAGGCGGCGGCTTCGCACTCGATCATGCACACGAACTTTCGGGCGGCAAACTGACCGTAAAAATATGGACCGGTACGCGCAGCCGCTTTTCGCTGGTGCCGCACCGCCGACACTCCGCCAGGTCGCTTTCGCAAAGAACCATTTCTAAAAAGGCCGCCGCATGACCCCCTCTCTCTTACAGCTCAAGGAAGCCAAGACCGCACTTGACGAACCGCTGTTCGCGGGTTTGTCCGGCGATGCCGAAGTGTCATTCGAATTTTTCCCGCCCAAAAACGAACAGATGGAGCAGACATTATGGGACAGCGTGAAAACGCTCGAGCCACTGGACCCGCGTTTTGTATCCGTGACCTATGGCGCAGGCGGATCCACACGCGAACGCACGCACGCAACCGTAGCGCGGATCGTCAACGAGACTCGCATTCCGGCGGCTGCGCATCTGACGTGCGTCGAGGCTAGCAAGCGCGAAATTCGCGACGTAGCCGAAGCCTATTGGGAAGCAGGCGTGCGGCATATCGTTGCGCTGCGCGGTGACCCGCCCACGCAGGGCCAGCCGTTCGCTCCGCATCCCCAAGGTTATGCCAGCGCCGCCGAGCTGGTGAAAGGCTTGAAAGACATTGCCGATTTCGAAATATCGGTCGCGGCCTATCCCGAAACGCATCCGGAGGCAGGGTGCCCACAGGACGATCTCGACAATCTGAAGCGCAAGCTCGATGCCGGGGCAAGCCGCGCCATTACGCAGTTTTTCTTTTCGCCCGATGCCTATTTCCGCTTTCGCGATGCCGCGGCTGCTTGCGGCATCCATGCTGAACTGGTGCCAGGTATCTTGCCCGTGTCCAATGTCGCGCAGACACGCAAATTTGCGGGCATGTGTGGCGCCAAAATCCCGGATTGGATGGATGCGCTGTTCGAAGGCCTTGATCACCAGCCCGCCGCGCGCCAACTGGTTGCGGCCACGATTGCGTCGGAAATGTGCCGCCGCCTTTATGCGGGCGGCGTGCGGCAATTCCATTTCTACACATTGAACCGTGCCGAACTCAGCTACGCCATCTGCCATCTGCTGGGCCGTCGCCCGGTATCGCACGTTCTCTCGGAGAAAATCGCATGAAAGCGCCAGTACGAAATGTACGCGAAGCCATTACCGCCGAAGCGGCCCGGCGCATTATGCTCATCGACGGTGCCTATGGCACGGCGATACAGAACTATAAATTGCAGGAATCTGACTATCGCGGCGATTTGGATCTGGTCGCGGACCAAAAGGGCAATAACGACATGCTCTCGCTCACCCGGCCCGATGTGGTGGAAGCGATCACTTATGCCTATCTGGAGGCTGGCAGCGATATTGTCGAAACCAATACTTTCAGCTCGACCCGCATCAGCCAGGCCGATTACAAGGCCGAGCATCTGGTGGGCGAACTCAATACGGCATCGGTAAAAATCGCGCGCGCGGCCTGTGACAGGGCCGAAGCGAACGACGGGCGACCGCGTTACGTCGCGGGCGCGATCGGGCCGACCAACAAGACGCTTTCGCTGTCGCCCGATGTCGATGATCCGGGCTATCGTGAACTGGGGTTCGACGAGATGAAAGCGGTCTATCGCGAACAATGCGATGCATTGATTGCGGCGGGTGCCGATCTCATTCTGATCGAAACGATTTTCGATACGCTCAATGCGAAATCGGCGGCTATGGCTGCGCAGGAAGCTGCAGATGCTGCGGGCCGCGATGTACCGTTGATGATTTCCATGACGATCACCGATATGGCCGGCCGCAATCTGTCCGGCCATACGGTGGAGGCATTCTGGTGCGCGATTCGTCATGTCAAACCGTTGACGATTGGCCTCAACTGCTCGTTCGGCGCGGATCTGCTGCGTCCGCACCTGAAAGCGCTCTCGCCGATTGCCGACACGCTGATCATGGCCTATCCCAATGCGGGTTTGCCCAATGATCTGGGCGAATATGACGAGATGCCCGAGGATACCGCACGGCAAGTGGGTGTGTGGGTGGATGATGGCCTTGTCAACATTGTCGGCGGGTGCTGCGGTTCTACACCGCAGCATATAGCCGCTTTGGCCAAACTGGTAGCGGGCCAGTCTCCGCGTCATATCCCCACTCTGGATATCAAGACACGTCTGGCCGGACTTGAATCATTCACCATGGCGGCGTGAGACGAGACAAGCGACATTGAGACAGCCTTAAGATTCCGGCATCGCCGGAATGACGGAAAGCATAAATGACCACATCTAGTATCGCCCAGTTCGTCAATATTGGCGAACGTACCAATGTGACCGGCTCCGCACGGTTCAAACAGCTCATCATGAACGATGACTATGAAGCCGCGATCGAAGTCGCGCGGCAGCAGGTGGAAAATGGCGCGCAAATTGTCGATGTCAACATGGACGAAGGTTTGCTCGACGCTGAAGCGGCGATGGCCCGGTTCCTGAAGCTCATGGCGGCGGAACCCGATATCGCGCGCGTTCCCGTAATGATCGACTCCTCGAAATGGTCGGTCATCGAGGCGGGGCTGAAATGCGTGAGCGGCAAGCCCGTGGTCAACTCCATCTCGATGAAAGAGGGTGAGGACGAGTTTTTGAAATATGCGCGGCTGTGTATGGGCTATGGCGCCGCCGTCGTAGTGATGGCGTTCGACGAAACTGGACAGGCCGACACTAAGACACGCAAAGTCGAAATTTGCGAACGCGCCTACAAATTGCTTATCGGAATCGGGTTCCCCCCTGAAGATATCATTTTCGATCCTAATATTTTCGCAATTGCCACCGGGATTGACGAACATCGTCGTTATGCCATCGATTTTATCGAGGCCACTGCCGAAATCAAGCGGCGCTGTCCGCATGTGCATATTTCGGGCGGCGTATCGAACCTGTCATTCAGCTTTCGTGGCAACGAACCGGTCCGCCGGGCGATGCACAGTGTGTTCCTGTTCCACGCAATCAAGGCGGGCATGGATATGGGCATCGTCAATGCCGGCCAACTCGACGTTTATGATACGATCGACGAGGAATTGCGTGAAGCGTGCGAGGATGTGATCTGGGACCGGCGCCCAAAAAGTGGCGAACTCGACGCGACCGAGCGGATGATCGCGCTCGCCGAAAAATTTCGCGGCACCGATGCGGCGGCGGAAAAAGCCGCGGCGGAATGGCGCAACCTGGAAGTCACGAAACGGCTGGAATATGCGCTGGTCAAGGGTATTGATGCGCATATTGTCGCTGATACAGAAGAAGCCCGGCTGACCAAAGAGCGACCTATTGAAGTGATCGAAGGGCCGCTGATGGACGGCATGAATGTGGTCGGCGACCTGTTCGGGTCGGGCAAGATGTTTCTGCCGCAAGTCGTCAAATCAGCGCGCGTGATGAAAAAGGCGGTCGCACACCTGCTGCCCTATATCGAGGCGGGCAAGGACGAAAATGCCAAGGGCAAGGGCCGGATCATCATGGCCACGGTCAAGGGCGACGTGCACGATATCGGCAAGAATATCGTCGGCGTGGTGCTGCAATGCAACGGCTATGAAGTCGTCGATATGGGCGTAATGGTGCCGTGGCAGGATATATTGCAACGTGCCAAGGACGAGGATGCGGATATTATCGGCATTTCCGGCCTGATTACCCCGTCGCTCGATGAAATGGTGACGGTGGCCGAGGAAATGCAGCGGCTGGAACTGGATATTCCGTTGCTGATCGGCGGTGCGACAACTTCCAAAGTGCATACCGCGCTCAGAATTGCACCTGCCTATAATGGACCTGTGATACATGTGCTCGATGCAAGCCGGGCGGTGGGGGTCGCATCGACACTGGTCAGCGATACGCTGAAAGACGATTACGTCACCAAAATTGCAGAAGAATATGAAGAGGTTCGCATCAAGCGCGCCAATCGCGGGCAGAGCAAGCTGATAGCGCTGAAAAACGCGCGGGCCAATGCGTTCGACGCCGATATGGCGATGAAGCCGCCCGCACCCAAAGCACCCGGCGTTCATGTTTTTGACGACTGGGATCTGGCCGACCTGCGCGACTATATCGACTGGACGCCATTTTTCCGCAGCTGGGAACTGGCGGGCAATTTCCCCGCTATATTGGACGACAAGATAGTCGGTGAAAGCGCGACCAGCCTGTATAATGATGCGCAGGCGATGCTCGACCGGATCGTTGGCGAGAAATGGCTGAAAGCAAAAGGCATGGCAGCGCTCTTGCCGTGCCGCCGAGAGGACGACGATGTGCTGATCATGCATGAGGATCGCGAAATTCGCATGCCTTTCCTGCGCCAGCAGATTGCCAAGCGCGAAGGCCGCGCCAATATGTGTCTCGCCGATTTTATCGATAGCGAGAACGATTGGATCGGCGGCTTTGCGGTGACGACGGGCCACGGGATCGAAGAGCATCTGGCGCGCTTCAAGGCGGACCATGACGATTATAACGACATCTTGCTGAAAGCGCTTGCAGACCGTCTGGCCGAAGCGTTTGCCGAACGCCTGCACCAACACGTGCGCACCGACCTGTGGGGCTATGCGGCGGGCGAGCAGCTGACCAACGACGCGCTGATCAAGGAACATTATCGCGGTATCCGTCCGGCACCGGGCTATCCGGCCTGTCCCGACCATAGCCATAAGCCGATTTTGTTCGATATGCTGAACGCCACCGAAAATACCGGCATTACGCTTACGGAAAATTTTGCTATGATGCCGACTGCAGCAGTCAGCGGCTTTTATTTTGGCCACCCGCAATCGGAATATTTCGGCGTCGCGCGTGTGGGCGAGGACCAGCTTGCCGAATATGCGAATCGGCGCGATGTCGATATTGATACGGCATGCCGATGGTTGCGGCCCAATCTGGATGATTGACAGTATCGAACTATAAATGCGAAAAAGCCTTTGAGTGGCAAAGCTTTTCCTGATGTTCCGGTAATTTAGGATAGTTACAAAGTTATGAGATTCTATATTTTACTCGCCTTTGCGGCACTTTCCTTTTCAGTTCCGGCGCGGGCGCAGTCGGAATTAGGAGATGGCTTTGCGGGAGCTTTACGGGGCTGTGAAGAGTGGATTTTGAATCCGGCAAGCTGGACTGACGGCCCGGAACCCTTTTTGTCAGCAGTCGGACTTGGCGGTAAAATGGGCCTTGTTGACAGAGTTGAAGATATCAATCTCCCGCCCAAAAACTTGCGCCGTGGCAATTATTACTGGCGCATAAATTCAGCTATGAATGCGGGCTATATACTTGTGGTATCTGATCAAATTCCAATGTGCCATATTACAGGCGGCGGGAGCACTGATTTGCAGCCAGTTGTTGAATCAGAACTTTCATCCCCGGACCTTGCACGCCGCTGGGAGTTATTAAAGACTGTTTCAAAATCCGGAATGAATTCGACTACATATCGAAGCCGAGAGGAAAAATCGCTGTCGATAGTCATAAGCCGTGCCAAAGGCGCGTGGCCGGACTGATAGAGTTCAAGTCATAGCGACCGCGCAATATGATTTAGGCAAATAGCTGCCAATATGGATAACTAAACAGGCGTACTTATGAGCAGGCAGGAATCTTTAAGAGGCCCTCACTTTGCTGCACGAGATTCCTGCTTTCGTAGGAATACGAATGAAGCTATGCTCAGCCGATGGCCGATTTTTTCGAGACGCTGACCGACAGGCACCGCGAATTCATCGCGCAACAACCGGTATTTTTCGTGGCGACGGCGGCGGATGGTTCGCGTATCAATCTCAGCCCCAAGGGTTATGACGCCTTTCGTATCCTGGCGCCGGACCGGGTCGCTTATCTCGACCTTGGCGGATCGGGCAACGAGACCCATGCGCATGCCGTTGCCGACGGACGTATCACCATCATGTTCTGCAATTTTGATCGCCCGGCATTAATTTTGCGCATCTATGGCCGTGCGGCGCCCGTTCTTCCACAGGATATGGGCTGGGAAAAACTCTCCGCGCATTTCTATGTATTGACCGGTACTCGCCAGATTTTCGACATACAGGTCGAGAGCGTTCAGACCAGTTGCGGCTGGGGCGTACCTTTTATGGAGCTGAAAAGCGAACGCACAACCTTGCTGAAAGCCCATGCTAATTCCGATCCGCGCGGCTGGATCGAAAAGATGCAGGGACGTACTAAAAGCATTGACGGTCTGCCAACCCGGCCCACAAATAGCTATTTTGGACCCGTAGAATAGTGGCGCTGGTCGAACTTGCCAAATATTCGAGCGGTGCGGAAGCCCATATCGTCAAGGGAAGGCTGGAATCGGCGGGCGTGCATTGCGTTATTTTTGATACGGGCGTTAATATCGTCGAAGGATTGGGTATCATGTTTCCCGCGCGAATCATGGTGCTGGACGAAGATTTGGCCGACGCACGGGCGATACTGGCCGAGGATGTGTCGCTGTGAAAATGCCGCGATCATGAAAATCACGCTGGCACTGGGCGGCGGGGCCGGCCTCGGCTGGGCGCATATCGGTGTGATCAAAACTCTGCAAGACGCAAATATAGAGATTGCCGCCGTATCGGGTACCTCGATCGGGGCGATTGTCGCGGCCTGTTTTGCGGCCGACAAACTCCGCCAATTGGAGGAAATTGCGCTCTCTACCAATGTGCGCATGATGATCAAGTTCATCGACCCCACGATCAGCAGAGGCGCATTCTTTGGCGGCAGGATCGTCGAGAGCGAATTGACCAAACATCTGGGCGAGATGACCTTTGCCGATCTTCATATACCGGTGTCCGTGATCGCCGCCGATCTGATAACCGGAGATACCGTCATATTGGATGAGGGGCCTCTCGTGGCGGCTGTACGCGCTTCTATGTCGCTTCCCGGTGTATTCAAGCCTGTACAGATTGGCGACAAACTGCTCGTCGATGGGGGCGCGGCCATACCGGTACCGGTGACGCCAGCGAAGAAACTTGCGCCGAATGTGCCGTGTGTGGCGATCAGCTTGCAGAACGATTATCTGAACCGCGCGCGCGGCGCGGGTATCGCAAAAGCAGATGGCCCCCTGCCCGGCAGCATATCGGTGATCAAGGCATCGGTCGGCCTTTCGCTTGCCAATCTCGCCGCCTATGCAATTGCACTCGATCCTCCCGAAATTTTGCTCAACCTGCCTGTCGGACATATCGATATCCAGAATTTTACCCGCGCAGAGGAATTGATCGAGATCGGCTGCGCGGAAACTCGCAAAGCCCTGCCGGATATCATAGCCGCTATTGCTGCGATGCAGCAAAAACCTGCATAACATGTGTGCAGATGCAATATATTGCCTAAATTAAAGGCAGTTCCGTGCTGCACATGCATGTTTATTTCAAAATATTTCCTTAAATCAGTTTCTTTAGAATATGGCACAGCTCTTGCTTGTAATATTCGTATCTGCACGTGTGCGGGTCGAATTATTTGAAGGGGCCAAAATGAAATATATCATCGCGATCATCAAACCGTTCAAATTGGACGAAGTACGCGAGGCGCTCACCGCCATCGGTGTCGCGGGAATGACCATATCGGAAGTCAAGGGTTTTGGACGGCAAAAAGGCCAGACCGAGACGTATCGCGGTGCGGAATATACCACGAACATGGTTCCTAAAGTAAAAATCGAGATCGCTACGAGCGACGAAATGGCACCGCAAGTAATCGAAAGCATCGAAGCGACGGCACAAAGCGGTTCGATCGGGGATGGCAAGATTTTCATGCTCGACCTGGGCGCGGCGACACGCATCCGCACGGGCGAAAATGGCGATACCGCGCTGTAAGCGCGCCAGATATAAGAATAAAAAGGGACAAAAGGATATGGTGAAGACATTGGGAATGACGGGCGGTGCGATCATGGCATTACTGCTAACTGCAAGCCCCGCTTGGGCGCAGGAAGCCGTGGCAACGGCCGCGCCGGTCGCGGATAAGGGCGATACCGCCTGGATGATGACGGCAACCATCTTGGTCATGGCCATGATTGTGCCCGGGCTGGCGCTGTTTTATGGCGGACTCGTTCGCACGAAAAACATGCTGTCCGTATTGACGCAAATTCTGGCCGTGGCCTCGCTGGCTATGATTATCTGGGTTATGTACGGTTACAGCACCGCCTTTGGGCCAGAGGGTAACGCGTTTATCAGCTGGGGCAATTATTTCCTGGCGCAGACCAGTGCCGATTCGACCGCGGTTACATTTACCGATGGCGTGGTCATTCCCGAGTTCGTCTTTATCGCCTTTCAGATGACATTTGCAGCCATCACCGTATCGCTCATCGTCGGCAGTCTGGTCGAGCGCTTCAAATTCTCCGCGCTGATGGTGTTTGCAGCCGTTTGGCTGACAATCGTATATTTTCCGATCGCACATATGGTGTGGGCAGAGGGCGGTCTGATATTCGACATGGGCGCGCTCGATTTTGCCGGTGGAACGGTGGTACATATTAATGCCGGTATTGCCGCGCTGGTAGGGTGTTTGCTGCTCGGCAAACGGAGCGGGTACCAAAAGGAGATTATGGCTCCACATTCGCTGACCATGACGCTGATCGGAACGGGTCTGTTATGGGTCGGCTGGTTCGGATTCAACGCGGGTTCCGCGTTGGAAGCGAACGGCAGCGCCGGACTTGCGCTGATCAACACGTTTCTGGCGACGGCATCGGGCGTACTGTTCTGGATGCTGACGGAGCGGGCACTGGGCCATAAGGGCTCCTTGCTGGGGGCATGTTCGGGCGCGATTGCAGGCCTGGTCGCGATTACGCCGGCAGCGGGCAATAGCGGACCATTTGGCGCGATATTGCTGGGCGCCATCGCCGCACCGATTGCGTGTTATTTCGTGATGAAATTAAAAACCAAACTGGGTTTCGACGATTCGCTCGACGTGTTCGGCATTCACGGCGTGGCGGGTATCATCGGATCCATCCTCACGGCGGTGACGATGCTGCCCGCACTGGGCGGTCCCGCCGGCGAGGATTACGATCTGGTGGGACAACTCGGTACACAGCTGACAGCCGTTGCCATAGCTATTGGTTGGTGTGCGGTCGGTTCACTGATCGCCTTCGGCGTCGCCAAGATTACGGTCGGCTTGCGCGTCAGCGAAGAAGTCGAACGCGAAGGCCTTGATCTCGGCGAACATGGCGAGCGTGCCTATAACTACTAACGAATCGGAGAGACGGACGAAGAAACCGTCGCTCCCACACCGGTTCCTCCTGCGAACACACAACTTTATAGCCGGGGCAGCAATGCTCCGGCTTTTTTTATAATGTGGATTTGGCGAAATTGTCGTCGCTGCTGTCGGGATCGAGCAGATCGTGGTCGGACAGCCATTGCTCTGCGCTGTTCAGATCGGGATACTGGTAGTCGCGCAGCGTGCAGCCAGTTCCCGCAGACAGCTGGATAGTCTCGATCAATGAGCCTGTGCGCGCAAATTTGGCGGCAATATCCTCGATGGTGCAGCCCAGGTGCTCAGCCAGCAGGTCGTTGCGTATATGCGTGATTTGCGCCTGTACCGAAGCAGCCCCGCTTTCGCCAGCATCGATCACGACGTCGCATTCGGTGTCGAAACCCATTGACCGGTTGTTGAGATTGGACGAACCAATGCGCAGCATCCGGTCGTCTATGATCAGAATCTTGGCATGAATATAGATTTCGCTGCCGGCTTCATTGATCGAATGAAACAGGTGAAAACGGTTGTGCGTATCCCGCTCTTTAAGCGATTTCACCAGCCCTGCGCGAACCGAATCCATCACTATGGGTTCCAGCCAGCCTTCGGACCGGATCGGATTGACGATGACGACCTCCGGGCCACCGGGTTCGTCCAATCGCTTGGCAATGGCCGCAGCGACCTTGCGCGAAGCGAAATACTGGCTTTCGCAGTAAATATATTTTTTCGCACTGGCGATCATGTCGAGATAGAGCTTTTCGATCTCGCGTATTTCCTTCTCGCCCTCCATTTTCGGCTGGGTTCGGGCAATGGCCATATCGACATCGCGAAAATCGGGGTCCAGGCCTTCCGGCCAGCACTCGGACGCCACGTCTATTGACACCATGCGCTTTCCACCGGCGTGGTCCCAGCGGGTCTCGGCAAATTCCGCAAGTGCACGGGCAATGGGACCTTGCATGATCATCGTGGCGTCATGCCACGGTCCGCCATCCTTGCCATTGGGTTGGCATCGTTTTCCCTCGGTATCGCTGTGCGCGCGCGTGTCCCAGCGATCGTCGGTAATGTCGATCCCGCCACAAAAAGCGGTGTCATTGTCGATCGCCACGACTTTCTGGTGCTGAGCCGCACCCACGGGATGCTGGCCGTCGAGTTTGAGGTGAATCCGGCGGTGTATGAACCATTTCAGCATCTTGAAAATCATGCGGCCGCGAAAAAGCGATTTTATTGCACCTGTGTCCCAGCGCAATATGTAGATACGCAAGTCGGGATTGCGTTTCAGCAACCAGTCGAGATAATCGCCGATTTCGACGGGGCCCTGACATTCTTCCTGCGTGTCGTACATTTTGATACGCGTGTCGAAATCCCAGCCGACCAGCACGATCCGGCTTTTCGCCCGGGCCATCGCCTTGCGCACGTTGCGGAAATAGTTTTCCGCGTCGATCAGGACGCTGGCCCTTGTCGCCTTTTCCACGCGCCAGCAATTGCGGTTTGTATCAAAAATGCTGGCCATAAATGCTGTATCCCTCAGATAAATATCAATTCCACGGATGTAAAAATTAACATCTATCATCTTTGATAGTAAATGCCAGTGTTGCGACCGGTGTCCTGAGACAATAAAATTGTATCAGCAGGTGCTGTCAGGTACGCAAATGTGCCTTCACGAAATTGGCACAGCGTTCGCCGATCATAATGCTCGGTGCATTGGTATTGCCACTGACAATCTTGGGCATCACGCTGGCATCGGCGACATAAAGCCCCTCCAGCCCGCGCAGGCGCAGTTCGGGATCGACCACACTGGCGGCATCGTTGCCCATCCGGCAGGTGCCGACCGGATGATAAACGGTGTCGGCACGGTTGCGGATCAGATCGTTTAGCGCATCATCGTCCTCCAGATCGATAGAATGATTGTCTCGGCCTGCATAATCGGACAGGGGCGGCGTACCGAAAATCCGGTACATCTGGCGGACTCCAGCGCGCAATATGGCGATATCGCGGTCGTCGTCGAGGAAATTGGGGTCGATCCGGGGCGGCGCGGCGGGATCTGCGCTGTTCAGCCCGACGCTGCCACGGCTTTCGGGGCGAAGAACGCAGGCATGGCAGCTAAAGCCGTGGCCTTTTACTTTTTTTCGACCATGATCCTCGAGCATCGCCGGGACGAAATGGTACTGCATGTCGGCGGCGGGCAGCGACGGGTCGCTGCGCCAGAAACCGCCCGCCTCGGCATAAGGCGTGGTAAACATGCCGGTTTTCCTGAGCCGATGTTGCAGCATCGCCTTGGCCATCCGCGCTGTTCCGGCCAGCGAATCTCCGATAAAGTCCTTCGAGCCTGTCTCAAAGCTCGACACATAGTCGATATGGTCTTGCAGGTTCTCGCCCACTTGAGGCACATCGTGCAAGGCGAGAATTCCGTTCTCCTGCAAATGCGCGCCGGGGCCGATGCCAGACAGCATCAATATCTGCGGGCTGTTAAATGCGCCAGCCGACAGGATCACCGCTTTGTTGGCGCGCAATTCCTCATGCCGGCCAAAGCTTTTTTTCAATCGCACGCCGACCGCGCGTTTTCCCTCGACCAAGATCTTTTCGACCAGAGCGCCGGTGCGGATATCGAGATTGGACCTGCTCTTGCGATAGGGTTCGATATAGGCCCGCGCGCTGCTCCAGCGTTCGCCGTCCTTTTGTGTGACTTGGTACAGGCCGAACCCGTCATGATTGGCGCCATTGAAATCATCATTCCGGGCGAGTTGCAACCCGGCGGCGGCTTCGACAAAGGCCTCGCTGCCGCGATTGGGCCATTTCTGGTCGCTGACATGCAGCGGCCCTGCATCGCCGTGATAAAGATTGCCGCCGCGCTCGTTGTGCTCGGATTTGCGAAAATAGGGCAACACATCTTCATAGGACCAACCCGTCGCGCCGAGCGCGGCCCAATTGTCGTAGTCCCATTGGCACCCGCGGATATAGACCATTGCATTGATCGCCGACGATCCGCCCAGACCGCGCCCACGCGGTTGATATCCTGTGCGTCCGTTCAGACCTTTTTGTGGGATGGTATCATATTTGTAATTGGAAGCGTTGCGGATAAACGGCATCATGCCCGGCGTCTTGATTATCCAGCTGTCGTTGCGCCCACCTGCTTCGAGCAAACAGACTTTCAGTTTGGGGTCTTCGCTGAGGCGCCCGGCAACGGCGCTGCCCGCGCTACCGCCACCAATTACGATAATATCATAGTTCGCCATCGCACATTCTCATATGTTTTTTGAGGATGGTTTAACTGAACGATTAAACGAGCGCAATGCGTGTTATGTGGACCTATTATTCCGCCGGTTCGGCAAATTCTGTGCGCATCCGCTGCTGGTCTTCGCCATTTCGGCATCGCGCCAGCGTTTCTTGATCGTTTCGCTGGTGTCGCGGCTGCCATCATGGCTCCATCCGGGCGGACGGATCAGGTAATTCAGCTTATTCCCCCATGTCGGCGCGCTCCACATATCTTTGGCAATGCCGACCCATTCGTGAAATGCGGCCCATAAAAGGTTGAAACTGCCCAACTGCTTGACGATCCCATAACGGATCTGCTCGTCATTAGTTTCGGGTTCGAATGTGCCGAACATCTTGTCCCAGATTATGAAAACGCCGGCATAGTTGCTGTCGAGATAGCGCGGGTTGGCGGCATGGTGGACGCGGTGATGCGACGGCGTGTTCATTACAGACTCGAACCAGCGCGGCATCCGTCCGATGGCCTCGGTATGGATCCAGAACTGATAGACGAGGTTGAGCCCGGCAATGAAAAACACCATGGCGGGCGGAAAGCCGATCAGGAACAGCGGCATGCGAAAGAGGAAAGAGGCGGCGAAAAACCCCGTCCATGTCTGGCGCAGGGCCGTGGACAGATTATAATGCTGGCTGGAATGATGAATCACATGCGCGGCCCAGAACCAGCGAACGCGGTGCGCGCTGCGATGAAAGACATAATAGGCCAGATCGTCGAGCACGAACACCAGCGGCCATGCCCACCAGGCATAGCCGATATCGAACAGACGCAATTCGTATATCCATGTCGCCGTCACGAAGATGAACCCGGCAGCCAGTGCGCCTGCGATTGTCGATCCGGTGCCCAGTAGTAACGAAGTCAGCGTATCGCGCGCTTCATAGGCACCACGGTTGCGCGTACGAACGAAAAATATCTCGAGCAGTATCAACACTATGAAAGCGGGCACGGCTATCTGTGTCGGGCTGGGCAGATTCAGGTCCATCACAAATTGCTTACACCCATGTCAGCAATTTGTCAGCATGCTGTTTTGGAAGGCTCAGCGTCACGCGGCCAAAGCGCTTTTCGCCGCTATCGACAATCGTGGCTTTGCCATCTTGTTTGAGAATAAGCGGAAGTTTCACCTCACGCATTGCGAATTGTGCGCCGTGGCGTTTGACCAGGGCGACCGTATTGCCGGTGCCGCGTACGATGGCAGCTTTGCCATCTTGGGAAACAATTGCCGCTTCGGCTGTAAAACCGGACAGATTATCCTCTGCCAGACGCATCGCATGGGTTTCGCTCTCGATCGCTGTCTCGCCCAGTTTCATAAAATGAACGAGCGCCGCCACCGCCAATACTGCGGTGAGCGAACCGATCAATATAAGCGGGTCCATCATGGCAGTGTCGTTTAGTCTGCCTCCGCCGCCAGTGCGTCGAGCATGGGACGAACCGGCGTCAGGTCATACCCGGCCTTGGCCGCATCGGCCGAAAGCCGCGCGGGGTTTTTGCCCAGTTTCGCCTGTGCCAAAGCCCAGAGCAATGTCGAGCGCGTGCCAGAGCGGCAATAGGCCAGTGTAACGCCATCGGTTTTGTTAAGCGCGGCAATCATGGCATCGACCTGCGGCATCGAAAAGCCGCTATGCCCGACCGGAATGGCAACATAATCGATACCGGCAGCTTTGGCGGCTGCTTCGATGTCGGCACCCGGCGTCTGGTCGTCGCTCTCCCCATCGGGGCGGTTGTTGACGATCAGGGTAATTCCTTCGCTGCTTGCAGCCACGACCTGGTCCAGCGTGACTTGCGGAGAGACGCGGAGTGTGTCGGTCAACGGAATAAACATCGAAATTTCCTTATCTGAGTCATTGATTCTTTATGACAGTGCAATCCGTTTCCTGTTCGATGCAATCTTCAAATTCCGAAAGCGCATCCAAAGTTATAGTATCATCAGCATATTTGACGCGCAAATTGGAAAGTCGATTGTCGGTACCGGTGCAGGTTTCCTTCATCATCTTGCGAAGGAATCGAGCGCGTACCTTATCATAGGCCTCTTCACGGCGGAAATGATCGCAGCTTTGACGCCGAATTATAAACTGACGTGTATCACGACCAAGAATATTGGCGCTGCGCACAACATTGAAATTATGTCCATGGTCCTGTTGCAGAGGTCATAATGCCGACTTCCAAGTGAGATCGGGCGAATTGTTCGTCGGCAACCATGCTACAAGCCCCGCTTGCGCAGGACAGTCCTAAAATAACCAGATGCTTCAAATGCCTAGCCATGCGTATGCTCTAATATGACGCCGAGAAACGCCCTGCCATAGGTTTCCAGCTTGCGCGTGCCAATGCCCGCAAGCTCTCCAAGCGCGCTCAGCGTACCCGGTTTTAAACCCGTCATATCACGCAATACGCTGTCGTGGAATATCACGTAGGGCGGCACGCCCTGCTCCTTGGCTAGAGAGGTCCGCAAAGCGCGCAGCGCTTCGAACAAGAGATCTCCCACCGGATTAGGCGAAGCTCCACCGCTGCCACGGCGTTTGGGTGCGCGTTTGGGCGGCTCGATAATGGCGACGTCCGCATCGCCTCTCAAGATGGCTTTCGCTTCGGGTCCGAACATCAGCCCGCCATGTTCAGTATTACGCAGCGCATCGCGCATCAAAAGCGAGCGCGACACGGGCTTGATCAGCGCCGCCTCGTCCGCGCCGACAATATCGTAAACCGACAAAAGGTCGTGGCGGCGCGAAAGGATTTTCTCGTCCTGTTTACCGGTCAGCACAGCTTCCAAATAAGTCACGCCATAACTTTCCCCGGTGCGGAATACGGCAGATAGGAATTTGCGCGAGAGTTCGGTCACATCGCGCGTGGCGGGCGCGTTCATGCAATTGTCGCAATTGCCGCAGGTAGTGGGCGGGTGCTCGCCAAAATGTTTTAACAATATGGCCCGGCGGCATGCCGACGTTTCGACCAGGCCGCCGAGTGCAGACAGCCGCGTGCGTTCGCTCTGCATGCGCGCCTCGCCGACTTCGCCCAGTCGCATCCGCGCCTTGGCAAAATCCTCCGCGCCCCAGAACAGGTGCGCCTCGGACGGGTCGCCGTCGCGGCCCGCGCGGCCGGTTTCCTGATAATAGGCTTCGATCGATTTGGGCAGGCCGGCATGCGCGACGAAACGCACGTCGGGCTTGTCGATGCCCATGCCGAACGCGATCGTGGCGCACATCACCATATCTTCGGACGCCACGAAATCGGCTTGGTTTTTAGCGCGGATCTCCGGAGCCAAACCGGCATGATAAGCGCGGGCATTGCGCCCCGATTTGGTGATTTGCGCAGCCAGTTTTTCGGTGGCCGCACGCGTTTGTGCATAGACAATGCCGGGCCCCGGAACACGGCCGACCAGATCGCCAATCTGCCGCGTCAATCCCTGACGTGGACTGATGGCATAGCGGATATTGGGCCGATCGAACCCGGCGATGATCAGCCCGTCTTCGGCAATGCCCAGTTGTTTGAGAATATCGGCGCGGGTGTGCGCGTCGGCGGTAGCGGTCAGCGCAAGTCGCGGCACATTTGCAAAATGGTCAAGCAACGGACGCAGCAGGCGGTAGTCGGGACGAAAATCATGCCCCCATTCGGAAACACAATGCGCTTCGTCGATTGCGAAAAGTGAAATATTAGTGCTGGCGAGCAAATTGCGAAAGCTTTGCTGCGATGCGCGTTCCGGCGCGGCATAAAGCAGATCGAGTTCGCCGGCGCGCAGCCTGGCAATCGTTTGGTCGCGGTTTTTGTCAGCCGAGGTCAGTGTGGCCGCACGGATGCCGACCGCTTCGGCGCTGCGCAACTGGTCGTGCATCAGCGCAATCAGTGGCGAGACGACCACGACCGTCCCCGTATTGGCGACGGCGGGAAGCTGGTAGCATAGAGACTTGCCCGCACCGGTCGGCATGACCGCCAGCGTATTTTGACCATCCATGACGCGCGCGAGGACGTCCGCCTGGCGTCCGCGAAAGGCTTCATAACCGAAGGTTGATTTGAGCAGGGGGAGGAGGGTGTCAGTCACGGCCTCTTGGTAGCTGCGAGCGGTCGGCAGGTGAAGGGGGAAAGCATGATTTATCCCGAATATTCATGCGAATCGCGCAATGACAGCCTAAGCCTCGACGGCTTCCTGTGCCTGCCGCTCCCACATTTCGGCGTAAAGCCCGTTTTTTGCCAATAATTGACGATGGGTGCCGCGTTCGGCAACCGCGCCTTTATTGAGCACCAGTATTTCGTCGGCATGGGTGATGGTCGAAAGCCGGTGTGCGATCGTAATCGTGGTGCGCCCCTGCGCCACGCCGCGCAGAGTTGCGAGGATTTCCGCTTCGGTGCGGCTGTCCAGCGCCGATGTTGCTTCATCCAGAATGAGCACTGGCGGATCCTTCACCAAAGTCCGGGCAATCGCTACGCGCTGTTTCTCGCCGCCCGATAGTTTCAGCCCGCGTTCCCCAACCTGCGTATCATAGCCTTGCGGCAGGCTCTTGATGAAGCCTGAAATCGCTGCGCCTTGTGCGCCGCGTTCCACGTCATTTGCATCCGCATCGGCGCGTCCATAGGCGATATTATAGCCGATCGTATCGTTGAACAGCACCGTATCCTGCGGAACGATGCCGATGGCAGCGCGCAGGCTTGCCTGCGTGACTTTGGCGATATCCTGCCCGTCAATCTCGATATGCCCGTGCTGCGGATCATAAAAGCGATAGAGCAGACGCGCGATGGTTGATTTGCCTGCACCCGAAGGCCCGACAATGGCCAGCGTCGTTCCGGCGGGCACGTCAAAACTCAGCCCATGGAGGATCTTGCGCTCGGAATTATAGCCGAAATGTACGCCCACAAAACGGATTGTGGGACTGTGAATGGTGAGCGCGGTGGCATCGGGCGCGTCCTTGACCTCGCTTTCAGTGTCAATAAGGTCGAACATTGCCTGCATATCGATTACGCCCTGACGCACCATCCGGTACACCATGCCGAGCAGGTCGAGCGGGCGAAACAACTGCATCAGCAGCGCATTGATAAGTACGAGATCGCCAACGGTGAACTGGCCCTGGGACCAGCCCCAGACTGAATATCCCATGGCGGCGAACATCATGATATTGGTGATCAGCGACTGACCGACATTGAGCATCGCCAGTGAGTTTTCCGATTTGATCGCGGCCTGTGCATAATCGCGCGCGGCGGATTGATAACGCACGGCCTCGCGCTCTTCCGCACCGAAATATTTAACCGTTTCGTAATTGAGTAATGAATCGACGGCGCGGGACAAAGCCTGTCCATCCATCGTGTTCATTCGGGTTCGCAAGTGATTGCGCCAGTCGGTAATACGCTGGGTAAACAGGATATAAAGCGCCACCATCACCAGCGTTGCGACCACGAGACTGGCCCCGAATTTTACACCGAAAATAACCAGCACGGCTGTCAGTTCGATCGCCGTCGGTGCAATGTTGAACAGCATGAAATACAGCATGGTGTCGATGCTTTTGGTGCCGCGTTCGATAATCTTGGTAATCTCGCCGGTGCGCCGCGAGAGGTGAAAGCGCAGCGACAGGCTGTGCAGACGGCGAAAGACATGGCTGGCCAGATTTTGCGTGGCCGTCTGGCCGACGGTTTCAAAGGCGAGATTGCGCATATTGTCGGAAAGTACCGCGGCAAAACGCGCGCCCGCATAGGCTGCCACCAAGGCAAACAGCAATTCGAATGCTATCGTCGCATCCCCCGACATACCGTCCACCACCGCTTTATAGGCAAAGGGCATGGCCAGGATAATAGCCTTGCTGATCAGTACAAGCACCAGCGCAACGATAATCCGCACGCGCAAGGCTGGGGCATCTTTGGGCCACAGATAGGGCAGAAACCGTTTGAGCGTCGGCCAGATTGCGTCGGGCAGTTTTCTATCGCGGGGGTCGGAGGCTATGGGCGGCATGTGTTTTTAATGGGGTTTGTCGGGCAAGGTGCCAAGGGGACGGTCATGTTTCGCGTGCCCGCCCTGACTTGCTTTGCGCCTGTCAAAAACGATCACTTCCACAAATAGATCAGCCACCCACGCTTTTGCGCCTCGTTGCGGAGCAGCAGCGAGGGATTGGTAGCAATCGGGACATCGGCAAAGGTGAGCATCGGGATGTCGCTGAAATGATCGCTATAGGCGCGGATTGTGCAGTTCGCGCGGCTCAGGCCCTGTGCATCCATCCATATCGTAATTTTGCGGAGCTTCGCCGCGTCATAGCAATTTTCGCCGCGTATCCGGGCGCGGACGGTTCCAGCGCCGCTCTCCAGTTCGGTCGCGATCACATCGTCGAACCCCAGCCGCCGGGCGATTTCGTCGACATAAAGGTGATAGGATGCGGTCGCGAGCACCAGCCGGTGGCCCGCCTTGCGGTCCGCCTCGACCTGTGCCAGCGCGTCTGTATAGATATTGTCGCGGATCACCCGGTCGGCAAATTGCTCGATCCGTTTCTGGATATCCGCGAGCCGGAACCGGCCGCCGATCAGCAGGGCCAGATTGAGTTCCTTCAACCGCGACCTGCTGATCAGCTGCACCGCATAAGCCCCCATGAAAACCAGAGCAATGGGCAATAGCAGCAAACGCCAAGGCGCGCGCCTTTTCGCCACGAAAATGAGGAAAGGCGTATAGGTACCCGACCGCGTGATAGTGCGGTCCATATCGTATATGGCAAGCTGTTGCATGCCTGCCAGTTGTGGGTTTTCACGCCCGAAGACAATGATTTTTCATCTATGTTATTTAATTGGCCGATTTTTTACAGGGCCGAATGTGCGATGGGGCTTGTGGTTAATCACGCTTTCCCGCAACATGATCCGATGGTAACCGAAGCCGATTTCAGCATCGATACGCGCGATGACGGGCAGCAGATGGTCCGGCTCTACGGTCCGCTCAATATCGCCGATATCGGCGATTTGCCGCAGCGGCTGAACGCGATCAATGGCGCGGTGGCCGAAATTGACCTGAGCGAAGTTCAGAATATCGATACGGTCGGTGCGTGGCTGTGTTACCGGCTGGCGCGCGATCATGACGCAAGAATTACGGGTGAGAGCGCCGACGCCGCGCGGCTGATCGAAGCGGTCGGCAATGCTGACAACGGCGGCAGGATCCGTGAAAAAAGGCCCATACCGCCTATTTACGCGATGAAACTGACCGGTGAGGCAGTGGTTGTTGCGCTGACCAGTTTCGTCGGCATGATCAGCTTTTTCGGCGCGCTGGTCCGCTCTTTTTTTTCCGTTCTTATCCATCCCAGCCGATTTCGCATCAAGTCGGTGGTGCGACAGTTCGAATTGGTCGGCGTCAGCGCGCTTGCCATTGTCGGTTTGATGAGCTTCCTCATCGGCATCGTGATCGCACAACAGGGCAGCGTGCAGTTGCGCCAGTTCGGGGCGGAGGTCTATACGATCAATCTGGTCGGCCGCCTCACGCTGCGCGAGCTGGGCGTGCTAATGACCGCCATCATGGTCGCGGGACGTTCGGGGTCGGCCTTTGCGGCGCAGCTCGGCACGATGAAGCTGACCGAGGAGATCGATGCGATGCGCACGATCGGCGTGTCGCCGATGGAGGCACTCGTATTGCCGCGGGTACTGGCTGGCATCTTCATGATGCCGCTGCTGGGGTTTTATGCCTGTATCCTTGCCATGATTGGCGGCGGGCTTTTATGCTGGGTCGGGCTGGGTATTCCGCCTGCCACTTTTGTACAGAGAGTTCAGGAGGTCGTGCCGCTCTATGACGTGTGGGTCGGACTGGTTAAGGCACCGGTATTCGGTGCCATAATCGCGCTGTCCGGTTGTTATCAGGGGATGCAGGTCAAGGGCAATGCCGAGGAAGTCGGGTTGCGCACGACCGCGGCAGTCGTGCAGGCAATCTTCATGGTCATTGTCATCGACGCCTTTTTTGCGGTATTCTTTACCTGGATCGGCTGGGCATGACATGAGCGACGAACAGAGCCCGATGCAGGAGGCCAAGCAGCTGGTTGAGCAATCCGATTATGCGATAAGCATTCGCGGATTGCGCAATGTCTTTGGCGAGCAGGTCATTCATGATGATCTCGACCTGGATGTTCGCAAGGGAGAAATACTGGGGGTGGTCGGCGGGTCCGGCACGGGGAAATCGGTGATGATGCGCTCGATCATCGGCCTGCAAAAACCTGATGCGGGCGATATCGAAGTGTTCGGCACGCATGTGCTCGACGAGCAAGATGCCGATGGCAGCATACGTTCGCGCTGGGGCATATTGTTTCAGGGCGGGGCTCTGTTCTCGACACTGACGGTGGCTGAAAATGTACAGGTGCCGCTAAAGGAATTCTACCCCGACATGGACCCGCAATTGCGCGACGAAATCGCGCTGTACAAAATCGCGTTGAGCGGCCTGCCGCCGGAAGCTGCGGCCAAGTATCCCTCCGAACTGTCGGGCGGAATGCGCAAACGCGCAGGGCTGGCGCGGGCACTGTCGCTCGATCCGGATCTGCTGTTCCTCGACGAGCCGACGGCCGGCCTCGACCCGATTGGTGCCGCGGCATTTGACGAGTTGACACAGAAATTGCAGCAAACGCTCGGCCTGACTGTATTTCTCATCACCCATGATCTCGATACGCTATACGAGATTTGCGACCGGGTGGCGGTGCTCGCGGACCGGAAAGTCATCGCGGTGGGCACGATTGAAGAGCTGCTTGCCACCGATCATCCGTGGATACAGGAATATTTCAATGGCCCGCGCGGCCGCGCCGCCATCGCTTCACAGAAACGCAAGGAGCATAAGGCGTGACGCAAGTGGATGCAGAAAAATCAAAATCATGGACATGGGCCGCAGGTAAAGGGCATAAGTAGCAAATGGAAACACGGGCAAATTATATCTGGGTCGGTGCGGTCACACTCGCACTGTTGGGCGCGCTTGCGGTTTTCATCGTTTGGATCGCGCAATTCGGCGATGCCGACCGCAAGGAATATGATATTTTCTTCAAGCAATCCGTCAGCGGTCTCGCCAAAGGATCGGGGGTCAATTATGCGGGCGTTCCGGCTGGCCAGGTAAAGGAAATTTCGCTGTGGCAAAAGGACCCCGAATTCGTGCGAGTTCGGATCGAGGTGGATTCTGAAATTCCGGTATTGCAGGGGACCACCGCATCGATCCAGAATATCAGTTTTACCGCACCTCCGGTGATCCAGCTCGACGGATCGGTACAGGGCGCACCGCCCATAGTCGATATTGGCCCCGAAGGCGTGCCGATTATTCCGACCAAGCCCGGCGCTCTGGGCGAACTTCTCAACAGTGCGCCGGTGCTGCTGGAACGGCTGGCGACACTGACCGAACGGCTCACCAAGGTGCTGGATGACGATAACCAAAAGACGATTGCCAGCCTGCTGGAAAATACCGACCGTCTGACCAGCAATCTTGCCGACCAGACACCCGAGGTTGGCCGGACCATGCGGCAGTTGCAGGCCACATTGGTAACGGCAGAAAAAAGCCTGGCGGGATTCAACAAGATTGCCGGATCGGTACAGAGCCTGGTCGACGATGAAGGGCGGCCGCTGGCTGCGGAACTGCGTAAGACGCTGGGGTCGGCGCAAAGAAGCGCGGACGAACTCAGCAAAACGCTTGCCGAAACGCGGCCCGTCATGCAGCAGGTGCGCACCACCACGTTGCCCGAAGTCGAGGCGCTGATGCGCGATCTGCAGGAAATGACCAACTCACTCACGGCGATCACCGAACGGCTCGATCAGGAAGGGGCAGGCAGCCTGCTCGCCTCGCCGAAATTGCCGGACTATGAACCATGACCCGTATAGGCAAAGCACGTATGAAACAGATTTTCCCATCCCTCACTGCACTTGTGCTGACGACAACGGCATTGGGCGGGTGCATCAGCTTCGGCAGCGAGCCCCCACCCTCTTTGCTTACGCTCAGCGCGAATAGTGCGATTGGCGCCGGGACATCGACCAGCGGCCCGATCGGCAGTGCGGTGATTGTCGATATGCCGCTCGCGTTGCGCAAGATCGACACCTTGCGTGTTCCGGTGCAGATCGACGACACATCGATCGCCTATTTGAAAGAAGCGACATGGGTGGACCGCCCTACACGGCTTTTCCGATCGCTTGTGTCCGAAACGATCGCCGCGCGATCGAACCGGCTGGTGCTCGACAAAGTCGAGGTCGCGGGCCAGAGCGATATGCACATTTCCGGCACATTGACCGATTTTGGTTACGATGCGCGTACAGCAGAGGTGGTCGTGACGTTCGATGCCGTTCGCCGCACTGGCGCGGCCCAAGTCGAAAAGCGCCGTTTCCAGGCGCGAGAGCCGGTGGCGGTGGCGGAAACAGGTCCGGTGGGCAATGCGCTGAATATCGCCGCCAATAAAGTGGCGGTCGAGATATCCGACTGGATCGGCTAGTCCATCGAAATTTTACGGGGCGTTGAAACCCTCGGCTTCCGGCCAATCGGGCGCGACATAGGCGAGCACTTTGAACAGCGTCCCCATGTGCTCATCGGATACCAGCCTGTGCGCAGCGGCTTCGATATTGTTCGTCGTTGCGGGCCACAGTGCCTTGAGCGTGGCAGCCCGGGCTTCGATGCCAAGCATTTTCAGCCATGCCCCTTGCGAGACCGGCCCTAGAACACGGGCATCTGTGCCCATTCCAGCCTCAACCAACTCTACAAAATCGACGTGCGCGGTAAGATCGATCTCGCCCGGATTGGTGAACGGATCAACTTTTTCATGGGCCGCCACGGCTTGCAGCGTGCTGCCCGTCTGGGCTTTGCTATAGCCATAATCGATGGTCAGTGCCGCCCCGCCCTGCACGGCGATCCGCCGCGCCATGTCGGCAGCGATGGCGGTACTGGCGGGATTGCTTTCTACAACTGTGCCTGGCGGCGATTGCTTGAATTGGTGCGGTACCACAGTATCCATCGGGCGCAATCCAGGCAATGCCATGAATTTTGCTGGTCCGTCAGCGGCCACCACGCGTTCGCGCCATCCCGCATGAGTGGCAATGATCTGCTGTACCGGCAGCGCGTCGAAAAATTCATTGGCGACGATCAGTAACGGGCCATCTCCGGGCAACTTTTCCATATTGTCATGGAAAATGGCGTCAGGATGCAGTGCGCCCTGTTTTTCGCGCAGCGTGGGGCTGGTTTCGATGAAATGTATATTGGGGTGCAATCCGAATTTCGCCATCGCGCGCAGGGCGTCGCTGGCCAGTGTCCCGCGTCCCGGTCCGAACTCGGTATAATGGCATCCCCCCGGCTTACCTGCACGCAGCCATAGATCGGCCAGCCATAATCCAACCAGTTCGCCGAACATCTGGCTGATTTCGGGTGCGGTTATGAAATCTCCGGCTACGCCCAGTGGATCGCGGGAAGCGTAATAATGGGCATTGGATTCGGCCATATAGTGCGCGACTGGGATCGGGCCAGTCGCCTGGATTGTACGCATGATTTGCGCGGTCAGTGCGCCCTTTGCTAATCCATCCGGCACGCTGCGGCCCTATCCGGTCACACTTTCGGTTCCCGCCCGGGTGCGGCGCAGCGCGCTGACGACCAAGATGAGGCCGAGCAATATCATCGGAATGGTGAGCCACTGCCCCATGCTGAGACCGGTGTCTCGTGCAAAATCGGCCAGCTGCGCATCGGGCTGACGGAAGAATTCGACAAAAAACCGGCTGAACCCATAGATTAAAGCAGCAGTGCCGAACAGCAGGCCGGGCCTGTATCGCGCACTGGTTTTCCAGAACAGGAACGACATCACCACAAACATCAGCAAGCCTTCCAGACCGGCTTCGTACAACTGGCTGGGGTGGCGCGGCAAGCCGGATGTGTCGGTGGTGTCGAATATGATCGCCCAAGGTACATCCGTGACGCGGCCCCATAATTCGCCGTTAATGAAATTGGCGATTCTCACGAAAAACAGTCCGAACGGAATGACGCAGGCGACATAATCGCAAAATCGCAGGTAACTAAGCCCGTTACGGCGCACCATGATCCAGATGGCGAAAAGTACGCCCAATGTTCCGCCATGCAGCGACATGCCACCTTCCCATAGTTTGAATATCTCCAGCGGGGTCGCGAGGATTTCGGGCTTGTAAAAGAAGATATAGCCAAGACGACCGCCTAAAATAATACCGATGGTGGCATACAGGATGAAATCTTCGGCATGCCGACGTGCCATTGGTGCACCTGGCTGTGCGATCAGCTTGGTCAGATACCAATAGCCGATCAATATGCCGGCCAGATATCCTACCGAATACCATTTCAGGCCAAAACTGCCGATCGTAAAAACGTCCCGCGACAGTCCCATGTCAGAAAATTGCAGAAAATCACCCGCAGAGGCCAATAATGTTACTATCAAGTCTTTTCTCCGTACGCTTTCCTCTCCATAATGGCAAAAATCGATAAGACAAAAAATAAAGACCCACAGGAGAGAGAAAATATGCCGACCGAGCTCGACATGCAGATGCGCAAAGTCATGGATGCGCTAACCGGTGAAGCCGGAATGGTAGCTACCGTTCAGGTGGAGCGGGGCGGGGTATCAATGCCCATGATCGCCGCCGCTCCGCCCGCATTGCCGCAATATTTCGCGCATTATTGTCTCGGAGAGCATAAGGACAAGGAATTTCTGATCGATGGCGAATGCCGGCTGACCTTTGGCGAGGTCTACATGGCAGCAAATCAGCTGGCCAAGGCGCTCGTTTCCGGCTGCGGTCTTGAGAAAGGCGACCGTGTCGGCATTGCCGCGCGCAATTCCGCGAACTGGATCGTTGCGCACATGGCCATACTCATGGCGGGGGGTGTTTCCACACTCCTCAATGGCTGGTGGCAGGGTGCTGAACTGGCTTCGGGCATAACCGATGTCGGTTGCAAGCTCGTATTTGCCGATGCGCAGCGCGCCGCCCGGCTTGAGGGGCAGGATTTGGGGGATGCACAGCTGCTGATTTTCAGCCATGATTGCCTGCCTGCCCAGGGCATGAGAGACATTCTGGACCGGGGCAGCGATGAAGCGATATTGCCCGAAATCGCGCCAGGCGATCTTGCGACCATCTTGTTCACATCGGGTTCCACCGGCCAGTCGAAAGGAGCCTATAGCGATCATCGCGGTGTGATCCAGGGCGTGTTCAATTATATTTCACAAACTATCATGGCACTGCAGTTGCTTACTATGCGGGGCGCCGCGCCGCCCGAAGGACAACAGCCCGCCACGCTGCTGAATGTTCCCTTATTCCATGTCACCGCCGAAATTCCGGTATTACTGCAAAGCATCGGTATCGGCCGCAAGCTCGTGCTCATGCCGAAATGGGAGGCGGAAGAAGCCATGCGGCTTATCGAAAAAGAGCAAGTTACGTATTTTGTTGGCGTCCCGCTGATGAGTTTTGAAATGGCGACACATCCCAGCAAGGGCAAATACAACCTTACCAGCTGTATGTCGTTTGCTGCGGGCGGCGCGCCGCGTCCCGAAGAGCATGTCAAAAAGATCAGAAAAGAGATGGACTGGGCATTCCCGCTGTTGGGATATGGCCTGACCGAAACCAATGCGGTGGGCTGCGGCAATTTGAACGAAAATTATCTCGCTAAGCCCAACAGTACGGGGACAGCGTCGCGTCCGCTGGTCGATCTTGCCATTCTTGACGATGACGGCAAATCTTTGCCGCAAGGGGAAGTGGGGGAAGTATCGATTCGGTCGATCTGCAACTTCTTGGGCTATTGGGGCCGCGAAGATGCCACGCGCGCAGCGATGACGGACGATATGTATTTCCGCACCGGCGATCTTGGCTATCTGGACGAAGACAATTATCTGTTCATTGTCGACCGCAAGAAGGATATTATTATCCGCGGCGGCGAAAATATCAGCTGTGTCGAAGTTGAGGCGGCAATATATGAGCATCCCGACATTGCCGAAGCCAGCGTTTTCGGACTTCCTGACGACCGGTTCGGCGAAGTACCCGGCGCCGTTTTCTTTACCAAGAACGGCAATAAAATCCTGGACGAGGATATGATGGAGTTTCTTTCCGAAAAATTGGCCAAGTTTAAAATTCCCTGCCGTTACTGGCAATCGGCCGATATGCTCCCCAAATTGGGGACGGAAAAGATTGATAAAGTCGGGTTGCGCGCCAAATACCAGGCGATCGTCGCGAACGAAGGCTGAAGCGTAAAGGACATGCCGGAATAATGATGAAAATATCGCGCCAGCGCGACATTATCGACCGGCGAGCCTTATGGATCGCGATTAGCGAAGCGGCCGATGCTGACGGCATAAAGGCACGTCCTATCGTGCTCGAATCACTGCGCGCCGCGCTGGCCGATGGTCGGAGCGAGATTGCCCGGCGGCTCGAGGATAACCCCTCACAAGGAAGCGAATGCAATGCGGCGCAGGCCTTTCTGGTCGACCAGCTTGTTCGGCTGATCCACGATTTTATCGTGACGTACCAATATCCGCCCGGAAATCGCAGTACGGCGCAAAGGCTCACCATCATGGCGGTGGGCGGCTATGGCCGTGCCGAAATGGCGCCGCACAGCGATGTCGATATCGCATTCCTGACACCGCTTAAAAAACAAAGCTGGCCCGAACAGGTGATCGAGGCGGTGCTGTATTTCCTGTGGGACCTCGGTCTTAAAGTCGGGCATAGCAGCCGTTCGCTTGATGAGATGGTGTGTATGGCCAAAGCGGATATCACCATCCGTACGGCCCTGCTCGAAGGACGCTATGTCTGGGGAGACGAGGAAATCTACGCCGAAGCCGCCGCCCGGTTCAAAACCGAGGTTATGGCCGGTACGGCACGCGATTTCGTCGCACAAAAGCTGGAAGAGCGCGACGCGCGGCATAAGCGCATGGGTGACAGCCGCTATGTCGTCGAGCCCAATGTGAAGGACGGCAAGGGAGGGCTACGTGATCTGCATACATTGTACTGGATCGGCAAATATGTCCATGATGTACGCGTGGCGGCGGATTTGGTCGAGGCGGGTCTGTTCACGGCGACCGAATATCGCGGTTTTCGCCGCGCGGATAACTTTTTGCTCGCGGTGCGCAGCCATTTGCATATGATTACGGACCGCGCCGAAGATCGTTTGACGTTCGATTTGCAGCGCGAAGTCGCGGTGCGGATGAAATTTGCCGACCGGGCCGGCCAGTCTTCGGTCGAGCGGTTCATGCAATATTATTTTCTGAATGCGAAGAAAGTGGGCGACATCACCGGCATCTTTCTGGCGCAGCTTGACGAGAAATTCGCTGCGCGCGGGCGCCGATTCCTGCCCACTATCGTTCGCCGTCCGCGCAAACTAAAAGGTTTTCGGCTGAACCGTGGCCGGCTGGCAGTGCCGGGCGAGGATTTTTTCGCCGAAGACCCGCTGCGCCTGATTCAGCTGTTCCAGCTTGCCGATCGATACGAGCTGGAAATTCACCCCCATGCCATGCGGCTCGCGGGCCGCGACGCGCGGCTGATCGACAACGACTTACGCGATGACAGCAAGGCCAACAAAATGTTCATGGATGTGCTTACCAGCCCGCGCGATCCGGAAGCGGTATTGCGCTGGATGAACGAAGCGGGCGTGTTCGGCCGGTTTGTGCCCGATTTCGGCCGGGTGGTCGCGCAGATGCAATTTGATATGTACCACCATTATACCGTCGACGAGCATACCATTCGTGCCATCGGCCTGCTGTCGAAAATTGAAGAGGGCCGGTTGGAGGAAGACCATCCGCTCAGCCACGCGATCATGTCCAAACTTTCTTCGCGCCGCGTGCTGTATGTCGCAACCCTTTTCCATGACATAGCCAAGGGGCGCGGCGGCGATCACAGTATCCTGGGTGGGGAAATTGCAATGAATCTGTGTCCGCGGCTTGGTTTGAGCGACGCCGAAGCCGAAACGGTGGCATGGCTGGTGCGCAACCACCTGCTCATGTCCGCGACTGCGTTCAAGCGCGATCTGGCCGACTATAAAACCATCGCCGACTTTGCCGCGTCGGTGAAAAGCCCCGAGCGTCTGAAGCTGCTTATAGTATTGACTGTGGTCGATATCCGCGCGGTCGGACCGAGCGTCTGGAACAGCTGGAAACGCCAGCTGCTGCGCACATTGTTCGACGCGACCGAGGAAGTCTTAAGGCTGGGGCACAAGGAGCACGGGCGCAAGGAGAAAATCGCTGCCAAAAAGGCCGATGTCGCTCAGTTGATGCAACTGCCCGAAACCGATTTCGCTAGATTGGCCCGCCAGCTTACCGATCCGTACTGGATTGCCGAACCCGAAGATATCATCGCCCGCAATATTATGCATATGCAGGGGGCGGGGGAAACCGATTTATCGATCGAAGCCGAATTTTATGAGGCGCGGGGCGCAACGCTGGTGACCATCTACGCCGCCGATCATCCCGGGTTATTTTACCGCATCGCGGGCGGAATTCATCTGGCCGGCGGCAACATCATCGACGCGCGCATTCACACCACCAAGAGCGGGATGGCACTCGACAATTTCCTGGTGCAGGATCCGCAAGGGCGACCATTTAACGAAAGCGGACAGATTCAGCGGCTGAAGATCGCGATCACCGATGCGCTTTCGAACCGCCATCCGCTGGTGCAGAAACTGGATGCCAAACCGCTGGCACATCCGCGCGCCGAGGCTTTCCATATCTCACCGAGCGCGATCATCGACAATGGAGCCTCGAACCGCTTTACCGTGATCGAGGTGAATGCGCACGACCGCCCCGCCTTGTTGAACCGGCTGGCGCGGACCTTGTTCGAACTCAAACTAATCGTGCATAGCGCACACATTTCGACTTATGGCGAGCGCGCGGTCGATACGTTTTACGTGACCGATCTGTTAGGCGGCAAGCTGGAAAGCAAAGCGCGCATCCGGACGCTGGAAAACAAGCTGGTCGAGGCGGCATCGGAATTGCCCGACGATCTGGCCGCGACCGCCGAGAAAATCAGGGAAAATGCAGCGGCATAACATAGTTCACTCAGCCTACTTCGACGGCGGTGCCCGGGTCCAGCATGGGCAGCAATTGCGTCATCGCGGCCCGCGAGATCGCCACACATCCCTCCGTCGTGCGCTCCAGCGAGGGTTTCGCCTCATCCCACAGGTGAAAGAATATGGCGCTCCCCAAACCGGGCACAGGCGGTGACATGTTATGGTCCAATACCACGATAATATCGTACAGCATATCGGTGCGGTGCACGCTCTCGGCGCTATAGGGATGCGGCAGCCGGACCGGCCGGTTATAGGCGGGATCCTCCGGCGCGTCGGACCAGCCGTCGCTGACGAGCGTCCATCGCCACGGCAATTTCAGGCCGGGCGGGGGCGCGCTTCGGCCGGGACGAAAAAGCACGGCTTGCATCGGCCAGATGCCAAGCGGCGTGCACCCGTCGCCCTCTTGCTTGCTTGAGGCGGGGCAAATTCCCGAGCGACCCATGACACAGGGCGCGCGAAACGCGCCGAAAGTGACCAAACCTGCGGCACTATCCACTCTTACGATCACAACTGGTGCCCGGTGCGAGTCTTCTTGGTGTCCAAGTATCGCATATTATGCCGGTTCGCGGAAATCTTGAGAGAGCAGCGTTCGGTCACACCGATATCATGGGCTTCCAGTGCAGCGACCTTGTCCGGATTGTTGGTCAGTAGGCGGATACGCGCGACGTTTAGCAGCTTGAGCATCTGTGCTGCGATCGCAAAATCACGCGCTTCGGTCGGTAGACCAAGCCGGTTGTTGGCATCCACGGTGTCGAAGCCCTGATCCTGCAACTCGTACGCGCGCAATTTGTTGATCAGGCCGATGCCGCGGCCTTCCTGTCGCAGGTAGAGCAATATCCCCCAGCCGCCATCTGCCATCCGGGCGAGCGCTTCGTGCAGTTGCGGTCCGCAATCGCATTTGAGAGAACCCAGAATATCGCCGGTCAGACATTCGCTGTGCAATCGCACCAGCGGTATCGTTTCATCGCGCGTGCCGATCACCAGCGCGACGTGTTCGCGCATGTCATTGAGGCTGCGAAATCCGACAATTTGCGCATTTTCATGGGCTTTCACCGGCAGGCGCGCGCGACTGGCGATCTGAAGATGCAAGGGCGCGGCGTAATCCGCAATATCGGTGCTACCCACTTGTACAGCATCCTCGCCGGGTGCATCCAGCACGTAAAAAGCCGGCAATATGCCTGCGCGCCGCGCCAGTTCCAGGGCGCAGATTGCGGCGTCCCTCCAGGCCAGATCTTCCGCCGCAAACGGCCCTTTCATCGGGTAGCGCATATCGCGCACGGGATCGGCCAGCGCCAGCGCCAGCTCGTGCGTCAGTTTGCCCGGGACCGACATCAGCACCGGGGCATCGGGGCCCGCGGCGGCGGCTTTCTGGTTGGCCAGTTTCAAAGTATCTGCCCGCGCCGCCGATATCAGCAACATCCGGCTATCCGGCATCGCGATCGCCGTCTCTATGGGAAGCAGGTGCAGGACGTTTGTCTTTGCCGTTACAGAAATGGCCCAGCCGTGGCGCAGCGCATCGATCGCCTGTGCGGTCCGGCGGGCCGCAGACATTAGAGACGGAACTCGCTGACCAGTGGGGCGTGATCGGAAGGCTGGGCCCAGCTGCGCACGGGTTCGAGCACCCTGTGATTGATCACGCAGTCTTCCAGCTCGGGCGAGACCCAGATATGGTCGAGACGACGGCCCTTGTCCGATTTGGCCCAATCGCGGGCGCGGTAGCTCCACCAGCTATACAGCCGTGCGGGGGCGGGGATAAATTTTCGGCCGATGTCGATCCAGCCATGCGCGTCGCGCAGTTCGTACAGACGGTCGATTTCGATCTGCGTATGGCTGACCACGTTGATCAGCTGCTTGTGGCTCCATACGTCGCATTCCAACGGGGCTATATTGAAATCGCCCAGCAGAATGGTCGGTTGGGTGAGCTGTTTTGCCCAATCGATCATGCGACCGTAAAAATCCATTTTCTGACCGAATTTTGGATTGATCTCGCGGTCGGGAAATTCTCCGCCGGCAGGGATATATACGTTTTCCAGTCGCACCGACTTGCCGCTCGCGCCTGTTATCTCGGCGCCGATATGCCGGGCTTCGCCATTATCCTGCCAGTCGTTGCGGGTGATGTTATGCAATGGCATGCGGCTGAGAATCGCGACGCCATGGTGCATCGGCTGCCCGTTGAGTGCCTGGTGGTTATAGCCGAGCTGACGAAACGCGCCTTCGGGGAAAAGCTCGTCGGTCACTTTCGTTTCCTGCAGACACAATATGTCCGGCTTTTCTTCCTTCAGAAAGCGCTGCACGGTTTCGACGCGAAAACGCACCGAGTTGATGTTCCAAGTGACGATTTTGATATTCGAACTCATGATCCATGCTCTAGCCGCGCTTTATGGCAAACCCAAGAGCGGAAATTGAAACCAGGATGCACACGCAACAAAAACCCTCGCTCCGGGGGCATTTGGAACGAGGGTTCTGTTGCGTTCGTCACGCGTTGTCATAAGGAAGAATTTTGGTGACCGGACAACAGGGGGGAAACCCGGTCTGTCTTCCTTACCCCTCAATTTATACGCCAATTTTCCTTTCGGTTAACTGAACGGATGTATCTGGGAGCTGCAGTTAGTCGACATATGAGGGCAGTTTGTCTGCAATGTCGGGTATAGCCATAAAAAACTCTCGCCTTTACGAAATATCTTATGTCAGCACGATTCTTTTGAAAACTGTGTATCAGATGATATTTTATGCAACTTCTATCGGCGCGGCCCACGTTTATTGGGCCGGGGATCGACCCAGTCAAATGCACTATTGGCTACGGCCACGCCATATTTGTGTCCGGATAGCTGAATAGTAGTACGTTTGTTCTGGGAATCGAGCGCGACCCAGCCTGCCAGCTTCAATCCGGCTGGAGCGGTGGCCGAACGAGTGAAAATAAGGGTAATCACGCCATATTCGGGGCGCTTGGGGTCCTTGACCCGCACGCTCAGCACATTGGGATCACCCGTGGGGACAATGGTGCCGAACTTACTAAGATCGCGATCGGTATCGAGCAACGCGCCAAGCGGGCTATTGCTGATCGGCCAGCGCTGGACCTGGTTCACTTCATAATCGATCAAGGTAAGCGCCTTGCCGTCGCTGACGATAAGGAGCGGTACATCTTTCTGGTACTGAAACCGGATCTTGCCAGGCTGTTTCAGTGTCAGTTTTCCGCTTACCGTCTGGTTGGAGCGGTCGGTCTGCGTGAAATTGGCGGTCATCGATTTGACCGCTTTCAAATGCTGCGTCACTTTTGCAAGGTCTGATTGTCCCGATTGCGCGGCAGCGGGGGCCAATGGTACGGATAACACCAACGGTGATAGCGCCAGCAACGCAAGCGCTGTCAGGGATAAGGTACGTTTGGTCGGCATATTATTCTCCAAATCTATGATCCGATCATTAGGCCAGAACGATTGAACGCCCGCTGAACCTTTGTGTCAGCAGGCGCTCATTGGAATAGATCGAATAATGCCAAAACCGGATACAGGTTCCTCTGGCAAGCAACAGGACCAAATCAAGACTTACTTGATCTTGGCTTCCTTGAACTCGACATGCTTGCGTACGACCGGATCATATTTGCGGAAGACAAGCTTTTCGGTCAGATTGCGAGGGTTCTTTTTCGTCACGTAGAAAAAGCCCGTATCCGCAGTGCTGACCAGTCTGATTTTTACATTGGCTGGTTTCGCCATGTCCGAATCCTTTATGTTTCTAACTGTGGTGGCATTTTGACGCGCAGGTGAAGAAGGCACACGGCGCGGCTCAGTCCAAAATTCAAAATCAAGCAGTCCCGCTCCGTTACAGAGTCGCAGCCGCCAAAACTCAGGCGTGCCAATGCGTGAAATGTGATGTCCTGTCAAGCGGGATGCACGGACAGTACGAAAAATATCCCTGCCCGCAGGTTGCACGGCGGTAGCGGGAACATCTCCCGCAAACGTTTTGTTAACCATAGCATGCGCATATTCTACCCCGTGAAGTCGGAAGGAATACGTGATGACGGCATATGTCAAAATGGACTCTATGCATAACGGAATCATGCTCGCGCGCATTGACTTGGTACGGGAAAATCTATTGCGCATTGATATGTACACATTGCTCAGCGAACTCGAAGAGTTGAGAGGGATGGCTGTCTCCAGAAATATGTCAGAATGTGTTGTCATTATCCGCAGTTTCGAAAGCGCACTGGCCCGCAGCCGGTGTAATACGATGGCGCTGCATTATCTCAATGTGTTGGCCGATTCGGTGGGCATATCGCCGCATTCATCAGGAGCGGCCGGTACCTTGCTGGCCTCGCTTGCCGTTTACGGTGTGCGGTAAACCCGCGTGGACGCTTTTTTGACCACGTTACTAGCGACCGCTTGGGCGGAAATGGGGGACCGTACACAGATACTATGCGCGGTACTCGCCCTGCGTTTCGGCCGCGAAAAACCCATTATATATGGTCTTATAGCAGCGACCTTACTCAATTCATGTATTTCCGCCTATGGCGGCGCCTATCTCGGCATGCTGATCAGCGAGGATGCGGAAAGGCTTTTCTACGCATTGTCCTTTGCGCTTGCCGGGGCAAGCATGCTTTGGTGGCGGCGCGGAATCGATACGCTGAGCAGTTGGAAAACGAGCGCATTGCTGACCAGTTTTCTGGGACTGTTCATATTGCAATTGGGCGATAAGGGACAATTTATCATAGCTGCCACCGCCGCGAGGACACAGGCGCCAGAGCTAACGGCGCTTGGGGGTGCGCTCGGCATCATCATGACATGCGTGGCGGCTATAATCTTGCGCGAAAGACTCGCCGTACTGATACCGATAAAGATTGTGCGCGTTGTAGGGGGCGTCATATTCCTATTGGTCGGACTGGTTGCTGGAATGCAAGCATTCGGGCTGTTCGGGTGAGCCGATCTACGCCATGCCACTGATGGTTTTCCTCACTCTATCAGACAATTTATTCTTATAAACATGTCAGGGCACAATTTCGATAGCGCGGCGTTTACACATTATATTCAGAATTTGACAATTTATCGGAAGGATCCCTATGTCAGCTAACAATGAAAACGCCACCAAAGCCCTGGCCGATGCACTTAACGGATTACTTGCGGACAGCTACGCGCTATTTTTGAAGACGAAAAATTTTCACTGGCACGTGGATGGCCCGCATTTTCGCGATTACCATCGTATGCTGGACGAGCACGGGGCAGAAATCATCGGTATCACCGATGCCATGGCCGAACGCGTACGCAAAATTGGACATCGCACTCTTACCTCGATCGGTTCGGTTGCTTCCAAACAAACTATCAAGGATAATGACAAGTCTCATGTTGACGCAAAAGCGATGCTGAAGGAATTGCACGATGATAACATGATGCTGGTCAAAGGCTTCAAGGCCGCCAAGGAGCTTTGTGAGGCGGCCGGTGACAACGCAACCGACGGTTTGCTCGACGACTGGACCGATCAGGCCGAGGAGCGTGCGTGGTTTCTGCGCGAGACGATCAAGTAAGATTGAAAGCTACACTGCCCCGCATGGCCGGGCGGGTTATGGCAATATTACAGGGGCGGCATATCTTATCCGATATGCCGCCCCTGCTTCTATATAGGGTGTTTTGACTTTCAGCCTTGTTTGGGCGAAAGGTTGACCGCGCTATATTTGCCGCGACGATCGACTTCCACGTCGAACTCCAGCTGGTCGCCTTCTTCGAGGCCGGACATACCGGATCGCTCGACTGCACTAATGTGTACGAATGCGTCATCCTGTCCATCGTCGCGCGTGATAAAGCCGAAACCTTTCATACTGTTGAAAAATTTGACCGTACCGCTGGTACGCTCGCCGGTCAGTTCGCGTTTGGGCTGTTCTTCGCGCGCCGGTGCCGCAAGCACTTCGCCTTCGATCTTCAGGTCGCTGGCCGAGACTTTGCCGCTACGATCCACCAGCGTGAACTCCAGGCTCTGGCCTTCGGCCAGACTGGAAAGACCGGCTTTTTCGACCGCGCTGATATGGACGAATACATCTTCACCGCCATCCTCGCGCTGGATAAAGCCGAATCCTTTTTGGGCATTGAAGAACTTTACGACGCCTTTGCCTTCGCCAACCACCTGTGCGGGCATGCCGCCACCAGCGTTGCCGCCGGAACGCGGAGCGCCGCCACCGCTATAGCCACCGCCGCTGCTTTCGCTACCGCTGAAACGGTTGGAGTTGGTGTTGTTATACCCGCCGCCGTCGAAACGACCGCCGCTCCCTTGATATCCGTCGAAATTTTCGTCACCGAATTGGTCGCGCTTATCCCGGCCCTTGCCACGCCGGCCTCTGTCAAAACTCATGCCTTAAAATTCACTTTCGCTTCGCCCGGTATCATAGAATGGATTACGGAACGGACGAATTTCCGGTCACCACAGGGTGATAAGGGTACCGCGCGTATCCGTTTAACTCACGGGCGTCAGGGCGCTCTTCATATTCAGCCTGCACCTGCATAATGCAATGCGTGGAACAGACTGGACTCGCATAACCTAAAAAATCGGATTTTGCGAATAAAATCCTTGTCGCATAAACATGTATGTGTGGCAAAAATGCCCCATAACAATATTATTTACCCGAACAGCTGTGTGAGTATAGCAATATTATGACGTGGCGATGACTTTTATCGCCACAGCAACCCCGGTCGATGATGAATTCCGCTCTTGCCAGACGAATCGTGTAAAGGCATTAGCATATCGATGGAAAACCTTATCTCGCTGTTTTCAGAACCCTCCGTGTGGGCCGCTTTGGCGGCACTGATCGTGATGGAAGTCGTTCTGGGAATCGATAACCTCATTTTCATTTCGATCATCACCAACAAATTGCCGGAAGAACAGCGGCCCAAGGCGCGGATGATCGGCATTGGCCTGGCGCTTGGCTTGCGGCTGGTATTGCTCAGCCTGGTGTTCGTCATAGTCCAACTGACACAGCCGATTTTTGAATTGTTCGGGCTCGAGTTTTCGTGGCGGGACGTGATCCTGATCGCCGGGGGGCTTTTTCTGGTATGGAAAGCGACGAAGGAAATCCATCACAGCGTTGACCACAATCCGAATCAGGACTTGTTCGATACCCGGCAGGCAAGCATGGCTTTTGGCGCGGCGATTGGCCAGATTATCATGCTCGATCTCGTTTTCTCACTCGATTCGATTATTACCGCCGTCGGCATGACCGACCATATTTCGGTAATGGTAATTGCGGTCTTGGTGGCCGTAACGGTGATGTTGCTGGCAGCAAGGCCATTGGCGCAGTTTCTGGAGCATAATCCCACGGTCGTCATGCTGGCGCTGGCATTTTTGTTCATGATCGGCATGAGCCTCATAGCCGACGGCTTCGGTTTTTATGTTCCTAAAGAAATTATCTATGGGGCAATGGCCTTTTCCGCTTTCGTCGAGGGCCTCAATATGCTTGCCCGACGCTCAAAAGCCGGTAAAGCCGCGAACGAATAACCATCTGTGCGATACTAGATATTGCACGAGTGTGGCGAAGGCGAAGTGCCGCCAACACATCAATAAGGCAATTTTGCGTATGACAGTTTATTTCCATGAAGAAGACCTGCCCCAAGGCGTCTTAGGTCAGGGCGATATCGCCGTCGATACCGAAACCATGGGTCTTATCACACCGCGCGACCGTCTTTGCCTGGTGCAGATCAGCGACGGCGGCGACGACGAGCACCTGGTCCGTTTTTCTCCCGATAGCGATTATGCCGCGCCCAATCTGCGTGCCGTGTTGGCCGATCCCGCGCGCGTGAAGCTGTATCATTTCGGTCGGTTCGATCTGGCTGCGATCGACCATTATCTCAATGTCACAGCCGCCCCCGTTTTCTGCACCAAAATCGCATCGCGCCTGATTCGTACGTATACGGATCGGCACGGGTTGAAGGAACTGGTGCGTGAATTGCTCGGCAAGGATATCAGCAAGCAACAGCAATCGAGCGACTGGGGCGGCCCTTTACTGTCTGATGCCCAGCGCGACTATGCGGCCAGCGACGTACGCTTCCTGCATGAATTGCGCGACGAGATGACTCTTCGCCTCAAACGCGAAGGCCGAATGGACATTGCGCAGGCCTGTTTCGATTTCCTGCCGCGCCGTGCCGAACTCGACTTGATGGGGTGGGCGGAAATTGATATTTTCGCACACAATTAATATATAGGGGATAACCCAGCTACGGCGCGATTTTGCGCGCCTACTATTAGGACAGCAATCATGAGCGCCATAGCCGAACGCATGCGGACGCGCCGCCACGCTGGTGCGGCACCGGGAAGCCTGCGCGACAAGGTGATAGCCGTATTGCGTGTCGCCCTGCCATCGGCAATCGGCGCGCTGTTCGCGTTTCTTGCGCTTGCACCGCTCAACAAATCCGGCGATGTCAGCTTTCTGCTCGACAAGAACAAGGTCGATATTGCCAAGGACCGGCTACGCGTCAGCAACGCCGAATATCGGGGCGAAGATAGCCGGGGCCGGGCTTTTTCACTGAAAGCCGACTCGGCCGTACAGCGCACCTCGCTGCTGCCGGTTGTCGAAATGAACGCGCTTATTGCTAAAATCATGCTCGACAGCGGCCTGGCGACGCTGACCGCGAACGATGGCGCTTACAATATGGACAAGGAAACGGTGGTCATCGATGGACCCGTTAGATTGAACACTGCCGCGGGATACCGATTGCAGACGCGCAATGTCGATATCGATCTCAAATCCCGCCGCATGGAAAGCCGCGGTGCTGTTACCGGCCGGGTTCCTCAGGGTACGTTCAGCGCAAACAAGTTAACCGCGGATCTTAACAACCGCACGGTTGTGCTGGAAGGCAATGCGAAAATGCGGATGCAGGCCGGAAGATGAACTGTAGGAAGACGCAGCGGATTTCCTGCCGACCAACCGGTGCAAGGTTATAAAGGGTAAGATGATGAGAAAATATGCGTCCATAAGCCTGTTCCTGGCCGGATTTACGATTATGGGCTCCGCCATGGTGAGCGCGCAATCGCTGACCAATCATAACAGCAACGCCCCGGTTAATTTCGATGCCAACCGTATTGAGCTTCAGGACCGCCAGAAACGGGTCATTTTGTCGGGCAATGTCATCATAGAACAGGCGGGGCTTCGCTTGACATCGGCGCGCACGACGATTGCCTATTCGGGCAGCGATATTCAGCGTGCGGACGCAACCGGGGGCGTTGTCGTGACCAAAGGGGACGAACGCGCGAGCGGCAATGTGGCGGTTTATGATTTCAACAAACGTATCATCACCATGGTCGGCAATGTACGGCTGCGCCGCGGTGCCGATACGCTGAACGGTGGGCGATTGGTTATCGACCTGCGCTCCGGCCGCTCGACGATCGATGGCCGCAGTTCGGGCGGTGCCTCCGGAGAAACCGGTACGACCGGAAGCGATGGCCGCGTATCGGGCACGTTCTCGGTCCCGCAAGGCGATAAATAATCGAGATATACGCCCCTAGGCTTCGGTCCGGATAACACATAAATATCCTGCCAATTTAATATATGGGGCTAAATTTAGGTTGCTTGAGCGCCGTCATTACATCAATATAACCTATATTATATTCGCACGGACCGCTGCTGGGCTGCCGGTATCTTGCCACATGGGAACGATACATGACCGATACCGCCGCCATTGATCCTGCGGAAAACGCGATTACCGAAGCCGCACTCGACCACGGTCTCGCGGTCGTCTCAATCGCCAAAAGCTATGACAAGCGCTCGATTCTGTCGGATGTCTCGCTATCGGTAGCCAATGGCGAAGTCGTGGGTCTGCTGGGCCCCAATGGTGCGGGCAAGACAACCTGCTTCTATTCGATCATGGGGCTGGTCAAGCCCGATGCGGGCCGGATCATGCTCGACGGTGTCGATATCACTTCGCTGCCTATGTACCGCCGCGCCGTGCTCGGCCTCGGCTATCTGCCGCAGGAAACCTCGATTTTTCGCGGCATGAGCGTGGAGCAGAATATCAAGGCGGTGCTGGAACTGGCCGAACCGGACAAACATGCGCGCGGCCAATCGCTCGAACGGCTGCTCGACGAATTCGGCCTGACCAAATTGCGTGCTTCGCCCGCGATGGCATTGTCCGGGGGTGAACGCCGTCGGTGCGAGATCGCGCGGGCGCTGGCGGCGAACCCGTCCATCATCCTGCTCGACGAACCTTTTGCCGGAATCGACCCGATCTCGATTTCCGATATCCGCGAACTGGTGATCCAGCTGAAAGACCGCAATATCGGGGTGCTGATCACCGACCATAATGTTCGCGAAACGCTCGATATCGTCGATCGCGCCTGTATCATTTATGACGGCCAGGTGCTTTTTGCCGGCAGCCCCGAGGCATTGGTGGCGGATGAAAATGTACGGCGGCTTTACCTTGGTGAAGGTTTTGCCTTGTAGGTCTGCCATCATGCTCGAAAGGCGATTTTCCTGATGGCGCTCGGTCCGCGTCTCGACTTGCGGCAAAGTCAGTCGCTGGTGATGACGCCGCAATTGCAGCAGGCGATTAAATTACTGGCGCTGTCCAATCTGGAAATCGAATCCTATATCGCCGAGGAACTGGAAAAAAATCCGCTGCTCGATATGGCCGACAGCCCGCAGGAAACGCGAGAGGCTGTATCAGATACCGAATCCGGGAAATCCGGCGAACCCGCGGGTTCGGACGAACTTCTGAACGGTAACGGCAACAGTAATGACTCGCCGCTCGACATGAATAGCGAAGCCGATATTTACCATCACGACTGTCCCATCGATATGATGGGAGCAAAAACCGGCGATGGCGCGCAGACCGGGTCCTCGGGCCTCGATGGCGCCTTGGGGGTCAGCGGTTATCTGGGCAGCGGCGGCGATGATAGCGGTTTTGAAAACATGCTGGCGAGCGACGTTTCCTTGCAGGACCATTTGCAGGCCCAGGCCGGAGAGATATTGTCCGGCGATGCGGAATTCATCGCACGCCACCTGATCGGTCATATCGACGATAGCGGCTATCTGCGCGGCGACTTGCTGGAAATTGCACAGGCGCTGGGTGCCCCCCTTGGCGAGGTCGAGTCGGTATTGTCGGTGATCCAGTCGATGGAACCCACAGGCGTCGGCGCGCGCGATTTGTGCGAGTGCCTCACCTTACAGGCGAAAGACGCCGACCGTTATGATCCGTGCATGGCGCGCATGATCGACAATCTCGACCTGGTGGCGCGCGGGGCATGGCCTCAGCTCAAACGCATGTGTCAGGTTGACGAAGAAGACCTGATGGATATGATCGCCGAATTGCGCAGCTATGACCCCAGGCCTGGGTTGAAATACGGTAATTCGGTGGTCGAGGCGGTGGTGCCCGATCTATTCGTCGTCGCTCGCGGCAGCGGATGGGCGATCGAACTCAACCACGCGACGCTGCCCCGCCTGCTGGTCAACCGGCAATATTATGTCGAGATGTCGGACGGGGCGCATGACAAGGCATCGAAAACCTGGCTGAACGAGTGTCTCACCGAGGCGAGCTGGCTGGTAAAAGCGCTCGACCAGCGGCAACGCACGATCATAAAAGTGGCGAGCGAAATTGTGAGGCAGCAGGAAGGGTTTTTTCGCAAGGGCGTGTCGGAGCTGAAGCCGCTCACACTCAAAAATGTCGCCGAGGCCATAAAAATGCACGAATCTACCATCAGCCGTGTGACGTCGCGCAAGTATCTGAGTTGTGCGCGCGGCGTGTTCGAGCTCAAATATTTCTTTACCAGTGCTATAGCGTCATCGGATGGTGGCGATGCGGTGTCGGCCGAGGCGGTCAAGTCGGCGATCAAGACATTGATCGATGCGGAAGATCCGAAGAAAATCCTGTCGGACGACAAGCTGGTGGAACTGTTGAAGGCGCACAAGTTCGATATCGCCCGCCGCACGGTCGCCAAATACCGCGAATCGATGGGGCTGAGGTCTTCGGTACAGCGGCGCCGCGAGAAAAAACTTGCGGGCGGGTAAGCCTTGCTCTCGTGAACAGGCAAAAAGACAGTCTAGAAGTCTATAGCGATGCCGTTATATTCCCAGTCGCCATAACGCACCGGATTGCGATCTTCGGGACCTTTGGTCTGTTTGTTGGCGGCTTTCGATTCGGGAACGGGCTGGCTGTGCCAGTGGGCGGGGGGTGTGACGTTGCCGGGGCGCTTGGTGGCGCGCAATGTTTCACCGATTTTCCTGCTCATGCCGGTGCCTTTCGACCGATTGCAATGGAATATGGAAAATCCCATATTATATTCAGAATATGGGCGGTGCGCGGCGAATGTAAAGTGGCAACGCTCGCGTTATGGTAGCAGCAGGGGGGCAGGAGGAATAAAGATGAACTTTATGAAAACGACCATGTTGCTTGCGGCGATGACCGCACTTTTCATGGCGCTGGGCTTTACGCTGGGCGGGCCGCGCGGGGCGATATTGGCGCTAATTGTCGCGGCGGGCATGAACCTGTTGACTTTCTGGAACGCCGACAAGATCGTGTTGAAAATGCATAATGCGGTCGAAGTCGATGCGCGTTCGCATCCCGATTATTACGGCCTTGTCGAGGGGCTGGCGCGGCGCGGCGGATTGCCGGTGCCCAAAGTCTATCTGATCGACATGGAGCAGCCCAATGCGTTTGCCACCGGCCGCGACCCTGAACATGCCGCAGTGGCGGCGACCACCGGCTTACTCAATATGCTGAGCCGCGACGAGGTGGAAGGCGTTATGGCGCACGAACTGGCCCATATCCGCAACCGCGATACGCTGATCATGACGATGGTTGCGACCATTGCCGGGGCGATATCGATGCTGGCCAATTTTGGGCTGTTTTTTCGCGATCGCAACAGCGGCGCCGCCGGCTTGCTGGCGGTGTTCGTAGCCCCCTTCGCGGCGATGATCGTACAGATGGCGATCAGCCGAACGCGCGAATTCGGGGCCGATAGCGGCAGTGCGCAAATCAGCGGCAAGCCGCTGGCGCTTGCTTCCGCGCTGGCGAAAATTTCCGGCAAGGCGCAGCATATTCGCAATCCGGTAGTCGAGCGCAATCCTGCGGCGGCGCAGCTTTATATCGTACCTTCGGGTATGAAGGCGATGTTTTCCACGCATCCCGATACCGCTGACCGTATTGCCGCCCTGCAAGACATTGCAGCGGATATGGGACAGGGCGAGTTCTTGCCTAATAGCGGCCTTGTGGACATTCAAGCCAAGCGGCGCAGCAGCGCGCTCAATCCGAACCGACCAGGCTGAATACACAAAGAGGAACAGGATATGAGTACCGAATATCTCCACACGATGATCCGCGTTCGCGACCTGGATGCGACGATTGCATTCTTCAAGCTCTTCGGGGTCGAGGAAGTGCGGCGTTTCGATGTCGAAAAAGGCCGCTTTACGCTGGTGTTTCTCGCTGCGCCCGGCCAGAAGGCGGAGATCGAGCTGACCTATAATTGGGATGATCAGGAATATGACGGCGGCCGCAATTTCGGCCATCTCGCCTATCGCGTCGACAATATTTACGAAACGTGCCAGAAACTTGTGGATGCGGGCGTGACCATCAGCCGCCCGCCGCGCGACGGGCACATGGCATTCGTGCGTACGCCCGACAATATTTCGGTCGAACTGCTGCAACGCGGCGACCATCTCGCACCGCAGGAACCATGGGCATCGATGGACAATAACGGCAAATGGTGACGCCCCCGTCGCCGATATGGGTACGGAGAATATAGAGGTTTTGGAAAAACCGGACAGACATGCTATATTTCATGTTTAACGGGGGCTGATCGAGGAAATTATGATGTTTGTATGTCGGACGTCTCCATGCATTGCCGCCGCGGCCCTTTTGGTCCTAACATCCTGTGCGCCCGCCGGGTCTTCTGCTGAAACTTCCTACCAGCCTGCCGCGCTGACCGCCAAACAACAGGCGAAACTGGATCGCAAGTTGGCGGGGCGGGTGGCGGGCGAACCGGTATCGTGCATAGCTTCGCTGCGCGGCGCGCAATCCACCACCATCAGCGACGATATCCTGCTGTATGAAGTGGGTGGTACCGTCTATCTTAATCAGCCTTATGGCGGCTGCAACGGGGCGGAAAACAATACCCTGATCATCCGCCGCCCCACCTCGCAGCTTTGCAGCGGAGAAATTGCGGTGGTGAGCGATTTTTCGACGGGAACCGAGCTTGGCAGCTGCGCGCTCGGCAAGTTCACCCCATATCGTATGGCGGATAGCCCCGGCGGCTGAGCAGAGCGCTATCCTGCCAATATACATGCATGAGCAGGCCTGCTATTCTACCGTCAGATCGGCAGGAAGTGTGGGTTCGCTCAGGATCTTCTCCATCGCCGCCCAGCGGTATACAGGATCGCTGCCCGCTGCTTCGATATAGGCACCCACCATTTCCGCACCCAGCCCGTAATTGATCACATAGCTGCGATAGGTGTCATTGAAATCGACCGATTTCTGCGCCGCTTCCTCGCTGACCAGCTGATATTTACGGATCAGACGTACGGCCTGCGCGCGATCAATCTCACCATCGAGATATTGCTGGGCGATGGTGAAGCGTGCTCCCGACAGCGCCCCCACAAGCTGTCCGACCTCGTAATATTTCGCAGCACCCGCAGGATCAAGCCCGGCAAGCGGATATAAGACATCGCGTTCGAAAGCCAGGCGCTCGTCACCCGGAAATGCGAGCGCAATGCCATAATTGGCCGATCCTTCGGCAATCAGGCTTTGCGGACTGTAGAGCGGGTAAACGCTGAATTCCTGCCAGCCCCTTTCTTTCATCAGTTTTTGCTCGAGCAACATGTTCAACGCATGATGGCCGGGATAACCCTCGTGACAGCCCAGGTCGACGGCGCGGCTGATGCGGATCGGCAGGTCGGTATTGATTTGGATCAGGCTCTCGTAATCGCCCTGGTAATAATTATAGCCGCTCCACGGCTTGCCGGTAACAAATTCCAGAGTGAATTTCTCGCCTTCAGGCAATTGGATATACCGTTCGGTGCGCGCCTTGCATTCGGCGATGGCGGCCTTGAACACCCGTTTGAGCCGATTGGGCGGGATAATATAGCTATCGAAAAAAGCCGTGACGCGCATCTCTAATGGGGCATCGCCGGGAAGCACCTGGTCGATTTGCGCCAGCGCGGCATCATAAGACGATAGCGGCTTCAAATCCGGGGTGGCCCCGAATAATCCAAGCGATTCTTGTCGAAAACTGAGTTTTTCGCCCTGCGCCATGATCAGCCGTGTCTGTGCTGCGTTAAATTGCGCCCTTAGGAATCGGGCTCTTTGCCGCTGATCTTCGCTCAGGATTTGCGGAGAGATAGTATCGAGTTGTTCTTCGAGCAGCACTATTGCATTTCCCAGATCAACCAATGTGCGCTCGGACTCTTTCGCCGCAGTCTTACGGCTTTTCGGGCCATAATAAGCGTCAATATAACCAGGTTCGCGTTCACCGATCTCTAGGCTGAGCTTGACATAATCACTGGCGAGATTGTCGAGCAAGTCGGCACCGGTCAGTTGTTCGGTCTGTATCGGTTGCGGGCTTGGTTTATTGTAGACGTTGCTGGCGGCGCACCCCGCAAGCATGCTGGCGCTGGCAATCAGAAGAGGCAGCTTTCTCACGCCTGCTGCCCCTCTTCAACTTCGCGGGCGATCTCGCGCCGCATGGTGCGTTCCGCTTCCGGCGCGAAGCGCAGTACGAGAAAGCCGACAATAGCGGAAAGGATCGAACCCAGAAGAACTCCGATTTTGGCTTCATCGATCAACAGCGCGTTGCCAGGAAAAGCGAGCGCCCCGATAAACAGGCTCATGGTAAAGCCGATGCCGCACAGCATGGAGACGCCATAAACCTGAGACCAACTTGCTCCCCCCAGATTTTCCGCAAAACCCGTTTTGACCGCCAGCCAGACACTGCCGAATATACCGATCTGCTTGCCAAGGAACAGACCCAGCGCAATCCCCAGCGGCAATGGCGCGAAAATATGCTCCAAACCCAAGCCGCTCAACGAAACGCCGGCATTGGCAAATCCGAATATCGGGATAATAAGGTACGAGCTCCAGGGGTGGATGGCGTGCTCGAGCACATGGACGGGCGATGTGGTGCTGTCGGGTGCGCCGGGCGTCTTAACGATCGGAATAGTCAATGCTGCAAGCACGCCGGCAATGGTGGCGTGCACGCCCGACATCAGTACAAAATACCATAATATGAGCGCCAGCACGAGATAGACCGGTATCGAACGCACCCCGCCCTTGTTGCAGGCATACATGATGCCCAGTATGATGGCGGAACCCATAAGCCATATCGTGGCGAGCTCTTGTGTATAGACCAGTGCAATAATAGCGACCGCGCCCATATCGTCGACTATCGCCACGGTGACGAGAAAGAGTTTGAGCGAAGTCGGCGCACGTTTTCCTAGCAACGCAAGCACGCCGATCGCAAACGCTATATCGGTTGCGGCAGGAATGGCCCAGCCGTTTTGCAGCAGAGGATATTCGCGGGTCACGATCAGATAAATAATGGCTGGCACGATCATCCCCGCCGCCGCGGCCAGAATAGGCAGGCGCCGGCGTTCCCATGTATTGAGACGCCCGTCGATAAATTCGCGTTTGATTTCCAGGCCGACGAGAAAAAAGAAAATCGCCATCAGGCCATCGTTAATCCACAAATGCGGCGTCATCGGCCCCAACTTTTTGGTCAGTGTCGGCCCCTGAATTTCATGCAGGAAATGATGATAGGCGTCATATAAAGGACTATTGGCCACGATCATGGCTATGGCTGCCGCCAGCATCAGCAATACGCCGCCGCCAGCTTCGCTCGTCAAAAAGTCACGCAGGGCCGAGTTGGATCCCTTACGTTGTGCTTTGCTGGTCGCCATATATTCTCCTGTGGGTGCGTGCGCACATATGTAAAGCGATTGACCCTCAAGTCCAGCGCTGCAGCAGATAACGCCGAATTTTTTCGCCATAGATAGGAAATGCGGATGTTTGTCCCAAAACAGGACCCCTCCAAATTAATTTGGACTCGAAAAATGAAATTTATTTAATATAACAATGAATACAGTTCACTAGCTACCGGCTTTGGGAGGAGTCGCTTTCGGGAGTGGGGCAATTCCGGACGTTTTCTTCCAAGGCACCGAGTTTTTGGGCCGCGAACTTTTGCTGTTCGCCGCGATCTGGTTCTTTATCGGGGCAATCGATGATATTGCGGTCGATATCATCTGGATAGCCCATAAAGCCAGAGGCTGGTTTGACCGCTGGACACAGCGACATAAAGCGCGTCCGAATGTGCCTCAAGTCGCACCTTTATCCAGTTGCATCGATACAGGTGGTTTTGCCGTTTTCATTCCCGCATGGCAGGAAGCGGATGTCATTGGCCATATGCTGCGCCACTGCCACATCGCCTGGCCGGTGGACGACATATGCCTGTATGTCGGGTGCTATCCCAATGACATGGAGACGATTGACGCCGTGTGCGCGGCCGCGATTGCCGATCCCCGAGTGCGGCTGGTGGTGAGTGACAATCCAGGACCGACATCGAAAGCGGATTGTTTGAACAGATTGTGGCGGCAGCTATGCATCGATGAGGCCGAGAGTTCCACAGAATATAGAGCCATTATCATGCATGATGCAGAAGATGTCGTGCATGCAGGCAGTTTGCGTGTATTTGCACATTATCTGGCAACTCATGATTTTGTGCAAATCCCGGTTCGCCCCCTGGTTAACCGCCATTCGCGTTGGGTCTCGGGCCATTATTGCGACGAATTTGCTGAAGCGCATGGCAAGGCGATGGTGGTGCGCGGCGTGGTTGCCGCAGGCATTCCTGCCGCCGGCGTAGGCTGCGCTTTTTCACGAGAGGCGATCCAGGCCGTGGCCGCACAGAATGCAGCCGCGGGCGGCGCGGCTTTGCCCTTTGAGACCGACAGTCTGACAGAAGATTACGAACTCGGTCTGCGGGTCAAGGACATGGGCGGTTCGGGCGTGTTCGTGCGTGCACGCGATGCGCATGGCGACCTGATTGCGACCGAAGAATATTTTCCCGATGATATCGGGGCTGCGGCCCGGCAGAAAAGCCGGTGGATGGCCGGCATTGCCCTGCTTGGATGGGACCGAATGGGATGGCGCGGCAATGTCGCGGAAAAATGGATGCGCTTGCGCGACCGCAGGGCGGTATTGGCAGCATTGGTTCTTTGCTGCGCTTATCTATCTTTGGTATTTTTAACCGTCACGGCCATTGGCCAGTGGTTCGGAGTCTATAGCATCAGTCCATTGCATCCGGCTTTATCGCTGCTTTTGCTGTGTAACGCGGTCATGCTCGTATGGCGTCTGCTGTTCCGGTTCGGTTTTACATGGCAGCAATATGGATTTGTCGAAGGGTGCCGCTCCATTCCGCGCGTTTTGGTAGCCAATATCATCAGCATCATGGCCGCGCGGCGTGCGCTTTCCGGATATATAAGGGATCTGAAGGGCGAAAGGTTGCGGTGGGAAAAGACTTGTCACATGATCGTACATGGCCCGGCTGTACCGATTGACATTCGCAAGAGCTTTTCCCCATGAGCAAATTTCTTCCCGTAGAGGCGGGAACCCGCAAAAATATGCGCGGACAGCCCATTATTTTCCTCGGTGTCTTGGCGATCGCATGGACAGCATCGCGCGTGATCGCCTATCTACCTGGCATAGCGGCTACCGGTATTACCGACAGTGCGCAGGCTTTTGCGAAAGTCGACAGTCCTGCGAATATATTCGCTACCGCCTTGGCAATGCAACCAGCCGATGCAAAACTCACCCGGGATGAAAGACCAATTTGGCAAACGACACGGCACATTATATTATTGCCGGAAAAATATGAACATTCCTACAATTCTGTATATCCGCTCAATGCAACAGCGCTGAGTTATTCAGCGGGAATCGTCCCCTCTCTGCCGGAAAATCGTGCCACAGCGCTGCTTTCAACTGCGCCAGATCGTGGCGATGCGCAGCGCGTGCCGGTCACGCAGAGAATACAGCCATTGGCCAATCCGGATTCCGGATATAGCGATACCGGACATAATTTCGCGGATCGCCTGTCTTTGCAAGCCTGGGGTTTTTTGCGGCCGGGAAGTTCGGGTGCGCTGACGGCGGGGCGCGGCCAATATGGAGCGAGTCAGGTGGGTGCTATAGCACGCTACGCACTAACCCCTTCAAGCGAAAGGCGCGGCGAAATCTATCTGCGTTTTGCGAGCGCGTTAAAAAGCCGTGGAAGCGGCGGACTGGAGGAAACCGAATTAGCTTTGGGTGTATCCGCCCGCCCGGTCGCATCTGTTCCGATAGTCGTCGCGGCAGAACAGCGTGTCGGCATTGGCGGGGATGGCCGGACACGCTCGGCTGCCTATGCGGTCACACAGCTTCCGCCTGCCCGGTTGCCGGCAAATATAAGCGCGAGCGCGTATGCTCAGGTCGGGATTGTGGGCATCAAGCAGACACAGGCTTTTTACGACGTACAAATGCTGGCCGAGCGACCGGCGTTCCAAAGGGGGAATTTGCAAGTAACGGTGGGGGCAGGATTGTGGTCGGGCGGGCAAACGGGTGCGACCGCGCAGGAGCAGGATATTTTCCGGGTCGATATCGGTCCACGCATTTCGACCAGCTTGCCGGTAGGTGCCGGCCGGGCCCGGCTATCGCTCGATTACCGCGCGCGTATTGCCGGAAATGCCACGCCTGGGTCGGGCGCGGTGCTGACGCTTTCGGGAGATTTCTGACCATTTAGGACAGTATGATATTTCTATACGCCGCCCTGCTGGATGCTTTGTGTTCATATCAAAACACTATAGAGCATCCGCATGGACGTGTACCTGCCCATTGCCAATATGTCGGTCGACGCACTCGTTATCATCGGGTTGGGCGGACTTGTCGGCTTTCTGTCGGGCATGTTTGGTGTCGGCGGCGGATTCCTGACTACACCGCTGCTGATATTCTACGGTATTCCGCCGACCGTCGCCGCGGCATCGGCCGCTACCCAGGTAACGGGCGCCAGCGTATCGGGCGTGCTTGCCTATACGCGGCGTAAAGGGGTCGATTACCATATGGGTGCGGTGCTGGTAGCCGGCGGTATGATGGGCACGTTTTTCGGCGCGGCCCTGTTCAATCTTTTGCAGCGGCTGGGGCAGATCGATACGGTCATCAACATTCTTTATGTGCTCATGCTCGGGTCCATCGGCGGCATGATGGCCAACGAGAGCTTGCGCACCGTGCTGGCGATGCGTGCAGGCAAGCAGGTCAGGGCCAAGAAACGGCGTCACCATCCGTTGGTGGCCAGTCTGCCGATGCGCTGGCGCTTCTATCGCTCGGGCCTTTACATATCCCCGCTTGCGCCGCTCATACTGGGATTCGTCACAGGGATATTGACGATCCTGCTCGGCGTGGGCGGCGGGTTCGTCATGGTGCCGGCTATGCTCTATTTGCTGGGCATGGGCGCGCAGGTCGTGGTCGGCACATCGCTGTTTCAGATCCTTTTCGTGACCATGGCCTCGACCATGGTGCACAGCCTGACGACCAAAGCGGTTGATATCGTGCTCGCGGTATTGCTATTGATCGGCAGTGTGGTCGGCGCGCAACTGGGCGCGCGGTTCGCACAGAAACTCAAGCCCGAATATCTGCGGTTGCTGTTATCGGCGCTGGTCCTGATTGTTGCGTTTCGGCTGGCCATCGGACTGGGCTGGCAACCGAACGAAATATATACGGTAACGGTGCAGTCATGATGCGTATGCTGGCTTGGCTTACTGCATTGTCGCTGCTTTTTTGTGGCTCGGCACGCGCTGCCGACGAGCCTGTGCTTGTTCCCGAAGTCTCGCAGCGCCAAATCAATATTCAGTACGGGTTTACCGGTGCGGAGCTTTTGCTGTTCGGCGCGATTGTTTATCCCAATGAACGCGCCGCACAGCGCAAGACCGATATCGTCGTTATTCTAAAAAGTCCGGTCCAGTCGATCGTGGTGCGTGAAAAACAGCAGATTGCCGGGATCTGGGTGAACGCGGACAGCACCGAATTTCGTTCCGCCCCCGGTTATTTCGCGGTCGCCTCCACGCGTCCGATTGCCGATATCGTCGACGATAAAACGGCCGCCATTTACGAACTGGGTCTCAACTATATCCAGCTTTCCCCGGTGGGTTCCATCAATGCGGACGAACAAAAACGCTTTATTGCAGGGCTGGTGGATCTCAACGCACGCGAGGGTCTGTACCGGCAAAGCGAGAACAGCGTCGAAATAACACGGTCGGTGCTATATCAGGCACGGATCAATATCCCCTCCAGCGTGCCGACGGGCACCTACACGGCCGAGACGTTCGTGATTCAGGATGGCAAGGTGCTAACCGCCGCAACACGCGAGATCGAAATTCGCAAATACGGATTCGAACTGTTCCTGGCCACCATGGCCGAGCATCAATCCTTTCTATATGGGCTCAGTGCCGTCATTATCTCGCTTCTGTTCGGGTGGGGTGCGGGGATGATATTCCGGCGCGACTGACGATCCCATCAATGTCTTTCAGCGTAAATCTTTATTTACCATATGCGGCTATGCCGGTTCTACCCTGCTGCAAATTGGCAGCTGAACATCACGGGACCGGAACATATGGATATGAGCCAACAGAATTTCGAACAGAACACCCCTGCGCCCAAAAAAGAGGTTTCGGCTATAGCCGCGGCTAACCAGGACGCAATGGATCGGTTCGAAATCGGCGAAATTATCGAAATTTCGGGGGCCGGTTCGAAAATCCTGATCGATGCCCGGAAACTGCAGGAATTGTCAGACGATGCCGATACCAGCATCGCGATGGCGGGGCAGGTCGGCAGTCAGATCAAGATCAAATTGGGCACGCGATCGCTGCTCGCTAACGTGCGGACGCAGCAAATGCACCCGCGCCAGAACGGCCTGATTATCGCCAATGTCGATTTTCTGGGCGAGGGTGACGAGGAAATCCTGACCGGCCGTATTTACAATTTCCGTCGCGGCGTCACGCGCTATCCGGTGCCCGGATCAAAAGTCTACGCTGCGAGCAGTGACGATTTGCGTCAGATTTATGCGTCGGATGGCCGCGCCAATATCGAAATCGGCACCGTTTATCCGACCAGTGATATTCGCGGTGCGCTGTATGTCGATGCCATGCTCGGCAAGCATTTCGCGCTGCTGGGATCGACTGGTACCGGTAAATCGACCAGTGCCGCGCTGATCCTGCACCGCATTTGCGACCTCGCGCCCGAAGGGCATATCGTGATGGTCGACCCGCACGGCGAATATAGCGCCGCGTTCAAGGGCAATGGCGCGCTATACGACGCGAACAACCTGTCATTGCCATACTGGCTGATGAACTTTGCCGAACATTGCGAGGTGTTCGTAACGTCTTCGGGTGCGGAAAAGCAGATGGACCGCGATATTCTCGCCAAATGTCTGCTCAAGGCGCGTTCCAAAAACCGCCTTGCGGAATCGATCGGCAAGCTGACGGTCGATTCGCCTGTGCCGTATCTGCTTTCCGACCTGCTCAACGAAATCCAGACCGACATGGGCAAGCTCGATAAAAGTACGTCGAGCGCGCCCTTCATGCGGCTTAAGACCAAGATCGAGGAACTGAAAGCCGATCCGCGCTATTCCTTCATGTTTTCCGGTATGCTGGTCGGCGATACGATGGCGAGCTTTATTTCCAAGATTTTCCGGCTGCCTTCCGACGGCAAGCCGATTTCGATTATCGACGTGTCCTCGATGCCGTCCGACATCACCTCGACTGTGGTCGCGGTGCTCAGCCGGCTGGTGTTCGATTATGCGATCTGGGCGCGCAATGAAACGCAGCGGCCGATCCTGTTCGTCTGCGAAGAGGCGCACCGCTATATTCCTTCGGACGATACCGGCGGCGATAGCGTCGTGCGCGATATCTTGAGCCGGATTGCCAAGGAAGGCCGCAAATACGGGGTGTCGCTCGGCCTCATCACGCAACGTCCGTCCGATCTGGCCGAAGGCGTGCTGTCGCAATGCGGCACCATCATTGCCATGCGGCTCAACAACGACCGTGACCAGGCGTTCGTGAAGGCCGCAATGCCCGAAGGCGCCCGCGGGTTCCTCGATTCGATACCCGCGCTGCGCAACCGCGAATGCATTATCTGCGGTGAAGGCGTTGCCATACCGATCCGTGTCTCGTTCGACGATCTCGAGCCCAACCGCCGACCCGCCTCCGAAGATCCCAGCTTTACCAAATTGTGGCAGGACACGGGCGGCGAGGAAGAAAGCATCCAGCGGGTGGTGCATCGCTGGCGCAATCAGGGCAGATAAGAACCCTGCCTGCCCTGCTCAACTCAGGTCCCCCGGCTGTCGCCATACAGATGGACGTGCATACGGTCGGTCAGCGCGTAGCCGTTTTGCAGACATAGCGGCGACAGCCACTGTTCCTTTTCGCGCAGGGCTTTGGAGGTAACGCCTTCGGGCATCAGGAACATACGCGATTTGGGAATAGCGAAACGCTGCTGAATCTCTTGCACTTCCGCGATATCCTCCGGCTGCGCGATCACGAATTTGAACCAGCTTCGGGAATCGCGCGCGAACTTGGCCAGCGTTGCGTCATCGATCCGATCGGTGCCATTGCCTGAATGCGCGAGCTTGGGCGAGATGTTGATCTGATCGACATGGGCAGAAAACGGCTCCCGCAATTCGACCGTGCCGTTGGTTTCGATCTCGATATGATAACCGTCGCCGAGCAGTTCGCACAGCCGCGCGAGCATACCCTGTTGCAATAACGGCTCGCCGCCGGTGAAGATGATACGCGGACAATCATATTGTCCGACGGTTTTGGCGATATCGCCTATATCCACCGCGATGCTGTTTTCGGTTCGCGTAAATTTCACGCCATCGCGGTGGTCGAACCCGGTGCCGGTAAAATTCCACGTATAGGCGGTATCGCACCACACACAGTGCAGATTGCACCCCGATAGCCGCACGAAAACCGAAGGCTGGCCAGCACTATATCCCTCGCCCTGCAGCGAATGGAATATCTCGGGCGTCCCCGGCGTAACGGTGGCGAGGCGGAGTTTAGGCAATGGTTTTACCCGCGTAAATTTTGCTCCTGCGAAAGCAGGAGCCCAGGGCAATTTTGCACAAGACTGCTCTGGATTCCTGCTTCCGCAGAAATACGCATTGGCCGCATTCCACTATCCAAGCCGCGCGAGGGCGGCTTGCAGGCGCTGCGCTTCGGCGGTTTTGTCGGCATGGTCGGCGCGCGCCTTTTCCACCGCTTCGGGCTTGGCGCGTTCGACGAAATTGGCGTTGTTCAGGCGGCCTTCGAGCGATCTGGCTTCTTTCGTCACCGCTTCCACCGCCTTGTTGAGGCGCGCTTTTTCGGCGGCAATATCGATTACGCCTTCGAGCGGCAGGACATAAGTCGCGCCATCGACGACAATTTGTGCAGCGGCTCCATCGGGAGCGTTATCGGCAGTGACTTGCTCCAGCCGTCCGACCCGATCGAGCGCCGCTTTCTGGCGGTCGATACGCGCCATCAGGCCCGCATCACCATCACGCACATGCGCGGTCATTTTCGCACCGGGTGCAATGTTGAGTTCGACTTTTGCCGTACGTACTTCGCCGACCAGTTTGATGATCCAGTCGATTTCGGCCTTCGCCTCTGCATCGATTTCTGCATTGGGGGCAGGCCATTTGGCGACGATCAGGTCGTAGCTGCGGCCACCTGTTTCGGATGCCATACTGTGCCATAATTCCTCGGTGATAAACGGCATGAACGGGTGCAGCATCACCAGTATCTGGTCGAGCACCCAGCCCGCGACCGTGCGGGTTTCCTCTGCATGATCGCCCTGCATTTTGGGCTTGATCAGTTCGAGATACCAGTCGCAAAAACGGTCCCAGACAAAGTGGTAAATGGTGTTCGCCGCTGCATCGAAACGCAGGTCGGCCAGCGCCTTGTCGAGCGCTTCCAGTGTCTCGACAACCTCGGAAATAATCCAGCGGTTGACGGGCAGGGTCGCTTCGGGCGCGGCCAGCATTTCGCTTGCGCCAATGCCGTTGGCTTCGCAGAAACGTGATGCGTTCCACAATTTGGTGGCGAAGTTGCGATAGCCCTCGACGCGTTTCTTGTCCATTTTGATATCGCGGCCCTGGCTTTCCATCGCGGCCATGAAAAAGCGCAGGGCATCGGCGCCATATTCGTCGATCAGGCCGAGCGGATCGACCACATTGCCTTTCGATTTCGACATTTTGCTGCCGTCATCGGCACGGACCAGGCCGTGCAGGTAGAGCCTTTTCCAAGGCACGCTTTCGGACAGCGGCTTTTCGCCGCCCTGGCCCATAAACTCGATCCCCTGCATCGCCATGCGCGCATCCCAGAAGAACAGGATATCGAAGCCGGAGATGAGCAGGTCATTGGGGTAATGGCGTTTCAGATCGTTGGTATTTTCGGGCCAGCCGATGGTGGCAAATGGCCAAAGCGCGGAGGAGAACCATGTGTCGAGAACGTCTTTGTCTTGCCTTAATACAGCAGTATTTACTTCTGATTGCCCTCGATCTTCCCACTCCTCGGAAAAACGTATCATTACATTTTCCGGATAGAACTTCTTTGCTTGAACTAAAGCTTCAGCTTTATTTTCAGCAACAAAAATTTGTTCTCCTATAGGACGGCGTGTAGTGGGCTGAAAATTAGCATCTACTGATATTATATCGCCAGTAGTAAGACTGCCATCATCGCGTAGACCCGGCCCAAACCACGCCGGAATCCGGTGTCCCCACCAGAGTTGTCGCGATACGCACCAGGGCTGGATATTTTCCATCCAGTTGAACCAGGTTTTCTCCCAGTTCTTCGGAACGATCTCGATTGCGCCAGACTTCACCGCCTCGATCGCAGGCTGGGCCAGCGTTTCGGCATCGACATACCATTGGTCGGTCAACCATGGCTCAATCACCACGCCCGAACGGTCGCCATAGGGCGTCTGGATGACGCGGTCTTCGGTATCCGTGAGCAAACTAAGCGCATCGATCGCCGCAACCACTTTTGTGCGTGCGTCGAACCGGTCCATGCCCAGATAGTCGTCGGGGATCAGGCCATCGCTGGTCTGGCACACCTTCGCCTCGGCATCGAGCATGTTGAACATGTCGGCGGGCGCAAAACCCGCGCGTTTACCCACGTCGAAATCATTGAAATCGTGGCCCGGTGTGATTTTTACCGCGCCTGACCCCAGTTCGGGATCGGCATGTTCGTCGGTGATGATTGGGATCAGGCGGCCGGTAATCGGCAGCTTGACCATTTTGCCGACGATATCTGCATAGCGCTCGTCCGAGGGATGCACCGCGACCGCCATATCGGCCAGCATAGTTTCGGGGCGGGTGGTGGCAACGCTGATATGACCGCTGCCGTCCTCGAGGGGGTATTTGAAATGCCAGAATTTGCCTTGCTTCTCGACCGTTTCCACTTCGAGATCTGAAATCGCGGTTTTCAGGCCCGGGTCCCAGTTGACCAGGCGCTTGTCGCGGTACAGCAAACGCTTGTTATAGAGATCGACAAAAACTTTGGTCACGGCGCGCGTGAAGCCCTCGTCCATTGTAAAGCGCTCGTTCGACCAGTCCATCGAACAGCCCAGACGGCGCAGCTGGCCGGTAATGGTGCCGCCGCTTTCCTCTTTCCAGTCCCAGACTTTGGCGATGAATTCGTCGCGAGTAAAGTCGGTGCGCTTTTGCTGCTGCGCATTGAGCTGGCGTTCGACCACCATCTGTGTGGCAATTCCGGCATGGTCGGTGCCGACCACCCAGAGCGCGTCCTTGCCCTTCATCCGTTCGTGACGGATGATGATATCCTGCAACGTGTTGTCGAGCGCATGGCCGATATGCAGCGACCCGGTCACATTGGGCGGCGGGTTGACGATCGTAAACGGTTCGCGGTCGTCGCGCGCGGGGCGGAACAGGCCCTTTTCTTCCCAGTGGCTGTACCAGCGGGTTTCGATGTCCGACGGGCTGAAATTCTTCTCTAATGTCATGCGCACCGCTTTAACGCATGATAAGCGTTATTCAAGCGGGTTGCACGATTAGATTCGCCGTTATCGCGAGACGGAAAAGCGGATTACTCCGCCTTGTCCTTCAAATATGTGTCCAGCCAGCCGAACACGTTGCGGTGCCATTGGATCGAGTTTTTCGGCTTGTTGATCCAGTGATTTTCATCGGGAAAAACCAGCAGCTTCGACGGGACTTTCATTTCCTGCAATGCGGTAAATGCCATCAGCGATTGTGAATAGGGAATGCGGAAATCTTTTTCGCCATGAATGACGAGCGTCGGCGTTTTCCATTTTTCGATATGGTTTACCGGATTCCATTTTTCAGGATTGGGCCGTGTCCACCACGGGCCCCCATGGTCCCAGTAATCGAACCACAGCTCCTCGGTCGACAGCGACATGGCACGCAGGTCGAACACGCCGGCATGGTTGACGATACACTTGAAACCGTCGCTCCAGTTGCCCGCGATCCAGTTCATCATATAGCCGCCATAGGACGCGCCCAGCGCGCAGGCGTTCTGGATGTCGATGCCCGCATCCTGTTTTCCTGCCGCCGCAAGGCCGAGCTTCAGGTCGGTGAGCGGTTTGCCGCCCCAATCCTGGTTGATGCTGTCGGTGAATTTCTGTCCATATCCGGTGCTGCCGTGGAAATCCACGGTAACGGCGGCATATCCCTGGTTTGCCATGACTTTCGGATTCCAGCGGTATGACCAGCTGTTGCCGAACGATCCCTGCGGACCGCCATGCACCAGAAAGGCGACCGGAATCTTGCCACTCGCGGTGTTTTCGTCGGCAGGCTTGATAATCTGGCCCCAGACAGTGTCTCCCTCCGCACCCGCAAAGGAAAAACGCTCGATCGTGACCGGATCGATCGCGGCCAGTTTCGCGCCGTTGACATTGGTCAGCTGCGTGACCTTGCCCTTGGCATCGCGGCGGTAGATATCGTTCGGTGCCTGGATCGAATTCATCGTATAGACGATCGATCCGTCGGCCAGCGGCGTGACATCGCCGACATTGCCGGCACCGGTCAGGCGGGTAACCTTGCCGCTGTTCACATCGACGCGGAAAGCGGGATTGTCGAGTATCTCCCCGGCCGTGACAACGATGCTGCGGCTGTCGGGCGCCCAGGCGATCGAACCGACGCTGCGGTCCCAATCCCGGGTCAGCGCGCGCGTCTTGCCGGTGGTATGATCGTGCAGCATGACAACCAGCCGGTCGCTTTCATAGCCGGGACGTTCCATCGCCGCCCATGCCAGATATTTGCCATCGGGCGACGGTGCGGGCAATGTGTCGGTGGCCCTGTTTGCCGCGGTCAGGTTGCGCGGAGCCTCCATACCGTCGATACGCGCCGAATAGATGTCGAGATTGGTCGACTTGTTTTCCTGCGCATCGGCGGTGCGCAGCGCGAACAGCACGTTCAGCCCTTTCGCGTCCCATGCGATTTCCTCGTTCCCGCCAAACGGTTTGGACGGGCTGTCGCCGACCAGATCGCCATCCATCGCTGCGCCGGTCCCGGTCAGCTTGCCACCGTCCAGCCCGAATGCGAATATCCGGCTGTAATTGCCGGGGGTTTCCCAGCTGCTCCAGTGGCGCGTGAAATTTTGCGTATATTCGCGGCCGGTGCCGATCCCGTCATTGGCAGTGTCGCCGTCATCCTTGCAACCGAACGTGGGACAGGTCTTGGCGATATCGCCGAATATCGCGACGGCGCGGCCATCGGGGGACAATTTATATCCGGCAATGGCGGCGGCCACATCGCTTGCCTGTACGGGATCGCCTGCGGCACCGGTCGCCGAAAGCGGCACCATCCACAACTGTTCGGACCCGCTGCGGTCGGAGAGATAATAGAGCGCCTTACCGTCATGCGCAAATGCCGGGCTGTGTTCGGCCGCGCCGGGATGGTCGGCGATCAGCAGCGGCGGCATCGCACCGCCGCCGGTTCGCACCAGATAGACTTGCGTGGTGCGCTCCAGGCTGACATCGTCCGTTGTAGTCAGCTGATAGGCCGCCCATTGACCATCGGGCGAAACCACGACCCCGCCCAGGCGGTTCAGCGTCGCAAGATCGGTTTCGGTCATCGGCCGCGCGGCGGCTTCGAGGGAAAGGGCAAAAGGGGCGCTGGCAATGGCGAACGCGCACAGGCTGGCTTTGAGAATATGTTTCATATGAAACGGATTATAACAGATCGGCCCGTCCCACAAGCGGGAGATGATTGTGAGCGCGATATGGCGTTTCATCATGTCTGCAAATGTACGCAGAGCTCTGCAAACTGAGGGCAAGAGCTGGCAGATAATGGAATTTACAGGAAAACCCTGGGCATTATCCCTTGCGGGTGATTTTGCTGATCTCTTTGGCCACCATCGTTTCGACCAGATTGGGCAGGTTCTCATCCAGCCACTGTGCCAGCATGGGCCGCAGCATGTCCCGCACCATGGCTTCCAGCGAAGTTTCGCCCGACTGGACGATGCGGGGGGCAGCCCCGGGCTCGGACAATGTCGAAAGAACGGCCAGCGATTCGCGCATGGCGTTACGTTTATCCGCGCTCACCAGCGCGTCTTCTTCGGCATCAGGTTCGAAATCATCGGTCAGTTCCAGCACATTCTCATCATCCGCTTCCCCGTCCGCATGGTCATAGGATGTGGCGGGCTTGGCCGGTTTGGGCTTGGACCGGACGACATCGCGGCCGCGCGACAGAGCGGCTTCGCGGCCTTCCTGCGCAATCACTTTCTTGATCGACGCGAGGATTTCCTCGACACTGGGTTCTGCTACTGACTTGGCCATGATTGTCCCCGAATCACATGGTTAACGTACAGGTTTATTCGTCAACAGGGCCTATTGTCGCCTTTTGCGGCGCGGTGTCAACGGTGCGGGTGGATTGCGGCTCCGGCTGGGGATTGCGGTCGAAATCGTTCCACTTGCCTTCAATGCGTTCGAAATTGACGACCGGGTCGTACAGCACGCCGCCTTCCAGCCCCAGATCGCGCGCTTCCGCCCGGCCCATCGCGGCAAGCAGGGTGAAGCCCGCAACATAGGCGTTGCGCCGTGCCGTGACCAGTTGCACCTGCGCGGCGAGAAGTTCCTGCTCGGCATTCAATATGTCCAATATCGTCCGGTTGCCGACGCTGTTTTCGGCGCGCACGCCTTCGAGCGAAAGCGCACTGGCATCGACCGCCTGTTGCGAGGATTCGATGACTTGCAACGATGCCTGCCAGCTGGAATAGGCCGAACGGGTTTGCGCGATGACATCGCGTTCGGCGGCAATTTCGCGTTCAAGTGCCGCGCTGAAACGCGCCTGCGCCTGACGCACCAGAGCCGCGGGGCGGCCACCTTGGTACAGCGGGACGGTCAGGCGGACACCGGCATCGGCGGTCGTCGATTGCTGCGTGAAAATGCCGCCGGAATTGCCCCCCAGCGTGCCGAAAAAATCGGCATAGCCGCCGTTGGTAAAGACTTCCACGCGCGGTAGCTTGCTGCCGTCTGCGGTACGGATGTCATAGCGGCTGGCCTCGATTTCCTCTTTCGCGGCGATTAGGTCCGGATTGTTCTCGATCGCGATATCGACTGCCATTGCAGGGCTTTCGGGCAGGTTGGGAAGCGGCGGCGGCGCTTCCAGATTCCCGGGCGGATTGCCGACGAGCTGGATATAGATTTCCTTGCTGCGGATCAGGTTGGCCCGGGCGGTTTGCAAATCGCTGCGCGACACGGCAAGGCGCGATTCCGACTGGGCGACATCGGTACGGGTCAGATCGCCGATCTCGAACCGGTCGCCGGTGGCTTGCAAATTGGTTTGGAGTATGCGGACGTTCTGGGCGTTCAGGCCGACTACGGCTTCATCGCGAATAACATCCATATAGGCCGCGACGACATTGCTGAACAGCGCCGATTCGGTGCCGCGCAAATTGGCATGCCCCGCCTCGACCCGGTTTTCCGCCGCGCGTATCGCACTGCGAACGGTGCCGCCCGAATAGACGGGCACGGCCAGCTGCACGCCTGCCGTCAGTTGCCGGTCGGGAGAGGTAAAGCTGTTCGGGCTTTTTTTCAGGAATTCGTTATAGCTGGCCTGTCCGGCGGCATTGGGCCGCCCTTCCGCCTTGGCAAGAGGAACGGTTTCGTCCGTCGCACGCTGTTGTGCACGAGCGGCGGCCAGTGTCGGGTTGGTTTCATAGGCGGCAACCAGCGCTTCGCGTAAGGTATCGGCCTGCGCGGGCGCGGCGATCAGACAGGCCGCCACTGCTGCTCCTGTCAGATATTTGCGCTTGCTGTGTGTGAAAACTCCCATGGTCCGCTCTTTCCCTGTTCCCGCTTGCCGCTGCTTAAAACTGATAGGTTTTCGGCACTGCGAATTGGGGCAGCGGCGTTATGTCCGAATCGACAAAGCTGTTCATACCGAACGTGCCGCCGCGATTATTGCCGATCGCGATGCGGGTGACACCGTGCTCCACAATGCCTGTCAGCAAGCGGCCATTCTCGGCGAGTTGCCGGGCCATAGCTTCCGGAATGCGTTCGGCAGCACCGTCTATGACGATCAGGGAATAGGGCGCGCTTTCAGTGCACCCCCGTGCCAGGTCGCCATACACAATTTCGATATTGGCATAGTCCCGCAATGTTGTGCGCGCGATGGCGACAAGCGCCTCGTCCTCTTCCAGCGCGGTGACGGACTGTACCAGCGGTGCCAGCAAAGCGGCAAGATACCCCGTACTCGCCCCCACCACTAATACGGTGTCGTCATGGCGAAGCTGGGCACGGTCCAGCATCAATCCGGTCGCCAGCGGCGGGTTCAGCATGCGCCCGCTGTCATTCAGCGGGACGGCGCGATCCATATAACAGGTGGCTCGGCGCGTTTCGGGTACGAAATTCTCGCGCGGAGTGACTGCCATGGCCCCGAATATGACGGGATCGTTAACATCGCTGGGACGCAATTGGCTTTCCACCATAACACGGCGCATCGCGGTATAATGATGCTGCAATTCAGGAATGGACTGTGATGGCATGGGAGTTTTTGCGTCTCGTTATAATTGATTAGATATCAAAGGACAATGACAGGAAACTGTATTATAAATACAATACAGTCAAGCTGTTTTGTGGGCTTTCTTACCGCGTGCTATCGATATAGCCAAGAACGTTAAGGAAAATATCGACCAAAAGCTGATATTTTGTATCGAACGTCGTTTATAAGCACAGTTTTTTGTGCGCACGGGTTTTGGGCGCACAGACCAAAGTCCGCGCTCCAATTTTTCGGTTCTATCCCGCCATACTCCTCGAAATGCAAACTCTTGCTTGACAATCCGGCTCAATCCTAGCATTTGCGCGGGGTTGGCCCGATGGCGGAGTGGTTACGCAGCGGATTGCAAATCCGTCCACGCCGGTTCGATTCCGGCTCGGGCCTCCATTTCCCCCCTTTACTCTCTTTTCCATTCCCGGAATCCGCTAGTCCCTAACCGGGAAGTTTCCCGATTTACCTGTAATTAACGGCGAGGCTAAGTGGTTGCGGGACATACCGGGGCCGCATTTGCTTGGGGGAGAAAAATCCTTGGCAAGCGCGTAAACTGCTCTAAAACAAGGCGCGTGCGCAGACGCATTGTCTTGGACGCACACATGGCGGGGCAATATTCTATGAAGAAAATCTGGGCGTGGATGAAACGGCATCCATATATTACCGGGATAATCGCGCTGGTGCTGGCGCTGATTCTCTATTCCGTATTCGTACCTTCGCCCCCGGCATATGAATATGAAACCGAGGCCGTCACGAAAGGCGAGGTTGTTCGCGTGGTATCCGCCAGCGGCAAGCTGCGCGCGCTCAATACCATCAATGTGGGTTCGGAGGTTTCGGGACAGGTGACGGCGGTCTATGTCGATTTCAATTCGCCCGTAACCAAGGGGCAGGTGCTGGCCCGGATCGACGATACGCGTATCCGCGCGCAGGTCACCCAGGCGCAGGCGCAGGTGCAACTGGCCCGCGCGGCCCTGTTGCAGGCCGAGGCCGCGATTGACCGCTCGCGCACCGACGTGCAGGTACAGGGCCGCGATTTCGCGCGGCGGCAGGAACTGGCCGAAAAAGGGTTCGTATCGAAAACGCAGCTTGACCAGGCGCAGAACCTGGTTGCCACCGCACGGGCATCGATGGCATCCGCCCAGGCCCAGGCGCAATCGGCCCGTGCGCAGATCGCGCAGAGCGCGGCGCAGCTATCTTCGGCACAGCTCGATCTCAACCGCACCGTCATCACCGCGCCGACCAGCGGCGTGGTCATCAACAAGCTGATCGAGCCGGGATCGACCGTAACGGCCGGTTTCCAGACTCCGAACCTGTTCGAAATCGCCGCCGATACCAGCAAGATGCAGGTCGAAGCCTCGGTCGACGAAGCCGATATCGGGCAGGTGGAGGTCGGTCAGCGGGTGACCTTTACCGTCGACAGCTATCCCGACGAGAAATTCGCCGCGCGCGTGCAGCAGATCCGCAAATCCGCCAACGAAGTGCAAAATGCGGTCAGCTATCTGGTCATTCTGGATGTCGACAATCTGGAGGGCAAGTTGCTGACCGGGATGACCGCGAATGTCGACATCGTTACCGGCCGAAAAGCGAACGTGCTGCGCGTCCCCGCAGCAGCGCTGCGTTTCCGCCCGCGCGCAGAGGACCGCCCGCCGGTCGAAGAAGGCGCGCCCAAAAAGAAAGCATCGCCGGACAGCCGCCGGTCGGCATTGTGGATCACCACGGCCGACCCCTTCAAACCCGAAGAGGCAAAAGTGAAGATCGGGCTAGAGGGGGAAGACTATACCGAGATTGTCAGGGGCGTGAAGGCCGGACAGAAAGTGCTGGTGCGCAGTCGCAACCTGGACGGAAGCGACGGCGATGAAGAAGAGGATGGCGGCTGATGGACCACCCTCTGGTCCGCAGCACCGATCTCGTCAAGACCTACGAGCTGGGCAGCGAAACGGTGCATGCGGTCGATGGCGTATCGCTGTCGATCGCGCGCGGCGAATTCGTCGCCATCATGGGCACGAGCGGATCGGGCAAATCGACGTTCATGAACATGATCGGCTGTCTCGACGTGCCGACATCGGGCACAGTGGCGATCGACGGGATCGCCACCAGCGATATGGAAAGCGATGCGCTGGCCGATTTGCGCAACCGCAAGATCGGCTTCGTATTCCAGCAGTTCAATCTGCTCGCCCGCACCACCGCGACCGATAATGTCGCAGTGCCTTTGATTTACGCGGGCAAGGGCGGCGAGGAGCGGCGCGAACTGGCCAACCGCAAACTCGCGGACATGGGGCTGGGCGAACGGCTGGACCATACGCCGGCCATGCTGTCGGGCGGGCAGCAGCAGCGCGTGGCCATCGCCCGCGCGCTGGTGACCGAACCGCTGATGCTGCTGGCCGATGAGCCCACCGGCGCGCTTGATACGCGCACGTCCGAGGACATTATGCAGATTTTCCAGCAGCTCAACTACGACGGGATCACCGTGATACTCGTGACGCACGAGGATGAAATCGCTGATCATGCCGAGCGCAAGATCATCTTTCGCGACGGCAAGGTGATCGAGGACGGCCCTGTCCACAATCGCCGCATTGCCGCGTCCGCGGAGTCGCGCGCATGAAAAAAGGTGTCGCTCCGCGCCTGTCGGGCTGGCTGGTCAATATCGCGATCGCCATGACGGCGCTGCGCACCAATTTGATGCGCTCGATCCTGACCACTTTGGGGGTGATGATCGGGGTGTTCGCGGTCACATTGGCGGTCGGCGTGGGCAGCGGCGCGCAATCGTCTGTGATGGATTCGATCAACACGCTCGGCTCCAACATGGCGCTGATCTTTCCGCAGCCCGACAGCGAGGGCGGCCGGCAGACGTTCGAACGCGGGCGGCTCACCACGCGCGATGCCGATGCCATCTTGCGCGAAATCGACGGCGTGACCGATATCGCGCCGCAGCTGCGCGCCAATATCAACATGGTATCTGCGGGCCGCAACGCCGCGACCAATGCCATCGGCGCGACGCCGGGATACGGCCAGGTGTCCAGTGTCGCGGCGCAAACGGGACGCTTTATCACCGATGCCGATGTCCGCACGTCGTCGCGCGTGCTGTTGCTGGGCGCCAGCGTTGCGGAAAATCTGTTCGGCGATTTCGATCCGGTCGGCGAAACCATCCGCGTGAACCGCATTCCGTTCAAGGTCATCGGCGTGCTCGAATCCAAAGGGTCGAGTTTCGGCAACGACAATGACGATGTGGCGGTGATGCCGATCACGACCATGCGGCAGCGCTTTACCGGCGATACGCTGGCCGGGCCAGACGATCTGCACATCCTGTTCGTGGGATTTGCGGATGGCATCAATTTGTCCGATGCCAAAAAAGCCATGACCGAATTGCTGCGCGACCGGTACCGGATCCGCGACAAGGAAACCAACCCCTTCACCATCCGTACAACCGAGGAATTTATCGAACAGAGCAGCCAGGTCACCGGAATCTTCCAGACGGTGTTGGTCGCAATTGCGTCCATTTCGCTGTTGGTGGGCGGCATAGGCATTATGAATATCATGCTGGTATCGGTGACCGAACGCACCCGCGAAATCGGTCTGCGCATGGCACTGGGTGCCAAGAAAAGCGACATTCGCAACCAGTTTCTGGTCGAGGCCGCGGTGCTGTGCGTGATCGGCGGTGCAATGGGTCTGGTGCTGGCGATCGCTGCGGGTTCCGCGCTCACCGCCTATGCCGATTTTCCGGTACCGATCGGCATGGGCGTGGCGATCGGCGCGATTATCTTTTCCGCGCTGGTGGGGCTCGCCTTTGGCGGCTGGCCGGCGGTGCGCGCCTCGCGGCTCTCGCCGATTGAAGCCCTGCGCAGCGAGTAATGACTGGCAGGGCAATTGACGTTACGGCATAGTCAAGTGGCAGTTTTGCAGCAAACAAGCATTCACAAGCGCGCCAAAAACGTTTAAGCAAACGATTAAGAATCGTGTCCGGCATATCCCGGCACAGCGAAGGACAGGAGCCGCCCGATGAACCTTGAATACACCCCCGAAGAGAACGCGTTTCGCAAAGAAGTGCGCGCCTTTATCGACGAAAACTATCCCAAGGATTTGCCGACGCGCGGTCTTGCCGACGATATGACCCGCGAACAGCTTTTGAAATGGCACAAGATACTCGGCAAGAAAGGCTGGTCGACACCGGCCTGGCCGAAAGAATATGGCGGCACCGGCTGGAGCCCGACACAGCGTTATATCTGGCAGGAGGAAAATGCCCGCGTCAACGCCGTCATGCCGCTGCCGTTCGGCGTGGCGATGGTCGCACCGGTCATCTATACGTTCGGCAACGCGGAACAGAAAGAGCGTTTCCTGCCCGGCATCCGCAGCGGCGAGGACTGGTGGTGTCAGGGCTATAGCGAGCCGGGTGCCGGTTCCGATCTCGCATCGCTCAAGACCACTGCCGTGAGAGATGGCGACGACTATATTCTCAACGGCCAGAAAACCTGGACCACATTGGCGCAGCATGCCGATTGGGGCTTTTTCCTGTGCCGCACCGACCCCAAGGCCGAGCGGCCGCAGCAAGGCATCAGCTTCATTCTGGTCGACATGAAGACACCGGGCATCGAGGTCCGGCCGATCAAACTCGTCGATGGCGGCTATGAAGTGAACGAGGTCTGGCTCACCGACGTGCGCGTTCCAGCGGAAAATCTGGTCGGCGAGGAGAATAAAGGCTGGACCTATGCAAAGTTCCTGCTGGCGCACGAACGCAGCGGCATCGCCCGCGTATCGGCGTCGAAACGCAGTCTGGAAAACCTGCGCGACATTGCCGAGAGCGAGATCATGGACGGTGCGCCGCTGGGCGACGATTACGATTTCGCGCGCAAGATGAGCCAGCTGGAAATCGATCTGGCGGCGCTGGAAATTACCGAATTGCGTACGCTGGCGGGCGAGCAGGCCGGCAAGGGTCCGGGTCCCGAAAGCTCGATCCTGAAAGTCAAGGGCACCGAGATACAGCAGCGGCTGACCGAACTGACGCTCGAAGCGGTGGGCCGTTACGGCCTTCCCGATTTCCGTTCGTACGAGGACAGCCTGGCCAACGATAACAGCATCGGGCCGGACTATGCGAAATATGCGGCGCCGCTCTATTTCAACATGCGCAAAACCTCGATCTACGGCGGTTCGAACGAGATCCAGCGCAACATCATTACCAAGATGGTGCTGGGGCTTTAAAAAATACAATCTCGTAGAAGAGAGCAAGGCCCGTAAAGGGAGCAGGAGAGAGAATAATGAACTTCGATTTTACCGAAGAGCAGACCATGGTACGCGACACGCTGGCGCGCCTGATCGCGCAGGAATATACGTTCGATACGCGCCATAAAGTGATCCAGAGCGAAAGCGGCTGGCGCCCCGAATTCTGGGCGCAACTGGCCGAGCTCGGCATATTGTCGGCACCGTTCAGCGAGGAGGATGGCGGCTTTGGCGGCGGTCCCGTCGAAACGCTGGTCATCATGGAAGAAATGGGCAAGGGGCTGGTGATCGAGCCGTTCATTCCCAGCGTGGTCTGCGCGGGCGGTTTCCTCAAACATGCAGGTACAGATGCGCAAAAGGAAGAGCATCTCGCCGCGATCATCGATGGCAGCAAGGTGTTCGCCTATGCCTATGCCGAACCCAGGGGCCGTTACGACATGGCGTTTCTGGAAACCACCGCTGTAAAAGACGGGAGTGATTATGTGCTCAACGGTCACAAGGCGGTGGTGATCGGTGCGCCTTGGGCATCGCATTTGATCGTCACCGCGCGCACATCGGGCGATGTAGCCGCGCAGGATGGCGTGTCGGTCTTTATCGTCGCCAAGGATGCGGCGGGCGTGTCGACCAAGGATTACGGCACCGTCGACGGACGCCGCGCGTCGGAGGTCACATTCGAAAATGTAAAGCTGCCCAAGGAAGCGATGCTCGGGCAAGAGGGCGCGATGCTCGGCACCGTCATGCAGGTGGCCGACGAAGCTATTGCCGCTTTGTGCGCGGAAGCGTGCGGGGCGATGAAAGTCGCCAATGCGATGACGATCGACTATACGCAGCAGCGCAAGCAGTTCGGCGTGCCGATTTCGAAATTTCAGGTGCTGCAGCACCGCATGGCCGACATGTTCATGGAATATGAGCAATCGGTGTCGATGTCTTATCTGGTCACGCTCAAGCTTGGCGAAGATGCGGTCGAACGCAGCAAGATCGCATCATCCGCCAAGGTCCGCGTCGGGCAGGCCGCGCATTTCGTTGCGGAAAATGCGGTGCAGACGTTCGGCGGCATCGGCGTTACCGACGAAGTGGCGATCAGCCATTATTTCAAGCGCCTGACGATGATCGACGCCGAGTTCGGCGATATCGGCCACCATATGAAACGCCATGTCGCGCTCAGCAAGCGGGCGGCCTGATCTAATCCAGTAAGGCCGCAATGCGTTGCCGCAAGGCGGGGATGACGTCGCTTTCGAACCACGGATTGCGTTTCAACCAGCGGTTGTTGCGCGGGCTGGGGTGCGGCATGGGCCACGAAGCGGGAGCATAGCTGCGCCAGTCCTGCACCACATCGGTCAACGTGGTGGATCGCGGCGGGCCGATATGCCAGTCCAAAGCATAGCGGCCGATGACGAGCGTGCAGGCGATATTCGGCATATGCGCCAATATCCTGTCGCGCCAAGCGGGCGCGCATTCGGGCCGCGGCGCAAAATCGCCGTTGCCGCCGGTGCCGGGATAGCACAGACCCATCGGCACCACCGCCACCTGCGATGCGTCGTAAAAGGTGTCGGCATCGATTCCCATCCATGCGCGCAGCCGCTGGCCCGACACGTCGTCGAACGGCCGTCCCCGCGCATGGGTGATCCGCCCCGGCGCCTGTCCCGCCACCAATATCCGCGCGCGCGGATCGATCTGTAAGATCGGACGCGGGCCGAGCGGCAGACCGGCACAGATCGTGCAGCCGCGTACTGAGGCTTCGAAGCTGTTGAAATTGCTGTCGAGGGAAGTATCCATATGATCCTATATAGATACCCACGCCTTTTCGACAAACACAGCATGCTGCGCAAGAAAGTTTTTGACCCGGCGCGTCTATTGCGCCTAGTTTCGCGGCCACAAGATAGCGCCACGCAATTCGCTATCACGGGAGAATTTTTCGATGACATCCTTGTTCGCCGCGCTGCTTGCCAGCACGTCTTTTTCCGCCCCCGTTCAGACACCCCCCGCACCATCGCCAAACCCCCCGATCGCCGAACCGCTCGCGCTCGAATCGCAATCGGAGACGCAAAGCGACATTATGGAGGAACAGGCCACCGCCGACAGCGACGCGAAGGCGGACGAGAAACCGAAATGGGATGTCGCCGCCGCCCACGGCCCGGGCAAGGATGTGACGATCGACACGCGCACCGGCACATGGATGTCGCTCGACGTATCGCCCGATGGCCGCGAGATCGCGTTCGACCTGCTCGGCAATATCTATACCATTCCGATCGGCGGCGGCGAGGCGCGGGCGATTACCAGCGGCGGGGCATGGGATATGCAGCCGCGCTATTCACCCGACGGGCGCTCGATTGCCTTTACCTCCGACCGCGCGGGCGGCGACAATGTGTGGATCATGGACCGGAACGGCGCCAATCCGCGGCAGGTGAGCAAGGAAGATTTCCGTCTGCTCAACCAAGCCGACTGGAGCCCCGATGGCCAATATCTGGTGGCGCGCAAGCATTTCACCTCGAGCCGCTCGCTGGGCGCGGGCGAAATGTGGCTTTATCATCTCGGTGGCGGCGAAGGCGTGCAGCTTACCAAGCGCCGCACGCAGCAAAAGGATACGAACGAGCCCGCATTCTCGCCCGACGGCAAATATCTCTATTTCTCCGATGACGTCACGCCCGGCGAAGTGTTCGAATATTCCAAGGACGTCAATGGCGAGATCTACGCGATCCAGCGGCTCGATATGGAATCGGGCGAGATCGAGAAATATATCGGCGGCCCCGGCGGCTCGGTGCGCCCGACCCCGTCTCCCGACGGCAAGTCGCTCGCCTTCATCCGCCGCGACCGGTATAAGTCGGTAATCTACGTGATGGACATCGCCACCGGACGCGAGACGCCGCTCACCGATATTCTCGACCGCGACATGCAGGAAACCTGGGCGATCCACGGCGTCTATCCCGGTATGGAATGGACCCCCGATAACCGCAGCATCGTATTCTGGGCGGGCGGCGGCATCAAACGTGTCGATGTGGCCAGCAAGCAGGTGCGCGACATTCCGTTCCACGTCGCCGACACGCGCCGCGTGGCCGATGCCGTGCGGGCCGAGGTCGATGTCGCGCCGGACAGTTTCGATGTCAAGATGATCCGCTTTGCCGAAGTGTCGCCCGACGGCCGCAAGGTGGCGTTCGAGGCGCTCGGCAATATCTGGGTGCGTGATATCAATGGCGGCACCCCGAAACGGCTGACCAATGACAGCGAGCATTTCGAACTTTATCCGACATGGAGCCGCGACGGGCGGCAGATCGCCTATGTCACCTGGGCCGATGCGGAGCAGGGCGCGGTGCGCGTCATATCCGCAAATGGCGGACAGAGCCGTCAGGTAACGCAAATGGCGGGCAATTTCATCGATCCGGTCTTTTCGCCGGACGGCCGTAGCATCGCGTTCGTCAAAACCTCCGACGGGTATCTGACGTCGCCGCTCAATGGCCGCGAAACCGGCATTTACGTGGCACCGGCCAGTGGCGGCGCGGCGAAAATGCTGACCGACACCGGAGCGCAGCCGCAATATGGCGCGTCGTCCGACCGGCTCTATTATGTCGCCCGCGATGGCGAGATGCGCGCGCTCAAATCGGTCGACATGAATGGCGGCGAGGAACGCACGCATCTGAAATCCACTAACGCTGGCGAATTCGCCGTCTCGCCTGACGAGAAATGGGTGGCATGGGGCGAGCGCTTTCAGGCGCGGATCATGCCGTTTACCAAGTTCGGTAATGCGGTGGAAATTTCCGCCGACACCAAAGCGCTGCCGGTCAAGCAGGTCAGCCGCGATGCCGGCGACTGGCTGCACTGGTCCGGCGGATCGGATAGGCTGTGGTGGTCGCTCGGCCCCGAATTGTTCGGCCGCTCGATCAGCGACAGCTTCGCGTTCGTTCCGGGGGCACCCGACGATCTGCCACCGGTCGCTGAAAACGGCATCAATCTAGGTTTTAGCCAGCCTTATGCCGCCCCGGCGGGCCGCAAGGCCTTTACCGGCGCGCGGATCGTCACGATGAACGGTGCGAATGGCGGCGTGATCGAGAACGGCACGATATTGGTCAATGGCAACCGGATCGAGGCGGTCGGCGCGAACGTCGCGATACCGGCGGGAACGCAGACCATCGACCTTACCGGCAAGACGGTTATCCCCGGCCTGATCGACGCACACTGGCATGGCAGCATGGGATCGGACGAGATCATCCCGCAGCAAAGCTGGGTCAATTATGCCGGGCTCGCTTTTGGCGTCACCACCATCCACGATCCCTCGAACGATACCAGCGAGATTTTTGCGGCGTCCGAACTGGCCAAAGCGGGGCGGATTGTCGCGCCGCGGATATTCTCTACCGGAACGATCCTGTATGGCGCGACCACGCCGTTTACCGCGCAGGTCGAAAGTCTCGATGACGCCAAGGGCCATTTGCGCCGGATGAAGGCGGCGGGGGCGTTTTCGGTGAAAAGCTATAACCAGCCGCGCCGCGAACAGCGTCAGCAGGTGATCCAGGCTGCGCGCGACCTTGACATGAGCGTGGTGCCCGAGGGCGGATCGCTGTTCCAGCACAATATGACGATGATTGTCGACGGCCACACCACGATCGAACATTCGCTGCCGGTCGCCACTATCTACGATGACGTCAAACAGCTCTGGTCGGCGGCGGGTACCGCCTATAACCCGACGCTGATCGTCTCCTATGGCGGACCGTTCGGCGAGAATTACTGGTATCAGAAAACAAAAGTGTGGGAGGATCCGATTCTCACCAAATGGGTGCCGCGCCGCTTTATCGATTCGCGTGCCCGCCGCGTGGTGCACAATCCCGATGAGGAAAATAACGTGATCAAGGTTGCGCAGGCGGCGAAACAGCTGTCTGACCTCGGCATTCCCGTCACGATCGGCGCCCACGGCCAGCGCGAGGGGCTGGGCGCACACTGGGACATATGGATGTTCGCGCTTGGCGGCATGACGCCCGCCGAGGCATTGGCGACCGCGACGGTCAACCCGGCCAAAGCCTATGGCCTGCGCGATATCGGCAGTCTGCAGGCGGGGAAGCTGGCCGATATGGTCGTGCTCGACGCCAATCCGCTCGACAATATCCGCAATACGGCGGCGATCCGCTATACGGTTGTTAACGGCCGGGTCTATGACACCAATATGGACGAGGTCGGCGGCAAGAAGCGGGCACCGTTCTGGTTCGAGACCGAGGGCAATGGCGGCTGGACCGGCAATGCGGCAGCAAAAGTTATCGGCCATAACGATTAATTAGGAACTTTATGCAATAACATGCGCTTGTAAACATGAGAAGTGTGCGGAATGACAGCATTCTTCGCCCGACTCTGAATGGTTGAGACCGGGAAAATATATAGGCTTGAATTTCATTTTGGCTTGACAAGCAACGATAAATTTCTCAATCGCAACACTGTAATTCTAATGGAGAACCAAATATGAGTATCAAAAATATAGCAATGGGCGCAATTGCGTCGCTTTCGCTTGTTTCTATGCCTGCCATGGCACAGGCAACACAGGCAGTTCAGAAAGCGAATGCGGTTGAGCGCACTGCAATTGCTCCCGTCACTTCCAAAAAGGCGAACCTGAACAAGGGTCTTGGTATCGTGCCATTGGTTTTGGCGCTGGGCGTAATTGCCGGTGCTGTTATCCTGGCCGTTAACAATGATGAAGACAAGCCAACCAGCCCCTGATTTCGAAATACCCGATCAAGAATATAATGAAAAGCCGGTCCCTTTGGGCCGGCTTTTTCTTTGGCCAGCCATTGCCATGGCTTGCGTAGTGAAGCCATAATTGGCAGAACCATCGCGTATCAGAACGGGCTCTACCCGGACTGCGTTAGGGATGGGGAAGATCGATGCGATTGCTGAACATGCGGCACTATGTACTGGTATCGGCTGTTTTGGGGTGCGCGCTGCTACCGCAAACGATCGCGGCGCAGGAAGCCGGAATGCGGCCGCTGGCGGATGGCGAAACTGTCCAGGTTGCAGCAGATACGGCGCGAACCGATGCCGACCGGCAGCTGCGCGCGCTTTATGAAGCCGACTGGCAATGGTCGCTGGCCGAATATGGCAATATCGAGGATGCCAGTGGCCGCATTCGCCAGGGCGGGAATTTGCCTGCAGTCGACGCGGGAAGCCAGGCGCGGAGAATGGCGCACTGGCAGGACATGCTGGCGCGGCTCGATGCGATCGACGGGGCCATGCTTTCGTCCGAAGAACGGATCAACGCCGCGGTTTTCCGCGCCAACCTGCAAAACGATATCGGCGATGCGACGTTTCGCGAATGGGAAATGCCGTTCGACAGCGACAGCTCGTTCTGGACCGGGCTGAACCCGCGCGCCGGTTTCGGCACAGCCGCGGAATACCGGCTCTATATAGCGCGGATGAACGACGTGCCGCGCTATTTCGATGCGCAGATCGCCAATATGCGCGCCGGTCTGAGACGCGGATTCAGCGTGCCGCGCGCCACGCTCGACGGCCGCGATGCCTCGATCGCGCCCTATGCCAATACCAACGCGGCCGAAAACCCATTCTATGCCGCTTTTGCCGACATGCCTTCCGCCATTCCCGCCGCAGAGCAGGCGAAGCTGCGTGCGCAGGCCATCGAGGCGATCGATACACGCGTTGCCCCCGCCTATGCCCGGCTGCTGACATTTTTCCGCGAAGAATATCTGCCGCAAACCCGCTCCACATTGGCGGCGGAGGCCATGCCCGACGGTACCGCCTATTATGCGCAGCAGATCCGGCAATATACCACGCTCGATCTCACCGCCGACGAAATCCACCGGATCGGTTTGGCGGAAGTGGCCCGGATTAGTGCCGCGATGGAACGGGTCAAAAGCGATGCAGGGTTTGACGGCACTCTGGCCGAATTCATCATCTTTTTGCGCACCGATCCGCAATTTGTCGCGCGCACGCCCGACGAATTGATGGGCGTGTCCGCCTATACCGCCAAACGGGTCGACGGCAAGCTGGGCGAGTATTTCGGTTTCCTGCCGCGCTTCCGTTTCACAATCCGGCCGGTGCCCGACGAGATCGCGCCGTTTTACACCGCCGGGCGCGGCGGTCTCGAAAGCTGTCTGATGAACACGCATGATCTGCCCTCGCGTCCGCTCTACAACATTCCCGCGCTGACGCTGCACGAATGTGCACCGGGACATAGTTTCCAGGCGGCGATCGCGCTCGAGCAGGGCGAGAAACCGGCGTTTCGCCGCAACACCTATTTTTCCGGCTATGGCGAGGGCTGGGGGCTTTATACCGAATATCTGGGCGAGGAAATGGGGATCTACCGCACCCCTTACGAAAAATTCGGGCGGCTCAGCTACGAGATGTGGCGCGCGGCGCGGCTGGTGATCGACACCGGCATCCACCATCAGGGTTGGACCCGGCAACAGGCGATCGACTATCTTGCCCGCCACACCGCGCTGTCTACCCATGAAGTCGGCACCGAAGTCGATCGCTATATCAGCTGGCCGGGACAGGCGCTGGCCTACAAGCTTGGCGAAATGACTATTCGGCGTTTGCGCGCCAAAGCCGAAAGCGCGCTGGGCGCGCGGTTCGACAAGCGCAAGTTCCACGACGTGGTGCTGGCTTTAGGCGGCGTTCCGCTCCCGACGCTCGAACAGCGCATTGACCGGTTTATCGCCGAGGGCGGCAAGGGTCTGGACGGGGTTTCCTATAATTAGAGTGCGCACGATGGCGAGGATATGCCATGTCGCGACACCGCTCCAAAGCGGCAGTGGTTCGAAAAACCCTGTCCTACAATCGTGCTGCTATGATAGCCTCATGTCTCCGCCAAAATTGCCGTCCGCTCTTTCTCAGCATGAATAGCCCTGGTATAAGTGCGCGCCCGCGTAACGAAAATTTTTCCCCCCAAAGAGGCCCATGTGACAATTTTGACCCCGCCAGCCTTACGGAAACCGGAGCTGGCAAAATTGTCGTAAAAACGCTTTTGTCGCTTTTGGTGTCAATTTTGCTTCCACGGTCAGCTTTCCTGCAAATATCCGTGCGCCGCGAGCCAGGTGACTATTTTTTCCGCCGCCTGCTCGGCGCTCTGGTCGACGGTGTTGATCGTGATTTCGGCATGGATCGGTTCTTCGTATGCGCTGTCGATGCCGGTAAAATTCTTGATCTCGCCCGCCCGCGCCTTGGCATAAAGGCCCTTTACGTCGCGTATTTCGGCGACTTCAAGCGGGGTGTCGACATGGATTTCGATAAACTCGCCCTCGGCCATCATCGCACGCGCGAGCTGCCGCTCGTCGCGAAAGGGGGAGATGAACGCGACGCAGACCATCAGCCCGGCATCGAGCATCAACCGGGCCGTTTCCGACACGCGGCGGATGTTTTCGACGCGGTCGGCATCGGTAAAGCCCAGATCCTTGTTGAGCCCGTGCCGGACATTGTCGCCGTCGAGAATATAGGTGTGCCGACCCATGTCATAGAGTTTCTTCTCGACCAGATTGGCGATCGTGGATTTGCCCGATCCTGACAGGCCGGTAAACCATAAAACGGCGGGTTTCTGATGCTTTTGCGCGGCGCGCTCGGGCTTGCCGACTTCCAAATCCTGCCACACCACGTTGGCGGCGCGGCGCAGCGAGAAATCGATCATACCCGCGCCGACCGTCTCGCCCGTCTGCCGGTCGATCATGATGAAACTGCCGGTCTTGCGGTTGGTCTTGTAGACATCGAAAGCGATCGGCTGGTTCAGCGAGATATTGCACACGCCAACCTCGTTGAGGCGCAGCGTCTTGGCCGCATCTTCGCTCAGATCGTTGACATTGACCGTGTGCTTGAGCGCGGTAACACTGCCGGGAACGGTCTTGTTACCGGTCTTGAACAGATATTGTCGGCCGGGAAACAGTTCCTGCTCCGACATCCACAAGATATGCGTCATGAACTGGTCGGACTGCTCGGCGGCACCATCGGTCCCGCAAATTATATCGCCGCGCGAAATGTCGATCTCGTTGGCAAGTGTCAAAGTAATGGCCTGATCGGCCTTGGCGCTATCCAGATTGCCCGCATGCGTGACGATGTCCCGGACTTTGGAGCGCTTGCCCGAGGGGATGACGAGAATATCGTCGCCGGGCCTGATTTCGCCCGAAGCCACCGTGCCTGAAAAGCCGCGGAAATCGAGATTGGGCCGGTTGACCCATTGCACGGGCAGACGGAAGGGCGCGTCGGTTTTCGCTGCGGCGACATCGACGGTCTCGAGATATTCAAGCAAAGTCTTGCCTTTATACCAGGGCGAATCCTTGCTCCGGGCGGTGACATTGTCACCTTGGAGCGCTGACATGGGAATGCACGTAATCTCGCCGAAATCGAGCGCCTTGGCAAAGCGGCGATAGTCTTCCTCAATGGCGTTGAACCGGCTCTGGCTGAAATCGAGCAGGTCCATCTTGTTGATGGCCAGCACGACATGCTTGATGCCCAGCAGCGATGCGATAAAGCTGTGGCGCCGGGTCTGCACCTGCACGCCGTGGCGCGCATCGACCAGCACGATCGCGACGTCGGCGGTCGAGGCCCCGGTCGCCATGTTGCGGGTATATTGTTCGTGGCCCGGTGTATCGGCAACGATGAACTTGCGCTTTTCGGTCGAAAAGAAGCGGTAGGCGACGTCGATGGTGATGCCCTGTTCGCGTTCCGCCGCCAGCCCGTCGACAAGCAGTGCTAGATCGAGCGCTTCGCCCTGCGTGCCGACTTTTTTGCTGTCGCTAGTGACCGCGGCGAGCTGATCCTCGTAGATCATCTTGCTGTCGTAGAGCAGCCGCCCGATCAGCGTGGATTTGCCGTCATCGACGCTGCCACAGGTCAGAAAGCGCAGAAAGCTCTTCTGCTCATGCGCATCGAGATAGCCGAGGATGTCGCCGGAAATGCGGGCATCGGTTTTGTAGGTGTAATCGGTCATAACGGTTCTTTCGTCATTCCGGCGAAAACCGGAATCTCCTTGCTTATAGGCAGCGCCGTGCTGAGGGAGACCCCGGCCTGCGCCGGGGTTGACCCTTCATCATGCTTGCGCATGACATGACGGGTCAAAAATACCCCTCGGCTTTCTTGTCTTCCATCGATGCGCCGTGGTCACTGTCGATCACGCGGCCCTGGCGTTCGGAGGTGGTGGTGAGCAGCATCTCCTGGATCACCTCGGGCAGGGTGGTCGCTTCGCTTTCGACCGCACCGGTGAGCGGATAGCAGCCGAGTGTGCGGAAACGCACCATGCGCTCTTCGGGGACTTCGCCGTCTTCCAGCTGCATACGATCGTCATCGACCATGATCAGCGTGCCGCCGCGTTCTACAACGGGGCGTTTGGCGGCAAGATACAGGCCGGGAAGCGGGATGCTTTCCTTGTAGATATATTGCCAGATATCGAGCTCGGTCCAGTTCGACAGCGGGAAGACGCGCATCGATTCGCCCTTGGCAACGCTGGCATTATAGATGTTCCACAGCTCTGGCCGCTGGTTTTTGGGATCCCAGCGGTGCTGCGCATTGCGAAAGGAGAACACGCGCTCCTTGGCCCGCGACTTTTCCTCATCGCGACGCGCGCCACCGAAAGCCGCATCGAAGTCGTGCTGATCCAGCGCTTGTTTCAGACTTTGCGTCTTCATAATGTCGGTGTGCACTGCGCTGCCATGGCTGAACGGCCCGATATTTTGCGCCACGCCGTCGGGATTGATATGGGTGATGAGTTTCATGCCCACGGTCTTTGCCATCGCATCGCGAAATTCAATCATCTCGCGGAATTTCCAGCGGGTATCGACATGCAATAGCGGAAAAGGCGGCTTAGAGGGATAAAAGGCCTTGATCGCAAGGTGCAGCATCACCGCGCTGTCCTTGCCGACCGAATAAAGCATGACCGGATTGTGGCACTGCGCCACGACTTCGCGCATGATATGGATGCTTTCGGCCTCAAGCCGGTCGAGATGGGTCAGCGCCTTGAGCGGGGTTACCGCACCGCCGCGTTCGAGCTCCTCCAGTTTGTGCGACGCATTTTCCAGTGTCTTCATCGTCAACTGTCCGCCATCCTTCAGACGGGCCAGTCCCTTGCCATCGTTGAGCAGTTTGCGCGAGATCGTCGAAAGCGACTGCCCGCTGACCTGAGCGAGGCTTTCAGCGCGTTGCACCAATTGGGCTATCGTGATCGTGTCCATGGGATGTGTCCCTCAGCAATTAATGTTATGTTGGGACTATAATGTGGGACATAGCAAAACCGGAAGCAAAAAACATATTCTTGGATGCGGCAAATGGGAAATATCCCACGATAAACTTATTCTTGAGGATATCTGTCCAAGATGAAATTAATAGCGCAGGTTACGCAAATAAGCGAGGCTGCTTGCGAGAGAAGCGCACGGATCATCGGTGGTGTCATGCTCGACGAATACATGGGCAACTCCGGCTTTTTCGTTTTCTGCGAATATGGCCGCGAAATCGATCCGCCCTGTGCCGACATCGGCCATGCCGGCTTCGTTTCGTTTCATGTCCTTAACGTGCATCAATATGAAGCGGCCAGGAGCTTGGTTTATCAGCGCGGTAATATTCGCTCCGCCAAGTGTCATCCAGTATAAGTCGAGTTCCATCTCGACCAAGTCCGGGTCAAGCTCTTGCAGCAAACGGTCGTATGGCCTTACGCCATCAATGGGTGCAAATTCGAAATCATGGTTATGGTAGACAAGCTGAATTCCTGCCTCCTGTGCCAATTTGCCGACGGCGTTCAGGCGCGTGATCCATCTGTCCCAGTCTTCCAGACTGTCGCGTTCTTCGGGCGGCAGCCATGCAATCACCATATAGGTTGCACCCAGTGCCTTCGTCTCCGCAATGGCCGCCGCCGGTTCGTCGCGGATACGTTCCCATCCGATATGCGATGCCGGGGCATTCATCTTGAGTTCGTCCAGCAGTTTTCGAACCTGTACCGGATCGCGGCCGTACAGCCCGGCAAATTCCACTTCGTCATATCCGATTGCGGCGATCCGGCGCAGCGTACCTTCGAAATCGGACTGCATTTCGGCGCGGACGGTGTAAAGCTGTACGCCGATATTGCCGAGCTGGCGGTTGCCGGAAAGCGGTGGTTGCGTACCCACCGTCACGCAGGACGCGAGCAGGCATCCCGCCAGCAGAACCAGGTATCGGATCGCAGCAGTCATGGCCGGATGCTAGGATAGGACATTTGCATTGGCAAGCTAGCTCTTGAACAAGTGTCGCGACTAGGGCAGCAGGAATATCGTTGAATGCGCATGGGCGCCGGAGATAAATATGACGCAAAATATACGGCGCTCGACCATGGTTGATGTGGCCCGGGAGGCGGGGGTTTCGCTCAAAACCGTATCGCGCGTGCTCAACGAGGAAAATTATGTGCGCACCGAAACGCGCTCCGCCGTACTGGATGCCGCCGCGCGGCTGGATTATACGCTAAATCAGGCCGCGCGCACGTTGCGCAGCGGCGCCGCGCAGATCGTGGCCCTGCTTGTCAACAATCCCAGCCGCGCCTATCTGGAAAACATGCATCTGGGGGCGCTGGAACGCTGTCACGAACTGTCAATGCAACTGGTCATGGACAGCTGTCCGGAAGGGCTGGATGGCGTTCGCCGCGTGCTGGATACGCTGTCGCCCAGCGGAGTGATCGTCACGCCGCCGCTGTGCGACGACGCAGCCGTTACCGCGCTGCTGGAGGAACGCGGCGTAAATTACATCATGGTTTGTCCGGATGAGCCTGTTCCCCGACAGCCATCGGTCAATATGAACGATAGCGATGCAGCGCAGGAAATTACCCAGTATCTGATCGATATAGGGCATAAACGGATCGGCTTTATTCGCGGCCATCCCGATCATGGCGCATCGCACAAACGCTACGAAGGGTTCGTGAACGCCCTGACGGGGGCGGGGTTGCCTGTCGATGAAACGCTGATGCGCCAGGGGTATTTCGATTACGCCAGCGGTTTGGAATGTGCGGAATCGCTGCTCGATATGGCTGCGCCGCCGACCGCGATTTTCGCGAGCAATGACGACATGGCCGCCGCGGCGATCTCGGCCGCTTATGGCCGCAACATCCGGGTGCCGCAGCAGCTTTCGATCGTCGGTTTCGACGATACGCCGATTGCCGCGATCATCAGCCCGCACCTTACCACCGTACGTCAGCCGATCGGGCAGCTGGCATCGCAAGCCGTGACATTGCTCTCGCAGAACATGTCGCGGCGCAGCGCGGAAGGCGAACCCCTCTATCTCGCCCACCGCGTTGTTCTGCGCGACTCCGCCGGGCCGCCACCATAGGCGCAGAAAAATTTCTTGAGGTTGCGGAATATGGGTGCATGTCAACACATGCGCTTGCCATTTTCTGACAACGCTGTCAGATAGCCCGCAGAATGAAACATATCTGGCAAACAATGCTATATGTGTCATGATACGCCGACGGCGAATGTGGCAGGAAAGAAAATCATGAACGCAGAAAAGCCAGCGCAAAGTTATGAAACCCTGTTGCTGTTCGGGGCGACGGGCGATCTTGCCAAACGGATGCTGCTGCCCTCGCTCTATGCGCTGCACGAAGACGGGCTGGTCGCGGAAAAGCTGCGCATCTTTGGAACGGCGCGGACAGAAATGTCCGATAAGGACTATCAGGAGATGGCACGCGAGGCGCTACTGCAATATCTGCCCGACGATCGCAAGGACGAAAGCAAGCTGCAAAGTTTTCTCGACCGGCTTGCCTATCAACCGCTCGACGCCTCGACAATCGAAGGGTTCGATGTGCTGGCCGAAAAACTGGGCGATCTTGCGGGGGGCATGTCGATCTTCCTTTCCACCGCGCCCTTCCTGTTCGAACCGACGATTCAGGGCCTGAAATCTGCCGGGCTTACTGGCGAGAACGTGCGTATTGGCCTTGAAAAGCCGCTCGGTCACGATCTGGCATCATCGGGAACGATTAACGATGCCGTCGCCAGCGTGTTTCCAGAGCAGCGTATTTACCGGATCGATCATTATCTCGGCAAGGAAACAGTGCAGAACCTGATGGCGCTGCGTTTCGCCAATATGATGTTCGAACCCTTGTGGAATTCGCAAGGGATCGACCATGTGCAGATTACCATCTCCGAGACGGTCGGTCTGGAGGGGCGTCACGGATTTTATGACGATACCGGTGCGCTGCGCGATATGGTGCAGAACCACATGCTGCAATTGCTGGCGCTGATCGCGATGGAACCGCCGGCCAATCTGGATTCCACATCGGTGCGCGACGAAAAAGTGAAGGTTCTGCGCAGCTTGCAAGCCATCAGCGCGGATGAAATGGTGCGCGGCCAATATGGCGAAGGCGCGATCAAGGGCGAATCGGTCGGCGGGTATGAACAGGATCTGGGTTCCGCATCGGATACGGAAACGTTTGTCGCGATCAAGGCGCATGTCGATAACTGGCGGTGGAGCGGCGTGCCTTTCTATCTGCGCACCGGCAAACGCCTGACCCAGCGGCGCAGCGAAATCGTGATCCAGTTCAAATGCGTGCCGCACAACATATTTGCCGAGCGCGGCGGCAAGCTTGCGGCCAACCGGCTGGTGATCCGTCTGCAGCCGGAAGAATATGTCCGGCTACAGGTAATGGCAAAAGAACCCGGCATGGACCGCGAGGGTGTGGTATTGCGCGAAGTGCCGCTCGACCTCTCGCTGACACAGGCGTTTTCGAAAGCGCAACGGCGCATTGCCTATGAGCGCTTGCTACTCGACTTGATCGACGGCGACCCGACCTTGTTCGTGAGGCGCGACGAGGTCGAGGCGCAGTGGCGCTGGGTCGACGCCATCCGCGCGACCTGGGCCAAGGCGCACATGGACGTCAAGCCATACGGGTCGGGAAGCTGGGGACCGTCCGCCAGCATCGCACTGACCGAACGCGACGGGGTAAGTTGGAATGAATAGCGTGACTTTTGCCAAGGACACCAGCATCGAGGCGGTGGCCGACCATGTCGGCGCGTGCCTGGCGCGTATGGGCGAGGTCTGCACTGCGGTGCCGGGCGGACGCACGCCGGGACCGGTATTTGCTGAACTGGCGCAGCGCGATATTGACTGGAGCGCCGCGCAGATATGGCTGACCGACGATCGCTGCGTACCTGCGGACCATAAAGCCAGCAATCTGGGTTTGCTGACCCGGCATCTGGGCGACACCGGTGCCGCAATAGTGCCGCTGTCGCAAGGCGCGCCGCCGCCGCATTTCGATCTGGTCTGGCTGGGCATGGGCTCCGACGGGCATGTGGCTTCGCTATTTCCCAATATGGATCCGCAGCCCGGCGGCGATCCCATGGTCGTGCGTAACACCCCCGATCCATTGCCACCCGAAGCGCCCTTCGACCGCCTGAGCCTCAACCTCGCGGCGCTGACCAACACCGATGCGATCATGCTGGTCATCGGCGGAGACGAGAAAAAGGCGGTTCTGGATGCCGCCATCGCGCGGGAAAATGACCTGCCGGTGGCACGGTTGATCGCATCCGCAACCTGCCCGATCACGATCTTCTGGAGCCCCTCATGACTCTCAATCCGGTCCTTGAAAAAGTTACGCAGCGCATCATCGCACGTTCGAAACCGACCCGTTCGGCCTATCTCGACCTGATTGACCGGCAGCGCGAGGCGGGCGTGCATCGGCCCACTTTATCGTGCGGCAATCTGGCGCACGGCTTTGCCGCCTCGGGCGAGGACAAGCCCGCGATACGAAGCGGCAAGGCAATGAATATCGGCATTGTCACCGCCTATAACGACATGCTGTCGGCGCACCAGCCCTATGGCCGCTACCCCGAACAGATCAAGATTTTCGCGCGCGAAAAGGGCGCGACAGCGCAAGTTGCGGGCGGGGTTCCGGCGATGTGCGACGGGGTGACACAGGGGCAGGACAGCATGGAGCTGTCGCTGTTCAGCCGCGACGTGATCGCGATGAGCACCGCCATCGCGCTGAGCCACGGCATGTTCGAAAGCGCGTTGCTTCTCGGCATTTGCGACAAGATCGTACCGGGTCTGCTGATCGGGGCGCTGCGTTTCGGGCATTTGCCGACCATTCTCATTCCCGCGGGTCCGATGCCGTCGGGCTTGGCCAACAAGGAAAAAATCCGTGTGCGTCAGCTTTATGCGGAGGGCAAAATCGGCGAAGAGGAATTGCTCGACGCCGAATCCGCTTCCTATCATAGTGCGGGCACCTGCACATTTTTTGGCACCGCTAATTCCAACCAGATGATGATGGAAATGATGGGGCTGCATATCCCGGGCAGCAGTTTCGTCAACCCTGGCAACAAGCTGCGGCAGGAACTGACCCGCGCCGCCGTGCACCGGGTCACTGAAATTGGCTGGGCCACTGGTGGCGTGGAAGGCGAGGATTACCGTCCGCTGGGCCATTGTATCGACGAGAAAGCGATCGTCAACGCGATCGTGGGCCTGCTGGCCACCGGCGGATCGACCAATCATGTGTTGCACCTGCCCGCCATCGCGCGTGCGGCCGGTATCATTCTCAACTGGGACGATATGGACGAATTGTCGCGCGCCGTGCCCTTGATCGCCGCCATTTATCCAAACGGAGCGGGGGACGTGAATTATTTCGCCGCGGCGGGCGGCATGCCGTTCGTGATCCGCGAGCTGCTCGGTGCGGGTCTGGCGCACGGGGATATCCTTACGGTTTACGGCCAATCGCTGGCCGAAGGCGCACAGCAAGCTGTGATCGAGAATGACGCGCTCGCGTTCCGGCTGACGCCCGCCAACAGCCTGGATGAAACCATATTGCGTCCCGCCGCTAGCCCGTTCCAGCCCGATGGCGGCATGCGCCTTTTGCAAGGCAATCTTGGCCGTTGCACCATGAAAACGAGCGCGGTGGACAAAAGCCGATGGACGATCGAGGCGCCGGCGGCGGTCTTTACCGACCAGAACGAAGTGATGGCCGCTTTCAAGCGCGGTGAGCTCGACCGCGATGTCGTGGTCGTGGTGCGCTTTCAGGGACCTGCCGCCAACGGCATGCCCGAATTGCACAAGCTGACATCGCCGCTCGGCGTATTGCAGGACAGGGGCTTTCGGATTGCGCTGCTCACCGACGGCCGCATGTCGGGGGCGAGCGGAAAGATACCGTCTGCCATTCACTGCAGCCCCGAAGCCTATCATGGCGGCGGGCTGGGCAAATTGCGCGATGGCGATATTGTGCGGGTGTGCGCCGAAAACGGAGAGCTGAGTGCGCTCGTCGATCCCGCTATATGGGAGGCGCGCCCGCAGGCCGAAGCGCCGCCTGCCCCGATGGGCACCGGCCGCGAGCTGTTTGCGATGATGCGCCATCACAGCGATCCGGCCGAGAAGGGCGGCAGCGCGATGCTGAGAGAAGCGGGCCTGTGAACATCGCCAACGCAGATATCAAAGAGCTTGTGGTTGCCGATATTGGCGGCACCCATGCGCGTTTCGCGATTGCATCAATCGACAAAGGGCGGATTATCGGGATTGACAATATCGTCAAGATGAAGGCCGCCGACCATAGCAGCATGCAGATCGCATGGCAGGCCTATAGCCGTGAAATCGGGCGCGAATTGCCGCATGATGGCGCGATTGCGGTGGCCGGAAGAACCGGCGGAGACGTCATTCATTTTACGAACAGCAGCTGGCTGATCCGCCCTGAGCTGATCTGCGAAAAACTGGAACTGAAACGCTATACGCTCGTCAACGATTTCGGCGCGGTCGGCCATGCGGTGGCGACTCTGGGCGACGATATGTTCAGTCCCATCTGCGGACCCGATGAGCCCGCCAGTCGCTATGGCGTCACTACGATAGTTGGACCCGGAACGGGGTTGGGTGTCGCCCTTGTGGTGGATGTCCGCGGCAGCTACCATGTCATCGAAACCGAGGGCGGCCACATTGATTTTGCCCCGCTCGACCGTATCGAGGACCAGCTTCTGGCCACACTCCGCGAATCGCATCGTCGCGTATCGGCGGAAAGGATCGTCGCTGGCCCCGGTTTGGCGATCATCTACCGGCTTTTGGCAAAGCGCGAAGCCGAAATTCCCAGGGATTTGGATGACAAGCAATTATGGACGCTCGCGCTTTCCGGCAACGATAGTCTGGCCGCCGCGGCGTTCGACCGGTTCTGCATGTGTCTGGGCGCGGTGACCGGCGATATCGCGCTGGCGCAGGGTGCCAGTAAAGTTGTAATGGCGGGAGGACTGGGCAACCGCATCCGGCAGCGCTTGCCTTCTTCCGGATTTCGTCAGCGTTTCGTTGCCAAAGGGCGTTTCCAGTCGCTCATGGAAGCTATACCGGTTAAACAGTTGCTGCACGAAGAGCCCGGCCTGTATGGCGCGGCAGCAGCATTTTTAAAGGAGCACGCGATATGAAACCGATAGAGACACTGATGCGCACCGCGCCCGTCATACCCGTGCTGGTCGTCCATGACATCGCGCATGCGGTTCCGATCGCACAGGCGCTGGTTGCCGGAGGCCTTACCGTGCTGGAGGTGACATTGCGTACCGATGCGGCTCTGGACGTGATCCGTGCAATGAAAAGCGTTGATGGCGCGATTGTCGGGGCCGGAACTGTCACCAATCCCGATGAACTGGACGCGGCCATCGCGGCGGGCAGCGAATTTATCGTCGCGCCCGGCCTGACTGACACTCTGGGCAGGGCGGCGGTCGATCGCGGCATTCCGTTTCTGCCCGGCATCGCAAGCGCGGGCGACATCATGCGCGGACTCGATCTGGGCCTCACCCATTTCAAATTCTTTCCCGCCGAGGCATCGGGTGGCTTAGCTGCGCTCAAAGCGCTGGCAGCGCCCTTTAGCCAGTGCAAGTTCTGCCCGACTGGCGGCATTACCGAAGCAACTGCCAAAGACTGGCTGGCGCACGAACAAATATTATGTGTCGGCGGCAGCTGGGTCGTGGGCAAAGGGGCGCCAGATAGCGCGGCTATTACGCGCAGTGCTCAAGCGGCATCGGCGCTTGCGACCCGATAACAGCGCCGCATGGTCTAAGGCGCTGGCCGAGTGCCGCGCAGGATTGGATAGGGATTGATCGATTGTCCTTCGTGCCAGCGCATGGCGGGCGCGGTTTCGAGTATTTCGAAGTGCAGGTGCGGGGCGGCGGGGTCGGCATTTCCGGTAGTACCGACATAGCCGATGACATCGCCTGTCTCGACGTTCTGCCCCTCTGCTAGGCCCCGCGCATATCCCGCCAGATGGGCGTAGTAATAGATATTGCGTTTGTCGCGGTTGCGCACATAGACCGTCAGCCCGCCCTGATCGCTGCGAAACAATTTTGCAATACGGCCCGATGCGGCGGCAAGGACAGCTGTACCGCGGGGGGCGGCGATATCTATCCCCTGATGCTGCCGTTCGCCATCGTTGCGGCTGTCGAGATAGGTGTCCGACAAAGCGGCGGCCGAAACACCTGCGACGGGAATAACCAGTCTGTTCGAACTGCGAGAAAAAGGTGGTGCGGCACCCGAGCGCAACATGCCGGTATCGCTGCGATTGTCTTCGATGACCGGTTGCGCTGGCTTAGCATCCCCCGCACTTCGCGGCGTAACCGCTATGAATGGCTCGTGTGGGGCCATATCATATGCATGGATCCAATAGGCCGATGCTGCTGCCGCACCGATGGCGGCGGACAGCAGCATCAGACTGGCCGTTGTCTGAATTCTCATCAGGCTTGGAATATGACTTTGGTTTTTGTGCTGACCATTTGCGCGAGCCGGGCGGCATCCCAGTTGGTCAGACGCACGCAGCCATGGCTTTCCGCGCGACCGATCGTCTCGGGATCGGGCGTACCGTGAATGCCGTAATGTTCCTTGGAGAGATCAATCCACACCACACCCACCGGTCCATTGGGTCCGGGCGGCAGGCTGAGCTTTTCGCCGTCATCGGGCATATCCCACATCAATGTCGGATCGAGCGAGAAAGGCGGATTGTACGCCTTGCCCAGAATGTCCCAGTTGCCCAGCGGAAGCGGATCGTGCGACGAACCCATGGTGGCAGTAAACGCCGCAATCAATTTGCCTGCACCATCAAATGCCTTGAGGGTACCGTCCGATTTGTCGACGACCACTTTGGCAGCTTGCGGCTGTTCGGAGCCGACGCCCAGCGACACGAGCGTTGATGCCCATTTCTCGTCATCGACGCTGCCTTTGGCTATTTTGTCCGCACCAATATTGGGTACGCGTAATTGCGTGCCGACCGCCAGTTTCCGCTTACCCGTCATAGTTTCAGAAGTTCCGCTGTTGACTGCGTTGGCCGTCTTCGTTTTCGCCTCGGCCGGTGCTTTATCCTTCATGGGCTTGGCTTTATCCGCCGATGCCGTATCTGCCATTTCGATTTGAGGGTTGAGAGATTGCAACACTTCCTTTGTGGTGTGGAAGCGTTCGGCAAGCTTTTCCCACATGCTTTCATAACCCAGTTTTTCCATCTTCGCCTGTGCCTTGCTGTCTTCCGGAATTTCCGTAAAGGTCAGCTGGCCATATTCGGGCGGAATAGTGACGATACGCGTCGCATTTGTGCGCATGGCGGTTTGCAGCTTTGCTTGGGTTGCCTCATCCAGTTTGCCGGTTACATCCAGTCCAGCCTGTTGCTGGAAACCGGAAATTGCATTGCGGGTCGATAATCCCATTTTGCCGTCGATAATGCCGGGCGAGAAACCCATCGCATCGAGCACGACCTGCAGCTGCATATATTCGGGCGCCTCAAAACCATCGTCCGGCTGCATGGACGCGCTTCCCGAAGCCATCTGATCCGACGAAGCATCGACGAAGGACATACTGTCATTGAGCATCATGCTATTATCTTCGGCACCCATATCGGAACTGCCAGCAGATGTATTTTCCACTGTGTCGTCGGCATCGGGGCCGCTGAAGCTGCAGGCGGTAAGTGAAAGCACAAGCAGGGAGGCAAGGGTTACGTGACGCATAAAATCTACCTTTCGAAAGTTATGAAAGTGTAACGCCATAAAGCCTTTCGGGTTGCGTTCAGAAAGAAAATTGGCAAGATTTGCGTCAATTTGCAGCAACGCATTCTGGCAATATAATCATATATTTCCGAACCTACCGAGCCGATGATGAACTGCCAAAGTGGCGTGTCTTCGCAGGGCGCGCAATATGTACTGCGCGCTATGAAAAATTTGCCCGTTTCCACCTTCGAACATGATGTTGTGGTATTCAGCATTCATAGCCACAATCCTGCGGGATAATCCGGCAAAGACTGGAATGATATGGGATGGTTGAAACGCGTAATTACGCATTTGGCGGATGTGTAAAGTAAGGCGAGTCACGACGCTACGGTATTTGGTTATTGCACCAGTACCGCATCTGCAAATATCGCCCGGTCATAAGCGGATAACTACATAACAGCCTGCCCCGTGTTCACGCACCGGAGCGATATTCGTGCGGTTATGTGGGCTGGAAAAGCTATTGTTATGGTTACTCCCTACGCGGACATATCACCGAATGCTTTGGCGACAAAATCCCGGCCCAGGCGCAGACCAACAGGATCGACACTATGGGCCACGTCATAGGATACATGGGCGGTGACCTGTATATCAAGGCGCTTCAACTCACTCTCAGCCTGATGCATCGCCGCAATCGGGACGACCGGATCGGCGCTGCCGTGCACTAGCATTACCGGAGGCTTGGGCAAGTCCAGATGCGAAAGCTCCAGCATGCCCGTCAGCATTCCCGAGTAGCCGACTATGGCCGCCACCGCTTGGCGCCGGCGCAGCCCGACATGAAGCGCCATCATTGTGCCCTGGCTGAAACCGACCAGCGCCAGATCGGCCTCGGTCAAGCCGTATTGGTTCAGCTTTCGGTCGATAAACGCGTCGATCGCAGTCGCTGCGGATGCCGCCCCCGCCGCCAGCGCTGATGGAGCAAAGCCCGTCAACCCCCACCACTGATAGCCTGCACTCATCATGCCGCAACGCTGCGGCGCGTGCGGCGCGAGGAAAAGCGTATCGGGCAGCACATCCTGCCAATGCGGCGCCAGCGCGATCATGTCGCTGCCGCTCGAGCCGAAACCGTGGAGCAGCAACACAATTTTCTTGGCCGCCGCCCCGGAGCGGGGCTTCAAGCTGGCACCGTTAACAATCTTGGACAGTTGCATATTCACAAGGCTTTCGTTGATGTCCGCATACCCGTAGCCGCCATCTGCAACTGCCGCGTCGGTATCTGAATGCCATTAGATAATGTGCATACCTGGATCGACAAGGCAGCGTATGCCGCACCGATGATAAACTTGCGCCAAAAAGAGCTATAAGCACGAGCGGTATGCGGATTTCCAGATACAAGAGAACCTCTCAAGAATCTTTGGAAGCTGTCGCTTGGCCAAGCCCAAACTGGTTGCAAATCCACAGTATGAACTGACCGCAACATTTTTCGCGGCTAGACTACGATCTGCATGTTTGCTTGATTGTATCAAGCCGGCGTCTGAATGTAATAAGATTTATTTAACCATAGCAGCCTAACAGGGGTCCAAAGGACTTTTGGGGTGCGCAATGGCTAGAATTTTAATCGCGGACGATGACGTCATTCTTATAGAGATGCTTCGTTTCCGGCTTGAAGCAGCCGGGCACGAGGTGATATCGGCCACGGACGGGTTGGCGGCATGGGATGCTGCGGTCGCGCGCTGTCCGGATCTGATCGTGCTCGATTCCATGATGCCGGTGGTTTCGGGACCAGAAGTGGTGGTGCGGTTTAAGGCAGATGACAGACTTAAAGACATTCCGGTAGTGATGCTCACGGCCCGCAAGGGCGAAAGCGATGTCGTTGCCGCCTTGAAATCGGGCGTCGATGAATATCTGACAAAGCCCTTCATTCCGCAGGAATTGCTGGTGCGGATCGATAATTTACTCGCGCGGGGTTCATGATTAACCGGTTCAATTTGTGCCCGTTGCTGATCGCCTTTGCCGCAGTCCCGGCGCCAGGACATGCACAAACCACAGATGAGCAAAAGACAGCAGCGCAAGAAGCATTGCGCGCAGGCGAGATTGACGACGCCTTATCGATTTTGAAGCAACTTTCGTCGCAGTCTTCGCAAGATGCCGATCTTCTTCGGCGATTGGCTACTGCCTACGCCGCCAAGGACGATCTTCAGGAGGCGCAGCGTGTGATCGACCGGGCGTTGGCGCTCGCACCGAATGATCACGATATTCAACTGGCCCGCGCCAACATCCTGTTATGGCAAGACAACGTCGCCGCCGCCGAGGCACAAATCGAGATTGTGGCCATGGTGGTTCCCGATTATCCCGGGCTGGCCACTTTGCGCACAGCGCTTGTAAATCGCAGGGCGGAGAACAAAATAAGCCTCACTGGCGTCAGCATCTCGCATTTGCTTTCGCGCGCCACTTTCAAACAAGGAACGTCGCAGACCTGGTCGGGATGGCAAGCTGCTGTCGGTTTTTCGACCGGTCGGGCCACGGGTGTGACCTTTCTGGCAGATCGCGAGGAACGGCTTGCGGCTGATACGCGGTTGTCCGGACGTTTGGACCATCGTATCAAAGGCGGCATCGTCTATTTAGCGGGCAGTATTACCCCCAATTCCGATTTCCGCGAAAGCTGGAGTGTTTCGGTAGGAGCCGAACGGCAAATTTTTAGCGGCACGGTTTTGCTTATCGACAGCCGCTATGCCTCTTACCGGAACAGCGATGTGAGCGTTTTACAGACCGGGGTGCGCCACTCACTTGGAAACGATTTCCTTCTCACGGCACGCGCGATCAACTTGTTCGGCGGCGGAGAGACCTATCGGATCGGCGGCGCGGTGCGGATCGATTATGCCCCCGAACAAAAGCCCGGCTATTTTGCCAGCGCTGCCAGCTATCCCGATGTTGAACTGGACGGCACCCGCCAATTACGCGGGGCGGCGGTGGGGGCAATCGTTCCTTTGGGCGATGGTGTCACTTTCCGGGCAACCGCCGAATATGAAAATCGCCGCGCGAGCTATTCCCGCAAAGCCGTGACAATTGGCATCGGCTGGCGGTTTGGTCAGACGCGATGACGGCATTGCACGTCATAAATATTTCTGCGGCGCTGGCGGGTGGCATGACAGCATTTTTCGTAGTGCTGCTGTATCGCCGCTGGAACCAAGAAGCGACAGCCGAGAAAAAGCGCGATATTTTCGCGGCAATTACGCGCAGTTATTTGCATCGCGTCGCGGGAAAGCTGGACCAAGGACCCGCAACTCCTTGGAGCAATGATGACAAGCTTGCCGCTGTAAGTCATATTCATCTCTTGCTTCGAGGTGGCGAACGGAACCGATTGATGGAATTGGCCGAACTCGACGGGTTGTTACGGGCCACATTGCGGCGTTCGCGCAGCCTGCGTTCTGCCCGCAGGATCGACGCCATACGTTTGCTCCAGCAATTCGGTAGTGAAGTTTGCATCGGCAGACTTCGAGAAATTTTCACACGCGATCGCAACCAGGCCGCACGGCTCGAGGCAGCTTTTGCGCTTGCCTCTATCCATGCGCTTCCCCCTCCGCGAGAAACGATAAGGATCTTGGGAATGTTCGAACGCAAATCAAACCGGCTCGACAGCGCCCTGCTGCGAGCATCGGCGCCGCAGTATAAGGATCAGATGATCATGTTGCTTGACGACCCATTGCCGAACTCAAAGCTGGCGCTGATTATAGATGCGCTTGGATGGTCAGAAGATGCCGCCGTCCTGCCAACGCTCGAACGCGCCAATTCTTTCAACAATTCCGAAATGCGCAGCGCCGCGCTGCGAGCGGCAGCCAAGATCGGCCATCCCGGCGCGGCGCAGTGGGTGATGCAGTCGCTTGACGATCCGGTTTCGTTTGTCCGCGTTCAGGCGGCGAATAGCTGCGCTTCGCTCGGACTGCGTGATGCTATTCCGCAACTTCTGCGGTTGAAGGACGATGACGATTTGTGGGTACGACTGCGTGCGCAATATGCCCTCGATGCGCTCGAATGTGCGTGGCCAAATGATGCGATGACAGGAGCTGTGGCATGAGCGGAACTGAAATTCAGCTGGTCGCAGCGAATGCAGTCCTCTATCTCGCGTTCGGCTGCTTTATGGTGGTCGCCGCCCGCAACGCTGTGAGCGCTTTTCAGCTGATCATTGCGGCATGGGTATTTGCAACGCGAACGCGGCCAAGCAAAAGTTCATCCGAATTGTGGCAACGTTACGGAGACCTGGCATTGCCGGTGTCGGTTATTGCGCCCGCTTTCAACGAGGAGTTGTCGATCGTCGAAGCTGTCAGTGCGCTGCTGGCGCTCGAATACCCGCAACATGAAATTATCGTCGTGAATGATGGATCGAAAGATAACACGCTGGGTGCGCTCATCGACGGATTTGACATGGAAAAATGTGAACGGACGCAGATTGCCGTGCTGCAGAAAACCAAAATTCTGAGTACGTGGCGCTCGCGGCGTCATCCCAATCTTTTCGTGATCGACAAGGAGAATGGGCGAAAGGCCGATGCCGCCAATGCCGGCATCGGCTTTGCCCGGACGCCGCTTATCTGCATTATCGACGCCGATTCGATTATCGAACCAGACGGACTGTTGCGTGCTGCCGAACCTTTTATGCACGATGATGGCCGGTTGGTCGCCGTCGGCGGGACTATCCGGATCGTCAACGGTTGCGAGGTTAAAGGCGGTTCCTTGCGCAAAATCGGTGTAACCAAGGCGCTTGTACCGCGCTTCCAGGTCGTCGAATATCTGCGCGCATTTCTCTCTTGCCGGGTGGCGAACGCGCATACCAATACATTGTTGCTTATTTCGGGTGCATTCGGGATGTTCCGCCGCGATGTCCTGATTGAGATTGGCGGATATCGGCACGATACAGTGGGGGAGGATTTAGAGCTGGTCGTGCGAATACACCGGCATATGCGAGAGCAAAACCGCGATTATGCAATCAAATTCGTGCCAGACATTGTCTGCTGGACCGAGGCACCAGCCAATCTGGCCGGGATTAAAGGGCAACGCTCGCGGTGGCAGCAAGGCGCGCTCGAGACGCTTCAGCGCCATCGCAAAATGGTTTTCAATCCGCGTTATGGCCGGATCGGCATGATTGCCCTACCGCAAATGATACTTGAGGACATTATCGGTCCGCCTGCCGAAGTTATCGGCTATCTGGTTGTGCCTGCTGCCATATTGCTTGGCGTTCTCGATCCTATCATGGCGCTCGCGTTTTTAGCGTTGACCGTGCTGTTTGGAACAGGGCTGAGCCTTGGCAGCCTGGTTCTGGAAGAAGTCCAGCTTAGGCGGACATCCAGTGCCCATGATCTGTACCGGATCGGTGAGGCCGCTCTGATCGAGAATTTCGGGTTTCGTCAGATGAACCTTCTTTATCGTTTGCGCGGCATCGGAAGCTTTTACCGCAGCGACACGACCTGGGAGGCGGTGCCGCGCGTAGGGTTCGGCAAAGTTAAATAGTATGCAACCGGACTCACGCGCGTCCAAACTCTAACGGCTCCGTTTGTATCAATAGTCATAATAGTGATTAGGACAGCTAGTGGATATCGCCTGTCTGTAACCGATATGACTGTTCAGCATCCCAGCTTATGGGGATGCGATAAGCGCTCGCTATCATTTGCAAAGCGCAATGTAAAAGGCAGATGCCTGCAATTTTCTTCAGCTATTGTAACTAAAAGTTCATACCGTGCATGGCTTCCGCTGCACCTTTCCACGCAATGTCATGCAACCAGCTTTTTCCGAATATCTTGCAGCATTGCCGGAACCTCAGCGAGTTTGCACAAGGGCAAACCATTCTCGATCTCGCTGCTGTCTTTGCCAAGCTGTGCCTCGCCAAAAAAGGCGGCAACACCGGCGATCTGGTGAAACTGCGCTGCGAGCGCATCAAGTGTCTTTCCCTCAAATTTCCCTTCGCGTAGCGCTTCGTCAATCGTAATTATCGCGCCCTGTTTGCGCTCGCGATACATCTGGACAAGTTGCGGGTCGGTTTCTTCCTCTATCTGCGAATTTACTACGGTTGGTTCTGTATTGCCCCAGGTTACGAGCGCTGCTTCAAGTTCGCGCAGACGCAGTGGCTTCGCCAAATGCGCCTGCATTCCGGCGGCACGGCACTCTGCAATATCCTCAGGATAAGCATTGGCCGTGAGAGCGACAATCGGCAGCAATACCGCATCATAGCCGCTGGCGCGCAACTTTCTGGTCGCTTGCAGACCGTCCAATTCGGGCATCTGGATATCCATGAGGACGATCCCATATGGCTTGCCCCTTTTGCTTTGTTCCTCGACCATGGCGATGGCCTGCGCACCATTTTGGGCAAGATCAGCGGTAAGTCCGACCTTATCGAGCATGGACAAGGTAAGCCGCTGGTTGATCACATTGTCTTCTGCCACCAAGACGCGCAGACCGGAGGCACAGGATTGCAGGATAGCGCCGTCGTCTGTTGCTTGTGCCGCCTCCGGCGGTTCGCATTCGTTTAGCGGTAGAATAAGCGTGAACGTCGACCCAATGCCTGGTCTGCTAGTGGCCGACAGTTCGCCGCCAAGCATTTGAGCCAATTGCGCGCTGATCGGCAGACCCAGGCCGGTTCCGCCAAATTGCCGAGCGGTGGATTCATCCGCTTGCGTAAACTTATCGAATACCGAAGCGATCCGGTCTGCGGGTATACCGATGCCGGTATCCCGAACATCAATGCGAATGACTGGTTCACTCCCGGAACGATCAACCGCCGCTTCAAAGATCACCCTGCCTTGCTTGGTGAATTTGAGCGCGTTACCGAGCAGATTGAGGATGATTTGCCGAATGCGCATCGGATCGGTGTTGATCCAATGCGGAACGTCATTGGCGACCTTCATCGTTAACGACAAGCCGTTCTTTTTTGCTACCGGCTCCATCAATCGCAGGCAGCCTAGCATTTTGTGACCCAGATCGGTCGGTTCGTTGGCCACCGTCATTTGGCCGGCCTCGATTTTTGCAAGATCAAGCACGTCATTGAGCAACCGCAGCATAGCGCGGCCCGAATCCGCAATCATTTCCAGCTGTGCCCTCTGCTCTGCACTAACATCCCCCATCAATGCGAGTTCGGTAAATCCGATTACGCCGTTCATCGGCGTGCGGATTTCGTGGCTCATATTGGCCAAGAAGGCAGATTTCGACTCCACGGCGGCCTCGGCCGCGATCCTCGCCAATATTAGATCTGCTTCCAGCAGCTTGGTCTGGTTTACATTGCGCAACGACGCGATAACCTCGCTGGGTTGTCCAGTCGAACCATCACGAACGAGGCCGCAACTCGCTTCCAGCCAATTAAAAGTGCCCGGATAGACCAGACTTTCGGAACGGAAGGCAAGGCGAACCTGATCCTTGTCGCCTTGCGCCAGACTGGCAAATTCAGCTTCTACAGTCTCTTGATCGTCTTTATGGAAGCCGGTGATGAACTGCTGTCCCACAAGGACCGAATGTTCGACTCCAAATACACGCTTTGCAGAAGGGGATGCGTATTTACAGACACCATCCAAGCCAAGTCTCAATACAGCATCGGTGGCGTTATCGGCGAGCAAGGACAATTGGGCTTCACGCTCGATAAGTTTGCCATGCGTACGTTTGCGCTCCGAAATGTCTGCGGTGACACCGATATATCCGGCTACATCGCCGTTCTGATCGATCTCCGGACCCGAAACTACATGTATGCAAACCGTTGATCCATCTGGCCTCAACCAGCGGAACTCGTCATCGAAGGGCTGACCGCTTTCAACCGCCGCGCTCCATAACGATTGAATGCGCTCGGCGTCATAGGAATGCAGAGCTTTTGACCAGCCCAAGCCTTCCCATTCACCGTCAGTCAGGCCGGCCTGGTTTTTCCACGCTTCATTGACATATGTGCAGTTTCCTTGCGGATCGGTCCGGAATATACCGGCGGGGGCCATGTCGGCCAGAACCTGAAAGCGCCGTTCGCTTTCGATCAAACGCTCGGTAGCCTTGCGTTGTTCGGTAATGTCGTTGAGCACACCCACAAAGCCAACGATGTTTCCACCTTCATCGAACTCGGCTGCATTCACGGTTTCGCACCATAAATCGTTACCTTCTCCATCCAGGAATTTAATGATGCGCCGCCTCACATCGCCAGGTTTCTTGAATCCGCTGAAGGCCGGATCGCTTTCATATTCTTCGCCGGTCGCAAGTGCGGTTTTCCAACCCTCGCCAAGCATCTGATCGGCGCTGAGATCAAAGCGTTTGAGCCATGCCGAATTGACGTAGGTCAAATCGCCCTTTGCATCAGCCTGGAAAATACCCACAGGGGACGCTTCGGCAAGGCGCCGAAAACGCGCCTCGCTTTCAGCGAGTACCCGCTCACGTCCAATTCGTTCGCTGACATCGCTGAAATTACCGATGGCACCGCAAAATTGACCGTTATAATCGAACAGCGGTTCTATCCCGATGGCAATATGAATCAAAGGCTTATTGGCAATATCCAGTCGAAGAAGGATTTTCTCATTGGGCTTCCGGCCTGCTTCGATGGCATCGACAAGCGAAGCCAGTTCCGATCGATCGTCGCGGTGTATGCTCGCGAAAGCGGCCTGGCCAATCATTTGATCGCTAGCCTCACCGGTTAGAACCGACCATTGACGATTGAGATACGTCCAGCGCCAGTTGCGATCGACTTTGAAAACGACTTCGCCAACACCATCGACAATCGATGCAATGAAATCGCGGTTCTCGCGCAGTTCTCTGCGCACCGTCTCACGATTGTCCAACAGTGCCGCCACGGGCAGGCCCACCATCAGGCAGGCGGCCAGGAAAACTTGCAGCGCGATCATTTCTTCGCGAACGCCGCCCTTGACTAAGGATATGGGCCCGTATCCCAGATAAGTCGCAATCGACGCGGCTATTGCGAAAGCAGCTACCGTCAAGGCTGTTCCGAGCATTCCGGTTCGGAAAGCGGCATAAACTACAATCGGCAATGCCAGAAACAGGAATGGATACGTCGTCTGGAAAAAAACCGCGATAACTGTCACAACGAATGAGACGCCCACCGAACCCCAGTTCGACAACGCAATCCGATCCAGTTTTATATTGGAGCGTAAAAAATCGCGCATGATGAGGATCATGGACGTGAAAATAGGGATTGCGATACCATGGGCGGCAAACCAGCGTCCCCAGTTTTCAAAAAATGGGCCTTGGTCAGTATACAAAAGGACAGATGAGGCCATAATACCCGTAGCCGCCGGAACCCCGACGCCTATTAAACTGATCAAGCCAATTTGTTCGAGCCTGTCAAACGTCTGCTTTCTCGAATAAAATCTCTCGATAAGTATCAGTGCGATCGTAATTTCACTCATATTGGTGAGTGAAAGCCCCAGCGCGAGAGGAAACGCATCTGCGTTTGCCAAGTTTGCAAACACGTTCAAGATCATACAGGAGAAGATGAGAAGTATTTTAATGTATATCGGGCGATGCAGTAACACGCCGATCAGAATAGCATTGCCAAGCCAGAACGCGGCAACACGTCCTGTGTCAATTGTAAGTTTGACACTCAGATACGCGCTAATTCCATAAAATGCTGCGAGAAGCGCCATTATAGCAAAGCTGAAAAACTTTGTCTGTGAGATGGCTGAATTCGAGGTACTATTTGGTGCTTGGTTCATCCTCGGGCTATACCTAATGGCGCATTAAAATCTGGTATATTTAAGCGCACCTTTGTTAGGCACTACGCATGGCAAAATTCGGTTTGGAGGGGATATCGTATGCGAATGCTGGCGCTTTTAGCTGAGGTACTCAAACCGTTGTAGAATAGTGCGATAGTCCATTTGCTGAGAGCCGATATAGACCGGCTTACAATCAAATCCTTCGTGCAGCAGAAACGCACAAACTGGTTTGAATGATCACGTCATGCCCCTGACCTTGTATCTGGAACCAGATTACCGGCATCAAAACCAAAAACCGTACGGCTATGAAAAGGTTGGCCAGGATATAGAATCGTAGCGGGAAAACTTGGCACATTCGGGGAGTTTGGAAAATGCTGGGTTTCCAGTGCCAGCCCGCAATAGCGCCGGTTCGGCCCCGATTGCCAGCCATTTTGGCTCATGCCCAGAAAATTGCCCGAATAAAAGTGCATGCCTGGCTGATCGGTTAAAACGGTCAGCGATCGGCCCGATACCGGGTCATGCAATCGGGCGACTTTCCGCAATCCTTGGCTGTTCAAGATATAGCAATGATCAAAACCGTGCGCGAATTGTATCTGCGCCGCCTTGCTTTCATGCAGGACTCCCAATTTTCTCGGTGCGCGAAAATCGAATTCGGTACCGCCTACGTGGGCATATTCGCCGGTCGGGATCATATCGTCCGAAATGGGCAGATACGCATCGGCAATTATCGATAGGACATGGTCGCATATCGGAGCCGTTCCTCCGGCATCGTGCAGATTCCAGTAACTGTGCTGCGTGACATTAAACGGCGTCGGCCTGTCGGTTTCGGCGGAAAAATCAACGATCAGATTATTATCATCCGTCCAGATATAGGTGACTGTGACGGTCAGGCGGCCGGGGAAACCCTGATCACCATCGGCGCTTTCAAGGGTGAAGCTTAGACCCTGTCCCTCATCATTTCGATAAGGCGATCCGTGCCAGATGCGCCGCTGAAATCCATGCGTTCCCCCGTGCAGCGTATTTTTGCCGTCATTTGCCTCAAGGTCGTAAGTTTTTCCGTCCAGAATAAACCGGGCCCCGGCGATGCGATTGGCAAACCGGCCTATAACAGCTCCAATAAAGTCATTGCTGTCAAAATATTCCTGTGCGCTGTCCAGCGAAAGTGCGACATTCCCGATAGCGCCTTTTTTATCGGGAACATTCACCGATGTGATGGTTGCGCCCAATTCCATACAGGTGAAGCCGCTGCCTGTCGGACCGGCGACATGCCAGCTGCGGACCTCTTCGCCAGAACTCAGTCGCTCGGTTTTAATCTGATGAATTGGCAAACCGGTTCTCTGCATTTCTAGTAGGTTCGGTAAAAAATGTGCGCATCACAGTAATGCGAAAATCCCCGCTCCATTGAAACAAAGCGGGGATTTTTCTCATAAAGACATAATTGAAAGCGTTACCCTTCCATTTCCTCCAGTTCCTTGCCGCGCGTTTCATGCACCATCTTATACACGAAGAACACCGAGATCAGCGCACATATGGCGTAGAAACCGTACGACCCTGCCAGGCCGATCGACACCAGCATGAGCGGGAAGGCCAAAGTGATGGCGAAGTTCGATATCCACTGGAAAAACCCGCTGACGGCAAGTCCCGCACCGCGAATCTGGTTTGGAAACATCTCGCCCAGCATCACCCACATGACCGGGCCCCAACTGAAATTGAAAAACGCGACATAGACGTTGGCGCTGATCAGTGCGGTCGTGCCGGCACCATCGGAAAGTTGCAGACTGCCGTCGACAAGCGCGCCGCTGGAAAACGCCATGGCCATGATGCCGAGCGTGATCGCCATCCCGACCGAACCGATCAGCAAGAGCGGTTTGCGTCCGATCCTGTCAATTAGCGCAATGGCGAGGCCGCACGCCAGAATGGATAGAGACCCGCTGAGAATATTGATCAGCAGCGCGTCGTTCTCGCTAAAGCCCACCGCCTGCCAGAGCACTGCGCCATAATAGAATACGACGTTGATTCCGACAAGTTGCTGGAACGTGGCAAGACCGATACCAACCCATACGATGGTGCGGATTTTGTTGGTTTGCTTGTTTATCAGATCGGAAAAGCGCGGTTCGTGATCGCTGGCGAGCGAGGCCCGGATTTCCCCGACTTTGCGCGTCGCGGCATCGCTGCCGAATAGGCGGGTGAGTACGTCCTGCGCTTCGGCTTCGCGGCCCTTGACCACCAGAAACCGGGGGCTTTCAGGAATGATCAGCAGCGCCAGCAGGAAAATCGTCGCCGGGATAAGCTCAATCCAGAACATCCAGCGCCATGCCTCATAGCCCATCCAGAATATATTGGTCGACGCGCCCGCCGTGTTGGCAAGCAGATAGTTGGACAGGAAAGCAGCAGTCAGGCCGATGATGATCATAATCTGCTGCACGCTGGACAGCCGTCCACGCATGGCGGCCGGTGTCACTTCGCTGACATAAGCCGGGGCGATGACGCTGGCCGCGCCCACGGCAAAACCGCCGATCAGGCGATATATGATGAATTCGAACGACGAACCGGCAATGCCTGAACCGAACGCGCTGATGATAAAGAAAACCGCGGCAGCGAGCAGCACTTTGCGCCGTCCGAACGTGTCGGACAATTTGCCCGCCAGAAACGCACCGATGGCGCAGCCCAAAAGCATCGAGGCGACATTGAAACCGCCGCCCAGGCTTTCGGTACCGAAAGCAGCCTGCAGCCCGTCATACGTGCCGTTGATCACGCCGCTGTCAAACCCGAACAGGAACCCCCCGATCGTGGCAATGGCCACGATCAGGGATATAAATCCCATATTATTTTGCTGTAGGCCCGCAATATTCATTATCTTTCCTCTCCTAAAATTATGCGAGGGCGAGTATTTTATATTTTGCGCCCGTTGGCATCGGTAAACTTCTGTCTATTCGGCTGGCCCGGCTGATTCCCTGATGACCAGATCATAGTCCAGAAACACGGGCTCTATTTTTTCATCGGATCGCAGCATCTGGTTGGTCAATAAACCCACCGCCGCCGAAACCAGGCTGGCAATAGGTTGCTTGACCGTCGTGAGTTGCGGGCTGATGACGGCAGCGACTTGCGTATCGTCGAAACCGGCCACCGACAAGCTTTCAGGAATGGGTATGTGCCGGCGATATGCCGCGGCGATGACCGCCGCGGCCATGTCGTCATTGCTTGCAAAAATCGCGGTCGGGCGCTCGTCCAGGTCGAGCAGTTTTTCGGCCGCTTTAAGGCCCGAGTCCCATGAAAACCGGCCTTGTTGCACATAGTCGGGTTCGATGGGCAATTTGGCAGCTTGCATCGCTTGGGCATATCCGCGGTAGCGTTTTTCCGACACGCTATGGTCTTCATGGCCGATAATGAATCCGATCCGGCGGTGGCCAAGATCGATCAGGTGCTGCGTCATATCCCGCGCCGCCGATACGTCGTCAATATTGATCGACGTGTGGGTTTCGGGATCGTCGGGTGCAATCAGGACATAGGAAATATTCTTCCGCTTCAGCAGCGCGATTACTTCCGGATCGTCGCACAAGGGCGGTGTCACGACTATGCCCAGCGGCATGGTGCTGTTGATCATCGTTTCGAGGCTGGAAATGTCCGCGTCATATTCTTCCATGATCAGGTGCATGCCCGTCTCGTGGCAACGCTGGAGGGCGCCCAGATGCGCGCTTTCGATATAGCTGCGGCTGGGATTGGATACCAGCATGGCGATGATTTGCGGGCCGCCGACGCGCAGGCTGCGCGCCGCGCCGTTCACAGTATAATTCAGCTTTTCCGCGGCATCGAGCACGAGTTGGCGGGTTTTTTCGCGGACATTGCTTTCGCCGTTCAGAACGCGCGAAACGGTCTTGAAAGACACGCCGGCATCGCGGGCCACATCGATCATGGTCGCGCGCGACCGCCCGTCGTTCCGCTGCGCTTCATCGCCGCGCATTTCTCTAGCCAAAAGCTCGCTATCGTGGGAGTTTTTCAAAATACCGCCCCTGGATGCTACCAATTCTTTCACTGCAATATCCTGTTCGGCCATCTTGCGCAAAACATGACAGATAAAGATTCTTTTGACAAGGTTGTCATTTATCCTGTCATGGATTATCACTTTCGGCACGGGACGGTTCGCGATTGACGGCCAATCCGCTTGTGATCCTGCAGCCCGAAAGGCGATATCGGTACGGCATGAACGAAAGCACAAACACCTGTTTTCTGGGCATCGACTTGGGCACATCCGGTGTCAAGGCGATCCTGATCGGCGCCGATAACCAGGTGGTGGCTCAGGCGAGCGCGCCGTTGGATGTGCAACGGCCTGCGCCTTTGCACAGCGAGCAGGATCCATCGGATTGGCTGGTCGCGACTCATGCGGCGGTCACCGCCTTGCCCCCCGAGATGCGCGCCCGCGTGGTTGCCATCGGGCTGGCCGGGCAGATGCACGGAGCGGTATTACTGGACGCGCAAAACCGCGTGCTGCGCCCTGCGATCCTATGGAATGACGGACGCAGCCACGCCGAATGCGCCGCTCTGGAACGCGATGTGCCGGAACTGGGTGACATTACAGGCAACCGCGCCATGCCGGGATTTACCGCGCCCAAACTGGCATGGATACGCAGGCATGAACCGGACATTTTTGCGCGGGTGGCCAAGGTGCTGTTGCCCAAGGACTGGCTGCGCTTCGCGATTTCCGGCGCGATGGTATCGGACATGTCCGACGCGGCCGGCACCTTGTGGCTCGATACCGGTATGCGGCAATGGTCGGACATAATGCTGGCCGCCACCGGCCTCACCCGCGCCCATATGCCGGAACTGGCCGAGGGAACCGAACCATCCGCGACCCTGTCGGCGGTCGTTGCGGCGCAATGGGGCATGGCCGCGGTGCCGATCGCCGCGGGCGGCGGCGATAATGCGGCTGGCGCAGTGGGTTCCGGCGTGGCCAGGCCCGGCGATACGATGATGTCGATCGGCACGTCGGGCACGATTTTCCATGTCAGCGACCACTACCGGCCCAATCCCGAAAGCGGGGTGCACAGTTTCTGCCATGCGCTGCCGGGACTGTGGCATCACATGTCGGTGATGCTGAGCGCATCGAGCGCGATCGACTGGGTCGCGCGCATGACCGGTTTTGCCAGCACGCCCGACCTGTTCGCCGCCGCCGAGGCGCGCGATCGCATCAGCGACGGCGAACTTTTCCTGCCCTATCTTTCGGGCGAGCGCACGCCGCACAACGATCCGCACACCACCGGCATGTTTTACGGACTGACGCACGACACCGACCGCGCGGCGCTGGCGCAGGCTGCGCTGGAAGGCGTGGCGTTCGCCTATGCCGACGGTGTCGCCGCGATCGAACAGAGCGGCGTTGAAATCGGGAGTATCAACGTGATCGGCGGCGGTTCGCGCTCGCATTACTGGGGCCATATTCTGGCTGCCGCAACCGGCAAGACTTTGGTGTACCGCGAAGGGGGCGATGGCGGCCCCGCTTATGGCGCGGCGCGGCTGGCGCGGATCATGCTGGGCGGCGCAGGATCGGAAAACGCGCTTGATGCGCCGCCCGTCACGCATAACATCGTACCCGATGAAATGATGGCGCAATTGCTATCAACGAAATACGCAATGTTCAAAAAGCTTTATAAAAACACCCGCACGGTGAGAGGAGATATATCATCATGACAGCATCCGACAGCGCGGCCTATTTTGGCTCCCTGCCCGTCGCCACGTATGAAGGCCCGGACAGCACAAACGATTATGCCTATCGCTATTATGACAAGACCCGCATGGTGGTGGGCAAGACCATGGAAGACCAGCTGCGGTTCGCGGTCTGTTTCTGGCACAGCTTTGGCTGGGACGGGTCCGACGTATTCGGTGCGGGCGGTTTCAACCGGCCGTGGCACGGCATGGACAATGCCGATGCCGCGGCCAAAGCCAAGCGCCAAGCGGCCTTCGACCTGTTCACCGCGCTCGACCTGCCCTTCTATACGTTTCACGATGTCGATGTGATGGCCCCGGCCGGAACGGCGCAGGAGCATGTCGCCAATCTGAACACCGCCGTCGATCATCTGGAAGAACTGATGGCGAGTACCGGCCGCAAATTGCTGTGGGGCACGGCGAATAATTTTTCCAACCCGCGCTATATGGCGGGGGCATCGACCAATCCCGATCCCGAAGTCGCCGCCTTTGCCGGTTTGCAGGTGCGCGAGGCGCTCAATGCCACCCACCGGCTGGGCGGCGCAAATTATGTTCTGTGGGGTGGCCGCGAAGGCTATGACACCATTCTCAACACCGACATCAGGCAGGAGCTCGATCAGCTCGGCAAGTTCCTTTCGCTGGTGGTCGAACACAAGCACAAGATCGGCTTTGCCGGCGATATCCTGATCGAACCCAAGCCACACGAACCGACCAAGCACCAATATGACGCCTCGGTACAGATCGTGCACGCATTCCTGCAACAGCATGGCCTGGAAAACGAAGTGCGCGTCAATATCGAGGCAAACCATGCCACGCTGGCGGGGCTAAGTTTCGAACATGAAGTCGACATGGCCTTTGCGCTGGGCATCTGGGGGTCGCTCGATCTCAACCGCGGCGATCCGCAGAACGGGTGGGACACCGACCAGTTTCCCAACGACTTGCGCGAAATCACCATGATGATGAAATCGATCCTGTCGAACGGCGGCATGAAAAACGGCGGCATGAATTTCGACGCCAAGGTCCGCCGTCAGAGCATCGACGCCGAAGATCTGGCGCTCGCGCATATCGGCGCGGTTGATCTGTGCGCGCGCGCGCTGCTCAATGCTGAAGCGATGATCGAGGATGGCCGCATCGACAGTTTCAGGACCAAACGTTATGCCGGATGGAAATCCGGTGTCGGCGCAGACATGCTGGCGGGCAGGCTTAGCCTGGATGACGTCGCCGAGCATGCTTTGGCCAGCAACCATGCGCCGCAGCCGGTATCGGGCAAACAGGAATGGCTGGAAAACGTGGTGACGCAACTGGTCCGCTAGCGTAAAGCCGACAGGCAATGAAGAAGGGCGCGGCCAGTGGCTACGCCCTTTTCATGTCGGGAACCTGCTGTTCGCTGGAATTATAGCGAGCAGCTCGCGCTGCCGGTATTGTCGGCAATCGTGATTTTCGACAGCGATACCGTAAACGCGCCGGTGCTGCGCAGCGTGAAGGGCGATGCAATCCGGCTCATGTCGGCACCGGCCTCGGCGAAACAGCTCAGCTTGATATTGGCAGTTTTCCAGCCTTTGCCCGCCGCGTCTTTCATACCGCTGGTGACATCGACAAAGCCGTCGCACGGCTCGTCCGCCTTGCACGTGCCGCCTAGCATGACCTGACCCATCGGCGCGTTTTCGACGCGGTAATCGAACTGCACCGCCATATCGCCATTGGCCTGCCGCGAGATATCGACCGGATTGGTGGCGATCATAAACGATGCCGGACCGGTCCAGGTCAGTTGCCGCACATCTTCTTGCGCGGCGCGGTCGGTGGCGATAATTTCGAGCGTCTGGCCCAGCGACGTGCCCCGGCTGTCGCTGAGCAGGCGGTAGCCCTGCGCGTCGGTGACGGCCATGACCCACGGTGCCTGCGCTACGCCGGCCATCAGCATCGAGGTGATATCGGATTTGGTCGCACCCGCCAGCTCCGCGCTTTCGTCAAGCGTGCCGACCCGGCCGGGCTTCGCATAGCTCAGGCCATAACCGAACGGGAATAGCGGCGCATAATCGGCATCGCCCAGATTGACGCCGGTCTGGTAAGAGGATTTGGGCCACGAAAAGCTGAGCCGACCCTTGAAATCATGCGCGGGCTTGCCGTTCGCGCCCGCGACCAGCACGTCGGCAATCCCCTGTCCCGCGGAACCCGGCAGCCACGCCGCGACAAAGGCGTCGGAGGCATTGAGCTCGGGATTAACCCACATCGGACGGCCCGACAGGAATATGCTGACCGTCGGAATGCCGGCCGCCTTATATTGTTTCAACAATTCGAGCGGGCGGGTCGGTTCGAAATCGACATGCGGCCGGTCGCCCTGAAATTCGGCATAGGGATCCTCGCCAAACACCACGACCGCGACATCGGGTTTGGCGGCATACCGGCCGTCGTCGCTGAGAATCGCCTTGCCGCCCGCGCTTTCGATTGCGGATTTGAGCCCGCCATAGACCGAGACGCCGCCCGGGAAGTCGTCATTGCTATTGCCAGTCCCCTGCCAGCTCAATGTCCAGCCGCCGGCCTGCTTGCCGATATCGTCCGCCCCGTCGCCGGTGACGAGAATGTTCGCGCCGGGCTTGAGCGGCAGGATGCTGCCCTCGTTCTTGAGCAAGACCAGCGATTCGCGCACCGCCTGCCGCGCGATCGCCATCTTGTCGGGCGAGCCCAGCCGGTCCCAGTTGCCCGCCGAGGCGCGCTGCGAAGGACGCCCCGCCTCGAACAGGCCAGAACGCAATTTGACGCGCAATATCCGTCCCACGGCCTCGTCGAGCCGGGCCATACTGATCTCGCCCGATTTCGCCTGTTTTAGCGTGTTGACGTATAATTCTTTCCACGTATCGGGCGCCATAAACATATCGAGCCCGGCATTGAACGATGCGGCGCAACTGGTCGGCGTACAACCCGCAACCTGCCCGTGCCCGTTCCAGTCGCCGACGACGAAGCCGTCAAAACCCATGCGCCCGCGCAATACGTCGGTCAGCAACGGTTTGAACCCGTGCATTTTCTCGCCATGCCAGCTGTTATACGATGCCATGACGACCTGTACGCCCGCATTGATGGCGGGAACATATCCTGCGGCCTGAAGATCGCGCAGATCCGCTTCGGTCATCTGGTTGTCGCCCTGGTCCTTGCCCGCGACCGTGCCGCCGTCACCGACGAAATGTTTGACCGTGGCGATCAGGTTGGTGCCGGTCAGGAAATCATTCGCCCCCGCCTTGCCCTGTATCCCCTCGACCAGCCGCGGCGCGAACCGGGCGACGATGGCGGGGTCTTCGCTATAGCTTTCATAGGTCCGGCCCCAACGGTCGTCGCGCACGACGGCGATGGTCGGCGCAAAAGTCCAGTCCTGTCCGGTAATGCGGATTTCCTCCGCCGTGACGCGGCCGATTTCTTCCATCAGATCGGCATTATTGGCGGCGCCCAGGCCGATATTGTGCGGGAACAAAGTCGCGCCGACGATATTGTTATGCCCGTGTACGGCATCGGTGCCCCACAAGACGGGAATGGCAATGCCGCCATCGCTGGCATCGGTCGAGGCGTCCCAGAACTGGTCGGCCAGCGCCAGCCAAGCCTGCGGCGTCGTGCGATTGTCGCCGCCCGGCGCACTATTGCCGCCATTCAGTACGGAGCCGAGCTTGTACGTGCGCACATCTTCGGGTGTGACCGACCCAATATCCGCCTGGATTACCTGTCCGACTTTCTCCTCGACCGTCATGCGCGCGAGAAGATCGGCAACGCGCGCCTCTATCGCGGCACTGCGCGCGATCGGCGATTTTGCGGTCGGCCAGATTTCGGGATGGATGACGGCCTTAGCCGTCGCACCGGCCATCGGCGTGTCGGCAATGGCAGAGGCCGACTCAAGCGCCTGTTGCTGAACTGTGGGGGCGCATGCCGCGGATACGCCGCATAAAAGAACCGCTGTTAGCTTTGCGTAAGTCTGGGCCATAAAGCCTCCTTATCCCATGATTGTCACCGCTCTTGCAAGAGGGTGCGGTTTACCTATCCGGCCATTGTCGCAGAGACATGCTCAAAAATCAGGCCGTAAATGGCAAAAGACATGCAAGACCGGAGGGTATTGCATGTCTTTCGCTTGGATTATCGAACCCCGCTTAAAAGGCAAAGCGGGCGATGAGCGTATAGCGCCGGTCGTTCGTAAAGTAGGAACGCGGCACCAAGGTGTTGCCGTCAAAGCCCGATCCTGCGGGTGCATCGACGATGGACCTGGTAACGGTCACTTCGTTGAGAAGGTTAACCCCCTGCACGCCGACTTTGATATTGTCGCTGATCGTGTAGAAAATGGATGCATCCAGTTGTCCGGTCGAATCATGTGAAATGGGCGAGAACGGGAAGATCACGTCGCGTGTGGTGAGCAAATAGCGCGAACGCCAGCTGTAAGCTGCACGTGCCGAGATGCCATATTTTTCGTACAAAAGCGCCGCATTGAAAGTATGTTTTGACAGACCCTGAAGCGGCAGGTTCGTCACGCTGGGCGTCGGTTGGGTGCCATCCACGGCGGTCGGGTTCAGGTTGGTATTGGGCAGGCTGGACGGTTTGGTATAGGTATAGTTGCCTTGGAACCCAAATCCGGAAAGCGGTCCGGGCAGGAAATCATAGAACTGGTTATAGGCCAGTTCGAAACCCTTGATAGTACCGCTTCCAATATTATCCGAACCGGTGACCAGAACATCCGTCGTGACGCCGCTGTCATTCGTGACCGACTGAGCAGCGGTGCTTGACGTGATGATACCGCTCAGTTTTTTGTAGAAACCGGACAGCGTAATCGAGCCGGTGTCGTTGAAATACCATTCTGCGGACAGATCGACGTTGGTCGCTTTGATTGGTCTTAGATTCGGATTACCCGTACTCGCCTTGAATATGGGTGCCGCGTTGACGTCACCGCCTGCATTTGCGACATCGATAAAGTTATTCTGAATATTGAAGAAGTTACGCGTCAAGCCCAGATCCGGGCGGCTTATGCCGCGCGAAATACCGAAACGTATCAGGAAATCTTCGGTTACACCCAGTTTCAGGTTCAGGCTAGGCAACCAGTTATCATAGGAGGCGTTAACCGTATCCGGCCTCGCCACGCCATCGGCAAAGGCGAATGCCAATGCCTGACGCTCCGGCGTCAACAAACAGAATGCCGGCGGGGTCTGACCCGGTACCGTCGCACAGGTTCCTGCAAAAACCAGATTGTCCGTAGGCGTCTGAAATGCACCGCGCGTCTGGAATAGTGTATTGATATACCGGACGCCGATATTGCCGTTGAGGCGCATACCGCCAAATATATCCTCCGACCCGAAGTCGAGCCTGATATAGGAGGCGAAAGTTTCTTCACGAGTTTCGTTGATTTCACCTTGCGTATAAACGCCGTCGACAAGGTTGCTGCGCTGCGCCAACGGACGCCAGCCGGGGATGGTCCACTGCTGGTTGATGCCGATCAATGTATCGATCAGATTGCCGTTGCGGTAACCGTCAATCGTATCGCCCGCAAAGAAAAGGCTGGAGCCTGGATTTACGACATCGCCGCGCTGGAAATTCGGGTAAGCGAACGTCTCGTTCAGACCAGCAGGTCCCTGGCTGAGAAAAACGGGACCGGTCGAGCCGTTCCAGATTTCACTCAGCACACCCCAGTTATAAGTCGAAAAACGGGTCGTCTGCTCACGTGACGCATAACGGCCACCGGCATAGACTTTGCGCAAGAAGCTATCATCGTCAAATTCATATTCGACATCGCCGCGGAAAGCAAACTCGTCGCCTTCGCTATCTTCCTGATGATCCATGGCCGCACGGTAGAAACTGTGCTTCGGATCGTTGAAATATCCGGCTATTTCGGATCCGTCGGGCGTCGGCGCGCTAAAACGCACATCGGGAACAGAGCCCGCACCGACATCGATAAATACGTTGGCGAACGTGCTGTTGAAGATGGAAAAATCGAGATTTTCAGTCGTTGCATCAACATATTGTGCGTCGAACATGAATTTCAGTCGTTCGGTAGGATAGAGTTCGACATTAAAGGAGATATCTTGCGTTGCCGTTTTCTGATCGACCGAACGGCGCACCTGCGCGTGTTGGAAACCGTTTAGCGGCACACATTCATCATACTGACCCGCCGGACAATTTGCTGCAGATCTCCAGCCAGCGCTATCGGTCAGCAGGCCGCTGACGAATTGGCCGCTATCGTCGAATTCGAACGAAGTGCCGGGCGCCGGACGAGTCGTAAAAGCTTGATCGGCTGCCGTTTCGAAAGAACGCTCCGTCCATGCAGTCGTTGCCTCGACACGCAGATATTCAAGTGTAGCTTTCGCCGAACCGTCGACGGCTTCCCACTGCAATGCACCGCCATAGGCTTCACGGTCGCGATCAAAATCCTGTTCGCGTACACCCGCACCGCGCGGCACCAATACTGTGCTTCCAGGGGAGAGATCGGTACGGAATGTATAGTCGGCCAGTTGGGTACCTTGGTTGCGGCTGTTTAATTCGGATTTCGAATAATTGGCCGAGATACCGATATCGCCGATGCCAGTCTCAAAAACGTTGCTTGCAAAAAGAGAATATGTTGGCGTCCAGTCCTTGCGCAGATCGCCGTAATTGGCCTCGATCGAACCGGCAAGGACCAGTTCGCGCTTGTCGAGAGGCTTGCGCGTGCGCAGGTCGACGACCCCGGCCAGGCCGCCTTCGATCATATCTGCCGTCTGTTGTTTGAACACATTTACAGCACCCAGAAGCTCTGGCGAAACATCGTTGAATCCGAGCGAACGCCCGTTATTGGCGGAAAAGACGTCGCGGCCATTGAGTTCCGACCGCACATAACTCAGACCGCGGATAACCACGCCTGCACCCTCTACCGAAAAGTGATCCGGATCGTCGGCGGCGGCGAAGCGGCTGATCGAAATGCCGGGGATACGCTGCAACGTCTCGTTGACCGAGCGGTCGGGAAGCGAGCCGATATCTTCGGCGGTGATCGAATCGACAAATGTGTCAGCGTTGCGCTTGATTTCCTGGGCCGAGCGAATGTTCTCGCGAATACCGGTGACGATGATGGCGGGGTCGGTATCATCGCCCTGCACCGCATCCTGTCCGTTCTGGCGGACTTCTTCATCGTTTTGGGCATCTTGAGCCAGTGCGGGCTGCGCCATCACCGCGCACAAAGCCAATGCCGAAACCGAGGACCAGACCAGCCGCTTTTTGGCGAGGCCCGTTTCGCCCGCATGGCTTTTCAGAATATCATTGTCTAGCATAACCTACCCACTCCCAAATTTCCCGCATCGATTTTCCCATCGATTCTCGGATTCGCTTAAAATAAACGGTCAAACGTGCCTAAGTTACTGTTTTCACATCTTTACGTGTGAATGTGGAAACTTATTTCCGAATTGACAAGCTTGTCATAGCTACATTCCGGTAAATGACAAGCTTGTCAACGGCGGATTGCTTGGATAAGGAGATATGCATAATAATATGACGCATCATTGTTAAGCGTTGCACTTTGGCAACAATATTCAGTGGTTAGAAATGATCGCATACGATCGCCTGATTGATATACGTGACATTAAAACGGGATCAGATGAATGGCCATCGATGCGACCCACGACATAGCGACAATAGCCATTATCGGCGGCGGCACGGCCGGCTGGATGACGGCGGCTGCGCTGGCGCACAAACTGTCCGGCACGGGTGCACATATTACCCTTGTGGAATCTGCCGAAATCGGCACGGTCGGGGTTGGCGAAGCGACGCTGCCGCATATCCGTTTTTTCAACCAGACGCTGGGAATCGATGAGCCGACGCTGATGGTGCGCACCAGCGCCACGTTCAAGCTGGGCATCGAATTTGTCGGCTGGGGCAAGCCGGATGAACGCTATATCCACCCGTTTGGCGACTATGGCGAAGCGATTGGCCCGGCGCCCTTTCACCATTACTGGACGCGGCTTAGGCAAAGCGGCCATGCGGCGCCGCTCGACGATTACAGCTATCCGGTCCGGGCGGCCGAAGCAAACCGGTTCATGTTACCTGACCCCGATCCAAGTGCGATCGGATCGACTTTTTCGTACGCATTTCAGTTCGATGCCAGCCAATATGCCGCTTTCCTTTCCGAATTTGCACAATCCAGGGGTGTCGAACGGGTCGAGGGCAAAATCGTATCGGCCGCCCGCGATGGCGAGAACGGATACATTACATCGGTCACGCTCGAAAACGGCACGCAGATTACTGCCGAACTGTTCGTCGATTGCTCGGGCTTTCGTGGACTGTTGATCGAGCAGGAACTGGAGGCCGGCTATGACGACTGGAACCATTATCTGCCGTGCAATCGCGCCGTGGCCGTTCCATGCGAGGCCCGCGATCCGATTGGCCCCTATACCCGTGCGACCGCGCGCGCGGCCGGATGGCAATGGCGCATTCCGCTACAACACCGGATCGGCAACGGCATGGTTTATTGTGATCGGTATATCAGCGATGACAAAGCCGCCGCGACGCTATTGGACAATCTGGAAGGCAAACCGCTGGCTGATCCGAAACGGCTATTCTTCAAAACCGGGAAGCGGCGCAAGCTATGGGATAAGAATGTTGTTGCCATCGGCCTGTCGGGCGGTTTTCTGGAACCGCTTGAATCGACCAGCATCCATCTGATCCAGAGCGGCATAACCGCGCTGATTGAACTGTTTCCCGATGCCGGATTCAACGCGGCGGATGTCAGCGAATATAACCGCGTGATGAACCTGGAATTCGAGCGCATCCGCGATTTTCTGGTGCTGCATTATGTGGCGAGCCAGCGCGACGAACCGATGTGGCGGGATTTGCGCGTAATGGAATGGCCCAAAAGCCTGAAAGAAAAAGTCGCGGCATTCCGCACGCGCGGAATCATTCCCGAATATGCGCACGGATTGTTCCTGCCCGCCAGCTGGCTGGCGGTGTTTGCCGGACAGAATATCCTGCCCGAAAATTACGATCCGCGTGCGGGCGCTATAACCGACGAAGAGCTGGTCGCACGGGCCGAGATGCTGCGCAGCAAAGTTGCCGATGCGGTGGATAGGACCGGTGAGCATCTCGATTTTATCCAGCAATATGGCGCCGCCATTTCGCCGCGGGCAGAAAGTATCATCGCTTGACCACGGACACGGCAGTTTCGGGCATCGCAATATATGGCAGGCCATTGGAAATCTGGTCAGCAGCGGCTTTGCTCTCGCGTGAATTGCCGCGCGATGTGGCCCTGACCCTTGTCGATACGGGGACGCGACCTGTTTCGCCTGCGCTGACATTTGACAGCGATCATCACTTGCATGCGCGCGCCAATATTACCGAACTGGAACTGATTGCGCAGTGCGACGGCAATCTGTCGCTGGGTCAGAGCTACTGGGGCTGGCGCGGCGAAGGTTCGGATTATTTCGATGCCCCTTCGGGCAAACTGCCCGGTATCAACGGCATTGCCTTGCACCATTTGCTGCTCCGCGCGGCGCACATGCGCGGCGAGCCGGAAAAGCTGGCAGAGCTGGCATCGTCCTTTCGTTTTCCGGCGCTGGCTGGGCTGGCCGGCAAGCTAACCCATCCATCCGATGACCCGCAATCTCCGCGCTCCATGTTGCGCACAATGATCAATGTGGACACGGAGAAATATATTGACCTGCTCGAACGCAAGGCGCGAGAGGGGCGGACGATTGAATATATCGCTGCAAAGGGCCCGTTTCGTCTGGAAAGAGACGCCGATAATCGAGCAACCGCCATCATTTTCCCCGATGGTCGCAAACTGCCCGCGGATATTTTCATCGATATGGATGGCGCGCTGGATCCGCGGGCCAAAGGGACCGCACTGACATTTGACTACATCCTGGCCGCAATAGATAGTGGCGCAGGCAATAGCGCCTTTGCGGAAATGCACGCGCTCGACGATGCGGTGATGACAGCCATTCCGCTGCGCGGCAAAATAGCGCGGATCCTGGCCTATGACAGTGCGCGGCTGAGCGAGGATGCCGCCCGCGCATTGCTGCCCCAGGCCGCAGATGTGCATACCCAGTCTGCCCATTTTCATTCCGAACCGTGGCGGGACAATCTGGTGCAGGCCGGTTCGGCCAGCGGCACCCTGCAATCTCCTGCACAGGGCGATATTCATCTGCTTCACGGCCAGTTGTGCCGTTTGGCCGAACTGGTGCCGGTATCGCAGGACATGCATATCGAGGCGCGGGAATATAATCGCCTACATGGCATTCTTTACCAACAGCTCGCCGATTTTCACGCGCTTGCTTATTTGCTGAATAGCCGGGAGGGAGAGAGCTGGCAGGCACTGCGCGATACGGAAAAATCCAAAAATCTCCAAATCCGGCTGGACCAGTTTCAAAGCCGCGGACGGTTTGTGACATTTGACGGCGAGACGCATGATGAACAAAGGTGGATTGATATGATGATCGGCTTTGGCATCATCCCGGACCGGTTCGATCCGATGGCCCGCGCGGCCAATATGGCCCAGGCCGGACAGGCACTCGGCCGGATCGTCGATGCTTTCAAACAGACCGCTGCGGCCATGCCCACGCATGCAGAATATATGACCCGGCTCGGCGCGCTCGCGCAAAAAGAGGCGCCCGTTGACGAGTTTGCGATATGAGCCAGGGGACAATACGCAATGTCGTGATCGTCGGCGGCGGCACCGCCGGATGGATGGCGGCGGCCGCCATCGCCCATGTGCTGAAGAACGGAGCGGTCAATGTCACGCTGGTCGAATCCGAAGTGATCGGCACGGTGGGCGTGGGCGAAGCGACCATTCCGCAGATCGTGAACTACCAAACGATGCTGGGGCTCGACGAGAATGATTTCGTGCGCAATACCAATGCGACTTTCAAACTGGGCATCGAATTCGTCGGCTGGTCGAGCGCGGGCAGCCGGTATATCCACCCCTTTGGCAGCTATGGCATCGAGATGGAGGGCATTGCCTTTCACCATTACTGGTTGAAGCAGCGCGAAATGCAGCGGGCGAAAGGTGAGCCGGTCGTGCCGCTATCGGATTACTGCCTGCAGGCTATCGCCGCCAAGCGCGGCCTGTTCATGCGGCCGGTCAAGGCCCCCAATTCGCCGCTCGAAAAAATCGCCTATGCTTTCCAGTTCGATGCGGGACTATATGCCAAATATTTGCGCAGCATCGCCGAGGGCAAGGGCGTGACACGCATCGAAGGCCGCATTGCCGACGTCAAATTGCACGGGCATAACGGGCATATCGAAAAATTGGTGACCGACGATGGCCGCGAGATTGCAGGTGACCTGTTTATTGACTGTTCGGGTTTTGGCGGACTGCTGATCGAACAGACGCTCGAAACCGGATATGAGGATTGGACACACTGGCTGCCATGCAACCGCGCCGTCGCGGTGCCATGCGAAAGTGCGGGCGATCTCGAACCCTATACTCGCGCCACCGCACACAGTGCCGGCTGGCAGTGGCGCATCCCCTTGCAGCACCGGATCGGCAACGGCCACGTGTTCAGTGAGGCATTTATGTCGGAGCAGCAGGCGACCGATATCCTGCTGGAAAATCTCGATGGTAAGCTGATCGCCGACCCGCGCGTGCTCAAATTCACCACCGGGCGCCGCAAGAAATTCTGGAACAGGAACTGCGTGGCCATCGGTCTTTCCGCAGGGTTTATGGAACCGCTCGAATCGACCAGTATCCATCTCGCCCAATCGGCCATCGCCAAATTGCTCGCCTTTTTCCCCAGGGAAGAGATCAAGCAGGTCGATGTCGACATGTTCAACGCCATGACCGTGACCGAGTACGAACAGATTCGCGATTTCCTGATCCTCCATTACCACCAGACCAAGCGGACCGATTCCGATTTCTGGAACCATGTGCGCACCATGGATGTGCCCGACAATCTCAAACAGAAAATGCAGTTGTACCGGGAAACCGGCCGCATATTCCGGCAGAATGACGAACTGTTCACCGATACCAGCTGGCTTGCTGTGATGGAGGGGCAGGAACTGGAAGCGAACAGCTATCACGCCATAGTCGATGCCATGCCGGAGAGCGAGATGCTGCGGCGGCTGGACGGGATCAGGAACGTGGTTGCCAATAGCGCCGATTTCATGCCAACACATCGCGCGTTTATCGACGAACATTGCCAGGCCCAAACGATATGAACGCCCCCGCGACAAACAGGCAGATTAGTAAAATCGTGATTGTCGGCGGCGGCACTGCGGGATGGATGACTGCGGCTGCGCTGTCGAACGTATTCCGCGGATCGGCCATGCAGATCGACCTGATCGAATCCGAAGAAATCGGTATGGTCGGTGTGGGCGAAGCGACGATTCCGGAGATCATGAAGTTCAACGGCCTGCTCGGTATCGATGAAAACGAGTTTATGCGCGCGACGAAAGCGACGTTCAAGCTGGGCATTGAATTTGCCGACTGGCACACCCCCGGCGAAAGCTATTTTCATCCGTTCGGTGTGTACGGCGTGGATATGGAGGGCATCAGCTTTCACCATTTCTGGCTACGCGCGCGTGCAGCGGGGAATTCGTCCGAAATTGCGGACTATGCGTTTGCATGGCAAATGGCGAAACAGGGCAAGTTCGCGCGGCCCTCCGGCCCGCCCAATTCGCCCCTGTCCGATATCCGCTATGCCTTCCATTTTGATGCTGCACTCTACGCTAAATTCCTGCGAACCTATGCCGAAACGCGCGGCGTTCACAGGACCGAGGGTAAAGTCACCAGCGTGCAGCAACATGGCGAGACCGGTTTTATCGAAAGCGTTACGCTGGAGAACGGGGCCGTGAAACACGGCGAACTGTTTATCGATTGCACCGGCTTTTTCGGGCTGCTGATCGAAAAGACGCTGAAATCAGGATATGACAACTGGTCGCACTGGCTGCCGTGCGACAGCGCAGTTGCCGTACCGTGCGAGCGGGCCGGACCGCTCACACCTTATACGCGTTCGACCGCGCGCCCTGCGGGATGGCAATGGCGTATCCCGCTGCAGCACCGCGTTGGTAACGGCTATGTCTATTCGAGCCGCTATACGAGCCATGAAGATGCGTGTGACGTGCTGATGGACAATCTGGAAGGCAAGCCGCTGGCCGAACCGCGCCAGTTGCGTTTCGTTACCGGCAAGCGGCGCGAAATCTGGAAAAACAACTGTATCGCCATCGGCCTCGCCAGCGGTTTTCTGGAGCCGCTCGAATCGACCAGCATCCACCTGATCCAGAGCGCAATTTCGAAACTGGTATCGTTATTTCCGACGGCCGATTTCAATCCGGTCGACACGCGCAATTTCAACCGTCTGATCGACGAGGAATTCGAAACGATCCGCGATTTCCTGATCCTGCATTATAACGCGACCACGCGGTCGGACAGCGATTTCTGGAACCATGTTCGAACCATGGACGTGCCCGAATTCCTGACGCGGAAAATCGCGCTGTTTAAAAATGCCGGGCGCATATTCCGCGAGAATAACGAGATTTTTGCCGAACCGAGCTGGCTCGCCGTATTGACAGGGCAGGGCATCATACCCGTCGGCTATCACCCGATTGCGGGCGTGATCAGCCAAGCAGAAACGCAGCAGCGCCTGACCGCCATCCGCGATGTGATTGCTCGCGCTGCAACAAGCTTGCCGTCACACGAAACGGTAATCGCGCAGAATTGCAAGGCGGATTGAACGCGGTTAGATAGCGCCCAGATCGAGCACGTAAACTTGCCCGATTTCGATAGTCTGCTTGGCACCTGCCAACTGGAAACCGGCCACTGCGCTGCCTTTCTTCAAATCCATATCGGCGCGCATCTTGACTTCATAGAGATACCATTCGGACCCGATCTTTAAATCCTGATCGCCGAACCCGGCATAAGGTTCCTTGTTCTCGTTGATACGCACGCCGATCATGCCCTTACCGTCGGCGGTATCGGCTTTATCGGCCCGCGCCCAAAAGGCGACATTGATCAGGTGACCCGATTTGATTGTTCCGATAATCGGTACATTGACACCCATATCGTATTTTTGGACGCCCTTTTTTACGACCTGCAACCGCATCGCTACTTGTCCCGGCGTTTCCTTGGCATCAACCTGCTTCGGCTTTTTCGAATTGCCATACACGGCCCAGTCGATCGTGGTGGGATCGTTGATAAGGTCGCCGGGCAGGGCATCGTCGATCGCCTGCAGCGTGGGATTGGATTGCTGGCCGGCGGCAAGCGGCGCGGCGCTGGTCATCAGCCCCAACAGGGCAATCGTCATGAACTTACGGGACATATCTCTCTCCTGTCTTGAAAAACTGCTCACATCACTTGGCGAAATTTATGGTTGTGCGTACGATTGATCCCGCGTCGACATAGCCCGGCTGGCCCGATCCGATGGTGAAAGTGACGGGACCGGTATAGGGCACGTTCTTGCCTTCCTTGTCGACATAGGTCAGCTGGTCGGGGTTCAGCGTCAATGCTACTTTCTCGCTTTTGCCCGCGCCGATAGTGATACGCTTGAATTTTACCAGCGATCGGATCGGTGCCCCCTCTGCCGCGCGCGCGGCATAAACCTCGACCACTTCATCCGATGCCATTTTGCCGGTGTTGCGCACATTGACCGATAGCGTCAGCGGCCGCGATGTATCGTGTGTCGTGGGAAGGGCGTCTGCGCTATAATCGAATCTCACATAGCTGAGGCCATAGCCGAACGGATAGACGGGCGTGCCGGTATAATATTTATACGTGCGGTTGCGCATATCATAATCGTCAAATGCGGGCAGTCCGTCCAGGTTTTCGTAGAATGTGACAGGCAGCCGTCCGGCCGGGCTGTAATCGCCCATCAACAACTGGGTAATGGCGGGGCCGGTCGCCTCGCCGGGATAGAAACCCTGCACAATGGCGGGCAAGTTCCGTTTCGGCCAGGCCATGTTGACCGCGCTGCCGGAAAAATTGACGAGCACGACGGGCTTGCCGGTTGCTTGCAATCTTTTGAGCAAAGCCATCTGTTCGGCGGGCAGGTCGAGACTGGTGCGGTCGCCGCCGTCGAAACCGGGCACGTCAACCGACATTTCCTCGCCCTCTAGCTTGGCTGACAGGCCAGAGAAAAACAAAATCACATCGGATTTATCCGCCGCCGCCATGGCTTCCGCCGCCAGATCGCGGTCGAGATTGATCCATTGCAAAGCCACTACCGGCTGGATGGCATTGCTGTGCCATTCGGGTTTGCGGGTGACCGAAGCTTTGATGGCATAAGATTTTCCAGCCTGCATGTTCACACCGTTATTGCCGACTTCGCGGCCATCAATCATCACGTCCATGCCGGGCGCGAAACGGTAGCGACCGGTGACGGCGGGCGTGATATTACCATCCCAAACCGCCGTGAACGCTTCGTCTAGAGCCTCGGTAGCGGGCGATCCAGACCATTCGAAATCGATATTCTCGGCAGTCGCGGTGCGTACCGGTGTGCCGGTCGCTTCTTCGCCACGATAGTAGCTGGCGATCAGACCGGAAGCGGAACTGCCATTTACGCTGTGACTGAAAACGGCGGCCGGAACAGTAGCATAATGGCTATAGACCGATCCGCCGAGCGAACTGCCCGGTGCATAGGCGACATTGTCAGTGCCGAGCCTTTCGCGCAGCGATTGAAGCGCGGTTTCGGGCTGGACCGGTTTGCCGTTATAATTGCCGATCAGTACATCAAAATTGTCGGCGTTGGGCCCGATCACCGCGACTTTACGGCCGGGCTTTAGCGGCAATATGCCATCATTCTTGAGCAGCACCAGCGATTTGCGCGCCGCTTCCTGCGTCAGCGCCAGATGGTCTTTCGATCCCACCACGCGCATCGGTATATCGGCGAACGGAACTTGGCTGTCATCGTCAAACATGCCAAGCTTGAAACGCGCGGTGAAAATGCGTTTTACCGCCTGGTCGATTGTCGCCTCGTCGATCAGGTCGCGGACAACTGCCTCGGGCAAGGCCGCATAGACGCTCCCCTCGTCATCGCCGCAGACCAGTTCGGTTCCGGCCTTTACCGCGACCGCCGCCGCTTCGGCTTTGGTCTTGGTATAGCCGTGATGCTGCGGACGATGAATATCGCCGATCGCGCCGCAATCGGACACGACGAAACCGTCGAAGCCGAGGCGCCCGCGCAACGTGTCCTGCATCAAAAAGGTGTTGGCGCAGGCGGGTTGTCCGCGAAATGCGTTATACGCGCACATCAGCGATGCGGGCTTGGCCTCGCGGATCGCCATCGCGAATGCGGGCAAATATGTTTCGTTGAGATCCTTGGCACTGACATCGTAATCGTCGGTATGCCGCGTGCTTTCAGGCCCGCTATGTACGGCATAATGTTTGATCGTCGCCACCGATTTTAGATATTTCGCATCGTCGCCCTGCAGGCCGTTGACGAAATTCACCGCCATCCGGCCGGTCAGATAGGGGTCTTCGCCATAGGTTTCCTGCCCCCGGCCCCAGCGCGGGTCGCGGAAGATATTGATATTGGGCGACCAGAAGGTGAGGCCGGTATAAATCGAGGAAATCCCTTTGCGCTCGAAATCGTGGTGCTTGGCGCGACTCTCATCGGAAATGGTTGTCGCAACCCGTTTCATCAGGTCTTCGTCGAACGTCGCTGCCATGCCGATTGCCTGCGGGAAAACCGTTGCCGTGCCTGCACGCGCAACGCCGTGCAGCGCTTCGTTCCAATACACGTAGGCAGGGACACCCAGACGCGGTATTGCGGGCGCCTTGTCGTACATTTGCGCAGCTTTTTCCTCAAGCGTCATGCGCGAGACAAGGTCGTAGACCCGTGCATCGATGGAAAGCGACTGGTTCTGGAACGGCATAATCTGCGCCGACATTTGCGCGTTCGTTGAAGGCGCAGCGGGCATTGTCATGGTCGCGGGCATATTGGCCGACTGGCATCCGGCCAGTGTAAGAGTGAGTAGCGAGATTCCGATAAATTTTTTCATAAAGCATCCACCCTATTTTGTTTTTTCTATAATGTCATCGTTGTCATTGGCTTGTCAAAGGGATTTTTGAGGGTGACGTGCAAACCGCCTGAGTCCACTTACGAGCGCGCGAGACTAGCTTTCAGGAATTCGATGATATGCGCGTTGCGTTGCGCGGATGCTTCGCCTAGCACGCCATGCACATGCGAAGGAAGGTGCCCAGTCAGCGTATCAGCATCGCCCGAAAATACATAATGTTCAAACAAGTCACGCCATGCCGCTTTCTGATGTTCGGGGAGGTCGCGGATATTGAGCATGGCATGCACCAGCACTTCTATGCCCGACCCGATAGTGTCATTGCCCCACCAATAATTGACCAGCATGTTGAACGGTCCGGTAGATTGCACTGTGTGCCACCACAAGGCGGGAATATAGATGGCATCGCCCGGCTGCATATTGGCGAACAAAGCCTGCTCCATCGCGTCTTTATATTTGGGAAACCGCTCCAGGTCGGGGGCGACCGGATCGACCATACTGGCCGGCTGGCCCGCCATTGTGAATTCGATCGGGCCGACATACAGATTGGCGACCTGCGCAGGCGGGAACAGCGTAAAGCGCCGCTGGCCGCTGACCGTCACCGCGATATTGTCGGCCGCATCGTAATGCGGCGCGATGCTGGCGCCATTGCCGATCCATATCAAGGGTGGCACGGTGTCATCCAGCAATGGCATAGTATTGGCATCGGAAAATCCCGGGAACAGGTCGGTGGACGATCCGGCGCCAGCATAAATGCCCATTGCATCGGTATCGCCGACAATTTCCAGCAGCTTCGCCATCACCTTGGCAATGCCGATTTCGCGCCGCTCGAAATTGAACCCGCGCATATCGGCGCTGTAGAAGTAGCGGCCCTTCTCTTCCGGCTTGCCCAGATAGGTGATCGCTTTCCTGCCCGCATCATAGTGCAGCATATAATCGGCCAGCGCCTGTGCGCCCCTGGCGGCTGCCGTAACGACCGGCCATGTCGCGCATAACCCGCGCATGATTGCGGGCCTACCACTTGCACGAATCTCGCTTTCGAACAACGCACGGTCGACGTCTCGATATTCGGGAAGAGGTTGAGGCGCCCCCATCATAGCGGCCATCTGTCGCGAGTATATTTCATGCCTGTCCTATAGCGAATATTGGTGCACGGTGACCAGCGCCGGAGTGATATTGAACCTGTCCATTAATGAGAGGTTGGAATTGACAACGTAGTCATAAGCATATTAGCTTTGCCATCAAGACGCAAAGATGCGCGCATGATCTGCCACGGGAGAGATAATTTGAAAAAACACCTCTATATATCCGCCTGCGCCCTGCTTGCTATGGCATGGCCTGCTAAAGCGCCCGCGACAGCGTCGCCGCATGATTCCGCTGTTGCAGCGCCTGCATCGACCCACAGTCTGCCCGTGGGTAGGTGCATCAATATGGGCAATCATTTCGAATCGCCCGTGCCCGATCAATGGGGCCGTCCGATTGCCGATGACGATTTTGATATTATAGCGCGTGCGGGCTTCGATACCATCCGCTTGCCTGTGCGCTGGTCTGTGCATGCGCAGGACGATGCGCCCTATATGATCGAGGCCGCTTTTATGAAGCGCATAGAGCGCGTCGTTACGCAGGCGCAGGATGCGGGCCTGAATGTCATACTGGACGATCATCACTTTGAGGAGCTTTATGAAAATCCCGCTGCCAATGCGGACCGGCTCGCCGCACTGTGGGATCAGATCGCAAGCGTATTCAAGGATTACCCAACCGCAACCTTGTGGTTCGAAATCGAGAACGAGCCGCACAAGAATCTGACCAATGTCAATCTGGTGGACACACTCGCGCCCGCGTTGAGCGCGATCCGGACAACCAATCCGGACCGGCCTGTCATCATCGGGGGGGAGAACTGGAGCGGGATCAATTCGCTGGAGACACTGAACCTACCGGACGATCCGCACATCGTGCCCACTTTCCATTATTACGACCCGTTCGAATTCACGCATCAGGGTGCGACATGGGTGGACGAGCCGCCGCCGTTGGGGCGCACATATGGCACCCCGGCCGACATCGTCAGTCTGGACAGAGACGTGCAGAAAATTCGCGATTATATTCTCCGCACCGGCAAAACGCCTTTTATGGGCGAATTTGGCGCGAACGGCATTATCAATGTCGAAGAGCGGGTGAAATACCAGAAAATGGTACGCGAAGCTTTCGATGACACCGGCATCGGCATGTGCGCATGGGGCTATACCAACACCTTCCCGCTTTATGACAGCAAGACTAAGCAGTGGGTGCCGGGCATGCTCGATGCCATGGGCGTGACTTCGCGATAACTGTTCGGGAATCTGACGCGAAAAGAAAACCGACCTATTGTGCTAATCGAGCTTTACCGTCCCATGCCAAGGGAAGAGATGGATTCAAGATGCGAATATATTATGTATCTTTCCAATCCCGGGAACACGGAATGACATAACAGCCACCAATTAGGCTAATATATTGTTTTTAAATGTAAAAATGGTGGTGCCCGAGGACAGAATCGAACTGCCGACACAGCGATTTTCAGTCGCTTGCTCTACCAACTGAGCTACTCGGGCGCGCGGAGGTGCACGGTCGTGCATCTCGGGCGAACGGTGCCTATAAGCGGGACCGGGCCGTCATGTCCAGCGCAAAATCAGTCCAGATCATCGGTCGGGACGGGTGCCGGTTCGCCGGGAACGCTATAGCCGTCATCCAGCCATTTGAGCAGGTCGCGGTCCCTGCAGCCCTTGCTGCAAAACGGGGCATACCCGGCGGCGGCCGGTTTCTTGCACATCGGGCAGACAGGGGCGGGTTTTTGCAGGGCGGTCATGGATTGGCAGATAGACACGCCGCGGCTTCGGCGCAAGTGGCATTGGCGGCCGTGGTCACGGGCCGGCCGATGCGTTTCTCAAGCGTTTCCAGCCAGTCGGGGTGCCGCATACAAACGCGCTGCATCGCCGCCGTGATCTGTAACGTAAGTGGGCCGGTGCCCCGGTCGCGTTCGGCGCGGCGCAGCAGTTGCAACAGGGCCGTGAGTTCCGCGTCCGCATGTACCATCTGCAACAGCGAGGGGCGCATGCATTTGCGGATCACCTGCATGAAACCGAAGCCGTTCACGGCCGTGCGCTCGAATGGTCCCTCCATCGCGGCGTCGAACGCGCTGCCCACATCGCTGCGGTCGGCCTTGCCGGGCAGCAGCGGAAAGTCGATTCCGCTCGATCCGCCGATGTCCAGCCGATAGATTGCCGCCGCCGCAGCCACAGCCGCTTCGAGCGCGAGCGCACGCGGAGCGCTCTCGCCATCCACATCGATAATGGTCATGGCCGCCGTCGGCACGATCACCAGACTGCCGCCCGGAAATGCGACATGCCCGCTTTGCGCTTCGTGCAATAGGTCGGTCCAGCCCGCATTTTCCAACAGATCCGCGCCATGCGCAAAGGCTTCGCGTATCTCCACACCCTCGCCCGCAATCTGGTCGCGCAGGGTGGGCGAGGGTGCGGACGGCATGTCGCCGTTTACGGCTTTGCCCAAGGCGTATTTAGAGCGTCCAAGTTCGCTGCTGGCTTTGCCGCCCGCTTCGCTGATGGCCGCGCGCACGATCTGTACGCGCGTATCCTGTCCTTCGGTCAGGTCTTGCGGCAGAGCGGATATGATCGCATCCTCGCCTGTATCGAGCTTTGCCACTGCGCGCTTGCCGTTGCCGATCTTGCGCACAATCCGCGCCATCACCACCGCGCCGGCACCTATCCCCGTATCCTGCCGCAAAATCCGCGCCTGGGCGATCGTTCCGCCATGCACAAGCGCGGCGCGTTCCTCGCCGATACCGTTTTCGTAAATCCAATGAGTCACAGACGGTAGCCGCCGGATATCAACAGCGTCCGCACTTCATAGAGCGGCAGGCCCATCACGCCGCTATAGCTGCCCGAAATGCGCCGGATCAGCGCCTCGGCCGTGCCCTGTATGGCATAACCGCCAGCTTTGCCCTGCCATTCTTTGCCCACGATATAAGCGTCGATCTCGCGGGTTTCGAGCCTTTTGAAAATGACCGTCGTTTCCGACAACTTGTGCCGCACGGTGCCATTGGGCGCCACCAAAGAGACGGCGGACAGGACGCGGTGCCGCCGCCCCGAAATCAACTCCAGACATTGTCTCGCCTCTTGTTCGGTTTCGGCTTTCGGCAGGATGCGGCGTCCCACGGCCACCACTGTGTCGCCCGAAAGGATGAATGCCTTATCGTGGAGCTGCGCAACTACCGCCGCTTTTTGGGTCGACATGCGGCGCACGTAATCCACCGGTTTTTCTGCGGCCAGCGGTGTCTCGTCGATATCGGCGGCGACGATGTGATCGGGAGTTATACTGAGGCGCGACAACAGGTCAAGCCGCCGCGGGCTGGCCGAGGCGAGGATGAAACGCGGCTTGGGTACGGGGAGAGGCTGAGCCACTTGCGCGGGAAATCTTATTTGAAGCGGTAGGTGATGCGGCCCTTGGTCAGGTCATAGGGGGTCAGCTCGACCAGCACTTCGTCGCCGACCAGCACGCGGATGCGGTTTTTGCGCATTTTTCCGGCCGTGTGTCCCAGAACCTCGTGATCGTTTTCAAGCTTGACGCGGAACATGGCATTGGGCAGCAATTCCATGATCGTCCCGCGCATTTCCAGAAGTTCTTCTTTTGCCATATGGTGTTTTTACATGTCCGTATTGTTGGTTCGATGCCGCACTTAGACGCTATTCACGCAAAAGGGAAGATTTTTGGTAAACGTCCCATTTGCCGCAAACAGGTGCTGCTCCAGCACCTATTACATTTCGATACAATTGCATGCTTGCCAGTGCACGGTGGCTGCGTACAAAGAAGCTGCGTTGCTATCATGCGGCCCTATGACCGAATTCCCCTAAAGGCCATAAAATGAAGACTTTGTATATTTACGCTTCCCCGCTTTCGATACTGGCTCTCATTCCCCCTGCGGTGCAAGCGCAGGAGGCGGAGGTGCAACAGGAAAACGGTGCCGCCGAACCATCATTCGAGGATTCCGAAATCGGCGAGGACGGACAGATTGTCGTCCGCGCGGGCCGTCCGCGCGGGGCGGTGGTGACATCCTATGCGCCGGTGCTGGAACTCGATGCACAGGATATCGCGAGTTACGGCGCCTCTTCGATCGAGGATTTGCTGGCGGCGATTGAACCGCAAACCGGATCGGGACGCGGGCGTGGCAGCGGTCAACCCGTCGTGCTGCTCAATGGACAGCCGGTTTCGGGGTTTCGCGAATTGCGCGATATTCCCCCCGAAGCGATCAAACTGGTCGAAGTGTTGCCCGAAGAAGTCGCATTGCAATACGGATACCGCCCGGACCAGCGGGTGATCAATTTCATCCTGATCGAGAATTTTTCGAGCCTCGTTCTCGAGGCGGGTCACGGGCTTTCGACATCGGGCGGCTATGGTGCCAGCGAGCTGGAAGGCACCTATACCCGATTTGGCAAAACCAGCCGTTTTAACATCAACGCCGAGTATGAACCGACGACGGCGCTGCGCGAGAGCGAACGTGGCATCGTCCAGCCCGATACGGGAAATGTCGCGCTTGTCGGTGCTATTGGGGTGCAGGATATTGGCGCGTTTCGCACGTTATTGCCCGCCACCGATCCGTTCGAACTGAATGCAACGTACAGCAAACAGGTGGATACAGGAACACGGCTGTCGCTCAATGCCAATTACCTGCGCAGCGAGAGCGTATCGCTGTTCGGCCTCAATAACGCGGGCCTGACGGTAGCGGCAGGCAACCCGTTTGCGCGGATTGATGGCGACGAAGCCATTCGCATTATCACCGACCAGCCGCGGCCTCTGACCCGGCAAGTGGACAGCGAGAGTATCAAGGGCGGGTTTGGACTCAATGGTACTTTGTCGGCCTGGCGATGGACGCTCACCGGGGATGTCGACAGCACCAGCGTGACAACACGCACCGATCGGCGCGGAGATTTTTCGGCGATTGCCGCCGGTCTTGCGCAAACCGATCCGGCCATGGCGATCGATCCGTTTGCAGGGAACGATTTGGGATTATTGCTTCCTCCCTTTGCGCGGGACAGGGTGCGAAGCGAAACCCTGAGGGCCACTGCGCTGGCCAGCATATCGGGGTCGCCGCTGGAACTCCCGGCGGGCGAGGTGACGACCACATTCAGCCTCAACTATACCCATGGTGAGATTAATACGTTCCAGCCCGATATAGCGGATGTATCGCTCGCCCGCGACCGTGGGAAAATCGCTTTCAACGTCGATATTCCGGTCTTTTCAAAAGATTTTGGAATAGGTGAATTTGTGGGCGATCTATCGGTAAATGCCAATGCCGGTCGCAGCACATTGTCAGATTTCAGCGGGGAAAACGAATACGGCTTTGGCGTTACCTGGCGGCCTCCGGTCAAGGGGCTGAGCCTTTCGGCTTCCTCGATCAATGCGGACAGCGCACCGTCGCTGTCGCAGCTGAGCAGCCCGACCATTATCACGCCCAATGTCACGATATTCGATCTGTCGCGCGGCGAAACCGTGCTTGCCACCGTTACCACCGGCGGCAATGGGGCATTGGTCGAGGAGCGGCAACGCGATATCAAGCTGGCGGTCAACTACAATCCGGCCAAGGTCGACGGATTGGAATTCGTGGCGGAATATTACCGCAACCGCAGTTTCGATGACAGCGTATCCTTCCCTTCGCTGACGCCGGAGATCGAGGCGGCCTTTCCGGACCGTTTCATCCGCGACAATGCGGGGCAGCTTCTGGCCATCAATCAGCGTCCGGTGACGTTCGACCGTGTCAATAGCGAGCGCGTGCGTTATGGCGTGCAATTCTCCAAGCAATTCGGCCAGCGCGGCGGCGATCGCGGAGCCGGTGGCCGCCCCGGTGCCGGGCCCAG
>JBGTHQ010000036.1:0-55229 GCA_041746135.1 Sphingomonadaceae bacterium | reverse complement strand
CCGCCGAGCTGGAAGCGTTGACCCGCAAGAGTGCCGGGTGCGGCGCAATCGTCAGCTTTACCGGTCATGTGCGCAGCACCTCACCGGGCGGCAAGGTCGTAAAACTCCACCTGCAATCGCACCCCGTGCTCACCCAATCCGCTATTCGCGATGCTTTTACAAATGCCCCCGTGCTGTCTTCCGCGACCGACTGGGGCGTCGTGCACCGCACCGGCGATATTCCGGCGGGCGACACCATCGTGTTCGTGGCGGCCGCCGCCGACCATCGCCGTGCCGCATTCGAAGCCGCCGATTTCATGATGGACTATCTCAAGACCGAGGCGATTTTCTGGAAAAAGGAAATTTGCGCGAAGACGAGCGCATGGATCGAACCGCGTGCGGAGGACTATGCGGACCGGTCGAGATGGGACGATCATGGCCGGTAAACTCACCCATATCGACGGACAGGGCCGCGCGCGTATGGTCGATATCGGCGACAAGGACAGCACCGCGCGTACGGCCAGCGCACGCGGGATCGTGCGCATGGGAACCGCGGCCTATGCCGCCGCCATGTCCGGCGGGGGCCGCAAAGGCGACCCGCTGCGGATCGCCGAAATCGCGGGCATCATGGGCGCGAAAAAAACCGCTGACCTTATTCCCCTATGCCATCCGCTCGCGCTCACCGGCGTCACCGTCGAAATCGTGCCGCTGGACGACGAAAGCGGCGTCGAAGTGACTGCTCGTGTGCGCACCGAAGGCCGCACCGGGGTCGAGATGGAAGCGCTGACCGCGGTCAGTGCGGCCTGCCTGACCGTCTATGACATGCTGAAAGCCGTCGACAAATCGATGGTGATCGAACGCATCGAGCTGCTGACGAAAAGCGGCGGCGTATCAGGAGAGTATGACAGGAGCAAGCGCCCGTGACGCTGATCGGCGTCGAGGAGGCGCTGGCCCTGATTGCCCGGCATGCGATCGACACCGGACACGAAACGGTGACGATCGGACAAGCGGCAGGCCGTATCGCCGCGGTGCCGCTCATTGCCGCGATCGCGCAACCTGCATCGGCGCTTTCGGCGATGGACGGCTATGCCGTCCGGTTGCAGGACGTGGCCCGGCCGGGGGCCATATTGCGCGTCATCGGCGAATCCGCCGCAGGTAATCCGTTTGTCGGCAGACTGGCAGCTGGCGAAGCCGTCCGCATTTTTACCGGGGCCGTGCTTCCCGCCAGTGCCGACCATATCCTCATCCAGGAAGACGTGATCCGCGCAGACGGAAATGTCACCTATGATGGCAGCGACAGCGCACCCCGCTTAGTCCGGCCCGCCGGCGGCGACTTTGCAAAAGGCGATACGCTGTTCAACGCGGGGCAGCGAATTGGTCCGGCGCAGATACTGGTCGCCGCCGCCGCAGGTCACGGCCATCTGGTTGTGCGCCGCCGTCCGGGTATCGCCCTGCTGGCCAATGGCAACGAACTGAAACATCCCGGCGCGCCGCTCGCCGCGGGGGAGACCGTCAACAGTTGCGCGCCCGCGCTCGCCGCTTTGTTCGAAAGCTGGGGGTGCGATGTCACCGATCTCGGCATCGCGGCGGACGATATTGCGGATATATCCGGCCGAATCGCGGGGTCGGCGGATGCCGATCTCATCGTACCGATTGGCGGGGCATCGGTCGGCGATCACGACCATATGCACGCGGCGGTACGCGGTCATGACTTTGAAAGCATATTCGCGCGGGTCAACGTCAGGCCGGGCAAGCCGACCTGGTTCGGCCGCATTGCCTCGCATTCTGGAAGGCGCCAGTATATATTGGGCCTTCCAGGCAATCCCGCCTCGGCCTTCGTATGCGCGCATCTCTTCGCGCGTCCGCTGCTCGCTATGCCGCCACTACCTGCTGTGACGGCGCGGCTGACTGTCGCGCTACCGCAAAACGGACCGCGCGAAACCTATTTGCGCGCCATCCACCGCGCCGACAGTGACGGGCAGTTCGAAACCCGAGCGCACGACCGTCAGGATAGCGGGCTGGTGACGCCGTTTCTGTCGGCCACCTGCCTGATACCGCGCGCGGCGAACGCCCCCGCAATAGCGGTCGGAGAGCGCGTCGAAATACGAGTAATCTAGCAGAACCCGGGGGAAACGCAGCCGGGCGTCTCTGTGTGTTTTTTGCGATTTCGATGTGGCTCGCGCAAACCGGACATGCTCCGAATATCTCCGAAACGGATTAGTCCCGATTGGCATGCAATAGACAGATAGGATACATATACTCTATGCTGATTGCACAACTCTATCATGACTAGTTATAATAACAGTGCAGATAATATTTATGTATCTACCAATTGAGACATGAATAGAATTAGTTTATTGTTAAGGTTTTAAATACTGGAATCGGTAGATGAACTATACGGAACAGGATTTTCTGCCACAAACTACATTCCATTTCGATAACATGGACCGGCCGATCGTGCGGGCCGGTCTGCTCCAGCATCGCCATCGTAAATGGATTGCAGCTGCCCTGTTGCTCGTTCTCGTTGCCGGTCTCGCTTTCATGTTCACTCCCTCCTCGAAAACGCTGATCGTGGACCGCGATACGCTCACCGTCGCGCAAGTCGTACGTGCGCCTTTTCTCGATTACCTGCCGCTACGCGCCGAGGCACAGCCGGCCCAGCTGGTGGTGATACCGTCACTGACCGGCGGTCAGATTGTTGATATTAGGGTATCCGACGGCGAACATGTCGCAGCCGGCCAGCCGCTGGCAGTACTGGCCAATCCCGAATTGCGACAGGCGGTCACCGACCGCGAAGTCGACATCGCCGCGCAACTGGCGGGCATCACCGCACAAAGGCTCTCGGTCCAGCGCAACCTGATGGATATTGCGGGGCAGTTGTCGGAGGCGGAAAATGCACGGCTCAAGGCCCATCAGGAGCTTGCCAAGCAGACCAAGCTGTATGAAAAAAAGATCGTCAACGATGCCTATATGGAAAACTATCGGCAGGAGGCCGGTTTTCGCGCGGAGCAGGCCCGGCAACTGACGCGCGGCGTGGCCCGGGAGCACGCGATATCGGACCAGCAGCTGCGCCAGATTCGCCAGACCGAAGCCTTGCTGCAGGGCAGCCTTGCCGATTCACGAAGCAGGCTGAACGACCTGACACTGCGCGCGCCCGTGACGGGACTGCTGGCGGGGTTCGGCCTGCAAATCGGGCAGACGATCGCGCCGGGCAATGCGGTCGGCCAGATCGACCCGGCCAGGGAATATAAGCTGGTCGCCGAAGTCGACGAATATTATCTGTCCCGGGTGCGGGAGAATCGGCGCGGCAAAGCGGCCGTGGGCGGGCGCAGCTACCCGGTCATCATCAAAAAGATCCTGCGGCAGGTGGTCGACGGGCGTTTCCGGGTCGAGCTGGCGTTCGCAGGCGGGATTCCGGCCGACATCCGCACCGGACAGGCGTTCGATGTCCAGATCATGCTGGGCAACCCCGGGACGGCTCTGGTGGTACCGGCGGGTCCGTGGGCCGATGCGGGGGGCATGGCGTTCGTTTCGCGGGGAGACGGATCGCGCTTCGAACGGCGTCAGATCGCAATAGGGCGCCGCACCCCCACGCAAATCGAGGTGATTTCCGGCCTTTCCGCGGGCGACACACTCATCACTTCGTCGCTGGCAGAGTACCGGCAAGTCAGGACTATTCAGGCCCGGTAGCCATTCCGGATGGTGCCGCGCAATATTACAATAATATAATTTCAAATATGGAAGACATTCGTGAAAACTCAAAATCCGGTTCTTGTCTGGAATGGCTAAAACTATGATCCGTTTGGAAGAAATCTGGCGGCGCTATCTATCCGACGATGTCGAAACGACCGCGTTGCATGCCATCAATCTGCACGTTGGCGTGGGCGAATTCGTTGCCGTCATGGGTCCGTCGGGATGCGGCAAATCCACCCTGCTCAACATGCTGGGCACGATCGACCGCCCGACCACCGGCCGCTATTATTTCGGAGACCACAATCTCGCGGACATGGACGAGAAATCGCTGGCGCGTTTCCGCAGCGAAAAGCTCGGGTTCGTGTTCCAGAGCTTCAATCTCATCGACGAGCTGACCGTGCGCGAGAATGTCGAACTGGGTCTTGTCTATCGCAGGCAAGCGATTGCCGACCGCCGCACGCGATTGATGGCGGCAATGGATCAGGTTGGCATCGCCCATCGTGCCGATCATTTTCCGCACCAGCTTTCCGGCGGGCAGCAACAGCGCGCCGCGATCGCCCGCGCGATCGTCAGCGATCCGCAACTGATCCTGGCCGACGAGCCCACCGGCAATCTCGATAGCGCCAACAGCAGGCAGGTGAGGGATATCCTGTCTGCGCTGAACGCAGCGGGGACGACGATCGTGATGGTGACCCATTCGCAGGACGATGCCGACATCGCGCACCGGCAGATCACCATGCTTGATGGCCGGATTGTCGGGTCGACAGTGCGGTAGATTCGAGAAGGGATGGAAAATGACCTGGTTTTCGTTTCGTGCCCTGTACCGTTCGCTTTCGTATCATCTTTTCTACACATTCCTAAATGTCGGCAGCCTGTCGATCGGCATCGCCGCAGCCTTGGTAATAGGCATCTATATCCGTCACGAAACCAGTTTCGAACGCTGGTTGCCTGGTCATGAGGAAATTTATCTGATCCAGACCAGCTGGGATCAGCCGGGCAGCCCGTATGACGGCATCGACAGTGCGACCATGGGCGGCCTTTTGGACCTGCTCAAAGCCGAGTTTCCCGGCATCACAGGTACCCGCATCCAATATACCCAGGGTGCAGGAACCGTGCTTCGCGGCGGCATCGGTTTATCGGAGAATGTCTCGCGCGTGGACGCGGGTTTCTTTGATGTCTTCGAACTGCCGCTGATCGCCGGAAATGCGCAGGACGCATTGGCAGAACCCGAAAATGTGGCAATCAGCGCGGGAACTGCCCAAAAATATTTCGGTGATCTTTCGCCCCTCGGCCAATCGATGACGATTACTCTGTACAATCAGACGCGCCCATACCGGGTGGCGGCTGTTTTCGAAGATTTGCCGCGCACTACCGATTTTCAGTTTTCCATGCTGGTGCGGCTTCCGGAAAAGATCCATGATCCGGCCTGGAACTTCTGGGGCGCAAGCAATGTCCTGACCTTTGTGCGTTTTCCCGAAGCAGACGCAGCCAAAGCCTTTGCCCTGCGCCTCCCCGACTTTGTTGCCCGCCGCGCGCAAAGCGATCTCGGGCCCGATACGCCGCGACTGGGTTTGTCGTTGCTGCCGATAGATGATCTGCATCTGAATCCGGTCGGCGACGAAGGCGGAAGCCCCAGGTCCACCGTCATCACGCTGGGATTGGTTGGCGCGCTGATCCTCGCCATCGCCATTTTCAACTATGTAAACCTGGCGACCGCCCGGGCAGGGCTTCGCGCGCGCGAGGTGGCGATGCGCAAGGTTCTGGGGGCCGATCGCAGGGCACTTTTGATACAGTTTCTGGCAGAGGCTGTGGCGATAGCTTTGCTGTCGGCGCTCGCGGGACTGGTGCTGGCCATACCCATGCTCCAGTTCCTGAACGCCGCCACCGGTCTGTTGCTGTCCTTTCCTTATCTCGCGATATTGCCAGCGACTCTTGCCTTGGCGATACTGGTCGGCATCGCTTCCGGCTTTTATCCGGCAATCGTTCTGGCGCGCCTGCCCGCTGCAGGTACACTGGCATCTGCCCACACGCCGGGCGGGGGAAGGACCGGAGCCAGACTGCGTGAGGCGCTTGTCATATTCCAGTTTACTATTGCGGTTGTGCTGTTAACCGGCACGATCGTGGCGGCTGCGCAGATGCGCCATATGCGCAATACCGATCCGGGGTATGATCGCGAACAATTGTTGGTCGTCGAATCTTTCGCGGACCCCGCGCTGGACGATTCGCAAAGGACGAGACTAGTGGAGAATGTGCGCAAGTTACCTCAAGTGCTCGCCCACACTACCGCCGATAATGCGCCGGGCAGCGGGCTCGACAGTGCCGACAATTTCCCGGTTGCGGGCAGCAATGGCAACGGCGTGTCAATGCGGCGCATATCGATCGGTCCCAATTTTTTTCAAACCTATGGAACACGCTTGATCGCCGGGCGGCAGTTTAACGATCGTTTCGGCGCAGACGATTCGGCGGGGCTCGATTGGTCCACACCAAGAAATATCATCATCAGCCGCCGGGCATTGCGTGCCATGGGCTTCGTATCGCCGCAAGCCGCGATCGGCAAGACGATCGGCGGCGCTGCCCCCCGAACGATAATCGGGGTGGCTGCCGACATGCAGTTTTTTTCATCGCGTCTTACACTCGGCCCCACTTATTATCTCTATTTTTCCGAAATGCCCCCCAACCCTTTGCTGGCGCTGCGGTATAACGGAGCCGAATCGGATATTGCGGCCGTAATCGCCGAACGCTGGCAACAGACAGCACCGCAGGTCCCCTACCAAGCCTCGACCGCCGAACAAAGGTTGCGCTCATATTACGATGCCGACACCCGTACTTTCAAAATGCTGGGTGTCACCTCGGGGCTGGCGATTTTCATCGCGTCGATCGGCCTGTGGGGGCTGGCGTCGTTTACAACCGCGCGCCGCATGCGTGAGATCGGCATTCGCAAAACCTTGGGTGCCACCTCCGGTGATATAACCCAGTTGCTGGTCGGACAATTTCTGCGCCCTGTTATTGTTTCTAACCTCATCGCCTGGCCGATCTCCTATATCCTGTTGCGCCAATGGCTCTCTGGATTTGCCGATCCAATTGCTCTCTCCCCGACCCATTTCATGGCGTCGAGCGTGATTATTATATGCGTGGCAATACTCACTATCTCTTTCCAATCTTCTCGCGCTTCTAGAACAAATATTGCCAATATACTCAAAAATGATTGAATACAGAATTTCTGGTAATTCAATATTTTAAACAGTACCATTAAATAATTGTAATATTGCGCATATTTTGTCTTCTGTCATTGAAATTTACAAATGTTTATGCTATTTACTTAGTTTCCACAGTATTATTGTGGTTTATACTACAAGGAGAATGGTAATGAATAGCAATGCTTTTAGTTCAAGTATGGCACCGGCCTTGAGTCTCGCTTCCCCTCTCGTTCAAGCGGGGGCATCATCGGGTCTGCAGGCCATGGGTTGTCGGTGTTCGGGCCGCAGCGGAATGGGATCCGGTGGAGCCTGTGGCTGCGGATCAACCAATGGCGGGGGCAGCGGATTGACCGAGCCAACGATCGGCGAATGATGTAAAACCTGTAGGGGGACGCTCGGCGTCAGTTTCTGAACGCTGGCGTCCGCCTTTTTGTCAACGGAGGCGATCATGCCGACAAATATGGATTTGATAGGAAATTGTGTACCCCCGCCTGAATTTCACATTCTCGAACGTGAAGACCGGCGGCTCATCATCGACCCGGTCAATCATGTCTGGTTTGCCACTGATCAAACGGGCCAGTTATGCTTACAGTCGTTTGCGGAGCGGCATAGCGTCGATGACGCAATTCAAGCGCTTTCCTCCGCCACTGGCATAAGCGCCGCGGACCCGTCGCTGCAGGATTACCTGATGCAATTGTTTTCCCATCTTATGGATATCGGCTTTTTGCATGCCAGTGAATATGCCACGAATTATCCATCGATGGAGCCGCTGGAATTTCCGCAGGCCATGTATCTGCATCTGACCGCGGCGTGCAATCTCAAATGCTCTTATTGTTACAATCAGGACCATCGCTTCGATTTCATGAAGAAACTCAAAGCCGAGCAGCTTGAAGGCCGCAAAGACAAGATTTCCCGTACCGACCAGTTTATTGCCTTGCTGGACGAGGCAGCCGCGTTCGGTTTGCGCGAAGTCAAGCTGACAGGTGGCGAAGCGACGCTCTACAAAGAGTTTCTGGTGATCGCCAGACATGCGCGTTCGCTGGGCCTTTATGTCAACCTGCTGTCGAATGGCGGACTTATCACCGATAAGAATGCCGCCGAAATCGTCGACGCGGTCAGTGTGGTTTCGATCAGCATCGACAGCCGCACCGCCGATGGCGGGCACGATGCGATTCGCGGCGAAGGCTCGCATGCCAAGGCGCTTAACGCGATTATGCAATTGCGGCGGGCGGGCCTGCGCCATTTGCACGTGAACGGCGTCGTCACGCCGACCACGCTATCGAGCGTCGAGGAGATCATCGCATTTGCGGAAAACGAATTGCAGGCCGAAGAAGTCACTCTGGCCGGTTCCGCGATGGCGGTGAATGATCCACAGGAGCGTTTCGGTGCCGCCGAGCATATGCTGGATGCCGAGCAATACAGAGAATTTGAAAAGCGGCAATATGATTTCCACCGCGCCGTGACGAAAGAGGTGCCGATCGAATTTCGCAACCAGTGCGGCGTCGGTAACGGACTGGTCAGCATCGATCCCAATGGCGATGTCTATCCGTGCCAGACTTTGCATGAAAAGGAATTCCTGCTCGGCAATGCGTTCGAAGCAGGCCTTACTGCCGTGCTCAACTCGCCCGAGCGCGACAGGACGCGGCGCGCGACCGTGGACAAGATCCCCGAATGCAATGTCTGTCCCGTGCGGTATATCTGCTCAAGCGGCTGCCGGTCCGAAGCCTATTCGCGCGAAGGCGATTTTCTGGCGAGGAACAAGGAAATGTGTCCGACATATTTCGAGATCGCGCAAAACAAACTCTGGGATTCGATACCCGCGGCCACAAACTAGAAGGGTAGCCGAAATCCGATGGACTTGCGGGTATATGCAAAGGTAGCGCTCCCCATTTTTCGGGCCTCGCGAAAAGTACGGCAACTCGCATTGCGAACAAGCATTATCGGCGTCATAAATGCCGGGCTACAGGTTGGCTCGGCAATCCTGCTGGGCGATATTTTCAATGTTATCGTCGGGGACGAAGCGGGCGGCTTCAGTACGTTTTGGACCTATATCATGATCGCGGCCTTGCTCTGGGCCGCCTCTTCGCTCTTCTCCAACATCGAAATTCGCAGCGGCGGTGCGCTCAGAGAGCATTGCAATTTCACTATCGGCCACGTCATCGGATCTTCCGTATTTTCGCTCACCGCGAGCGAAACAAACGAAATGACCTCGGCGATACAGCTGAACCGGATGAACGAAGATACCCAGGCCTGTTCGGAACTGGTCGCTTTTATAGGGGTGGTCGCAAAGCCGATAACACTTGCGGTGGCGGCCGTTATTTTCGCGACGCTGCTGAATCCCGTCATCCCGGTTCTGGTGATCGCGCTGGTGCCGGCCTATGCGTTCGTGATGGCGCGGCTGGCCGCACGCTCGGGCCTGTTGTTTTTCGATGCCTCCGAACGGACCGGCGAAACCAGTGCCTTTCTCCACGAAACGCTGATGGGCTTGAGCGTCCTGATCCCCTATAATGCGACGGGCCGGCGCAAGGCGCTGTATTCGCTGCGTCTCAAACAGCGTATGCGGAGTATGCTCGCCGCCCAAAAGAACAGCGCCGCCATCCAGACGCTGTCCGCGTCCTCGCAAGGACTTTTGGCGCTTCTCGTTCTGATCGTCGGCGGCATTTCAATTCAGACGCAAAATCTGGATATCGGTACGTTGGTGACAGCAAACGCGATGGTGCTGTATCTATGGGGGAGCGCGCAGTCGCTGGTGCAAGGCGTCACGTCGATCGCCAAACTGACCCCGAACCTGAACCGGGTCAGCGGAGCGCTGACGGGCGAATTGCACCGGTCCCGCCACCGCCCCTCCGCCATGCGCGCGGCCCCCGGCATCCGCTTCCGCAATGTGTCCTTCCACTATCCCGGCGCGGACCGTCCGGCCATTGTCGGCGCCTCGTTCACGATACAGCCGGGCGAACGCGTTTTGGTGACGGGTCCGAACGGTGCGGGGAAAACGACGCTAATCCGGCTACTGACCGGCATGCTTCCGCCGACTAAGGGAACGATCGAGGTGGGAAACACGCATATTCTTCCAGGCGAGACGAAAAGCCTTTTTCCCTTGGTACTGCCAGTTTCCCAGGATGTCTTCCTGTTCGAAACCAGCGTACTGGAAAATATAGCCGTCGGTCGTCCCTGGGCCACCGACAGCGAAATCGACACCATCATAGACATGGTCAAACTGCGCCAAACCGGCGTCGATAAAAATGCAGAGGTTGGAGAGCGCGGCGCCAGACTATCGGGAGGCCAGCGCCAGCGCATTTCGCTGGCCCGCGCGCTGATCTGCAATCCGCCCGTGCTATTGCTCGACGAACCCACCGCCGCAGTTGACGGTGAAAGCTGCGTCGCTCTGTATGACGAGCTTTTCCGGCAGAAAGGCAAGCGCACCTTGATTATCGTCAGCCATAATCCGGGCGCGATTGAAACCAGAGTCGACCGGCATTTTCGGATAGATCGCGGAAAGATTACCGAGATTTCCTTTTACAACCATGTGCGGGAATCCCTAAGTGCTTCCGAAGCGAACAGCACCTAGAACCCCGTTTATCCGGCGTGCGGTCGAAAATGTCACAGGCTGAGCCCAAAGCCGTATCCGTAATCCGCAAAACCTATGTCGATGATGCCGCCATTATAGTCGCCATCGACAAACGCCCCCATGGGAAGTTGCATAACCAACAGTAAGAGATCAGCCGTGCTTTTCACCTGGTGTGTACGGGATCCTAGCAAGAGGCACTGGAGACTTAAGTGCCTTTTGCAGAATATATTTGGCAAGACAGTGCGAAACCGGTCCCTGTCTTTTCCAAAGATGGCTTTCCGGCACCGCAGGCGGCCTACTATTGCAGCTTCAGCGCGGACCGTGCATCTGCCCGCATATTGCTAAATGTTATGTCGAATTTTGCGAGGCTGCCGGGCTCATCTGCTACAGCCAAAGCCCAGTCGATGCCCGGCCAATGGGGATTTCAGATCGGCTACGGCAGCACTAAATGCGCAATCTGTTGCCCATATTTCGGCATTTACATGGCGGCCCGCTCGAGCTTGGGCGAAAGCAGGTGGATAATGAGAACCGCCACAAAGTAGACTATGGTGCACGCGGCAAAGATGAGTGTGTAATTGTTGTTGGTAGCATCGAGTACTAGCCCGACCGACTTAGCCATGATCATTCCTCCAATACCGCCCATGAAACCGCCCAGCCCGATTACCGATCCGACAGCCCGCTTGGGAAACATGTCGGGAGGAAGCGAAAGCAAGTTCGACGAAAACGCCTGGTGGCCCGCAAGTGCCAAACCAATCAGCGCCACGCTGGCCCACAAACTGTCGATCGCCGTTACAAAAAGTATCGGCAGCACGCAGCATCCCGCGACCAGCATTGTTATCTTGCGCGCAAAGTTCGGAGTATGTCCAGCCTGTATCAGTTTGGACGACAGCCAGCCGCCAACGATGCTGCCAACGTCGGAAATCAGATACATGATAATCATCGGCACAACAAAAATCTTGAGGTCGACATCGAAGGATTGACTGAAATAGCTGGGCAGCCAGAACAGCATAAGGAACCAGACTGGATCGGTCAGAAATTTTGCGGCGGCGAAAGCCCATGCTTCACGTTTGCCCACCAGTTTCAGCCATGGAACGTGCTCGGTTTTTTCGGGCGGATCATGCTCAATCCATGCCAATTCAGCTTCGCTGACCTTACCGCTTTCGCGAGGGTTGCTGTAAAGATACAGCCATAAGATCAACAGTATCACTCCGAACAAGCCGGTCACAATAAAAGTCGTGCGCCAGTCCATTCCCATAATCTTCATACACAGCGCCAAAGTGGGTGCGGTTAATATCACGCCAATGGTGGTCGCGGAATTTACCCATCCAATTGCGTAAGATCGCTCCTTTTGGGGGAACCATTCGCTGCTGGCACGGACAATTGTAGGGAAATGTCCGGCTTCGCCGACGCCCAGAACAATCCGCGAAGCCATGAACGCTGCAATTGTCGACGAGAAGCCGTGCGCGACATGACCAATGGTCCAAACCACGATCGCAATCGAATAGCCGATTTTTGGCCCAAGCTTATCGATGATCCGGCCAAAAATCAGGAAACCTAAGGCATAGGCGGCCTGAAATGCCGTGACGATGTTGCCATAATCATCCTCGGTCCAACCCATTTCGTTCTGAAGGTCTGGCTTTAGCAGTCCGAGCATCGTGCGGTCGATATAGTTTACTGTGGTCGCAAAGAATAACAATGCCACGATAGTCCAGCGATATTGCCCTGCCTTTTGCGCTATCCCCCGCCCCGAAGAAACCCGGCTGATACCTGTCACGCTCATACTCCGTCACCTCTTCGCATAGTCGGCGTTTACAGCCGGGCAATACAGGAAACTTGAAACTTGCGGCCGAACGCTGCGGTCGCCGATTGCCCGGGAGCAATCTGGCGAACATTGGTTATCGCATCCGCGGAAATCCATCTGCCCACGCGAACTTCGTCGATATAGTACATAATAAAATCCATCGTCGCATTTTTGGGGCAGCCTCGCGCCAAAACTCAGAAAAGGTTCGGCTTCCACCGCGGCAAATCCCGAAAGCAATGGCATTCGCGCTACCCCGCTCCTAGACCCGTTAATGATCGTTTTGGCGGAGATACACCCGGCGATCCGGTTTGATCCACAGCTTGCCGCCAGGCAATTGGGCACCCGGTCTCCTATCCAGCCACTGACAGACTTCCCGGATATCTGCATCGCTTGATCCTGAATGGCATAACCTTCAGCCTTGTTCGCGGCAAATTTGCTGGGATAATCGTCAAAGGAATGCCCGTTTCGCTGCGTGTCTACAAAAGTGCGCGCGATAACCACGGAAGTTGTAGCGGTTAGTGTCAATGTAATTCCCTCCTGCCAGCATTCTGGCAATTCCTTACCTGAACCTGTCATTTGTGTTGCCAGTCATGCCGGACATTCTGCTTGCGGCGTTTCGACGTGCTGAATTCCGAAAAGCACTTTGTGTTGCAGTAGAAGTGTGCGCTGCCTGGCGAGCAAAGCGATCATTCCTTAAAACGTTTGGCTAGCTGGTAATCGTATAGCGAAGGCACGGTGGTTGCGCGGTCATTGGTGTCTTCGATATAAGCGGTCGGCATATAGACGACCTCCAGGGGCCGATTGCCGTAAACCCGTACGATCCGGGCGCCAGGCCCCTCGATGCCACTCGTAATTTTGACGACCTCATTTTCACCCACCTCCTCTGGAATATTTATGCGAACGTTCCAATGTGTGTTCATAAGACCATGCCCGGGTTTCCAATACGGCGCCCCGCCGCCCCTCCAGAGGCGGTAGGTCCACTGCCCATCACTCCCTTTTCGAGGCTGGATGTTCACCGTCAATTGATCGAACAGGTTCTGGTGATTGGAACCACTGTGCTGGTCCAGGACAGCATCGCGCAGCACTACGGCGCGTTGATACACCGAACGGCTAGATCTTGTGTTGACACTGACCGGATGAATTACCGGGTTTTCGACCCGCAATTCCTTCACCAGCACATTGTGAACGGCGCCCACATGCACGGAATAATGAGCATTGTGCTCGCCGGTTGTTGTAACGTTGGCGATAGTCAGTGACGCGGCGTTATCCGTCAAGATAGCGCTGTCGGCGTTATGGATGGTCAGGTTCTTCGCCCAGCCGTCAAACAGGCCGGTCATGTAAATTCCGTTATATCCCTGTTCCAGATGATGGCCGAACCAAGGATTGTCCGGAAATGCAAGACGCATGTTCTGGATGCCAATATTGGTCAGATGTTCCCAGCTGGCAACAACAGCGGGCTGTTGTTCCGAAACGTTGTGCAACAACGGATCACCGAACGTGACCGTTTTGCCCTCGATCTCGGTAATGCGTGTGGACTGGCCGACCACCGGTCGATTGGGGAAAGTCCAATGGTGCGAGCCGATCTGAAATTTCAGCGACTTATCCGTTTGCCCTGCGTTCCAGCGACTGATATCGCCGTAAAGCGACCTCAAGATCGCGCTGTCTGGCCCATTAACGGGAAACCACTGCAATTGCACGACCTGTCCGACATGCAGCGATGTGGCGTTTTGGACGGTCAGGGTGCGACCGAACTGCTTGCCAGACAGGGCGGCAGTCAAGACCGGATCGCGCTTGTCCTGTGAACTGTCGTACGATACCGGCCGCGTGCCCTTGGGCCCGACAAAAAGGAAACCGCCCGCCCAACTGTATTCGGAGAACAGGAAGTTCAGGTTCTGATCCGCATCGCGTTGATATTTGTCTTCGCGTTTCAAGTATTCACGCAGTTCCTTTTGGCGGTCGGTGTTATCGACGATTTTGAGCGGGCGCGGGAAATACAGCTCCGTCCCCCCGTCCCCCTCGCCTTTCCCGTCGAGAATCAGGTTGCTGCGCTCGATCGGGATAATTTCGCCGATCTGGACGCGCCCTTTGGGAAATTGAAGTGTTACGCGGCCTTTAATGGCATCCGCTGCCGCGATCGCCTTCAGTACGGCCTTTGCATCGTCCTTGCCATCATCCGGGACCACTCCGTGATCAGTCACGTCGATGATCGTGCCAGGGTCGATCGGCAAAGCCTCCATGCCAAACCCGTACCCCGCGTAGCTGTAATCCGGCAGCGGATGGTCAGCCTTCACGGCCTCGTCAGAAAGAATATCCGGCATCTGCGCTGCAGGGGCACCTGTCTGCGCCACCACCGTCGCCGGGACAGCAACGGTGAGCGCAAACGCCGTAGCGATTTTGTAGAAGTATAACTTGGTTCCGATATTCCTGCTTATGATCATAACGTTGGTATGCCTGTTGTTGCGTAGCTGAGGCGTTCGATCGGCAAATCAGTCGCTGTGCATTTTCATGCGCGACGGTGGTGCGTCGTATGACCTTTGCTCAGTTCGCGATTTTCGACCGCTAACTCTCTCGTAAATTCGAACGAAAAATGTGGCGTGAAATCATCGTATAATTGATCTTCATAGACACCGGTGTCAACACTCCTCGATATAGACGAATTTTTCCATTGCGCTCATTTTCGATCATTGTTACATCGATTCGAGAGGATTAAAAACAATAAATGATCAACTTCAATCATCATGGTATGAATCCAGAGGATATGCAAGGCCTAAACAACGGGGCCCTCCGCAAACGATTCCTCGCCGCAGGGATGTTTGTTTCAGGCGAAATAAACCTTCGCTATTCCTTTGGCGAACGATTGATCATCGGTGGGGTCGTTGTCACCGAATCTTCGATAGAACTCCCAAGACAAAGCGAACCGGCTTCATCTGCAGGCCGTCCATTTCTCGAGCGCCGCGAAATCGGGATCATCAATATCGGATCGTCAGGGGTCGTTACTGTGGATGGTGTGCAGCACAGTCTGGCGCCTTATGAATGCCTTTATGTGGGCAAGGGGGCTGAAGATATTACTTTTGCCGTAAATGGTGCTCGCTATTATCTGGTCAGCGCCCCTGCCCACCAGGCTTTCCCGATTCGCAAGATCACACTGGCAGATTCGAACACGCTTGAGCGCGGCGAACTGGCGACCGCCAACCGCAGGTCCATTCACCAGTTAATTGTCCCGGAAGTTTGCGAAACGGCCCAGCTCGCTTTTGGCGTTACCTTTCTTGACATCGGGAGCGTCTGGAACACAATGCCCCCGCACCGCCACGCCCGACGGTCTGAAATCTACATGTATTTTAATATGGAAGCCGAAGAGCGGGTGTTCCATTTCATGGGTGAGCCAGACAGTCTGCGCCACATCGTCGCCGCCAATGAGGAGGCCGTCATTTCGCCGCCTTGGTCAGTGCATTTCGGAGTTGGCACGAAAGCGTACGCCTTTGTGTGGGCAATGGGCGGTGACAATGTCGATTATGACGACATGGACGTCCTCGGCATTGGGGACTTGAAATGAGCCGCTCCGCGCATCTCGCCGCGTGCGCCTTGGCGATCACCGTGACGTCATGCGTGTCAGCCCAATCCGGTACGGTTGGCAGTACCCCGATCGCCAATGTTGACTTGCGGGTCACCGAAGGACCGAACGATGACAGCAGGAGCTATGCTGCTGTGGATTCGTTCGATGTGCCAGCGACACACATCATTCAGGACAAGATGTTCCCCTATGAAGGTATCGGCTGGGAAAACGAGTTGATCGGCTATCGAATTTACCTCGACGAGCGGGCTGTTGGCGATGTGTTCGGCAAAAAGACGCCGGGCGTTACACTTCCTAGTGTCGACTATCGAAGTAGATATCACGAAATGGCCGACTGGGGCATGGACGTAATGCATGTTGGGCCGAGTATGGGTATCGGCGGTCTCGGGCTATACCGGGACGGCAAACTCGCACGGTTCGGTCCGGATGCTCGGCTGCAGGCGGAAATCCTGCAGCGCAGCGGAAATTCTATCGCATTCAAGCTGACCCATAGGGACGTACCTTTGGCTGGCGGCGCGAAAGGCAATGTTCAAGCGGTCTATTCGATGCAGGTCGGCAGCCCGCTGACTTGGGTCAAGGTAACTTCTGATCATGTCCCCGAAGGATTGGCCTCGGGATTGGTGACCGATTCCAAGGCAATGACGATTTTCGCATCCAAGCCAGTCAAAGGTTGGACCTACATCGCTCAGTGGGGCGCTTGGAGCCTCAACAATGACGGCCTCGGCATCGTGCTTTTCTATCGGGATGGCGAAGCCCAGCGCATGCCGCCGGAGAACGAGACGCAGCCGATACGCTTCAACACCGCATCACCGCAATATGCCTTTGCCGCAGTCTGGGCACAGGGGCCTCAAGGCATTGATACTGAAAAAGAATTCCGGAAGTTCTTGGACGATACCTTACTCTACGTCAGCCGGAGGAAAACGCACTAAATACCATAAAATAAGTTTAAGGAGGGAAAAACATGTTTCATCGATCAGGTAAGTATAGCTTGCAGACGTCGATTGCCGCACTGGCACTGGCATCGTTGTGGGGTCCGTGTGCTTTCGCGCAGGAGGTGGCCGATCAGCCACCCGCGCCGCCACCGCCGCCCGTCGCCACCACTGCGCCGCCAGCGATCGCTGAGGATGACACAATCGACGACAGCAACACAATTGTCGTGTTGGGCATCCGGGCCAGCCTTGAAAATGCTCTCGAAATTCGCCGCAATGCAGATGTCATCCTCGATGGCGTCTCGGCAGATGATATCGGTTCGACTCCCGATCTCAATCTGGGTGAAACACTCCAGCGCATTCCCGGCGTCCAGATTAACCGTGAGGCCGGGCGGCGCGACGCTACGATCTCGGTGCGCGGCCTGCCCGGAAGGTTTACGAAGACTACGATCATGGGACAGAGTGTGGCCTCGACAACGCGCGGGCAGAACACCGGCAACGCTTTTGGTATTTACGACTCGTCGATCTTCAACGGCGCCGACGTCATAAAGTCCTTCACTGCCGATATACCGGCAGGAGGTCTCGGGGCAAACGTCAATCTGAGGCTGAATTCTGCGCTTAACCGCCGGGAGGGCTTCGTCGTTCGTGCCGAACTCGGCTTTGAAGAGACGACCGAAGACGCGAACCCAAGCGCGTTCTTTTCTGCGGCGCACAGGTTTTCGAACAATTTCGGCATCTATCTGAACACCGCATATTCCAGACAGAGCTTTCGCCGCGATACGATCCGGATCAATGGATATACACCATTTTCGCAGGTCGACGTCACCGTAGGTCCCACCAGTCTGGCCGCGCGAAATCCAACCAACACCGTAACCACCCGGGCACGGCACCAGCAGCTGTTTCCAAACATCCCCCTGGTTGGCGCCAATGGCCTCCCCAACAAGATTGTCTATCCCGACGAAATTCGCCAGTTTTCGGTAACCAACGACGGCTACCGCGTTTCTGGTTCGGCCGGGATGGAATGGCAGCCGATTGACAAATTGAGCCTGCGTTTGGACGGGATATTCACTCGGCGCGATCTCAAGAATGCAAACAACGATATCTTCTCCATCTCACCAACCGACATCGGCGGAATCATTACCCCGCTATCGGAAGCTCGTTTGGTCGGTGTGACCGACATCGACGAAGACAATATTGAAGAAAACGTCTATGTGGTCGACCGCATTCAGGCGAGCGACTTCCAGACCATACCGGGCAACCGCATCAATCCCGCGCTCGACCAGTCATGGGCAGTCTATCCGCAGGTAACCTGGGAAAGCGACGACTGGAAAGTCAACGTAATAGGGACCTATTCCAAGGCCATCGGCGAAGTGCGCAACATTCAGCTGGACGTTGCCTTGCGCGGGCGCACCAGCACGACCAACGGTCTCGACAACCGTGTCGATGCGAACAATGACGGTCTGGACGACCGAGCCAACGGTTCGACCGCGATAGTCGACACGGGCGCAGGCAAATGGGGTAGTTACCTGCTCGATCTGGATTTGCCACCAGGGTTGATCAATGGAATCTTCGCGCCGGGTTCCATCTACACGATCGCTGCGGATACAATCGGGGCAGCGTTCAACATTCCTGCGCCAAGAACGATTGACGGTGTTTTGTTCAATTCATCGGCATCATTGCGGCTCGCAGCCAGCAATCAGCGGGTCGACCGCGATCTGAAAGCTATCGATTTCAATATTGCCAGAAACTTGCAGGCCGGGCCGTTCAACCAGTTCGAATTCGGCGGATTTTACTCGAAGGAAGATGCGGAAGCGCAATTCTATGAAAACGGCGTCATCGGCTCTCAACTGGGTAATCTTACGCCCGGACTCGTGCGGCTGAACGACGCGGTGACGAGTGGTGGTTCGTTTGCTGGCGGACTGTCCGGCGCAGAGCTTCTGCAGTTTCTCTCGCTTGATCTCGCCGGGCTCCAGTCTGCGCTGTTACCCCTTCTGCGAACATTGCCGCCTAACGTAATATTCAACCCGAACGCTGCGCAGCTCGCCAACCAGTTTCCCGAACTGACTGCGGCGAGTGCGGGTACGATCACCCCGGCGGAAATACTCCAGCTGATACCGCTCAATCCATTGTCGCCAGGGTTCGCGCAGAGGCTCGCACTGCGCCGCGCCGATGCGAATAACTATAGTTCGGACAGAGAGACGATCGAGCTCTTCGGGATGACAAGGTTCAATTTTGAAGATACTTACGACCTGCCGATCCGCGGCAATCTCGGTGTGCGCTATATCAACACCAAGCTCGCCGGGCAGATCCGGAATCCGTCGTCCGAATTTTACGAAGCGCTTGCGGATCTTCGTGCGCAGAATGGTCGTCCAGCGCTGGTCTTCCGCAATGGCGGTCTGGCACCATCGGTGCCTGCCAAATCTTCGTTCAAGTCCTGGTTGCCGTCAGCGAACGTAATTATCGACCTGACCGACAAACTGCAACTTCGTGCTGCTTACTACCATACCTTCGAAGCGCTCGATCTTGCGGAATTTTCGCCCGCTCCAACGCTGGTGCAGGTGCAGGAGACCGACCTTGATGATTTGTCGGCCCCGCCAGGACCCTTTACACTGATCAACTTTGCTTCGTTCGATGTGCGGCCGCGCAAATCAAAAGCAATGGACATCGGAATTTCCTGGTATAATCGGCCAGGCGGCCTGGTCGCCATCAACTTTTTCAAGAAATCCCTGATCGATGATATCAGCCGGTTCAACAATTTTTGCCCGGTGGGTGATACGATTACCGCCGATGGTAGGGATTACGGACCGCTGACGCTGGTTGGCGGCCGTTGTTTCTTCACCAATTCCAGCAATGTTCAGGAACGTGTGCGGATCAATCTCAGCCAAAACAATCCCAACACAATCAATGTAACCGGTATCGAAGCGCAGATACAGCAACGCTTCGATTTCCTTCCCGGCTTTCTCCGGCATACGGGCGGCGTGGTCAACTACACCCGTGTGCGCTCGGGCGGGGATGGCGGCGCAAGGCTGTTCAACGTTGCCGAAGATACCTATAATATTATTGGCTATTACGAGCATGATTGGTTGCAAATGCGCATCGCTTGGAACCATCAATCCGAAATCCAGCTGCAGGGCGGCGGTTCGTTCAGCGGCGGGTCAACCCGCGTAGCTCCGCGCGGCCAGCTCGACTTCTCGGGTGCAATCCGGCCGACCGAAAATTTCGAAGTTCGGATCGAAGCGTTCAACATCAACAATTCCACACGCAGGGAGTATGTCGGTTTTGAATCGATCCCGCGCGTATTCGAATATGATGGCAGGACCTATTCGCTGAGCGCCACTTTAAAGTTCTGATGTCAATCTGCGTCCGCCTCATTTTTCGAAGCGGGCGCAGATTTGGCGGATATAATATGAAAAAGTAATTCGGAGCGCCGCACTGACTGCATTGCTGTTGCCCTCGGTCCCGGTGGGAAGCCGCAAGTAGGCAAGCAATGCCTAGAGGCAGTTACTGTTCCGACAATTGCAAAGGCTGGGACACAGCTTCGGGATTCAGCTTTCGAACCCAGACATTGCGAAATGACACAGGCGACGAATGATCCTGAAGTTGCAGCGGGGCCGCATCCTGATGCGCTTCATATTCTGCGACCTTTCGCCACACTGTTGTCCCGAGCACCGGTTGATGGTTTTGCACAAGCACGCCGTTAAGCAGCGCCGTAACATAGGCTGGTCGTTCCAGAGTTCCGTCGGCCGAAAATCGCGGCCGCTGGAAAATGATGTCATAGCTTTGCCATTCGCCTGGCTGCCGTGATGCATTCACCAGCGGTGGCTTCCAGCCATAGACCGAACCAACCGTCCCGTCGGCATAAGTGGGATTGCGATATCCATCGAGTATCTGAACCTCATAGCGCTGCATGAAAATGATGCCGCTGTTGCCACGGTCCTGGCCTAACCCGGCGGGAGGGCTGGGGCTGCGGAATTCGAGATGCAGTTGAATATCGCCAAAGCTTTCCCTGCTTGACAGCGAACTGCCTGGCCTGCCTTTCTCGCGAGGTGGAACGGTCAATATGCCGTCTGTAACTTGCCACTCGGCGCCGGTGCTTTGCCACGAATCGAGGTTGGTCCCATCAAACAATATGATCGCATCAGACGGCGCATCACTTGCGCGTTCGCCCGGCAAGACTGCCGAAGGCTGTGGTCGGTCCGTATCATGAACGCGCCATTTTCCGTCTGGTAGCAGCGGCGTCTCGGCCATTACAGCAACTGGGGTCAGGAAGATTGCCGCGAAGCGCAGGGGAAAATGCATCGGTATCACTCCATATCGATCGCGCGGTAGGCAGCTATAAGTTTGCGTTCACCCGTGGCCCCTGCCAGCGAGTTTCCATGCTCCATGCCGATCACTCCGCTGTAATTCCGGCCGCGCAGCCAATGCACAATGTTGCGGTAATTAATTTCGCCGGTGCCCGGCTCCTTGCGGGCCGGATTATCGCCGAATTGCAGATAAGCGATTTCGGACCAGCATAGCTCCAGCGTGGGAATCAGGTTTCCTGACTGGATCTGCTCATGATAGACGTCGGCCAGCACCTTTACTGCGGGACTGTTTACGCCTTTCGCGACAGCAAAGCCCTGGGCAATGGTCCGCATGAAGACACCGGGATGATTGATCCGCGTATTCAGCGGTTCCATGACAAGCACTAGCCCGTGTGGTGCTGCGATATCGCCGGCGCGGCGCATCAGTTCGATGATCCTGCCGGTCTGGATGTCCACCGGCAGTTTCGGATGCATCATACCGGTAACCACTGTCATCCATTTCGCGTTAAGTCGGTTGGCCACCTCGACGGATGCGGTAATATCGCTGAGAAACGCCTCACGATCGTTATCGCTTTCACCGCCGAGAAAAGGCCCCCCGCTGTTCGTCCAATCCGGGGCGCTGGCAACGAAAACACCCATCGTCATGCCGCGTCTGCCCATCAGTCTGGCCATCGCTTCCTGCTCCCCCACGGAGCGTTGGCGCGCTCGATTATCCTCCCATGCATTGAACCCCTGTTCCGCGGCAAAGGCAATCTGGCCTAGCAAATCCCCCCGGCTCGAAAAGCTCCCCTCGTGGGGCGCAAAGCCAAGCGAAAATCTCGCTTCCTGTGCGGCTGCGACAGCGGATGAATAGCTGAAGGGGAAAATCGATGCTGCAGTCAGGGCAGCGCCAGCCAGAATTATATTGCGTCGATCAACTTCCATACCAGAAACTTTCCAGAAAAACGGGCGGCGATTGCAAGACCATTTTCGACGTTACCAAATTTCGGCGAGCCTTTTCCCGAGCTCAATCTGTCCGGCTGTCGACAAGTGGATATCATCGCTATCAGGATTGACGGGCAATCCTGCCGCAGAAACATACTGTTGGTTGGGAAGCTGCAACCTGCGCTGCGCATCCTGCACCATCTGCCAACCGATACTCCGAGGCGGCTGCGATGCTCGCGAGGGCGCATCTGCAAGCCCGATGACAATTAGCCTCAGGTTGGGTTTTCCAAGATCGCTGCGGAACTCGCTGATCATGTCCACGAAAGTCGGTGCCCAGGCTGCTGCAGTCGCCTCTGTCTGGGTGTCGCTTTCTCCTTGGTACCAGAGTATGGCGGACAACCGTCCGGATGTACGCGCCTGTCGCGCGCGCGCGAGACACGATCCGTAAAGTGTCTCCCGTGAAGGGTCTGGATGCCATTGCGCGACACGCGTCCCGCCTTTGGCGCAAGGCACAAGAAGGATACGACTGGCCCTGCCTGCCGCGACAATATTTTTGGCAAATGCAAGCGCCGGGCCGACACGGGGCCGGCCATCCTTCGACACCTCATCGATTTGTCCATCGGTTGAATCGAGTGGTTCGCTCGCAATTTTCACAACCCCGTCATTGCCCAACATCTGGATTCGCGGATCGGGCTGCGACAACCACTCGGGCATTTCTTCAAGTTTGCCGTGGCCTGACATATTCGACTGGCCCATAAGGAGGATCACTTCGGGCATCGGGTCGACATTTGCTGGTGTTGCAACACAACCGCCAAACGCCGCGAAGATGCACAAGGTCAGCGCTGCTCTTTTCATACCGTTATGAGTTTCGAGACAATAAGGTTTGCGTATTCGCCGATCAACGGTGCCATTTGCCGGAAACCGATGTTTCCGGACTCATATTTTCCCAGAATATCGGGCGGAAAATTACGCGAATCCAGCACAATATGGTCATTCATTTTCATGACCACGACCTGGCCGGCTTTGATTATTTCCATCTTATAGGGACCTGGCCAATCGGGCACCGGGGGTAGCGGATCGGGTGCCTGCCCCACGAGCTTGAACCCTGGCGTGCGCCGCAGATTGACAAAATGAAACGCCCGTTCGGTCACCAGGCGGCGGCGGAAGTAGGATATGTGAAGCGTGCGAATGTCGCCGTCCTTATAGTGGTTATACTCCCCAGCACGGGACTTGAGTTTCGGATCGAGAATGTCTTCGCCGTTAGTCCCGCTGCAGGCGAAAAACATCATTGCCAGGCCGGGCTCGCGAAAGGGCTGAAACTCCCACTGGATCGAGACATTGTCGGGAAACCGTTCGGGACACCAGAATACAAGATTGGCCTTCTGACCCAAATCGGAGGGCAGCAGATTTTCGATCCGCAGGCGGTCGTTAGGAAAGGTCGCGCTTGCATGACCTTCCATGACAAAGCCCCGAATATCCGCCGGGCTAGCAAGATGGTTCATATAGAGCACGTCCGCAATTTCGAAATTCCGCCGCGGCTCGGTGCTGCATGGCGCCGACTGCTGAGCGCGTACCGGGTAGGCCAGCCCCAGTGACGCTGCGCCCGCAGCACCAACCTGGCCAAAAAATGTCCGGCGCCGCATCATCAGCTATTTTCCCTTCGCCACGGGGATGATTTTTAGAATCGAGGGTGCCGGAATGTCGTCGCGAGCGATATCTTGATTGGGCGGAAACGCATGCCATGTCATATACCAGTCGTAATCCGCCATGCGGCCGGTGGCATCACCCTTCGGACGGACAATTTGCAATGGCATTTCCCGTCTGGACCGCTCCTTCTGTACTGCCTCGGGCAGCGTATCGGTAACGGTCGACTCGGCAAGTACACGGTTGGTTTCCGCATCTATGCGCCACTCGGTAATCGTACCATTGCGGGTTGCTCGCACCATAATGGTCCCGTCCTCGGCAATCTTTGGATTCTCGGAGATACCGATCGCGTTGGCTAGGCTACCCTGGCGGTCAAGTTCGAGCCTCAATCCGGTCCAGCTCGATACCTGATATTGCTGCCAGCCTGTGGACATCTTGCGGCGGAGGAATATCTGGGTGTCTCCATTAGGATCATATTTATAATAGCTGATCATTGGCCTTAGGTCGTTATCGAAACCAAGCCGGTGCTGCCCGTTCAAAATGCCCCCGCCGACGGGCACCGGATCTACGACTTCGCTGTTACCGAGCCTGAGCGGAAGTGTCAGCGATTTGCCATCCGATGTTTCCCAGTTTTCGAGATCTTTACTGCGTGCGTAGGACAGGTCGTGATTGGTGTTCGCCGAAGGGGTTTCCCGCCAGACCCAGGTCAGATGATAATATCCGTCGGGGCCTGCTTCGGGGCCCTGAAAATAGCCGTTGCGTTCGCTCTCACCGTCTGCGAGCGGCCCGCCGCCGTGCATCCGCGCCCACTTTTGCGTTTCCGCGTCGTATCGGTGATAAAGTTCAATGCCATTGCCGCTACCGCCGCTGCGAAACTTCGCGATGAGTCTGCCTTCGTTATCATTCATGAAAAACGGATATGTCGTGCGCTGTTCGTACTCGTCGTAAATCATGCCCTTGTGCTGCACTACTGAACGCACGTCCCAAGGCTGTTCGGAGCGGAAATAGACCAGCGGATCGGCATGCATGTTGGCCATCACATGGATATACCCGTCTTCGTCGATGCCCAGTCGTATGACATTGTGGCTGTCCCAACCGAGCCACGACGGCAGTTTATGATAGCGCCAGGGATTCCCTATCCCCTGACGATACGCCAAAGTCAGTTGGCGATTGGCATCGTAATACCCGATCAGCTGACGATCGCCAGTGATCAGAAAATCGCCCAACGCCCTGTTGCCAGACCAAGTGGAATCGATCGCTTCGATATTGCCGCCGAATTTCGCGTCGTTCCATTCCGTCATCTGCGGCGCTTCGGCTTTGCTGGCGATCTGCGCTGCTACAGCCGTTGATCCAGCCAGCATAATAGCGGCGGTCGCGATAAACAGGCGCTTCATCAATTCTCTCCGACCATTTTGAGCATCTGCACGCCCGCTTGCAGATAAGCGCCGCTCCCATAAAACTGGGTGTCGCCAGCCTGGACGTCGCCCGGTCGGTCTCCGACCTGCTGGACATAGCCTAAACGGCCATTGGGACTGACGTGCTGATTGAGTCCGGCCCAGCCAAGCTGCGCGGCGCGGCGGTATTTCTCGTCGACCAGCAGGCCTTCGTTCACACCCCATGCTAGACCGTAGGTGAAGAATCCGGTCCCGCTGGTCTCGGGCGGCTCAGGCCGTTTCGCCGCGAGCGAGGTGTGCCAGAAACCGCTGTCCTGCTGCACGGAAACCAGTTTGGCGGACATCTCCTTGAACAACGCGATATAGCGGGTCCGGCGGGGGTCGGCTTCTGGCAGGATGCGCAGGATGTTGACGATACCGCCATAGACCCAGCCATTGCCCCGCGCCCAATAGACTTTTTCGCCATCCGTTCCGCGCTGGGAGAAAAACCGGCTGTCACGGTAGAACAACGCAGCTTCCTTATCGTACAGATAATCGACGGTCGCCCAGAATTCCTGGTGTGCATATTCGCTGTATCGAGGATCGCCGCTAACCTCGCTGACGGCCATCCATGCTGCCGGCGCCATGTAGAGCGCATCGGCCCAGCACCAGCGATCTTGGCAATTGGATTCCGAGCCACCATCATCGGTGAATTTCAACGCGCTTGTTGGAGGATTGGCCAATATGCGATCGAAACTTGCGCGGGTTGGTGCCAGATATTCCGGTTTCCCGTCCTTCTGCGCGTAATGTGCGTAGAGCAATCCGACAAGATGATCATCGGCGTGGGTCAATCGGTCGCCTAACCTCCAGCCATTTTCCATGGAAATTGCGCGCAGGGCGTCATCATAAGTTTGGTTCGCGCTCACCTTGGCCAGATCCGCTAAACCCACGAAAAAAGTGCCTTGTACCCACCCGCGCGGGTTCCAGGTCTGCTTGCTTGGTTTGCGGATCGGATTGCCCGCCTCCTGCATATGGGCAAGCTGCCAGTCTGCAACTTCCGCCATGTTTGTAAGGATCGCCTGCCGCTTTAAGGTGTCGCTGCTGGTCGGCAAGTCGCCCGACGGAGAAGAAATGCAACCAGATACAGAAGCTATTAGGGCCAGCGGTGCGAGGGCGCGAATCCATTTCATGGCAATTTCTCTCCTCAATCAGTCCGAATTCTTATTTTTTGCTGAGCGCCCAATCGAGCCCGTTCGCCACATGCACGCGGAACTTTGGATTGCCGTAGCTTTCATAGCTATGGCCCATCGACGTATAGAAGATCCGTGCGCCGTCGTAGGTTTTCGACCAGGAAACCGGCCATGTCTCTCCGGCAGGTTCGCCGATCGAGGCAGGGTCAAGCGTGACGATCACATTAACCGACGGATCAAAGTTCCTGAACACATACCATTCGTCCACCATCGGCTCGACTGCGGACCATCCCTCGACCGAAAAATGCCGACTGTCCTTGACAATCACTGTGCCGGGCCGGACGCCTCGTGGGTGACGTTCGAAATAGCCCCCCATCATTTCACCGTACCACGGCTGGAAAAAATGCGAATCGGACGCGCCATGGATCCCCACCACGGCCCCGCCACTCCTGAGCCATTGCCGGAAATTTTCGGCCGCTGTGCCAATCAGCCAGTCACCACTGGCGTCTTCATGCTTGGTCGTGTTGCTTATAAAAATGATCGCCCGGTAAGGTGCAAGTTCGCCGCGCTCGAAAATTCCCGTATCTTCACTGGCGACTGGCAGCATGCCTTTTGCCCGCACGATTTCCGCGACAGTCGCTACGCCCGCTTCGATTGACTTGTGGCGAAATCCAGTCGTGTGCGAAAATATGAGAATGGCCGGGCTATTACTCATTCCAGCGCGCATGTTAGAACTTGTGTCTTGAGCTGCAACTGCGGGAAGCGGCGCAAACATCGTCACAGAAATTAAAACGAGCAAGTGATAGATTTTTGATTGCATTTGATCACTCTCTATTGCTTTTGCGCAAAAACTATGCACAATAAATGACGTCAGTGCCAGCGAAAAATTTGGGAGAGAAAAATATGGACCGACGTCTTTTCCTTAGGGAAGCCATTCTGCTCGTGGGTGGCACGGCGGCACTGGCGACGCTACCGGGTTGCTCGTGGCAGGACGCACCTGCCAATATTTCTCGTGGAGCCCAGCAGCGACTCACGAAGATAATCGATATCATGTTGCCGAAAACCGGTACATTCGGCGCGCTGGAGGTGGATGCACCTGAGTTTGTCGGCAAGATTCTTGCGAATTGGGCAAGCGCCGAGACGCGGACGAAGCTGTTGACTGTGCTGGACCGGCCCGAACTGGTCGCCTTGTATGGCATGGGCCGGACGGAAGCCAGCGCTGCGCTATCTAAGTTCGACACCGCGGCATTTGCTGCAAAGGACAAGAATTGGGGCCAGCTCAAACAGCTTTCGATGCTTGGCTATTTCGGCAGTGAAAAATATCGAACTGAGATTGAGAAATTCGAACTGGTGCCCGGTCGATACGATCCTTGTGCCAATATTGAGGAGCAGATTGCATGAGCACGGATTTCGACGCGATCGTCATCGGCAGCGGAATGAGCGGCGGCTGGGTGGCCAAGGAATTGACCGAGCGCGGCCTGAAAGTGCTGGTTCTGGAGCGCGGCCGCGATATTGACCCGGCGAAGGATTTCCAGGATCTGGTCAACCCATGGGAATTGCCAAACGGCAACGAAGTGCCGGAAGATGAACAAAAACGCGACTATGTCATTCAGTCTCAATTCGGGGGGTTTCAGGAAGCGAACAAGGAATTATGGGTCAAGGATAGCGACCATCGCTACAACACGCCAGCGGGCAAGCCGTTCGCATGGATAAGGGGATATCAGGTTGGTGGCCGCTCGCTAATGTGGGGTCGGCAGAGCTACCGCCTGTCCGATCTCGACTTTGAAGCGAACAAGAAAGATGGCATTGCGGTCGATTGGCCAATCCGCTATACTGATTTAGCTCCATGGTATGACTATGTCGAGAAATTCGCAGGGATTGCAGGGAGTAAGGAAGCGCTTCCACAACTGCCAGATGGCCAGTTTCTTAAACCCATGGGTCTCAACTGTGTTGAGGAAGAATTTGCCAAGGGTATATTCGACAAATTCGGCGGACGACGCGTTATTCCCGGTCGCACTGCTAATTTAAGTGAGGTGACCCAGGAACATACGGATCTCGGCAGAAGCCCATGCCAGTACCGGTCATATTGCATCCGGGGCTGCAGCTTCGGTGCGAGCTTTTCAAGCGTCAGCGCAACGCTGCCAGCGGCAAAACGTACCGGCAATTTGACGCTCGTTCCCAACAGCATCGTCCACAGCATCGTTACCGACCCTACGACCGGACGTGCGAGCGGTGTGCGGGTGATCGATGCCAGAACGAAGAACCCCACCACCTACACCGGACGGATCATATTCCTGAACGCATCCTCCATCGGCAGCGCTCAGATCCTTCTCAATAGCGCCAATAATGCCAACCCCAGTGGGCTTGCCAACAGTTCCGACCAGGTTGGACGGAACCTGATGGACCACCTGTTCAACATCAACACTCAGGCCACGGTCCCCGGTCATCTGGACAAAATGGTGTTCGGCCGCCGTCCCAACGGCATGTATATCCCGCGTTTTAGAAACATCGGAGACGACAAGCAGGACTTCCTGCGTGGTTACGGCTATCAGGGCTCGATCCAGCGCGAAGCCTGGGAAGCCGCCGCAAACCGACCAGGCATTGGTGCGCAATGGAAAGATTCGCTCGCCAGACCAGGATCGTGGAAGATCAGTTTGGGCGGGTTTGGCGAGATGCTGCCAAATCCGGCAAACCGGGTCGCCCTGAGCGCCCGGGACAAGGACAAATGGGGCATTCCCCTCGTTGAAATCAACTGCGAACATGGTCCCAACGAAAAGAAGATGGCGACCAAGATTTCCGAGGATGCGCAAGAAATGCTGAAGGCGATGGGTTACAATATTATCAAGGTGAAGGCCGAGCCTGCCCCTCCCGGCACGGGCATTCACGAAATGGGAACATTGCGCATGGGGCATGATCCGAAAACTTCAGTGCTCAACAAGTGGAGCCAGACGCACGATATTCCGAACCTGTTTTGCACCGACGGCGGGGCGATGACATCGAGCGCGTGCCAGAACCCTTCGCTCACTTACATGGCCTTGTCCGCCAGAGCGGCAAACCACGCGCACGAGCTTTTGCAGGAAGGGCTGCTGTAAGTGGCCTTGAAACGTGGTCGGCGATATTCGGGTGGAGGATCAGGTCAGCGTGCATGAATTTCCTCCTTGTGAACGCTTTCGTCAAACTTATCGCTACCGCCGCGCGTCTGGTGATCGCTCACCAGACCGCAGCCGGGTGTCCACCGGTCGACCCGCCTTCGAAACCCGTATTGATTCCCTGTTGCATCGGATGTCCCTGCCCGACAACATCGCGCAGATGCAGATATGCCATGCCAATGCCTGTATCCTTGGGGAGAATTCACATCACCGCACAATTTCCGGATGAAAAGGCGATAAGATACCTGGCAATTGTCGAGGTTCCCGATTGAAGGTGCGCATTCCTTAGGCCAATCTCGGCAAGGCTGCCTTCCATCCCTTGAGGCGAAGCACGCGAAGCTCGGCCAGAACTGCCGCATAGGCGGGGTCCGCGGCTACGCTGAGCGTTTCTTCAGGATCAGTGCGGTGATCGTATAATTCCTCCGCGACGATTTTGCCGGACTTCACATTCTTCCACATCACATAGCGGAAATTGCGGGTTCTTACCGAATAGCCCATAACCTCCTGCCCACCATTATTGCGGCCGAACTGGCTGAACGAGGCGCTCTTCCAAGGCTTGTTCGGATTGGTGAGCAAAGGCGCAAAGCTGATACCCTCGAGGTCCGATGGGACTTTGATACCGGCAAGCTGCAAAAGGGTCGGAAAAATATCGACGGTCTCCACAAGTGCATCACTGCGCTCGCCCTTTTCGGTCAGCCCGGGTACGCGCAGCATCAGCGGTACACGGGTGTCGATTTCGTAATTGGTGTGCTTGGTCCAGCTGTTGTAATCACCCAGTTTATAACCATGATCCCCCCACAGGCAGATTGTCAGTTCATCCCACAGCCCGTTGTCCTTGATGGCCGTGATCAGCCGCCCCAGCAGTGCATCGACAAAACTAACGCATGCCATATAGCCATGAGTCAGGCGGCGCGTATCTTCCTCATTGAAGCCATTATTCAGCTTGTACGGCGCTAGTCCGGAATAATTATTGATCTCGCCCCCCCGCGTTACCGCATATTCAGGAGCGCCGATAGGCAGGGTCTTGCGATCGGTAATCTCGATCTCTGCCCGATCGTACATGTCCCAGTAGCGCTTCGGCGCATTGAATGGCAAATGCGGTTTGGCATATCCGAGCGCCATAAAAAACGATTCATCATTTTTCGACAGTTGATTGAGCCGTTCAATTGCCATTTCGGTGATGACGCCATCACGAAACAGGTCGTCGGGCAAATCTGCAGCCTCGTCAACCGGCTGACGCCTCGGCTCGCCATTGATAGCGTAAGGGTCGTTTCGCCAAATCTCCGCACTTTTCGGGTCGAGCGCGCTGTCGTTCAAATTCATTTCTTTCGGAATGCCCGGCGCACGTTCGCCCGGTGCGCTACGGTGGGGCTCAGTCCAGCCATCCGCCGCATCGTCCGCAAAATGCAGAACCTTCCCCAGCGCCATAGTTTGGAACCCGGCAGCCTTGAAGCTCGAATGCAATGCCGGTGCACCAGGGGCGGAAACCGAAATGCGTTCCTGATGAGTTAGCATCCTGGTTCGCTCAGGCCGGAGCGAAGTGAACAGTGCTGCCCGGGACGCGCCACAAACGGCAACCTGCGTATAGGCGTTGTCGAATGTGAGGAGATGCTGTGCGAGCTGGTCGAGGTTGGGCGTCTTGATCTGACTATCACCGTAATGGCCCATCATCGGTCGGAGATCATCGACCGCGATGAACAGAAACTTGCGCCGTTTGCCCCGAAGCGCGAGAGCGGCATTGGCCGCGACATTAGCTGATGGCGCACAGCCCAGGATTAATGCAGCAGCCGATGCGCCAAGCCCAAGCGAAACCGACCGTCTGTTCAGGTTCATCATTTTATTGTCCTTTCGGGATGCTTGCTTCTTGCAGGGCAATTTGATTGTTTCCAAGCTGTTTACTTCGGGCTTTTCGCAGCGATTGAAACCGCAGCCAAGACCGCACCATTCAGAAATACACAGCACATCGCGCCCTTTCCTTTTTATTCTTGCTCAATCGAGGCCCAGGATTCGGCGATTGGCCGCGTGATCGGTTACCCCGCCGGCAAAGTCGTCGAACGCGCCTGCGGCAGGTTTGATCAAATGTTCGGCAACAAACCTGGCGCCTTCGCGCGCGCCCTGCATGTTATCCTTTAGTGCGCATTCCCATTCGACCACGGCCCAGCCGTCAAAACCGTGATGAGTCAACTTTGCAAAAATGCTCCGGAAATCGATCTGGCCGTCACCCAGCGAACGAAACCTTCCGGCGCGATCCGGCCAGGGCTGGTAGCCTCCATACACACCTTGCCGCCCGGTCGGCCGGAACTCGGCATCCTTCACATGAAACATGCCGATGCGTTCATGATAAATGTCGATGAAATCAAGATAATCGAGCTGCTGCAAGATGAAATGGCTGGGATCGTAAAGGATCTTGCAGCGCGGATGATCCTGAACCTCGGCCAGGAAAAGTTCGAACGTCACGCCGTCGTGTAAATCTTCGCCGGGATGGATTTCATAGCAGAGATCCACTCCGGCCTCTTCGAACGCATCGAGGATCGGTAACCAGCGTTTGCCAAGCTCTGCGAAACCCTCCTCGACCAGTCCAGCCGGGCGTTGAGGCCAAGGATAGAGCGTCGGCCACAAGAGCGCACCGGAAAAGGTCACATGCGCGGTGAGGCCCATGTTCCGGCTGGCCCTCGCCGCCTTGATCATCTGGTCGACAGCCCAAGCTTGCCGTTCACTGGGTTTGTTGTGCAGTTCTGCCGGAGCAAATGTGTCGAACATCGTATCATAGGCGGGGTGCACCGCCACCAATTGGCCCTGAAGATGGGTGGAAAGTTCCGTGACAGCGACACCCGCATCGCCACAAACTCCCAGAATTTCGTCACAATAATCCCTGCTTTCTGCAGCCTTTGCCAAATCGATGGCCCGCCTATCCCAGCTGGGTATCTGGACGCCGACATAGCCGAACTCCGCCATCTGGCGCGCCGCAGTCGCCAGCGTATCGAAGGGCGTACTATCGGACATGAATTGCGCGAGGAAAATTGCCGGACCCTTGATCCCGGACGTCTCACCGCGATTGGTGTTGTCATACATCGAGGCTTCTCCATGAACCGCCTTCGCGGTCACTCTCAATTGCGGCATTGAGAAACGCCATGCCGCGCATACCGGTAGTTATATCGGGAAACAGAATGCGGTCGTCCGCGGGCTTGCCCTGCAAACGGTCTGCGAACAGTTTGTAAAGCGTTGCAAACGCTTCCAGATAGCCTTCCGGATGTCCCATCGGCGTCCGGAACATGTCTCTTACGTGTTCGTCCAGATAGGGCCCGGCTGCACGCCATAACTGAGCGGGTTCGTCAATCGGTTCGAACCACAGGCTGTTCGGCTCCTCCTGCAACCATTTGAGACTGCCGGTTTCGCCATGTACTCTGATGCGCAGACCGTTCTCTTCGCCGATGGCAATCTGGCTCGCATAGAGACGCCCCTTGCCTCCGCCGGAAAGGCGGAATGCAACCTCGGCGTCATCATCCAGATTCCGGCCGCTGACGTAGCGCGTAAGTTCGGCGCGCACCTGCGTCACTTCTTGACCGGAAACCATCTCTGCCAGCTGATGGGCATGGGTTCCGATGTCGCCAATCGCACCGCCGCTTCCGGCGCGGGCCGGGTCGGTCCGCCAGCTCACTTGCTTGTTTTCTCCGCCTTCCTCGAACCGCGCCAGCCAGCCTTGCGGGTATTCGACGATGATCTTGCGTATTGCCCCGATCCGCCCGGCCTTTACCAATGCCCGCGCCTGATGCACCAGCGGATAACCTGCATAGGTGTGGGCCAGCCCAAATATCAGGCCGGTCTTGCCAACCGTTGCAGAAAGTTCACGCGCCTCGTCCATGCTCATGACTAACGGTTTCTCGCAGAAAACGTGGAAGCCGGCTTGAAGCGAGGCCCTTGCAATATCGAAATGCGAATTGTTTGGCGTGACGATGACAACAGCCTGCATCCGCAATTCTTCCGGAAGTGCCGCCTCGGCTGCCAGCATTGAAGAGTAGTCGTCATAGGCCCGGTCTTTTGCAAGTCCGATTGCAGCGCCAGACCGGACGGCTTTCTCCGGCGTCGATGCCAACGCTCCGCAAACCAGTTCGCAGCGGCCATCAATTGTCAGCGCAGCCCGGTGAATCGGGCCGATAAAGGCCCCTTCCCCACCGCCAACCATACCCAGCCTGACCATATTCACCGCGTTTTCTCCCGCGCCACAATTGAATATTGATTGTTGCTGATTAATTTCTATCCATTTTGATTGAATTAGCAAGGGAAAGAATCTGTTAGAGTCAGCCGAGTATTGCTTTGCCGATCCGGCCGGTTGTAGCTGAGCCGCCAAACTCTGCCAGTAGCTTGCATTCTCTGCTGCGCGGCGGGCTTTGCCTCGCCCCGGTGTTTTCGCCAAGCCAGTCGGGCACCATCACGCCCGACAGGATCATCACGCTAAATTTGGCCTTGTTTTCGCCAGCGATGCGCCGGGGGGCGCTCATGACACGCCTGAAACACCGCCTGCCGATCCCAGATATAGGCCAAGGGCCGCCAAACTCATCCCCAATCATGGCAGCAGCATAATCTGACAGGATATCACCAAACATGTTTTCGGTAACTCGCACGTCATATTCGCAAGGCCACAGACCCTGAAGAAATAGACTTATTCGGCAATAACAACGCGAACCCCTGCGTTCTCGATCATCTTGCGGGTCTCGCGGGTTATACCCTTGTCGGTAACGATCGTATCGATGCGATCGAGTTCGCACACGACATGGCCTGCGGGCGCCGAAAACTTCGAGGAATCGACAAGCACGATGATTTCATCGGCCCTGTCAATGAAACGCCGTTCGCTGGCGACCAGAATAATATCAAGCTGCATTATGCCAAGCGGTCCGACGGACGCTGCCCCCATAAACAGTTTCGGCGCATGGAAGCGCGGCATGCCATCGTCACCAAACGCGGACAATATGATGTTTTGTTCAGCAAATACGGCACCTGACGGCACCAGAATGCGCGTATCAGGTTGGTCTAGCAGACCCGCCACGATGTGCAGCGAATTGGTTAGTACCTGCAGTCCCAGTGAAGCGGTATGCGGGCACATCTGAACGGTTGTCGAACCGCCGTCGATCATCACAGCCTCACCGGCAACGCATAATTTCGACGCAGCCTTACCGATTGCCTCTTTTTCAGCGCGGTGAAGCTGCTGGTTTTCTTGAAAGGGGACACCCAATAATCGCCTGGTACTGCGAGAATGCGCCGCGCTTTCACTTTGGGAAGTCTGCGCCGATTTTACTCCGCCCCTTACGCGGAAGATTTGCCCATCCTGCGCCAGCCGGGCCAAATCACGTCTGATAGTGGCGGGCGAGGCTGCCATGCTCCTTTCCAGTTCCGAGAAGGAAATAAAGTCCCGCTCCGTCACCAAGCTTAGAATTATCGTTTCTCGTTCGTTTGCATGCATGGGTCGTCTTATTCATCAAACCCGCGACCAATTACAACCAAAATCGCTCATAACACAGGAAACGCTTACAATGAGCAATGATACTGCAACCACAAGGTCAATGCAGGTACGTATTCATGGACGAGAAATACGGTAATCGATGACCCAGACCGGTGTCGGTTCGCCATCCTTTCCATCGGCAGCTGGTATTTGCCAGATAAGCGAAACAAGTCCGTCAGCAAGATGTGAGGTATCCCAGTTGCTGTAGCCGCCCTGCGGCAAATCGCCGGGCAAGCCCTCGACCTTTGGCAATTCGATCTTAGTCCAGCGGGAGAAACTGTCTGACCGCGACGCCACGTAAATCTCTGGATCCGCGCGCTGACTACCGAAGGCAAAAAGATTGTCGCCGACGAACACTAGATCGGCTCCACCAACCGTGAAGCCGGAGGGCTCGCCCGACCATTTGGCATCGCCCGAAGCTTTGCCGATATAGTGAAATGTCTGGCGGCTGCTGTCGTCATTTGGCACCGCCAAATGGCTCAGCAACACATGAAAATCTCCCGTTTGTGGGTCGATAACGGACATGTTGGCCGGGTTGGACGGCGCCAACTCATACGGCAGTGGGACCACCGGTTCGCCGATATTGTCAATGCTGATGGCTTCGCCTTTCAACGTGTCCGCGACCACGCTGTTATCGTACCGGCGCCACGTAGTTCCGCCATCGTTGCTCTTCGCGTAATACAGGCCATGGTTGCAATAAAGCTCGCCCTTGGGATTGCCCTGGCATTCCTTTTCTCGGAATAACCAACTCATCTGTAGGCTACCTTCAGGTCCGACCTGGATACCACCCGATAAATAGGGCCCGCGCGTTTTCTGCTGGCCGTTCCAAGTCCCCTCCTGCGAGGAGATGCGGGTAATTGTTTTTTCCCAACTGCTGGCCGCGCTATCATACCCTAACTTCTGCATTTCTCCGCCATACGAACCGCCGTCACGGAAATAGAGCAGCAAATCGCCAGCCCCGCTCTTAACAAAGGATGGGTAGGTCACCACCCAGCTAAACTTTTCCCAACCGAAATTCTTGCGGTAGGTAAACGTAGTATCATTCCATTTTGTAGTGGCCGGATTGTCAGCCACGCCGACATTCGTATTAGCATAGTTCATCCCGCGCTCGTTGTGATGGTCGAAGGTAATATGGACGCGACCATCACCTTCCGATATCGCGATTGAAGGGCGGTTGTGCGCATCGTCGCTGGTTAGCCTGTAACCCGCAACCTTCGCCTTCTCCCACGCTTTTTCGCCTTCCTTACGGCGGGCAACAAAGACCTCGCCAAATTGATCTACCTTCGGTTTACTGCGGTCCTTGCCCGTGTAAAATATTACATATTGATACCCTTTGTAGGACACGCCCTTCGCACCGAGTTGCCCAGTGAAGCGAGGCTTGCCGTCACGTGCGCGGTCGCTCCCATCCGAGGAATGCGCACCGCTCGTAACCTGGGTTGCGCCAAGGACCTCCGCTCCGCCCGATGCGGCACTAAGGGTGGGTGTCAGCAACGCGGCGGCGACAAAAGCAACGGCTATGTGGGCCCGGTGTAAAATCATGATGCGATACTCTCCAAAAATAGAAATCATGCGTTCGGCAATTGATAATCGATCACCCAGATGGGCGACGGCGTACCGTCCTTGCCATCCGGCGGGGGGAGCTGCCAGATCAGCGAAGCCGTACCTTGTCGCAACAAGGATAGATCCCAAGTGGCATAGCCCCCATTCGCATCCCGCCCTGTCGGCAGACCAGGCGCGGCGGGCAGAGCAACTGGCTTCCATGTTTCAAACCCATCTTCGCGTTCCGAAAAATAGATTGCGGGATTATCGCGCTCGCCGCCGAAAGCGTACAGCCGGTCACCTGCAAACTGGATGATCCCGCCCCCGAGTTTGAATGTCGACCGCTTGCCTTTCCAGCTGCCGTTCGGCTGGCGAGCATAATGGAACGTGCCACGGGTGCTTTCGTCCTCCAGTTTCGTCAAATGACTTATGAGGAGGTGGAATTGGCCAGTTTGCAGGTCAATCGCAGCGGTTTGCGCGGGATTGGACGGTTTCATTCCCATCGGCACATCGACCACAGTCGCGCCGATATTATCCACCCCGACGGTTTCGCCTTTGCTAGTGTCTGCAATCATAGTACCGTCAGTTCGAAGCCAGGTTTTTCCGCCATCGTGGCTTTGCGCGTAGTAGATGCCGCGGTTGCAATCGATACCGTCCCCCCATTTGTCAGGGCCGGACTGGCATATGCTTTCTCGGAACAGCCAGCTCAGCTGCAGACTGCCATCAGGTCCCACCTTGATGCCCTGAGCGAGATAGGGGCCGCGATTGCTTTGCTGGCCGCGAAAGGTTCCCTTGTTGGTCGAAATGCGCGTGATGGCTTTTTCCCACTGGTGGGTTTTGCTGTTGTATAGAACCTTCTGCATCTCGCCATTGCCCGATCCGCCATCGCGGAAATAGAGCAGCAGGTCACCCTCGCCCGATTTCACGAAGTCAGGATAGGTGACAGACCAACGAAAATCCGGCCATTCTAAATTGCGACGAAAAGTAAAGGTTTTGTCGTTCCAGTTTGTTGCTGCCGGATTATCGGCAACTCCGATCGCGGTGTTCGCATAGTTCATCCAGTCAAACGCGTGGTGATCGAAGGTCACGTGGATCCTTCCATCACCTTCGGAGATCGCAATCGCCGGACGATTATGCGCATCATCAGTAACGACTTTGTGTCCCTCGATTCTGGCGTGCTGCCAGTCGCTACTTCCCAACTTGCGGCGGGCAACAAAAACCTCGCCGTAGCTTTCAACCGCCGGCTTCGACCGATCCTTCCCGGTGTAATATAGTATGTATTGCCAACCCTTGTAGCTGACCCCACGGGCGCCAATAGCCCCTGGAAAACGCGGCGGACCGCCCCTGGCGCGTTCGCTGCCATCGGAAGCATGGGCGTTGTCGACAAGTTTGCTGGCACCCATCAGCATGGCTGTGCTTTCTTCAGCTGCAACCGGCAAGGGTGCGCAGAATACTAATGCCGCAAAGAGTGCCAGCATCGTTCCAAATCGCATTTTTCTCTCCAATATTCTAACCGCAATATTCTTCACACAATCCCGGCGCCAAGCCCAACGGGAGTGCGGGACTGCGCGCAGCGTTCGCGCCACTGTGATGCCCGGTAAGTTTGCAGCGGATCAATAGCGCCGCCCGCCTCCATCCGCACCTGGGCCACGATTGGCGAAACGTCGGTCCGATAGGCCTGTCGCAGTGCCTGAAAAGCCATCATGGTATCGTTGTTTTCCTGGGCATCCCGTAAAGCTTGACGGTCGACCAGAATAGCTTTGGCATATGCCGAAACAATGGCTTCTGCCGAGGAAATCATCGATTCGATCGGGTCGGTCACATTATGCGACTGATCGATCATATAGGCCGGATTGAAACCATCCCGCGGGTTTAATTCGGCCTCGATCAGTTCGTTGAAAACCAAGAATAGCTGGTGCGGATTGATCGTACCTGAATCGAGGTCGTCATCTCCATATTTGCTATCGTTGAAATGAAAACCGCCCAGCTTGCCAAAGCTGTGCAAGCGGGCAACAATCTGCTCAATATTCACGTTCGGCGCATGATGGCCGAGATCGACCAGGCATTGCGCCTTCGGTCCCAATTTCTGTGCAGCAAGTATTGAACTGCCCCAATCGCCGATAATGGTAGAATAAAAGGCAGGTTCGAACATCTTGTGCTCGAGCAGCATTCGCCAATCGTGTGGAAGCGCCGCATATACCTGTGCCGCTGCATCGAGGTAGCGATCGAGCGAGCGTCCAAGATCTTGTTGCCCGGGGAAGTTCGTCCCGTCACCCACCCATACAGTCAGCGCATCGGAGCCAAGCTTTTGCCCGATTTCGATGCACTCGATATTATGTTCGATCGCCTGCTGCCGCGTGGCCTCGAGTGTCGAGGCAAGCGATCCGGTCGCATAGCTGTGCGCCTGGTGCGGCTGGTCTTGGAAGGTGTTGGAGTTTACCGCATCGAACCCGAGGCCCAAACCACAAGCCTCCTCTTTCAGCCCCGCGTAATCGCTGACCTTGTCCCAGGGAAAATGCGGACTGACCCGCGGCGTTGCCCTGCTGAGCTGGTTTACCACTGCGCAGTCTACCAGTTTTTCGTGAATATTAGTGGGCTCGCCGGGGATCGAAAACTTTGCGAAGCGAGTTCCGCCGCGGCCCGAGCCCCAGCTTGGCAAGGCAAGAGAAAATCCGTCAACGCGCGCCTGAATGTTTTTGATAGCAATGCCCCGCCGTTCCAGCTGGCGCCCGAGGCTTTCGTAGTCATCTTCCAGCGCATCCAGCAGCGATGCATTGCGCTGGGCGATCAGCTCGCCTGAAATCGGCAAATCTTCCATTTCTTTCCCCTTCGCCGATCAGCGCACAAAGGCTTGCGCGTTTCCTGCGTCGACATTGATTATATTGCCGGTTGATTTAGCGGACATGTCGCTCGCTAGAAAATATACCGCTTCGGCAACATCTTCCGGCAGCACGTCCCTTCTCAGCATCGAGCGGTTCCGGTAATGCTCCTCGAGTTCAGCGCCGGCATCAATACCGTGTGCGCCGGCCCTTTCCTTGCGCCAGTCCCCGTCCCAGATACGCGATCCGCGAATGACCGCATCGGGATTGACGCTGTTGACCCTGATCCCGACCGGCGCGCCCTCCAGCGCAAGGCAGCGCGCAAGGTGCAGCGACGCCGCCTTTGCCGATGCATAAGCAGACGCGTTCATGGCAGCCGCAAGGCCGTTTTTCGATCCGATGAAGATTATTGAACCACCGCCATTGGCCGTCATGACGTCAAACGCAGCCTTGCTGGTTAGAAAATAACCGTCTGCCAAGACTTCATAATTCCTGCGCCAGAGTTCCAAGGTCGTTTCGCCAATCGGCGCGGCCGAGGCGATGCCTGCGTTGGCAACAAAAATATCGAGCCCGCCAAATTCGCGCGAGCAACTGGCAAATGCAGCTTGGATTTGCGCTTCGCTGGTCACATCGCAAACCGATGCGCGGACAAGATCCTTGCCAAAGCGCTCTGCGAGACCGGCAAAGGTCAGCGAAAGATTGTTCTCGTCGCGGTCTATGAGCATCACGCAGGCCCCGTCGGCAAGCAGCCGGGCGGCGGCTGCAGATCCGATCCCGCCCGCGCCGCCGGTTACGAGCGCAATTTTACCGGCAAGCGGTTTGGGCTTTGGCATCCTCTGCAATTTCGCTTCTTCGAGCAGCCAGTACTCGATGTCGAATGCTTCCTGCTGGTCGAGACCGATGTAATCCCCGATCGCCTCTGCGCCGCGCATCACGTTAATTGCGTTGCCGTAAAATTCTCCGGCAAGACGGGCCGTGACCTTGTCGAGCGCAAAGGTGACACGCCCTACACCGGGCACCACAATGACAACCGGATTGCTGTCGCGCATGGCCGGAGAATTGCCGCGCTTGCACCGATCGTAATACTGGCGGTAGACCTGCCGGTATTGGTCGAGCGCATCCGCCAGATAATGATCGTCCGCCAACTTGGCGGGATCAAGCGCCAAGGGGGCAATCTTGGTTCGTAGAAAATGATCCGGACAGCTTGTTCCGATAGACGCAAGTCTCTCGAAATCCGCACTGTTCACGAATTCAAGCGTTTCCGCATCGTCGGAAAAATGTCCAACCTTGCTGCGATCGCCTGTCATAAAGCCGCGAATGCGGGGCATCAGCCCAGCCGCTACCGATGCTCGCTCAGCTGGTTCTAGAGATCCGACAACACTGCCGCCGAACGCCGGCTTTTCCGCCAGCTTTGCATTGAGATAGCGCGCAGCGTTTGAGATAAGTTCGACAGTGTGAGAATAGCAGGCCCGGGCGCTTTCTGCCCAGCAAATGATCCCGTGACCAGCCAGCATTACGCCCTGCAAGCCTGGGTTTGCCGAGACATAGTCCCGCAGTTCTACGCCCAGTGTATAACCAGGACGCTTCCAGGGTAACCAGCCGATTTTTCCGGCCCAGATTTCCTGCGTCGCGGCCTGTCCGCCTGAGGATGCAGCAAGCGCGATTATCGCATCCGGGTGCACATGGTCGACATGTGCAAACGGGAGCAGACTGTGCAGCGGTGTGTCTATCGAAGCGGCACGGGAATTCAGGTCGAAAATGCAATGCGGCAGATATCCGACCATCTTGTCGTCATCGTCCGGGCCACTGTAATGTGCCTTGAGTCCAAGCAGCTTCTCCTGATACAACGTGGCAAATCCTTCGAGCTTCATTGAGCCGATATCACCGCCCGATCCCTTTACCCACAGCACGTCCACGTTTTCGCTGCTAAGCGGGTCAATGGCGGTCAGCTTCGCCGACGTGTTCCCGCCCCCGAAGTTCGTAATCGTCAGATCGGATCCGAGCAGATTGGACCGATAGAGAAGCAGCTCTTGCGGCGTCATCCCCTCTGCCGATTTATCCGACCAGCGGTTTTCCGGAATCGCAAACGGGATCGCCGCGTTTTCCTTGAGGTCAGAGCGTGGCATGTCCCGCATCATATATCCTTTGGTGCAAAATTATGCCTTGCAATTATCGCTCATTTTGCTCTTATGCAATCATAATTGATAATTTTCGATCAAATTCACTTGGAGAGGACGTTCATGGCACGAGCAGTGCTAGACATCGGCAAGACGCTCTCCAAGGTTACCCTATGGGGGGCGGATGGCCGCTTGCTGGCCCGCGAAACACGTACGAATGAGCGTCATGAGACAGATGGTCTACACCGACTGGATGTGGCCGGTATCGATAAATGGCTCGGCGAGACTTTAGCCAAGCTGGCCCGGCAGCATCCTATCGAATCGATCTTCCCTGTGGGACATGGCGCAGCGGCGGTTATCGTTCGCGACGATGCATCTTTCGAAGCGCCGCTCGATTACGAGCAGGATTTCAGCCCGCACGAACAGCTGCGCTACAGGGCGATGCGCGATCCCTTTGCCAATACCGGATCCCCGCTGCTTCCGCAGGGCCTGAATTTAGGCATGCAGCTTTTTCATCTGGCGGGGCGCGATCCGGATTTTCTTGAAGGCGCGACGATCCTCCCTTGGCCGCAGTTCTGGGCCTGGCGTTTTTGCGGCGTAATGGCGAATGAAATCACAAGTATGGGATGTCATACCGATCTGTGGTGCCCGCGCAGCCGCCAGCCGTCAAACCTGGCGCAGCGGCTCGGATTGGCAGATCATCTGGCACCCATCCATGCAGCGGCGGATGTCTTGGGTACGGTGACCCCCGAATGGATCAGGCGGACGGGGCTTTGCGCTCAGACAAAGATCTATTGCGGCCTGCACGACAGTAACGCCGCTCTAATCGCTGCGCGCAGTTTTCCCGAAATCGCTGGCGAAGAATCGACCGTGCTGTCCACTGGCACGTGGTTCATCGCGATGCGTTCACCCAAACATGCGGACATGGTCGATATTTCGAGGCTTGCCGAGGCGCGCGACTGTCTGCTCAATGTCGATGCCTTCGGAAAGCCAATCCCCTCGGCCCGTTTCATGGGCGGCCGCGAGATCGAAACGCAGATTGAACTTGACACACGGCGCGTCGATATCCGGCCCGATCAGCCGGCTTTGCTGGCAGCGGTTCCTGAAGTGGTAAGCAACAAACAGATGCTGCTGCCGACTCTGGCACCCGGCACAGGTCCCTTCCCCGACTGCAAGACCGGATGGGTCAACCAACCTGTCGATTGGTATGCCCGGCGCGCGGCTGTGTGCCTTTATGCCGCCCTTGTTGCTGACCAGTCTCTCGATCTGGTCGGCTGCCAGGAGCGGCTGGCGATCGAGGGGCGCTTTGCCGAGGCACAGGTGTTTGTCCGGGCGTTGGCGACCCTGCGCCCGGACACCGCTGTTTATGTGGCCAACGCCCATAACGATGTTGCCTTCGGGGCTTTGCGATTGATCGACCCTGATCTGCAGCCCACCGGTCAGCTGGTGAGGATCAATCCCCTGAGTACCGATCTGTCGGCGTACAAATGCCAGTGGCACGCTGCTGTGGAAGGCCGGAAGGTAGCTGCATGATTGCCGCTTCCATAAACGACTATCGCGAGCTAGCGCGGCGCCGGTTACCACCATTCCTGTTCGAATATCTGGATGGCGGGTCTTATGGAGAAATCACGCTGCGCCGCAATGTGGAGGACCTTGCGAACGTAGTCCTGCGCCAGCGGGTGTTGCGCGATGTCTCAAAGATCGACCTTTCGACCAACCTGTTCGGCCAGAATCTGGCCTTGCCGGTCGCGCTCGCGCCTATTGGCCTCGCCGGGATGAACGCCCGCAGGGGCGAGGTTCAGGCGGCTCGCGCAGCAGAGAAGGCGGGTATACCGTTTACGTTGTCGACCGTATCCGCCTGCGCGATTGAAGAAGTGGCGGCCGGTACCACGGAGCCTATCTGGTTCCAGCTCTACATGATCCGTGATCGCGACTTCATGCGCGACCTAATGGCCCGCGCGGCTGCCGCAGGCTGCTCGGCCCTGATTTTCACCGTCGACATGCCCGTGCCCGGCACACGCTACCGGGATTATCGTTCGGGACTGGCTGGCTCGCCAGGGCTGAACGGGCAAATCCGCCGCTTTTGGCAAGGAGTGCGAAGACCCGGATGGGCATTCGATGTCGGGATCATGGGCCGCCCGCATCATCTGTGGAATATCGTTCCGGTCCTGAAGGGCAAGACGGGCATCGAGGATTTCTTCGCTTGGATGCGCAACAATTTTGATTCCGCGATCAGCTGGAGCGACATCGAATTCATCCGGTCCGAATGGAGCGGACCGCTGATCATAAAAGGAATACTGGACGCGGAGAACGCGCTGAAAGCGGTAAGCGCAGGGGCAGATGGCATTGTCGTTTCGAACCATGGCGGGCGGCAGCTCGATGGGGTTCCCTCGACAGCCAAGGCTTTGCCCGCAATTGCCAGCAAGGTCGGCGGTCGGCTGACCGTCCTTGCCGACGGCGGCATACGCTCGGGCCTGGACGTCGTTCGCATGCTGGCTCTGGGGGCAGACGCGGTGCTGCTCGGTCGGACCTGGGCTTATGCGCTCGGCGCACGTGGCGAGGCCGGCGTGCGCCATATGCTGCAATTGCTGGAAGCCGAAATGCGCGTCGCTATGGCGCTCACTGGCTGCAACCAAATTTCTGAGATCAACCCCAACAATCTCATCCGTGAAGGCGACTAATGAGGGAGAAAATCAGGACATGAGCGGACAAGGGAGAGAAGAATGGCGGAACACCATTCTTGCCGGTCTGGCCAATTATATCGACGCCGGTTCCATCGTCGCGATGGGGTCGACTTTTGCGCTGTGGAAAGCGCTGTTTGGTATCGATGACAATCTGCTCGGCATAATCGCCGCGTTCAGCGCCAACGGCATCGGAGCCGGGATCGGTGCCCTGGTTGGCGGACGTTTGTGCGACCTGTACGGTCGCAAGAAGATTTACCAGTATGACATGCTGTTCTACGCGTGCGGTATGCTGTTTCTGGTGTTCACTAACGCAACATGGATGATTGTCACGGGATCGCTTCTTGTAGGCCTGGCCGTGGGCGCGGACATTCCGGCCAGCTGGTCGCTCATCGCAGAGCGGGCACCGGACAAGAAACGCGGGGCGCATTCCGGCGTCGCGCAGCTTCTGTGGTATCTCGGACCAGTCATTGTTCTGGTGGCATTTTTCTCGATCGACGTCATGGGCTGGGGCATCACCGGCGCACGGGTGGTGTTCGGGCATCTCGCAGTCCTGGCGGTCGCCCTCACCTTCCTGCGATCCCGCATGGCAGAATCGGAACGATGGGAAGAAGTGAAGGCGCAACGCATTGCCGCGCCAAGCGCTTCAGACTGGAGCAAGCTGTTCCAGCCGCGATATCTCAAGTCCATGCTCTATCTGATCCTGATGTACGGTCTGTGGAACCTGTGGGCCGGAACCAACGGTATATTCTTGCCCTTTCTCCTTGAAACTGCGGGAGGATTACCGCGCTGGGTTTCGGCATTGCTGCCAGCCGCCTATTTTGGCATCGGAATGTTCTCAATCCTATTCGTTTTTATGGCCTTGTCCGACAAGATGAACCAGCGGACGCTGTTCGCACTGTCAGCGGCCCTGCAAGTTGTGGGCATGGCCCTGCCCGCAATTTTCGGGTTGAGTCTGGGTATCGCGATCATCCATATTGTCATCATGGGATTTGCCGCTGGTTTTGGCGCACAGAGCTTTTTCCAGCTGTGGAGTGCTGAGCTGTTTCCCACTGCAATCCGGGCGACGGCACAGGGGCTTACTTTTGCGGTGGTGAGGATTGCACTGGGCATCTGGACATTTGTTGTGCCCTCACTGGCATCGGCGGACTATCAGACACTGGCCTGGATACTGACGGCATTCCTTGCCGCATCGGGCATCATCGGTACGATCTGGGCCCCGCGTAATGAAGGCAAGTCGCTCGAGCAACTCGAAGCCGAGCGTCAGGCCCAAACTGCATAGAAAAAAGGAATATCCGGTATGCGTTCGATCAAGAAAATGTTTGGAGTTGCCGCAATCTCTATAGCGGCTGCAACCCTGCCGAGTGCGATACTGGTCCAGCCAGTATCGGTTCAGGCGAAGACCGCGGAAAAGTCCGCCGGGAAGCCTAACATCATCTGGATCATGGTCGATGATATGGGCTACGGCGATATTGGCGCTTTCGGGCAGGAAAAGATCGCAACCCCGAATCTCGACCGGATGGCGGCACAGGGAACCAGGCTGACCGATTTCTATGCCGGGTCCACCGTCTGCGCGCCCTCGCGCAGCGTCCTGATGACCGGATATCATGTCGGCCATGCGACTGTACGCGGCAATGGCGACAAAACGGTGCAGGCCCTCAAGGATGGCGATGTCACTGTTGCGGAGCTTCTGAAAACAGCAGGCTACCAAACCGCGCTGATCGGGAAGTGGGGCCTTGGCGATGAAGGCAATGCTGGCCAGCCGAATGATCAGGGCTTCGACTATTTCTACGGCTTCCTGAACCAGGTTCACGCCCATAATCATTTCCCGGACTGGGTCTGGCGCAACAAGGACAAGGTGCGCTTTCCCAACAAGGTCATCCTTGCGCCCGAAGCGTATCAGAACTTTCACAGTGGGGCAGTCAAACCGGAAGACCGTCTGGTTTTCATCGAGGATGAATTCCGCACGGAAGTAATCGACTATCTTGGCCGCGCCAAGGCAGCCGAGAAGCCGTTTTTCCTGTATTATGCGCTCATCAGCCCGCACGCCAATAACGAGGCGGACAAGATCGGTTTTGGCCTCCACGGCATGGACGTAAAAACCTATGGCGATTATGCAGGCAAACCCTGGAAGGACAGCGCCAAGGGCTATGCCGCCATGGTCGATCACATCGACAAGAGTGTCGGCGCGGTTCTGACCGAGCTCCGCCGCCTGGGGCTCGCTGAAAATACCATCGTCATTTTCACGTCGGATAATGGCCCGCACAGCGAAGGCGGCAACGACCCGCTGTTCTTCAATTCCAATGGTCCATTTCGCGGCGAAAAACGTTATATGACCGACGGCGGTATCCGGGTGCCCACCATCGCTTGGGGCCCCGGAATGGTTCCAGCCGGGGTGTCCAGTGATCACATTGGCTACTTTGCCGATCTTTGGCCGACCGCAGCCGAACTCGCCGGCATCCGCAATGTGCCAGGCGGTGCGCGGGACGGCGTCAGCATCGCTCCTTTGCTGACTGGCAAGGGCAATCAAGCCAAGCATAAATATCTTTACTGGGAGTTTTATGAATTTGGTTCGGCACAGGCTGTTCGCTGGGGTAATTGGAAAGCCATCCGCGTGCCGATGCTGACCGGCCCCATCGAACTGTACGACATCACGACCGACCTAGAAGAAACGAACGATGTCGCCGCCAGTCACCCGGATGTCGTAAAGCAGATCGAAGGCTTCATGGCTGCCGAGCATCGTCCAGATCCGAAATGGAAACCGAGCCTGGGCGTGGCCGGAAACAAGTAATGGCAGCGCCTCTCAAACCCTATGCCTGGGTACTGTCGGTCCGGCCGGGATACGAGCTTGAGTACCAGCGGCGCCATGATGAACTTTGGCCGGAAATGTGTGCCGAGCTCAATGCCGCCGGGATCAGGAAATATCATATCTTTCGCCATGGACTGACCTTGTTCGGCTATTTCGAGACAGCCAATATCGAAGCCACGCAGGCCTATCTGGCGGCGTCTGACATTAACGCCAAGTGGTCAGCGCATATGGCACCCATCATTCAGGCCGATATCGATCCGGCAACCGGCTTCCCATATCTCCTGCCGCAGATGATGGATTTTGCGGACGGCCAGGTTGCGGCTACTCTTCCGAATGCTCTTGCAAAGGCAATGGCGCCGCGATGAAAAATCTCCTCGCCTTGATCGGCTTTGCCATGCTCTCACTGTTTGTCCCGCCCGCGTGGTTCCCGACGAGGCCGGTGCTGGCCCAGGCGGAGATTGCCTGGGACGAGGAATTTCTGAAAGGTATAGCCCGCGAACGGGCTTTGGCAAATCTTTCCGCGGTCGAGCACATGTCCTATGGAATTCAGGATTAAAAAACAACGAATTTAGGGAGCAAGGATATGGACAACTATAATCTCGCCGCACTGCAGGTTTCCCAAAATGCCCGGCGGCTGTTTACGATCGCGGTGCTGTCGCTGTTCACTGCGGCTCTCAGCTTCTCGATGCGTGCCGCGTTGGCAGGGGATATCAAAGCCAAGGTTTTTGACCCGATCAACGCAGCGGGTGCGGGCGAAATGATCGGCGCAGCGCTGGGCGTTGCCTTTCTGGGCTTTGCGATCACGACCTTCCTTGTCAGTCCGCTACTTGACAAAATTGGCATGAAACGGGCGCTCGTCGGTGCAGGTATCAGTTTTTTACTCGGTGCCTTAGTCACCGCGTTCGGTCAATTTGTCGGGCCGGAGTGGGCCTATCGCACTATCTGGGTCGGTATGCTGTTGATGGGGATCGGCTGGGGCTTTACCGAGGGTACGGTGAATCCGATGACTGCAGCACTTTATCCGCAAGACAAGACGCACCGGATGAACCTGCTGCACGCATGGTGGCCGGCAGGTCTCATCATCGGAGGGCTTTTGGGCTACGCAATCGGTCTGACCCGGCTGCCGTGGCACATCTCGATATTGATCACAGCTGTCCCGGCAATTGTCTTTCTGGCGATGCTGAAAGGTCAGCATTTTCCCCAGACAGAAAGCCATTCCATGGGGGTCCCCACAAACGAGATGGTCGGTGAAATATTCCGGCGGCCAAGCTTTCTGATCTGGTTTGCGATCATGTTCCTGACGGCGTCGACCGAGCTTGCTCCAGGGCAATGGGTGGACTTCGCGCTGTCGGAACTGGTCGGGATGCGCGGTATCCTGTTGCTGGTATTCGTCAGCGGGATCATGTTTGTCGGGCGGCATTTCGCAGGACCGATCGCACAGCGGATTTCGTCGGTCGGATTGTTGCTCGTCTCCAGTATGTTGTCATTTGCCGGTCTTCAGTTGCTGAGCCATGCATACAGTCCTTTAACAGCCATTCTGGCAGCAGCAGTCTGGGGCATGGGAGTGTGTTTCCTGTGGCCGACGATGCTTGCAATCGCTGCAGAGCGCTATCCGCGCGGCGGCGCGTGGACCATCGGTCTGATTGCCTCGGCGGGCGCGCTGGCAATATACTTCGTACTGCCGAAACTGGGTGCCATCTATGACGCCGCAATGGCTAAAGCTGCTGGCGGAGCCGACCGGATTTCAGTCCTTGCCCCGGCCGAACTGACATCGGCCAAGGCCGCAGCGGCGGCAAAAGCGTTCGATACCGTGTCGATATTTCCCGCAATCCTGATCGGAGTATTTGCCTTGATCGTATTGGTTGAACGTGTGCGTCCATTCGTCAACGTCCCGCGCTCTGCTAAAATAGTCTGAGTAAGATCATGCCGCGCTGCATTATCTTCCTTATTCTCGTGCCCGGCCTTTGGCTGGCCGCCTGTAACCCGCCGCCTGCTGCCGATAGCCCGGCGAAAGTTCGCACCTGTTTTAGTTCCGCCGCTGCGCCGGTCGCGATCAAGGCGGGCAGTTTCATGATGGGTCAGGAAGATATTTATGCCGAGGAGGGGCCGGCCAAAGAGATCAGCGTTAACGCCATCTGGATCGATCCCTACGAAGTGACAAATCGCCGGTTCGCCGAATTTGTCGCGGCAACAGGTTATGTCACCGTCGCTGAAAAGCCCGTCGATCCGGCCGTTTTCGGATTGCCTGAGGACCAGATTCCTGACGAGTTTCTGCGACCCGGTTCGGCGGTATTCACACCGCCCAACCGGCCCTCCAACCGCTATATCGATTGGTGGCGTTATGTACCGGGCGCAAACTGGAAGAAACCCTATGGACCCGCCGGTGCCGGCCACGGTCCCGACCAGCCGGTAGTACATCTGGCTTATGCCGACATGCAGGCGTTTGCCGCATGGGCAGGCGGGCGGCTTCCAACCGAAGCAGAATGGGAATATGCCGCGCGCGGCGGCGAACCCAACTATGTCGACCAGCCGCTCGATGCCAATAGTTGGCAAGGTATCTTCCCGGCACGTGATCTGAAAACCGACGGCTACAGCGGTGTTGCGCCTGTCGGCTGTTTTGAGCCCAATGGTTACGGATTGTACGATATGATCGGAAACGTGTGGGAATTGAGCGCGGATTTCTTCGCTCCGGGCCACAATCCCATGCGGCCGAAGCAAAACCCTAGGGGTCCGAGCGAGAATAGCGCCTATGACCCGGTCAATCCCGGGTTGGCAACCAGGGTGATGAAGGGCGGCAGCTATCTTTGCGCGCCCAATTACTGCCAGCGCTACCGACCGGCTGCCCGCCAGGGACGCGATCCTGGATTGGGAGCCAGCAATGTCGGGTTCCGTCTCGTTTATGACAGCAAACCTACTTCAGGTGGGGACCCGTGAAATTTGCCTGATCAAGTCAACCATGAATTCTTATAACAACCTGGTCGCCGCACCCCGTAAGCCAGCCCGACTGAGTGCTCTTCGTGAGCGACCGATTTGGCCGAGTGTAGCCATTATGGCAAACGACGGGAGTTATGCATCCTCAACACGCTTGCAAGCTGCCACGCCAATGCTCATTTGCCATCAGATGACATCGGCAAACGGCGCTTGGCAATCTCGAAACTATCTGTGCGCAACGATTTCCAGATTTTGATTTTGCAGCTGCTTTTACAAGCTCATTCGGAACTCGGCGACAGTGGTAAAAATTCGTCCCCGCAAAAACAGTCCAAATCTTTGTTTGTGTAGCCTATTCTATAGCAAACGCTGTTTTCCAACCGACTTTGCGACAATTTATTAATGATTATAGGTTGTTTGAAAATGCTGGTGCCCAGAAGAGTTATCCAATCGGATCAACAACTTATTGATCAACAATCCGAAAAGACGATTTGGTTTTTCTTTTGCCCCCAACCTTGCCCCTAACCAAAAACGCTTTGATGGTTCGATGCCCACGGAGGCCTTAAGAAACCTTTTTTTGCAAGAATCTGCGATGACTTGCAAGTTCTCAAACCCAAGCCTTCGTTACCAACACCAAACTAACAGTTTGAGCGTGAATTTCAATGTAAGCGATCGCATTATTAATTACAAAGATCTCGCGAGAATGCTGTCTGATTTAGAAGTAGAAAAACTGACGGCGATCCTCGATAACCCTGAGCAGGAATTAAAAAAACAAAAATTTACAGTTTAGGCCCAAGTCGCTGATCGACGCGATACAACGAATGAGGGCAAAAGGGGCGGAATTTGCAAATCAGGGATCAATTGCCACGCATCTTCCAAGCCAACCTTGCGCGACTGTTTCAGCGGGTGATTCAACCCGCGATGAAGGCGCTGCCGGTCCATTCGTCGCTTGAAGGCGGCGAGGCGGCGACGATGGATCAATTTCTCGATCGCGCTACAGCACAGGTCGACAACTACACCGCCAATGAGGCGGCAAAGGCTTTCACACTGACCCTGGCTGCCATCTTTGAGCGTCAATTGAGTATTTGGGCACGATATGTCCATCTCGAGAGCGCAACGAACATGCGCAAATCGCACGGCTTCCAAGATTTCCTTGCGCTCTGCGCCGAGCAAGCTGGGATAGACGTTAGGCAGGGCGAATTGGGAACCGATCTGACCGAGATGTTCATGGTTGCTAACGTTGTTCGCCATGGCGAAGGTTCGTCGTGCGAAAGGCTGACGACGATTGCACCGGTGCTATGGGATGATGCCGCCAACGATTATCACGATCTTTTGGCAGGGCCGTCGATTCCGAGTGAACACCTCAGAATCCGGACTGGTGACCTCGTCCGCTACTTCCGGGCAACAACGCGTTTCTGGGGCTTGGCTGATCCCTTGCCGATGGCGGTGATCGATCCGCCATATCGGGTCGAGCCAAAGGGCGGAGAAATCACATGACGGACGCCGACGAATTTGACGATGAGCGGGACGATCAGTCCCGCTATCGCGATGTCGCTGAGATCGGCACGGGTGACCTCTGTGAAGCGCTGACGACCTTGGCCGGCTTTGCCGAGAACCCTTTCCTTGCCATGCAGGCGAGCCAGCTTTGCCTCGTCGATAATACGCTGAATGTGTTGGAGCAGGAGGTTATGCGCCACCAGTTCGATGACGAGCCTCCGCGTGGGAAGATCGCGTTGCTGGGGGCGCTCTCGCCCATGTGGATCTATGCTGCCTACGAGCTGCTCCGGACGTGGCGTCAGCGCTGCGAAGACGTCATCAAGCTCGCCGAGAATTCAGGAATCGATCTCAAGACTGCCCATCTCGAACGAGACTTGGGATATCGCCACTACGATCGCGAACTGCGCGCGCAGCAATTGCGTGATGCCCAAGAGCGGCCCGAACTTGTTGAGCAGATGCGCCGCGACCTACGGCGGACGGAGATGGGATTCACCACGCTCGAATTCATCCGGGTGGCGCTCGCGAAGCACGAGGTGAGCAAGAAGGGAAACAAGAAGCCCATCGCGTTCGCGCCGGGCCTTGCTCGTCCGAGCCGCTGGTGCGGCTCAATGGAATATGAGATGAGCAATGGTGGCGCGATCATTAGTTACGTCACGCGTAGGGACATCGCCGAGACCATGCGGTTCATCCCCGAGGCGGAAAATCCAAGCGATGACGATCTGGCGGGGTTCCGGGCTTATATGAACCCGCCCGATGTCGAGCCGCCGGCAGGGTGATAGGGTCATGAGCGTCCAGGCATCACAGGAGCGACCAAAAACCAAAGCGTTCGACCTGCTCGCGTCGGTGGCCGCCTTTGCGCGCGAACATGCTATCGCACTAAACGATCCGACATTGGTCGAGCGCTTCGTCGCCGACGCAACGCCAAAGCTGAAGGAGGCGTTGGCAGACCCGGCGCTGATTCACGGCTCGCGAACCGAACGCCTATTTGAAGCGACGGTACTCAGTCTGGGCCGCTTTCGATTGCTGAAGACCGAGGATGTTGGTCGCGTCCATGCCGCCGGCATCAGCCGCGCGCCGGATTTCCGGGTGGTGCTCGACGATGGCGAGCAGTGGCTGGTCGAGGTCAAGAACGTCCGATGCAAGGAGCCCTTCAAGCAGAAGACGCAGATGTCAGCAGCTTATCTGGCCTCGCTCCAGACATATGCAGACATGGTTGGCACGCCGCTGAAGCTGGCGATATTCTGGTCGCTCTGGAACATCTGGACGGTCATTTCCCCGGGCAGCTTTCGCCGTCCGAACGGCGTTCTCCGGGTGACGATGAAAGATGCGGTTCTCGCCAACGAGTCCGAGAAGGTTGGCGAGGTGATAATTATGACCAAGGCGCCGCTACGGCTTGTAGTCGGAGCGGCGACCGATATGCCGCGTTCGCTGAACGCGGAGGGACTGGCCAATTTCATTATCGGGTCGGCGAAACTCTATAGCGGCGACGTGGAGCTGACCGATCCCAGGGATCGCAAGCTCGCGGAAGTGCTCCTATTCTACGGTGAGTGGTCCACCGAGGGCCCGCTTGCGATCATCGACGGCGGCGAGTTTGCGGGTGTCCAGTTTGTCGCGACGCCCGAAGAGCCCTCCGATCAGGGCTGGGACGGCATCGGTTGGGCCAGCCGCATCTTCAGCCGGTACTATGCCGCGCAGACCATTGATGGTGACCAAGTTGTTCAGCTCCATGGCGCAGCCGCGCCGGAATGGTTCGCGCCGCTTTCGGATTGGGATTTCAAGAACAGCAAGCTGCCGCTCTTGCTGGGGCGGGTTCAAGTGCCGGATGATCAGGCGCGCGGCGATCCGGAGCTGCCTGTCTGATTCTGCTTCTTGCGTTGGCCATTTGAGCGCCTGCGTTCTACCTCGGTTAGTCGTCGACCGGCTGTTCCGGCGGTGGCAGCACCCAGCCATCGGACTGGAGGAAGTTGAGAACGTCCTCGTACTTATCGGTCCGGCGCATGCGACGAACGTGTTGGTAGAAACGATTGCGCGCGTCAGGGGTCGGCCGATCAGCGGGCGTCGCGTTGCGGAGCACGCCGAGCAGGAGCGTATCCGTCTCGGCTGCATCCCAGTTTTGTCCGTTGTCGATGACGGCATCGAGGAGTTGATCAAGCTGTTGGCTGCTGAGGCGGCCAGCGAACGGCGTGATGAGGTCGCTGAAGTTGATCTCGGATCCACGCCAGCTACCCGAACCTTGATACTCTTCGACCGCCCGGGACCACAATTCGGCGAGCGGCTGGGAGGCGATTGCGGCAGCCAAGTGCTCCCGATTGAGGCCGGCGATGAGAGGCAATAGCACAGCGCGGAATTGCGGGACGGTTACGCCTGCCAAGATGCGATAGTCGCCGAGAGCCGCGGCGTCGGCATTATCGATGGTCTCCTGCAGGGCCGTGCGTGTCGGCTCCTGTAGCCTTGGCCAGAAATCCGGAAAAGCGGCGATGAAGGCGATGGCGCGAGGCCGGTTTGCAGGCTCGAGATTGTCCAGCAGCCTAACGATTGCCAGGGAAACGTCCGGCCATGCGACGGCGGAACGGTCGCGCACCGCGACCAGCGAGGGGATGATCTTGCGATAGAGAGGTTCCCATTGCGCTGGCACGCCCTTAAGAAGGGATTTCGCGAGCACCGTGCCGAAGTTGCGGACGTTTTGAGCGCGGACGCGCGCGAGGTAGCGTTGCTCCACATAGTCGAGGATGCGTTCGTAGGCCGTTGGAAAGCCTGGCGACTGCACGTCGACGTCATATAGGTCGAAGATCGCTTTGCCCTGCAGGGGTTCCTGCGACAGCACGAGTTCGACCGCATTGACTAGGTGAAGTCGCACCAGTTCCGGGGATGGTTCGAAGAGATCGGCCTCGGCCGAGAACGCCGGGTGCGCGCAAAGATGTCTATCTTCGCGAAGACGGTCCAAATGCGTTAGGGCGATGCGATTGACAACCTGGGTGTTGGCCGTTGCGTCTTCGAGGATGCCTCGCTCAAGCTGAAGCAGGTTGGCGATGTCGCGTGCGGCGGTCGCATTATCCCACGACTGAAGAAACGCCGTCGCGGCCGCATCGCCGATGGCGCTTAGCTCGCGATACTTGGCTATCAGATCGTAGACTAGGGCGACCCAAGTTGAGGTGAGTGCGCCACGCAACGCCCCCGCCTTGTAGGCTTTCACTGCATCAAGAAAATACACCTTCGACTGCGGATTCCGAATCCGTGTGAGAAGTATGTCGAGATCTACAAATCCTGTGTCCACGGTTCAGGTCCCTCCCACTATGCGTCGTGCCGTGCCGAGCGGTATGATCCAACCGCCAGCCCGATCCGGTCGCGCGAACTCATCGGGACTCACCTTTTCAGCCAGACGACCGTGAATGGCCTCCGCTTCACCATCGATTGCCGCATGGATCAAATCTCGGTCTATTCCAACGAAAGCCGGACGGAGGTTGAGCCGGGCCAGGGCCTCCTGATCGATGGTGCTAATGACCGCGTCGGTAATCGGGCCGGCCCGCGTGACGATCCCGCCCACCAAGCCGCCGATATCGTGGGTCTTTTCTATTTGTCCTATCGGCGCACTGTCAAGGGCTGCGCGCGCGCGCGCGGTGGTAGCCCGGAGTGATCGCGGAAAGGTTTGGCGTGTCATAGCGCGCAGCGCTTGGGCGAGTTCTGTGTGGCCGAGAGGTTCGATCATACTGGCGACATGCAAACGAAGCAGGCCGATGAAGGGAGCATCCTTGTCTTGCGGATCAATGGGATCGCCCTTGTCGATGGGATCGCGAACCGACAGGTAGGCGTCAGCGGGATTGGAATTGGCCACGCCCCACCGGGTAGCGACCGCGATCCGTTTTACCGTGACCTTTCGGTCTTTGACCGTCACGTCGATGCGCCCGGCTTGCGTCCAGGCACGCGCGAGTGCTTTCGCCGGTCCGCCCGGGTCGTGACAGCCCTTGGCCTCCGCGATTGTGAGTGAGGTCAGATCGGATTTGCATGCGATCCAGTCGGGGA
>JBGTHQ010000035.1:0-4456 GCA_041746135.1 Sphingomonadaceae bacterium | reverse complement strand
GAAGCTGGGCGCCGCCCCGGCCAAAGCCGCACCCGATCCGCAGCCGCGCCCTGCCCCCGCACGCCCGGCCAGTACAGGCGGCTTTGTCACGTCATCGCTGAAAGCCACACCGTCGCCGGTGCCATCCGCATCGCCGCAACCCGCAAGGCACACCACGCAAACACCGCCCTACAGCCCCGCCCCCGCAGCATCAAACACGCTGGGCGACATGCGGGTCGAATTCGTCGCCGAAAGCGCCGGATCGACCATGCTCAACGCCGTGCTCGGCTACCGCATCGCGCTGCATAACGAAGGCAAAGCCGCGATGTCCAATGTCACGCTGCAAGGCACGATGGTCCAGGCCAGCGGCGGCAACGAACGCGCGCCGATCTCGCTGATGCAGCCGCTCCACCGCATCGAAACCATCGCGGCTGGCAAGGCGGATAAATTCAAAGGCGAAATTCGCGTGCCGCTCGCTGGCATCGAACCGATCGCTTTCAACAATCAGGCCTTGTTCGTGCCGGTCGCCCATTTCCTGATCGAATATGACGATGCAAGCGGCCAGCATCACCGCGAACAGCATGCCTTTATCGTCGGGCGCGAGCACCAGCCGCCGCGCGAGAAAATGGCGCCGTTCCGGCTCGATCGGGGTCCGGGCAATTTCCGGCCGGTCGGGCAAAGAGTCCTCGCGGTTTAGCGCACCTCTCCAGTCCCTCTCCTGAAGGGGAGGGGCTTAGAGACTCTCGATTTTAGCAACATTCCCGCCTGATTTGCGTTACCCACACACATGGCCTGCAAAACGCTTATCCCCATACTCGGCGACCAGCTATCGCTGAATCTTGCCTCGCTCGAAAATGCGGATCCCGAAACATCGGTACTGCTGATGATGGAGCTCGCCGACGAGACGACCTATGTCCGGCATCACAAGGTAAAGATCGCCTATATCCTGTCGGCCATGCGCCACCATGCCGACGCCTTGCGCGCGCGGGGATGGACACTCGACTATATCGCGCTCGACGACCCCGACAATCATGACAGTTTTTCTGGCGAACTGGCACGCGCGATCGAGCGGCATGATCCCGAACGGATTGCTGTGACCGAAGCGGGCGAATGGCGCGTGCGCGAAATGATCGAGAATTGGGAGGACCAGTTCGGCCTACCCGTCACCATTCATGCCGATGACCGCTTTATCGCCACGCACGCCGAATTTGCCGATTGGGCCGAGGGCAAGAAAGAGCTGCGCATGGAGTTTTTCTATCGCGCAATGCGGCGCAAGACTGGATTGCTGCTCGACGCCGATGGCAAGCCCGAGGGCGGCAAGTGGAATTACGATGCCGACAACCGCAAACCGGCGCAAAAAGACCTGCTGATGCCTCGGCCGATCCGCTTTCGCCCCGATGCGACAACGCAGGCGGTGATCGACATGGTAGCGAAACGGTTTGCCGATCATCCCGGCAGCCTCGACCATTTCCATTTCGCGGTGACGCATGACGAGGCGATGCGGCAGAAGCGCGCATTTCTGGACAACGCACTGGCGCAGTTCGGGGATTATCAGGACGCGATGCTGACCGGCGAGCCGTTTCTGTGGCACGCGATCCTGTCGCCCTATCTCAATTCGGGGCTGCTCGATCCGCTCGACCTGTGCCGCGAGATCGAGGCGCGCTACCGCGATGGCAAAGTCCCGCTCAACGCCGCCGAAGGCTTTATCCGCCAAGTGATCGGCTGGCGCGAATATGTGCGCGGCATTTATTGGCGCGAGGGACCGGATTATGTGGAGCGCAACCATCTGGACGCCACCCGCGACCTGCCCAGTTTCTATTATGACGGCGAGACCGACATGCACTGCATGGCGCAGGCGATCGGCCAGACGCTCGACTTCGCTTATGCGCATCATATCCAGCGGTTGATGATCACCGGCAATTTCGCGCTGATCGCCGGTATCGATCCCCGCCAAGTGCATGGCTGGTATCTCGAAGTCTATGCCGACGCCTATGAATGGGTCGAACTGCCCAACACTTTGGGGATGAGCCAGTTTGCCGATGGCGGGATATTGGCGTCCAAACCCTATGCGTCATCGGGCAATTATATCAACAAAATGTCCGATTACTGCGGGTCGTGCCGCTATGACGTAAAGCAGCGCACCGGGACAAATGCCTGCCCGTTCAATGCGCTCTACTGGGATTTCCTCATCCGCAACGAAGGCAAGCTGCGCGGCAATAACCGGCTGGCCATGCCCTATCGCAACTGGGACCGGAAGGATGCGGACGAGAAAAAGGCACTGCGGGAGAGTGCAAAAGCGTTTCTGGACAAACTGTAATTTCCTTCTGCCCGCTTGCGGGAGAAGGATGCTAAAGCTTTGCGCGGTGCGCCTAGCGAAAGCTGGATGAGGGGAAAGCCGCAGGCACAATGGCTCCGCTCCCCTCACCGACTGCGACTAGGGCGCTGATGCCCCCAGGTCTAGGTTGCCTCTCCCGCAAGCGGGAGAGAATTATATTGTATGAAAATCTCGCAAAACTGTCATATTCCCCTCTAGCCACCCGGCGCAACACGCACTACACTCGTTTGCTGCAGTGCAATAAGCACGCGATCAGGAGTCGAACATGGAATCTTTAGTAACCCCCGAATGGCTCACCGGAGAGATGGGCGCATCCGATCTGCGGATCGTCGATGCGACAAAATTCCTGCCCGATGCCGGGCGCAACGCGCTGGCCGAATACGAAGCCGGGCATATCCCGGGCGCGGTGTTCATGGATCTGGGCGAGCTGACCGATACCAATAGCGCGCTAGAAAACATGCTGCCCCCGCCGGAGAAATTCGCGAGCCGCATGCAGTCGCTCGGCCTCGGCGACGGCAGCCGGATTGTGCTGTACGACGACAGCCCGCTCAAATCCTCCGCCCGCGCGTGGTTCATGCTGACCATGTTCGGCGCACATGAAGTCGCGATTCTCGACGGCGGCATCGCCCGTTGGAAATCCGAGGACCGTCCGCTCGAAACCGGCAAGCAGGTACTGCGTCACCGCCACTTTACCGCATGGGCCGACGACAAGAACGTCCGCACCAAAGCCGACCTGCTGTCGAACCTGCACAGCAAGGGCGAGCAGGTGGTCGACGCTCGTCCGCCGGCGCGTTTCAGCGGCGCGGAGGAAGACCCGCGTGACGGCATAGCTTCGGGCCATATTCCGGGTGCGGTCAACCTGCCGCACGGCACATTGTTCAATAAAGATGGCACATGGAAAACCGGCGACGCGCTGAAGTCGGCCTTTACCGAAGCGGGCGTCGATCTCGACAAGCCGATCGTCACCACCTGCGGTTCGGGCATGACCGCTGCGGTGCTCGCATTCGGTGCGCACCTGCTCGGCAAGGCGGACGTCGCGTTATATGACGGCAGCTGGGCCGAATGGGGCGCGGACAAGGATACGCCGAAAGCGACTGCATACTCTGTAAACAACTAAGTTGATAACAAATGAAGTGGTTCACTTTGCTAACAGCTACGCTAGTTATCTCAGGCTGCACTGCAAAGACACCTGATTTGGATGGAATACGCGAAGCCCAAGCGAATTCAGTGAGTGGAAAATTGGAAAACTTCGAACCAAATGCCCGTATTCCAAAAGGTGAGTGGCGCAAAATGCGCGACCGTGCATATGGTTACTGCCTAACGGCAAAGACAGCAGACCTCGACTGCACAGATAACCAAGATGTTTCGCTGATAATGTACAGCCATGCATTCATTATAGTTGAGAGTTTAAAGAGCCAAGACATAACATCCGACAACGGGTTCGTTGTTGCACATAAGTTGGATTCTGAGGCATTCAAAAAAATTCTGGCATATTGCAATCTATTATACACAGATCATGGTTCTGCAGACGCACGTATGCTGGGACCATGCATATCGGCAGGTCTAGGCGCTGATTATTTTACTATTATACCAGTCAACTAATTTTTACAAAGTTTTTGTCTTCACCGCCCGTTATTGGCAACGATATCGACTTCGGTATAGCCGCTCGACAGCTTGCGCAGGAAGATCGCATAGGCGCCGTCATCGCTGATGCGCGTGCCGCCCAGCACATGCTCGCCATCGCGCAGCTGGTGTTCGGCGGTATAGCCGCCGCGCCTGGCCTTGGTATAATAATAGTCGGTCACGTCTTTCATACTTTCGCGCGTGGTGAAATTGACCACGCGAATATCGCACAGGCCGTTTTGGACCCCGGCGGCTTCCTTCAGGAAAGCGCGCGGATAGACGGGAAATTCGGGCGGCATCCGTCTGGCCCAGTTCGTGTTATAGGTAAGTTTGGCATCGCACGTGCCCTTGCCGCGTCCGTTCGCCTGGGCCGCGGCTTTGTCGCCAAGCGTGGTACCGTCGGCCGTATCGCAGGTTTTGCAATCGCCCGCCTGCGCCTTGGTCGGTGCGGGCGCGGACAGCACGCCCTGGCCCTGAAATTCCGCGAGCGCCGCCGCTTTGCCGCCCGGCGCGCCCTCG
>JBGTHQ010000034.1:0-13523 GCA_041746135.1 Sphingomonadaceae bacterium | reverse complement strand
CGCAGCAGCGGCGAGCGCGGCATCGATGCGGGCGTTCAGCGCGCGGCCCTGCTCCACCCGCCCGATCGCGGCGGCGATGGTGGTGATACCGGCCTCGCTTTCGGCCACGCTGTTGGCGACCTGTGCCTGTACCAGATCGATCCCCAGCCGGTCCAGCGCATCGACCGTGGCCGGGCCGACATGCCCGCCCGCGACCACCAGATCGGGGGCGAGCGCCAGCACTTCCTCGACGCTGCCCGATATGGCGGGAAAGCGCCGCGCCTGTTCGAGCGGCATCGAACTGGCACGCGGGTCGTGCGAATAATGGCTGATCGCGAGGATCTGGCGCGGGTCGGCAATCTCCCCCAGGATCGCGTCGGTGCACGGATTGAGCGAGACGATTGTGGGAAGCCCGCTATCCTGCGCACGATCCCACTCTGCGCCCGAACAGGCTGAAAGTATTATAGCCGCCACACCCACCACCGCCATCCCGGCGAAAGCCGGGATCTCCTTGAGTCTTGGGATCCAGAAAAGGAGATTGCGGCGTTCGCCGCAATGACGGGAGGATGGGAATGCCATCAGAATATCAGCCGCGCCCCCAATGTGCCGGTGCGGCCCGCGGTGCCGAATGTCGCCACCGTCTGGTATTGTGCATCGAACAGGTTTTCGGCGCGGGCATAAAGCTCGGCATTGGCGCCGATCGGCACGCTGGCGCGCACCGTCACCAGCGCATAGCCGTCGAGCCGCACGCTGTTGGCCGCATTGTCGAAACTGTCGCCGACCAGCCGCAGGTCGGCCCCGACATTCACCCCGTCGCGATATTCGCTGCTGTTCCAGTCGGCCGACACGGTCAGCGCATGCTTGGGCCGCCGCGCCAGCGCATTGCCGAGATTGGGCGATCCCGTCGAGCGGTTCTCGGTATCGATATAGCTATAGGCCGCACTGCCCCGAAAACGCGGCGACACGTCCGCGCCCACTTCCGCCTCGAACCCGCGCGCGCGCGCCATGGCGACATTGTCATAGGTGCCGAACGGCCGCGCCGCCGGATCTGCGCAGACCGGGATCGACGGATCGCACGATACGAAATCGATCTGGCCCAGGGTATCGCGCTGAAACACCGTCAGTGCCGCATAGGGCCCGGACTGGCGAAACCCGCGTTCGATCCCGATATCGTAGCTGCGGCTCTTTTCCGGGCTGAGGTCGGGATTGCCGAAATCGCTGAGCAGCTGGAACAAGGTCGGTGCCTTAAACCCCTCGCCATAGCTCGCCCGGACGCGCCAGTCGCCCGCGATGGCGAAGCTGCCATTGGCGCCGAACGTGACTTCGGTGCCATATTGCTGATGATCGTCGACGCGGACGCCGGCGGAGAGATTGAGGCGGTCGCCGCCAAAGCTCAGCAGGCCGTAGGCGCTGTCGATGCCCGTTTCGCCCGACGCGCCGAACGGTCCGGTCGCATAGCGGCTGTCCTCGCTTTCCAGTCCGAATGTGAGCGCGAACCGGTCGGTCACGTCAACATTGCCGCGCAGCTCGGCGCGTTCGGTGCGGCCTTCGGAAAAAAAGCTTGGGTCGCTGCCGAAATCGGGATTGAAATTGGCGCGGTCGATATCGGCGATGGAATAGCCGCCACGCAGCGATATACGAGCACCGGTATAGGCAAGACCCGCATAACCCGACCATTGCTCGGTATCCTGAACTTCGTTGGTATCGCCGAAAGCAAACGTCGGCGGCGCAAACCCGTCAATCTCGGTCCGGCCATCGGCATAGCGGCCGCGCAGTTCGGCGGTCAGGTTATCCGTGATCTCGACCGACGCGCGACCGTTTATATAGGCCTGGTCGAACCCGTCGGCCTCGCTGCCCCCGGCAAAGCTCGAAAATCCGTCGGTCTCATAATAGCCGCCGCTGATGCCCAGCGATACCGGCCCGAATGTGCGCGACAGACTGCCCGATGCATTGAACGTATCATATGTGCCATATTCGCCGCGCAGGCTCATATCGTCGCCCCCGCCTGTGGTGAGCGCGATCACGCCGCCCACCGCTTGGCTTCCCCACACGACCGAGTTCGATCCGCGCAGCAGTTCGATTTTCGCAATATTGCCCGCCAGCGCATTGCTGAAATCGAAACCGCCGCCGGGCGAGGAAGGATCGTTGACCCGCACGCCGTCGATCAGCACCAGCACCTGCTCGGCTTCGGAGCCTCTGATGCGCACGGCGGAAAACCCGCCGATCGGGCCATTGCGCGATACGGTCACACCCGGCGCGCGTTCGAGCACGGGCAGGATATCGGCAGCCTGGATGCGCTCGAGTTCTTCGTCGGCAATAACGGTGATGGATTGACCTTGCCGGGTAATACGCTCCCGCGTAGCGGTTGCCACGACTGTAATCAGGTCGTCGCGAATTTTGGGCGCAATGACGATATCACCCGTTTCGGATATCGCATCGGTATCGGTATCTTGCGCAGCATTATCTTGCGCCAGCGCGACATTAGGTACAGCCGCAAAAGCCAGCACGGATAATCCGGCCAGCAAAGTTACTTTGGTCAGTTTTTTCATGGGATGTATCTCCTTCGCCATGACAGTTGCAGTATGCCGTCATGCGAAGGACAGGCCCGGGCGCGGCACCATTGCCGCGCGTCAAACCATGCTTCGTCCGTCCGGTACACCTCGCCCGCGCGGAAAAACGACCGTTACGGGCTGGTCTCCTGGCTCCCGGGTCGTTATGTCCGCGCGCCTTCCCAGGTTTCCCCAGTGGCTTGATGCGCGAACACTCGCCGGTCACAGTTGCGAGGGCAGCTTTGGCAGGACTTTGCGGGGGCGAACCCCGCGCGGCCATATTCCAAATTCCCATTTCACGGACGTTTCCGTCCGACCTGTAACGTGGGGATGCGTTTAGGGCGGGTTGGTGGCGGGCGCAAGTTTCAATTGCCGCCTTTTGTCGAACCTCTCTAGGCATCGATGCCGCTATGCGGTAACCATGCGGTGAACCCAAAATTCGAAAGCCGCACCATCGCCCGACCTTCTGACAACGAACTCCCGCACCGGCCCGTCGGCAGCGCCGCAGGCGCAAGTGCGGCGGTGGAGGGCGATCTCGACGCGGAAAAAGCCGCCGCCCCGGCGCGGGTGCAGGGCCGGTTCCTGACGGGCAATCTGATGCGGCATGTCGCGGTGATGACGCTGACATCCTCGTTCGGGTTGCTGGCGATGTTCCTGGTCGATTTTGCCGATCTCTATTTCATCTCGCAGCTCGGCAATGACGGCCTGACCGCGGGCATGGGCTTTGCGGCGACGCTGATGTTTTTCAATTCCGCGCTCAATATCGGGCTGATGATCGCGATCAGCGCGCTGGCCGCACGCCGGATCGGCAGCGGCGATGCAGAGGCGGCGCGGCGCATCCTCACGCACGTGGCGCTGCTTGGAATCGGCCTCTCGCTTCCGGTCACGCTCGCATTCTGGACCTTTTCGCCGCAGATCATGGATCTGTTCGGCGCCAGCGGCACGGCCAAAGCGGCGGCGGTGCAATATATCTCGATCGTCATGCCGTTCACCCCGGTGACGGTGATCGGCATGGTCTGTTCAGGATTCCTGCGCGCGCACGGCGATGCCAAGCGGGCGATGAACACCACGCTCGCCATGGCGTTCACCAATGCGGTTTTCGATCCCATTCTGATCTTCGGCGTGGGGCTGGGCTTTGCCGGTGCGGCGATATCGACCGTGCTGTCGATCTTTGCCATGGCCGCTTTTGGGTTATGGCCGGTGCTGAAAATCTATGGCGGGTTCGCGCCGTTCCACATGCACGAGCTCCGCGCCAACCTGCCCGCGATCTGGGCGATCATGATCCCGGCCGTGCTGACCAATCTCGCCACGCCCGTCGGCGGCGCGATCGCGTTCCGCTTTATTGCCGAATATGGCGCGGGCATTGTCGCCGCATATGCGCTAATCGGGCGGATCATTCCGGTGGCGTTCGGGCTGTTCTTTTCGCTGTCGGGGTCGATCGGGCCGATCGTGGGACAGAATTTTGGCGCGATGCGGCTCGACCGCGCGCGCACCGCGATTAACAATGCCGTGCTGTTCGCGCTCGGCTATCTCCTACTCATCTGGCCGTTGCTCTATTTTGCCGCGCGGCCGATCGCGGCGCAGTTCAATCTCGACGGCGAGGGACAGGATCTGGTGGCACTGTTCGCGCTGGTGGTCACACCGCTGTTCCTCTTCAACGGCATACTTTATATCGCCAACGCGACCTTCAACAATCTCGACAAGCCGCGCTGGGCGACCTGGATCAACTGGGCGCGCAACACCATCGGCGTGATCCCCTTTGCCTGGATCGGCGCGCATTATTACGGCGCGGCGGGCGTTGTGGTCGGGCCCGCCATTGGCGGGGTGTTGTTCGGTCTGGCTGCCTATTGGATGGCGCTGCGGCTGGTAACACGCGAACATGCGGCGCATGTGCTGGCGAAGGGATAGTCCGAACCGCCCTCGCCGCGCCTGTTTACGCGTCGGTGCCCGCCTGTCCCGGCGCGGGACAGCGCGATTTTAGCGGCTGCGAGCGGCGGAAAATGCGGCTAGGCGGCACGAGATGCGAAATCCATCGCATGCACTCTGGAACCCGCACCCGCCCATATGACTTTTGCCCGCCCCCCGAAAGCCGTCAGACGTCGCAGATATACTCTGCGCGAAAAGCTGCTGACCTGCGCTGTGCTGGCAGTGTCGACATTCTCGCTCACGCAAATGGTGTCGGCGCAGCGGACGGCCGAACCGGCGCTGCCGCGCTATAGCGACACGGGGATGCAGCCGTTCGAGCGTGCGGAGGCGAATTTTCCGGGTTCGGCTTTTTACTATCTGGACGACGATGCTGCCATGCTGAATGCCGACGTGGCGCACTATGACGGGAATAACGAGATCGATGCGGCGTCGCAATTTGCCGGCGGCGGATCGGGTATCGGTCCGGCCGCACCCTCGACCAAGGCGGCGGGCAGTTCACTCGACAAGGCGCGCGCCTTGCAATGCCTGACCACCGCCATCTATTACGAAGCCGCGCTGGAACCCGATGCCGGGCAGCGCGCGGTGGCGCAGGTGATATTGAACCGCGTCCGCCATCCCAGCTATCCCGACACGGTCTGCGGCGTCATTTATCAGGGGTCCGAACGCAGCACCGGATGCCAGTTCTCGTTCAGTTGTGACGGATCGATGGCGCGGGCACCGTCGGCATCCTATTGGAACCGCGCGCGGCGCGTGGCGGCCGATGCCATGGCGGGCATGGTTTATGCCCGCGCGGGTCTCGCCACCCATTATCACACCACCCAAGTGTCGCCATATTGGGCGCCGTCGCTCAATTTCATGGGCACGATCGGGGCGCACAGGTTCTATCGCTGGAAAGGCGCGGCCGGGACCAAGTCGGCATTTACCCGCAGCTATCGCGGATATGAGCCGCTGCCCGCCCCCAATCCAAAAACGTTTACGCCCGCACCGGTCGCCGATCCAATCGAACTGGCGCGCGAATATGAACAAGCGCGCGCGCAAAGCAAACGCCAGGCTGCCCTGGCCGATGCTAAAGCGGCCCGCCAGCCGCGGCTGATGTTCGATAGCGGCGTCGGTGCGCCGCCCAAAACCTATGCCGCCCCCGTCTATTCCGACAGTGCGCGGCGTAACGGCGGCGAACAGGCGTACAAGGCCAGCAAGCTGCCCGAAGACAGCCAGGTGCGCGACGAATACCGCACCAGCGGCCAGTGGATCGCGCGTCCGGGAAGCTGATGGCTCTCCGGCCCGGGCGCGCGTTTCCCCTTGTGTTAAATTCACTTTCGAAAATTTAACCACAGTATAAAATCCTAAATTAAAAGGGCGGCGTGTATGGCAGCTGTGCACGGCGGCGAAGCGGTTCCGGATACGACCGATTGGCTAGAGCGCGCGATCACGCGAAAGGTCCGAACATGACACTATGCCACCGCATTGCTTCCAGGATGCCGAGAATTGTGCGGACCCGTTTTTGGTTTTCCGCCGCGCACCCGCGCGGGGCGAATGACAATGTCCGGTTTGAAACCTCCGCCGATGCGCTGCGCAACGCGCATGTGCAATCCGCGCTGCGATTGTTCGCCAGCCACGGGTTGCAAGCGGCCGCCCATGCCTATGCGATGGCCGACAAGAGCCGCCGGGACGGTGACCCCATGCGCGCCGATACATGGATGCAGATCTGCCGCATACTCGATCGCCGCCTCGCGCAGAAAATGGAACGTGGCCGCAAGGCTGGCTGACTGCCCCGATTTCGTTCTACCGTGCCGCAGAATGATGATCAGCATTTTTTAGCTTGATATGGATTAACAGGCAAAGACCGAAAAGCGGATAGAGAATGTCTGATTTCCGGAAATATCGGATAAAAATATCTGCCAAAGCGCTGTCACAAATAGGATTTCTTGATCTGGATCAAAAAAGAAAAAAGTTACAGCCGCGTTAACCTTAAAATCACGCATTTGTGCGATTGTATGACTTCCAAAAGATACAAGGAGGTAATGCAATCACTGTTTTCCATTCTCATATGGGGTTCACCCACGGGAAGGATGCTGCATACGCGCTCTGCGTATCGCGGACAAATGGTGTTTTCGCAAGTATTTATAGTGTTGCGCGATATCGTAACCACTCCGATTGCCCCAGCACGGCGGGTCAATAGCCATGTTTGCCTATACCACCGAAAAACTGAAACTGCTGCTCCGCAAGGGCCGCCATATCATGGTGTGGGGGCTGTTGCTTTCGATGCTGGTCGGTGTGCTGGAACTCGGCACGCCTGTGGAAGAAGCTATGCAGGCTGGGCGTAACAAACTGCGTAGCCATGCGGCAAGCGGGGAAATTATCATTGTCGGCATCGACGCCCTTGCAGAAGAAGAGATTGGCGAATGGCCGTGGTCTTACGATAAACTGGCCCATATGATCGAGAATTTGAACAAGGCCGGTGCAAAGCGCATATTTTTCGATTTTCCTACGAATGCGCGTAAATCCAGTTCAGAAAACGCAGGGTTTGCAAAAGCTTTGAAGGATTCCAACGCTCAAGTTTATCTCAACGCACGTTTCGATGTCACAAAAGCCGGTGGCAACGTCCAGAATAAAATTCCGCCAGGAATCTTCAGGAAACACGCTAAACTGGTCTCTAACAACTTTCGCAGCGGACCTTTTAAAACGGTCGAATCATTACCGTATAATGTGATGGTTGGCGATCTGCCTGTAGATAATATTGCGGCAGTTATAGCAGGCGAAACAGACTCGCCGTTCAGTGTGTTTCCGATAGACTACTCTATAGATGTAAACACTATACCTTATATTTCAGCTTCTGATCTCCTAGCGGAAAATAATTTGCGTGATCAGATTTTTGGAAAAGATGTTATTATAGGTTTGAATAACACGAATTTATCACAGGAATACTGGATATTAGGAAAATCATACAGTGTATCTGTATTTATTTCGGCTCTTGGGGCAGAAACGCTTAGAACAGGTAAACCTATCGAATTCGGCTGGTTACCTATATTGCTAATCATCTACACTGCTACATGGTTTGCAAATAAAATTAAGCAAAAAATTATACGTCGGAGCTCAAAGTTAACGTTTTTAGCCACTTTGTTCATATTGCCCGGAATTGCTGAATCACAAGGTGTATTCATAACAATATTACCGGCTTTATTTTATCTGACCGTGTTTACAGTTGGTAGCTTCTGGATACGGCACAGCCGCTCTTACAAATTGCGCGGAACCATCAACGAAATTTCCGGGCTTCCCAATCTGACCGCGCTTCGCGAGTTCGATATGCCGGGTGAATACGCGCTTATTGCTGCGCGCATCCAGAATTTCGTCGAGGTCGCGACGACTCTTCCTGCCAATTCGGAAGGGGCGTTCGTAAAGCAGATTTCCAACCGCCTGGCTTTCGGCACCAGCGGGGAAACGCTGTTTCAGGGCGATGAGGGAATATTTTTCTGGCGGGTGCCGACCGAGCAGCGCGATATTCTTGCCGATCAGTTGTCGGCGCTGCAGGCGATTTTCCGCAATCCCGTTCCCGTGGGCGATAGTCGCTACGATCTCGACATTTGCTTCGGCATCGATGTCGACAGCGAACGCAGCTTGTCGAACCGCATGTCCAGCGCACTGCTCGCCGCGCAGGGGGCGCATGAAAGCGGCGAGCACTGGAAATTTTACGATCCTTCGCATCAGCAGGAGACCGCTTGGAAACTGTCGATGCTGGGCGAGTTGGACGATGCCATCGACAATGGCGAGTTGTGGGTGGCGTTCCAGCCGAAACTGGATCTGCGCACCAACAGCATCACCGGCGCGGAAGCGCTGGTGCGTTGGACCCATCCCACCAAGGGCGATATCAGTCCCGAGGATTTCGTGCTGGCCGCCGAAAAGCATAACCGCATCCATAAACTGACCGAGTTCGTGCTGAGCGAATCGCTCACGCTGGCGCACCATTTCAATGCGTCGGGCATTGCGTTTGACATTGCCGTTAACCTGTCCTCCCGCCTGCTCGATCAGCCGGGCCTGTCGGAAATGATCGACCGGGTCTTTTCCGGCCGCACGCTCAGTCGCACTCGGCTGATGCTCGAAGTCACCGAAACCGCCGCCATATCGAGTTCGGATGACGCCATGCAGCAGCTTCAGGCCGTGCGCGCCATGGGTATCGGCATCTCTATCGACGATTATGGCACCGGATTTTCCACGCTCGACTATCTTAAAAAATGCCCTGCCGGCGAAGTCAAAATCGATCGCAGTTTCGTGAGCAATCTTGTCCACAGCAACAGCGACCGGATCATGGTCAACTCGACCATCGAACTCGCCCACTCGCTGGGACAGGTGGTGGTCGCCGAAGGCGTCGAGGACAAACAGACTCTCAAAGCGCTTCGGGACATGAAATGCGACATGGTGCAGGGCTATCTGATCGGCCGGCCGATGCAGTTCCCGGCCTTACAAAAATTCATGCAAGAATTTGCCGGCAAGAACGCCGCCTGATCAGCCGGGCGTCAAACGACTTTATTTCAGATTTCAAAATACCAAATACGCGAGGAAATTGGCGTGAATGCATGCGCTATTGTTCCGTTTCGGAACAATCATGGTTACTATCCATTATATAAATATGGTTAATCGCTTGCTAACAAATTAGTGATACGATAAAAATGACCATGCAAAGTGTCAGCCAAGGCACTGCAGAAAAGGAGGCTTTTAATGAAAAAGCGTACAAAACCACAGGGTCGTGGATTCTGGGAATGGCTTCTTGGCGGAAGCCAGTGGAATTAATCCTATAGACCTTTAGTTTTCAAAGTCCCGGATCGCTCCGGGACTTTTTCATATGTAGCGCATTGCCGAATTAATCCTGTATTAACCATATATACAAGTATTTAGGATCCGGTAAACCGGGGTGTCCGCTTCTCCAGAATCGCATCCACTGCCTCGCGATGATCGTCCATCTGCTGCAACACGCCCTGTTGCAAGGCGGCCTGATCAAGGTTTTCCTTGAGCGTCATATTGCGCGCATCCTTGAGCATTCTCTTCGCCTTGCGAATCGCCTGCGGCGGAAATTGTGCGACCGATTCGGCCAGCCGATTCGCGCGATCGAGCAGTTGCCCGTTTGCAACAATTTCGGACAGAAGACCGTAGTCCACGCATTTTTCGCCCTTCACGAACTCGCCGGTAAACAGCATCTGGCTGGCCCGCGCCATGCCAATGATTCGCGGCAATATCCATGCGCCGCCATCGCCGGGGATAATTCCCACCCGCAGGAAACTTTCGGCGAATACCACGTCTTTATTGCCGATCCGGATATCGCACATGCAGGCCAGGTCGCAGCCTGCGCCGATGGCATGGCCATTGACCGCAGCGATAACCGGCACCGACATCGCATCCATCACCAGCGGAATCTGCTGAATACCCTCGCGGTACCAGCGCTCGATGTCGAGCGGCGACATGCCCCGCTCTGCGGTCATCGCCCTGATGTCCTTGATATTGCCACCGGCACAGAAGCTGGGACCGTTCCCGGTCAGGATGACGCAGCTGACCGACGCATCGTTTTCGGCGCGTTGCAGCGCCTCTATCAGCGCGGCAATCACATCGTCGGCCAGCGCGTTGCGCGTGCCGGGACTGTTGAGCGTGATGGTCGCAACCGCGCCCGATTGCGCGTAAAGAACAGGCGCGTCGCCACCCGCGATGCCATCGCCGGGAATCACAGCCCCGGCCGGCTCGATCGCGGTGGTCGCCAGCGGCACGCGCTTTTTCTTGTCGGCATAATCGCCGCCATGGAATAGCAACGGCGGCTTGTTCGCATGATCGTATTCGATCACTTCGCCCACGAAAATGATATGGTCGCCGCCGTCATAGCGGTTGCGCGTCTTGCACAAAAAGCGCGCGGTGCAATTTTCAAGCAGCGGCGGGCCATCGTCATTACAATCGATTCCGGCGAACTTGTCGGCATCGCGGCTGGCAAATCGGTTCGACAAGCTGTCCTGATCGCTCGCCAATATGTGCACGGCAAAACTGTCCGCGCCCTCGAACACTTGCATCGAGCGCGACGACCGCGCCAGCGACCACAACACCAGCGGCGGATCCATCGACACCGAGTTGAAACTATTGGCCGTCACTCCGACCGGATGGCCGTCGGGCGCGCGCGCGGTGACAATGGTGACGCCGGTGGCAAACTGCCCCAGCGCATCGCGGAAATTATGGGGGTCGAATTGTGGCATGGCCGCGTTCTAGCGGAAAAGCGCGGCGCGATGCAATTGCCGATATCGTGCGCCGTGCAATTGCGATCTGGACGGGAAACGGATTTTACGCGGCAGGGGTCTGTTCGGCCAAGTGTATTGCATGGTTTTCAAAAACCACCCTGCGCGGCAGATCGAAATTCGCAAATATGTCTCCGCCGATTTTGCCGAGCAATGCATCAGCCGCCTTTTTGTCCCGCGGCGAAAATCCGCGATAATGGTCGAGCGCGCGTTGCAGCATCCACAAGCTGTACGGCGTGGCGATCCGCTCTCCCGTCACGCCTTCGATCGTAAAGTCGGCCATGCCGACGGCACGCGGCACATCGGCGCCCGGATTGGCCTCTGCCCAGACGGCGAGCTTATGCGCGACCTGTTGCAAGTAAGGCAGCTGTTCGGCCATCATCCGCGCGAGGATCGGTAGCAACCCGTCAGGAACCGCATCGCCGGCAAGGAAATCGCCCGACAGCGGTTCTTTGACGAACACCATGCGCTGCACCCACTGCGACACGTTGGGCGCTATGCGGTCCATAATCTCGCCCGAAGCGGGGTCGCGGTAGAGATGCGCGTAGAGCGGGCCGATCAGCCCGAAATCGCCGATCGAGGGCCGGCTTCCCAGCAGATAGTCATGCCGCCCGAAATGCCTGTCGAGATCAGCAAGCAGCGCCTCATAGCTTGCCTCGATCGCGGGAATGGTCTGCGGGGTTATGCCCAGCATGGGCACGAACCCCTTGAAACGTGCGCCGGTTTCGCGGCCCTTGGCCAGTTGCGCCTCGCGCGTGCCGTCCGGAAGCGCGACCGCGCCGAATTCGCCGTACACCCACTCCTCGTTGTAATTCCAGCGATAGTGCATCGCGGGTATCACCAGCCATTCGTCGCCGAACAGCTCGAGCAACAGCGCCACCAGCTTTTGCACGGGTCCGTCGGGATAGACCGGAGGTCCGGGCAAAGCCGCTTCGTAATGATCGATAATCCTTGTGGTGTCCTGCACGACGCTGCCGTCGGCGGTTTTGACCACCGGAATAACCGGGCGGCCGACATTGGGAATGACGATGTCACGCTGGATATCGGGCGTGCAGAGCTCCTCTACATAGTCCACGTTTTTCCAGTCCATATAGGCGCGTGCCTTGCCGGAAAAAAGCGACAGAGGTGCCGCGTATAAAATGTCAGTCATATTTGCCCCGGAAGCGCGCAAGTGCTTCATGCCCCACTGTCCAAAACTGTAAAATACATGCGCGGAATTTATTCCGCCGTCGCACAGGTCCCCAGAAACTTACGTTTAATATCCTCGGCCAGCCGCGCCGGACGCAGCGTTTCCGCATCGATACAGCACCAGCTCGACTTGACCTCGGCCAGCACTTCCTCGCCGCGGGTGATGACTGTGTCGTAAAATGCGCGCGCGCCATGTACTTTTTCGAGGATCACCGTGGCGATCACATCGTCGTCGAGAAAGGCGGGCTTGCGATAGGTAATTTCGTGCTTGAGAGCCACCCACAGATGCTCGGCCACCGCTTGCGGAGGCGCCAGCTTCTGCCAATGCGCAATCACCGCGTCCTGTACCCAATTGAGGTAGTTCGCGTTGTTCACATGGCCCATAAAGTCGATGTCCGACTCCTGCACCTGTATGTTATGATCGTGGCTCGTGCTCATATACTGACAATAGTGTAGGTGAGCAGCGATGAACAGGGGCAAAACGACAGGGCGAAGCGGTTTTGCACGCCGGTGTGGCATTTACACTTCATGTCGTTGGGCCGCAGATCGGCTTTACCCCCGCCCGCGATAGCCCGGCACGCCTTGTTCGGGGATCCACAATCCTTCGGGCGGGGTGCCCGATTGCCAGAACACGTCAATCGGGATGCCGCCGCGCGGGAACCAGTAACCGCCGATACGAAGCCAGTGCGGCTTCATCTCGACGAACAGCCGCTGGCCGATGCCGACCGTGCAATCCTCGTGAAACGCGGCATGGTTGCGAAAAGAGCCCAGAAACAGCTTGAGCGATTTCGATTCCACGATCGTTTCGTCGGGCGCATAATCGATTACGATATGCGCGAAATCGGGCTGGCCGGTGACCGGACAGAGCGAGGTGAATTCGGGCGTGACGAACCGCGTCATATACAGGCTTCCCTGCCGCGGGTTCGGAACGTAATCGAGCGTCGCTTCTTCCGGCGTGGCGGGAAGCGGGCTGTTATGGCCCAGAAATCTGGGCGGGGTGGGTGTGTTGGTCATGTCCGCTATATAGGGCGACCACCGCAAATTGTCATTGGTTTAGTGGCGCGCGGATGCAGTGCATTCGCGGATCCCGACGGCGTGGCCGAAAAGCATCACATGCGATGCATAATCGCCCCCGGCCTGCAAAATCTATGGATGGTCCGGCGTTCGGTCCGTATGTTCAATCGCTATTCAGTGCTGCTGACTAGCATATTGTGCTCGCACGTTCCGCAATCTTTAACAGGCATTTACGTCACATGATGTACCCGGCCACGCCCTTCCTACGCACTTGCATCGCCCCTTTGGCGGCGGCGACGCTGTTTGCCGTGCCGGCACCGGTCATGGCCCAGACCCCGCCGCCGCTGCGCGATTTCGAATTGCAGCCCGATGGCAAGAAACAGCCCGAGCCGCCCAGCAAGGTGCAGGGACCGGTGGTCGACGGGCAGCGCCCGCGCGACTTGACGCAGCCGGTCCAGCAGCCGCAGACACAGCCTGTACCCGTGCAAAGCGCGCCGCCGGTGCGGCAATCAACATCGCCGCAACCGACCGCGCAGCCGATCCCGCAAAACCGGTCCGCCGAGCGGCAACAGGTCCCGCAGCGACAGGTTCGCGAAGCTGCTCC
>JBGTHQ010000033.1:0-34096 GCA_041746135.1 Sphingomonadaceae bacterium | reverse complement strand
CAGACGGTGGGAACCACGGTCATTCCCTTCAGCGACCATGAAGCGGTGCGCGCCGCCATATCAGGCGAGGCCTATCGTGGCTGAGCCCGCACTCTGGACACCGAACGAACTGGTTTTCGCGACCGGCGGAAACTTGCTTGGCGCAGTGAGCAAGGTGCTCAACGGGGTTTCCATCGACACGCGGACGATTGCACCCGGTGATATTTTCGTGGCGATCAAGGGCGAGACTCATGATGGCCATGAGTTTGTGGCGAAGGCACTCGCAGCGGGGGCGGGCCTTGCGATTGTTTCACGTGTGGCGGACGAGATGAAGGCGGCGGGGCCGCTGCTGGTTGTTGACAATGATCCTCTGAAGGGCCTGGAGAAAATCGGCCGAGCGTCGCGGGCCCGCTCGCAGGCGCAGATCGTCGGCGTCACCGGCAGTGTGGGCAAAACCAGCAGCAAGGAAATGCTGCGCGTGGCGCTTGCTGCATCCGGCCTTACCCATTCGTCGGTGGCGTCATTCAACAATCACTGGGGGGTGCCGCTGACCCTGTCGCGGATGCCGCGCAACGCGGCCTATGGCGTGTTTGAAATTGGCATGAACCATGTGGGCGAGATCACCCCACTGGTGGGCATGGTGCGGCCGCATGTGGCGATTGTCACCAATGTTGCACCGGTCCATATCGGCAATTTCAATTCAGTTGAGGAAATCGCCGATGCCAAAGCGGAAATCTTCACTGGCGTAACGGCCGGCGGCCATGCGGTGCTTAACCGTGACAATCCCTTTTTTGAACGCCTCTCAGCCGCAGCGCGCAGCACCGGCATCCGGAACATCATCAGTTTTGGCTCCCACGAAAAGGCTGACGTGCGCTCAGAGCGCATCGTGCTGCATGCGACATGCAGTTGCGTGACGGCGGACGTAATGGGCGAGAAGCTCATCTACAAGCTTGGCCTGCCCGGCGAGCATATGGTGCTGAACAGCCTAGCGGTTTTGGGCGCCGTGAAAGTGATGGGAGCGGATCTCGCCCGCGCCGCCCTGGCGTTGGCGGTGGCCGAGGCGGCAAAGGGTAGGGGGGTTCACCACCACCTACGGATTGAAGCCGGGGAACTGCTGCTGATTGACGAAAGCTACAATGCCAATCCCGCATCGATGGCGGTGACTATTGCCGCGCTGGGCGCCGAACCTGCCGATCGCCGCATCGTCCTGTTGGGTGCGATGAAGGAACTGGGCGCGGCCAGCGATACTTATCACGCAGAATTGGCGGTGCCGATCCGCGCGGCGCAAGTCGATTTGGCGATACTGGTCGGCGACGAAATGGCCGCGCTTGCCCAGGCGGTCGCTTCGGACGAAGGGGGCAGCACTCGCGTGGTTCAGGTCGCGGATGCGCAAGAAGCGCAAAAGATGCTTAACGATGAGCTAACCGCCGGTGATGCATTGCTGGTTAAGGGATCGAACGCTATGGGCCTGGCCGCCGTGGTGAAAACGCTTACCACTGCAGAGCCGCAGACCCGGCTGGCGAAACTGGCCGCGGCGTCTCTGCGCAAGACGACCGGATAGGATAGGAACACGAATGTTATATATGCTCGGACAATGGCTGGAATTCGAAGGTATTTTCAACCTTGTCCGCTATTTGAGCTTTCGTGCCGGTGCAGCCATTGTAACGGCACTGGTGATCGGAATGTTTATTGGCCCCCGTTTTATCGCGATGCTGCGCGTGCGGCAGGGCAAGGGCCAACCGATCCGCGCCGACGGACCGCAATCGCACCAGAAAAAAGTGGGTACGCCGACCATGGGCGGACTGATGATCCTAACATCGCTGACGATATCTGTATTGCTGTGGATGGACTTGACCAGCCTGTTCGTCTGGGCCTGTCTGTTCGTGACCATGGGATTCGGCCTGATCGGTTTCATGGACGATTATGACAAGGTTACCAAGAACAGTCATGCCGGACTTTCGGGCAAGACCCGTCTATTGCTGGAATTCATCATTGCAGGACTGGCGAGCTGGTTTATCCTGCAAAAAACCGGAACGCAATTATATCTGCCGTTTTTCAACCATGTCGCTATCGACCTCGGCTATTTCTATATTCCGTTTGCAGCATTCGTCATCGTGGGCGCGGGCAATGCAGTGAACCTCACCGACGGACTGGACGGTCTGGCCACCATGCCGGTCATCATCGCCAGCGCAACGTTCATGGCCATCGTGTATCTCGTCGGGCGTGAGGATTTTTCCAGCTACCTGGGCATTCCCTATGTCGAGGGCGCGGGACAAATGGCTATATTTTGCGCCTGCATCATTGGCGCTTGTCTGGCGTTTTTATGGTTCAATGCGCCTCCTGCGGCAATTTTCATGGGCGATACAGGCAGCCTAGCCCTGGGCGGGGCTTTGGGCGCGATAGCCGTGGCTTCGCATCATGAAATCGTGCTGGCTATCGTCGGCGGGCTGTTCGTGCTGGAAGCGGTGTCGGTCTTCATTCAGGTTTTCTATTTCAAGCGTACCGGGAAGCGGGTGTTCAAGATGGCACCGATTCATCATCATTTTGAACAGCTCGGCTGGGCCGAATCCACCGTGGTCATCCGTTTCTGGATCATCTCGCTGGTGCTGGCGCTGGCCGGACTGGCGACGTTGAAGCTCAGATGATTACCAGCCCCGCCTTTGCCGACAGAAAATATGCGTTACTGGGTCTCGCCCGCAGCGGCATGGCGACGCTCGACGCGCTGGTCGCCAGCGGCGCGCACTGCATGGCATGGGACAACCGCGCCGAAGCGCGCGAGGAAGCCGCCGACCGGGCCGAGATTGCCGACCCGATGCTGGCGGACCTCAGCGGTTATTACGGCATCGTGGTTTCGCCGGGCGTACCGCTCAATTCGCATCCCATAGCGCAGCGGTCGCGCGATACCGGCGTGCCGATTACCAGCGATATTGAATTATTTGCGCAGGCGCGCGCCGCGCTGCCGCCACACAAGCTGGTGGGTGTCACCGGTACCAACGGCAAGTCGACAACGGTCGCGCTGATCCGGCATATATTGGAGAGCGCCGGCCTTCCTGCTCTGATGGGGGGCAATATCGGCCTGCCGATCCTGAGCCGCGATCCGCTGTCTCCCAATGCAAACGGCGTTGGGGTGTACATACTCGAGCTGTCCAGCTACCAGATCGACATTACCCAAAGTCTCGACTGCGATATCGCGGTCCTGCTCAACCTCACGCCCGACCATCTTGATCGCTATGATAATGACTTTGGCAAATACGCAGCCTCGAAAGCGCGGTTGTTTGCAATGCAGAGTGCTGGCAAGACAGCCGTTTTCGGAAAAAATGACCCGGCCACACGCGCTATCGCAGAGGCTGTCGCGTCGCGTAGCGGCAGCCCGGATGTAGTGATACCTGATAAAACTACTTTAACGGGTCAGCAGGATTGGGCGTCGCTGCAAGGGCCGCATAATGCCGAAAATACCGCCATCGCGATAGCAGTGGTCGAAACCCTGGGTGTAACAGAAGCGCAATGGCGCCCGGCGCTGGCGAGCTTTACCGGGCTGCCGCACCGGATGGAGCGTATGGCCGAACATAAAGGTATATTGTTCATCAATGACAGCAAGGCGACCAATCCCGCCTCGGCCGCACCCGCACTCGCCGCTTACAAAAATATTCACTGGATACTCGGCGGTCTGCCCAAGGGCGAGGGATTGGACGAATGCGAACCTTTTTTCGGCAACGTCAAACACGCCTATACTATCGGTGAAGCGGGTCCTTCCTACGCCAAATTACTCGACGCCAAAGGCGTGAAAGTCGATGCGTCGGAAATGCTGTGTACGGCGGTGCAGTCCGCACTGGACAATGCCATATCGGGCGATGTCATCATGCTATCGCCCGCCTGCGCATCTTTCGACCAGTTTCGGGATTTCGAGGCGCGCGGCGAACATTTCCGCAAAATCGTGCAGGCACTGACGCACACGGGGAAAGCCGCATGACTATGCAGACCACTTCTGCCGAATCCCCGATCGTGAAATATAGCAGGAAGCTAAATCTTGCCGGACGGCTTGGCCGCGCGGATCAGTCGCCGCTCGCGGTCTGGTTCTGGGAACTGGACCGCGTGCTTCTGACATTGATTTTCACGCTGATGGCGATCGGCCTGATTGCGGTCGCGGCTGCTTCGCCCGCCACCGCAGACCGGCTGTCAACGGCCGACGTGACGCTGGATCCGCTATATTATTTCTACCGCCAGATGATATGGATTACATTTGGCTTGCCCGTTATGATCGTCATTTCGATGCTTCCCAAAACTCAGGCTCGCAGACTGGCCATATCGATGTGCGCCGTCTTTTTCTTGCTGCTGCTCCTCACTCCCGTCATCGGCACAACGGTGAACGGAGCGAAACGCTGGATCGGCTATGGCCTGACAATTCAGGCATCGGAATTTCTGAAACCGGTGTTCGCCGTCACCCTGGCTTGGATATTGTCATGGAAAAGCAAGGATCCATCGCTGCCTGTCATTCCCTTGTCGATGATCATGACCGGTATTGCTGCGCTTTTGCTGATGATGCAGCCCAATTTGGGGGAGACGATTATTTTTGTCGGAATCTGGTTCGTGCTAATTCTTCTGGCGGGCCTGTCGGTCAATATTATCGGCGTATCGATTGCCACGGGCATGGCCGGTCTGATCGCCGCCTATTTCTTCTATCCCGTGGCGACGCAGCGCATCAATACGTGGATATTCGGCGGCGGCGAATACGATCAGGTCGCATTCGCCCATAAGACGCTGACCAGCGGCGGAATAGTCGGCAAGGGACCGGGATTGGGTACTGAGAAATTCAATCTTCCCGAAGCGCACACCGATTATATCTTTTCCGTGATCGGAGAGGAATTCGGGCTGCTCGCTTGTGCCGCCATCGTACTCATCTATTTTGCCATCATCGTGCGGGTGCTGATGCGGCTGCTCGAAGAGGAAGATGTTTTCACCATCATGGCGGTAACGGGCCTGGTGACTCAGTTGGGCGGACAGGCCATTATCAACATGGCGGTAAACCTGCAGCTTTTTCCCTCCAAAGGCATGACGCTTCCGTTCGTCAGCTATGGGGGTTCATCGATCATTGCGCTGTGCATCGGTGTGGGATTGCTGCTGGCATTGACACGGCGAAACCCGTATCTGGACCGTTCGGCCTTTGGCACGGCCGGTTATATGCAAAACGGACAGACGACATGAGCGTGACAAAACACTATGTACTGGCAGCCGGGGGCACCGGCGGGCATATGATCCCCGCTTATGCTCTGGGGGCGGAACTTATGCAGCGCGGACACCGCGTCGCGCTGATTACCGACGAGCGTGGCGCGAACATCCCCGGCATTTTCAAATCCGACGAAGACCGGGGTGCACAGGTTCACATTCTGCCCGCCAGTCGTCTGGCCGGCGGCCCGATCGGCTGGATCAAAGGCTTGCGCGGCATTCTTGCCGGTCGCAAGATGGCGGGGCAATTATTCAATACGTTCCAACCGTCGGTAGTGGTGGGCTTTGGCGGCTATCCTGCGCTGCCGACCCTCCTCGCCGCGCACCGGGCGAACATTGCGACAATCGTTCATGAACAAAATAGCGTCATGGGGCGGGTCAACCGTTTCATGGCGCGCAAGGTCAATGCCATTGCCACTGCCTATAAAAAAGTAGAGCGCCTCAATCCCAAATACGCCCGAAAGACCCATCTCATCGGCAATCCCGTACGCGAAGACATTCTCGAACTACGCGGTCAGGACTTTCCGCCTTTTCTGGAAGACGGTGTCTTTCGGGTGCTTGTCACCGGGGGAAGTCAAGGCGCACAAATCCTGTCCGAAGTGGTGCCCGACGGGCTTGCTATGCTGCCGATCAATTTGCGCCGCCGCCTGCAGGTCACCCAGCAATGCCGCGCGGAAGATATTGACGAGGTCCGCGCCAAATATGCCAACCATAATATTCCGGCGCAGCTGGCGACATATATCGAGGATCTGCCCGAAAAACTGGGCTGGGCTCATCTCGTTATAGGCCGGGCGGGCGCTTCCACCATTGCCGAGCTGACCATTGCCGGGCGCCCCGCCATTCTCATCCCGTTACCCGGCGCGATGGATGATCATCAAAGCAGCAACGTGCGAGAGATGGTCGATGCAGGGGGAGCGCGCGCGATCAGGCAATCCGATTTCACCGCGAAGGAGCTGGCCAAGCAGATCCAGAAAATTGCCATGAATCCCGAAACTCTGGAAAACGCCGCACGGGGCGCATGGAATTGCGGATTGCCGAATGCGGTGCGGGACATGGCCGATCTGGTGGAAAGTTTCGGTGGCGCACCGCTCACCGACGTTATTAGAGTCAGACCATCGGGGGCAATGCAGGCTGTCGGCGGTCCGTCGCTGGCGAAAAATACGATCGAAGGACAGAATATATGAAGGCTGTAGGCACGGATATCGGGATAATTCACTTTGTAGGTATTGGCGGCATCGGCATGTCCGGTATTGCAGAGGTGATGCACAATCTGGGTTATGCCGTGCAAGGCAGCGATATTGCGGAAGGCTATGTGATAGACGGTCTGCGCGCGCGCGGAATTACCGTGATGATCGGCCAAAAGGCCGAAAATGTCGAAGGCGCTGCGGTCATCGTCACCTCGACCGCGATCCGGCGGACCAATCCCGAAGTCGTCTATGCGCTGGAAAATCGGATACCGGTCGTGAAGCGCGCGGAAATGCTGGCCGAATTGATGCGGCTCAAATCCACGGTCGCCATTGCCGGAACACATGGCAAGACCACCACCACGTCGATGGTTGCGGCGATGCTCGATGCCGGCGGCATCGATCCCACGGTGATCAACGGCGGTATTATCAATACTTATGGCTCCAACGCACGCCTGGGCGATGGCGAGTGGATGGTCGTCGAAGCGGACGAGAGCGACGGCAGTTTCCTTCGGCTCGATGGAACTTTGGCAGTGGTCACCAATATCGATCCCGAGCATCTCGACCATTACGGAAGTTTCGATGCTATCAAGGATGCTTTCATCGAATTTGTCGAAAACGTCCCGTTTTATGGCGCGGCGATCCTGTGTCTCGACCATCCCGAAGTGCAGGCGATCCTACCACGTGTAAAAGACCGGCGGATCGTGACCTACGGATTCAGCGCACAGGCCGATGTGCGCGGCGAGAATGTGACGCCGATACCGGGCGGCAATCGTTTCGACGTGATGATCAGCGAACGCGACGGGTCGACCCGCAAGATTGAAGGCATCGAATTGCCCATGCCGGGACGTCACAACGTCCAAAATGCTTTGGCCGCGATTACCGTTGGTCTGCAAATGGGCATGAAGGACGAGATTATCCGGACCGGATTTTCCACATTTGGCGGCGTCAAGCGGCGTTTTACCAAAGTTGGCGAAGTGGACGGCACAGTCATTATCGACGATTACGGTCATCATCCGGTTGAAATCCGCGCCGTGCTGGCCGCAGCGCGCGAAGGTGTCGAAAACCGCATTATCGCGGTGGTGCAACCGCATCGTTATACCCGCCTGCGCGATTTGATGGAGGATTTTCAGCAATGTTTCAACGATGCCGATATCGTCTATGTGACCCCCGTTTACGAAGCGGGTGAAGATCCTATCGAGGGCGTGAACGCCGGCGCTCTGGTAGCCGGATTGAAACAGCGCGGGCTCCGTTCCGCCTCCACCGTATCCGATGCGGACGATCTGGCTGATCAGCTGGCACGGCAGGTCGAACCGGGGGACATGGTTGTTTGCTTGGGTGCTGGCGATATAACAAAATGGGCGGCGGGTCTTGAGAAAGCCATCACCGAAAGGAAGCACGCGAATGTTTGAATTTTTTGATAGTGCAATGAAAATGCAAAAGCAGATGCTGGATATCCAAGCGCAGCAGATGAAGGCTTGGAACAGCAGTGTGGAAACCGGTAAATCGATGCTGGATGCTCAGAAAAAAGGCCAGAGAGCCATGAAGGAATGGGCTTCGCTTTGGGGCGTGAAACTTTAGAGCAATGCAGGCTGTGAACCTCCCAAAAACTGCCGGCAAACTGACCGAAAATACGCGGCTCGCACCTTTTGTGTGGTTCAAGACTGGCGGGCCTGCGGATATTTTGTTCGAACCCAAAAATGTAGAGGGTTTGCAGGTCTTTCTAGGCGGTTTGGAAAGCGACATCGACGTATGGCCGCTGGGTCTTGGCTCCAACCTCATTATCCGTGACGGCGGCAAGCGCGGCGTCACCGTGCGTCTGGGCAAAGCCTTTGCCGGGATCGACGTGACCAATAACAGCAGGTTCGGCGAAGAACATGTTCTGATCTGCGGAGCAGGGGCACCAGGCATATCGGTAGCCAGCAAGGCGCGCGACAACGGCATCGCCGGACTGGAATTCATGCGCGGCATACCCGGCACCGTGGGCGGCGCAGTGCGCATGAACGCGGGCGCCTATGGCCGCGAGGTTTGCGACATATTGGAAAGCGCCGATATCGTGCTGCGCGATGGCAGCTTACGGACATTGTCGCTGGATCAACTAGGATATAGCTATCGTCATAGCGAGCTACCCGAATGCGCGATCGTCGTGAGCGCGACTTTTCGGGGGCAGGCGGGCGAGTCGAAGATAATCGGTGCGACAATGGACAAGATTGCGGCCGAGCGCGAGGCGTCGCAGCCGCTCCGGTCGCGGACCGGCGGTTCGACTTTCAAAAACCCCGATGGACATAAGGCCTGGCAACTGGTTGACGAGGCCGGATGCCGCGGACTTAGAATTGGCGATGCGCAGGTTTCGGAAAAGCACTGCAATTTCCTCCTCAATCTGGGCGAGGCGACATCGGCCGATATCGAGGCGCTGGGCGAAGAAGTGCGCAAGCGCGTCAAAGCCCATAGCGGCATCGACCTGCAATGGGAAATTCAGCGTGTGGGGGAAAAATCATGACCCTGCGCAAGCTCAATATCGCCGTCCTGATGGGCGGCTGGTCCGCCGAACGCGAAGTTTCGCTGATGAGCGGCAACGGCGTCGCCGATGCGCTAGAATCGCGGGGACACACTGTCACGCGCATCGATATGGACCGGAACCTGGCGATGGTGCTGGATGGTATCAGGCCGGATGTGGTATTCAATGCGCTGCATGGCACGCCCGGGGAGGACGGCACCGTACAGGGTATGCTCGACCTCATGCAAATTCCCTATACACATAGCGGGCTGGTCACGTCGGTCATTGCGATCGACAAGGAACTGACCAAACAGGCGCTGGTCCCGCACGGCGTACCAATGCCCGAAGGCAGGATCGTCGCGTGCCAAACCCTGTTCGAAAGCGATCCGCTGCCGCGTCCTTATGTGCTCAAACCCGTCAATGAAGGATCCTCGGTCGGGATCGCCATCGTCCGCGAGGACAGCAATTACGGCTCGCCCATCGCGAGGGATGCCAAGGGCCCATGGCAGGATTTCGAGCGATTGCTTGCGGAGCCGTTTATCAAGGGCCGCGAACTCACGACCGCCGTAATCGGCGACAAGGCAATGTGCGTAACCGAGCTTCAGGTGAAGAACGGCTTTTACGACTATGATGCCAAATATACCGATGGTCTCACGACGCATGTTTGTCCTGCGGACATACCGGCAGAGATCGCCAATCTGTGCTGCGAATATGCCTTAAAGTCGCACCGTCTGCTTGGCTGCAGGGGCGTATCGCGCACCGATTTTCGCTGGGACGAGGAATTGGGGGCGAAAGGCCTTTTTGCGCTCGAAACCAATACCCAGCCGGGCATGACTCCGCTCAGCCTGGTTCCCGAGCAGGCGGCGTATCTGGGCATGAGCTACGCCGATCTGGTCGAGGCTATCGTCAGAGAGGCGCTCACAGACGTGAGCGATTGAACATATGGCAAGAACAACCAGAACCCGCCGAAAAGCCAGCCCGCGCAAACGTGCGGCGCGCAAGACCACGGTCAAGCATTCCTCTTGGCTGAACCGTACGTTACAGTTATTGCCATTTACGGAGAAACAGATCCAGCGCGCCGCGACTTGGGTGCTGGTCGGGGCCATGGCTGCGGCGGCATACGGCGTGGCCGCATTTTTCGAAGTGCCCGAAAAGGCAAAGTACGAATTCGCACAGGCAGCGGGACGCGCGGGATTCGAAGTCAAGCGCGTTGAAGTGCGCGGTGTGGACCGCGTCAACGAACTCAAGGTTTATGAGATCGTACTAGCGGAAAAAGACCGGGCGATGCCGCTTGTCGATATTGAGAAACTGCGGGCCGATCTGATGCAGTTCGGCTGGATAAAGGATGCGCGTATTTCGCGGCAGCTGCCCGACACGCTGATCATCGACATTGTCGAGCGGGTGCCGCATGCCGCATGGGATGACGGGCGTTCTCTGACGCTGATTGACAAGACGGGCGTCGTATTGGGCAGCGTAAGCGAGGCACAGGCACATGGGTTTCCGCGCATTACCGGTCCACGCGCTAATGAACGCGCCGAAGATCTGACCGCACTGATGAACGCGGCACCGGCGCTGGTGCCGATGGTTACGCAGGCGGAATGGGTCGGAAACCGCCGCTGGAATATCAGTTTCGATTCGGGCGAAACGCTGGCACTGCCCGAAGGCAAGGACTCCGCCGCGGCCGCCTGGCTGAATTTCGCACGGATGGACGGCGTAAACCGGCTGCTCGGCAAAGGCGTTACCTATTTCGACCTGCGCGATCCGGAGCGCGCCTATCTGCGCATACCGCGCCGCGAAAAAGACAATCTGGAAACCACCCAGCCCGGGCAGGAGGGATCGACATGACAAACGAACGTGTGGACAATATCTATACAGCCCTCGATATCGGTTCGTCCAAGGTTTCAGCCATCATTGCCGGTGTCACCGACACCGGGGAAATGATTGTGCTCGGCACTGGCCAGCGTGCTAGTGAAGGCGTGAAGCGCGGTTATATCGCCGATATGGAGCGTACCGAACTTGCGGTCCGCACCGCGGTCGAACAGGCCGAACGCATTGCCGGTGTCAATATCGACAATGTGTGGGTCGGCTGTTCGTCGGGAGGTCTGTCGAGCAGCGTCGCAACGGTCGAGATCGAATTGGGCGGCGGCCGTATCGAACGGGAAGACATACATCAGTTGCTGGGAGCCGCGCGTGACACCATCGATCCGGGCGGACGAACGGTATTACACGCGCAACCCGCGCTATACACGCTCGACGGCCTTTCGGGCGTCAAAAAACCCGAAGGGTTGCATGCCGATAGGCTGGGCGTGGATATCCATGTCGTGCTGGCTGACGGTGCCCCTGTTCGCAATATGGACAGCTGCGTGCGCGCGGCGCACATGAATGTGAAATCGGTCGTGGCATCGCCGATCGCGTCGGGTATGGCCTGTCTCACCGGCGAAGAACGCGAACTGGGCGTGGCGCTTGTTGAGATCGGCGCGGCGGTGACAAATATCTCGCTTTATGTCGGCGGGATGCTGGTGGGCCTGTTCACCATACCTTATGGCGGCAGCGATATTACCGATGCGATTGCCTCGGCCTTTGGTATCCAGCGCAGCCAGGCCGAACGGCTCAAATGCTTTTACGGATCGGCAACATCCAGCCGCACCGATCACCGCGACATGATCCCCGTTGGCGGTCCGAACGAAACGGTGTCGGCAGGCGATGACCAGAACCGCATTGCCCGTGCCGAACTGATCTCTGTCATCAAACAGCAGCTCGATTACCTGATCGGCGAAATCGGCAAAGGCCTCAAGCAACTCGGCTTTACGGGCGCGGGCGGCCGACAAATCGTGCTGACCGGCGGCGGCGCGGAGTTGAAGGGGCTGGCGGATTACGTACAATCCGCGCTCGACCGGACGGTACGTATCGGCAAGCCGCGCGGGCTGAAAGGTCTGCCGGAGGCGCATAGCGGCCCCGCTTTCGCGACCGTCGCGGGTCTGATTCATTATGCTGTCAAGGCGCCAGCCGATATTCGCGCGATTCCCTCAGCTTACCAGAATATTCACAAATTGTCGGGCGGTGCGCTAGTCAACCGGGTTGTCCGCGCCATGAAAGCCTATTTTTGAGACGTTTTTGCCGTTTCAGACATAAAAAACAAAAGATTTGTGGAAAAGGTTAATTTTTTAGGTGATACGGCGAATCATTCTGTGCCATTAAGGATTTAGGACAAATTGCCGCGCCCATGCGCAGCAGGGGAGAAAGAATATCATGAGCATCAACATCGGACCACCCACAGTCGACGAACTGCGGCCGCGCATCGCGGTTATCGGAGTTGGCGGCGCAGGTGGCAATGCCATTGCCAATATGATTGCCGCCAATGTCGAAGGTGTGGATTTCATCGTCGCCAATACCGATGCGCAGGCACTTAACAGCTCTGCCGCGGAACAGCGTATTCAACTGGGACCCGATATCACTCAGGGTCTGGGCGCAGGATCGCGGCCCGAAGTCGGGCGCGCAGCCGCCGAGGAAACTGTCAGTGATATCGAGGCTGCACTGGAAGGCGCGCATATGTGCTTTATCGCAGCTGGCATGGGCGGAGGAACCGGAACGGGTGCCGCGCCGGTGATCGCAAAGGCTGCGCGCGATAAGGGCATATTGACAGTCGGTGTGGTGACGAAGCCGTTTACCTTCGAGGGCACACGCCGGGCGCGTTCCGCCGAAGCGGGCATCGATGAACTTCAGAAGAATGTCGATACGCTGATCGTTATTCCCAATCAGAACCTTTTCCTTGTCGCCAACCCGAATACGACTTTCAAGGAAGCGTTTCATATGGCCGACGAAGTGTTGCAACAAGGTGTGCGTTCGATCACCGATCTGATGGTAATGCCGGGCCTGATCAATCTCGATTTTGCCGATGTCCGCTCCGTCATGCGCGAGATGGGTAAGGCGATGATGGGCACGGGCGAGGCGGAAGGCGACAACCGTGCGCTCGAAGCGGCAGAAAAAGCCATTGCCAATCCGTTACTCGACGGCGTGTCGATGCAGGGCGCAAAAGGCGTCATCATTTCCATTACCGGCGGCGAGGACATGCGGCTGATGGAAGTCGACGAAGCGGCCAACCATATTCGCGAACTGGTCGACAGCGATGCCAACATCATCTGGGGCAGCGCGTTCAACGACGATCTTGAAGGCAAGATCCGCGTGTCGGTCGTGGCCACCGGCATTGATGCGGACGCATCCGAACAGGCGGAGCCCGCGCGCGCATTCTCGCTCGACAGCATGTCCAGTCAGGCGTCCGCACCCAAGCCGATGGTGGCGCCTGCTGCAGCGGAGCCGCAGATGGTCGATCGCATTCTCCCTGAAGAAGCTCAGGCTTCGGCGTCTTATGAGCAGGAATCTGCCCAAGACGCGAATAGCAACGATGAGGAAGACGACGATGCCCAGTCCGATAATACTGCATCGCTCATATTTCCTGGCATGACCGCGCTCGAAGACAAGGAAGACGATGAACCGCTCGATTTGGGCAAGGCCGCGCAACACGAAGAAGTACCGCAACCTGCCAATGCCAAGCGGATTGTAGCAAGCTATACCGATGATGCGCTGGGCGGGGATGTTGGCCGTAACAATGATTCGGATGACTTGTTGCTCGATGACTCGCAGCTTGCCGACGACAATGCCGAGCACCAGTCTCCATTGAGCACGAAAAAGCCTGCGCCGCGTATCAACAATGGCGGCGGAACTTTATTCGAGCGCATGGCGAACCTTTCGCGCGGTGGTGGAAAATCCGATGAGCTCGAAGACGAGGAAGAAGATGACAACCCGCTCAACATCCCGCGTTTCTTGAACCGGCAGAACAATCAATAGCCGCTACATCGAAACAAGAAAAAAGAGGGAGCAATTTGCTCCCTCTTTTGATTTCGGCGATACGTCACCTTGCATACGCACCGGTTGATGCGACATGTGGCCTACAGGTATTGATATCGCGGTAGATAAGGAGATATTCATCTTCGCTCAGGCAGAAGCGCAAGCGTGCAATAAAAGGGCATAATCGGAACTTATATGACAGTGAAACACCCATACAGAACGTCATATATCCGGCCCGCTTTCCGGGCGTTGACGGCAATTGCGTTATTGGCGGGGGCACCGTCGGTATCAGCTGCTTCGAGTGAAGGAAAGTCGGTATTTTCCCACACGTTTCAACAAGCCAACGGTTCGCGCGAATTGCGCAACGCTTTGGACCGCCTGTCAGGCAATCCCAGCGATATCGACGCATTAATAGACGCAGGCAATGCGGCGCTCTTGCTCGACGATCCAGATGGAGCTGTCGGATTTTTTGCGCGCGCCGAACAGATTGATCCGCGCAATTCCCGCGTAAAGGCCGGGCTGGCATCCGCGTTGCTGGGCAACGAAAATCCGTATGAAGCGCTCCGGCTCTTTGACGAGGCAATCCAGTTGGGCATGGTAGAAAGTTCTATCGCGGCAGATCGCGGGCTGGCTTATGATCTGGTCGGCGACAATATCAACGCCCAACGCAGCTACGAAATCGCTCTGCGGCGCGGCGGAGGCGATGAGGTTCTGCGCCGTTATGCGCTTTCGCTGGGCATCACGGGTGACGAAAAACAGGCCGAACGTCTGCTCGATGCGTTGCTGCGCAGAAACGACGTCGCCGCTTGGCGTACCCGGGCTTTTATCCATGCGATTAACGGCGAACGCAAGGAGGCTCGCGAAATAGCGATCGGCACGATGCCGCCGCACTCTGCCAACGCGATCCAACCTTTTCTCGACTATATGCCGAAATTGACAAAGTCGCAGCAGGCCGCGGCAGCACATTTCGGGCATTTCCCCAAAACCGCCAATATCGGAAGGCCCGATCCGCGCAACTCTCAATATGCGAGTGCATCGGGCGCCCGCCGCAATGGGGGCCGTGCAGATGCCGGCCTGATCCCGACAGGCGAGCCGCTCGGCGCTTCTGTTCAAGCGCAGCCCTCACCCAATACTGCGCCCGACCGCAAATCCCGGAGGCAAGCGGAGCGCAATGGGCGCGCCAATGCAATCCGTTCGGGTGGAACGCGTCTATCGCAGCGCGCGCAAGCGGCGACACCATCGGCTCTACCGAGTGCTGTGACGACCACGCAGTCAGTGCGTCCCCAGACTGCGATCAGGGAGGCCACTTTGCAGGCTGACGAAACCAATGCGAGGGTAGCGCCCAATACGCAGCGCTCCAGCGACTCGAGCGCTCAAACAGCTGCAGTGACGGATGGCGCTTCCAACGCGGTTGACGTGCAGTCTGCCGCCAACGTGTCTGCGAACGATGTCGTGTCGGCTAACTCCGCGCCCATGGCCCAGCCGCTCCCGCCCCCGGCAGCTGAAACGGTGCAGAGCGTTCCCGTGACGCAGTCCGCCATGGCGCAGACGCAGGGCATACAGACGACCGTAGAAAGCGAAAGCCGCCAAAAAGTGCCGGGGTTTGCGGTCCTGGGCAATACCGCAAATGTAGGAACGAATACCGCTACTGCACAAACTTCGGTTGATGATTTCAACCTCGCGGTCAACACAGCCCCATCGTCCGATCGCCTTGCTGGAGCACCAACTGGTTATATTCCCTCGGTCGCTGCGCCTGCTGGCAGAACGTCTGCGCCAGCGGCGTCGTCCCCGGGCACAAGCTTCGCTGCACTCATGTCAGATATCGCGGTTCCCGTGGAAGAACTGAAACGCGACAGCGCGGCAGTGGATATCTCAAAAATCACACCTGCCAAACCGAAAGCGAAACCAAAGCCCGAACCTGTCAAACCCGTAGCCGCTGAACATCCCGCCCGGTATTGGGCTCAGATATCTATCGGTAATGAGGTTTCGGCGCTGCCGTCGGAATGGCGCCGCCTGTCGCGAAAGGCACCGGACGCTTTCAAAGGGCAGGAAGGCTGGACAGCTCCGATGGGTAGGACCAATCGTGTTCTGGCTGGACCATTCGAGAGCAACAAGGCCGCGCAGGAATTTGTCAATGAACTGGCAAAATCGAATATGGATGGATTCGCATGGAAAAGCGATGAAGGGGAAGAAATTGTAAAGCTGCCCAAAAAATAGGCTTTTGCAAAGACCCGAGTAATTGTTTCATTTGCAACCATCCCTTCCATCAAAACGTATTATGATTAAAGTCCCATACAGGGGCGGTTTGCTAATGACATGAGCAGATCAAAATAAAGGGAGATAAGTCATATGCGTTCTACGCTAAAGAAAAAACCGCTCAAACTCACTGTATCCGCGCTGGCCATCACGCTGGCGGTTTCGGGATGCGTGACAACCGGAATGGATGACACACAAAATATGGCCCAAGCTGAAACCGAGCAATCGATGCCTGCGGGTAATGTGCTAACGGCAGAATGGACTGGTCCGTATGAAGGCGTACCGGCTTGGGATGAACTGGACGCCGAATTGTTTCCAGCGGCTTTCGAGGCGGCCATGGCCGAGACCAAGAACGAATTTTTGGCGGTCATGAATAACAAGCAACCCGCAACTTTCGACAATGTATTCGTGCCGATGATGAACGCGGGCGAGAAAATGGACCGTCTGTTCGCCTATTGGGGTGTTCAGACATCGAACCTGTCGAACGACCGGGTGCGCGAGCTCGATGCGATCTGGAGCCCGAAAATTTCGTCATTCTATGACGAACTGACACTCGATCCCCGCCTGTTCGCGCGGTACAAGGCTGTCTACGACAAGCGCGCATCACTGGGGCTGAACGCACAGCAAATGCGCATTGTGGAGCGCGCTTATGACAATTTCGTCCGCGACGGCGCCAATCTTCCGCCCAAGCAGAAGGAAGAGCTGATCGCGATCAACAGCCGGCTATCTGAATTGTTTACCGATTTCGGCGGACGCGTGCTGAAAGACGAGCAAACCAATATTTTCGTGACCGATGAGTCAGAACTTGCCGGACTGTCCGATTCGTTCAAGGCGTCGCTGGCCTCTGCCGCGAACGATGCGGGCAAGCCCGGGCAGTGGGCGATCAAGAATACGCGCTCGGCGATGCAGCCGACATTGCAATATGCTACCAACCGTGCGTTACGCGAAAAAGTGTTCAAAGCCTATGCCAATCGCGGCGATAATGGCGATGCTAACGATACCAACGCTGTTATTGCGGAAATCCTCAAACTGCGCCAGCAGCGTGCCGAGCTGCTGGGGTTCGAGACGCATGCGCATTACCGCATGGCCGATACAATGGCCAAGGATCCCGACAAGGCGATGGACCTGATGATGAAAGTCTGGCCCGGGGCGAAGGCGCGAGTGAAGGAAGAAGTTGCCGATATGCAGGCGATTGCCGATCAGGCCAATGCCGGCATCACAATACAGCCGTGGGACTATCGCTTTTATGCCGAAAAAGTCCGCAAGGCGAAATTCGACTTAGATGAAAGCGAAATTAAGCCCTATTTCGAATTGAATAATATGGTTGATGCCATGTTCGATTCCGCGGGCCGCCTGTATGATCTGGGGTTCAAGGAAAATACCGGCACCGTCTCGGTATTCCATCCCGACGTGCGCACGTTCGAAGTGTTCGACAAGCGCGACGGGTCGAATGTGGGATTGCTCTATCTCGACAATTTCGCACGCGACGGCAAGCGTTCGGGTGCATGGATGACGACCTATCGCAGCCAGAAAGGACTGGGCGGCGAAACCAACGTACTGGCGTCCAACAATAATAATTTCACAAAGGGCGCTGCTGGCGAACCAACATTGATCAGTCTGGATGATGCATCCACCCTGTTCCACGAATTCGGCCATGGCATCCACTATCTGCTTCAGGATGTCTATTATCCTTCACTGGCAGGCACACCCCGCGATTTCGTCGAATATCCCAGCCAAGTTAACGAGAACTGGCTGTTGACCGATTATGTGCTCAATAATTATGCCAAGCATTACAAAACCGGCGAACCCATCCCGCAAGACCTGGTGCAGAAAATCTTCAAATCGGACACATTCAATCAGGGATTTGCCACAACAGAATATCTGTCCAGCGCGATCGTCGATATGAAATTGCACAATCGCACCACACCGGTAACCGATGTCGACAAATTCGAGCGCGAAACGCTGACCGAAATAGGCATGCCCAGCGAGATTGTGATGCGTCACCGTTTGCCGCAATTCAACCACCTGTTCACCTCCGACGCGTATTCGGCCGGTTATTACAGTTACTTGTGGTCCGAAGTGATGGATGCCGACACATGGGCTGCATTCGAGGTAGCGGGCGGTGCGTGGGACCGGACCGTCGCCGACCGTTTTCGCAAGATATTGCTGTCGACCGGGAATGAAACCGACCGAGCCGATGCCTATCGCGCGTTTCGCGGACGCGATCCTGACGTCAACGCATTGCTGCTTCGGCGGGGATTTCCTGTTCCGGGCGAATAGCTTTGGCGATAACAACAAAATACAAAGGGGCGAGAGAAATCTCGCCTCTTTTCTTTTGCGTGAAACAAAAGCATAATTGCTGCATAAAATTGGGAGCATTGCCATGAAAGCTTTACGGACACCGGACAAACGATTTTCGGATATCCCCGATTTTGATTTCCCGGTGAAATATGTCGACGACTTGCCCGGTTATGAAGGTTTGCGTATCGCTTACATCGATGCCGGGCCGTTAAATGCCAAACAGACGTTCTTGTGCCTGCATGGCGAGCCGTCATGGTCGTTTCTCTATCGCAAGATGATCCCGCCATTACTCGATAGCGGCGCCCGTGTGGTCGCACCCGATCTGCTCGGCTTCGGGCGTTCCGACAAACCTTTGAAACAATCGGATTACAGCTTCGATTTCCATCGTTGCTGTCTGCTCGAGCTGGTAAAGCGGCTGGACCTTACAAATATAACGCTGGTGGTACAGGACTGGGGCGGACTGCTTGGTCTCACCCTGCCGGTCGATCCCGATTTCGAAGCGCGACTGGAACGCTTGATCGTCATGAATACCGCGATCGGTATCGGCAAGCCACTAGGCGAGGGTTTTATGGCATGGAAAAATTATGCCATGTCCACCCCTGATCTGCCTATCGGATCGATTATCGCCCGCGGCACGCCGCATTTGACCGAAGCCGAGATTGCCGCTTACGATGCGCCTTTCCCAAAACCGGAATACAAGGCTGGGGCACAAATATTTCCCGCGCTCGTTCCCATTTCACCGGATATGGAAGGGGTGGCGGCGGGTTTGGCTGCTGTGCGTTTCTGGTCGAAAAAATGGACAGGGAAGAGCTTTATGGCGATCGGTGCAGCCGACCCGGTGCTGGGAAGTGCGGCCATGCATCAATTGCATAAACTGATTAAAAACTGCCCGCCAACGATGGTTATCGAAGATGGCGGGCATTTTCTTCAGGAATGGGGAGAAAGTATAGCCCTGGCCGCGCTGGAAAGCTTCGGCGAGGTCTAAAAGTACGGGCTGCTCAGGCTGCCAACATCTCTCCGTCGAAACTATACCCGTTGGGACCGGCCAATGCGATCGGCAGTGCGGTTTCACAGCGGGCACATTCGGCGCTAACACGGCCGATATGCCAGTGTGTACCACCACAGCCGGGGCAGTGATTGCTTTCACCTGCATAATAGAGCGGCATGAATCCGCGTCCAAGCTGTTGCTTCACAAAGTTTTTCTTACTGAGCTGCATGTTCATCGACTTTCTCCCTTATATTAAATGCACAACACGTTGCGATGAGAAGAGTTCCACAAACGACGAAATGAAAATAGTGTTTTTTCCCGAGGGAACCATAATGATACATTTCCGATGCAAGATGATAATGTCATTTTGAACCCTGTGCTTTGGTTGAATACCGATACATGCATTCGGTGACAGAAGACCGCGTGTCGACAAGCAAGCTCAGGTCAAATATATGGATGGGAACGGTAAATTAGACGGTGCACGGGAGTGGCACTGGGCAGGGGGAAAGAAATGAAATATGCAAACATTGTGTTTTTGATCTGCATCTATCGGCACCATTTCTTGCAACAGCGTGGCAGAGGCGCAAGGCGGAGCGCAGACCATGCAAAAGTCAAGCCCCGCTGCCGTCCCTCAGGAAATAACTACAGAGGGTCCGGAAGGACCGCTTGCCGGAATGTTGATGGAGGCCGGGGGCAAGCAGCCGCTCATACTGATCATCCCGGGATCTGGCCCCACCGACCGGGACGGCAACAGCCCCATGGGTATTTCCGCTTCCAGCTACCGTCTGTTGGCCGAAGCGCTGGCACAGCGCAACATATCCACCGTGCGGATCGACAAACGCGGCATGTTCGGCAGCGTATCTGCGGTAACCGACGCCAACAAGGTGACGATTGCCGATTATGTGGCCGACATTAAATCCTGGACGGACAGCCTTAAAACCCTAACGGGCCGCGAGTGCATCTGGCTGGCCGGACATTCGGAAGGCGGACTGGTGGCTTTGGCCAGCGCAGCAGGCAATGACAATATATGCGGCGTCGTGCTGATAGCGGCGGCGGGCAGGCCTTTGGGAGACGTCATGCGCGAACAGTTTCGTGCCAATCCAGCCAATGCGCCGATACTGGGTGCCGCTCTTGGTGCCATCGGCGAACTGGAAAAGGGCCGCGCGGTGGATGTCGCGCAATTGCCGGGGCCGCTCGCCATGATATTTGCGCGGCAGGTCCAGGGCTATCTTATCGATCTGCTATCCTATGATCCGGCGATTTTGGCATCCAAGATCACGCAACCCATGCTGATTGTTCAGGGCGGACGGGATATTCAGGTATCGGCAATAGATGCAGAAATGCTGGCCCAAGCCAATAGTCATGGCGAATTGCGAATCATCCCTGATATTACTCACGTTCTGAAGTCCGTGGATAGCGACGACCGTATGGCGAATATGACGACCTATGCATCTCCCGATCTGCCTATATCCCCCGTTCTGGTGGATGTCATTGCCACGTTCGTGAAAAAATAATTTTGGCGGGGGTTTAGCGCAGAGCTTCGTCCAGCAATCTCGCAAGCCGCAGCCCGGCCCGCTCGACCTGCAACCGTGCAACCGGAACCAGCATGGCGATTTCCGCATTGTCGACCCGCTTGCGTGTGGGCGTCACTGGCGAACAGGATGGACCCTCTTCGGCGGTAGCATAGGCAGAGTCGCGCGATATCGTCCACGCCTCGCGCGACCAGTCTTCGCTGGTTCCGCCAGCCAGTTGGCTGCGTTCGTCGGCGCTGTAACGGCGCACCAGATCGGTGCCGTCGGTGATCGAGCGCTCGGCCAGGGGGCCGTCCCACATCCAGTGCAGGTTCATGGCGCCCTCGACAATTCCGTAAGCTGCGGACACATCGTTGCCGCCGCGGTCCGACCGGTCGCCGGCATGCAATGGCATGTGTAGGTCGCCGGTAAAATGGACGAGAAAAGCGAGCGCCTCCAGCCGGACATGCGCGGGGAGCGATGTGTCGGCGAGCAACGCGGCATTGCGGTCGATCTGCGCCGATACGCAATTGCCGCCGGGACAATTGGCTTCAAGCGTGAAATTCTTGCAGATATCGATATTCTGGTAATGCCACGGGGCGGTATATCCCCAGCGCAACCGGTCGCGTCGTATGCAATCGGGCCAGACGCTGGCATCTTCGATATTTTTGAGGTCGCATTCGGGTGTACCGAGCAGCTTTTCCGACCGCATCAGCTGCCGGATTTTCGCGGTGGTGGCCGGACTGACATTCGCGTTTGCGATTTGTGCTATAACACGGTGTCCATATTCCCCCCATGCATAAGCGGGGACGGGCAACAGCAACGCGAAAGCGGCGGCGAAAATCCAGAATGTGCGAGTCATGCCCGCGCTTCTAGCGGCGCTTTGTGACAAGCGAAAGTCCCATATGCCCGGTACGTTCCTGCCTCTGTTCCTTCGGACCGCCAACATACTTTACGTAAGCGGGAATTGTGGATTATGACTTGTTCCTGCGCCTGCTTTCTGTAACATCTGCATGGCGTGTCACAGTCCTCCGTTCCTCCACCGTCACCACCTGCTCCGGAGCCCTCCAGCGCCGCAGCCTCGCCCGTTCCGTCGTTTGACGATATCTGGACCGGGGTGCGTGGCGACGACAGCATACAATATGTGCCAGTGCCGCCCGACCCGCCCCCGGACACGGAAATGCCGCAATGGCTCAAGGATATCGGGCAATGGTTTGCGGAGAGCTTTGAGGGTTGGGGCGATGCCATTATCAAATCCTGGCCCCTAATTGAAATGTTCCTGATCGGTCTACTGGTGCTGGGCGTACTGGTGCTGATATGGAAATATATCTGGCCGCTGGTTCGCGATTACCGGCGAGCAGAAAATTTCGAGACCGAATGGGTACCGGAACAGGATGCGGCACGGCAATTGCTCGACGAAGCCGACGCCTTGGCCGCTCGCGGAGAGTATGACGAGGCCGCACACCTGCTGCTTTACCGCAGTATCGAGGATATCCAGCGCAACCGTCCACACTTGCTGCGCCCGTCCAATACGACCCGCGAGATCGGTCGGTTCGACGCGCTGTCGCAAGGCGCGCGCGATACGTTCGCGATCATGGCCGGGCATGTCGAACGCAGCCTGTTCGCCAGGCATGCGCTCGATGCGGCGGCATGGGCGGAATCGCGCGACGCTTATGGCCGGTTCGCCTTTCGAGGAAATTGGACATGAGCATGCCAGCCGACCATGCTGCCGTAAACACAGGCAAAGCATCGTCGACCTTTTCCCGGCGCACCGTGATTTTCATGCTGATTCTCGGCTTCGCCGCATTTTTCGGTCTGCTCTATTCGCTGGGCGTGGGCGATGCGCTGCGCGATACCAACAATGGACAGGCGCACGGGGCATCGAACAGTCTCGTCGGCTACAAGGCGCTGGCGAACATGATCGAACAAGGTGGCCACAAAGTGCGCACGAGCCGTTCTGCGGGCAGTCTCGATGACGAAGGGCTGCTGGTCGTAACGCCCGGATTTGGGTCGGATGGAGAAGATCTGCGCGACCTGATCGAAACACGCATCTATGTCGGACCAACACTTGTCATTCTGCCCAAATGGGCGACAGGGCAGAAAAAAGGGCTGAAACCCGGATGGGTCACGCTTGCGGGCCTCGATACGGCGCAATATTATCCGATACCGGACATATTCGGCGAGGCGGACCTTAAAACCGGCCCCGAAAAACCCGCAGTGCAGCGGGTTTCATCCCCTTATGCGGATAATGTAAAAATGCCCGGATACGCAACGACGCTCGACAGCGAAAAGCTCATCCCGCTGATCATCGATTCTGCCAGTGGCGACGCGCTGGTCAGTCTGTACGACAATGGCGGTTATTATCCCGAGTATCGCGGTGAAAATATGCCCGAACCCTCCGACGATGGTGCCTATGATTATTATCCTGTACTGGTGACGGCGGAGCCCGACCTGTTCAACAATATGGGCATGGCGGACAAGGCGACGGCAGCCCATGCCCTCGCGCTGATCGACACGATGCTGTACGACGATGACATGCCCGTGACATTCGACCTGACCATGGTTGGTCTAGGCGCATCGGACAATTTGCTGACCCTGGCGTTCGAACCGCCCTTTCTGTCCGCGACCATCTGCCTGATCATAGCGGCTCTGGCGGCGGCATGGATGGCATTTTACCGTTTCGGCCCGGCGACTACGCAAGCCCGCGCGATCGATTATGGAAAGGGGGCGCTGGTGTCCAACGGCGCCGCATTCGTGCGGCGGCTGGACCGCGATTATCTTTTGGCGCAGCCCTATTCGGATGTCATACGCGAACAGGCGGCCACCGCGATTGGTTTGCCCCATTCGCTGAGTGCGGCCGAGACCGAAAAACAACTCGACAAGCTGGGAAGCCATGACGGCCAGACTTTTACGCAACTCGCATGGGAATTGCGCCGCGCGCACAAACGCGGTGACATAGCGGATAGAGCCGCTGCCCTCTACAGATGGAAAAAGGAAATGATTCGATGAACGGGGACGGCACACGGGCCATGGCCATAACGGATATCGAGAAACTGGCCGACACTATACGGGCGCAGATTGCCAAGGCGATTGTCGGGCAGGAAGGGATTGTCGATCATATGCTGATCGCGCTTTTCTCTTCGGGGCATGTCCTGCTCGAAGGACCTCCGGGAACCGCCAAGACATTCCTGGCGCAATGTTTCGCATCGACCCTCAGCCTCGACTATGGCCGGATTCAGTTCACCCCGGACCTGATGCCGGGCGATATTATCGGGTCAAACCTGTTCAATTTTCAGACCAGCACATTTACCCTGACACGCGGGCCCGTCTTTTGCGACGTTCTGCTGGCCGACGAAATTAATCGCACCCCGCCCAAGACGCAAGCGGCTTTGCTGGAGGCGATGCAGGAGCGCAGCGTCACGATCGATGGCGAGCGGCACATCCTGTCCCCGCATTTCATGGTGGTGGCGACGCAAAATCCGATCGAGCAGCAGGGCGTCTACCCACTGCCCGAAGCGCAGCTCGACCGGTTCCTGTTCAAGCTGCTGGTCGAATATCCGAGCGCTGAGGAAGAAACGCGTATCGTCGCGCAATATGGCGCGCGTACCGGGGCGCCGCGTCCCGATGATTTCGGCATAACCGCGCAGATCGATGCGAACGGGCTGGGAGATGTGCGCAAAGCCGTGGGCGCGGTCAAGCTCGTCGATGAAGTGATCGACTATATCGTGCGCCTGATCCGTGCGACACGCGAGAGTGCCGAGCTGGAAAGCGGTGCGAGCCCACGTGCGGCAATCATGCTGGCCAATGCGGCACGCGCGCGCGCCGCGATTGCAGGACGCGATTACGTGGTGCCGGACGATGTGAAGATGCTTGCCAAATCAGTGCTCCGCCACCGCACCTTGCTGTCGCCCGCAGCCGAAATAGAAGGACAACAGGTGGACGATATCATCGGCGACATGATCGAACGGACGGAAGCGCCGCGTTGATCTATCCCTCCGCCCGCTCCGTTTTGCTAATCGCGCTGGGTGCGCCGATTGCGGTGGTGATCGGGGCGATTGCGCCGCCCGCGTGGACGATCGGGCTCGTTTGGTCGTTTATGCTTATCATGCTCACCGTTCTGGACGGATTGTTCGCGGCGCGCGCGGGAGAGGTAACGCTCAGCATGGCCGACACGGCCGAAGTGGGAGCAGAGACGCGACTGGGCCTTACTGCACAATTCAGGAGCGGCGTCAAACCGTGCACCGTCTATGCGCAGACCGCACTCGATACGCGGCTGAGCAGCGACGGCCGCGCGGGTTTCGTGCTGCACCGCGATACCGGCAGCAACTGGCACGGCCAGACCATTGTCATACCCACACGGCGCGGCAAGGCACAGGTCGAGCGGTTCTGGTTGCGCTGGTATGGGCCAATGGCGCTGGCGTGGCGACAGGTCAGCAAGGCGGCCGAACGCCATATTGCCGTGTTGCCCAATATTGCAGCACTGCGCAGCCCGTCGGTGCAGCTTTTCATGCGCGATGCGGTTTTCGGCCTGCTGGCGCGCCGGTTCCGCGGCGACGGCAGCGAGTTCGAGGCACTCGCCGATTACCAGCCGGGAATGGACCGGCGTAGCATCGACTGGAAAGGGTCGGCCCGCCATTCCAGATTGCTGGCGAAGGAATATGATACCGAGCGCAACAACCAGATCGTGTTCGCGCTCGATTGCGGATCGTCGATGTGCGAACCGATTGATGGCTTGCCGCGGATCGACCGGGCCGTATCGGCGGCGCTGCTGACGGCTTATGTGGCGATGAAATCGGGCGATCGTACCAGCCTGTTCAGTTTTGCCGCCAAACCGCTCACCGTCACGCCTTTCTTTAGCAGCACGCGGAATTTTTACCGCTTGCAGATGGAGGCGGCGCAGATCGACTATAGGGCGCAGGAAAGCAATTTCACGCTCGCGCTGTCAACTCTCGCAGGACGGCTGCAACGGCGTTCGCTGATCGTCATCTTCACCGATTTTACCGATCCGACCAGCGCCGAGCTGATGGTCGAGGCGGTAGGCCGTCTCATCAGCCGTCATATGGTCCTGTTCGTCGTGATGGAAGATGTCGAACTGACCGGTTTGCGCGATGCGCCGCCCTCGACCAGCGACGATATCGCCAAGAGCGTCACGGCGGATGCGCTGCTGGCGCAAAAGCGGCTGGTCATCAGCAAGCTGAAGCATATCGGTGTTGACGTGGTCGAAGCACCGCATGGGGACGTAGGCACGCGTCTGATCAACAATTATCTGCGCATCAAGCGGCGGGGCCAGCTATGAAGAGCTCCGCGATCAAAACGGGCAATGCGGTATCCGGTCAAGGCGAACTGCGCAGCGACCGCTTTCGTATCGAGCGCGAAGCCGATTGGGAAAGGCTCGATACCATCATCACGCTGATGGAAAAGGGAAAGCGCAAACGCGTATCGGACGACGATGTTCTGGCACTTCCCACGCTGTATCGTACCGCCATGTCGAGCCTGTCGATCGCGCGGGAAAACTCGCTCGATGCCGGTACTATTGCGTATCTGGAAGCACTGGCCCTGCGTGCTTATTTCATGGTTTATGGCCCGCAAACGACATTTCTGGGCTGGTGCGGCGATTTTTTCGGGGGCGGCTGGAGCCGGGCGGTGCGGCAGATAGTCCCGGAATTGATGATAGCCTTGCTGGTCATGGGCGCCGGAACGCTGGTCGGTTATTTCATGGTCGCATCGGATCCTGAAAATTTTTACATGCTTATGGACGGGGCGCTGGCGGGCGACCGCGTACCCGGTGCTAGCGCGCAAGCGCTGCGCGGAACGCTGTTCGGGCAGAGCGAACAGGAAGGTATGGCGATATTCGCCGCCTTCTTGTTCAGCAACAACGCGCAGGTTTCGATTCTTGCTTTCGCGCTCGGCTTTGCCTTTGCCGTGCCGTCTATTTTGCTGCTGATCCACAATATGGCGATGCTCGGGGCGATGTTCTGGGTATTTAAATCCGAAGGACTGGGTGCCGATTTCGTCGGCTGGCTTTCGATCCACGGAACGACCGAGATTTTTGCCATAGCACTGGCCGGGGCGGCGGGTATCCATATCGGGCGTACGCTCGCCTTTCCGGGTAAGATGTCACATCTGCAGGCGGCCAGCGTGGCGGGCAAACGAGCGGCCCTGGTCATGGTGGGCGTGGTCATGATGCTGATCGTCGCGGGCTTGCTTGAAGGTTTTGCGCGGCAGATTGTCGATAATACCGCAGGGCGTTATATGGTTGGGGGCATCATGCTGGCATTGTGGCTGGGCTATTTTACATTTGCCGGAAGGCGGCAAGACATATGAGCGCTGCCATCGCCAAAGGCCGCACCCGGCTGGGGCCAATCGAACCCAATCCGGACATGCACCGCGAAATCGTCACGCCCGAGGGTGTCATCTTGGCTATCAGGGTGGCCGCCGCGAGTTCGCGGGCGGGCGCACTGATGGCCGATATTATCATCTTACTCGGCCTTATGATCGGGTATCTTCTGATACTTGCGGCGCTTGCATTCGCGTTTCAGTTTGCCAGGGAGTTTCTCGATTCGATCGGAGAATTTATAGCCGTTATCTCGATTATCTTCCTGTTTCTATTGCGCAATGCCTATTTCCTGTATTTCGAACTGGGCGATCGCGGCGCGACATGGGGCAAGCGCGCGAACTGTATCCGCGTCGCGTCGCGCGACGGCGGCCGGCTAACGGCCGAAGCGGTGATCGCGCGCAACCTGGTGCGCGATATCGAGCTTTTCCTGCCGCTGATGTTTATGGTTTCGGGTGCGGTGCAAAGCCAGATGACCGGGATGACGGCGCTGCTCGGATTTCTCTGGGTCGGTATATTCCTGCTCTTTCCACTCTTCAACAAGGACAGGCTGCGCTGCGGCGATCTGATTGCCGGCACATGGGTCATAGAAGCGCCGAGGAGAGCACTGGCTGCCGTGGTGACCCCTAAGGATAGCAGCCGCCTAGTCCAGGACGAGATGGCGCAATCGCATTACCAGTTCACGGCCGATGAGCTTTCCGTCTATGGCGAGTACGAACTGCAAACACTTGAAAAAGTGCTGCGCGCCGATAACGAGGAAGCGCTCGTCTCGGTCTGCAGCGCCATTTGCCGCAAGATCGGCTGGAACCCGGGCAGCGGTCAGGAACGGCTGTTTCTCGAGGCCTATTATACCCAGCTGCGCGCGCGGCTGGAGAACAATATGCGTTTTGGCAAGCGCCGCGCCGATAAGTTTAGCGATGCGGAATAACTAAAGCGCGGCGACCGTTTCGCCGCTTTCGACCCAGCCCAGTATGCGCGGGGTTTTGGGCATATATTCGCCCGTCATGTGGCTTGTCACAAAACCTGCATTTTCGATCGCACTGCCGATCGGACGGGTAAGATGGCATCCCCCCGCCAAGGGCTTCCAATAAGGTTCAACGCGCCGTTGCCATTTATGCACGCCGGGATCGGGTGCGCGGCCATGTTCGAGATACAGCAGTTTGCCGCCGGGCTTTAGCACGCGGCGCACTTCGCTGAGCGATTGCGCCTGATCGGTAACGGTGCAAAGTGTAAAGGTGATCAGCACGGTGTCGAAACTGTCATCCGCAAAAGGCATATTTTCGGCCACACCGCCGACAATCTCAAATGGGATATCCGATTGCTGCGCCGCTCGGCGGGCGCGGTCGGCCAGTTCTGGGGAGGGATCAATGCCGATTACCCGATCGACTTTTTGGGAATCGTAAAACTGCAAATTGATACCGCCGCCTGCACCAAGTTCGAGTATCTTGCCGGAGGATTTCGGAACCACCTGCGAGCGGCGCTTCATGATCTGCGGTTGTCCGCAGGCAAAGCAGATAAGCCGCGGCATGATATGCCGGTCCCACAAATTGGGTGGGGCAGGGGCCATGGCTTATTCTCCTCCGACAAACAGCTCCATCGGGATGCTGCTATAGGACTTTATTCCTCGTCGCCATAAATGCCGACCTGCTTGACGCCGGCGCTGGTGGCGCGACCCCGGTACATACCGGGGGTGTTGTAAGACCAGGCCGCCGTACCATCGGGCGCGGCGACGATCACGCCGCCCGTGCCACCGAGCTCTCCGAGTTCCGCGATCACCGCATCTGCCGCAGTCTGGGCATCCTCACCCTTGAACCGCATGCGCGCACAGATTTCATGCGCGACGCCAAGGCGAATAAAATATTCGCCTGCGCCGGTGGCGGAAATGGCGCAGGCGCGATTGTCGGCATACGTGCCCGCGCCGATAATCGGGCTGTCGCCGATCCGGCCCCAGCGTTTGCCGGTCAGCCCGCCGGTCGAGGTGCCCGCCGCCACGTTACCGTCCTTGTCGACTGCGACCGCGCCGACCGTGCCGTATTTCATATCGATATCGAAATAACTGACTTTATCGCCATTCTTGCCCGTCTGTCGCGCCTTTAGTTCTTCCAGCTGGCGATAGCGTTCGTCGGTGGCGAACCATTCGGGGCCAGCCTGTTCAAGTTCCTGTTCGATTGAAAATTCGTTCGCCCCCTCACGGCTGAGCAGCACGTGCGGACTTTTTTCCATCACCGCGCGGGCGAGCTTGATCGGGTTTTTTGTGGCGGTGGAACCGGCAATGGCACCGGCGTTGCGGGTTTGGCCGTCCATGATCGCCGCATCCATTTCGTTGCTGCCCTTGTAGGTGAATACGCTGCCGCGCCCGGCATTGAAATTGGGATTGTCCTCCAGCACGATGATGGTGGCCTGTACCGCATCCATAGCCGTGCCGCCATCGGCCAGAACCTGCGATCCCGCATCCAGCGCACGTGTCAGCGCGGCGCGGATTTCGGTATCTTTTTTCTGCGTGAGGTTCTCGCGCAAAATCACTCCCGCACCGCCATGGATGGTCAGCGACCAGCCGCCTTCACCGGGGCTTTGCATATCGTCGTCTTGGGCGGAGGCGGGTGCGGTCATAAGGATGAGTCCGATAAATACAGAGGCGAGGAGGCGGTTCATGTCAGTCTCTCCAATTATGGTCGGCCAATTACCAGGGCATCTCGCTGCCGTCATAGACGCGGAATTCGCCGGTCGTGGCCAAAGACAAATTCTCGATCACCTGCATCATTCCGGCGACGCTGGTTTCCGTATCGATCGTGGCGTTTTCACCGCCCATATCGGTCTGGACCCAGCCGGGGTGCAGCATCAGTACGGCGATCCCGTCATCCTTTAAATCGATGCTCAGCGATTTCCATGCCGCGTTGACCGCCGCTTTCGAGGAGCGATAGATGATTGATCCGCCGCTGTCGTTATCGCTGATGCTGCCCATCTGGCTGGACAGCACGACCATCTTCTTGATGTCGCTGCCTTCCATATTCTTTTTCAGCTCTGTCGCCAGAATGGTCGGGGCAATGGTATTGATTTCCAAAGTCTCGATCCAGCTGTCCTTGTCGAGATCGCGGCTGCCATAGGACCCGGCATTGCTGACGAACAGGTCGATCTGCCGGTCGCCCAGCTCCTCGAAGAAATTGTCGACGCTGTGCGGGTTGGCGGCGGAAAGACGCATGACGGCCGCGCCCTTGATGGCTTTCAGATCGCCAGCCTTGTCGGGATTGCGCGATGTGCCGATGACATCCCACCCGGCGGCGGCATAATCTTTGGCAAATTGCAGTCCGATGCCGCGGTTCGCCCCGGTGATCAATACTGTTGGCATAGATGACGTCCTTCCTCGGTTTCGTGCCTTATTCATTATCAACCCTCGCATATCGCGGCGGCACGCGTTATATGGTTCGAAACCCTGAATAGCGGAGCATGCTTCCGAATGACAACCGAAAATCCAAATCTGCGTCCCTGGCGCGACATAGCGCGGCGCAAAAGCCGCCAGATCATGGTGGGCGACGTGCCGGTGGGCGGCGATGCGCCGATTACGGTACAGACCATGACCAACACGCTGACCAGCGATCCCAAGGCGACAATTAACCAGATCCGCCGCTGCGAAGAGGCGGGCGTCGATATCATCCGCGTCTCGTGTCCCGATGTCGAAAGTACGGCGGCGCTCAAGCAGATTGTCCGCGCGTCGCGCGTGCCGATTGTCGCCGACATCCATTTCCACTATAAACGCGCACTGGAAGCCGCCGATGCGGGCGCGGCCTGCCTGCGGATCAATCCCGGCAATATTGGTGCCGCCAGCCGTGTCAAGGAAGTCGTCGATGCGGCCAAATCGAACGGCTGCGCGATCCGTATCGGCGTGAATGCGGGCTCGCTCGAGCGCGACCTGCTCGAAAAATACGGTGAGCCCTGTCCCGAGGCTCTGGTCGAAAGCGCACTCGACCATATCAAGTTGTTGCAGGACCATGATTTTCACGAATTCAAGGTTGCGGTCAAGGCGAGCGACGTATTTCTCGCGGTGGCCGCTTATATGCAGCTGGCCGAGGCGGTCGATTGCCCACTGCACCTGGGTATTACCGAAGCCGGCGGCCTGATCGGCGGAACGGTCAAATCCTCGATCGGCATCGGCAATCTGCTCTGGGCCGGTATCGGTGACACGATCCGCGTCAGCCTATCCGCCGAACCCGAAGAAGAAGTGCGCGTCGGCTATGAAATGCTCAAGTCGCTCGGCCTGCGTACCCGCGGCGTCCGCGTGGTCAGCTGCCCCAGTTGCGCGCGGCAGGGTTTCGACGTGATCCGCACCGTACAAACGCTCGAGGAACGGCTCAAACATATCAACACGCCGCTGTCGCTGTCGGTGCTTGGCTGCGTCGTCAACGGTCCGGGCGAGGCGCGCGAAACCGATATCGGCCTGACCGGCGGCGGCAAGGGCAAGCATATGGTCTATCTGGCGGGCGTCACCGACCATCATATCGAGGACGGCTCTATGGTCGACCATATCGTCAAGCTGGTCGAGGCCAAGGCGGCGGAGATCGAAGCCGGGATCAGCGAGGCGGCGTGATTTAAACCGAATTATCACATATCGCCGGTTGCCAGGCTATTGCGAAACCGACATCATTTTTTGAAAGCAAGCAAGACATGAATCCCATCGCCTGGACCATTTCCCGCCTGATCGACACCTATCGCAAGGGGTTCGTCTTGCCGCTCGTCGCGACGCTCATCTTCCTGTTCGGCTTTGCCACCGAATTCGCCCAGCATGCAGTCGAGATCGGCATCGGTTTTTTCGACAGTCGCGAGGCGGCGCAGGATCTGGGCGCGGACCCGCTGCGTCTGGGTTTCGGTGCGGTCAAGGTTGTGGGGCTGACGCTGGCATGGCTCGCCGCCGCACGCTTCTGGTGGACCCGCGCCCATGGCGGCAGCTGGTGGCGGATCGGCGACATCCGCTGGCTGCGACTGTTGCTGGCTTTTGCGGTGCTGATCGTCACCAGCTTGCCGCTTTACTTTCTCAACCCCGCCAATAGCGATGCGGTGTTCTGGCCGGTACAGATCGTCACCTTGCTGATCCAGATTCCGCTGCTCTTCATGCTGCTCGGTGCGATTTTCGGCGATGCCGCCATGTCGCTGGGCTTTGCCTATTCGCGGACATGGAGCCGCGCACCGATACTGATACTGCTCGTCATCGCCGCCTATGTGCCCGGCTATTTCGTGCATGTCTATTTGCATGAATGGGCATTCGGCGCACCGGTGCTGATAGTCTGGGGATTGATGTTCGCCGATGCAATCGTCGTCGGACTGATGGGCACTCTGGTCGGCTCCGCGCTGTATCTCGGCTATGACATGCAGGATGCGGCCCCGGCGAAGCCCTCCGCGCCGCTTTAGAAATAGATGTCGATATAGTCGGTAAGCCCGTCGCACCATTCGAAAGTGCGCAGCCGCCAGTATTGGCGGTTCTGGGTGATGGCGAATATCTGGTCGCCGCTCTCGGCGCTGTTGAGCACGCACTGGCGACCAGCGTCCGGCGTATCGGTCATGGTGATTCGCCCGCGAAAGATGAATTCCCGGTCTTCGATGCGGACAATGTCGCCCAGCACCGTCACTTTGCCCGGTCCGCCGCGCTGTTGCTGGCTCGCGGAGATGCGGATCACGCCGTCATTGTCCGCCACGGCAACGGGGCCCAGATAATCCCAGCTGATCCATTGCAACGTCATGCCGCGGCTGTTTTTCAGTCTTTGCAGGGCCGCTTCGCTATCGATCTGCGTCTGTGTCACGGCTCCGGCCGCCGAATAGGCCGCCGGATTGGCGGACACGGCTGACGGCGGCGGATCGTTTGCCATGCCGGTCTGGCATCCGGCAAGCAGGGCCAGCACGGGTCCGGCGGCGGCTATCGCCATGGTTCGCATATCTTGCTCCTTCATCTGCGCTCTGTCCGATATTGCCGCCGACTATAGCGGCTGTTGCGCGCTTGGCAATTTGCCGTCTGGACAACCGCCTTGCCAGCATGGATATGCGTGTCCCATGAACCGCGACCCCCGCCATGCCGATCCGGGCCTGCTTCCATTCCTCGCCGTGATCGCAGGGATCGCCACGTTCGGCGGGATGGATGCGCTGATGAAGGGGCTGGCGCTGGCGCTGGGCACATATAATGCGCTACTGTGGCGCACCGGCGCGGCGGTGATCATGGCGGCGGTGCTGTTCGCCTTTCGCCCGACCCGCTGGCCGTCCAGAGCCGCGCTCACGCTGCACCTGTGGCGCGGCGGCATCGGCGCGGTGATGGCGTTCGCCTTTTTCTGGGGGCTGGCCCGCACGCCGTTGGCGGAAGCGATCGCGATCAGCTTTATCGCGCCGATCATCGCGCTTTACCTGGCCGCGGTCATGCTGGGCGAGACCATTGGCCGCAACGCGATCCTCGCCTCCGCGCTCGGGCTGGCCGGGGTGGGGGTGATCGTGTCGGGCAAGCTGGGGCAGGGGTTCGATGCCGATGCGCGCTGGGGCATCGCCGCGATCCTGGGGTCGGCGGTGCTCTATGCGATCAACCTGATCCTGCAGCGCCGCCAGGCACAGGTGGCGGGGCCGGCCGAAATCGCGCTGTTCCAGAACGGCGTGATGACGCTCGTGTTCCTGCTGTTCGCCCCGTTCTTTGCGGTCGTGCCCGATGCGGCGGTGCACGGCCCCGCGATCCTCGCGGCGGCGGCGCTGGCGCTGGGCACGTATAATGCGCTGCTGTGGCGGACGGGCGCTGCCGTTGTCATGGCGGCTGCGCTCTATGCCTTCCGGCCGACCCGATGGCCGTCCCGGGCGGCGCTCACGCTGCACCTGTGGCGCGGCGGCATCGGTGCGGTGATGGCCTTCACCTTCTTCTGGGGTCTCGCCCGCACGCCGATGGCGGAGGCGATCGCGATCAGCTTCATCGCGCCGATCATCGCGCTCTATCTTGCCGCGGTCATGCTGGGCGAGACC
>JBGTHQ010000032.1:0-194469 GCA_041746135.1 Sphingomonadaceae bacterium | reverse complement strand
GAAATTCCTTTCGCTAGGAGACATTTGATACATCATTATGCATGGCGTTAGGGTCAATACGGGAACTTTCCCGGTCTCTATCGTTTAAAACAACTATAGCTATAACCGGTACGGGTTTTATCAGGAGAAAGACATGTCAATTAAAGCATCACTCGGACTTGCAGCGGTTTCCGCCTTGGCTTTATCAGCATGCTCGGCTGCAGGTGCATCGGACGGTTTCGGATCGTCTTCAGCGGCAACTGCGCGAGGCGGAGAAGCCCGCGCCATCACCGCCGAAGAAAAGAGAATAGGTTCGGAATATCATCCCCAGTTGCTTGAGCAATTTGGCGGGCGTTACGATTCTCCCCAAGCAACTTATGTTGAAACGGTCGGCAAGAATATCGCCGTACAATCCGGACTGGGCAATGCCCGCAGTGACTTTACCGTAACTTTGCTGAATTCACCGGTGAACAACGCTTTTGCGATTCCAGGAGGTTACGTATATACCACGCGCCAATTGCTCGCGCTTATGAATGACGAAGCCGAACTTGCCGGTGTCATGGGTCATGAAGTTGGGCACGTTGCCGCGCGCCATTCTCAGAAACGTCAGAAAGCGGCGCAGCGCAACAGCATCTTTGGCGCTTTGGGTCAAATCGCGTCTGCGGTGTTGCTGGGCGACTCGCAGCTTGGCCAGTTGGGCCAACAGATTTTCGGCACGGGCAGTCAGCTGCTTACCCTCAAATATTCACGCAGCCAGGAAACGGAAGCAGACGATCTGGGCATCCGGTATCTGCGCTCCGCTGGCTATGATCCCACGGCACTTTCATCGATGCTCGCTTCGCTAGCGGCGCAAAGTGCTATTGACGCGCGGGCGGCAGGTCAGGCCAACGCGAATGTGCCAACCTGGGCGAGTACCCATCCCGATCCCGCCGCGCGTGTGACCCGCGCCTTGCGAAATGCTGGAGCTAATGCCACAGGCGTGCGCAACCGCGAAGTTTTCCTCAACCAAGTGGACGGAATGCTGTATGGCGACGACCCGAAACAGGGAATTATCGATGGCCGTACTTTCAGCCATCCGGATTTGCGTCTGACATTTATGGCTCCTAGCGGTTTTGGCATGCAAAATGGCACCACGGCCGTGACCATTAACGGGCAGAGCGGCAAGGCCCAGTTTTCGACTGCCGCCTATTCCGGAAATATGGGCAATTATATTGATTCGGTGTTCCGGAAACTGGGGGGCGACACTCGCATCGATTACGGTTCGATTCAGAATACGACCGTTAACGGCCTTCCGGCTTCTTATGCTACGGCGCGCGTTAATAATGGGCAAAGCCAAATCGACGTGACTGTTTTCGCTTACGAATTTTCGAACAGTCAGGCTTACCACTTTTTAGCAATCGCCCCTGCCGGACAAAGCAATATATTTGCCAATATGTTTCAAAGTCTGCGCCGGATTACGGCCAATGAGGTGGCACAGATCAGACCGCGTAAAATCGATGTGGTTACCGTAAGATCGGGCGATACGATTGCCGAACTGGCTCGCAGGATGGATTATACCAATTTGCAAACTGAACGTTTTCTGGCGCTGAATGGCTTGTCTAGCCGGTCGACTTTGCAACCCGGACAGCGCGTTAAGATTGTAACATATTAAAACCTTGGAATTTCGCGCAGAATCTAAAAAAGGCGGCAGATTTCTCTGCCGCCTTTTTGATTCACCTGAAAATAGTATTCAGATAGTTAGTTCTTTTTTGCCATTTCCGTGGAAACTTTACCAAAAGTGGTGTTGAGCTGATTGCCCAATGTACCCATGGCAGTGATAGCTGCAACTGCGATCAGGGCGGCGATCAGGCCGTATTCAATAGCGGTCGCGCCTTTTTTGTCGGCGAAAATGGTTTTTACGAATTTCATTTTTGGTCTCCTTGAGTTTCACTCTTCATTACCCGGCTGCAAACGCGTGAATTTGAAAGCAGCAAAAAAAGAAATATGGGAAAAGTCTTACGAATTGTTTAATCTCCATAAACCTCAGTCCTGGACAACTTCGTCCTGCACATAATTCCACATACCCCCAACATTATTGCCGAAACCTCCGATCGCTGCCATACATGCGACAACGACAAGACTTGCGATCAGGCCATATTCAATTGCTGTGGCGCCATGTTTACAGACCATCAGCTTTTTAAATTTCATGAACATGAATTCCTGCCCCATTACTTTCGACAGAGAGATTTTCGCAAAATGATTTTAACAAAAAGTTACCAGCGTCCAATAAATTGGAAAGTAATCCGACAATGTTGAACGTGGTCGCTGCCGCCCTTGTAAACCCCCAAGGGAAAATCCTTCTGCAAAAAAGGCCGGGCGATCGATCAATGCCTGGTTTGTGGGAGTTTCCCGGTGGCAAAATCGAACCGGGGGAAACGCCGGAAGTTGCTCTGGTTCGTGAGTTGAAAGAAGAACTTGGAATCTTTGTGACGCCCGCAAATCTTACTCCTGCGAGTTTTGCCAGCGAAGCTCTCGGTTCGAAGCATCTGCTCCTGCTATTATATGTGTGCCGAAAGTGGGAGGAAAAGCCCCAGCCTTTGCATGCAACAAAATTATGCTGGGCCGATTTGAACGAGCTTGGCGGTTTTGATATGCCTCCCGCTGACAGGCCCCTGGTCACGGCACTTCAACATCTGCTCTAAACAAACGATATCGTGAAATTTTTAAGTATCGGGCCGAACAGGGGTTGCCTTATCAAACAGCCCGCTCTATTTGCGAACGCCTAGCGCCCGTAGCTCAGCTGGATAGAGCACCAGACTACGAATCTGGGGGCCGGGCGTTCGAATCGCTCCGGGCGCACCACCTTTCTTTCATCATAAATTTTCGGTTATTGCGTGTGAAGTTTCAGACGCATCCTGTGCACGGGCGACAAGCGAATTCCTTTAGCTGTCTTGTGCCGGATATAATGCCAACCTATCTTATGCACACACATGCAAGGGGCTAATATGCGACCGGATGAAATAGACGATGATACCCGTTTGGGGCATGCCACCAAACTTCCCGTTCCAGAAGAAGTGCAGGAAGCGATACGCACTCTTATAAAGTGGTCCGGAGACGATCCCGAACGCGAAGGTTTGCTCGATACGCCGACACGCGTCGCGCGCGCCTGGAAGGAATATTGCCAGGGATATGAAGAAGATCCGGCAACCCATCTGCGCCGTACATTTGAGGAAGTGGGCGGATATGACGAGCTGGTATTGCTCAAGGATATTCCGTTTCAGTCCCACTGCGAACATCACATGGCACCCATCATCGGCAAGGCGTCAATCGCCTATATGCCGACGGACCGTGTCGTTGGCATTTCCAAACTGGCCCGAGTGCTGCACGGGTTCGCACGGCGGTTGCAGGTGCAGGAACGTCTGACGGCCGAGGTTGCGAAGTGCGTTTACGAAAACCTAAAACCCGATGGCGTGGCCGTGGTGATCGAGGCCAGCCACAGTTGCATGACGGCGCGCGGCGTTCGCACGCAAGGCGTAAAAATGACCACCAGCAAACTTTACGGCTGCTTCCTCGACGACTCGCGAAGCCGCAAGGAAGTCATGTCGCTCATGGGCTATTGATTACAATGCAGATTATGTAAGCGAGGCCGACACAAGAAAGCCTGCCAGATGCACTATCCGGCAGGCTTTTCTCTGTTCTGTTCTAGAAGATTACATATTTTCAAGCATATGTTCTGCAGAACTGACCTTGAAATCGCCCGGCGCCTCTACGTAAAGCGCTTCGACGACTCCGTCGTTGAGCAGCATCGAATAACGTTGGCCACGGGTGCCCATGCCAAAACCGCTTCCGTCCATTTCGAGACCGACCGCTTTTGCAAAATCCCCATTGCCGTCGGCCAGCATCGTGACATCGCTGGAACCGGCGGCATCGTTCCATGCGCCCATGACAAATGCATCATTGACTGCAGTACATGCGATTTCATCGATGCCCTTTGCTTTCAAGGCTGCGGCCTTTTCGACATAGCCGGGCAGATGTTTGGCGGAGCAGGTCGGAGTGAACGCCCCCGGCACGGAGAATAAGGCCACTTTCTTGCCCGCGAAATACTCCTCGCTGGAAACTTGCTCTGGGCCATTTTCCGTGTTTTTGACTAATGTGGTAGAGGGCAGTTTATCGCCTTTGGAAATCATCTGATCTATCCTTTCGCTGAATGCGGTGCGCACGTATTCGTGCCCGATCTATTTCGGCACGGCTTGTGTTACTTTCAACCATGCACACGAAGGTAAAAGTCATAAACTGACAAAACCATGTCATATAAAGAATTCTTTATATCTGCCGCTTGTTTCCATTTGATTGTAGCTGAGCGCTTCGGTATGGAGACGCCAATTGCATGCAGGCAAAAGGCCTTTCATGCCAAATATAGCTTTCATGGAGACAGCCCATTATGTCACAACAAGATTATATCGTAAAAGACATTTCGCTTGCCGAATATGGTCGTAATGAAATCGCCATCGCCGAAACCGAAATGCCGGGTCTGATGGCGCTGCGGGAGGAATTCGGCAAGGAACAGCCGCTAAAGGGTGCGAAGATCGTCGGTTCGCTGCACATGACGATCCAGACAGCCGTTTTGATCGAGACATTGATCGCACTTGGAGCCGAAGTGCGCTGGGCGTCATGCAATATCTATTCGACGCAGGATCATGCCGCCGCCGCAATTGCGGATCAGGGCATTCCCGTTTTTGCTATTAAAGGCGAAACGCTGCAAGAATACTGGGAATATGTCGACCGGATTTTCGATTGGGGCGCCGAAGATGGCACGACGTGCAATCTTATCCTCGATGACGGCGGCGATGCCACAATGTTTGCGCTTTGGGGTGCCCGTGTCGAAGCTGGCGAAAAACTGTTTACTCCTTCCAATGAGGAAGAAGAAGCTTTTGCGAAGGTCCTTAAAGACCGGCTGGAAAAATCACCCGGTTACCTCACCAATACGGTCAAGGCGATCAAGGGCGTATCCGAAGAGACGACCACTGGCGTGCATCGCCTATACGATCTTGCCAAAAAAGGCCAGCTTCCATTCCCGGCGATCAACGTCAATGACAGTGTGACCAAGTCGAAATTCGACAATAAATATGGATGCAAGGAATCTCTGGTTGATGGAATTCGCCGCGGCACCGACGTCATGATGGCAGGCAAGGTTGCGGTCGTTTGTGGCTATGGCGATGTCGGCAAGGGTTCCGCTGCTTCGCTGAAAGGCGCGGGCGCGCGCGTGATCGTGACCGAAATAGATCCGATCTGTGCGCTGCAGGCGGCAATGGATGGATTTTCGGTACAGCGTCTGGAAGACGTCGCGCCGACCGCCGATATCTTCATTACGACGACAGGGAATAAGGATGTCATTACCATCGACCATATGCGGGCGATGAAAGACATGGCGATTGTTGGCAATATCGGCCATTTCGACAATGAAATACAAGTTGGTGCATTGGCCAACCTCAAAACCATAGAGATCAAGCCGCAGGTCGATATGTACGAATTTGCCGATGGCAAGCGGATGATCCTGTTGTCGCAGGGCCGACTGCTCAACCTGGGCAATGCGACTGGCCATCCCAGCTTTGTAATGTCGGCGAGTTTTACGAACCAGGTACTGGCGCAAATCGAACTGCATCTGCGCAACGACCAGTATGAAAATCAGGTGTATGTATTGCCAAAGCACCTGGATGAAAAAGTGGCACGTCTGCATCTCGATAAGCTTGGCGTGAAATTGACCGAACTGTCCAAGGAACAGTCCGAATATATCGATATTCCGGTTGCAGGACCGTATAAGACCGACCAGTACCGATACTAAGGAAATATCATTCCTGTCGACAAGGCCTGCGGGAGCGATCCCGCGAGCCCTTTTTTTGTTGGCGTCAGGCCAGCGCTGCATTAGCGTAGCCGGGACGATGACAGGCAAGATTACATTACAGGCCCAGCCGATATGGTTTTGAGCGATTCGGCGGTATTCCTGCTCGCGCTGTTGCTTGCCGCTTGGGTAACTGGCAGCGTATGGGCGATCAGTACAGGCCTGTCGATGCGGCGGCGCGCGCGGGCAACGCTGCGATCATCGCGGCGGCTTGGCAAAATGCTCGATGAAGCGCCTGCCTTGCCGCTGCTGGTACGCAGCGATGGACGGGTCGAGGGTCCGGAACGGCTTGCCAGATGGTTCAGTCTCGACACTCTGCCTTCCTATTTTTCCGAACTTGTTCAGGATGGCCGCGGCTGGTGCGCTGAAGACCTGGCGAGAATACAAACGCATGTAACGGCGGTACAGAAAACCGCACGGCCGTTTCACGCCAGCTTGCGAATCCCTGGCTCCGCCAGCAGCCTGCATATTTACGGTCATCAGGCTGATCCGCAATTATCACCGGTCGGTGCGGCGCTGCTGTGGATTTTTGACTTTACCGACAGCCAGAACCATATCGACCGGCTGGAGCAAGGTCTGGCTCAGGCGGAAAAGGCATTTTCCGCGCTGTCCGCGTTGATCGAATCGGCTCCCATGCCGATGTGGCACCGCGATGAAGACCTTCGCATCACGCTCGTCAACAGTGCGTACGTACGGGCTGTCGATGCGGCAAACGCCGACGAAGTCATAGCCCAGAATCTCGAACTAATCGAATCCGTCGATGGGCTCACACCTGCCGCAGTCGCCGCGCGTGCGCAGGAAGAGAAGCAAATGATTGAACGCACAGTTGCCACAACGATTGATGGCAAGCGACAGGTCATGTGCGTTGTCGACATTCCGCTCGGCGAAACGGGCATTGCCGGATATGCGATCAACATTCAGGAACTGGAAAGCGTCAAAGCGGATTTTCGCCGTTTCCGGCACGCGCAACGCGACATGCTCGACAATATGTCAGCAGGCGTGGCCCAGTTCGATGTCAATAAAGCGATGACATTCTGTAACCAGCCATTCCAGCGCGTATTCTCACTTCGTCCTCAGTGGGTCACAAACACGCCGGAATTCGACCGGGTGCTCGAACGTATGCGCGAAGCGCAGCGTATACCGGAAGTGCGCGATTTCCCCGAATGGCGCGAGGAAAAGAGCCGCTGGTTCAACGCCACGGAAGCAAGCGAGGAAAACTGGCTGTTGCCAGACGGTACGCACCTGCGCGTGATCGCTCAGCCGACACCCGATGGCGGCTTGTTGCTATTGTTCGAGGACCGGACCGAACAGGTGCAGTTGGCCAGCGCACGCGATACGCTGCTCCGCGTACGAACCGCCACGTTCGACAATCTGTTCGAAGCGCTGGCTGTGTTTGCTCCGGACGGACGGCTTAATTTGTGGAACCGCAGGTTTAGCAAATTATGGGGGATCGAAGAAAGCGCATTGGCCGCACATCCGCGTGTCGATAATCTGATGAAAATCCTTGCCCCGGCACTGAAAAAGCCGGCGCAAATTTCTGCATTGCGTGACATTATTCGTGCGGCCACATTGGAGCGGAACCAGAAAAGCGGTCGCATCACGCTCGCTGACGGGCGTGCGTTCGAATTTGCGGGAATACCTTTGCCGGATGGTAATGCCATGCTGACCATGCTCGACATATCCGACAGTCAGCGCATTGAACAGGCACTGCGCGACCGCAACGAAGCTTTGGTCGAGGCAGATGCGATCAAAGGCAAGTTCTTGGCAAATATGAGCTACGAATTCCGAACGCCGCTGACATCGATTGGCGGATTTGCCGAAATGCTGGCGGGCGGAATTGCCGGGCCGCTTTCCGCGCAGGCGGACGAGTATGTTGCCGCTATACTGGAATCTGTCGCACGGTTAAGCGGACAGATCGAAAACGTACTCGACCTCAGTCAGAGCGAGGCCGGCGCATTGCCGATAGCCGAAGCCGACATCGATTTGCGGACAATGCTGAACGAGCTAGCGGAAAGCCGCCGCAAGGCCGCGAAGGCAAAAACGCAGGATCTGGATATTCAGATCGGTGAAAAGGTCGGAATCCTCCGAGGTGATGCCAAAAGGCTGGGGCAAGCGATCGGGCATATATTGGACAATGCCATCGCCTATACCCCGAAAAAAGGTCGCATATTGCTGCACGCCAGCCTCAAAGGGAAACATACGCAGATTATCGTGTCAGATAACGGTCCCGGCATGGACGCGCGCACTGTAGCACGCGTACTGGACGGTTTTGGACGTTCGCAGCGCGGCGAAAACAGTAAGGACGATAGCCCTGCAGGCGGCCTGGGATTGCCACTCGCCAAGCAGCTTGTCGAAGCGCACGGCGGCCAGCTCTACATTTTGTCCGAGCCGGGTGAAGGTACGGTCGTGACTGTGGTGCTGCCGTGAAAATGCACCTCGATACAGCCGAAGCGATGCAAGCTTTGGGCATGAAAATCGGTGCCGTGCTTCAGACGGGCGATGTCATCAAGCTGTACGGATCGCTCGGTACCGGCAAGACGACTCTCGCCCGCGGCATATTATACGGTGCGGGCTTCACGGGAGAAGTACCCAGTCCCAGCTTTCCTATTGTGCAATATTATGCTCCGCCCGATATACGCTTGCCGCTTGTGCACGCCGATTTTTACAGAATTAACGATCCGCAAGAACTCTACGAATTGGGGCTCGACGATGCGGGGATGGACGGTGCCATCGTCGCCGAATGGCCGGAAAAGGCGGGTAGTGTCCTAGGCGAGAAGTGCCTTGCCATTTATCTCGACTTTGCCGCACAAGTAGGGCGCGATGTGCGACTGGACGACAGCCAGAATTTTGACAACAGGAAGATATGGAATTGACCGTACCGGATAAAATACACGAATTTCTGGAAAGATCGGGATGGAGCGGCGCCGATGTCGCGGCGCTCGACGGCGATGCATCGGGGCGCCGTTATTTCCGCGTAAACGGGGCACAGGGACACGCCATATTGATGGATGCACCGCCACCGGACGAGGATCCGAAACCGTTTCTGCATGTCGCGAACTATCTTTTTGCAAACGACATGCGTGCCCCGCGCATATTGGCGGACGATGTGCATGCGGGCCTCGTTTTGCTCGAAGATTTTGGCGAACGCCGCATGCGCGAATATGTCGACGCCAATCCGCATGAGGAAAATGCCATATATACGCAGGCTATCGACGCGCTGGTTCAGTTGCACCAGCTCCCGCCTGCAGACTGTCCTGCCTATACAAGCGACTTTTACCAGACAGAACTGGCATTGTTTACCGATTGGTACTGCAAGGCGCGGGATTTGAATGTCGATTTTGAAAACTATCGGGAAATCTGGAACACAGTTCTGCAACCGGTGCTTGCGGACCAGCATCCCGGCGTGACTGTGTTGCGGGACTATCATGCAGAAAATATCATGTTGCTGGATGGCGGGCAGGGACTGCTCGATTTTCAGGACGCCCTAATCGGTCACCCAGCCTATGACGCGGTATCGCTGCTGCAGGATGCCAGGCGCGACGTTTCTCCTGAACTGGAGGCGGACATGCTCGCTTATTACCGTACAAAAACCGGCGCGGACGACTTTTTCGATACCGCCTATCATATTCTGGGCGCGCAACGGAATTTGAAAATAATCGGCATTTTCGTGCGGCTATGGCAGCGTGACGACAAGCCGCGCTACCTCTCTCTTATCCCGCGCGTATGGGCGGCATTGGAGCGCGATCTGAAACATCCCGCGCTGACCGAGGTTGCAACTTGGTTTGCGTACAATATCCCCGCGCAACTGCGAGATCCCGAAAAGACGCTGGGCGGAACATTTCGTCCATGATCGTATCGCATACGGCAATGGTCATGGCTGCCGGTCTGGGCAAGCGCATGCGGCCGCTGACTGCTACCCGGCCCAAGCCGCTGGTTCATCTGGCGGGAAAGCCACTGATCGATCATTGCCTCGACAAACTATGGGATGCGGGAATTTGCAATGTGGTGGTCAACGTCCATTATCTTGCTGACTTGCTGGAATCGCATCTGGGCAGCGTGTCCTATCCCATTCATATCCGTATTTCCGACGAGCGCGACGGTCTGCTTGAAACCGGAGGCGGGCTGATAAAAGCACTGCCGCTGATCGACGAGGATCCATTTTTCGTTTTGAACAGCGACAATATCTGGATGGATGGGCCGCAAAACGTTTTTGCGCAATTGAGCGAACAATGGGATCCGGAAAAAATGGATGCGCTGCTCCTTGTTGTCCCGAACCAGCGCGCTTGCAATTACCGCGGCCAAGGTGATTTTGCGCTCGCCGCCGATGGGCGTCTGGCCCGCCGTACCCCGCGTAAAGTCGCACCATTTGTTTTTACGGGAATACAGCTCATGTCGAAAAAGCTTATTACGGACCCGCCGCAGGATACGTTTTCGACCAATATAATCTGGGACCGCGCGATTGCAGAGGGCCGTTTGTTCGGGGCCGTGCACCAAAGTTTGTGGTTCGATGTGGGAACGCCCGCATCGATCGCGCCGACCGAAAACATTTTACGCGGTGTCTGAAAACCCGCAACCCGACCGGACGCGTGCTTCGATATATTCGATCCCCGCACATCGCGGATTTGCCGACGCGTTGGCGACCGGTCTGATCGCGCGTATCGGCGGAGGGTCGGAAGGATTGTCCCGCGCGACTTTGCTTGTACCCAACCAGCGAGCGGGCCGCGCGATCAACGAGGCTTTCGTGCGGCAATCCGAACAGGGGTTACTGCTGCCGCGGATGGTGGCTGTCGGCGATATCGATTTGGGCGAAAGTCTGGGCAGCGCGCTCGATGATATCGGCGCGGGCTTCGATATTCCGCCAGCGGTGGGCCAAGCACAGCGGCTGTTCGCTTTGGTCGATATTATCAGCGATGCGGGCGATATCCTGCGCCGGGATATGACTCCGCCCGAAAAACTGCGTCTCGCTCGTGAAATGGCGGGAACTATCGACAGCCTGCTGGTCGAGGAAATACCGGCATCGCGTCTGGCCGAGATTGATGTCGGACCCGAGCTGTCGGAACACTGGCAACGTTCGCTCGCCTTTTTCGAGGAGGTGTATACCCAGTGGCAGGAAAAGTTGGCTGCATTCGGCGTGATCGATGCTGCGGACCGCCGCAACCGCCTGTTGCGGCTTGCTGCGCGCCGATGGACCGAACGGCCGGCAAGACATCCGGTGATTGCCGTCGGGATTACCACCGCGGCGCCTGCTGTCGCGGCTTTGCAGAAATCGGTCGCTTTTATGAAAACCGGCATGGTGGTGCTACCCGATCTCGACCTGTTGCTCGATCAGGATATCTGGGAATCGCTCGCGCCGGTTGCGTTCGGACCGGACAAACCGCAGCCTGCCGTGGGTGTAGTTACGCATCCGCAATATCATCTCAAATTGCTGTTGCACCGAATGGATGTCGACCGTGGGGAAGTTATGCGCTGGGCAAGGTCGGGCAGCAACGATGCCCCTTCACAGCGTGCACACGTGATCAGCAATATTTTCCTTCCGGCCCAGCAAAGCCGGAACTGGCGGGCGATGGAGGCGAAGGACAAGCGCGTCACAGGGTTGAGCGTTATCGAGGCCACCAATCCCGAAGAGGAGGCATTGGCGATAGCCATCCGCGTTCGTGAAGCGCTGGAAGAAAAGAAACAGCGCATTGCGATCATCACCCCTGACCGCGCGCTTGCGACCCGTGTGTCCGCGCATCTCAAACGCTGGAATATCGATGCCGACGACAGCGCCGGACAGCCTCTTTCCATAACGCCTGAAGGCGCGATGCTACTGACATTGGCCGAATGTATCGCCGACAATTTTGCACCCGTATCGTTTCTGGGATTGCTCAAACATCCGCTGGTGATGGCAGGGGACGCGCGCACCGCATGGCTGCGCAACGTGCGGCGGCTGGACCTTGTTTTGCGCGGCCCGAAATGGGGGGGCGGGCTTGCTGCGCTTCGCAAGCTTGTGATCGAAGAGAAACGGGTGATTAAAGATGCAGCCGCGAAAGCCGAATTGCTTAATTGGCTCGATCACGTCGAATCGTTGATGCGGCCCGTCACTGAGCTGCACGTTGGCGGGCAGGCGCATCTGTCCCGCTATCTGGCGGCACTGCGCGATACAGCCAGCGCATTGTGCGGCCAGAAATTATGGTCTGGTCCAGCAGGACGAAGCGCCGCCGACATGCTCAGCGAGATCGAAGCCGAGGCATATGCAATCACGCTCGATATCGAACTGCGGCATGGCCCCGCGATCCTGCGCAGTTTTGCCGACGAGATCGCCATTCGTCCCCCCTATGGCAAACATCCGCACGTGGCGATCTACGGATTGCTCGAGGCACGGTTGCAGCAGGCCAGCCTCGTGATTTGCGGCGGGCTCAATGAAGGCACGTGGCCGCAAACGCCCGATATCGATCCGTTGCTATCTCCACGTATCGGCCGCGAGCTGGGACTGATGCCGCCCGAGTTTCGCATAGGGCTGGCCGCACACGATCTGGCCGGAGCGATGGGCGCACCGCGCGTAATACTGACTCGGGCGCAGCGCGAAGCATCGGGCCCTGCCGTGGCGTCGCGCTTTTTTCTGCGGTTGCAAGCGATGTCGGGTGACAGGTTGAAAGAGGACACCGAAGCGGTCGCACTGGCCCGCCAAGTCGACCAGCAGCTTCCCAAGCAAACCATGCCCCAGCCCAAACCCATGCCCAGCGCACAACAGCGCCGGGTGGATATTGCCGTTACCGCACTCGACCGGCTTCGTGCCGACCCGTATGCGTTCTACGCACAGAAAATACTCGGCCTCTCGGCCCTCGATATGGTCGATGCGCCGCCCAGTCCGGCATGGCGCGGATCGGCGGTGCATGACATATTGGAGTTGTGGAAGACCGAAGATGGTCTGGATGCAGACAAGCTGGTCGCGCGGGCGGAAAAATTGCTCAATTCCGACAGCACCAGCCCGCTGCTGCGCACCATGTGGCGGCCACGGTTGATGGCGGCGATTGCGTGGATTGCGGAAGAGACAAAGCGGCTCATCGAAAATGGACGCACAGTATTGGCCGCTGAAGTCTGGGGCGACATGCAGGTCAGGGATGTGCGGATTTCGGGCAGGGCCGACCGCATCGACCGTCTGGAAGACGGCAAAAAACTGGCCGTGATCGATTACAAGACCGGCAGTCCGCCAAGCGGCGCACAAGTGGAGACGGGCTTTGCTCTCCAGCTCGGCTTGCTCGGCATGATTGCCGCCCGCGGCGGCTTCAAGGATGACGAAGGCAATCGGATCATAGGCGAACCCGATGCTTTCGAATACTGGTCGCTGGCTAAGAACAAACAGGACGGCTTCGGTTATCGTGAGGAGCCGATCAGGGAAGGCCGCAAACGATCCGGCCTGTTGCGGGAGGAATTTCTCGAAAAGACCGAAGAGTTTCTTATCGACGCGATCGACCGATGGATTCTCGGCAGCGAGCCTTTCACCGCCAAGCTCAACCCCGACCTGCCAACCTATACCGATTATGATCAGCTGATGCGCCTCGACGAATGGTATGGCCGCATCACCGAAAGTGGCGCTTCGTGAGCGGGGCGGGTAAGATATTCAAGCTGATGGATAATCAGCAACATGCCGTCGAACCGGCGGACAGCATATGGCTGAGTGCGTCCGCAGGGACCGGCAAGACACAGGTTCTGTCGGCGCGCGTTTTCCGGCTGTTGCTCGATCCGCGCATCCGCCCCGAACATATTTTATGCCTGACTTTTACCAAGGCGGGCGCGACCGAAATGGCGAACCGGATTAATAGCGTGCTGGCCAGATGGGTGCAAATGAAGGACGAAGACCTTGCCGCCGATCTGCTCGCCATCAGCGCATCGGTGGCCCCCGATGACCTGCGCCATGCCCGCACTCTTTTCGCCGCGGTACTCGATGCACCGGGCGGCGGCCTGCGCATTCAGACGATCCACAGCTTTTGCCAGTCGCTGCTGGCCGGTTTCCCTTTGGAAGCGGGAATCGTGCCGGGGTTCAAAGCGATGGAGGAGCGAGACCAGAAACTGCTTGTGACCGAAACCTTGTCGGACATGCTGTGGCAGGCTGAGCAGCGCGGCCATCAGCGGTTGCTCGACACCATCGCCATGCTGAGCGTGCGGATGGGCGAGCAGGCGACCGAAGCATTTCTCGTACGGTGTGCGGCGGCTATCGAGATGTGGGAAGGTCCGGATGCGTGGACGGGCGACCTGCAGCCCTACATCAACGATCTGCTGGGGCTCGCACGCACCGAGGATGGCAGCGGACTGGCCACCATGTGCAGCGACGAGGCGCTCGATATCGAAGGACTGAAAGCGCTCGCGCACGATAATGCGGGATGGAAGGCAAAAACGGGACAGGATAACGCGGAACGAATAGTTAAATGGATCGCATCGGACGATGCCGTGCGGCTGGACAGCCTGGGTATCCTGCTGGATATTTTCCTGACCAAATCGGGCGAACCGCGAAAGACGCCTGCGGGACTGCTCAAAATCAATGCCGATTACGAAGTTCATGCTGCGCCCGTGCTGGCGGCACTCCTAGAAATTACCGAGAAACAGGCTCTGGTGGCGGTTGCCCAAATGCTCTCGCCGGCGCTGGAAGCAGGCAGGGACTTTGCCTTCGCCTATCAGGAGGCCAAGCACCGCGAAGGCGTGGTCGATTTCGACGATCTGATCCGCACCACGGCCAGCCTGTTGTCCGCCAGCGGGATGGCCGACTGGATCCGCTATAAACTCGACCAGCAATTCGACCATATTCTGATCGATGAAGCGCAGGATACCAATTTGCGGCAGTGGCGGATCGTCGATAGTCTGGCCGGAGATTTTTTTTCAGGCGAAGGGGCTAAACAAGACCGTATCCGCACCTTGTTCACGGTCGGAGACTTTAAGCAGGCCATTTTTGGATTTCAGGGGACCAGCCCGCTTAACTACGAATGGGCGCGGCGACATTTTCGCGGTGCGGCGCATGGCTCCGACATGCCGCTATCCGACCTCAGTCTTTCACATAGTTTTCGTTCGGCACAGCCGATCCTCGATTTCGTCGACCACGCGATCGAGACGATCGGCGCGCATGCGTTCAACCTGCCCGAGCATCCGCCATCGCATGTCGGCGACCAACGCCGTGGTCAGGTCACGTTGTGGAATGCCGTGGGGGTCAGCGACTACACCGAGGACGAGAAGGATAGCGGCGATCTGGAGCAATGGCTGTCGCGTCCGAACCGCATACTTGCCAACAACCTCGCAACACAGCTGACCGAATGGCTGACCGAGGGGCATGTAAACCGGCTCTATTTGCATAAGGAAAGACGCTGGGCGCGGCCGGGCGATTTCATGATATTGCTGCGCCGCCGCAGCGACCTGGCGGCTTTGATCGTGGCCCGCCTTCACGCGCAAAATATCCCGGTGGCGGGAATTGATCGCCTGAGGCTCGGTCAGCCGCTCGGCGTGCAGGACTTGCTCGCGGCCATCCGCTTCGCACTCCAGCCGCACGATGACCTCAATCTGGCCAGTCTTCTGGTATCGCCGATCATAGGCTGGTCGCAGGAGGAGCTGTTGCGATACGGTTACCGCGACCAAGGCAAGGGTTTGTGGAGCCATTTGCGCGACACGATGAAACCCGAGCAGCTTGAGCCTCTGTACATGATCCTGAATCGCGCCGATTTTACCACGCCTTATGCCTTTCTCGCTTGGATACTGACCGGCGAGCTGGACGCGCGGGCGAAACTCATCGCCCGTCTGGGCCACGAAGTCGTCGATCCGCTGGACGAATTGCTCAATGCCGCGCTGAACTTCGAACGCGATCATGTCACCACCCTGCAACAGTTTTTGCACTGGTTTGAAAGCAGCGACGCCGAAATCAAGCGCGAGGTCAGCGACAACGCCGACGAAACGCGCGTAATGACGGTGCATGGTGCCAAAGGGTTGCAGGCACCCGTAGTGATACTCGCCGATTGCTGCGCCGATCCCGCTGCTACGCCCGACCGCAGTTTCGGGTGGAAAATAGAGGGCGACCGTGAATTGCCGATTTTCGGGCTGCGCAAGACCGAGATGCACGGACGGCTCAAACAGGCTTACGAGGCAGCTCAGCTGAGCGAAATAGCCGAACACTGGCGGCTTTTATACGTCGCCATGACGCGCGCTGAAGAACGGCTCTTCATGGTTGGTACACAAAATGCGCGCGGCGATGCGGTGCCGCAAAATAGCTGGTATGCGCGGGTGGAGGAAACGTTTTGCGGCATGGGTAAGGAGATTATTGCAGATTCCGTCTGGGGCGGCGCAAGGCATTATGGCGACGCAGATGCGGCGTCCGCAGACGCAAAGCCAGCCGGACAAGTTGAGGCGAATATGGAAACCGCTCTGCAGCTTCCAGACTGGATCAACACGCCGGCACCTGATCCCGGCCGTCCGCCCCGTCCGCTGGCCCCCTCGGCAATGCGGGACGATGCGGCGGATCCGCCGCTCATATCGGCAGCTGGACGCTCAGCCATGCAGCGGGGCAAATTGATGCACAGCTTGTTCGAACGCCTGCCCGATCTTGAACCAGCTAAACGCGAAGCGGCCGCGCTGGCATGGCTCGCACGGCAAGCACCGGAAATTTCCACCGACGAACGCGCGAATATGGCGGGCATCGTTTTGCAAACGCTGTCCGACCCGGAATGGAGCGCGCTGTTTGCAGAGGACGCGCTTGCCGAAGTGCCGCTCGCCGCTCGCGTGGGGGAGCGGGTTATCGCCGGGACGGTCGACCGTTTACGGATTACCGATACCGAAATTCAGGTCGTGGATTTCAAAACCTCGCGCTATCCGCCACAGGCAGTGGGCAACATACCGGTGGCCTATCTGCGTCAAATGGCGGCTTACCGGGCCGTGTTGCGACAGATTTATCCCGGACGTAATGTATCGGCCGGTTTGCTGTACACACAGATACCCGAGCTATTTTCGCTACCTGAAGAATTGCTGGATGCGCAAAAGCTGGATTAAGCGCCGCAGAATATTTGCTTTGCGCCATGCCCATTGTTAGCGGGCTGTTTTATCACTAGGTTAGGGCTTAACGGAACAAGGAGACTATAGATGGCGACGAAAGCGGTAACCGACGAGAGTTTTGCAAACGACGTGCTGAAAGCAGATGGACCCGTTCTGGTCGATTTCTGGGCGGAATGGTGCGGTCCATGTAAGATGATCGGGCCTGCGCTCGAGGAAATCAGCGAAGAAATGGCGGGCAAGGTCACCATTGCCAAGGTCAATATCGACGATAGTCCCGAAACCCCCGGCAAATACGGCGTGCGCGGTATTCCGACCATGATCCTGTTCAATAAAGGCGAGGCGGTCGAGACAAAAGTCGGCGCGGCTCCGAAGAGCCAGCTCAAGGAATGGCTGGAAAACGCGCTTCCCGCGTAATTTCGTCCCTATAAACTCACAAAAGGCCCGCCATGTGCGCGGGCTTTTTGCTATCTGGGTTTAAAGAACGGGTCAAAAGAGAATATTTGCGGCCATATCCCACAAACGCGGCGATGCTGCGCCGATAAGGCCTTTGCGACCATCGGTAATAACATATTCGCTGCCATCGGTTCGCGCGACTTTGCCGCCCGCTTCGTTGACGAAAAGCGCGCCTGCCGCATGGTCCCACGGTAAGGTGCGTTCGAAAATGGATATATCGTTTATGCCCAGTACGAGCCGGGGATATTGTTCGGCGGCACAACGCGGGATATCCACCGTTTCGAAATTCCCGGAAATGCGCTGGCGCAAGACGTCGCGCTTTGCCGGATCGACGAACAACAGCGATATGGCCGCGATGGGAAGATCGTGTCCGCTTTCGCGGGCTTTGACGGGTCGCTCGTCAATCCAGGCCCCCAATCCACGTGACGCGTGGCACATACGCCCCGAAATCGGATCGAGCATCCACCCGGCCACGACGTTTCCGTGTTCGGCCAGCGCGATGATGATCCCGAACGGCGGTTTTCCGGCCCCGAAATTGTTGGTTCCGTCCACCGGATCGATGATCCAGCACCGGGCACAGCCAAGCCCGTCCATCAGGACTGGGTTAGCTTCGCAGGCTTCTTCTCCGACAATCGCAGCTTCCGGTAGCATTGCCGCCAAACCGTTCGACAACATGACCTCCGCTTCCCGATCGGCAATGGTGACGAGATCGATATTGCCGCCGGGCGTATCTGCCTTGCGTTCGATCTGTTCGCGCGAGAGTCTCTGGTAATAAGGCATGATCTTCGTTTCGGCCGTTCGCCGCATCAGACGTTCCACCTCGCCGTATAATTCGTGCATTCCCCTCAGCTCCGGTAATCGGCGTTGATCGTGATATAACCGTGCGTCAAATCGCATGTCCATACCCTGGCACGGCCATCGCCCAAGCCGATATCGATGCCGATCGAGATTTCCTGGCCTTTCAGATGCGCCGCCACCGGCGTTTCGTCATAGCTGTCGGCGGCTAGGCCGTCTCGTGCCACCCATGTGTCGGCAAAGCGGATTGACAGCTTGTCGCGGTCGGCTGGCTCGCCTGCCTTGCCGACCGCCATGACGACCCGGCCCCAATTGGCATCTTCGCCCGCAATCGCGGTTTTGACAAGCGGCGAATTGGCAACCGACAGTGCGATCCGGTGGGCGCTGTCGTCGCTCATAGCGCCCGTTACCTCGATCTCGATAAACTTTGTGGCCCCTTCGCCATCGCGCACCACCAGATGCGCAAGTTGCAAACAGACATCCTGTAGAGCGGCAAAAAAAGCGTCCGTACCGGGATTTTCATAGGAGGACAGCAGTCTGTTTCCGGCCTGGCCGGTCGCGAACAGCAGAACGGTATCGCTGGTGGAGGTATCGCTATCGACGGTAATGCAGTTGAAGCTGGGGGCATTGGCCGCGCTCAACATTTCCTGCAGAAAACTTGGTTCGACTGCGGCATCGGTGAATATATAGCCGAGCATCGTCGCCATATCGGGCGCGATCATGCCCGATCCCTTGATAACGGCCGACAGATGGACCGTCCGTTCGCCGATCACGGCGCTGGCGGTAGCGCCTTTGGCAAACGTGTCGGTGGTGGCGATGGTATTGGCCATGTCCCGCCAGCCGCACGGTGCGGCATCATATGCGGCCTGTAACCCGGCTGCGGCCTTATCCTTGGGCAGCGGAACGCCGATCACGCCCGTCGAAGACACGAATATGTGCGACTTTTCGCATTTCAGATGCGCCGCCACGCTGGCGACGATCGCTTCCACCGCTTCGCGTCCCCGATAGCCTGTAAAAGCATTGCTGTTGCCCGCATTGACCACCAGCGCGCGCGCAAGCCCTCCCGCGACGCTTTGGCGGGCCATTTCGACTTCGGTCGAACAGCAAATGTTGCGCGTTGTTACGCCGGCCACCGCCGTACCCTCTTCCAGCGTTACGAAGGTCAAGTCGGAGCGCTCCCAGTCCTTGTACTGTGCGCGCGCTACCCGCAATGTCACGCCCGCGATTTCGGGCAAATTGGGAAAACGGGCGGGAGCAAGGGGGGACGTCGTGGCCAAATGAAATTTCCTGTAATTGCGCGAACGCCTATGCGAGGCCATGCGAATAGTGCTATATTTACATAGCAAGGCTATCCGAGCGTGCCCATGAAAATTATGACGCCGCAATTCTCTAGACGAAAGCGCCCCGTATCACTATGTGGGGAAAGATATACATGCTGACACGTTCATTTCTTTTCCTGCTGGCTATCCTGACCGGCATGGTGCCTTCGGCGGCGAATGCCGCACAGCCGCATCAGGCCGCCATGGGCTCCATGACCGAAACGGCATCGTCTGGATCACTGCCTTTGACGGTTCAGAACGATGCGCGGTCGTATGCGCGATATCTGCACCCCAAAAAGCACGGCTTCTTTGAGAGCAACGCCACACGGTTCACATTTGGAACGCAGCATACGATCGTGCTGCAGCGCACGTATCGCGGCGACCGGGCCCACGAATAGCGTAACGTTCCGGAGCTTCAGCCGCTCTTTATCATGAAAACAACGCACAGCGAGGCTTCCGAAAAGGGCGCTGACGCACATTGAAACCAAAATTCATTCCAAGGAAATACTATGTTCGGGGCACTCGCCAAATCCGTTTTTGGATCATCCAATGATCGCTACGTCAAATCGATGCAAAAAACCGTGGATAGCATCAATGCGCTCGAGCCTGACATTCAGGCGATGAGCGACGATCAGTTGCGCGGCCAAACCGACAAGTTCCGGAGCCTTCTCGCAGATGGAAAAAAACTCGAGGATATTCTGCCGGAAGCATTTGCGACAGTGCGCGAGGCTTCGGTCCGCACGCTGGGAATGCGCCATTTCGATGTGCAGATGATCGGCGGCATCGTGCTGCACCGCGGCGAAATAGCCGAAATGCGCACCGGTGAAGGTAAAACGCTGGTGGCGACGCTCGCCTGTTATCTGAATGCGATCGAAGGCAAGGGCGTGCACGTTGTGACCGTCAACGACTATCTCGCCCGGCGCGATGCGGAATGGATGGCGCAAGTCTATTCTTTCATGGGTCTGACGACCGGCGTGATCGTGCCGAACATGCCTGAACAAGCCCGCCGCGAAGCCTATGCCAGTGATATTACCTACGCCACGAACAACGAACTGGGCTTTGATTACTTGCGCGACAATATGAAGCATGATCGTGCGCAGATGGTGCACCGCCCGTTCAATTTCGGTATCGTCGATGAAGTCGATTCGATTCTGATCGACGAGGCGCGCACGCCGCTGATCATTTCAGGTCCGACTGACGACAAGTCGGAAATGTACGTAACCGTCAACGCGGTGGTGCAGAATATTACGGAGGACGATTACGAAAAGGACGAAAAGACCAAGAACGTCTCTTTGACCGAAGACGGTCTCGAAAAAGCCGAGCGGCTACTGGAAGAAGCAGGCTTATTGGTCGGCTCGAACCTGTACGATTTCGAAAATACGCAGGTCATCCATCATCTCGACCAGGCCCTGAAAGCCAATGTCATGTTCAAACGTGATACAGATTATATTATCAAGGATGGCGAAATCGTCATCATCGACGAATTTACCGGTCGGATGATGGATGGCCGCCGCTGGTCCAACGGACTGCATCAGGCGGTCGAGGCCAAGGAAGACGTCGATATCAAGCCGGAAAACCAGACGCTGGCATCAATTACGTTCCAGAACTATTTCCGCATGTACCCCAAATTGTCCGGAATGACCGGCACGGCCGCGACCGAAGCTGGGGAATTTTACGAAATCTATAAGATGAACGTGGTGACTATCCCTACCAACCTGCCCGTGCAGCGTATCGATGAGGAAGACGAATTCTACAAAAACACCACCGACAAATTTCAGGCCATCGCCAAAGCCATCCGCGAGAAGAATGAAATCGGGCAACCTATTCTGGTCGGCACCGTGTCGATAGAGAAATCGGAGCTTCTTTCCAACTATCTGGAAAAAGAAAAGGTGCCGCATGAAATTTTGAACGCGCGCCAGCATGAGCGCGAGGCGCATATCGTGGCGCAGGCGGGACGTATCGGTGCTGTCACCATTGCCACCAACATGGCGGGTCGCGGTACTGATATCCAACTCGGCGGAAATATCGAGTTTCGCATCGACGAGGAACTGGCGGAGATCGCAGAAGGCCCCGAACGCGATGCGGCGGTTCAGAAACTGACCGACGAAGTCAAGGCGGAGCGGCAGCGCGTGATCGATGCTGGCGGTCTGTTCGTGCTCGGTACAGAACGACATGAAAGCCGCCGCATCGATAACCAGTTGCGTGGCCGTTCGGGCCGGCAGGGCGATCCGGGCCTGTCGCGTTTCTATCTGTGCCTCGAGGATGATCTGCTGCGCATTTTCGGCCCCGATACGTTGTTCAGCAAGATGATGAACAAAAATCTAGACGACGGCGAAGCCATTGGATCGAAATGGCTTTCCAAGGCTATCGAAACGGCACAGAAAAAGGTCGAAGCGCGCAACTATGATGTGCGCAAGCAGGTCGTCGAATATGATGCCGTTATGAACGATCAACGCAAGGTGATCTATCAGCAGCGCGCCGAAATCATGGATGCTGGACAAGTCGACGACGTGGTCGACGACATGTGGCGCGATACTGTTAATGCACTGGTCGTCGAATCCTGCCCGCCTGGTTCCTATCCCGAGCAATGGGATATGGCCCAGCTTAAAACGCGCGTTTCCGAAATATTGCTGCTGGACCCCGATCTCGATGCGTGGATGGAAGAGGATATGCTCGACCCGCAAATTATCGAGGAACGGCTGGCGGCCATGGCCGAGGACTCTTTCAAAAGCAGGACTTCGCAGATTGAGCCCGGTATTTGGGGCCAAATCGAGAAATCGATCCTGTTGCAGAATCTCGACCATAACTGGAAAGAGCATTTGGCGACGCTCGATGCTCTGCGTCAGGTCGTGTTTCTGCGCGCTTATGCGCAAAAAACACCGATCAACGAATATAAGCAGGAAGCATTTGGCCTGTTCGAGCGGATGCTCGCCATAATCCGTGAAAATGTAACGCGCGACATCATGACGCGTGATTACAGGATCCAGGAACCCGAAGTGCCTACGCTTCCCGACCTGCCCGACTTCCTGACCACGCATATCGATCCGCTGACCGGCGAGGATGACAGCAACGATATAGATGGCGGCACGCTCGGTACAGTCAGCACCGCGCTTCCGCCGCGCCAGTCGCGTGCCAGCAGTCCGAACGAAAACCCCTATGCCGATCAGGATATCAGCCGCAACAGTTCGTGTCCGTGCGGATCGGGACGCAAATACAAGCATTGCCATGGCCAGAACGCGTAACTGACCTATGTCGTGGCTTGCGCTTCTGTTCGCGGTCACGGCGCTTTTATACGCGTCTGTCGGCTTCGGCGGCGGGTCGACCTACAACGCGCTTTTGGTATTGGCCGGGACCGACTACCGCATTCTGCCTTCGGTTGCGCTGATCTGCAACATTCTCGTCGTGACGGGCAGCACTATTCGCCATTCCCGCGCCGGTACCGTGGCGTGGAGCAAACTGTGGCCGATTTTGCTGCTCTCTGCGCCGTTTGCTTGGATGGGCGGGTCATTGGTGATATCGCAGACGGTATTTCTAACGATATTGACGGTGCTGCTCTTTGCGGCTGCAATTCTTTTGTGTCTGCAAAAAGAGGATATACCGGAAACACGGGAGATCACGCCCAAACGCCTGCTGATATGGCCGATAGGGGCGGTGACCGGGTTCGTATCGGGTCTGGCTGGAATCGGCGGCGGCATTTTTCTGGCCCCGATACTGTATCTGACCCACTGGGGAAGGGCGCGGCAAATTTCGGCGGCGGCCAGCGTCTTCATATTGGTCAACTCGGTGGCTGGCCTTATCGGACAACTCGGCAAGCTATCTCGGGATGGAGAGATCGCATCATTAACGAGCTATTGGCCGCTGGCGGTGGCCGTTATCATTGGCGGTCAGGCAGGATCGCATCTTGGGCTGAAGATATTGCCGCCCAAATGGATCCGCATAGCGACGGCCGTGCTGATCGCCTATGTCGCGATACGTCTGGCTTACCGATTAGTTAGCGGAACAGCACATTAATCTATGAAAAAATGGCTCCCCGGGTCTGATTCGAACAGACGACCATCCGATTAACAGTCGGAGGCTCTACCGCTGAGCTACCGGGGAGTGGCCTATCCTTGCGGATAGACGAGAGGGCCTATAGCAACCGACAAAAGGCGCGTAAACCGCTAAATTGCGCAGCCATGTATTTTTGTAATCATGGCCTAAACCGGGCCGTTTTCTCAAACGAGGAACTGTTCCATGGCAATGCGTTCGTCCAGACTGTGTTCGGGGTCGAACAGCAATGTCAGCCGTTTAGAGGGATCAATCTCGACCTGTATTTCGCGGACATCGCGCAGCTCCTTCTGGTCTGCGACGGCGAGAACCGGGCGTTTTTCGGCCTCGCGCACCCGAAACCCGATCTTGGTGCTGTCGGGCAGGATCGCACCTTTCCAGCGCCGCGGGCGAAACGGACTGATCGGCGTGAGCGCCAGCATCGCGCTTCCCAAGGGCAAAATGGGGCCGTTGGCGGAAAGATTATAGGCGGTGGAGCCTGCGGGCGTGGCCACCAGTACACCGTCGCAGGCGAGCTCGGGTATCTTTATCATGCCGTTGACCAGCACTTCCAGTTTCGCCGTTTGCCGCGTTTCACGCAAGAGCGACACTTCGTTAATCGCCGAAAACACGCGCTTTTCTCCGGACATAGTGGTGACTTCGGTGCGCAGCGGCACCACATCGAACGGCTTTGCTTTTTTAAGGCAGTGCATCAGGTTCCGGCTGCCGTCCCACTGGTTCATCAAAAACCCGACCGTGCCCAGATTCATACCATAGACCGGGATAATTCTCTCGTTGTCGATCATCTTGTGCAACACTTGCAACATGAACCCATCGCCGCCCAGGACAATGGCGCGGTCTGCCTGGTCCAGCTCTGTCCAGTTATTTTCGCTGCGGATGAGTTGCGCAGCTTCTTGCGCGCTGTGCGTCGGCGAAACAAGAAGTGCGATTTTTTCGCCGGATTTCGCTATGCTGTCGCTCTTGCCCATGGTCATCCCGTTTGTCATTATCGCTGATCGTGCGCACAGTGATATGCTGGGAACCTGCGCAAGGCAATATTATGCTGATATACGGGCAAGATGATCGAAAGGTTTTGCCGGTATGCAATATAGGCAAGATGGAAAGAGACGGGATATCAGCAATCATATGATCATGTCCGGCGATGTCGTAACGGAAAAACCGGGCTATATTTTGTTTGGCGAAGGGGCATATCTGGCCGAGCATTTTTCGCGGGCGCACTGGCGGCTTTGCAAACGTGCGGCGGAAATTGCGATTTTGGATTTACGTACGGATTCCAGTAAGAGAATGGACAGATTTCAGAAATTTTCACACCGGTTTGAAATCATATTAGCGCTCGTAAACGAAAACGATAATATTGCAATTTCCATGGCACTTGCGGCCGGGGCGACACATGTCATGTCCTCTCCTTTCCACGACGACATGCTGCTCGCACAAATTCGCGCCATCGAAAACAGTCTGGCATCGGACAGGCTTGTTCTGGAAACCGACAGTCTGACCGGATTAAAAACAGCGGCATCGGCCCGGCGGACCTTGTCGGACTGGTTATTCAAGGATGCACGCGTCATGGCAACAATATGCGGATTGCGGCGGTTCGAAAACGTCAACGCAACTTTCGGCGCGGCATCGGGCGATGCCATCCTTCGGAACGTGGGACAGCAGATCCGCGATTTCGCGCAGCACAGCGTGGGGGAAAATATACTGGTGTCGCGTTTCGGCGGCCGCGATTTTCTCATTGCCACAACGGATGAGATCGATCGCCGCAAATGGCAGCTTATCACCACCGAGCTATTGGAAATCATTACGCAGCCGCTGGCGATGCAGGACAAGATCATCCGGCTCACGGCGCGGGCGTCATTGGCCAAATCAACTGTGGGCGAAGATGCGCAATCCTATATCGGGCGACTGGCGCATGCGCTGGCCGATGCGCATCAACAGGATGCGCATCGGATCAAATGGGCCGATCGTGCATCGGACGCGGTGCCGGAAAGCGGCTACCAGCTCGAAGCGGATTTGCTGCATTCGATCGAACGCGACCAGATTAGAATTGGTCTCCAGCCGCAATTCTGTGTCGAGACGGGCGACCTGATCGGTGCCGAAGCTCTGGCAAAATGGGAGCATGGCGAATTGGGCGAGATCGGGGCGGCGACCCTGTTCGCCCTTGCCGAACGCACCGATTTTACCGAGCATTTGTCGCGCCATATCGGCACACTGGCGATCGATCATGCTGCGCGCTGGCCGCAAAATTTGGCGCACTTGCGACTATCGCTGAATGTCACCGCCCAGCAACTCGCGTCACCCCGATTTGTAGAGAGCCAGCAAACGGCGCTCACAAAATCCGGTTTCGATGCTGAAAGACTGACGCTGGAAATCACCGAATCGGCATTGATCGGAAATCTGAAAACGGCGTCCGACTTGCTGGCGCAAGTGCGCAGGCTGGGGATCAAGATTGCGATCGACGATTTCGGAACCGGATATTCCAATTTCCTGTATCTCAAATCGCTTCCGCTCGACTATATCAAGCTGGATCACGCCATGATCCGCGATATTGCCACGGGGCCACGGGACCGCGTGATCGTGCGCTCGATCATCGCCTTGGCGCAGGCGCTGGAACTGGGCGTGATAGCCGAAGGAGTGGAGACAGAAGCCCAGCTGGAAGTGCTGAAGGAAGAAGGATGCCAGTTCTATCAAGGTTTCCTGCGCGCCAAATCCATGTCTCCGAAAGAATTCGAAGCATTCGCACATGCATCGGGTTAACGATTTTAGGATGTTATTTCCGTTTCAATATAATATTGGCCAGCCCTTTCGAGAGCTGAATCAAACCATTTAGACGCGACACCGGGTCGCCCCAGGCGCGATTGATCATCAATTTGTGATCGGGCCGCAATTTGGCAACGCCGCCAAGCCGTTGGACATAGCGCAGCAATCCTTCGACATGCGGGAAATGGTCCTTGTGAAACGTCACCAGCGCGCCGCGCGGTCCGACATCGATTTTGGAAATAGACGCGATGATCGCATTCTGCTTGACCTCGATAATCTTGAGCAGGTTCGATGTCGCATCGGGCAAGTCGCCGAAGCGGTCGATCATTTCCGCAGCAAATCCCTCGATCGCGGCCTTGTCGGGCAAATCGTTCATACGCCGGTAAAGCGCCATGCGCACGGCGAGGTCGGGCACGTAATTTTCGGGAATCATGATCGGCGCATCGACCGAAATCTGCGGAGAGAATGTTTCGGCTTGCGGTGCGAGACCCGCCAGTCCCGCCTTGGCTTCGAGGATCGCGTCCTCGAGCATCGACTGGTACAGTTCGAAACCGACTTCGCGGATGTGTCCGGATTGTTCGTCGCCGACCAGGTTGCCCGCCCCGCGGATGTCGAGATCATGACTGGCCAATTGAAATCCGGCCCCCAATGAATCGAGGTCGCCCAGCACCTTGAGCCGCTTGTCCGCGGTTTCGGTGAGCACCCGGTTTTCGGGCACTGTGAAATAGGCATAGGCCCGCGTTTTCGAACGCCCGACCCGCCCGCGCAACTGGTAAAGCTGCGCCAGACCGAACCGGTCTGCACGGTGGATGACCAACGTGTTGGCGCTCGGAATATCAAGCCCACTCTCGACGATGGTGGTGGAGAGAAGGACATCGAACTTGCGGTCGTAAAAAGCCGACATGCGTTCCTCGACCTGAGTCGGCGACATCTGGCCGTGTGCGGTCACGACCTTGATCTCGGGCACATAGGCATTCAGGAAAGCCTGTATGTCCGCCAAGTCGGCAATGCGCGGCGCCACGAAGAAACTTTGCCCGCCGCGATAATGTTCGCGCAGCAGCGCCTCGCGGATCGTCATTTTGTCCCATGGCATGACATAGGTGCGGATGGCGAGACGATCGACCGGCGGGGTCTGGATCACCGACAGTTCGCGCAGTCCCGCCATCGCCATCTGCAACGTACGCGGAATCGGCGTCGCGGTCAGCGTCAGCATGTGCACGTTATTCTTGAGCGCCTTCAGCTTTTCCTTGTGAACCACGCCGAAACGCTGTTCCTCATCGACGATGACCAGCCCGAGATGGCGAAATGCGATCGATTTTGCAAGCAGGGCATGGGTGCCAATGCAGATGTCGATCGTGCCGTTGGTCAGGCCTTCCCTGGTGCGCTTCGCTTCGGCGGCTGGAACGAGCCGTGACAAGCGGCCGATATTAAGCGGGAAGCCTTTAAAGCGATCGACGAAATTGGTGTAATGCTGCCGCGCGAGCAGCGTGGTTGGCGCGACGATCGCGACCTGCATGCCCGACATGGCGGCAACGAACGCGGCGCGCATTGCCACTTCGGTCTTGCCGAACCCGACATCGCCGCACACCAGCCGGTCCATCGGTTTGCCCGACGCCAGATCATCGAGCATTTCGCCGATCACCCGGTCCTGATCCTCGGTCTCCTGATAGGGGAAGCGGTCGGCAAAGCTGGCGTAGAGATTGGGTTCAATGGTCGCACGCTCGGCGGCGTTGAGCGCCCTTGCGGCGGCGGTTTTGAGTAGCTCTGCGGCAATCGCACGGATGCGCTCTTTCATTTTCGACTTGCGCCGCTGCCATGCCTCGCCGCCCAGCCTGTCGAGCGCGGCAGTGTCGCTGTCGGACCCGTAGCGGCTCAACACATCGATGTTCTCGACCGGCACATAAAGCTTGTCGCCGCCTGCATAAGATAGCGCAACGCAGTCATGCGGGCTCTTGCCGACGGGTATCGACATCAATCCCTCGTAACGGCCGATGCCGTGCTCCATGTGTACGACCAGATCGCCCTCCGCAAGCGCGGACAGTTCGGCCAGAAAGGCATCTGCGTCTTTCTGCCGCCGCTTGCGTTTGATCAGGCGGTCGCCGAGAATATCCTGCTCGGTAATCAGCTCGATCGTGTCGGTCGCAAATCCGCTTTCGAGCGGCAGCACGGTGAGTGCCGCATCGTTGGTCGCGGCCAGACCTTGTGCATCCTGCCAGCTATCGGCAATGGCAGCGCTTTTCAGGCCATGTTCCCTCAGCAGACCCGCCAGCCGGTCGCGGGCACCGGCGCTATAGCTGGCGATGACCGTGTGGGTTTTTCCGGTGGCAATATGCGCGGTGACGGCTTCATAGACATTGTCATTGCGTGCGCGTTCGGGCGCGAACGAACGGCTGTTGCCGAAGCCGAAATTGAGCGTGTGCGCGGACGCGGGTTCGTGCAGCGCACTGAAGCGGTGCGCAGGGGCGGTCTGCATCGCCGCCTGATATTCGGTTTCGGTCAGGTAAAGCCGGTCGGGGGCAATCGGACGGTAGCCGCCGCTGGTCTTGAGCGCTTCCTGCCGGTTGGTATAATAATCGGCAATGGCGGCAAAACGCTGGTCAGCCACCGCATCATTTGCGGCATCGCGGGTAATAATATCGTTGCTGCCCAGATAGTCGAACAAAGTCGCCATTTTCTCTTCCATCAGCGGCAACCAATGTTCCATGCCGGCCATGCGGCGACCTTCGCTGACGGCCTGATAGATTGGATCCGTTGTGCTCTCGCCGCCGAAAAGCGTTCGGTAATTGCTGCGAAAGCGCTTGATATTGTCTTCTCCCAAAAGAGCTTCGGAAGCGGGCAGAAGCAAATGCTGCTTCAGCTTGTGCGTCGATCGCTGCGTACCCACGTCGAACGCGCGCAGGCTTTCGATCTCGTCGCCGAAAAAGTCGAGCCGTAAGCCATAATCCAGCCCCGATGGCGTCAAATCAACCAGATTGCCGCGTATCGCAAACTCGCCCGTATCGGCGACGGTGTCGGTGCGGACATAACCCTGCCGGTGCAAAACGCGCGTCAGTTCGTCGCGATCGACAACCACGCCCGGTGCCAGTTTAAGCGTGCCCTGTCGCATACGAAAAGGCGTCAGCGTCCGCTGCGTCACCGCGTTGACGGTTGTGACGACCAGAGCTTTTTCATCTGGCCTGTCCTGCAATTCGAACAAAGCGGCCAGCCGCTTCGACGTCACCGACAATGTCGGCGAGGCGCGATCATAGGGCAGGCAATCCCATGCCGGAAACTGGATGACTTTGAGTTCGGGCGCAAAATATGTGGCTGCATCGGCCACCGCCTGCATCATTACATCATCGGGCGCAATATAGAGCGCACGGCTTTTCGCGGCGCGCGTGATATCGGACAGCACGAGGGGCAGCGCGCCATGGTTGACGGCCGCTAAGGTTAGCGGCTGGTCCGCATTCAGGATTTTCGGGATATCGCTCACGGGTCTGGAAATAGGCTCTTATCGGGGCATTACAATATAATCGAGTTTCTGCATGGTCGCCATCATGTCCCCGGCAAAACGATCGGGAACCGCCTGCGTGCCGATGGCCCATGCCATGATATCGACATCGTCTTCTTTCAAAAGCGCATCAAACCATGTGGTTTGCGGTTCGTCCCAATCGGAACCGAAACGGTCCAGAAAACCCCCGATCATGAAATCGGCTTCGCGCGTACCGCGGTGCCAGGCCCGGAAATGCAGTTTTTTCAGTCGTGTTTCGCGGTCCATGACCGTTCTCCCTGTTTGGCAGCGTACCGAAAGCTTTCGCTTGCCGCTGCGCCGCCATCACCATATCAGGTGCGATAGCCATGCGACCGTCGATACTCAATCCATTATTCGCACATGCGGAAAGCCTAAAAGGCATTGGCCCTACTCTGGCCAAACCCTTGGCGCGGCTCGGGCTGGGGCGGGTGCGCGATTTTATCTATCATTTGCCGACCGGGTTTGTGCATCGCAAGCGTATCGGCAATCTCGACGAGGCCGAACCCGGCGAACAGGTCATTGTCGAGCTCGAACCGGTCGAATACCAGTCGACCCACCAGCGCGGCCCATTTCGTGTGCAGGCGATCGATGCGCTCGGCAATTATATAAGCATTGTCTATTTCGGGCGCAACACCGGCTGGGCACGCAAGCAGTGGCCATTGAATGATAAAAAAATCGCGGCCGGAAAACTGGAAATATATGGCCAGAATTTGCAGATGGTGCATCCCGATTATGTTCTGGAACCCGGCGAGGTGGGTCAGATCGAATTACGCGAACCCGTCTATCCGCTGGCCGAAGGCATGACGCAGAAACGGCTGGCCGGATTGATCGATACGGCTCTGAAGGAAATCCCCGAACTGCCCGAATGGATCGAGCCTTCGGTGCTGGCAAAACATGGCTGGCCGGACTGGAACGACGCAATCAAAATTGTGCATGGCGGTGTGAACGATCGCGCTGCCGACCGTCTTGCCTATGACGAAATATTCGCCAATCAGCTTGCGCTCATGCTGGTACGTCAGGCCAATCGCGGGCGTAAAGGCACACCGCTAAATGGCGACGGGCGGCTGCGCGATGCTTTGCCGTTGCCGTTCGAGCTGACCGGCGCACAAAAACGCGCGGTGCGCGAGATTCAGGGCGATCTGGAGCAGACCCAGCCGATGCTGCGCCTGTTGCAAGGCGATGTGGGTTCGGGCAAGACGATCGTAGCCGTGCTGGCGCTGTTGAGCGCAGTCGAATGCGGCAAGCAGGGGGCTTTACTCGCGCCTACCGAAATATTGGCGCGGCAACATTATGAAAGTATATCGCGACTTTTGCAGGGGATGTCGGTCAACGTAGCCATCCTGACCGGCCGCGACAAGGGCAGGGCGCGTGAAGCAACTCTCATGGGGATTGCCGACGGATCGATCCATATCATCATCGGTACGCACGCAATTTTTCAAGAGGCGGTCCAGTATAAGGATCTGGCGCTGACGATCATCGACGAGCAGCACCGGTTCGGGGTGAGCCAGCGGCTTTTACTGTCGAAAAAAGGCCGGACGACGCCGCATTTTCTGGCCATGACCGCCACGCCCATCCCGCGTACGCTGACACTCAGTCAATATGGCGAGATGGATGTCTCGCGCCTCGACGAACTGCCGCCCGGTCGCCAGCCGATCGAGACGAGGGTAATATTGGGCGAGCGCCTCGACGAAGTGATCGCAGGGCTGGGGCGGCATATCCAAGATGACGGCCAAGCCTACTGGGTCTGTCCATTGGTGGCCGAAAGCGAAAGCAGCGATCTTGCCGCGGCCGAAGAACGCGCCGCTTTGCTCAAAGCGCGGTTCGGCGACAAGATCGGCCTCGTGCACGGGCAGATGAAAGCCGAACGGAAAGATGCGGTGATGGAAGATTTCGTCGCAGGCAGGATTGCGGTTCTGGTATCGACAACGGTGATCGAAGTGGGCGTCGACGTACCCAATTCGACTTTGATGATAATCGAAGCGGCCGAGCGTTTCGGACTGGCCCAGCTGCACCAGCTGCGCGGGCGGGTCGGGCGCGGCACGGGTAAGTCAATCTGTTTGCTGTTGCGCGGCAATGGGCTGAGCGAAACCGTGCGCGAGCGGCTGGCGCTCATGCGCGAATCGCAGGATGGATTTTTTCTGGCCGAGGAAGATTTGCGTCTGCGCGGGGGCGGCGAAGTGCTCGGCACGCGCCAATCGGGCGATAATGCTTTTCGCACGGCCAGGGCGGAGCAGGTGATCGCGTTCGCCCCGACCGCAAACGATGACGCCAGATTGCTCGTCGACCGCGATGGCGGTCTCGACAGCGCGCGCGGACAGGCGGCGCGCGTGGCGCTCTATCTGTTCGAACGCGATGTTGGGGCGATGCTGCTGCGCAGCGGCTAACCTGTTTCGCGTAAACGGGCTTTATGCGTCGATTTGTTCTTCGTCGAGCGTCGCGGCATTGTCCTGAATAAACCGGAACCGGTGTTCGGGATGCTTGCCCATCAGACGGTCAACCAGATCTTTTACCCCGGCGCGTTCTTCGTATTCGCGAGGCAGAGTAATGCGCAGCAGCGAGCGGGAGGCCGGATCCATCGTCGTTTCCTTGAGTTGGCCGGGGTTCATTTCGCCCAGTCCCTTGAACCGGCTGACGTCGACTTTCTTGCCTTTCAGCACCGTGTTTTCGAGTTCCCGGCGGTGCGCTTCGTCGCGTGCGTAATAGCTTGTGTTACCGCTCACAAGCCGGAACAAGGGCGGCTGGGCGAGATAGAGGTGCCCGTCACGCACGATCTGCGACATTTCCTGAAAAAAGAAAGTCATCAAAAGCGTCGCGATATGCGCGCCATCGACATCGGCATCGGTCATGATGATGACCCGGTCATAGCGCAACTGCGCGGGATCGCAATCCTTGCCGGTACCGCAGCCCAAGGCCTGCATCAAGTCGGCAATTTCCTGATTGGCGAAAATCTTTGCCTTGGTCGCCGAAGCGACGTTCAAAATCTTGCCGCGAATGGGAAGGATCGCCTGCGTCTTGCGGTTGCGCGCCTGTTTGGCCGAGCCGCCGGCACTGTCGCCCTCCACGATATAGATTTCAGTGTCGGCATCACCGCCATTGGAGCAATCGGTGAGTTTGCCGGGCAGACGCAATTTGCGCGCGCTGGTGGCGGTCTTGCGCTTGATTTCGCGCTCTGCCTTGCGTTTCAACCGCTCGTCGAGCCGGTCGAGCATGAACCCCAACAGCGCTTTGCCGCGGTCCATATTGTCGGAAAGAAAGTGGTCGAAATGGTCGCGCACGGCATTTTCGACCAGTCGTGCCGCTTCGGGCGAAGTCAGTCGATCCTTGGTCTGGCTCTGAAACTGCGGATCGCGGATAAAGACCGAGAGCATGAGTTCGCAGCCATTCATGACATCGTCGGCAACCAGCTGTCCCGCCTTTTTCGCGCCGACCAAATCGCCGAATGCGCGGATGGATTTGACCAGTGCGCTGCGCATGCCGGTTTCGTGCGTGCCGCCGTCGCGTGTGGGAATGGTATTGCAGTACCAGCTATAGCTGCCTTCGCTCCACAACGGCCACGCGACTGCCCACTCGACTCGTCCCACGCCGTCCGGAAACTCCTGCGAGCCTTTGAAAAATTCCGCTGTCACGCATTCTCGGCCGCTGAGCTGTTCTTGCAGATGGTCGGCAAGACCACCGGGAAACTGGAATGCCGCTTCTTCGGGAACATCGTCGCTGGCGAGCGAGGGATCGCATTTCCACCGAATTTCGACGCCCGCGTATAAATAGGCCTTCGATCGCGCCAGTTGAAACAGGCGCTTGGGGCGAAACATGGCTTTGTCGCCGAATATTTCGGTATCGGGAACGAAGCTGAGGCTTGTTCCGCGCCGGTTGGGGGCCGCGCCTATTTTTTTCAGATCGGTGGTTGCGTGACCCTTGGAAAACCGCTGTTCAAACAATTCCTTGTTGCGCGCGACCTCTACCACCGTTTCGCTCGACAGCGCATTGACCACCGATACCCCGACACCATGCAGGCCGCCGCTTGTGGCATAGGCCTTATCGGAAAACTTGCCACCCGAATGGAGCGTGGTCAAAATAACCTCGAGCGCGGATTTGCCGGGATATTTCGGATGCGGATCAACGGGAATACCGCGCCCGTTATCGGTTACGGTCAGACGATTGCCGGTGCCCAGAGTAACTTCGATGCGGTTGGCATGGCCCGCCACCGCTTCGTCCATGCTGTTGTCGATAACTTCTGCGGCCAGATGATGTAGGGCGCGCTCGTCGACGCCGCCGATATACATGCCCGGACGGCGCCTGACCGGCTCCAATCCTTCGAGTACCTCGATCGAGGAAGCGTCATATCCTTGGTCGCTGGTTGTGTCGCCGGGTCCGGCAAATAAGTCATCACTCATAGTCCGGCTATAGAATAGCAGGAGTCATGTGCCAATAGGATCAGAAAGCTGGCTTGTGGATTATCTGACGCGCGGCCCGCCAAAGGGAAGGGGCGGGGGAGGACGACGCGTGCCGCGCGGGAGTTGCGCCTGATAGGCACGGCCGCAATGTTCGACACAATACGGGAAACCCGGATTGACGTCGCGTCCGCAAAAATGGAAATCGGGTTCACCGGGGTGGTTAATTGGCCAGCGACAGACTTTTTCGGTCAAGTCAAGCAGACTCGTTTTGCCCGAGATTTCCGAACTGGGTCGTGCGGGCACGAGCCGGCGCGGCGGCGCTGGCGGAATCGGCGGTTGCTGGTCGCCTGGACCCTGGCGCAGGAAGCCGCCGGGACCGACAGACACGATCCGTGCAATATCCTTATTGGCCGCGGCCGGATTGGGCATGCTGGCATTCGGCACGGGGGAATCGAATTTCTCCGATTCAGGTGGAGCGGGTTTCGTGCTGGCAGGCTTGGGCGCCGCAGTTTTTGCGGGCGCGTCGGACGCCGCGACCTTTTTCCTAGGCGGCGTTTTTTTCTTGGTTGCGGCTTTTTTGTCTTTATCTACGGATTTGACAGGCGAGGGCCGCGATTTCAGGCCAAGCCGATGGGCCTTGCCAATAACCGCGTTGCGGCTGACGCCGCCCAGTTTTTCCGCGATTTGGCTGGCAGTCAGCCCTTCTCCCCACATCGCCTTTAAATCGTCGATGCGTTCATCTGTCCATGCCATGTCCCGTATATTCCTTCAAAAATCGTGCTTGCAAAGCTTTGAGCATCTAAATAGGCGGAATGACATGAACGTTCAACCTTCCAATGAAAAACTTGCGCCCGTAAAAAAAAATAATGCAGGCGCATCTCCTGCATTTGGCGAATACGGAGTGCCGACAATTCGCAATGTGAACTGGTGCGGACTGAAAACGCTTTATCTCAAGGAAGTTCGCCGTTTCTTCAAAGTGCAGTTGCAGACGGTCTGGGCACCCGCTGTGACGACCTTGCTGTTTCTGGTGATTTTTACGGTCGCCTTGGGCCGTGAAGGGCGCATGGTGTTGGGCGTGCCATTTTCTGCGTTTCTTGCTCCCGGCCTGATCGTGATGGGCATGATGCAAAATGCTTTCGCCAATGCCAGTTTCGCGTTGCTGGTGGGCAAACTGCAGGGCACGATCGTCGATTATCTCTTGCCGCCTCTTTCAGTTGTGGAAGTCATGATCGCGCTGATCTGCGGATCGATGACGCGCGCATTTTGCGTCGGGGCCGCGGTATGGCTTGCAATGTTCTTGTGGCCCGGCATCGACGTGTCGGTCGAACATGTTTGGGCGATTGTGTTTTTCGGCGTAACGGGCGCAGGAATGCTTTCGTTTATGGGTCTGATAACCTCGATTTGGGCGGAGAAATTCGATCATGCCGCTGCGGTCACCAATTTTGTAATCGCGCCGCTCGCCTTGCTGTCGGGTACATTTTATTCGATCACGACGCTCTCGCCCACTTTTCAGATTGTTAGTCATTTCAACCCGTTTTTCTATATCATATCGGGTTTCAGATACGGATTTCTGAGCGAGGCGGACTCGAATTTGTGGCTCGGTGCCTCTGTCGTACTAGCGATGAATATCTTGCTGGGCGCAATAAGCTATGCACTATTGCGTTCCGGCTGGAAGATAAAATCCTGACTTAGTGGCGCAACTGGCGGCGCAGTTCATAGCTGCCAGAAACATAGCTCTCAAACAGATTTGGTAGGCCGGGATGTTCGACGGGGCCAGCTTCGCTGTCTTCGATCAAATTCTGCTGGCTGACATAGGCGACATAACTGTTTTCCGCATTTTCAGCGAGTAAATGATAATAAGGCTGTTCGCGTGAAGGGCGGATATGTTCCGGAATGGATTCATACCATTCGTCGCTATTGGCAAATACCGGATCTATATCGAATATAACGCCCCGAAAATCGAACATTTTGTGTCGAACAATGTCTCCTATCGAAAAACGGGCGTCGACTGTATGCGACATGGCGACAATGTCCTGCCGTGTAAGTTTTTTGTCGTTGGCGATTTCCATATTGTTAATTTAAGCTTTACCATGACAAACTGCAAGCTTCCCTCTTGGCATCTTTGGCATGATAGGCTAATGCGCCGCTTCGCCATGGCCTTGCCGACCAATTTTGGGTCATGTGCAGATTTGCGGAGAGATGCCGGAGTGGTCGAACGGGGTAGTCTCGAAAACTACTGTGCGGGCAACCGTACCCAGGGTTCGAATCCCTGTCTCTCCGCCATTATTTCATACGAGAAATATTAGCCGATTATGGGGAAAACATGAAGTTCAAACAAGCATTCATGCTCATCATGCTTGTCGCGCTGGGTTGGGGAACAGCAAAGGTTTTGCAAAACAGCGTTTCTTTGGGAAAAGATCTTGGTCGCAACCAGATTGCCCGCGACGTTCAGGAAGATCGAAATGCTCCCGAACTGAATGCTCCCGAACTGGATGTGACATCCTCAACGCTCACGCTAGTGGTGTTTACGGACTATCAATGCACAGCCTGTCGATCTTCCAATCCGGGCATGGAACGTGCGGTTGCGAAAGATGGTCACGTTCGTATATCCTATCGGGACTGGCCGGTTTTTGGTCCGTTATCCGTACGCGCAGCGCAAATCGCTTTGGCGAGCGACAAGCAAGCGATTTACCCCAGACTGCATAGCGAGCTCATGACGACATCCATGCCATTAAGTGACGATCGAATCAAACAAGCTGTTCAGCGCGCGGGCGGAAATTGGTCGATACTTGTTTCTGATCTTGAACGGCATGCACATGAAATAAATACCACCATCTCGCAAAACCAAACAGACGCATTCGCATTGGGGCTGAGTGGGACGCCATCCTATCTTGCGGGAACGATTCTGGTTGAGGGCGCTCTCAGCGAGGCTGAATTTCTGCGTCTCTTTACCCGGGCCAGAGCAGCGAAAGAATGAAGGCCAATAAATCGGCCTAGTTGCCAGAATGTTTTTCGTGCCACCGACAGTAGACTTTGCATTTTATATCAAAAACACAAGCCAGTTCATCGCCTCGTGAACATAGATTGGCAATGCCGAACTCAATATTGAATATGATTTCGAAGTCATGGTCGGGAAGAGAGGATTTGAACCTCCGGCCCCCGCCTCCCGAAGACGGTGCTCTACCAGGCTGAGCTACTCCCCGACATTTGCGCCCTATAAATACCTTGAGCATCTATATGTTTCAAGCTTTTCCCTTGGCCTGTGCGCGATAGGTACCTAACTATTACTGTTATGGGTGCACAGACCGATTCCTCGCGGCATTACGAACAGCAATATCTGGACCTGATGCGCCACATCTGGGCGCACGGGGCAGAGCGGATTGACCGTACCGGCGTGGGAACGCGGGCCGTATTCGGAGCAACAATGCGGTTTTCGCTGGCCGATAATGCGATACCGTTGCTCACTACCAAGCGCGTCTACTGGAAAACGGCGACACGCGAGATGCTTTGGTTCCTTACCGGTGATACCAATATTCGCGAACTGGTACGGCAGGGGGTGCATATCTGGACCGACTGGCCGCTGGACACTTACCGGCGAGAGACTGGTGAAGATATTGATCGCGATAAGTTCGAGCAGTGCGTGATCGAAGACGCCGATTTTGCGGCCCGATGGGGCGATCTGGGTCCGGTCTATGGCAAGCAATGGGTTGATTGGCCGGTTTACGAGCCCATAGGCGAAGGGCTTTTCAAACTACGCGACAAGGGCATCAACCAGATTGCCGATCTGATCGAAGGAATCCGCAAAAATCCCGGGTCTCGGCGTCATATTTTCGAGGGGTGGAATGTAGCCGAACTCGACCAGATGGCGCTGCCACCATGTCACAAGACCTATCAGTTTTTTGTGAACGACGGAAAGCTATCGGGTTTGCTCTATCAGCGTTCGTGCGACCTTGGCCTTGGCTTTGCGTTCAATGTTTATTCCGCCGCTCTGCTGACACGTATGATTGCCCAGCAATGCTCTCTAGGGGTCGGAGAACTGGTGTGGAACGGGGGCGATGTGCATCTTTACCTAAATCACAAAGAACTGGTAGAGGAACAATTATCCCGTAAGCCTATTGGGGTGCCAAGACTAAATATACGGCGCACACCATCCAGTATATTCGATTATAGCATCGCGGATTTCGAAGTTACGAATTACGAACCACAGAAACATATTTCCGCACCGGTCGCCATCTGATGTGGTCCAGAAATCGCACGCTTGCGCTTTTGAAAGTGTTGTAATAAAATAACGCCGTTGCGTAACTTATGATTAGAGCGTGAAAACCCGAATTCGTTGGGTATCAAATCGGCGCAGCCATAATGATGGCGCGGTATTTGCAGGCGCGAGGAGAGAGTATGACGGGTAAATCTGCCAAATCCAATTTGCCGCCTTTGTCGCTGCATGTGCCGGAACCGCGCTCGCGTCCAGGCGATCCGGTGGACTTTTCCGATGTTATTGTGCCGGAAGCTGGCAAGCAGCCACGTCCTGCGGAGAGTGCCGCTCCCAAGGACATGATGGAGCTCAGTTACGATCTCGTGCGCGTACTGGATGAGAATGGAAAGGCTGTCGGGCCCTGGAATCCCAACCTGACCGAGACGCAGCTGCTGAGAATGCTGCGCGATATGGCGCTCACTCGCGCATTCGACGAGCGGCTTTACCGTGCGCAACGGCAAGGCAAAACCAGTTTTTATATGAAGTCGCGCGGCGAGGAAGCCACATCGATCGCGCCCGCGATGGCGCTCCACAGCGAGGACATGGTGTTTCCCAGCTATCGTCAGCAGGGCATATTAATCTCGCGCGGCTATCCGTTGGTGGAGATGGTCAACCAGATTTATTCGAACAAGGCCGACAAGCTGAAAGGCCGCCAGCTGCCGATAATGTACTGTTCGCGGCGGCTCAATTTCTTCACGATTTCGGGCAATCTTGCGACTCAATACCCGCAAGCGGTCGGGTGGGCGATGGCGAGCGCGATCAAGGGCGACAACCGGATCAGCGCGGTCTGGTGCGGTGAAGGTTCAACCGCGGAAAGCGATTTTCACGCCGCGATGACATTTGGCACCGTGTACAATGCGCCCTGTATTTTCAATGTCGTCAATAATCAGTGGGCGATTTCGTCTTTTTCGGGATTTGCGGGGGCCGAGCGCACGACTTTTGCCGCGCGTGCTATCGGTTATGGGATGGCCGGCTTACGCGTCGATGGGAATGATGCGCTCGCGGTCTATGCGGCCACGCAGTGGGCGGCGCAACGGGCGCGGACTAATCAGGGTCCGACGCTGATCGAGCATTTCACCTATCGCGCCGAAGGACACAGCACGTCGGATGATCCGTCCGCCTATCGCAGTGCGGACGAGGCTGTGGAATGGCCGCTGGGCGATCCGATAGACCGGCTTAAGAAGCATATGATTGCGCTCGATATCTGGGACGAAGCACGTCACGCCGCTATGGATGAGGAACTGGCCAGCGAAGTGAAGGCCGCTACAAAAGAAGCCGAGAAAAACGGAATTTTAGGCCATGGTCTGCACCAGCCGTTCGAAACCATGTTCGAGGATGTGTTTGAGGAATTACCCTGGCACCTGCGCGAACAGAGCGAACAAGCTATCCGCGAAAGGGCGATCAAATGGCCCGAATGAATATGATCCAGGCGATCAACAGCGCCTTGGACAATATGATGGAACGCGACGACAATGTCGTCATGATGGGCGAGGATATCGGCTATTTCGGCGGTGTGTTCCGTGCGACCGCTGGGCTGCAGGAAAAATACGGCAAAACCCGTGTGTTCGATACGCCGATCAGCGAGTGCGGCATAATTGGCGCGGCTGTGGGGATGGGGGCTTACGGCCTGCGTCCCGTTCCCGAGATCCAGTTTGCCGATTATATCTATCCCGGCATGGACCAGCTTATTTCGGAAGCGGCACGGCTTCGCTATCGCTCGGCGGGCGAATTCACCGCGCCCATAACGGTACGTTCGCCCTTTGGCGGCGGTATTTTTGGTGGGCAAACGCATAGCCAGTCGCCCGAAAGCATGTTCACCCATGTTTCGGGTCTGAAAACCGTCATCCCCTCGACACCTTATGATGCAAAAGGGCTGCTCATTGCGTCGATCGAGGATAACGATCCGGTCCTATTCTTCGAACCCAAGCGCATCTATAACGGCCCGTTCGATGGTTATTATGACCGGCCGGTACAACCATGGTCGAAACATGACGCCGGCGAAGTGCCGGAAGACTATTACCGGATCGAGCTCGGCAAAGCGAAAATTGTGCGCGAAGGCGCTGATCTGACGGTTCTGGCCTATGGCACGATGGTGCATGTCGCGCTCGGCGTGATCAAGGAACATGGCATCGATGCCGAAGTCATTGATCTGCGCACTTTGGTACCGCTCGATATCGACACAATCGAACAATCGGTTCGCAAGACCGGCCGCTGCCTCATCGTTCATGAAGCCACGCGCACAAGCGGATTTGGCGCCGAATTGTCCGCACTGGTACAGGAACGCTGTTTCTATCATCTCGAAGCGCCGATTGAGCGCGTCACCGGTTTCGATACACCCTATCCGCATTCGCTCGAATGGGCATATTTCCCTGGTCCCGTGCGGATTGGCGAAGCACTCGATAAAATTATGAAGGACTAATCGCGATGGGCAAATATATATTCAACCTGCCGGATATCGGCGAAGGTATTGCCGAAGCGGAAATTGTGGCATGGCATGTGAAACTGGGTGACAGGGTCGAGGAAGATCAGCGCGTCGCCGACATGATGACCGACAAGGCCACAGTCGAGATGGAGAGTCCCGCGACAGGTAAGATTGTTGCGGTGGCAGGGGAGGAAGGCGATGTCATCGCGATCGGTTCGATGCTGATAGAAATAGAAACCGAAGATGAAAATATTACTGAAACTGATAGAGATATGGCGTCTTCTTCAGAAAAATTCGCAGAACAAAAAATTGCTTCCACACCTGAACCTATAGCGGAAAAGCCAGAACCAAAAGAGGCCGAGGAAAAAGCAGTTCCGACAAAGTCTGTGAAAGCAGAAGAAGAGACTTCTGCGCCATCAACCGGTCCGGTCAAGGCAACGCCCGCGGTTCGCGCACGCGCGAAAGATCTGGGCGTCGATCTGGCTCAGGTAAAAGCGCAAGGCGAACATATCCGCCATGCCGATCTCGACGCATTTCTCAATTACGGAAGCGGGCAGGGCTATCAGTCTGCGGGCAGGTCAAATACGCGCGATGACGAAAAGGTCAAGGTGATCGGCCTGCGCCGCAAAATTGCCGAAAACATGGCGGCGTCGAAACGCAATATTCCGCATTTTACCTATGTCGAGGAAATCGATGTCACGGCGCTGGAGGATATTCGCGCCGATCTGAATGCGGCGCGTGGTACCCGTCCGAAGCTTACTGTGTTGCCATTATTGATGGTGGCGATTGCGCGCACTATTCCCGATTTTCCGATGATCAATGCCATTTATGACGACGAAGCCGGTCACGTCACTCGGCATGGCGCGATCCATCTCGGCATGGCTGCACAGACCGATGCGGGCCTGAAAGTTCCGGTCATCAAAAATGCGCAGGACAAGAATGTCTGGCAACTTGCCCGCGATATTGCCCGTCTCAGCGACGCGGCACGCGATGGCAGTGCGACCACCGACGATCTGACCGGCGGTACGCTGACAATAACTTCACTTGGTCCATTAGGCGGGATCGCGACAACGCCGGTCATCAACCGTCCAGAAGTAGCGATTATCGGGCCCAACAAGATCGTCGAGCGCGTCATCGTGATTGACGGCGAAATTCAGATCCGCAAGATGATGAACCTGTCGATATCGTGCGACCACCGCGTGGTGGACGGATATGACGCCGCCAGTTTCGTACAGGCGCTCAAACATATGATAGAAAAGCCGGTGCTGATATTCTCCGACTGACCGGAAGCAAAACCGGAAATCTTTATTTGACGACACCGCGAAATGTAAGCTTGCCTTGCGAACCGCCTGAGATAGCATTGGACAGATTCCATCGGATATGCGTGACATCTTCCGGTACCGCGCTGCGTACGCGGCCGTCCGGCTCGCGCACACGTATATTTTGCAGCCTGTTCCAGCTTCTGCCGCCATTGACGGATACCAATTCGGTGCCGTCCAGTGTTTCCTGAAACGATACGGCTGTCGGCATCGGGTTGGTAACCGTAACATCGTTTGCCGAACTGTCGCCAACATTGCGGTATTTGAGTACGAATATAAGCCGGTCGCCCGGCACAACCGTTACCGGTTTTTCCAGAATGACTTTTTGCCTGCCATTTGTATCCTGAAATATTTTTTCCACAAAAACATCGCTGCTTAGCTCAATTCTTTCGGCAGCTTGGGCTGAAAATGGTGCGAATATAGCGGCCATGGCCAAACTCATGCGGTTCATCTGCCAATTCCTCAATTTCTGATACCTTTACAAATCGCAATTCGGCTATGCTCGCGTGGAACGGTTTCCCGCGTTTCGCCAGTCTCTTGCCGTTATAATTCTTGGATGGTCTTGTCGCAGAAAAGCCCGAAGAAATGGTTAACAACATGCTGAGATCAAATATGAAGAAAATTGCCTGATTATCAAGAAAAGCTAGCCAATTTATGGGGGCAGGGGCATGATAACAAAATGGGTAAATAAAGGCGCAACAGACATTGTGTGCAAATGCTGCGCCGCTGCCGTTTCTTTAGGTTAATGACAGGATACCATGGCTGGTCCAGATACACATGATCATGACGAGTTGCGCCGCGACCGATTACTGGCGTCTGTAGCGCTAATTGGCGGCGTCGGACTGTTCCTTGCATTACCATTTGCGTTGCGAGCGGGCGCGGAATTTTTTCTGCCCATAACAATTGCTGTCGTCATTTCGATAGCCCTGGTTCCCACGCTCGAATGGCTGGAACGACGTCGTATTCCGTCCGCTTTCGCATCCTTCATCTGCGTTATTCTGTTTCTGGTACTGGCAAATGGTGCGCTTGCGCTGATTATCGTGCCGGCTACCGACTGGTTCGTCGACCTTCCGTCCAAAATTCCCCAGATCATGAGCAATCTGGAACCGCTCATCAATCTGTATTCGGATTTGCAGAGGTTTATCGATGATACCGCCAAACTGATCGCGAGCGGTCCTGTGGCGGAGATGCAGACGGTTGCGGTAGACTCGCCGTCATCACTACTCGATCTTGTCGCCAGTTCCGCGCCGCTGGTTGCGGTGCAGATGTTTTTCGTAATCCTGGTAATCTTCTTCTTCCTATCCGGCTGGACACGGCTGCGCGAGGGGGCGATCAACAGCCGCGGCAGTTTTACTGGCGCGCTGGCCACCGCGCGCGTCATCCAGAATGTCGTTTCTGCGACCTCCGCATATCTGGTGACCATTACTTTCATAAATATTCTGCTGGGTATCGCCGTTGCCCTCACGCTTTCCGCGATCGGCATGGAATCGCCCGCAATGTGGGGCGGGATCGTCGCATTGCTGAATTTCATACCCTATTTGGGACCGATCGTGGCGGCAGTCTTGTTATCGCTGGGCGGGTTGATGACATTCAACGATCTGGGCACCGCGATGTTGCCGGCCGTCATTCAGATCGCTTTCCATACGGTCGAAGCCAATTTCATAACACCGATGGTTCTGGGCCGGCGCCTCACAATGAATCCGCTCCTTATTCTGGTGTCGCTCAGCTTTTGGGCATGGATATGGGGTACGCCTGGTGCATTGCTGGCGGTGCCGCTCCTGATCATTATCCAGACAGTGATCGCCGCTGCAGGAAAGCCCGATATTGCCGGATTTCTTTTTGAATCCGGAACGCTTACCACCCATGCGCCTGTACCAGTTCCGACAGCGGCCGAGGTGGATAAAAATGGACAGGACCCGTAAAAAATTCGCAAGGGGAGTTGACACTCGCGCGGCTCTCACTTACTTGCCGCGCTCCAGCAGTAATGCGGGTGTAGCTCAGTTGGTTAGAGCGCCGGCCTGTCACGCCGGAGGTCGCGAGTTCAAGTCTCGTCACTCGCGCCACTGTTTCAGTGGCGCTCCTCCCATAAGCATAAGTTTTGGACTAGTTTTTGCCTATATCGGGCGCTCTGAAGCTTCCCGTTTCCATCCAGATCATGACGGGTCTCAACGGCAAAATCCAGACGATTCCCGCGATCAGGTAAATCAGGATTTGCAACAGCACGTGCACGCCGCTGATCCAGCCGACGACTGTCACGACGATAACGCACCAGATGGCAACGCCCAGCAATATCGCCAGTATCCCGACAGGTTTGCGCCAGCTAGGTTGCATCAGTCAATTTCCTTGTCGGCCTTGGCCTTGCTAATAAAAAAGCTGGATTGGGTTATCACCATATCGAGTGCCGCGTCATGTGATGCCGTCGGCACCAGCTCAACCTGCTGCACCGACCACGCAAGCCCGATTGTGCGGATGCCCGGATTATGTGCAAGATACCTGTCATAATGCCCGCCGCCCTGTCCCAGGCGCTGTAGCGCGTCGTCGAACGCAAGCATTGGTAGAACAAGCAGGTCGGGACGTGCGATTTTCGAGGAGGCGACCGGCTGCATCATGCCAAACGGTCCCGGTTTCAGTTCGTCTTTACCCGCATATTCGCGAAACTCCATATCTGCGGTTTTGTCGCCGAACCGCGGCAGGGCGATTTTCGTGTCTTGAGCCACGGCGAAGTCGAGATAGCGCGCTGTCGGCGCCTCATAGGCCGTGGCCATGTAAAATGCGGCGCATTTCGAACTTTGCAGCAGCTTTCGTGCGGGTGGCGGCGGCTGTATGAAAACCAGATTGCGTACGGATTGGGGTAGTTCGCTTACAAATGTGCGGCGCGCTTTGAGCATCTGGCTTCGCAAAACCTGTTTTTCTGCCTCTATGGTGTAATGCACGTATCAATGACCTGAACTTGCCGGAAAATGGGTGACGGGACCATCATAGCCGTTTGCAGGAACAACCTCTGACGCCAAGACGTCAGGTGGGGGCCGTATGAATCGGACCACGATCCGGTCAGGGACAGCTCCCTAGTTAAGTAAATCGCCTCAGGGATGTTCTTATCAGCTCGTACAAAACAGTCCCGTCACACCCAATTTAGGCTATTAGAGACACTTCCTCAAGAGCAACCGCAAGCTTTTCCATACGTTCGGCCAGTTTTTCCAACGCCTTGGCGGTCATATCGGTTTGGTTTTTATCGGCAACACCGTCTTGTATTGGCGCTGAACTGCCGGTTTTGCGCAGTTCGTCGATTTGGTCGGCCAGCAGCAGCGATATAAATAGCAACATCCGGCTTTCCGTAAAGCCTTGACCACTATAGCCTGCATCGCGTGCGGTCTTGTCGACCATATCGCCTAGACTGACAAGTTGCTGTTCCTCGCCTTCGCCGCAGGTGACCGTAAACCGGCGATCGGCGATGGTGATGGTTACGTCCGGCATGGCATCATCCCTTTTCGGTCAACTGGTCGATTTGCCGGATCGCGTTTTCGGCGGCGGTACGCAAATTCTGATGAAGTTTTTGCAATTCCTGCAACTGGTGCTGCGCGGTATCCGCATCGTTCGTTGGCGGGAGAGTGTCGTGCCGGTGGGCGACGGCGGTTTCCATTCGGCTGAGTGCGCGCTCGATCTGCCCGATTGCCAATATCATGCGTTCGCTATTATCGGTTTGCTCGTTCATATTTCACAAATAGCAGCAAAATCCCGCAATTCCAAATGGTGAAATCCGATTAGTGACAATGTGTGTGAGGCTTTCTGGTAAAGCCCGCGAAGCTGGCCTTGACGGCGCGCGCTCCGGCTCTCAAACAAAGGTTACGGCCGAATCGGCATCATCTGTGTCCGCATGATATAATATGCAAACTATGGGACATGCGCCCAAAAGTCAGGAAAGTCCCACCATGGCAGTTGAATTTCACGATTTGTCCAATGCCATCAGGGCGCTGTCCATGGATGCGGTTCAAGCTGCGAACAGCGGACATCCGGGCATGCCGATGGGCATGGCGGATGTGGCGACGGTGTTGTTTCGCGATTATCTTAAATACGATCCCAAGGCACCCGACTGGGCGGATCGCGATCGTTTTGTGCTGTCCGCCGGTCATGGTTCGATGCTGCTATACTCGCTGCTTTACCTGACAGGATATGAAGGTCCGACACTCGACGATATCAAGAATTTCCGGCAACTTTCCAGCCCCTGTGCGGGGCATCCCGAAAATTTCATGCTGCCAGGCGTCGAAGCCACTACCGGGCCGTTGGGACAGGGGCTGGCGATGGCGGTCGGGATGGCAATGGCCGAACGTCATCTGAACGCGGCATTCGGCGACGATCTCGTCGATCACAAAACATGGGTTATTGCCGGTGACGGTTGCCTGATGGAAGGGATTAATCACGAAGCGATCGGTTTGGCGGGGCACTTGGGGCTGGGTCGTCTCAACGTACTTTGGGACGATAACAAGATTACCATCGATGGCAGTACCGATCTGTCGACCAGTGAAGACATTCGCGCCCGTTATCGCGCTACGGGATGGCATGTCGCCGATTGCGACGGCCATGACGAACAATCGATCAAACGCGCCATGAAGGAAGCTGTGGCCGACGCGCGTCCTTCGCTGATCTGTTGCGCCACGATAATCGGCAAGGGCGCACCGACGAAGCAGGGCACATCCAGCGCACATGGCTCGCCGCTCGGCGACGCAGAAATTGCTGCCGCACGCAAGAAGCTGGGATGGGACCATGCCGCTTTCGAAATCCCGTCCGAAATCCTGACGGAATGGCGACATTTCGGCAAGAACGGAGCGAAGCCCCATGCGGATTGGAATGAAAAATTGGGAAGTCATTCGCAAAAAAATGAGTTCGCACGGCGCATGTCGGGTCAATTGCCCACGGACTTTTCGCTGGAAAGCTATATCGATGGTCTGCTGGCAGATCCCAAAAAAGTGGCTACGCGCAGGGCATCGGAACTGGCGCTGGAGGAGATCAACACCGCCTTGCCCGATACGATTGGCGGTTCCGCTGACTTGACCGGTTCGAACAACACCAAAACCGGCAGTCTTGGCGTCATGACGTCAGATGATTATTCGGGGCGTTACGTATATTACGGTATTCGCGAATTTGGTATGTCGGCGGCAATGAACGGTATGGCGCTGCACGGCGGTATAATCCCATATGGCGGCACGTTTCTGGTGTTCACAGATTATTGCCGCGGCGCGATCCGCTTGTCCGCCGTTCAGCGCCAGCGCGTTATCTATGTGATGACGCATGACAGCATCGGCCTTGGCGAAGATGGACCGACGCATCAGCCTGTCGAGCATGTCATGAGCCTGCGCTTGATGCCCAATGTCCATGTATTCCGTCCTGGCGACGTTGTTGAGACGGCAGAATGCTGGGAACTGGCGTTGAAAGCCGACGATCGTCCAGCCATTCTGGCGTTGACCCGTCAGGATTTGCCCCAATTTCGCACGGATAAAGCGCAGGGCAACCGGTGCGCCAAGGGCGCTTATCGTATCAGGGATGCACAATCGGCGGCCAAGGTGACATTGATGGCGACCGGATCGGAAGTGAATATCGCTCTGGAAACGGCGAAAATGCTCGAATCCGATGGCATTGGCGCAGCGGTTGTCTCGATGCCGTGCTGGTCGCTGTTCGAAATGCAGGACAAGGCGTATCAGGACGATACTTTACCTGATGACGGGTCGCTACGTGTTTCCATCGAGGCCGGAACGACCATGGGCTGGGAGCGCTATACCGGCCGCAACGGTTTGCGTTTCGGCCTGGACCGGTTCGGCGCCTCTGCACCGATCGACGATCTCTATGACAAATTCGGGCTGACGGCCAAGCAGATCGTTCCGAAGATTAAAAACGCACTTTCATAAATTCACGGCATTTCTTAAGGCATTATATCAAGGAGCTAATTTCATGGCAGTAAAAGTAGCAATTAACGGTTTCGGACGCATCGGCCGGCTCGTCGCCCGCGCAATAATGGAGCGGGACGACCATGACCTGGAACTGGTCGCGATCAACGATCTCGCCGACGCCAAAGCCAACGCCTTGCTGTTCCAGTATGATTCCACCCATGGCCGTTTTCCCGGCGAGGTCAGTTCCGACGGCGACACCATTACGGTGAACGGCAAGAAAATCGCTGTCACATCCGAACGCGAACCGGGCAAATTGCCGCACAAGAAAATGGGCATAGATATTGTGCTCGAATGCACCGGTTTCTTCCAGTCGCACGAAGCCGCGAAACCGCATCTCGATGCCGGCGCGAAACGCGTGCTCATATCGGCACCTGCCTCGAACGTGACAAAGACCGTCGTCTACGGCGTCAATCATGACACCCTGACCGCCGATGACCTGATCGTTTCCAACGCCAGTTGCACCACCAACTGTCTCGCCCCGGTCGCCAAGGTTCTGAACGATACGGTCGGCATCGAACGCGGTTTCATGACTACGATCCACAGCTACACCAACGACCAGCGGATGCTCGACCAGATGCACTCCGACATGCGCCGTGCCCGGGGCGGTGCGCAGAATATGATTCCCACCACCACCGGCGCAGCGCGTGCCGTGGGTTTGGTCTTGCCTGAATTGAACGGCAAATTGGACGGGTCATCGGTGCGTGTGCCGACGCCCAATGTCAGCTTGATCGATCTTGTCTTCACACCCAAGCGCGACACCTCGATCGATGAGCTGAATTCGGCGCTTAAAGCCGCGTCCGAAGGCGCGATGAAGGGTGTTCTCCATTATACTGATCAGCCGCTCGTAAGCTCGGACTTCAATCATTTCCCGGCCAGCTCGACCGTCGACAGCCTGGAAACATCCGTCATGGAAGGCAAACTGGGCCGCGTGGTCAGCTGGTACGATAACGAGTGGGGTTTTTCCAACCGTATGATCGACACCGCAGGTGTAATGGCCGGACTGCTTTAAGGTTGATTGTGAAAGATGGCCGATAACAACTTCAAAACGCTCGATGATATGGGGGAAATTGCCGGTAGGCCGGTGTTGGTTCGAGAGGATCTGAACGTACCGATGCAAAACGGTGTGGTCAGCGACGACACCCGTCTGCGCGCCACCGTCACAACATTGACCGAACTGGCCGATGCGCATGCAAAGGTGCTTGTTCTTGCGCATTTTGGAAGGCCCAATGGGCATTCATCGGAAGAGCTTTCGCTGCGGCCCATCGCTGCCGCACTTGGCGAGGTGTTGGGCCGCCATGTCGGGTTTCTGGCATCGCCTGAGCGACATGCCGTCGATGCGCTCGCATCGGGCAGCATCACCGTATTGGAAAACAGTCGTTTCTATCCGGGCGAGGAGAAAAACGATCCAGCGCTTGCCCGGCAGTTGGCTACTCTGGCCGATTTCTACGTCAACGATGCTTTTTCGGCCGCACATCGCGCGCATGTCACGACTGAGGGTCTGGCGCATTTGCTGCCGGCTTTTGCGGGCCGGGCGATGGAAGCGGAGCTGAAAGCGCTCGAAATCGCGCTCGGCAATCCGGAACATCCCGTTGCCGCGGTGGTTGGGGGCGCCAAAGTGTCGAGCAAGCTGGATGTGCTGACCCATTTGGTCACAAAAGTGGATCATCTGATTATCGGCGGCGGCATGGCCAACACATTTTTCGCGGCGCGCGGCGTCGATGTCGGCAAGTCGCTTTGCGAGCATGATCTGACCGATACGGCCAATGCGATATTGGAAGCGGCGGACAACGCCAATTGCATCGTCCATTTGCCGTATGATGTGGTGGTCGCCCGCGAATTTGCGGCGCATGCTGACAATCGCACGGTCAATGTGCACGAAGTTGCCAGCGACGAGATGATCCTCGACATCGGCATGTCGGCGGTCGAGGCGCTGTCGGACGTGCTCAAGACCTGCAAGACATTGGTCTGGAATGGGCCGCTCGGCGCATTCGAGATGGAACCGTTCGACCGGGCGACGGTTGCGCTCGCGCAAACTGCGGCTGCGTTGACACGCGAAGGCTCGCTCGTATCGGTTGCGGGCGGCGGCGATACAGTAGCTGCACTCAACCATGCCGGTGCGGCGGAAGATTTCAGTTTTGTATCTACGGCTGGCGGTGCTTTCCTGGAATGGATGGAAGGCAAGACCTTGCCGGGGGTCGCTGCTTTGCAAAACTGATTTATTTCCCTGTAAACCAGTAAATTATGACAACGAGAGACAGAAAAAATCGCCAATCCCTACGGGTTTGAGCGTTGATTTGTGTGAAAACGATGTTTAAGCGCGTGCCGAAACACGCAAAAGGGACGACCATATGCTAAATCCGGAAATGATGACAAAAATCGCTAACGGCAAGGGTTTTATCGCGGCTCTCGACCAAAGCGGCGGCTCGACGCCGGGTGCGCTTGCGCGCTACGGCATTTCCGAGGATACCTATTCGGGCGACGATGAAATGTACGCCCTGATCCATCAGGCGCGCGTGCGGATCATGACTTCGCCTGCATTCGATGGCACCCGCATATTGGGGGCGATCCTGTTCGAAAAGACGATGGATGGCTCAGCTGATGCCAAACCCGTTCCGGAATATCTGTGGTCGAAGGGGGTGGTACCCTTTCTGAAAGTCGACAAGGGACTGGAAGAAGAAAAAAACGGTGTGCAACTGATGAAGCCGATGCCTCAGCTTGATGCGTTGTGTGCACGTGCTGTCGCGCGCGGTATGTTCGGCACCAAGATGCGTTCGGTTATCAACAGGGCTGACGCCAAAGGTATTGCCGACAATGTCGCACAGCAATTTGCGGTAGCACAGCAGATACTGGCCCATGGTTTGATGCCGATCATCGAACCCGAAATATCACTCAAAAGCGCCGAACGCGCCGAGTGCGACACAATCTTGCACTACGAGCTCAAAAAAGCGCTCGACGCGATGAACGGGAGCGATCGGGTGATGCTCAAGCTGACGATTCCAGCCGAGGCCAATCTGTATTGCGATTTGATCGCGCACCCCAGCGTATTGCGTGTAGTCGCGCTGTCGGGTGGATATTCGACCGCCGAGGCGTGCAGCGAACTTTCCAAAAACGAAGCGATGATCGCCAGTTTTTCGCGCGCGTTGCTCGAAAAACTGCAACATGGCATGAACGAGGATGACTTCAATGCCGCGTTGGACAGCTCGATAGCTTCGATATACGAGGCGTCCGTGAGCTAAACCCTCTTCAGGCATCGACTACATTTCGGAAACAGATGCAAAAACAGAAACAATTCAGCTAGAAGGCGACCTTAATATGCACCTGAAAGTATAGATATGGAAAAGTTCGAATATCATTGTTCAGTCGCGCCCATGATGTGGTTCATGCTGTTATTATCGACAATCGAATTGATCGTGATGCACTTTCTTCTGTCCCTGTTTCATAAAGGGCTTGCGTTGTTTGTTTCCGTCCTCACGGTGGTATCGATATTATGGCTCATCAGGTTTCTTATGTCCTTGCGCAAATTCCCCGTACTTTTATCGGCAGATAAACTTGTTATGCGACTTGGCAACGCGATAGAGATCAAAATCGATCGCGACAATGTCGTCGGCACGCGCCAAAGCTGGTCGGACGAGATATTGAAGAAAGACAAAATACCGCGCCTTTCGCTCTTGGCTTATCCAAATGTGGTGATCGACTTGAAGGAGCCTGTTGTCTAAAGCTTTGTTCAAGATGCGTTCGGCAAAATCCGTTGCCCACCGGCTGGATGACGTGAATGCGTTTTACAAGGCGCTGAAACAAGGCTCCTCCAAGACGGCGGAAGCATAAGGCCGAGTGCGCGTAATTACAGGAAACTGAAATCATTGTTGTGCCAATTATACCTGATCTCCCCACTCGAAGTCGGCGGCGATTTTCGCGAAAAACTCCGTGCGGCGCTTTCGGCCGCACCGGTGGCGGCGTTCCAGTTCCGCGTCAAGGGCGTGGATCAGCATGCCGCGGCACGGCTGGCGGAACCGTTGCAAGCTATCTGCGCCGAACATGCATGCGCGTTTATCGTCAATGACGATGCCGCGCTGGCGGCAAGACTGGGCGCGGATGGGGTGCATATGGGGCAGGGGGACGGCGATGTCCGGGAAGCCCGCGAACGTCTGGGCAAAGACATCCAGATTGGCGTGACATGTCATGACAGCCGACACCTGGCATTGGAAGCGGGGGAGGCGGGCGCGGATTACGTGGCGTTTGGCGCGTTTTATCCTACGAAAACCAAACATACCGACCATATCGCCGAGCCGGACCTGCTGGAATGGTGGTCGCAATTTGTCGAGATACCGTCTGTCGCAATCGGCGGCATCACTCACCAGAATGCGCGCCCGCTGGTCGAGGCAGGCGCAGACTTCTTAGCTGTATCTTCAGGAGTATGGCAGCATGCGGACGGTCCGGCAGCCGCTGTCGCGCAATTTCATGAGATATTCGATAGCGTGCAGAAGGCAAAAGTGAAAGCGGACAACGCCTCTTCGTAAAGGGCAATGCGCCGGGCTGGCTTATCGCTTGCCAATTGGGGTCTTGCGCTATAGAGCGCGTCCAAATTCAAAGTGTGGCGCAGCAATCTTGCGCGCCGTTTTGGCTCTTTTCAATTTGCGAGATAGTTTATGAAAATTAGCGGTGTTGATATTCGTCCGGGCAATATTCTGGAATATGAAGGCGGTTTGTGGAAAGTGGCCAAGATCCAGCACACCCAGCCGGGCAAGGGCGGCGCCTATATGCAGGTCGAGATGAAAAACCTGATCGACGGGCGCAAGACCAACGTGCGCTTTCGCAGTGCCGATACCGTTGAAAAAGTCCATCTTGATACCAAGGAATTCCAGTTTCTGTTCGCCGATGGCGAAATGCTGACTTTCATGGACAAAGAAAATTACGAACAGATCCTGCTGCCTGCCGATTTGCTCGGCGAGGCGGTTGAGTTTCTGCAGGACGGTATGGACGTGACTCTCGAACTGTATGACGAAAAACCTATTTCCGTACAATTGCCCGACCAGATCGAAGCCGAGATTGTCGAGGCCGATGCCGTGATAAAAGGCCAGACGGCGTCTTCCAGCTATAAACCCGCCGTGCTCGATAATGGTGTGCGCGTGATGGTGCCGCCGCATATTGCCGCCGGGACGCGCATCATCGTCGATGTATATGCCCGGGAATATGTCAAAAAGGCCGACTGAGCGTTTTATAGACTCAGTTATCATAAAATATATGCCCGTTGCGGGCTCTAGGATACATTATGCCCTCCCATTCCGGACTGATCGCCATCATGGAACGCGCCGCGCGCAAAGCCGGTCAGCGTTTGCGCAGGGATTTCGGTGAAGTAGAACATTTGCAAGTCTCCAAAAAGGGACCCGCGGATTTCGTCTCTAAGGCCGACCGGCTGTCGGAGCGCACGCTGTATGACGAACTGTTGAAAGCGCGGCCCGACTGGGGTTTCGTGCTGGAAGAGGGCGGTATGATCAAAGGCGATCCGACTAAGCCGCGCTGGATTATCGATCCGCTCGACGGCACCACCAATTTCCTGCACGGAATTCCGCATTTCGCGATCTCGATCGCTGTACAGGAACCCAATGAGGGTGGCGACGGATGGAGCCAGGTGACCTCGGGATTGATATACCAGCCGATTACCGATGAAAGCTACTGGGCAGAAACCAACCGCGGTGCGTGGGTCGGCGAGCGCCGCCTGCGTGTCTCGGGCCGGCGCCATCTCGACGAAGCGCTGATTGCGACCGGCGCGCCTTTTAATGGTCATGGCGATTTCGACGAATGGACGAAAATCTTCAACACAGTAGGGCCCGAAGTAGCGGGCATAAGGCGGTATGGCGCGGCTTCGCTTGATCTGGCCTGGCTGGCAGCAGGGCGTTATGACGGGTTCTGGGAAAGCGGTTTGCAGCCATGGGATGTTGCGGCAGGCGTGCTGATGGTGCGTGAGGCGGGCGGTTTCGTCACCGATTATCGCGGCGGCAACCAGCCGATTAATAATCAGGAACTGATTGCCGGTAACGACGTGATGCATTCCAAGCTACACAAGCTGGTGGCCACGGCGATACGCAAGAAGGCCTGACGCCCCGGGCGTGGCATTTCATGCAATCGAACTTGCTCTAAAAAAAACTGCCCAAACACTTGCTTGCATGCAGGCAGAGGCTTAGAAGCAGGCCATTATCCCGCAGATTCTAGTGGGTGCAAGTAGGAACCGTTTTTGACCGAGCTTTCACAATATCTGCCGATCCTTTTGTTTCTCGGCATCGCGGTGTTCCTTTCCGCCGCCTTCGTGTTCTTGCCGATGGGCGTCTCGCGCTTGACCGGCACGCATCAGCCGACGGTCAACAAACTTACCGAATATGAATGCGGATTTCCGGCTTTTGAGGATTCGCGTAGCCAGTTCGATGTGCGTTTCTACCTCGTCGCCATCCTCTTCATCATCTTCGATCTGGAGGCCGCGTTCCTTTTCCCATGGGCCGTTTCGCTGGGTGAAATCGGCTGGACGGGATGGGCGACGATGATGGTGTTCCTGCTCGAACTGATTATCGGTTTTGCCTATGCCTGGAAAATGGGCGCGCTGGATTGGGAGTAAACATGACCGACAGCAATGCAATCTTAAGGCAGCCGGGTTCGGGTAATGCCGCGGTCGACCAGACGCCGCCCGATCACGCGTTTTTCAATGATCTGAATGCCGAGGTCAATGACAAGGGTTTTCTCGTCACGTCGACCGAAGACCTGTTCCAATGGGCACGCACGGGCTCGCTGTGGTGGATGACGTTCGGACTTGCCTGCTGCGCGGTCGAGATGATCCACGTCAATATGCCGCGCTACGATATGGAGCGGTTTGGCGTTGCCCCGCGCGCCAGCCCGCGGCAAAGCGATGTGATGATCGTGGCCGGTACGCTGTGCAACAAGATGGCCCCGGCTCTGCGCCGCGTTTACGATCAGATGTCGGAGCCCAAATATGTTATTTCGATGGGCAGCTGCGCCAATGGCGGCGGCTATTACCATTACAGCTATTCGGTGGTGCGCGGATGCGACCGCATCGTACCGGTGGACATTTACGTGCCGGGATGCCCGCCCACGGCAGAAGCCTTGCTTTACGGTGTAATGCAGCTCCAGCGGAAAATCCGCCGGGTAGGGACGATCGAGCGGTAACATGGCAAATTCGGCTCCCAAAATCGCAAGCAACGACGGCGTTATTGCAATGCTCTCCAAATCACTCGGCACTATGGTTGTTGATAGTTTCGAAGCTTATGATGAAATCAGCCTTATCGTAAACCGCGCCGATATTGCCGACGCGCTCGAACTGCTGCGCAGCCAGCATGATTACCAGCAACTGGTGGAAATTGCGGGCGTAGATTATCCTGATCGCGCCGAGCGTTTCGAGATTTGCTATCATCTGCTTAGCCTCACCAAAAACCACCGTATCCGCATAAAAGTCAGCACCGACGAAGATACACCGGTGCCGACTGTTACGCATATCTGGCCGGTGGCCGGATGGCTCGAACGCGAAGTCTACGACATGTACGGCGTTCTGTTCGCGGGCAACCCCGATCTGCGCCGCATTCTGACCGACTACGGTTTTCGCGGGCATCCTTTCCGCAAGGATTTTCCGCTCACCGGCTATGTCGAAATGCGCTATTCCGAAGAACAGAAGCGCGTTGTGTATGAGCCGGTCAAGCTGGCGCAGGACTTTCGCAATTTCGATTTCATGTCGCCCTGGGAGGGTGCGGATTACATCTTGCCCGGCGATGAGAAAGCCGATCGCGGTCCGCCGCATGTCGACAAGCCCAAAACTACGGATAGCCCATCGGAAACCGGCGCGGGCAAGAAAACCGACAAGGCGGCGGCGAAGCACGAATCCGACGGCAGTCCGGCGCAAGAGGACAGCAACGCGAAAACGCCTGCACCCGAACGGACCAAAGGCGGGAATGCCAAGCAAGGTGCCGGTGCGAACAAACCAAAGACCACCAAGGCAAAGGTCAGCAAGTCCGCGGCCCAGCCGGGTACGAAGCCTTCTGCTCGCAAAAAACCTGCTGCCAAAAAGCCGATGAGGGATAAATCGTAATGGCCGATTATCTTGAAGAAACACTGGGTCTAGAAGATGCCGTAGATCCCACGGTGGGCGATACTGAAATCCAGAATTACACGATCAATTTCGGGCCGCAACATCCGGCCGCGCACGGCGTGCTGCGCATGGTAATGGAGCTGGACGGCGAGATTATCGAACGGATCGATCCGCATATCGGCCTGCTCCACCGCGGCACCGAAAAGCTGATCGAGTATAAAACCTATCTGCAGGCGCTCCCCTATTTCGACCGGCTCGATTATTGCTCCCCGCTGGCTCAGGAATATAGCTACGTGTTGGCGATCGAGAAGCTGCTCGATCTCGAAGTGCCGATCCGCGCGCAATATTTGCGCGTGCTGTTTGCCGAGCTGACCCGCATCTGCAACCATATGTTGAATATCGGCGCGCATGTCATGGATGTGGGCGCGATGACGCCGAACCTGTGGGTATTCGAAATCCGAGAGGATTGTCTCAACTTCTTCGAACGCGCATCGGGCGCGCGCATGCACAGCGCATATTTCCGCCCGGGCGGCGTGCATCAGGATGTGCCACTCAAACTGCTGACCGATCTGGCCGATTGGCTCGACACTTTTCCGAAACTGTTCGAGGATGCGATGAGCCTTGTCACCGGCAACCGCATTTTCAAACAGCGCAATGTCGATATCGCCGTGGTGAGCAAGGACGATGCAGTCAAATGGGGTTTTTCCGGCCCGATGATCCGCGGCAGCGGGATTGCATGGGACCTGCGCAAGTCGCAACCTTATGACGTGTATGAGCGCATGGAATTCGACGTTCCCGTCGGCACCAAGGGCGATTGCTATGACCGCTTCATGGTTCGGGTCGAGGAAGTGCGGCAGAGCGCGCGGATCATGCGCCAGTGCCTCAACAACATGCCCGAAGGCCCGATCGCGTCTTCCGACCGCAAGATCGTTCCGCCCAAACGCGGCGAGATGAAGCAATCGATGGAAGCATTGATTCACCACTTCAAACTTTATACCGAAGGCTTCCATGTCCCGGCTGGCGAAGTCTATGTTGCGACCGAAAGCCCCAAAGGCGAGTTTGGCGTCTATCTGGTCAGCGACGGCAGCAACAAGCCCTATCGCTGCAAAATTCGTCCGACCGCGTTCAGTCACCTGCAGGCGATGGACTTTATGTGCAAAGGTCATATGTTGCCCGATGCTACTGCAATTCTGGGCGCAATCGACGTTGTGTTCGGGGAGTGTGACCGGTGATCTTTGAAAAATTTACAGAAAGATCGGTTAATGGCTGATACACCCAACATTCCCGACGAGGCCGAAGTTCGCGCACGCTGGGGCAATTTTGCCTTTACCTCCGATAACGACAAGGCTGCGAAAGTCTATATCACGCGCTATCCCGAGGGGCGTCAGCGCAGCGCGGTGATGCCGCTGCTCGATCTGGCCCAGCGGCAGGTGGGGGCGGATACGCAAACGCAGGGCTGGTTGCCTGTACCGGTGATCGAATATGTCGCGGCCTATCTCAATATGCCCTATATGCGCGCGTACGAAGTCGTGAGCTTCTATACCATGTACAACCTCGTGCCCGTCGGCAAATATCATGTCCAGGTCTGCGGCACCACGCCGTGCATGCTCCGCGGGTCGGACGATGTCATGGCGGCTTGCAGGAACAAGGGTATGGTAAAGGGCAAGACTACGCCCGACGGCCTGTTCACGCTGACCGAGGTCGAATGCATGGGCAATTGCGCCAATGCGCCAATGGTCCAGATTAACGACGAAAATTTCGAAGACCTGAATTACGATATCACCACCCGAATTCTCGAAGACCTGGCTGGCGGCAAGGCAGTCACGCCCGGCTCGCAAATCGGCCGCAAGACCAGCGAGCCCGAAGGCGGGCCGACCACGCTCAAACAGATGGTCGATGCGAACCATGATTACCGGAGCGCATGGTGATGGAAGCCATTCTTCCTCTCATTGTCGGCCTCGTCCTGATTGTCATCGCGTTCAAGGTGCTGACCGGTATGTTGAAGACAATCGGCATTATCGGCGCCATCATCATTGCCGCCGTCCTGTATTTCACCATCGGTGGAGGCACTGTATGAGCTTTGACTTTCTGCAAGACAAAGATCGCATCTTTACCAATGTCTACGGGTTTCAGTCGTCCGGCTTGAAAGCGGCGCAGGAGCGCGGCGACTGGGACGATACAAAAGGCCTGATCGCACGAGGCAATGACGCGATTATCGAGGAAATGAAGGCGTCGGGGCTGCGCGGACGTGGCGGCGCGGGTTTCCCCACCGGCCTCAAATGGTCGTTTATGCCAAAAGAAGCGCCGAAAGACAGGCACGGCAATCCGCGGCCGAGCTTTCTCGTCATCAATGCCGATGAATCCGAGCCGGGCAGTTGTAAGGACCGCGAAATTCTGCGCAACGATCCGCACAAGCTGATCGAGGGCGCTTTGGTCGCCGGTTTCGCGATGCGCGCGCGTGCCGCCTATATCTATATTCGGGGCGAATATATTGCTGAAGCGATCGCGCTAGAAAAGGCAGTGGCCGAGGCTTATGATGCAGGCCTGATCGGCAAGAATGCTGCCAAATCCGGTTATGATTTCGATGTGTTTGTTCACCGCGGCGCAGGCGCCTATATTTGCGGTGAAGAAACCGCGATGATCGAAAGCCTGGAAGGTAAGAAAGGCCAGCCGCGCCTGAAACCCCCCTTTCCTGCGGGAGCAGGTCTTTATGGCTGTCCGACCACGGTTAATAATGTCGAATCGATTGCCGTCGTGCCCACGATTTTACGGCGCGGCGCGGCGTGGTTTTCCAGTTTCGGGCGCGAGAATAACAAAGGTACCAAGCTATTCCAGATTTCCGGCCATGTCGAAAAACCGTGCGTGGTCGAGGAAGCGATGTCGATCCCGTTCCGCGACCTCATAGAAAGACATTGCGGCGGCATTACCGGGGGCTGGGATAACCTGCTGGCGGTCATTCCGGGCGGTTCGTCGGTCCCGCTGGTACCCGCCAAAGAGATTATGGACGCGCCGATGGATTTCGACGGCCTGAAAGATGTGGGTTCCGGCCTCGGCACGGCGGCGGTGATCGTGATGGATAAATCGACCGATATCATCCAGGCAATTTCGCGTATCAGCTATTTCTACAAGCACGAAAGCTGCGGCCAGTGCACGCCATGCCGTGAAGGCACGGGCTGGATGTGGCGCGTCATGGAAAAAATGCGCACTGGCGATGCCGATATCGCGGATATCGATACGCTGTACGAAGTCACGAAACAGGTCGAAGGCCACACCATCTGCGCACTCGGCGATGCAGCGGCTTGGCCGATTCAGGGCCTCATCAAACATTTCCGCCCTGAAATGGAGCGCCGCATCCGCGAAAATCATGGCGGCGAACATATTATGGAGGCTGCGGAATGAAAAAACTATTCATAGGGTCAATTGTCATTGTTTCAATCTTCGCAACGTCTGCCCAAGCGCAAATGACTGGCAGTCGCTTAGGTAAAAACGCAGGAGCAGAGGATGCCGACAAAATTGTTGAAATTGTAGTCGAGTGTGTTGCCGGACGCCGAGGACCATTTGCAGATCGGGTTATGCGAGCACTTCCCGGCTCTGCCGCAGAAAGTAAGCTGCTTGTCAGTAACGAAGGTGATTTCAGCATTTGCATGGATGATGACAAACAGTTCGTTACACCTGGATCGGCTGAATTGCGATTTACTCCTCGAGCTTTCCGCATTGCGCTTGCGCGAACGCTTGCCAGAAAAGAGCTCCGGAAAATACAACCGGCCGATCTTAAAAACGCCAATCCTTGGTCACTTGCTAGTTACGATGTCGTTGATACAGAATCAACCGGAGACGCGATGCAGCTGGGGCTTTATCAGTTTGGAGACTGCGTCGTTAATGCTCAGCCAATTGATGCTGCCAATCTCGTCTTAGCTAAATCTGGAACTAGCGAAGCTAACAAAGCGACGAAGAAACTTATGTCGGCATTGGGACCCTGCCTCACAGAAGGTGTGGAATTAAAGTTGACACAGGATCTTCTTGCTAGCGCATTTGCCGAGCCGGTTTATCATCGAGCCCGGGCTTTGGATATGCAGGAACGCAAATAATGCCAAAAGTCACCGTAGATGGCGTGGAAATCGAAGTTCCTCAAGGCGCGACCGTATTGCAGGCGGCGGAGCTTGCGGGCAAGGAAATCCCGCGTTTTTGCTATCATGAGCGGTTGTCCATAGCGGGCAATTGCCGCATGTGTCTCGTCGAAGTCAAACCTGGACCACCAAAGCCGCAGGCATCCTGCGCGCTTCCCGCCACCGAGGGCCAAGAAATCCGCACCGACAGCGAAATGGTCAAGAAAGCGCGCGAGGGCGTGATGGAGTTTCTGCTGATCAACCATCCGCTCGATTGCCCGATTTGCGATCAGGGCGGCGAGTGCGATTTGCAGGACCAGGCCATGGCCTATGGCCGCGGCGGATCGCGCTATGAAGAGAATAAGCGCGCGGTGACCGAGAAATATATGGGTCCGATCGTCAAGACCAATATGACGCGCTGCATCCATTGCACACGCTGCATCCGTTTTGCCGAGGAAGTCGCAGGCGTCGAGGAAATCGGCGCGATCGGACGCGGCGAGAATATGCAGGTGACAAGCTATCTGGAACACGCCGTGCATAGCGAACTGAGCGGCAATGTCGTCGATCTTTGCCCGGTTGGCGCACTAACGTCCAAACCCTATGCGTTCGAAGCGCGTCCGTGGGAACTCAAGAAAACGCTGGGCATCGACGTGTCTGACGCGGTCGGCACGAATATCCGGTTCGATAGCGTGGGCCGTGAAGTGCTGCGTGTCCTTCCGCGCATCAATGACGATGTGAACGAGGAATGGGCGACCGACAAGACCCGCCACATGATCGACGGCCTGATGCGCCGCCGTCTCGACCGGCCCTATATCCGCAAGTCGGGCAAGCTGGTCGAAGCGAGCTGGGACGAAGCATTCACGGCGATCGCTAAAATTGCCAGCACAGCTGGCCAGTCGGTTGCGGCGATTGCCGGCGATCTGCTCGATTGCGAAACCATGTTTGCCGCGCGCGAACTGCTGAACGCGATGGGATCGAGCATGCTCGAAGGCCGCCAGACCGGTCATGCCTATGACACCAGTAATCTGGCCGCGGTGAATTTCAACACCACCCTAAACGGTATCGAGGACGCGGACGCGATCCTGCTTATCGGTACCAATTTGCGCTGGGAAGCATCCTTGGTCAACACGCGCATACGCAAGGCGATCAAGCGCGGTGCCAAGGTGTTTGCGATCGGCCCGCAAACTGACCTGACGTACAAGGTTGAATGGCTGAGCGAAGATGCCAAGGTTTTGGGCAAGCTGCCAAAGGCGCTGTCCGATGTGATGAAAGCCGCCAACAAGCCCGCAATAATTGTGGGCGGTGGTGCATTGGCTGTTAACGGCGTCCACGGCGCGGCGCTGAAACTCGCGGATAAGTTTGGCATGATCAAGGACGGCTGGAACGGTTTCAACGTGCTGCATCTTTCTGCCGCGCGCATGGGCGGGCTGATGCTCGGCTATGCGCAAGAGCGGGGACTGGCAGATATTGTCGATGCCAGGCCGAAGCTGTTGTTCGCCTTGGGCGCCGATGAAGTCGACTACAGCCGGTTCGAAGGCAGTTTCAAAGTGTTTATCGGTCATCACGGCGATGTCGGCGCGCATGCGGCCGATGTTATTCTTCCCGGGGCGGCCTATCCCGAAAAGAATGGTACTTATGTTAATCTCGAAGGACGTGTCCAGTTTTCCAACAAGGCGGTCTTCGCACCGGGCGATGCGCGCGAGGATTGGTCGATCCTGCGCGCGCTGTCCGATGTGCTGGGCCATACGCTGCCGTTCGACAGCTTCGATGCCTGCCACGCGGCGATGGTCGCGGCTTTGCCTGCGCTGGGCGAGGAAGGCCTCGCGCATTTCGCATGGGCGCCGCCGAAACTGGCGGGCTCGCCCGAGGGCACGCTTACATATCCGATCAAGGATTTCTACCTGACGAATGCGATTGCAAGGGCCAGCGCCACGATGCAGCGATGCTCGGCCGAACTGCTTCATGGAGATGAAATGCTGGAGGCCGCAGAATGACCGATTTCTTTCAGTCGTTTGGCATGAGCTATGAATGGGCGTGGTTTGTCGCGACGATCAGCGGAATATTGCTGATCGCCTTGCCGCTTATGCTCGCCGTCGCGATGATTATTTATGTCGACCGCAAGATCTGGGCCGCGATCGCGCTTCGCAAGGGGCCCAATGTGGTCGGACCCTTTGGCTTGCTGCAAAGTTTTGCCGATGGACTGAAAGTATTTCTGCAGGAAACGATCATTCCGTCGGGTTCGAACAAAGGCCTGTTCCTGATCGCGCCGATCATTACTTTTACGGTCGCCTTGCTGGCCTGGGCGGTCATTCCGTTCAGCGAAACGGCGGTGTTGTCCAATATCAATGTCGGTCTGCTCTACATTCTCGCGATCAGTTCGCTGGGCGTATATGGCGTGGTAATTTCGGGTTGGGCATCCAATTCCAAATATCCGTTTTTTTCCGCCATGCGCGCCGCCGCGCAGATGATTTCCTATGAAGTTTCGATTGGTTTCATCCTGATCTGCGTCGTGTTGTGGGCCGGGACATTCAACATGAATGGCATTATCGAGGCGCAGGTCGGCCACGGGTTTGGCATTGTCAACGCGTTCGGCTTCAACCTGCTGCTGTTCCCGATGGCGGTAATGTTCCTGATCTCCTCAATGGCCGAAACTGCCCGCGCGCCATTCGACCTAACCGAGGCCGAAAGCGAGCTCGTCGCCGGCTACCAGACCGAATATAGTTCGATGAGTTTCGCGCTGTTCTGGCTCGGTGAATATGCCAACGTGCTGCTGATGTGCGCGCTCAACGCGATCCTGTTCTGGGGTGGCTGGCTGCCGCCACTGAATATCGATCTGATCCCGTGGTTCGATATTCCTGGCATTATATGGCTGTTTGCGAAGATATTCTTTTTCTTCTTCGTCTTCAGCTGGGTCAAGGCGACCGTTCCGCGCTACCGCTACGATCAACTGATGCGTCTGGGCTGGAAAATATTCCTGCCGATTTCGCTGCTGTTTGTCGTTCTGGTGAGCGGTTATCTTATGCTGACGAGGTACGGTTGATGCTGCAATATATTAAAGCTTTCACCCTTTGGGAATTTCTCAAGGCACATGCGCTTACGTTGAAATATTTTTTCAAACCCAAAGTGACGATCAACTATCCATATGAGAAAAACCCGCTTTCCCCGCGCTTTCGCGGCGAGCATGTGCTCAGGCGTTATCCTAATGGCGAGGAGCGCTGTATCGCGTGCAAATTGTGCGAGGCCGTATGTCCGGCGCAGGCGATCACCATCGAGAGCGAGCCGCGCGAGGATGGCAGCCGCCGCACCACGCGCTACGATATCGACATGACCAAGTGCATCTTTTGCGGTTTCTGTCAGGAAGCCTGTCCGGTCGATGCCGTGGTCGAGGGACCGAATTTCGAATATGCCACTGAAACCCGAGAGGAATTGTTGTACGACAAGGCAAAACTGCTCGCGAACGGGGATAAGTGGGAGCGGGCCATTGCGGCAAACCTTGAAGCGGACGCACCTTACCGGTAATGCGCGTGACGAATCCTATTGGGGCATGAAAATACAGTGATACAGGTTTTCACATTCTATCTGTTTGCATCGCTCGTGATCGCGAGCGGTGCGTTCACGATTTTCGCGCGCAACCCCGTGCATTCGGTAATGTGGCTAATCCTGGCGTTTTTCAACGCGGCCGGGCTGATGGTGCTGGTGGGGGCGGAGTTTATCGCCATGCTGTTGGTCATCGTCTATGTGGGCGCGGTCGCGGTTTTGTTCCTGTTTGTCGTGATGATGCTCGACATCGATTTTGCCGAATTGCGTGCGGGTTTTGTCAAAAACGTGCCGCTCGGCATATTGCTGGCGGTGGTGTTTCTGGCCGAATTGATATTCGGCATCGGCGCTTATCAGGCCGGCAGGATCGAACTGTCGCAAACGCCGCTCAATCCCGCCAGAGCCGATGCCAGCAATATCCAGGCTGTCGGCGAGTTGCTCTACACCAAATATATATTCCTGTTCGAAACCGCGGGCATCATCCTCTTGGTCGCGATGATCGGTGCGATCGTGCTCACCAATCGCAAGCGTTCCGGCGTGCGTCCGCAAAATGTCGCGGATCAGGTCGCCCGTCGCTCCGAGGACGCGACCCGCAATACGCAGCCTGAAATCGGCAAGGGAGTCGAGCTATGATCGGTATCGAACATTATCTGGTCGTCAGCTCCATCCTGTTTGTGCTGGGCGTGCTGGGCATTTTCCTCAATCGCAAGAATGTCATCATTATCCTGATGGCGATCGAGCTGATCCTTCTGGCGGTCAATATCAATCTGGTCGCGTTCAGCGCGTTTCTGGGCGATCTGGTGGGGCAGGTGTTTGCAATGTTCGTACTGACCGTTGCGGCGGGAGAGGCTGCGATCGGGCTGGCCATATTGGTGATCTATTTCCGCGGACGCGGCACGATTGCGGTTGACGATGTCAACCGGATGAAGGGATAAACGGGCGTGGAGATAAAATTTATCGTATTCCTGCCCCTTCTGGCGGCGATAATCGCTGGTCTGGGCAATCGCGCGATCGGCAATATTCCGGCCAAAGTCCTGACCACGGGGGCTTTGTTCGTGTCATGCGCGCTCAGCTGGCCGATATTCCTCGGTTTTCTGGGTGGCGAGACGCAGCCCTACGTTGTGCCGGTACTCGACTGGGTGCGGTCGGGCGATCTCGATTTCAACTGGGCTCTAAGTGTTGATACGCTGACCGCTGTGATGCTGGTCGTGGTGACCACGGTGTCCGCCCTCGTACATTTGTACAGCTGGGGCTATATGGATGAAGATCCCGATCAGCCGCGTTTCTTTGCCTATCTTTCGCTCTTTACCTTCGCCATGCTCATGCTGGTGACCGCCGACAATCTCGTGCAGATGTTCTTTGGCTGGGAAGGCGTGGGGCTTGCGTCCTATCTGTTGATCGGCTTCTGGTTCAAGAAACCCAGCGCCAATGCCGCGGCGATCAAGGCGTTCGTCGTCAACCGGGTCGGCGATCTGGGTTTCATGCTTGGCATTTTCGGCACGTTTCTGGTGTTCGGCACCGTATCGATTCCTGAAATTCTCGCCGCCGCCCCTGCCATGGTCGGCACGAGCATCGGTTTTCTGGGCATGCGGCTCGACACGATGACGGTGCTGTGCCTGCTGCTGTTCATTGGCGCGATGGGCAAATCGGCGCAGCTGGGGCTGCACACATGGCTTCCCGATGCAATGGAGGGCCCAACGCCCGTGTCGGCACTGATCCACGCGGCGACCATGGTGACCGCGGGCGTATTCATGGTCTGCCGCCTTTCGCCGATGTTCGAAACCAGTCCGATTGCTTTGGCGGTCGTGACGTTTATCGGCGCGGCAACCGCATTGTTCGCGGCCACTGTCGGCCTTGTCCAGACTGATATCAAACGCGTCATCGCCTATTCGACTTGTTCGCAGCTGGGCTATATGTTCTTCGCCGCCGGTGTCGGCGCTTATGGCGCGGCGATGTTCCACCTTTTCACCCACGCGTTTTTCAAGGCTTTGCTGTTTCTGGGCGCGGGTTCGGTTATCCACGCCATGCATCATGAACAGGATATGCGCTATTATGGCGGTTTGCGAAAGGAAATCCCCTTCACATTCTGGGCAATGTTGGCGGGCACTCTGGCCATTACTGGTGTCGGCATTATTCATATCGGCTCCATTCCGGCTCTGGGCTTTGCGGGCTTTTTCTCCAAGGACGCGATTATCGAGGCGGCCTATGCCAGCGGCACCGAAATGGGCGGCATCGCCTATTTCGTCGGTGTAGCAGCAGCGCTGCTGACGAGTTTCTACAGCTGGCGCCTGATGTTCCTCACCTTCTGGGGCAAGCCGCGCTGGGTGCAGTCCGAACATATCCGGCATACGTTGCACGATCACCCTTCCGACGAAGATGCGGGCCATGAACCTGCACCGCATTCTGCGGGCAAGGACGATCTTGCGACCGGCACGGGCGGCTATCACCCGCATGAAAGTCCGGTCAGTATGCTGGTGCCGCTGGGCATATTGTCACTGGGTGCGGTTTTTGCCGGATTTGCATTTCACGGGCAGTTTATCGAACCTGTCGAGGGCGCTGAATTCTGGCGATCCAGCATCGCGTTCAACGCCGAGCTCATGGAAAAAATCCACGAAGTGCCGCTTTTGGTCAAACTCTCCTCGACCATCGCCATGCTGACCGGTCTTGCCGTCGCATTCTTCATGTACATGCGCGGCCAAGGGCGTCCGCAGGCTTTGGCCAGCCAGTTCCGCGGGCTTTACACCTTTCTGCTCAACAAATGGTATTTCGACGAGCTTTATAACCTCATCTTCATCCGACCCGCATTCTGGCTGGGCCGCCTGTTCTGGAAACGCGGCGACGAGAAAACCATCAACCGTTTCGGGCCCGACGGCGCGGCAACGCTCGTCGGTTACGGAAGCAGAATGGCGGGCAGGGTGCAGTCGGGATATCTCTATAGCTACGCATTGGTCATGTTGCTGGGCCTCGTCGCGGCGATCAGCTGGGTAATGGTGCAAAAATAATATGAACGCTCTTGGCTTTCCCATCCTGTCGCTTATGCTCGCGGTTCCGATGATCGGGGCGGCGGCATGCCTGTTCCTCTCCGCCAATAGTGCGCGCTGGACGGCGCTGGTCGCCACGCTGGCCAATCTTGTTCTCGGCATCATCTTGTGGGCCAGTTACGATATCGGCGGTGCGCAGTGGCAGTTTGCCGAAAGTGCGGCAATATTCGGCAAGTTCAAATGGGCGCTCGGCATTGATGGCATCGCTCTAATGCTCATCATGCTGTCGGTGTTTCTGATGCCGATCTGCATCGGCGCCAGCTGGGAATCGATCAAGACGCGTGTGGGCGAATATATGGCGGCCTTCCTGTTCATGGAAACGCTGATGATCGGCGTATTTTCGGCGCAGGACATATTCCTGTTCTATATATTTTTCGAAGCGGGCCTGATCCCCATGTACCTGATTATCGGTATCTGGGGCGGGTCCGAGCGGATTTACGCCTCGTACAAATTTTTCCTCTACACGCTGCTCGGATCGGTGCTGATGCTGATCGCGATGTTGTGGATGACCAATGTTGCGGACACCACCGACATCCCGACGCTGATGAACTATGATTTCGCACCCCAGGCGCAGACCTGGCTGTGGCTCGCTTTCTTTGCCAGTTTCGCGGTGAAAATGCCGATGTGGCCGGTGCATACGTGGCTGCCCGACGCGCACGTCCAGGCTCCGACCGCAGGCTCGGTCATTCTGGCTGGTGTGCTGCTGAAACTTGGCGGATATGGACTGATCCGTTTCTCGCTGCCGATGTTTCCCGAAGCCTCGGCGCAATTTGTTTGGCTGATATTCGGACTGTCGATGGTGGCCGTGATCTATACTTCACTGGTCGCGCTGGTGCAGCATGACATGAAAAAACTGATCGCCTATTCGTCGGTCGCGCATATGGCGATCGTTACGGTCGGGCTGTTCGCGTTCAACAAACAGGGCCTGGAAGGCGCGATGATCGTGATGCTCAGTCACGGGCTCGTCTCTGGCGCGCTGTTCCTGTGCGTCGGCGTGATTTACGACCGTCTGCATACGCGCGAAATCGACCGCTATGGCGGCCTTTCGATCAATATGCCCAAATATGCGATCCTGTTTTTGCTGTTTACCATGGCCTCGATCGGCTTGCCCGGGACCAGCGGTTTTGTCGGCGAATTCCTCTCCCTTCTGGGAATTTACGAAGTGTCGAGCTGGGTGGCGCTGGTTTGCACTACCGGCATCATTCTGGGCGCGGGCTACATGCTCTATCTCTACCGCCGTATCGCCTATGGCGAACTGGTGCATGACGATGTCAAAGCCATGCCCGATCTCAGCATGCGCGAAATGGTGTTGCTGGCCCCGATAGCCGCAGTCGTATTGTGGATGGGAGTATATCCGGAAAGCTTTCTGGCGCCCATGCGACAGGATATTTCCACTCTGGAAGCGCGCATCGCGCGGGCCAAGCCGCAGGGCGATGCCCAGATCGAAATGGGCGCCGTGCCTGCAAAAGGCGCGATGGCCACAGAAACTGTTGCCGGGGGAGCGCATTAATGTCCATCGGTAATTCCCTCGCGCTGGTCGCGCCCGAAGCCATACTGAGCATCAGCGGATTGATTCTGTTGCTCATCGGCGCATGGGGCGGGGTAAAATCCGCGCGGCTCGTCAGTATATTGGCGGTCACCGCGCTCTTTACTTCTGCTGCGGTCGTGATCGGCTTTTTGGCCAACCCGTCCTTTGCCGAGGGTGCCGATGCATTTTTCGGCCAGTACCGGGTCGACAGCTTTGGTTCGCTGACCAAGCTGATGATCTATTTCGCCGCAATCGTCTCGATCACGGTGGCCCCGCGCTTCTTTAATGGTTTAATGGCGGGCTCAGGTAACAGCACGACGTCGAATATCATGCGGCCCGAATATCCGGTGCTGATTGTTTTCGCGGCGATCGGCATGGGCATGATGGTGTCTGCGGTAGACCTGCTGACGCTGTATATCGGTCTCGAACTCAACAGCCTTGCCGCCTATGTTCTCGCCAGTTTCCTGCGCAATGACGAACGCTCTGCCGAGGCGGGTTTGAAATATTTCGTACTCGGCGCACTGGCCAGCGGCATATTGCTGTTCGGCATGTCTTTGCTTTACGGATTTACCGGCACGACCAGCTTCAATGGCATCAACGACGCGATGAGCGCGGGGATAAGCAACGGCGCATTGTTCGGTCTCATTTTCGTGCTGGCAGGGCTCTGCTTTAAGATCAGCGCGGTTCCCTTCCATATGTGGACCCCCGATGTTTATGAAGGCGCACCGACGCCTGTCACCACGTTTTTTGCGACGGCCCCCAAAGTGGCGGCAATCGCGCTGACCATGCGCGTTGCCATCGAAGCTTTCGGCAGCCAAGTCGTCGCATGGCAGCAGATCGTGATCTTTGTCGCGCTGGCGTCCATCATCGTTGGAGCAATCGGGGCGATCGGCCAGACAAACATCAAGCGGCTGCTTGCATACAGCTCAATCAACAATGTTGGTTTCATTCTTATCGGCCTTGCCGCCGCGAACGAGGCCGGTGCGGCGGGCATGCTGATCTATCTGATCGTCTATCTCGCCATGACGCTGGGCAGCTTTATCGCGGTGCTTGACATGCGCGACGTCCAAGGCAATCAGGTCGAGCAAATAGCTTCGCTGGCCGGCCTGTCGAAATCGCGCAAAGGCTTGTCAGCCGCGATGGCCATGTTCATGTTTTCGCTGGCCGGCATCCCGCCACTATTGGGATTTTGGGGCAAGTTTCTGGTCTTTGATGCCGCGGTACAGGCAAATCTGATGCCTTTGGCCGCGATCGGCATTGCCGCTTCAGTTATCGGGGCTTTCTATTACCTGAAAGTCATCAAGGTGATATATTTCGACGAGCCTGCACATGTGGTGGTGAAAAGCGGCAATCGCACGCATGGCATATTGATCGCGACTTGTGCACTGTTCGTCTCGCCGCTCGGCTACCTGCTGCTCATCCCCTTGCAGTCCATCGCGGACCGTGCCGCTGCCGCTTTGTTCTGGGCTTTTTAAGCCCTGAAACTCTGTATCGAAACCGTCGCCGAAACCGCCTCCACCAATGCGGATATGATTGCACGCGCCCGAACGGGCGCGCAGGAAGGCCTCTGGATCCGCGCCGTCCGCCAGAGTGCGGGAAGGGGGCGGCTCGGGCGCGCATGGGAAAGTGCGACCGGCAATCTCTTTGCCAGCACGCTGGTGCGCTTGCAGAACGGCGATCCACCCGCCTCTACATTAGCGTTCGTCGCCGGACTGGCTGCGCACCGAACTATTGCAGAGCATATTCCTGAATACCCGACCGAACTGAAATGGCCGAATGACATTCTGGTAAGAAACCGCAAAATTTGCGGAATGTTGCTGGAACGGGTCGAGGATGCGGTCATTGTCGGAATAGGCATCAATATTGCCAGCGCACCGGAGATTGAGGGCCGCAAACTTACCTGCCTGCAAGCCGAGTGTGTTTCATCCGGTTTGACCGCCGACATGCTAGTGGAGGAACTGGCCGCAAATTTTGCTGTGCAATGCCATGATTGGCGTACACTCCCCTTGTCATCGCTCCTTGATAAATGGTGCACGAATGCCCATAAAACAGGGACGGACATTCAGGTTTCGCAAAACGCAAACGACCGTCTGTCCGGAAAGTTTGCAGGATTGTCGCAAGACGGGTCGCTGAGACTGTTGACTGGCGACGGCACGATGCATGTCATTCATGCCGGCGATGTCGAGCTTATCCGTGATATAGAAAGATGAACGATGCTGCTCGCGATTGACGTCGGCAATACCAATATAGTTTTTGCTTTGATAGCGGGTGACGATATTCGCTTTCGCTGGCGCATCGCGACGGATACAAAACGCACCAGCGACGAATATGCGGTATGGCTGAACCAGCTGTTGCAGCTCAACAAACTGTCTTTCAAGGATGTCGATGCGGTTATCATGGCCAGCGTCGTTCCGGGCGTCATGCGCAATCTGGCGTCCTTCACGCGCAAATATTGTCATACCGAGCCGCTCATTACCGGCGAGCCGCCGGTGGAATATGGCATTAAGATCGATCTGCCCGACCCCGACGCGGTCGGTGCGGACCGTATCGTCAACGCCATTGCAGCGCATGACGTCTGGAAGAGCGACCTTATCATAATCGATTTCGGCACGGCGACGACGTTCGATATCGTCGATTTCAACGGCAGCTACCAGGGCGGCGTGATCGCGCCGGGCATAAATTTGTCATTGGATGCACTTATCGCGGCGGCAGCCAAATTGCCGCGGATCGTCATTACCGGACCGCAGGAAGGCGATACTGTCATTGGCAAGACGACCGAACAGGCCATGCATAGCGGTGTGTTCTGGGGCTATGTGTCGATGATTGAAGGTATGACCCGGCGACTGGAAAAAGAAATCGGGCGCCCGGTAAAAATTATAGCCACCGGCGGACTGGCGCCCCTGTTCGATGGCCCCACCGAAATTTTTGACGAGGTCGCGTCCGATTTGACGCTGAAAGGCCTTAATATTTTGTACAAGAGAATTGGAAAATAATTACATGAAGCCGAAGAACGAGCTTTTATTCCTGGCCCTGGGTGGGTCGGGCGAAATAGGCATGAATGCCAATCTGTACGGATGCGATGGAAAATGGGTCATGGTCGATTTGGGCATGACATTTTCGGATCCGGGTTATCCCGGGGTGGACCTGATTTTCCCCGACCTGCAGTTTATCGAGGAGCGACGCAAGGATTTGCTCGGGATCGTGCTCACGCACGGGCATGAGGACCATATCGGCGCGCTGCCTTATCTTGCCGCCGACCTGGGCGTTCCGCTGTTTGCAACACCGTTTACTGCGGGCCTTATCAAGCGCAAACTCGACGAAGCGGGCCTGTCGAACAAGATCACGCTCAACATTATCGAAAATGAAGGTTCCTTCGACCTGGGACCGTTCGGGTTTCGCTATGTGCCGCTCTCGCATTCGATTGCCGAAGGCAATGCCATGCTGATCGACACGCCTTATGGCCGAATTTTTCATACCGGGGACTGGAAACTGGACGACGAACCGATTGTCGGCATCCCGTCCACGCCCGAAGAACTCACCAGGATCGGCGACGAGGGAATATTGGCGCTCGTGTGCGATTCCACCAATGTCTTCAATCCGAAAGCGTCGGGATCGGAAGGCGATGTGCGCGACAATCTGATTGCAGAGGTCGCCAAACAGAAGAAAAGAGTCATCATTACGACATTCGCGTCCAATGTCGCCCGTATGTCCACACTTGGCGAAGTCGCAAAGAAAACCGGCCGCAAATTGTGCGTGGCGGGCCGATCGCTGCATCGCATTATCGAAAATTCGCAAGAGCACGGATATTTGCAGGATTTCCCCGACACGGTCGATTTTAACGAAGCGATGAAGCTGCCGCGTGACAAAGTGATGATTATCGCGACCGGTGGGCAAGGTGAAGCGCGGGCCGCGCTTGCCCGGATCGCGGGAGATTCGCACCCGATCAAAGTCGAGGCGGGCGATACCGTTCTGTTCTCCTCGAAACAAATTCCGGGCAACGAATTGGCCATCGGCACAATCCAGAACCAGCTGGCCGAAAAAGACGTCATCATGGTTACCGATAGGCAGGCTGACATTCACGTGTCCGGCCATCCCGGTCAACCCGAGCTGGCAGAAATGTACAAATGGATTCGTCCCGACATTATCTTGCCCGTTCATGGCGAGATGCGGCATATGAAAGAACAGGCCCGGTTTGCGTTGCAGTGTGGAATCAAGAAGGCTGTGGTCCAGAAAAATGGCGACATGATCCGGCTCGCACCCGGCAAGCCTGGCAAGATCGGGAATGAATTTGCCGGTCGCCTGATACTCGACGGGGATGTCATACTGCCCGCCGATGGCAGTTCGATAAACGAGCGCCGGAAGCTTTCCATCAATGGACAAGTCAGCGTTGCGCTGGCGCTGGATAGCAAGGGTTTGATGGCGGGGAGTCCTGTAGTCGCAGCGGTCGGCTTGCCGCTGGACGAGGACATGGCGGCATTTTGTGACGAAGCAAGTGACGATGCGGTCGCGGCGGTGCGCAAGAAGAACAAGGGCCCCGTTCATGATATCGCAAAAGCGCGCGAGGCGGTGCGGATTGCCGTACGGCAATGTGCGTCTCGCTGGACGGGTAAGAAACCGCTCGTGCATGTCCTGATCGTGGAGGCATAACCGATGGCATGGACGTCGATGGTCGCCATATATCTGTTATTCTGGGTGATATCGGCGTTCGTGGTGTTGCCTTTCGGCGTAAAAACACATGACGAACTCGGGATCGACAAAGTGCAGGGTATGGCGGACAGCGCCCCCGGCAACTTTCGTCCGCTCGCGGTGATTTTGCGCACGACCTTGTTGGCGGCGATCGCATTCGGAATTTTCTACGCCAACTATATTTATGGCTGGATCGCGACCGAAGATGTCAATTTTTTCGCAAATTCCGGCAGAAGCTAAGATGCCAGATGACTAGTCGCGCAGGCGTTCGATAGCCTGTGCCAGGGCGACATAGAGCTTGCCCATGTCCGACGAGAGCAGGGTGACGCCCACAACTCCTCCATCGCGCGTCGATAACAGATCGCGCAGCATCGCTTCGAAATCGTGAATGTAGCGGTTCACATGTTCGCGAAACTCCATGTCGTCCTGATAATGCTGCGATATTTCGCGCACCTCGCCGGCATCGAGCAATTTGACCGCGCGGCGCGTAAACACGCCGCGATCTCCGCGCAGGTACGAAGCCCAGGCGGTATCGGTAACTTCATTCGAAAAAATCTTCGTAACGTCGATTGCCGTGGAGTTGAGCGATTCTGTAAGCAGGGCAACGCGCCTTGCGAAATCCTCATCGGTCTTCGTCTCGGCGCGCTCGCGCGCTTCACTCACGCGCTGTTCCAGATTGGCCGCGAGCAGATCGACCTTTACCAGCTGGTCCTTCAGGTGGACCGTTGCCTCGTGCGTTGCACCGATCGCCTGATTGACCGAGCTTTCCAGTTTCCCGACAAGTTCCGCGGTTTTGTTGCGCAGGATTTTCTCGAGCGCTTCCTCGCTTTTGCTGCCCAGTTGCCGCGCCGCATCGTCTATGCTGTTCTCCAGCGCCGCGCGTGCGGCCAATGACGCTTCGGTCGCGACCAATTTTACGTTGTTGAGCGAAGCCGTAAGCGTGTCGTCAGCATCCGCGACCAATTGTTCGCTTTCTTCGCGTACCGTTCTGATCGAACCAATCAGTGCATCGATATCGGCGGCTTGCCGTGACCACACATCATCATAGCCGCTAAGACTGGCCAGTGTATCGGATTGCTGTTGCAGCGCCATATTTGCCGAATCCAATTTTCCGGCGAAGCCCTCGCTCAACGTGTCCGCGCCATCCAGTTCTCCGCGAATATTCGAAAGATTTTCCAAACTTTCCATCGTACGGACATCAAGCCGTGCGAGCGCATTGGGAAGCGTTTCGTCGATCTCGCGTGCATTGCTCTCCAACGACAGCATCAGCCGGTCCGCGCCGTCCTTCAGTTCATCCGCCCCGTTTTTCGACTGATCGAGCTTGCCGACGACCTCGTTCAGATTGCCATTGAGCGCGGATATTGCGAAAGCAAGTCTGGCGATACTGTCGCTACCCTCACTGTCGATTTGTGCCACCCGTTCTTCGCATTGGTCGAGCAGTTGCTGCATTGCGGTGAGCATCTCGGCAAGGCTTTCGTCTTCGGTGCGGCGCACTTCGGCAAGGCGAATCAGACTGGCTTCGTAATTCTCCAGCTGACCGGCAACGCTGTGCGCGCTTGTCGCCTGTTCGGCAGAAATTTCGTGCATGGCCGATGATAGCTTGTTGCCGAGCTTGCCGCTCTCGTCATCCATCCGGGCGAAAACATGCGCAGATTCCTGAGAGATATACAGCAATCTCGCATCAACCGATTGCGACATTGTTTCCATGGACGTCGACAATTCGGTTATGGCCTGGTCGGCGCGATCTTTAAGTAAAGCAATCTGTACGTCGCAGGCCTGGCCGAACTCGTTGACGCGCTTGAAACCTTCGACCATTTCCTGAATCTGCGTCTGGGCGGTACGGCCGGCATTGGCGATCTGGTTGGTGACGTCTTTCGCGGAATTGGAAATAACTGGCATCTGGTTGCGCAATTTTTCGATATTGACGACCGCATTGTCGGATACATTACCGATATCCTGCATTTTCCTGTCGCTTTCAGCGATCATGCTCTGGATATTTTCAGCATGGCTGGCCAACCGGTTGGTCGACGTGCGCCCGATCGATTCGAGCTCGAGACTCTGATTGGCCAGGAATTCCCTGGCGATCGACAATTCGTTGTTGATATGGTGAAGCCGTTTTTCCAGTAGCGCGCTTTCCGTGCGCAAACATGCGGAGACATCCGCAAATATGGCGGCTTCGCGGATGCCGTTTCGCATCAGCAGCATATAAACCATAGCCAATAGCAAAACCGGTATCGACCATTGCACGAACCATTCTATCGCCTGCTCGGGCGAAAGCGTGGATGAAAATGCAGGTATTTTCGACCAGACCAGAACGCCTGTCCATAACAGCGCGATGGCGATCAGGACGAATTTGGCGATTGCCCCCCCTCGCGATATTTTGGGCGTTTCGATTTCCGCCTCCCAGTCGTCCTCACCGGCAGGATAATCGGTTCGCGCAACATGTTCGCCGTCGATTTCGATATCGGGGTAAGTGGCTTCCAATGCCTCTACATCCGTGCTGTCCGCACCTAATTCCTCATCTGGCGCATTATCCCGCCCCAGCCCGATAATTTTCCTGATCCCGTTCATAGCGCTTATTTACCATAGTTTGCGTTTTTAGAAACCCAAACTTAACCTAAGACGTGCTAACCCGCTTGTCATGGCTTTTGAACATGGTGCATTAAATGCTAATCTTGCAGCGGTGGTGGGGGACGATCCTATACTGATGATGGAATTGCGCGAGGCTTTCGTTGCCAGCGCTTCCAAACAGATCGACCTGCTCCAGCGATCGCGGTGCGATGCGAATTGGCACTTTTCGGCGCTGCGCCTCAAAGGTCTGGCAGCTACATTCGGTATGCACAGACTTATCGAACTGGCGGACGAGGCGGTCGACAGCGCCCCGGGCGATCCGGCCATATTGCGCAAGCTGACGCGTGCCATCGACGAGCTGGCCTTTACAGACGAAGCGTAGAGCTTTACGAAAATCTGCCGCCATGACCGCGATTGGCTTTGCACAGCATGATCCGCTCCGTTAATCATATTCTCGATTGTAATGGGAGAATATGGTGCGAATTGCACTCATCAGTATTTGCGAGACATGTGACTACGCCATTTATCAGCCGCGGGCTCTGTTGCCAATTGCGGATGGTACGCTTGCCCACTATCAGATCCGCCTCGCTATTGATGCGGGTGCACAAAAAATCATCGCATTCGTGCAGGTGGTGGCCGGACAGGTCATGCGTCTTCAGGAATATACCGAAAAAGCGGGAGCGGATTTCGTACTGGTACGGGGGATATCCGAAATTGCATCGCATGTCGCGGCTGAAGACGACGTACTGGTCATTGCGGACGGACTATATGCCCATGCGGATGTCGTTGCGTCGGTGTGGAATGCGGATATCCCCAATTTTGGGGTTTTCAGTGCGGGGCAGGATACGGGCCAGCTTGCTGGATTCGAGCGTATCGATATCAATCATCACTGGGCGGGTCTGGCCAAGCTCAAAGGCCGCGATCTTCTGGCTTTGGCCAGCCTTCCCGGCGACTGGAGCATGGAATCGGCGGCCTTGCGCAGCGCCGTACAGCAACAATATCGGCGCATCATGATTGGCGACAAGCTGCTTTCCGATGGTGATATTGCGGTCCAGTCGGGAGCGCACACCATAGCTCTTGCCCAGGAAAAAGCTGTATTTTCGGGCCAGGGAGCCCGGTTTTCACGGGTTGAAAGAAATCTGCTCGATCCGATAGCGAAATTGCTGGCACCTTTGATCTGGCGGCGGGAAAAAAGCAGGCTTTTGCTGCAAACCATCCAGCTGGCCGGGACTATAGTTGCACCCATTGCGGCGTATTTTCTCCATGCTGCCGCCGGTTTCGCGCTATTGCTCATCGCCCTGTTCGCAAATTTTCTTGCAAAGCGGTTATTTGCCCTTTTTGCCGCCCGTGAGACTGCCGACTATCTGAAATATCTGCGGCTTTTTTGTGCACTGGCCATTTTGCAAATTGGATTAATGGGCCAAAGCCCGGGCCTGCAGCTTTATATAATGGTTTATCTGTCCATTCAAACTATCGGGTTATACGCCCTTGCAGTCAGAGAAAAGCGGGAGGCGGCAGGATTTTTGCAATCGGTATTGCTCGATCCTTACGTATTGCTGTTAACCGGTTTTACAGCATCAGTTTTCAACTATCTAACATTTGCATGTCTGATCGCCGGTCTGCTGATTTTGGCACAGTTTTTCTTCGGTAAAATAAAAACGACCCAGATGCGGTAGATAGTTTTAAATACTCAGAAATTGAGCGAGGCTAACGCCAATTTAACCAAAATCGCATATAGCAAGGCAATGGACAGTCGACCCCATAAAAAACGCTTTCCGCAAGCAGGCGCGGACGATTTGATACGCAGTGCGCAGGCAGTGTCGGGTGCCGCGTTACAGATTGGCACGCATGTGCGGATGCAGCTATATCCCCAGACCGGCATTTTTATGGATGAAGCCATGAAGGCACGTATCGGCGCTATGGTCCTGTCGCTCGGCGGTCAAGCAATCGGGCTGTTGCGCGAAGAATCGCTGGCCGAAAACGAGAAAATAGTTACGCAAAGATCGTTCGCAGCCGAGCATATTGGCGCACCCTCGCTGTTGCGCTATCTTTTCGCGCGCACGACCGAATGGAGCTACATCCAGGGCATGGAGCAGTCGGAACTGTCGCCAGACCTGCAGCGCCGGATAGAAAGCCAGGACGGGGAAATCAGCAAGACCGCCATGTCCGCGCTGATAGCGCAGAGCCGGTTCGTCACAAGCGTGCAGAACTATCATTACCCGCTGGCCGAATTGCCCGCCGAACTCGTTTATACGGTTATGCAGGATACTGTCCGGTATCTCAGTCGCGACACAATAGCGGCGAAGAAAGAATATAAGAAGCGGGCAAAAAACATCCTAGCGGATTTCGACGAGAATGCGAACCGACTATCCGGCCAGATGAAGCATGCCGTCATGACCTTTGATGAGGCCGAATTGGGTGATTTTGCGACGTTGAATAATGTAGGTGTATCGCAGTTTTTTGCCGCGATAGCCATCCATACGTCCGTAAATCTGGATCAGATATATATCTTGTCCGCCATGCCCGACCGCACGGCATTTGCCACCTTGTTGCGCGCTGCCGGATATGGGGGCGGGGAGATACTGAAACTTTTCGAACTCCTGACACTGACCTGGCATGATTTCGAGGAATACGGCGCCGCACAATTGGATGGCCTGGATATAAATGTCGCTCAAGCAATAGTCTCGGCTTGGGCCGATGATGGCGAGAGCTATCCTTCGTGAATAATTTTACGCGTCAAAACGCCATCGTCACGGCGCAGCTTGACAGCGAGGGCGCTCTTATCGACGCCGACGCAAGGCTGCTCAACGCGCATCTGGAAAATGGCGGCACTCACGGCGGCATATTGGCATTGCCTGCGCTTCTGGAACTTTGTCAGCGCGCACGCCGTCTGGATATGCAGCTGTCGCGCGCAGTGACGGTGTATTGCGGCGAAACGCGTCAGAATATCTGGGCGACGGCGAAACCGGGCGCGGAAGGTGCCACGCTAGAAATTACGGGCTGGTCCGATAGCGACGCAGGAGACGAGACTTCCGAGAGTTCGGCGGATGCGCCGGAGGGCCGCGTCGATGATACCCGGCGGATCGGTGCCGATGGCCGAATAAGGCTGGATGCGCAATTCAAGATCCTTTCCATGGCACTGGGACCGGGCATACCGGACATGGCCCCCAACAATTATATTCTTCGCACCTGGACGGACATATTCGATTTTCCACAATTAAGCGGACGATTCGACGAAACCGCGCTTTGGAAGCAAGACTGGCGCATATATGACGGTCAGGTCATGGCTTTGCGGGAATGCGGGATAAAGTGGCTGGTCAGTGTCGTTCCGGAAAAATCGGGGGCGGACCAGCCGGAGGGGTATAATGTCTATCTTCGGGTCGTCGAAACCGAGAATACCATCGCTCCAAAGCCGGAATTGCTGGACAGCGATCATCTGGAAAAGCTGTTCAGCGGGCAATTGGGCTCGACGCTGCGCCAGCCCATTGGGCGCATCATTGCCAATGCGCAGACGATCGGGGAAATGCTTCAGGGGCCCCTGCGGTCCGATTATGCCAGCTATGCCAAAGATATCGCGCAGGCTGGTCAGCATCTGCTCGCACTGGTCGAAGACCTTTCCGATCTGGAAGTTGTCGAGCGCGAAGGCTTCAGGGCGGCAGAAGACGAGATCGAGCTCGGCGATCTGGCGCGCCGCGCCGCGGGTCTGCTTGCGGTCAAGGCGTCCGATCATAATATCCGCATCGACATTCCGTGCGAGGATGAGACTATGCCTGCCTTGGGCGAATTTCGGAGGGTATTGCAGATATTACTCAACCTGCTGACCAACGCCATCCGCTATTCTCCCGACGGATCGATGATCTGGCTGCGTCTGGAACGGGCAGGGGATCGGGCGCAGATTATCGTCGCGGACCAGGGAAGCGGCCTGTCGCCAGAAGATCAGGCGCGCGTGTTCGACAAATTCGAGCGGCTCGGTCGCAGCGGCGATGGCGGCAGCGGGCTGGGACTATATATTTCGCGCAAACTGGCACGGGCGATGGGCGGCGACCTGCAAATAGAAAGCGCACCCGGATTAGGAGCGCGCTTCATATTGGAATTACCCTATAATTTTGAAGACTAGGCCCAGCTAGCGTTCCGCCAGCGGAACATAGTCCCTTTGCGTCGGCCCCGTGTAGAGCTGACGCGGGCGGCCGATTTTCTGGCCGGGATCCGAAATCATTTCATTCCACTGCGCCACCCAGCCCACCGTGCGGGCCAGTGCGAACAGTGCCGTGAACATCGTCGTCGGGAAACCGATGGCCGACAGGATCACGCCGGAATAGAAATCGACATTGGGGAACAGTTTCTTCTCTTTGAAATAATCGTCATTGAGGGCCATTTCCTCGAGCTTCAAAGCGGTGTCGAAAACCGGATCGCTGACTTTCAACGCATCGAACACTTCGCGGACCGTTTCCTGCATCACCGTGGCACGTGGATCATAATTTTTGTAGACGCGGTGTCCAAAACCCATCAGGCGGAACGGATCATTCTTGTCCTTTGCACGCTCGATATAATGCGGAATTCTGTCCGGCGTGCCGATTTCGCGCAGCATGTTAAGGGCCGCTTCGTTCGCGCCCCCATGGGCGGGTCCCCATAGACATGCGATACCGGCGGCAATGCAGGCGAACGGGTTGGCACCCGACGATCCGGCCAGACGTACCGTGGATGTGGACGCGTTTTGTTCGTGATCGGCATGGAGGATGAAAATACGGTCCATGGCTTTTTCGATGGCCGGGTGGACCTCATATTCTTCCGCCGGCACGCCGAATGTCATTTTCAGGAAATTTCCCGTATAGGACAGCGAGTTGTCAGGGTACATGAACGGCTGGCCAATCGAATATTTGTACGCGGCCGCGGCTATCGTGGGCATTTTGGCGATCAGGCGATGGCTGGATATCTTGCGATGTTCGTGATCCGAAATATCGGTCGAATCATGGTAGAATGCAGACAGCGCGCCGACGACACCGCACATGATAGCCATGGGATGGGCATCGCTGCGAAAACCGCCATAGAATTTCATCAACTGCTCGTGCAACATGGTGTGGCGCGAAATCGTATAGTCGAAATCTTCCATTTCTTCTTTGCTGGGCAGTTCGCCGTTGAGCAGGAGATACGAGACTTCCATGAAACTCGAACTTTCGGCAAGCTGGCCGATCGGATAACCCCGGTGCAGCAATACGCCTTCGCCTCCGTCGATATAGGTGAGGGCGGATTCGCAAGCGGCGGTCGAGGTAAAGCCGGGATCATAGGTAAAGGCACCCGTCTCCGCATAAAATTTGCGAATATCCACGACATCGGGTCCCACCGATCCACTTAATACGGGATAGTCATAATCCGTTCCATCCATCTGGAACATCGCTTTTTTGTCGGTCACCTAATGTCTCCTCGAGTGCAGCTGAGCCGACGGGCCAGCTAAATATCAATTTGCGGTCTGGTCGCCGATCCGTGCCAGCGTTTCTGCTTTACCCAGCAATACCAGTACGTCGAAAATCCCGGGCGAATTCGCCTGGCCGGTCAGTGCCGCCCGCAAGGGCTGCGCAATCTTGCCGAGACCAACTCCCTTGGTATCGGCAATGCCCTTGACGGTATCTTCCAGACTGTCCAGCGTCCAGTCATCGAGCATTTCCAGCGGCCCGGTAAGGTCGTCCAGTATTCCGCGTTGGTCGCCTTCTAGCAGAGATGCAGCTTTCTCGTCCATTGCCAGCGGCCGTTTTGCAAAAAGAAATTTCGCGCTTTCGGCCAGTTCATTCAGGTTCTTGGCACGTGTTTTGAGAACCGGCATGGCCTGTTCGAGCAACGCGCTGTCTTCCGTAGCGTCAAATTCGTTGCTCAATGTTTCAAGCCGCGGTGCGACCAATTGCGTCAGCGTGGCATCGGCGCATTCGCGCATATAGATTCCGTTGAGATTTTGCAGCTTTTTGGGATCGAAGCGCGAGGGAGACTTGCCGACATCGTCCAGCGAGAACAGATCGATCGCTGCTTGCCGGGAGATGATTTCGGTATCGCCGTGTCCCCATCCGAGCCGTAGCAGGTAATTGAACAGCGCATCGGACAATATGCCCATATCATCGCGATAGCTTTCGACCCCCAGTGCACCATGACGTTTGGACAGTTTCGCCCCGTCATTGCCGTGGATCAGCGGAATATGCGCATAAACGGGTTCCTCCCAACCCATGGCACGTATCAGCGCCAACTGACGAAAAGCATTGTTCAAGTGATCATCGCCGCGAATGATGTGCGTGACGCCCATATCGTGGTCGTCGACCACCACGGCGAGCATATAAGTCGGTGTGCCGTCGGAGCGCAGCAGCACATAATCGTCGATTTCCGCATTTTGCACGGATACATTGCCCTGGACCTTGTCGGCGAGGGTGACGCTGCCTTCACGTTCGGTTTCGAGGCGGATCACATATGCCGCGTTTTCGGGTGCTTCGGAGGGATCACGGTCGCGCCAGCGCCCGTCATAACGCATCGGTTCTTTCCGGGCGCGCTGCTCGGTCCGCATGGCCTCCAGCTCGTCTGAGGTGGCGAAGCATTTATAGGCGTGGCCATTTTCGAGCAAAAAATGCGCGACTTCGGCATGGCGCGCGGCGCGTTCGCTCTGGAATACAGGCGGCGCGTCCCAGTCGAGACCCATCCACGCGAGACCGTCGATGATCGCGGCAATTGCCGGCTGCGTGGATCGTGCCGTGTCGGTATCCTCGATGCGCAGCAACGCTTTTCCGCCATGTGCGCGTGCGAACAGCCAGTTGAACAGCGCCGTGCGCGCGCCGCCGATATGCAAAAATCCTGTAGGTGAAGGCGCAAACCGCGTAACCACTTGTTCGCCCTGTGAAATTTTGTCGCTTGCACTCAAGCCCGCTTCCTTTCAAAGATACGGTTTATGGCAGATGGCACCGCCCCTAGCACGGCTTTCCGCAAGGTTCCAAGCGCTGTTTTGGACGGGACAGGCTCCGTGCTGGCATGGGCAGCCAGTGCGCTTGAAAGTTTCTTGACGAACCAGCGGGTGATGCTTCCTTTATGGATACCGGTGTTTCTGGGAACAGGGATTGCCGTCTGGTTCGCGCTCGCCGGTCCGGCACAATGGGGCGGATTTATAAGTGTGGCTTTGGCCATCGCCTTACTGGCATCGACAGTGCTCAAACACACCCATCGCTTCGCACTGGTGCGGCGGACGATCGTGATCGCAGCCTTTCTGGCCGCTTTGGGGTGTGCACTGGTTTGGAGCAGGTCAGCGCGTGTCGGCGCGGAGCCGCTGCAACGCCCGCAGGTGCTGATGTTCCATGCCGAGATACGCGATCGTACCGAAATGCCCGCGCGCAAGCTGACCCGGCTGATTTTGCGTACGGACGGTACATCTGCATTGCCACTGCAACTGCGGGTCAATATCCCTCAGAAATGGGATAATCCTGGGCTGCGGGCGGGTGCCGTGATCCGAATCAGGGCAAGGCTGATGCCGCCCGCCGGGGCGGCGTTACCGGGCGCGTATAATTTCGCACGGCGGGTCTGGTTCGAAGGGATATCGGCGACCGGATCCGCTCTCGGTCCGCCAGAAATCATTTCGGGATCGCGAAGCAGCGATATGATCGGCGACACGCAAGCGCGGCTCTCGCGGCATATCCAGTCGCAGGTTGCGGGGTCGGAAGGCGCGATTGCGGCAACGCTGGCCACGGGCGATCGCGGCGGCATTGCCGAGGACGATGCCGAAGCGATGCGCCGCGCCGGACTGGCCCATCTGCTGTCGATCAGCGGGCTGCATGTCAGCGCGGTCGTCGGGGCGGTCTATCTGCTCGTGATCCGGCTGTTGGCCTTGTCGCCTGCACTGGCGCTGCGGTACCGGCTCCCGATTCTGGCGTCGATTGCGGCGGCAGGCGCGGGACTGCTCTACACACTTTTGACGGGCGCAGAAGTGCCTACCATCCGCGCCTGCATAGCCGCGTTGCTTGTGTTGACCGCTCTCTCACTGGGCCGCGATCCTCTGTCGATGCGGCTGGTGGCGGCGGGGGCAACATTTGTCCTTGTAATTTGGCCCGAATCCTTGGTCGGACCCAGTTTTCAGTTAAGCTTCGCCGCTGTGACGACCATTATCGCGCTCCACCAATTGCCATGGATAAAGCGAACTTTCGAGCGGCGCGAGGAACACGGGGCGTACCGCATTGTGCGTTTCATCGGCATGCTGTTCATTACCGGGCTTGCCATCGAAATCGTACTAATGCCGATCGCGCTGTACCATTTTCACAAGGCAGGCATTTATGGCGCCTTGGCCAATATCGTCGCTATACCGCTGACCACCTTCGTTATTATGCCGCTGGAAGCGCTGGCGCTGGCATTTGACACGATCGGTCTGGGCGCGCCACTATGGTATGTTTGCGGAAAGAGTCTGTCGCTGCTTTTGGGTCTGGCGCATTTCGTGGAAAGCCGGCCGGGATCGATCACGCGGCTGCCATCAATGGGTGTGCCGCTGTTCACGCTTTTCGTGAGCGGTGGACTGTGGATCCTGCTGCTATCCGGAAAGGCACGCCTCGCGGGATTTGTGCCGGTAGCCATCGCGGCCGCGTCGCTGCCGTTTTTAAAGTCGCCGGACATATTGGTCCATTCCAACGGCACTCATCTTGCCATCACCCAAGCCAATGGCGATATCGTCCTGCTGCGTGACCGGGCGGGCGACTATACCGTCGACAGCCTGATGGAAAATGCCGGACTGGGCGGGCGAGTCGTGGCGCTCAGAAAATGGGAAAATGCCCAGTGCAACCCGGATTTCTGCAGCATTGCGGTCGTGCGCAGAGGCCGGACCTGGACAATATTGGCAAGCCGCAGCAGCTATATCGTGCCCGAAATGGAACTTGCCGCCGCCTGCAAGCGGGTCGATATCGTGATCAGCAACCGATGGCTGCCCTATAGCTGCAAGCCAAAATGGCTGAAAGCCGATCGCAAGATGCTTTCAAAAACGGGCGGACTGTCGATCTGGCTCGATGATCCGCCTGTCGTGGAAAGCGTCGCCGAATCCGAAGGACAGCATGGATGGTTCCGCCCAAGCTGAACCACGCGGAACACAGCTTACATTCGCAGTCAGTGATACCGGCGCAAAAGTCCCGAAAGCTTGCCCTGCACCTCGACGTCCTGCGGGTCATAGATTTGCGGCTCGTACATCGCGTTGGCGGGGTCGAGCCGCACCTTGCCCTTGTCGCGGCGCAGATATTTGAGCGTGGCTTCCTCGCCGCGGACCAGCGCGACGACAATTTCGCCGTCCTGCGCGGTATTGACGCGTTTGATGAGCGCGAAATCGCCGTCCAATATGCCGGCCTCGACCATCGAATCGCCGGAAACCTCGAGTGCATAGTGATCGCCCGAACCCAGTAGGGCGGACGGTACGCTAAGCATCGACTGGCCTTCTATGGCCTCGATCGGAACGCCTGCGGCAATCCGGCCGTGCAACGGAATTTCGATCACATCATTGGCGATGTCGGGCACGGGATCGGATACAGGCGCGCGCCGTGCGTCGGCAATGTTGGACACATTATCGGCCGTGCGCCCTTTACCCCGCAAAACCGTACTGGCGGTGAGACTGGGCCGAACGCTGCCTTCTGGCAACTTGATCACTTCCAGCGCGCGCGCCCGGTTGGGAAGGCGGCGGATAAAGCCGCGTTCTTCCAGAGCACTGATCAGCCGGTGCACGCCGGACTTGGATTTCAGGTCGAGCGCATCCTTCATTTCCTCGAAAGAAGGGGAGATGCCAGTGTCTTCCAGCCGCTGCTGAATGAAGCAAATGAGTTCATGTTGTTTTTTCGTAAGCATATCTGGCCTCCGCGAATGAACGAATACAGAACAATTACGAAACATAAGTGCTCAAGTCAACAACAAAGCGGAACAAAGCCGGAAAGCGCGGGCTTTTGCGCCATTCTTCAGATGCCAGTCAGAAGCTTTCGTGTGGCTGCGGCAAGATCATCCTGCCGCATCAGCGATTCCCCGACCAGAAAATTGGTGATACCGCTGCCCGCCAGGCGCCGACAATCCTCGTGCGTGTCGATACCGCTTTCGGACACCAGCAACACATTGTTCGGCACTTCGGGCGCCAGCATTTCGGTCGTTCCCAGATCGGTTGCGAAACTGCGCAAGTCGCGATTATTGATCCCGATCAGACGCGATTGCAAGCGCAAGGCGCGTTTCATTTCGGCCGCGTCATGCACTTCGACCAGCACGTCCATGCCTAGCGAAACTGCGGTGTGTTCGATCTCCGACGCCATGACGTCATCGAGCGCGGCCATGATGACGAGGATCGCATCAGCACCGAGTGCGCGCGCCTCGACCACCTGCCACGGATCGACCATGAAATCCTTGCGCAGGCAGGGCAGCGTACAGGCATGACGCGCGGCGACGAGATACTCGTCATGCCCCTGAAAATAAGGGCCATCGGTCAGCACGGATAGGCAGGCCGCGCCGCCGGTTTCATAAGCCCGGGCATGGGCGGGGGGATCGAAATCGGCGCGGATCAACCCCTTGGAAGGGCTGGCTTTCTTGATTTCCGCAATCAGGCCAAAGCCGGTCGCGGATTTTCGCGCCAGTGCACGGCGAAATCCGCGAGGCGCCGATTGCTGCGCCGCCGCCGTTTCAAGATCGGCAAGGCTGCATACCGCTTTGCGCCGCGCCACGTCTTCGCGTTTGACATCGCAAATTTCGGTCAGCTTGTCGGGCGCGGTGGTCATGAATAGGCGATCCAGCAATCGAGCAGCGTGTTGGCAAGTCCCTTGTCGAGTGCCTCGCCCGCTTCCTCCACCCCGTCTTTCAGATCAGTCACTTCGCCCGCAATCAACAGCGCCGCGGCGCTGTTGAAAAGCACGGCGTCGCGGTACGCGCCTTTTTCGCCTTGCAACACCCGCCGGAGCGCGGCTGCGTTATAGGTAGCGTCCCCGCCGCGAATGGCGGATATCGGATGCTCGGGCAAACCGGCATCGGCGGCGTGAAAGCGCCGCATCAATAAGGTTTTTTCGCCGATATCCGCAACCTCGTTGCCGCCGGCGAGCGACAGCTCGTCCAGTCCCTCGTCGCCCGATACGATCATCGAACGCTCGGTGCCCAGTTTCTGCAAGGCTTCGGCGTACACATGCACATAGCCGGGCCGGGCAATGCCGATCAGCTGGCGCTTGACCCGCGCCGGATTGGCGAGCGGGCCCATCAAGTTGAAAATCGTGCGCTTGCCGATTTTCTTGCGGATCGGCTGTATCCGGCCCATCGCAGGGTGGTGATTGGCGGCAAACAGGAAACAGATACCAAGATCGGCCAGCGTCGCCTCGGCATTTTCGCCCGCGCGCTGCATGTCAAGGCCGAGCGCTTCGAGAGTATCGGCCGCACCTGCTTTTGAGGAAGCCGCGCGATTTCCGTGCTTTGCCACCGGAACTTCACACGCGGCTACAACCAGCGATACGGCGGTCGACACGTTCAAGCTGTGATGCCCGTCGCCGCCGGTGCCGCACACGTCGATGGCATTTTCGGGCGCAGCGATGGGGATCAGGCGCGCGCGCAAGGCTGCGGCGGCAGCGGCTATTTCCTCCGCCGTCTCGCCGCGATCCGATAATCCGACCAGAAACGCGGCGGTGTCCTCTTCACCGACTGTGCCGTCCAATATGGCGGCAAATGCGGCGGCGGCCTGGTCTTCGTCAAGGGGCGTCTGCGTGTCGGGAAGCTGTGTCATATCGCGGCCTTGTCAAGCACAGATTGTGCAGCGGTGCTACTCAAAATTACGGGGTTTCTGCAGTTTATACGCGGTGCGTCACGGGAAGCCCGGCAATCTGCATAAAGTTGGCGAGCAGCGCATGGCCATGCTCGGTGGCGATGCTTTCGGGGTGAAATTGCACGCCGTGAATGGGCAGGGTCTGGTGATGAAATCCCATCACCGATCCGTCATCGGCCATTGCATTGACGATCAGGCAGTCGGGAATTTTCTCGACAATCAGCGAGTGGTAGCGGGTTGCGGCATAGGGCGAGGGAAGACCTCCGAAAATGCCGCTATTGTCGTGGCTGACGGGCGAGGTTTTGCCGTGCATCAGTCCGCCGCGCACTACCTTCCCGCCGAAATGCTGGCCGATTGCCTGGTGCCCCAGACATACGCCTAAAAGCGGTGTGCGCGTATCGGCACAGGCGGCGACGAGGTCGATGCTAATGCCGGCCTCGTCGGGCGTGCACGGCCCGGGCGAGATCAGGAATGCCGCCGCGCCGCTGTCAATTGCCTGCGCAGCCGACAGTGCATCGTTGCGCACCACTTCGACCTCGGCACCCAGTTCCATCAGATAATGGACGAGGTTGAAGGTAAAGCTGTCATAATTGTCGAGCACGAGGATCATGGCGGCCTGAATACGGGGAAAACCGCTTTTAGCCAAGCCATGAAACGCGCCTGTATCCTGCTAGATGGGGCCAGGCAGGCTCACTGCCCGAATCCGGGTTGCTGTGCCTGCCGCATCGCTTCGCGCGCGGCCGCGCCCAAGGCGCTGGCTTTTGCCTCGCACTCGCGCTGTTCATAGGCCGGATCGCTGTCGGCGACGATTCCGGCCCCCGCCTGTACGTGCATGGTGCCGTCCTTGACCACCGCGGTGCGCAGCACGATGCAGCTGTCCATATCGCCATTCGGGCTGAAATACCCGACCCCGCCGGCATAGGCGCCGCGGGTTTCCTGCTCCAGTTCGGCAATGATCTGGCAGGCGCGCACCTTGGGCGCGCCGCTGACCGTGCCTGCAGGAAAGCCCGCGAACAGCGCGTCGATCGCGTCCTTTTCAGCGTCCAAGCGTCCGGTCACATTGGATACGATATGCATCACATGGCTGTAGAATTCGACCATATAGCTGTCGGTGACAGTCACGCTGTGCGGCGCGGCGACGCGGCCGACATCATTGCGGCCCAGGTCGAGCAGCATCAGATGTTCGGCGCGTTCCTTGGGATCGGCGAGCAGGCTTGCTTTGTTCGCCTGATCCCCGGCAGCATCGACGCCGCGCGGGCGGGTGCCAGCAATCGGGCGGATCGTGATGTCGCCGCCGCGCACGCGTACCAGGATCTCCGGGCTGGAACCGATCAGTGCAAAGCCCGGCAAGTCGAGAAAATACAGGAATGGCGACGGATTGATTCGGCGCAGCGCGCGATAGAGCTCGAACGGCGGAAGCGGGAAGGGGGCGGTAAAACGCTGTGCCAGCACCACCTGGAATATATCGCCCGCACAGATATACTCCTTGGCCGCAGCCACCATTTCGCCATAACGGCCTTGCGGCAGGACAGGGACCAATTGCGTTTCGGCCCCTCTGTCGTCCGGCATCGCGCGGGCGGACGAGGGCAGCGATGCATCGAGCTTGCGTTCGGCCGCGTCCAGCCGCTCTTCTGCCAAGCGAACAGAGGCTTCTGCCGATATTTCGGGCCCCGCCCAGATCGGCGCGATCAGGAACATTTCGTCTTTCAGCCGGTCGAATATGACGATCACTGTGGGCCGGACGAACAGCATGTCGGGCAGCGCCAGTTCGGAAGCGGGGGCGCGCGTCAGTTTTTCGACCAGGCCGATTGTCTCATACCCGAAATAGCCGACCAGACACGCCAGGGCTTCGGGCAGTTCGTGTGGTACCGGCATCGTGCATTCGGCGACCAGCGTGCGCAGCGCCGCAAGCGGGCCGGTGTCCAATCTGGTGAAATCGTGGCGGTCGTGCGCCCAGTTGCGGTTGATCTCGCAATCCGCACCGGCGCCGCGAAACATGAGGTCGGGGGCGAGGCCGATCAGACTGTGGCGCCCGCGCGTTTCGCCGCCCTCGACCGATTCGAGCAGAAAATCGCCGCGATCCGGTTCGATCAGCTTGAGCGCCGCCGATACCGGCGTTTCGGTATCCGCCAGCATGCAGCGATAGATGAGCGAGGATCGCCCGCCCGCCAGCGCGGCGCATGCGGCGGAAGCGTTTTGCGTCCGCGCCATTATGCTCAGTTCTGGTTCCGGCCCGTCAGACGGTCGCGCATGGCCCGGATTCCTGTCTCCTGACGATTCACGCCGACTTCCTTGCGCACGGCGGTCATGAACTGCTGCTCGAGTTCGGAGGACATTTCCGGGCGCATACCCAGCTGATAGGACTGGACCATGGCGGTGTTGCCGCTGGCATCACCGCGATCGATCGTGTCGAGATAGACTACATACCAACCCTGGTTGGCGGGCCCTTCGATGGTTTTGGCCGTATTCTCGACCATGCTGAACATCAGCGCCAGTGGCGGCGGCACGCGCTGCTGCGATTGCTCCAGTTCGATCCTGCGCGCACCGATATTCTCGGCGGGCGGCAGCTCAACGCCCAGGCTGGCGAGCGCGGCCTTCAAGGTTTTGCCGGCATCGAGCTGTTGCTTTACCTTAAGCGCGGCGGCTTTGGCTCTGATTGCGCCCTTTTCCAGCATATAGTCGCGCAGTACGCGCGCACGCTGGCTGGCAAAGGGCGGCGGCGCGGCAGGCTTTGTCTCACTCACATCATACACCACATACTGCATGCCGGGTTCAAGCTCGGCCAGCATCGGTTCGCTATCCTGCTCCATGGCGAACGCGCCCTGCAAAACACGCTGCACCGCTTCGGTGGGCTTGTACCCGCTTTGCGCCGGGGCTTGCCCGGTCGAAAGCAGCAACGGGGTATTTTCGACGTTCAGCTTTTGCGCGGCCGCGACCTCGGGTAACGTCGCGCCTTCGGCGAAACGGTCCTCGATCGTCTCGAGCCGGGTGGTCAGCGCCTGCAACCTTTTGGTTTCGCCCAGTTCGCGCAGCAGATCGCCGCGGACATCGGCAAACGAGCGGGCGGGGTTGGCGCTGATATTCTCTATTTTTGCGACATGCCAGCCCAGACTGCTCTGCGCGGGCGTGCTCAGCGCGCCGTTGCGCGCGGCGAACACCGCGTCTGCGGCGGCGTTGGAAAAGTCGCTGGCATATTTTTCCTTGGTGATATCGCTCACCTTGCTGGCCGAAAGCCCAATGTCCTGCGCCGCTTTTTCGATGCCGACACCCCCGGCAACTTTCCCGGCCAGCGCCTTGGCGGCTGCCTCGGTGGGCAGGATCACCTGTGTCATCGAACGCGTTTCGCTGGCGGCAAATTCCTTCGCCCGCGTTTTATAAGCCGCGCGCAATTCCTGATCGGTCGGCACGGCAGCGGCACCCAGATTGTCGGCGGAAACGACTGCATAACGGATTCGCCGCTGTTCGGGACGCGTATATGTTCTGGCGTTGGAAGCATAATAGGCAGCCAGCGTCCTGTCGTCGGGCGCTTGCGCCGGAACATAGGCGGCGGACGGAATGAAAGCGACTTGTCCGCGCCGCCCGTCGAGTTTGAGCGAAGCCAGCGGCGTCGCGATCTGCTTGGGCACGCGCAGGCCGAACGCGACCGGCACCACAATCTGCTGGCCTACCAGTGTCCGGGCAAGGCTTTCGCGCACGCCGCGCTCGCTCAGGCCCTGGCTCGCCAGGATTTCCCGAAATACGGTTTCGCTGAATTCTCCACCTGGACCGGCAAAGGCGGGAATATTGGCGATTTCGCTGTCGACCAGCCGCTTGGTCGCCCGCATGCCGTATTCCCTGCCGAATGCAGCCAGCGCGTATTCGTTGATTAGCTGGTCGAGCACGCGGTCCAGGCCGCCTTCGTCCACCCACGCATTCATATCGAGCTGCGGATTTTGCTGCTGCACCTGCCGCTGCGCATTCGTGGCATATTGTTCCACTTCGCCCGATCCGATGGATTCGCCACCGACAATCGCGACGTCGTTGCCGGTGACGCCGCCGAACGTGCTGCCGGTAATATCGGCGCTGGCGAAAGCCACGGCGATCAGAGCGACAAAGGCGAATGTCAGGAAAAGGCCGAGCTTCGACTGAAAGATGGAGCGGAAAAAACCAATCATGAATGTACGTCCGAACTTGCTGTATGGGCTAATGGTCAACAGTCTTTAGAGACCAATGCGGGCGTCTTCAAGCGCAAGCATCGACGGGGCGCTGCAAATACCGGTAATCATCGGGTAACGGCATATGTTTTCGGCCCGCGATGCTGGCACAGGCGAAACACATCTGCTAGCCAGCGGGACCATAGATATAAACGGGAATTCTGGAATATGCGCAGCAGGAAATATATTGTCGGCAACTGGAAAATGAACGGATTGACGGCCGACCTGATGGAAATCGGTGAAATCGACGCATTTTGCGGCAATCATGGTTCCATCGACGTGGCGATATGTCCGCCCGCAACTTTGCTCTTTGGTGCGGCGCAGATCGCAACCTGTGCCGCGATTGGCGGCCAGGATGTGCACGAGAATTCCAGTGGTGCGCATACCGGATGCATATCGGCGGATATGCTCAAAGAGGCGGGGGCGACATTCGCGATCGTCGGCCATAGCGAGCGTCGGGCCGATCAGGGCGAATCGGACGAGCAGATCCGCCGCAAGGCAGGTGCACTCAAAAAAGCGGGCATGGCGGCGATATTATGCGTCGGCGAGACACTCGACATCCGCGATGCCGGCGATGCGGTGGCCCATGTCACCGGCCAGTTGCTGGCCAGCTTTCCTGAAGGCGGCGCGTCCGACTGGCTGACCATCGCTTACGAACCGGTCTGGGCAATCGGCACCGGCCGCGTGCCGCAGGAGGACGATATTGCCGAAATGCATACCGCGCTACGTCAAGCCATCACCGCACGAATCGGCGGTGATGGCGGCAATATGCGCATTCTGTATGGCGGCTCGGTCAATGGTGACAATGCCGCGCAGATTTTGACGGCCGCCAATGTCGACGGCGCGCTGGTCGGCGGCGCAAGTCTGACGGCGGCCAAATTCATGCCGATCCTGGATGCCGCCGCCGCAATACGCTGAGCGCAACTGCCGGGCGGGTTTGCACGATGGCGTGTTGAATAAGCCGCGCGAACTCGCTATGTGCGCTTCACATTCGCAATTTGACAGGTCTTACCCATGCTTTTCCAATTTCTTTTCGTCCTTCAGGTAATCGTCGCCGCCGCACTGGTGGGTGTCATATTGATGCAGCGCAGCGAAGGCGGCGGACTGGGTGTGGGGGGCAGCCCGTCGGGCCTGATGTCCGCTCGCGGCGCGGCCGATCTGCTGACCCGTGCGACGACGGTGCTGGCGGTTCTGTTCGTGGCACTCAGCATTGCCTTGGCGGTGCTTGCTGTGAGAACACATGGCAGCGCTTCGATTGATACCACGCTCGACCGCAGCGGCGGCGTGTCAAGCGAAGCTCCGGCACCATCGCCGCTTGGCGGCGATCCGCTGGAAGCGGCGGGCGATCCGCTTGCTGCCCCCGCACCGGGCGAAGCGCCAGCCACCGGCACCGTACCGCCAGAAAATAGCGGCCAGTAATCTGCATACGCAATTCCCCATATTATTATCGCGCGAACTGAGCAGGTTAGCGCGAATATGGAAATATAATTGCGGCGCCCCGGAGTCGTATCCTTGTCAGCACGTGTAATAAGAGGCTAACGCTTTTCTCCCATGGCGCGATATATTTTTATCACAGGCGGCGTGGTCTCCTCGCTCGGCAAAGGTCTTATGGCGGCAAGCCTTGCCGCATTGCTGCAGGCGCGCGGATATCGTGTGCGAATTCGCAAATTCGATCCCTATCTCAACGTCGATCCGGGCACGATGTCGCCCTATCAGCACGGGGAAGTATATGTCACCGACGACGGTGCGGAAACCGATCTGGATCTGGGCCATTACGAACGCTTTACCGGCGTGTCGGCGCGGCAGTCGGACAATGTCACGTCGGGCCGGATCTACCAGACGATCATTCAAAAAGAACGCCGCGGCGATTATCTGGGCGCGACGGTGCAGGTTATTCCGCATGTCACCGACGCGATCAAGAATTTTGCGCAGGCCGATACCGAAGGACTGGATTTCGTGCTGTGCGAAATCGGCGGCACGGTGGGCGATATCGAGAGCCTGCCGTTCATGGAAGCGATCCGGCAACTGCGCAACGATATCGGATATGAAAACACCGTCCTGATCCATGTCACGCTGGTGCCGTATATCGCCGCCGCGGGCGAGCTCAAGACCAAGCCGACGCAGCACAGCGTGCGCGAGCTGACCTCGCTCGGCATCCAGCCCGATATCTTGCTGTGCCGTTCGGAACATCCGTTGCCCGACAGCGAGCGGCAAAAAATTGCGCTGTTCTGCAACGTGCGCAAGGAAGCGGTTATTTCCGCGCTCGACGCGAAAAGCATCTACGATGTCCCGCTGCAATATCACGAAGAGGGTCTCGATATTCAGGTGCTGCGCGCCTTCGGCATCGAGGCCGAGGGTAAGCCCGATATGGCGCGCTGGGATGACGTTACCGAACGCTACACCAATCCCGAAGGCGAAGTGACGATCGGCGTGGTCGGCAAATATGTTGGGCTGCAGGATGCGTATAAATCGCTGACCGAGGCTCTCGTCCATGGCGGTATGGCCAACCGGGTCAAGGTCAATATCGAATGGCTCGATGCCGAAATGTTTACCCAAGGCAGCGAGGATCTGGCGGCGCGGCTGGAACCGATGCACGGCATTTTGGTGCCGGGCGGGTTTGGCGAGCGCGGCAGCGAGGGCAAGATCGCCTCGGTCCGGTTCGCACGCGAACAAAACGTCCCGTTTTTCGGGATCTGCCTGGGTATGCAGATGGCCTGTATCGAGGCCGCGCGCAACACATCGGGCATAGCTGGCGCCGGTACCACCGAATTCGGCGAGACGCACGATCCGGTGGTCGGGCTGATCACCGAATGGATGGGCAAGGAAGGGTTGCAGAAACGCGCCGCCGGCGGCGATCTGGGCGGGACCATGCGATTGGGCGCGTACCCCGCCAAACTGGCGGGCAACAGCCATGTGCACGCCATTTACGGTGCAGACGATATCAGCGAACGCCACCGGCACCGTTACGAAGTCAATACCTCCTATATCGAAACGCTGGAAGAGGGCGGGCTGATCTTTTCCGGCATGTCGCCCGATGGCGAATTGCCCGAGATTGTCGAGCGGCCCGACCATAGCTGGTTCGTCGGCGTTCAGTTCCACCCCGAACTGAAAAGCCGCCCGTTCGACCCGCACCCGTTATTTGCCAGCTTTGTCAAGGCGGCGGTGGCGCAGAGCAGGTTGGTCTGACCGGGCCGCGCATCGCGATCTGAAAACAAACGATAAGCGGGCACGAAAAAGGCGGACATCCGAAGATGCCCGCCCCATATGGCTTGCGAACTCGCGCGCTTAGGCGGCGACGCTGTTCTCCGCTTTGTCAGCGTCGTGGCTGTCGCCCGCATTGTTATCGACCACCGCCAGTTTGGCATCGGCGCCGTTAATGGCGATTTTCTTCGGCTTCATCGCTTCGGGCACTTCGCGCACCAGATCGACGACCAGCAGGCCATCCTCCAGTTTGGCGCCATCGACGCGGACGAAATCGGCCAGTTCGAAACGGCGTTCGAAATTGCGGTTGGCAATGCCGACATGTACGAAATCGCGACCTTCGGTTTCTTCCGTGGCTTTCTTGCCTGAAATCACGACCAGATTCTGTTGTGCGGTGATATCGATTTCGTCGGACTTGAATCCGGCGACCGCCAGCGTGATGCGGTACTGATCATCGCTGCCGCGCTCGATATTGAAAGGCGGGTAATTGTCGCCCTGTTGCGACCGGCCGTTATTTTCCAGAAGGTCGAACAGACGGTCGAAGCCGACCGTGGTGCGGCGATAGGGGGTAAAGTCAAAACGTGTCATATCAAATTCTCCAGTTGAGCAATTTAAAATAAGGGTCCGGCAACCGGCACCCCGCGTAATGCACGACGCCATCTGGCCGTCGCACCCTAGAGATATAATCGGAATATTTTGGCTTTCAAGAGTCGGGGGAATGAAAAAATAGATTGATATATCAATACTATATCCAACAAAACAAAAACGCCTAAGCCATTTTCAGGCTTAGGCGCTCTCGTGACGATCCGCATCTTGTGGCCCGCGGCACAGAGTGCGCTGGGCAAGCTACAGATCTCTCAACCCGGCCAAATTCCCCAAAACGGCCGGGTCGTCTCCCTGAACATCGGCTTTTGCAAACCCCGGACCCTTGCTTGCGCGCCGGTCCTGTTCAATACGGCACATGATTCCGCAAACGCGGCGTTAAGGGAAGAGCAAACTGCAATCCGTTACGATTTTTGCAACAAGTTGTGCTGAATCTGCAACACGGGTGAATAACAGAAGCTGGCCTGACCACTGCCAACCCGAAACAAACATATATTGTCACCCGGCGCTCTGCCCCCTAAGGCATGATCACGTAATGCGTGCCAACTCGCGCGACAAGAAGAACGGAATATCTTTCTATGCTGTCCCCATTCGAATGGACGATTGCCAAACGCTATCTGTTGCCGGGCCGCGGCGAGGCGTTTATCGCCATGGTCGCTTCGATCAGCCTGGTCGCGGTCATGCTGGGCGTTGCCGCGCTGATAGTCGTGATGAGCGTAATGAACGGATTTCGCGCCGAACTGCTTGACAAGATTGTCGGACTGAACGGCCATGCGGTGGTGCAGGGTTATGGCGGACGGCTCGACGATTGGGAGGATATTTTGGCAGAGGCCAAGAAAACTCCGGGCGTGGTTACGGCATCGCCGCTGATCGAACAGCCTTTGCTGGTCACGTTCAATGGCCGGGTCGAGGCGATCATCGTACGCGGCATGGTACAAGAAGACTTGAACGACATTCAGGACAAAGTACTGGCGGGCAGCATCAACGAGCTCAAAAGCGGCGCATCGCGCGTGGCGATCGGTTCGCGGCTTGCCCAGAATCTGGGCGCGCAGATTGGCGACATCATCACCATCATCAACCCGACCGGCCGGTCGACTCCGTTCGGCACGGTGCCGCGCGAGATCGGCTATGAAGTCGATGCGATATTCGAGATCGGCATTTACGATTACGACAATGCGTTCGTCGTCATGCCGATGGCAGATGCGCAGACTTTGCTGCTGATCGGCGATTCGGTCGGTATGATCGAGGTGACCACCGAAGATGCCGAGAATGTGGGCGAGATACTCAAGCCGCTCAGCGACAAGGTCACCGGCCGCGCCGTGGTCAACGACTGGCGCACGATCAATGCCAGCCTGTTCGAGGCGCTGGCGGTCGAACGCGTGGCGATGTTCATCGTGCTGTCGATCATCATCCTGGTGGCGGTATTCAACATCTTGTCGTCGCTGATCATGCTGGTGCGCGCCAAGACGCGCGACATCGCCATCTTGCGCACGATGGGCGCGTCGCGCCGTTCGCTGATGAAGATTTTCATGACGGTCGGCACGGTGATCGGATCGATGGGGATATTGGCAGGGCTGGCGCTCGGCTTTATTTTCCTGTATTTCCGGCAGTCGATCGTCAACGCGATTCAGTATCTGACCGGACAGAACTTGTGGGATCCCTCGATCCGGTTTCTCACCGAACTGCCCAGCAAAACCGATCCTGCCGAGGTGACGACGATCGTCATCATGGCGCTGGTCTTTAGTTTTCTGGCGACGCTTTATCCCGCCCTGAAAGCGGCAAGTACGGATCCGGTGCAGGTGCTGCGTTATGAATAATATGAGCAAGATCAACAGTGATACGGTCGTCACACTGACCGATGTGAAGCGCAGCTTTACACAGGGGAGCGTCACCATTGAGGTTCTGCGCGGCGTCGATCTGACGGTCGCGCCCGGCGAAATCGTGGCGTTGCTCGGGCCCTCCGGGTCGGGCAAGTCGACGCTGTTGCAGGCCGTCGGATTGCTCGAGGGCGGGTTCGAAGGTTCGATCGTGATCAACGGCGAAGAGGCGGCGGAGCTTTCCAGCGACGGACGCACACGGCTGCGCAAGACGACGCTGGGCTTCGTCTACCAGTTCCACCACCTGCTGCCCGATTTCAACGCGAGCGAAAACGTGGTGTTGCCGCAGCTCGTGATCGGCACATCGCGCGCCGATGCCGAAAAGCGTGCCGTGCACCTGCTCGGCACCCTGGGACTGGGCGAGCGGCTCGAACACCGGCCGAGCCAGCTTTCGGGCGGCGAACAGCAACGCGTTGCCGTCGCGCGCGCGCTCGCCAACCAGCCGCTGCTGGTGCTGGCCGACGAGCCGACCGGCAACCTCGACGAACATACCGCCGATATCGTGCTGGCCGAGCTGCTTCGCCTTGTACGTGAGGAAGGCAGTTCCGCGCTGATCGCTACGCATAACGAGCGGCTGGCCCAGAAAGTGGACCGGATCGTGCGTCTGCATGACGGCCGTCTCGAATAGGAAATGCCGATGAACATCTATGATTTTACCGTGAAAAATGCCGACGGATCGAACCAGGACATGTCCGCGTACAAGGGCAAGGTATTGCTGATCGTCAACACCGCCTCCAAATGCGGGTTTACGCCGCAATATGAAGGGCTGGTAGCACTACACGAGAAATTTGGCGACAGGAATTTTGAGATACTGGCCTTCCCGTGCAACCAGTTTGGTGGGCAGGAGCCCGGCGGCGCAGAGGAAATCGCCGAATTCTGCGCGCTCAATTATGACGTGAAATTTCCGCTCATGGCCAAGATCGACGTCAACGGCGCCGATGCCGATCCTTTATGGGACTATCTCAAGAAACAGCAATCGGGTCTGCTCGGCAGCAAGATCAAATGGAATTTCACCAAATTTCTGGTCGATGCGGACGGCAAAGTCGTGAACCGCTATGGATCGATCATCAAGCCGGAACAGCTGACGCAGGATATAGAAAAGCTGCTCGCCTAGAATAGACGTAACCTTTGCCACTTGTCTGCCGAAACAGGGACAGGTGCAGGCGCAGCGGAGAAAGAATATGTGGCAAACAATTCAGGACTGGTTTCTCGGCCTCGGCGACAAATATGGCGTCGATCCGATTATTTTCGGCTCGATCTATGTCGGTGCGATTCCGCTGTTCATGCTGTCGATCGCCTGGCTGGTGCGCAACAAGCGCGCGGGCAAGTCAATCGTGCTGCCGGTATTGTTTGCGGGCAGCTTTTTCGTGTCGGCGTATGTCTATCTCGCCATTGTCGGCACGAATATCCCCACTTGGGTATGGGCCTTTCTGGCCGCATTGCTGCTGTACGGTATCTGGTCGACGGTCAAGAGCGTGCGCGCCAAGATCGCCGCATAAACTTATCCACGCTTCGGCTTTTGGACATTGGCGAATCAGGGCGCGTCGATTAGGCTCCCGCGCATGAGTTTCATGCCCTTCGTCCCGTTGCGCGTCTTTTCCGCCTATACCATGCTGGACGGCGCAATCGAGCCCAAGAAATTCGGTGAGATCGCCAAGAAACGCGATTTTCCCGCCATCGCCATTACCGACCGCAACGGGCTCTATGGCGGCATGGCCTTTACTGACGGTTGCATCAAAAGCGGGGTGCAGCCGATCATCGGCACGATGCTCGGCATCTTGCGTCCGGGTAGCAGCGGTCCCACTGCCCAGTTCGATTGGCTCGCGCTCTATGCGCAGGACGAGACCGGCTACGACAATCTGTGCGCCTTGGTGTCGGCGGCGCATCTCGACCGGCCGCTCGAACACTTGCCGCATGTCTCGCTCGATTTCTTGGGTGGGCATTGCGAAGGACTGATCGCACTGACCGCGGCGGGCGAGGGCGCCGTCACGCGGTTGCTCGCCGAAGAGCAGGTCGAAGCCGCGCACGCCTATCTGGACCGGTTGCAGACCTGTTTCGAGGGGCGGCTCTATATCGAGCTTGCCCGGCGCGGGCTGGAGGTGGAGGAACGGGCCGAAGACACGCTGGTCGATCTCGCCTATGCCCGCGACCTGCCGCTGGTGGCGACCAATCCCGCCTGCTATGCCGATCCCGGTTTTCACGATGCGCACGATGCAATGCTGTGCATCGCGCACGGCGAATATGTCGAAAATGACGACCGTATCAAGGGCGCGCCCAATAACTGGATCAAGTCGGGCAAGATGATGCAGGAGGCGTTCGCCGATCTGCCCGAAGCGCTGACCAACACGCTGGTGATCGCGCAGAGATGCAGCATCGCCCCGCCCAAACGCGCGCCGATCTTGCCCAGCCTTGCCGGCGACCTGCAGGGCGAGGTCGAACAATTGCGCCGCGATGCCAGGGCCGGACTGGACCGGCGGATTTCGGCCTACAAGACTCTCAGCGACGAAGACCGCAAGACCTATGACGACCGGCTCGATTTCGAGATCAACGTAATCGTCGGCATGGGCTTTCCCGGCTATTTCCTGATCGTCGCCGATTTTATCAAATGGGCCAAGGACAATGATATCCCGGTGGGGCCGGGGCGTGGTTCTGGGGCGGGCAGCGTGGTCGCGTGGGCGCTCACCATTACCGATCTCGACCCGCTCAAGCTTGGGCTGCTGTTCGAACGCTTCCTCAACCCCGAACGCGTGTCGATGCCCGATTTCGATATCGACTTTTGCGAGACCCGGCGCGGCGAGGTGATCCGCTATGTGCAGCAAAAATACGGCCGCGACCATGTCGCGCAGATTATCACCTTCGGAAAGCTGAAAGCGCGCGCGGTGCTGCGCGACACCGGCCGCGTGCTGCAAATGCCGTACGGACAAGTCGACCGATTGTGCAAGCTGGTGCCCAACCATCCGACCGATCCGTGGCCGCTGCCGCGCGCGCTGAAAGGCATTTCCGACCTGCGCCGCGAATATGACACTAATGCCGAGGTGAAAAAGCTGTTCGACCTGGCGATGCAGCTTGAGGGGCTGCCGCGGCACAGCTCGACTCATGCCGCCGGCGTAGTGATCGGCGACCGCCCGCTCGCCCATCTCGTGCCGCTCTACCGCGATCCGCGCTCGGACATGCCGGTGACACAGTTCGACATGAAATATGTCGAGGTGGCGGGACTGGTCAAATTCGATTTTCTCGGGCTGAAAACTTTATCGGTCTTGCAAAAAGCCGTGCAGATGCTCGCCAAGCGCGACATCGCGGTCGATTTGGAAACGCTCACGTGGGACGATCCCAAAGTATACGAACTGCTGCAGCGCGGCGAGACAGTCGGCGTGTTCCAGCTCGAATCCGAAGGTATGCGCCGCACGCTGGCAGCGGTCAAGCCGACCAGTTTCGGCGACATTATCGCACTCGTCTCGCTCTATCGACCGGGTCCGATGGACAATATCCCGAGCTTTGGCGCGCGCAAGAATGGCAAGGAGACAATCGAATATCCGCATCCTTTGCTCAAGGATATTCTCGCCGAAACCTATGGCATTATCGTCTATCAGGAACAGGTGATGCAGGCGGCACAGGTGCTGGCCGGCTATTCGCTGGGCGATGCCGACCTGCTGCGGCGCGCGATGGGCAAGAAAATCCAGGCCGAGATGGACGTGCAGCGCACGCGCTTTGTCAAAGGCGCGGCGAAAAACGATATCGACGATGGCAAGGCCAACCAGCTGTTCGACCTGATCGACAAGTTTGCCGGCTATGGTTTCAACAAAAGCCACGCCGCCGCCTATGCGCTGCTTGCCTATCAGACGGCGTGGATGAAAACCCATTATCCGCACGAGTTTTTTGCGGCCTCGATGTGCTTCGACATGCACCAGACCGACAAGCTCAATATTTTCGTCGACGATATGCGCAAACTCGACATCGCCTGCGAACCGCCGTGCATCAACCGTAGTCAGGCCGAATTTTCGGTCGAGCGGGGCGATAACGGCTATGCCGTGCGCTATGCGCTGGCGGGGCTCAAAAATGTCGGCGAGAAAGCCATGGGACAGATCGTGGCCGAGCGCGACGCGCATGGCTGGTTCGCATCGCTCGACGATATGGCCGGGCGGATCGACCCCTCGATGCTCAATAAGCGCGCGCTGGAAAACCTTGCCGCCGCGGGCGCGTTTGACCGGCTCAACCCCGACCGCGGCGGTATCCATGCCCGCGCCGACATGATCCTGGCCGTTGCCGCCGACGCGCACGGATCGCGGATCAGCGGGCAGGGCGGTCTGTTTGGGGGCGAGGACGACAGCGCCGGACAGACGATGCGGATCGCATGCGATGCAAGCTGGTCGGTCGGCGAGAAAATGGCGCATGAGAAAGACGCGTTCGGGTTCTATTTCGCGGCGCATCCGGTCGAACAATATCATGCCATCGCCAATGCCAATGGCGCGCGCACGCACGCCTCGATCATGGACAGCGGCGGCGCGCAGGGCCACCAGGCCGGATCGCGGCGCCCGGCGGTGATGGCGGCTTTGGTCGAATCGGTGCAACGCCGCAAGACCAAGCGAGGCAGGGATTTCATCATGGCCGACTTGTCCGACCAGTCGGGCCAGTTTTCGGCCAGCTGTTTCGAGGAGCATATGGCCGAATCGCTGGCGGAGTTTGCCAGGGATTCAGCGTGTGTACTGCTCAATGTCGAGCTCGACACGCAATCCGACGACCAGCCGCCGCGTATCACCATCCGTTCGGCCCAGCCGCTCGAGGGGCTCAAGGGCTCGTCGAAAATGCGGCTCGATCTCGACATATCCGACGCGTCGGCCTTTCCGCAGCTGGCCATGGCTATGGAATCGCGGGAAAAAGGCCGCGGCGATATCTATGCGCGCCTGATCGTCGATGGCGAGATGCAGGCGCATATGAAATTGTGCAGCGGGACTGCGCTCGACTCCGAATTTGCCGATGGCTTGCAAGGGATAGAAGGTCTTGCCAATATCGCGCTAAGCGTGGACAAAAGGCTGCACGCTATAAAATAAAAAACATGGGAGAATGACGATGCTGGGCGGAATGCAGGATTTCAAATTGCGGGTCATGCATATGCTCGACCATGCCGCGAAAGAACACGGGGATCGTGAAATCGTCACTTACTGGGCCGACGGCAACGAGACGCGCACCGACTGGGCCGGCATATCGCGCGACGCGCGCAGGCTTGCCAAGGCGCTCACCGCCATGGGCCTGAAAAAAGGCGACCGCGTGGCGACCCTGGGCATGAACCACAGCCGCCATCTGGTCAGCTGGTATGGCGCAATCGGCATGGGCGGGGTGATTCACACCATCAACCCGCGATTGTTCGAGGACCAGCTGGTCTATATCGCCAACCATGCCGAGGATAAGGTGATGCTGTATGACGCCGCCTTTCAGCCGATCATCGACCAGCTTAAGGACCAGTGGACGCATATCGAGCATTATATCTGTTACGATCCCGCGCCGGGATCGGAAGCGCAGGGGTTCGAGGACCTGCTCGATCGCCATGATGACGATTTCGCATGGACCGACGGCGACGAGCGCGATCCGTGCATGCTGTGCTATACCAGCGGCACGACCGGCAATCCCAAGGGCGTATTGTACGAACACCGCTCGACCGTGCTGCACGCGATGGCCGAAATCCAGCCCGCGATATTCGACCTGTCGACCCAGTCTGTGGCGCTGCCGGTCGTGCCCATGTTCCACGCCGCGGCATGGGGCCTGCCTTTTGCGGGCGCGCTGTCGGGCCTGAAATTCGTCTATGCCGCGATCAACGATCCGGCGGTGCTGACGATGTTGATGAACCGCGAGAAAGTGACGCACAGCGCGGGCGTGCCGACCGTCTGGCTGGCTTTGTTCCAGCATATCGACGCGACCGGCGAGGTCCCCGAATATCTCAAAATCGTCACCATCGGCGGATCGGCGGCGCCGCGCGCGATGATCGAGCGGATCATGAAAATGGGCGCGCGCGTCAACCATGCGTGGGGCATGACCGAAACATCGCCGATCGGCACCATGGGTTCGCCCTCGCCCGACTGGGACGAGCTCAGTTTCGACGAGCAGGTCGACGTGGTGGTCAAACAGGGCAGGGTTCCGTTCGGCGTCGAGCTGCGCGTCATGGACGATGACGACACGCTCCAGCCGCGCGACGGAAAAAGCAGCGGCCGCCTGCAGATACGCGGGCCGTGGGTGATTAAACGCTATTTCAAGGCGGAGGAGGACGCGCTGACCGAGGATGGCTGGTTCGATACCGGCGATGTCGCGGTGATCCATCCCGATGGGGTGATGCAGATTACCGATCGCGCCAAGGACGTGATCAAGTCGGGCGGCGAGTGGATCAGTTCGGTCGAGCTGGAAAACGCCGCCGTGGGGCTGGCGGGCGTCGCCGAAGCCGCGGCGATCGGCATGCCGCATCCCAAATGGGACGAGCGGCCGCTGCTGCTGGTGATCAAGAAACCTGGTGCCGAAGTGAGCAAGCAGGACGTGCTGACCCACCTGACCGACCATGTCGCCAAATGGTGGCTGCCCGACGAGATATTGTTTGTAGACACCCTGCCGCACACCGCGACCGGCAAATTGCTCAAGACCGAATTGCGCGAACAGTATAAGAAATTTGCCTTTGCCGATGCCTAAACGATCGTAGCGGCCGCTCCCTCTCTGGTGGAGCGGCCGATATTGTGCTGTCCTACATATCCGCGTGCATGATAGGGTGGCCCCGCTCTTTCATATCGTCGAAAGGAAACCGGGTGCGGCTTAAAAAAGGGGCATTGACCCTGTAAAGCCGTCTGAAAAATGGCCCATAAAACAGGCCATGTGACAATTTTGATGCGCAAAGCCGCAGATTTCAGCGGCTTTGCAAAATTGTCGCTGCTGCGCTTTTGACAATTTTGCCCATGTAAACTTTGCCAGTGTAAACTTTAGATGGGCGTACAAGAAACCGTTGCAATTAAACCGGAATATCGCGTGGTGTTTGCGGAGTGCCCATCAGGCTGACCAGCACGATGGCCGCGAACGCCGCGATAAAGCCGGGAATGATCTCGTAAACCCCGTCGCCGCCCATAAAACGGACATTCCAGCCGAGCGCGATCCAGCCGATCACGACCAGCGCGCCGGTAACCAGACCCGCTACCGCGCCCGCGCCGGTCATCCGCTTCCACATCAGCGCGAGCAGGATCAGCGGCCCGAACGCGGCCCCGAAACCAGCCCAGGCGTTGGAGACGAGCCCCAGTACCTCGCTGTCGGGATCGAGCGCGATGACGCCCGCGACCAGCGCGACCAGCAGCACGCACAGGCGGCCAACATTGACCATTTCGCGTTCGCTGGCATTCTTGCGCAGGAACAGGCGGTAGAAATCCTCGGTCAGCGAGCTCGACGCGACCAGCAGCTGCGAGGAAATGGTGCTCATGATCGCGGCCAGCAGTGCGGCGAGCAGGAAGCCGGTGATAAGCGGATGGAACAGCAGATCGGCCAGCACAATGAAAATCGTTTCGGGATCTTCCAGCACTATGCCGTTGCGTTCGATAAAGGCGCGTCCGGCAATCCCCACGCCGATCGATCCGAGCAGAGCCACGCCCATCCACGTCATGCCGATCGTGCGCGCCCGGGGCACGTCGGCGACCGACCGGATCGCCATGAACCGCACGATGATATGCGGTTGCCCGAAATAGCCGAGCCCCCAGCTGACCGCGGACAGAAACCCGATGATACTCAATCCCGCAAACATGCTGAGATAATCGGGGTCGACTGCGTTCGCCTCGCGCAGCATCGGGCCGAGACCGCCTTCGCCCATGGTCGCGACCACCGGCATCAGGATCAGCGCGACGACCATGATGCAACCCTGCACGAAATCGGTCAGGCTGACGGCCAGAAAGCCGCCGACCATCGTGTATGCGAGCACCACGCCTGCGGTGAGCCAGATGCCGAAGCTGTAATCGCTGCCGCCCAGACTTTCGGGCAAGCCGCCCATCATGCCGGCAAAGCTTGTGTCGAACAGCTTGCCGCCGCCGACCAGTCCGGCTGCGGTATAGACTGCGAAAAAGATGACGATGATCAGCGCGGAAACGGTGCGCAGCGCCAGCGCCTTGTCGGGAAAGCGGCGCGAGAGAAATTGCGGGATGGTCAGGCTGTCGTCCAGATCGGCGGTCTGCTGGCGCAGCCGCGGCGCAACCCAGATCCAGTTGGCGAATGCGCCGATAAACAGGCCGATACCGATCCACGCCTCGACCAGCCCGCTGGCATAAAGCGCGCCGGGCAGCCCGAGCAGCAACCAGCCCGACATGTCCGAAGCCCCGGCGGAGAGCGCGGCGACTGCGGGGGAGAGCTGGCGTCCGCCGAGCAGATACCCTTCGCTGCTGCCCGTCGCCTTGCGCCAGGCATATAGCCCGATCGCGATCATGAGGACGAAATAAAGGGCGAGGGAAATCAATGTTCCTGTCTGCATGGCCGATTACCTATCATATCCCGTGCAAATGTCACGCTTTGCGCGGAATGAGCACGAACCGACGACGGGGATGAGTAAAGGAGCGGCTAGGGTATGTGCCAGTGCGCCGTCCATTCGCCATCCAGTCTGCGCTCGAACCGCGCGGCGATATTGCCCTCATGGTGCAGATACAGCCAGTCGATGCTCTGCACCGTAAAGCGCAGGATCGCGAAATTCCCGCGGACCGCTTCGGTCTGCTCTGCGCTCGGTTTCATGCCCTCCATCGCTTTCGGCAGGCCGGTCGTGGCCGCATCGGCTTTTGCACCGGGGTGTTGTTCGATCATATAGCAGCGGCGACTATAGAGTGCGGATTGAGACCATGCCGTGTCGGCCAAATCGCCGGAGCGCTCGACGCTGACATTGCCTTGTATGCGTAGCTGCACTTTTTTGTCGGCATCATAGCCCAGCACACTGGCGGAAGGATTGAGTGTGAAATTTGCAGTTTTTGGCGAGCGACTGTCGGTGTGAAAGCGCAGATAGGCCTCGTCGCGATTGGCTTCGCGCAGCACCATGATGCGCTGGTTCGGATTGCCGTCGCGGTCGCAACTTGCCAGCACCGGCGTGTGCATCGGCGCCTTGCGGTCATTGGCTGCGCCGACCAGCATGTCCCAGCAATCGGTGAGTGCGGTGCCGAGCTGAAAATCGGTCAAGCTACCGGCGCAAACTGCCCGGTGTCTTCGTCGAGCAGATGCAACAGGCCGCTTTCAATTGCATAATGCGAACCGTGGAGTTCCAGCGCGCCCGATTTTTCGGCCTCCTCGACGAAGGGAAAGGTGCGCAGATTAGCGAGACTCACTTTGACGCCTTCTTGTTCCATCGCGGTTTCGGCATCGTGCGCATGGGCATGGCCCGCCGCTTTCACTTTCTCCCGCGCGGGTTTGAGCAACGCGATCCAGTTGCTGATGAAACCGCCTTCGCCGGGAACACTATCGGCAAAAGTTTGATCGAGCGCAGCCTTGCAGCCGCCGCAAGCGCCATGGCCCATGACGACGACTTCCTCGACCTTAAGCTGTGTCACGGCAAATTCGAGCGCTGCCGAGACGCCATGATATCCACCGCCGGTTTCGAAAGGCGGTACCAAAGCGGCGACGTTACGCACGACGAATATCTCGCCCGGACTGGTATCGAATATCTGCGCCGGATCGACGCGGCTGTCGGAACAGGCGATGATCATGACCTTGGGGCTTTGCCCGGCGCTCAATTCCTGCCAGCGTTCACGTTCGTTAATCCAGTCATTGGCTCGAAACCGGTTGTAACCGGTCAAAAGGTCAGAAAATTTTGTCATATATTGTTTTACTCACCTATTTTAGGGGCTGGCAAGCGGCAGCTTGGATCGCTATCTAGGCCCCATGAACGAAATATCCAAAATTTCCGATACGCCGGATCGTCCCGCGCGGCAACGCAAACCTGACTGGATTCGCGTAAAAGCGCCAACCAGCAAGGGATTTAACGAAACGCGCCGGTTGATGCGCGAATTGAATCTCAATACGGTGTGCGAAGAGGCGGCCTGTCCCAATATCGGCGAATGTTGGACCAAGAAACACGCAACCGTGATGATATTGGGCGATGTGTGCACGCGTGCGTGCGCCTTTTGTAACGTCAAAACCGGTATGCCGCGCGCCGTCGATGCACTGGAGCCGCAGCATACCGCCGATGCGGCAGCGGCAATGGGACTGCAGCATATCGTAATTACGTCGGTTGACCGTGACGATCTTCCCGATGGCGGCGCCAGCCAGTTCGTGAAAGTGATTGAGGCGCTGCGGCGCACCACGCCGTCAACGACGATCGAAATCCTGACCCCCGATTTTCGAAACAAGTCTCGCGCGGCGGTCGAGGCCATTGTGACGGCACGTCCCGATGTCTATAATCATAACCTCGAAACCGTGCCACGGCTGTATCCGACAATCCGGCCCGGTGCACGTTATTACGCGTCGTTGCGGTTGCTTGAGGACGTGAAGAAACACGATCCGTCGATCTTCACCAAATCGGGTATCATGCTGGGCCTGGGCGAGCAGCGTCTGGAAGTGCACCAGGTGATGGACGACATGCGTTCAGCCGATATCGATTTCATGACAATGGGTCAGTATCTGCAACCCACGCCGCGGCATACCAAGGTAATGGATTTCGTGACTCCCAAGGCATTCGATGCTTATGCGGCGATTGGCCGCGCCAAGGGTTTCCTGCTCGTCGCATCGAGCCCGCTCACCCGGTCGAGCTATCATGCCGGCGACGATTTCGAACGGTTGCGCGCCGCGCGGCAGAAAAAGCTCGCCAAGGCAGGGTAGGCCCATGCCTTCGCACCGCGAAACCCGGACCTTGCCCTACAGCACCGAACAGATGTTCGCGCTGGTGGCCGATGTCGACAGATATCCCGAATTTCTTCCGTGGGTCATCGCCACCCGTGTCAAGAGTGACAGCGCAACGGAAATGGTCACTGACATGGTCGTCGGCTTTAAGCAGTTGCGCGAAAAATTCGTGTCGCGCGTCAGCAAAGTGCCGGACAGGGAAATTCACGTCGAATATCTGGATGGCCCGCTTAAAAACCTGGAAAACGACTGGTTTTTCGAATCTGTTGCGGGGGGATGCAGGATCGATTTCTATGTCGCATTCTCGTTTCGCAACCGCGTGTTCGAGGCGCTGGCGGGCCAATATTTCGATCGTGCGTTTCGCAAGCTGATGTCGGCATTCGAAACCCGCGCGGATGATCTTTACGGCAGCAGCAGTTCCAGAGCGCACACCGCCGCCTGATGCCGGATATCGGCGCGGCTTTTGTCAGCGCCGAAGTTCTTCAGTTCGGCCACAATCTGATCAGGATCTTCGCCTTTTTTGGCGCAGGCAAACACAACGGTTCCGACGGGTTTTGTCTCCGTACCGCCCCCCGGTCCTGCCACCCCCGTTATCGAAACGGCGATGTCCGCACCCGATTTGAGCATCGCGCCGCGCGCCATGGCCCAGGCCACTGCGATCGAAACCGCGCCAAATGTTTCTATTAAGGTTGCGTTGACATCCAGCAATTCGCGCTTGGCACTGTCCGAATATGTGACAAATCCGCGATCGAACACGGCCGAACTGCCCGCAATTTCGGTCAGTGCCGCAGAGACCAGCCCGCCGGTGCAGCTTTCGGCGAGCGCAATGGTGCGACCGGCCTCGATATTTTCGTTGACCACTCGGTCGGCCAGCTTGATCAAACTGGCGGGCAGCAATGTGCGCACCGGTTATGCCTCTATCCGCAATGCAATGGCGGCAATCGTCAAGCGATTTAGAAACATATCGTATCCGCGGGAAGGGCCTCTTTCCTCATCTCGTCTTTCGAAACCAGAACGAGAATGGCGGCTGTCAGCGCAGCGATTTTTTCGGGCGGCAAACTGGCGAGCGGGGCATAGACGCTCTCGATATCGGCGCAGCTATCCTGTTTGATTTCTTGCTTGACCATCGTGCCGACCATAATGTTCGACAGCATCGCGAAGACTTCCGGATCGGCCTGTCCTTTGAGCTCGCTGCTGAACAATGTTTGCAAAGCACTGGCGGCCTGCGGCATGGCGGCATCGGCCGCCATCCTGATCGTGCTGCCTTCGGAAATATCTGCCGACATCATCGCCGATGTTGCGGGCAGGACAGGAGCGCATTTGCTCTGAACGCTTTCGATTGCGGTGGGCAGGACGGCCAGAAAGGTACTTTCAACCTGCGCTTTTGGAAGGCATGTTTTCTTGTCCTGTATCGCCTGTGCAGACGTTGCCTGAACCAAGGCGAGGGCGGATAGTAGCAAAACCGATTTTCTAAACATATATTTTTTTCCGTTATTATTTCGAAAGCGTGGCGATTGCCTGTGCGGCGATACCCTCACCACGTCCGGTGGCACCCAGCCGTTCGGTTGTAGTCGCCTTCACACTAATCGATGAAAGGTCCAAGTCCAGAATTTTCGCGATCTCCGACCGCATAGCTTTGCGATGCGGCCCAATTTTCGGTGCTTCGCAGATGATCGTCAGATCGATATGGTTGATACGATAGCCTTGTCCGCGCGCCAACTTGGCCGCAAATGACAAGAATGCATCGGATCGCTGGCCTTTCCATTTATCGTTGTCAGGCGGAAAATGGTCGCCAATATCGCCTGCGGCAACGGCGCCCAAAATCGCGTCGGTAATGGCATGCAAAGCCACATCGGCATCGCTGTGCCCCGACAGACCCTTGTCATGCGCGATTTCGATACCGCCGAGCCAGAGTTGTTCTCCCGCGACGAGGCGATGCACGTCGAAACCCAGTCCGGTGCGCACCCTAGGAAATGTGGGCGTTGTTGGGGAATTCTCCTCGAAATCTTCCGAAAATGTAATCTTGTGCAGATCCTGCGATCCTTCGACCATCACAACTTCGTGCCCGGCCGCCTGTACGACGCGGGCATCGTCAGTGGGCGTTTCGCGGTCCGCAACAGCGTGATGGGCATCCAGGACGGTGCTGAAATCGAATGCCTGGGGGGTCTGGACGCGCCAGACCCGATCCCGATCCAGCGACGATTGCAGGATATTTTCTTCGCCAAAAGATATCGAATCCGTGACCGGCAGGACAGGTACGGCCGCAACAGCATGCTCAAGCGCTTTGATAAGGCGCGCTATTACATGAGACGGTATATTCGGCCGCGCCGCATCATGGATGAATATATGGTCTGGCATTCCGATGAAGGCCGCTTTTTTCAGACCACTATGAACTGATTGCTGCCGCGTTTCGCCGCCATATGCCAGCGTCACATCATCAAGCCCGGCTAGCGCTTTGGCGGCATGTTTATCCTGTCCTGTGCCGATCACCACAATATATTGCTGAAAATATCCCGATTGCATGAAATGTTCCACGCTATGCCGCAGCAGGGGTTTTCCCTGATACTCACGAAATTGCTTGGGCAGCGCACGTCCGGCCCGGCTACCGTTGCCCGCAGCCACAATAAGCGCGGTGCGCCGAATATCAGATCCGCTTCTATCGTCATCCTTGCCCATATTTGCGGTGCTTAACGCAAGAGCCCCTTGCCCGCCACACGGATTATCGATAAAGCGTGCCTAAATTTTGAGCATAATCGGGTTTTACACGCACCATGACATACCAACCGATCCAAATCGGCAATCTGGACATCAGGTCACCGGTTATCTTGGCCCCGATGACCGGGGTTACCGACATGCCTTTTCGCAGAATCGTGCGGCGTTACGGTTCGGGTCTGAACGTGACCGAGATGATCGCCAGTCAGGCGATGATCCGGGAAACGCGGCAATCTTTGCAAAAGGCGGCCTGGGATCCGATCGAGGAACCGGTCTCCATGCAACTGGCCGGGTGCGATCCGCATGCGATGGCGGAAGCGGCGAAGCTCAATCAGGACCGCGGTGCGGAAATCATTGACATCAATATGGGCTGCCCGGTGAAAAAGGTGGTCAACGGCGATGCCGGTTCCGCGCTCATGCGCGACCTGCCGCTGGCCGCGGCACTGATCGCGGCGACGGTAAAGGCCGTGGATGTTCCCGTCACTGTGAAAATGCGCATGGGCTGGGATCATCACAGCCTGAATGCGCCCGAACTTGCGCATATCGCAGAGGATCTGGGCGCAAAGATGATCACCGTTCATGGCCGCACCCGGTGCCAGATGTACAAGGGACAGGCGGACTGGACGTTCATCCGCAGTGTGAAGGATGCAGTGAGTGTGCCCGTTATAGCCAATGGTGATATCTGCAGCCGGACGGATGCCAACCAAGCGCTCGTGCAAAGCGGTGCGGACGGCATCATGATCGGCCGTGGCGCCTATGGAAAACCCTGGCTTTTGGGGCAGGTTATTGCCTGGCTTGAAAATGACCGCGAAATTCCCGATCCCGATATTACTGAGCAATATACGGTTATTGTCGAGCATTATAAAGCTATGCTCGAACTGTACGGCGAGAATATCGGTGTGCGCGTCGCGCGCAAGCATATTGGATGGTATACTAAAGGGCTTAACGGATCGGCGGAATTTCGCAACCATTTCAACAGGCTGGAATCCCCAACCGACGCGCTCAATGCTCTGGAGGAATTCTATACGCCATGGCTGTGCCAAAAAGCCGCGTGAACGCTGTACAAGAGCCTGCAGATGGTTCCGTAAGTGAGGATGGACCCAATGCATTCCGGCAAATTCAGAGTTTGCCATTCGCATATATTCTGATCGATCCGCAGCACAAGATAGCCAGCGTGAACCCGGCGCTCGAAAACTTTCTGGGCCAGAGCTTCAAAACCCTTCATGGTAATTGTATCGCAGAAATGCTGGATTTCAAGGATGCACGGCTGCAGGGCGCATTATCTGACACGGGCGCATCTATCATCGCGCGATCCTCCCCGCTGCAGAGTCGTGGCAAGCCGGTACGCAGTGTCGACATTTCTATTTCTCCGATCGCCGATAGTGGCGGCTGGCGAACTTTGATGCTGCGCGAGGAAGCGGTGTCCGGTCCCTATTGTGATCCACACGAGACAGGCGAAGCTGCATTTTCGCTGCAGTCTCCTGACATTCTTGCGCACGAAATCAAAAATCCGTTGGCCGGTATCAAAGGGGCTGCACAGCTTCTTGAACGCAAATTGGACGGTGCGGACAGGGCGCTGACGGAATTGATTCGTACAGAGGTCGGGCGCATTGCCGGGCTGGTCGACCAGATGCAGTCGCTGGGCAGCAAAACTCCAAGCCCGCGCGAAGCCTGCAATATCCATGAAATTATCTCGCATGTGCGAAACGTTGTGAAAGCGGCGAATCCCGATCATATTGTGTTCCGAGAGAATTTCGACCCCTCGTTGCCGCCGGTATTGGGGGCCAGCGACTGCCTGTCGCAGATCATTCTCAATCTGCTGACCAATGCAGTGGAAGCGTGCAGGCAGAGCGAACATCCAGAGATTCACTTGTCGACCCGCTATGCTAGCGGCGTAAAATTCCGGGCGCAGGGCAGCGATATCTTCCTCAGCCTGCCGGTGGAATTGATCATTTCCGACAATGGTGCGGGCGTGAGCGAACAGATCGTCCCGCATCTTTTCGCGCCTTTCGTCACCAGTAAGGCAAACGGGCAGGGCTTGGGTCTCGCACTTGTACAAAAGCTTGTCACCGATATGCAGGGCCGTGTCTTCTACGATCGCGATATAGCAAAAGGACTGAGTAATTTTCACCTGTTATTGCCCCGTTCGCCCGGCGAGGAAACACTGGCATGACACGCATATTGCTGGTCGAGGATGACCGCTCCATATCCCATGTTATCACAGCCGCCCTCCATGCAGAAGGATGGAAGGTGGATAGCTGCGATTCCATTGCTGAACGCGACAGGCTTCTATCCGGGAGTTCCTACCATCTGATGATGACCGATGTTATGCTGAGCGATGGCGATGGCATCGTGACGTTGTCCAAAATACAAAACATGTATCCAGATATGCCGGTTATAATCCTGTCCGCACAAAATACGCTGGATACGGCGGTCAGGGCATCGGAAACCGGTGCGTTTGAATATTTCCCCAAGCCGTTCGATCTGGACGATCTGGTCAGCGCGGCTTCACAGGCCGTCAAACGGTCGCGGCAAGGTAGCGATGATGCCGAGGACACAGGGATAATCGGTGACAAACTGCCTCTGGTGGGACGCAGCGCCGCCATGCAAGACGTCTATCGCATGATCACCCGCGTTTTGCGTAACGATCTGTCGGTCCTGATTTTGGGGGAATCCGGCACCGGCAAGGAACTGGTGGCGGATGCCATCCATCATCTGGGGCACCGGCGGGAAGGGCCTTTCGTGGCGGTCAATATGGCGGCGATCCCGTCCGAACTGATCGAATCGGAATTGTTCGGACATGAAAAGGGCGCGTTTACAGGCGCTATAAGCCAGTATATCGGCAAGTTTGAGCAAGCCGACGGCGGCACGTTGTTTCTGGATGAGATCGGCGATATGCCTATGCAGGCGCAGACGCGGCTTTTGCGCGCACTTCAGTCCGGAAGGATCAACCGCATCGGCGGAAAGCGGGATATTGCGCTCGATGTCCGTATCGTCTGTGCAACCAACAAGATATTTTCCGATTTGATCGCCGCCGGCGATTTTCGCGAGGATTTATATTACCGCATCAATGTGGTGCCTATCACCCTGCCGCCGTTGCGCGAACGGCGTGACGATATCGACTCGCTTACCGACCATTTCATCGCGCTGGCAGCAGGCGAGGGATTGCCGCGCCGCACGCTGGACAAGGGTGCACGTGCGCTGATGAAACACCAGTATTGGCGGGGCAATGTGCGCGAGCTCAAAAACCTGATCTACAGGATTGCCGTATTCAGTCGCGACGAAATCGTCACCGCGAATGTCATTTCGCCTTTTCTCCAGGAGTTGGAAAATGGGGAGCAGGTAGAAAGCCCTTCGGACTTTTCCTCATCGCTGAAAAATTTCCTGAAGAACACAAGTCCCGGTTCCGGACAGGTCTATGTCAAAGCTCTGGCCGCATTCGAGATTCCTTTGCTTCGGCATGCTCTCGAACAGCATCGTGGCAACCAGGTGAAGACCGCGGAATATCTGGGAATTAACCGGAACACACTTCGCAAAAAACTGACCTATTACCACATCCATATGCAGGACGTGCGATAAACGCGGCAACGCATGCGGCAAATTTGGCACAGTAAGGCATATTTTTGTGTTTTTGTCACTCAACTGTTGTAAGCGTAACACATGACATTCCCCGTCACGATACCTTCACGCGAACGACCCCGGTGGCGAAGGCGGCTGGCCATATGGGCGGAAAACGACCATGTTTTTCCGGTATTGGAAATGACGTGTCTGATCGTTCTGGGTACGATGCTGACCATATCTTTTTTTGTTATTACGGACAGTCAGGAAGAGGGGCATCTTCTTTCGGCCGAACTTGCCGCTGCTTTACTGGTCGCCAATCTGGTACCGGCAATGGCTCTGCTGGTGCTATTCGGACGTCGTCTGGCGCGAAAGCGGGCGGCCATCTCCGCGAGCGGCAGTAACGGGCAGCTTCATATCCGGCTGGTTGCCCTATTCTCGCTTCTTGCCGCTATCCCGACACTGCTTGTGGTGATTTTTGCTTCGTTGCTGTTCCAATACGGCGTGCAGTTTTTTCTGTCGGACAAATCGCGCAATATGTTCGAAAATGCCAACGCTCTTGCAGAAGGCTATTACCAGCAAAGCCAGGAAGATTTGAGCAATCAGACCTTGGCGCTGGCCCGGGATCTGCGCGATTATCTGAACGAAACCGCTGTCGATAGCGACGATTTTATGGCCGCGTATTCGTTGCAGGTATATATCCGTTCCTTGAGCGAATCCGCAATCATAGAGATTGGCGAGGATGGCCAGATCAGGACGCCCGCGATCGCCAAACTGGAAGGTCAGACTGCGATAAACAACCTTACGCCGGAGATTATGCGCAAGGTAAACAAGAAAGACGAGGTATTCGTCGCCGTTAATGCGGACCGCGTGGAAGCCATTACCGCAATAGACGCTCAATCACGCATATATCTTTATACGGCGCGTGTTTCGGATTTTCTGGCGTTTAGCCAAGGGCAGAATGCGCAGAATGTGCTCAACGACTATAACCGGTTGAGTCAGGAGATTAACAAGCTTCAGTTCCGCTTCAATCTCGCTCTTTTGATCATATCCCTGCTGGTCGTCGGTATCGCCGTATGGGCCGCGTTGCGCCTTGCCGACCGTATGGTCCGGCCTCTGGACGAGCTGGCGGTGGCGGCGCGCGAACTGAGCACGGGCAATTTCGCGCCGCGAGTCGCCACGACCCTGCGCCGCGACGAGATTGGCGTTCTGGGGCGGGCATTCAACCGGATGGCACGTCGGCTCGAACGTCAGACGGACGCGCTGGTCAGCGCCAATAGCCAACTGGATGAACGCCGTGCGTTTATCGAAGCCGTATTGGAATCGGTGACGGCGGGTATTATTTCGATCGACGGACAGGGCGATATACGTCTTATCAACAGTTCGGCGCAAAAACTGTTGTTTACACATGACGATACGAACTTGGTGGGCAGGAACTTGCACGATTTGGGACCATCGTTCGCAAAGCTTGTCGCCAGCGGTGACACCGACCGGATCATACAATATGCGAGCGCAAACAAATTGCTTACGCTCGCCGTGAAAATCGCGCGCGAACCGATCGGCTACGTGATCACTTTCGAGGATATTACACAGCAGCTCGTCGACCAGAGACAGGCGGCCTGGTCCGATGTGGCGCAGCGGATTGCCCACGAGATCAAAAACCCGCTGACCCCGATACAACTGGCCACAGAGCGGCTGAAGAAACGCTATGCCAAGGAAGTGGTGTCCGATCCCGAGATATTCGAACAGCTGACCGATACGATCATCCGGCAGGTCGGCGATCTGCGCAATATGGTCGACGAATTTTCGTCATTTGCCAAAATGCCCAAGCCGATATTTCGCGAGGAAAATTTCTATGAGCTTGTCCGGCAGGCGGTGTTCATTCACGAGGTGGCGCATGGAAATATCGTGTTCGCGCTGGTTTCGCCAACGCACAACATTCCGCTCAATTGTGATCGCAGGCAGATAGGACAGGCGCTCACGAATATCATCAAGAACGCTATCGAGTCGATCGAAGTCAGGGCGAAGAGGGAAGACGACGCTTTCACGGGCGAAATTACCGTCGATATCGATGACGGCCACGACCGGGTCATGGTTTCTGTTCGCGATAACGGGCTGGGTCTGCCGGATGACAAAGACAGGATTATCGAGCCTTATATGACGACCCGGGAAAAAGGCACGGGGCTGGGGCTCGCCATCGTCAAGAAAATTGTCGAGGAGCATCACGGGGACATCGTTTTTGAAAACGGAGCAAGTCGCGGAGCCATTGTTACGCTCAGTTTCAATGTCGACTTGCTGAGACAGGCGGTTCATGAAAGTGTGGCAGCGTAGAAGATGCCCATGAGCTTATGTATAATATAATAGGAAATTTAACAGTCTATGGCCCTTGAAATTCTAGTAGTTGACGATGAAAAAGACATTCGCGATCTCGTATCCGGTGTGCTGGAGGATGAAGGCTATGAGTGCCGTTCCGCCTCCGACAGCGACGAAGCGCTCGCAGCCATCGACGCGCGTCGGCCATCGCTGATCCTGCTGGACGTATGGCTGAAAGGCAGCAAGCTTGATGGCCTGGACCTGCTGGATGTGATCAAGCAACGCGATTCCAGCATGCCTGTGATCATATTTTCCGGCCACGGCAATATCGACACGGCCGTATCTGCGGTCGCCCGCGGGGCGATCGATTTTATTGAAAAACCGTTCGAAGCCGAACGACTCCTGTTGTTGGTCGCGCGCGCGACAGAAACCGAACGGCTGCGCCGCGAAAACGAACGGCTGAAAGAACAACTGGGCGTTTCCGAAGAGCTGACGGGAAATTCGACCTCAATCAATTCCGTCCGCGCAACCTTGAAACGGGTAGCCGCTACGGGTAGCCGTGTGCTGATCACCGGACCGGCAGGGGTGGGCAAGGAAGTCGCCGCCCGCTTGCTCCATTCTTGGAGTCTCCGCGCGAACGGCAATTTTGTCAGCGTCAATTCGGCACGGATGACCGCGGACCGGTTCGAGGAAGAGCTGTTCGGGATCGAAAGGCAGGGCCAACTGGTGCGCGCCGGCTATCTGGAAAACGCCCATGGCGGCACGCTGTTTCTGGATGAGATTGCGGAAATGCCGATTGCCACCCAGGCAAAGATCTTGCGCGTCCTTACCGATCAGAGCTTCATGCGTCTGGGCGGCGCGCAGCCCGTCAAAGTGGACATTCGAATCGTTTCGGCCACGTCACGCGATCTGGAGGAAGAAATTACCGCGGGCCGGTTTCGCGAGGATCTGTTTTACCGGTTGAACGTAGTCCCGATTGCCATTCCCGCGCTGACCGAACGCAGGGATGATATTCCGGCTCTGACCGATCACTATGCCGCGCGTTTTGCGGCCGAACAATCGATCAAACCGCCTGAACTCAGCTGCGAGGCTATGGCCGCGATGCAGGGGTATGACTGGCCGGGCAATGTGCGGCAACTGCGCAACGTGGTCGAGCGCACGATCATTCTCGCGCCGCACGGCCGGCTCAAACGCATCGATCTCGATATGCTTCCGGTCGAAATTATCGAAGGCGATAGCGATCGTGCGGTGGGTATTACTTCGCTTATGGGCGTGCCGCTGCGCGAAGCGCGGGAAAGTTTCGAGCGCGAATATCTCAAAATCCAGATACGGCGGTTTTCCGGTAATATCTCGAAAACGGCCAATTTCATCGGCATGGAGCGCTCGGCGCTTCACCGCAAACTCAAATTGCTCGGCCTTACCGATCATAAAAATCATCTGGAGGACAAATAGCCGATTGGCCATACAGGATTGATATGGACCTGCCGGATCGAACAAGGTATTAGAAATTTAAAATACAATAGCAACATGCGGTAATAACGCCGCCAAGACCGGGGGTCATTATGGCCGAAAAGGCACAGAATTTACAGGACATGTTCCTGAACACGCTTAGGAAATCCAAAACACCGGTGACCATGTTCCTGGTTAAGGGGGTTAAGCTTCAGGGCATCGTCACCTGGTTCGACAATTTCTCGATCCTGTTGCGCCGCGACGGCCAGTCGCAACTCGTATACAAACACGCGATCTCGACAGTCATGCCGTCTTTGCCGATGGATACTGATATGTTCTCCGATGCGATGGAGCAAAACGAGCGCAAGAATAAGTTGTTGCAGGAAATTTTTCTGGCCAGCGTCCGCGCATCGGAAATGTCGGTAACGATGTTTCTGGTCAACGGCGTGATGCTGCAGGGCCATGTGGTGGCCTATGACCAGTTCTGCATGATGCTGGAACGCGAGGGCATGATTCAGCTCGCTTATAAACATGCGGTCTCGACTGTGCAGCCGAGCGGTCCGCTCGATCTGACCGGCGACAATCTTTCGGACGACGATTGAGCAGCGATACCACAGGCAGCTTTCCGACCGACGAACGCCGCGAAATTGCGCGCGGTGCACGGGCCGTCATTGCCTATCCCGACCTTGGTATCCGAAAACACCTCGACACCGCCGCCCGGCTGGAGGAAGCCGAAGGTCTTGCCGCCGCGATCGGACTTGATGTGCGTGAATCGATGGCGTTCCGCATCCGTACCGCGCGGGCAGCGACGCTGTTCGGGGGCGGGCAGATCGACAAAATTGCGGCCACCGTCAGCATGGAAGAGGCTGAGCTTCTGATCGTCGACGGTCCGTTATCGGCGATCCAGCAGCGCAATCTTGAAGAACGCCTCAAGATCAAGGTGATCGATCGGACAGGGCTGATCCTCGAAATCTTTGGCGAACGCGCGGCGACGGCCGAGGGCAGGCTGCAGGTCGAACTGGCCCATCTGGACTATCAGGCGGGTCGGCTGGTGCGCAGCTGGACTCATCTGGAACGGCAGCGTGGCGGTTTCGGCTTTCTGGGCGGTCCCGGCGAAACACAGATCGAATCGGACCGCCGCATGATTCGCAGCAGGATGGCGAAACTGCGCCGCGAGCTTGAACAGGTCCGCAAGACACGTACGCTGCACCGGGAACGGCGGCAACGGGCGCCGTGGCCGGTCATTGCGCTTGTCGGTTATACCAATGCAGGAAAATCCACTCTTTTCAATATTTTGACCGGGTCTGACGTCATGGCGGAAAACCTGCTATTTGCGACTCTTGACCCGACCATGCGCGCGGTAAGGATCGGCGGACTGGAAAAGGTGATCCTGTCGGATACGGTCGGATTCGTTTCCGATTTGCCGACCGAACTGGTGGCGGCGTTTCGCGCTACTCTCGAAGAAGTGTTATCGGCAGATATGATTGTCCATGTGCGCGATATGTCGCATGCCGACACACGCACGCAAAAGAAAGAAGTCGAAGAAATTCTAGCGGCTCTGGGCATTAATTCGGCGCAGGAAGATGAGGACGGGCAGATTGTAATTCCGGTCGTAGAGGCGTGGAACAAATGGGATTTGCTCGATGAGGAAAAACGGACAGATGTGCTGGAATCCGAGCACACACAATATCCGAACTGTGCAATATCGGCGCTGACGGGCGAGGGCATCTCGTCCCTTAGCGAGATGGTGTCTGAAATCCTAATCGCCTCGAACCGCTTACGCACGATCGAAATCGCCTTATCCGATGGTCACAAGCTTGCATGGCTGCATGCGCATGGGAAAGTCATCGCGGTAAAGGAGGGTAGCAACAACCAGACGGTTGAAGTGCGATTGTCCGAAAAAGACTGGGGGCGTTTTTTAACGCTTTGACGCCGATTGGCCGTTCGTTTGTTTTTTTACGTCTTGCCAGAGCTGTTCTTTCTCATCGAGTGACAGCTTGGCAAAACCGGTGCCTGCAATTCGCTCCATTTCGCGATAGCGGCGTTCGAATTTGCGGTTCCCGTCGCGCAACGCCGTTTCGGCATCGATATCGGCATGGCGCACAACATTGACCGCCGCGAATAACAGGTCACCGGCCTCCTCGTGTCTCTCCGAATCAGTCCGGGCCGCGCGCAGTTCGGCTATTTCCTCCTCCAGCTTGGTGATACTGGCGTCGATTTCGTCCCAATCGAAACCGTTTCTTTTGGCGCGTTTCTGTAATTTTTGCGCGCGCATCAGCGCGGGCAGGGCAGCGGCGACGCCGTCCATGGCGCTGGATTGCCCTGCATCAAGCCGCTCGGATTCCTTAAGTTTTTCCCAGTCCCAATTTTTAAGTTCTGTGTTGGCGAAAATATGCGGGTGACGGCGGACCATCTTATCGCAGATTGAATTCACAACGTCTTGGATCGTAAAGGCACCGATTTCGCTGGCCATCTGACTATGAAACACGACTTGCAACAAAAGATCGCCCAGTTCGTCCTGCAACGCGGTCATATCGTCATTGTTAATGGCTTCTGCTACCTCATGGGCTTCCTCGATGGTGTACGGCGCAATCGTCGTGAAATTTTGCACCACATCCCATGGACAGCCAGTTTCAGGATCGCGCAGTCGTGACATGATTTGGACAAGCGGGTCGATCACGGGGGAGGCTCCAAATTCTTTGATGACGTCAAGCTACACATATACATTAGTTCGATAATATATATTATGTTAAATTATATTTCATACTCTGATTTAACGGTTTCATTCCCACAATCAGTTTATTCAGTCTCGCCATATGGCACTAATATCATCTTGTCGCCCTCGACGCGCCAACTCTTGAGCTCTGACAGAAAGTTCATGCCCAGCAAATTGCCGTCACGCATACCGTCTAGTACAAGTATGGCATGGTCCTGTGTCGTCATATTATCGAATTGCAAAGTTGCGATGCGCGCGCGCCAGGCCTTGGCGTTGCCGTTTGCGGTGCTAACTATGACCGGATAGCCGCGGTCCACCTCCAGTCCAATGCGCTCGGCAGTGTTGGATGAAAGCGATGTGGTGGTCGCCCCGGAATCGATAAGGAAGTCGACATTCTGTCCGTTAACGCGTGCGTTGACGAAAAAGTGCCCATCAATCGATTTCCTCAACACCAGTTCTTCTCCGACGACTGTCTGGTCACTGCGGCCGACCAGTTCGGTCCGGACCCGATCCCACGCCATGAGCAATTCGCTGCGAAAGCTGAAAATGAGCAGGAACAACGCGAATATGCCGGCCCATGCGGCGATCATCTTTACCGTATCTTTCAGCGAGACCCGAAAAGTGAAAAATGCCGCGACGAGCGCCACGAGCAGGACAATATTGTAGACCAAACTGCCGGTATCGTTCACGATATACCCACCTGAAGTCCGTCATATCCGGGCTCGACATGTTGCGGAAGTTCCGCCATAAGTGTCTGATAATCCATGCTTTTATCCATATGTGTCAGGATGATACGCCGCGCTTTGCATCTATTGGCCAGTTCGAGCGCCATGACGAGATTGGCGTGTGTCGGGTGTGGATCCTTGCGCAGGCAATCGACCACCAATATGTCGCAATCTTGGTAACAGCCTAGCATATCGCGGGTGATTTCATGAAAATCAGTGGCATAGACCAGCGATACGCCGTCGCATTCGAAACGCAGTCCGGTGGAATAGACCGGCCCATGCGGTTGATCGACGCATGTGACTCTCATGCCCGCGATATCGTTGTCTACCTTTAACACAGTCGATGTCGCTATCGAAGGATAGCCTTTATTGCCTTCGAAAATATACGAAAAACGCCGTTGCAGATTGTCCATAGTATACGAACGGCCATAGCCTTTAACGGGCAAACGCTGGCGATGGAATATCGTCCGCAAATCGTCGATCCCGTGACAATGATCGGCATGGTCGTGCGTCCATATCACCGCGTCCAGATCGGCAATATCGTTATCAAGTAGCTGGTTGCGCAGATCGGGCGACGTGTCGACCAATATGCGTTTACCCGCCGCGCTTTCAACCAGTATGGACACCCGGGACCGGCGGTTTTTGGATTCCGCCGGATCGCAGCTCCCCCAGTCGTTGCCGATACGCGGAACCCCTGCAGATGTGCCGCACCCCAAGATGGTCAGTTTCATGACTGTGCTTTGCCGAATAATGTATAAAAGTTTCGGGCGGTTATCTCGCATAGTTCTTCGTAACTCTGGCCGCGCAGCTCAGCGAGATACCGCGCGGTATCGGCGACGAATGCAGGCTCACCGGTTTTGCCGCGGTGCGGAACCGGTGCCAGAAACGGCGCATCCGTTTCGACCAGCAATCGGTCAGCGGGCAGATCCGTGGCAACGGCTTGCAAATCCTGCGCATTCTTGAAAGTGACTATGCCGCTGATGGAAATATACAGCCCCATATCCAAAGTCTTGCGTGCGAAATCGGCGCTGGCCGTGAAACAGTGAATGAGCGCAGGAAAGGCCCCCTTCCCCATTTCATCGGCCAATATCGCGACCGTGTCTTGCTCCGCATCGCGGGTGTGGATAATGACGGGCAGCCCGGTTTCGCGCGACGCGGCAATATGCGCACGAAACCCGCGTTTCTGCTGTTCGCGGTTGCTATGCTCGTAATAATAGTCGAGCCCGGTTTCGCCGATACCGACGACGCGTGGGTGCCCGGCCCTCGTGATCAGCTTCGCGGTGTCCATGTCCGGATGGGCGTCGGCCTCGTGCGGATGGATGCCGATCGATGCCCATATATCGCTTTCGCGCTCGGCTGTGGCAACAATATCGTCCCATTCGCTTTCGCGTGTGGAGATATTGAGCATCGCCGTCACGCCCCGCGCGCGCGCGTTCGCCAATATCTCCGGCTGTCTCTCGGTCAAGCCCCTGTAATTGAGATGGCAATGCGAATCGACCAGCATCAGGCGGCTTCTTCTACATGAGAAGGCATGTCCAGGCGGGGGAATAACGGTTCGGGCTTTGCGAGTGTGAATCCACTCGCCGCCGTTTCCGCAAGCCAGGTGTCATCAGACAGGGCAGCAAAACTGCGCCCATCCGGGTCCACACCAAGTTGTTCCAGCAATTTTTCGGCAGATTTTGGGATAATCGGTTGTATCGCCAGCGCGAGCAGGCGGATGCAACGCAGGAGATTGTTCAGCACCGCCCGCATCCGATCCGGATCCTCTGTCTTGAGTTTCCACGGCGCCTGTTCGTCAATATACTGGTTGCATGCGAATACGGCCTGGATCCAGGCTTCCAGCCCTTCCGAAAAAGCAAGGCGCGAAAATGCTGCCTGATAATCCTCTCGGCATGCCATCAGCACTTTTTCATACAAGTCGCTATCGGCTTGCGCGACTTGCCAGTCGGAGGAAATAACACCGTCCAGATTTTTGAATATCATCGACAAACTGCGCTGCGCCAGATTACCGAAACTGTTGGCCAGATCCGCATTGGTCTTGGTCACGATCGCCTCGGCGGAATAGCTGCCATCATTTCCAAAGCTCACATCGCGCATCAGGAAATAGCGCAACTGATCGACACCAATGGCATCAGCCAGCGCAATCGGATCGACCACGTTGCCGAGCGATTTGGACATTTTTTCGCCCTTGCTGAGCAGGAAACCGTGGCCGAATACCTGTTTTGGCAGCGCAATGCCCGCGCTCATCAGGAAAGCGGGCCAGTATACGGTGTGAAACCGCATAATATCCTTGCCGATCAGATGCAGGTCCGCTGGCCAGTATCTTTCATAATCTTCTGATTGTTCAGGATAACCAAGGCCAGTGAGGTAATTGGTCAGAGCGTCTACCCACACATACATAACGTGGTTTTCGCTGCCTGGTACCTTGACTCCCCAATCGAAACTGGTGCGCGATATGCTGAGGTCATTAAGCCCCCCCTCGACAAAACGCATAATCTCGTTGCGGCGGCTGTCGGGCTGGATGAAACCGGGTTGGTCGGCGTACAGTGCGAGCAGCCGATCCTGATAGGCGGACAGGCGAAAAAACCAGCTTTCCTCGACAGTCCATTCCACCGCTGTCCCCTGGGGCGAGAGTTTCTCGCCGCCCTCGCCCGCAACCAGTTCTTTTTCGTCGTAATAGGCTTCGTCGCGTATCGAATACCACCCTTCATACCGATCGAGATACAGGTCGCCATTGGCTTCCATCGCTTTCCAGATTGCCTGGCTCGCCTCATGATGCTCCGGTTCGACCGTGCGAATGAACCGGTCGTGCGAAATATCAAGTTTCTCGCACATCTGTATGAAATATGAAGACATTTCATCGGAAAGTTTACGAGGCGTCTGGCCACTTTCCCGCGCCTTTTGTGCCATTTTCAGTCCATGTTCATCCGTCCCGGTCTGGAAGCGCACATCGCGGCCCATCAGCCGCTGAAAACGGGCGATGACATCGGCCGCGATCGCTTCGTAGGCATGGCCAATATGCGGCTTGCCATTGGGATAACTGATTGCGGTGGTGATGTAATACGGATCGGACATGAAATTGGCCTGTGCAGGTAAAATTTATGGCTATGCAGCTGCTTCTCTAGGCGGTGTCAGACGTGCCAGCAACCCGCCAATATGATAGACGAGCGTCTCCGGCGTGAAATTATAAGTTGGAGCCTGCTCGGCCAGCTGTACCAGTTCTTCCCATACGCTGATGGCGGCGGCAAGGTCCCCACCCCGTCGCTGGCGACTCGTATGCGCGGCAAATAATGGCGCATAATCGATGAAAGCTGCAAGCTTATCCTTGTTGGCCTTGCCGATCAGCGATTTGCTGAGCTGCAGGCGCAAGATCTGGCTACGGTCGCCCGTTTCCGCGATTTTCTGCATGAGGCTGTGGATGTTCTCCATCCCGAGCGCGCTGAATTTTAGTGCGTGGCCGGGCGACCCAGCACCCAAAGCGAGCATAGCGCCCAGTTCCTTATCGGATATACTGGTATCGCGTGCTCGCAAAACTTTGCGCATATCTTCGTCATTCAAAGGGCCAAATGCCAGCGTCAGGCAGCGCGAACGTATTGTCGGCAAAAGTTTTCCGGGATTATGCGAAATCAGGAAAAAGTACGTGTTGATCGGTGGTTCTTCGAGACTTTTTAGCAACGCGTTGGAGGCGCCTCGCTCCATGTTATCGATGGAATCGATAATGATTGCCCGCCTCTCGCCCATGCTGGGTCGGGAATGCAACCTGCGCTGTAAATGGCGGACCTGGTCGACGGTGATGTTGCGCCGTGTTTCGAATAGCTTGCCGCTTTCCTGGTTTCGCTGCTCTTTATCATCTTTTGGTTCGAGCGCGACGTGATGCGTGTCGGGATGGGTATGCGCTTTTAGCATCGTACCAGCAGCGCCCGCAAAATCGGGCGTAAAACTGTTATAACTATCGTCTGGCTCTTGTGTCAGAATGTGCTGGGCCGTAGCCCATGCAAAACCGGATTTTCCGATCCCTTCTTGGCCCGTCAACAGCCATGCATGATGCATTCTATGACTTGAAAAAGCTTTCAGAATCGCGCGCTCCTGCGCTTCATGACCCAAAAATGACGTCATGACAGCAAGGGCATTATCGCCGCTACTATATTGCCATGCACCGTCTTAGCATCACCGGTCGCATCGATCATCCGAAAGCGTTTGGGCTCGGCCGCCGCATACCTGCGAAATGCGGCAGATACGTTGTCATGATAGTCGCGATCGCGTGCCCCGAACCGGTCCGATTGCCCGCCGTCGCGCGCATCGGCCCGGGCGATAGCCCGTTCGAGCGGCACGTCCAGCACGAGCGTCATGTCGGGCAGACAGCCCGCGCTGCCGATACGATGCAGTTCCATGATGTCCTCGTCGCTCAGCCCGCTGCCGCCGCTCTGATAGGCCCGGCTGCTGTCGACGAACCGGTCGCATACGACCCATTTATTCTGGCACAAGGCAGGTTTGATCAACTTTTCGACATGGTCAGCCCGCGCCGCCGCAAAAAGCAGGGCTTCGCTGCGGCTGTTCCAGCGGTCTTGCACCCCTGTCATCAAGAGGTCGCGTATCGCCTCGGCGCCTTGGGTGCCGCCGGGTTCCCGCGTCATGACGACTTCCAGATTCCGGCTTTCCAGCCATTGCGCGAGCAGTTTTATCTGCGTGGTCTTTCCCGTACCCTCCCCGCCTTCAATAGAAAGGAAGCGCGGTGTCATTTCACCTTTGGCTTTCACGCCCCGAATATGGACATTAAACCGGCCCAGATGCGGCTGAAAAATCCGCCTGTCTCGACCGTTTCCGCGGCGACCAGCGGCAATGACTGATCCTGCATGTCGGACGACGAGACCACCAGTTGTGCGACTGTGTCCCCTTGTGCGAATGGAGCCTTGATCGGACCGTCATAAACGACTTTCATGGTCACATTCTCGCCCGCCGAACGCGGCATGGCAATGGCAAGATCGCGCGGGGCGACCAGATCCACCGAACGCGAAGAACCCAACTGAACGGGTGCGTTCGCAATCACTGCGCCCTTTTTGAACAGTGATTTGCTCTTCCAGTTGGCAAAGCCCCAATTCATGAACTTAACCGATTCCGCGATCCGGCCATTATAGCTATCGAGACCCGCCAGAACCATTACGAGTCGGCGTCCATTTTGCGCAGCCGAACCCGCAAAACCATAGCCGGCCTCTTCGGTATGCCCAGTTTTCAATCCGTCCGCGCCATCGACTTTGCCCAACAGCGGATTACGGTTTGCCTGGCGGATATTGTTCCATTCGTAGTCTTTCTGCCCGTAAAATTCGGTATAGAGCTTAGGGAAATTGCGGACGGACGCGGCGCTCAGCATCGCCAGATCGCGTGCGGTCACCACGGTGCGGCCTTCATCGGGCCAGCCATTGCTGTTTCCGAACCGGCTGTTCGTCATACCCAGTTCCGCGGCGCGTTTGTTCATCAACTGCACGAACGCATCTTCGGTACCGGCAATGCCTTCGGCCAGAACAACGCAGGCATCATTGCCCGAAAGCGTCACGATACCGTGAAGCAAATCGCGCACCTTGACCTTATCGCCGACAGGCAGAAACATGGTCGATCCCTGGTTGTTCCACTTTCTCCAGGTATCGGGATGAACGGTGAAACTGTCGTCCAGTTTAAGTTCGCCCTTTTTGATCAAGTCGAAGGCGACATAGACCGTCATGATTTTTGCCATCGACGCAGGCGGGATTTGCCGGTCGGCATCTTTGGAAAACAGCACGGCGCCTGAAGACAGGTCAGTCATGTAGGCGATTGGCGCATCGGTCGTGTAGGTGGGTGCTTGCGCAAAGGTGGATGTGGCGAGAGGAATCGCAATTATGGGTGCAAATACAGCGTGTTTCATGAAATTCCTGATATTATATGTTTGATCACTTAACATTATCCATCGTTTATTCGCCGCGCAAAATACGTGGGGATGCAAAGCCGTTCTGGCGGGCCTTGTCAATTCCCTGCTTTGCAGCCGAATCGGTGTTATAAGGGCCGTAGCGTACGCGATACACATTCCGGTCCGCGCTGTGGAAGACTTTTGCATCGATCCGGGCCGCCAGTTTATCCGCACGGGCGCGTGAACTGAATGCGGCTACCTGCACATAATAACCCGCAGTACCGGTCGCGGGCGACGTGCGCGGATTTGACACATAGGTGTTGGCCGCAGAGCGGGTCATATCATCGCTTTCGATGATGAATTTTCCGCTGCGCGCCATGGCAACAGGCTGCACCAGCCCAGCATCAGGGCGAACCTTAGCGACGGGCGGCGATGCAAGCGGCGCTGAACTTTGCACAGATGCTGCGGGCTTTGGCAGCTGCGCGGCCCGTTCGCGCAGGATTTTCAGCAGCGATTCGGATGTCTCGTTGCGGACGGTGGCCTCGCGGCCGCTTCTGAGCTGGGCCCGCACCTGCGCGGGCGGATTGACGCGGCGTACGCGTACGGTCGCCGCGCCGATAGTGTCGATCCCCAGCTGGCGAGCGGCGCCTGCAGACAAATCGATCAGCCGGTCGTTCGAAAAAGGACCGCGATCATTGACCCGCACCAGGATCGTGCGTCCGGTATCGAGCCGGGTTACTTCAACATAACTGGGCAACGGTAACGTCTTGTGCGCGGCGCTGATCCCGGCGGGCACGAATGTTTCTCCGTTTGCGGTTACGCTGCCATCCATTTCCTCGCCATACCAGCTGGCATAGCCGACTTCATCGTAATCGGTGATATCGACCGGCGTATAGGTACGGCCGGCAACATTGTAGGGATTGCCGATTTTTACGATATCATCGCTGACGCTGGAATCTGCAGGTGCTGTACGATCAGACGCGGATGTAACTCGGTTGTTCGAATATGTGCAGCTCGAAAGCAACGCCCCTGCACACACAATCCCTATATATTTAACGCCTGATTTCATCTGCCAGCAACCCCACTGATAAGGCATAAAAATTGGAACAGTTATAATCGAGTATCACACGGTAGTTGCTGGTCAGCAAATAGGCCGTCTGTCCCGAGCCATCGGGTTCCAGCAAAGTCGCCATAACGGCATCTCCGGGCAGAGCACCGAATTGCGGCGCTATACCCAGTGCACGCCATTCCGCCATGGTTTTCCATTCGCTGTGTCGTTCGTGCACGCGCGGACAGCGCGGACTGTTTGTGCGGTTGCGGATCGCATTCCGGTCGAGCGAAGCGGGTACGTTGACGGCCACACCCCACGGAATATTGGGTCGCCACCCTGCACTGACGAAATAATTGGCGATAGAGGCCAGCGTGTCGGCCTCGCTCGACCAGATATTGGCCTGGCCATCGCCATCACCGTCCTTGGCAAGACGCAGATATACCGAGGGCAGGAATTGCGGATAGCCGAACGCCCCCGCCCAGCTTCCCTTAAGCCGTTCGCGCGGAACGCCGCGATCGATCATCTTCAGCGTGGCAATAAATTCACCTGAAAACAATTCGCGTCGCCGCCCTTCATAAGCAAGGCTAGCGAGCGAACGCGGAAGGTCGAAATCGCCGGTATAACTGCCATAATTGGTTTCATGCCCCCAGATCGCCACCATAATCGACCCCGGCACCCCGGTTTCGCGTTCGATACGGGACAGCGTCGACAGGTTGCCGCTATAAGTGCGCTGGCCGCCATTGATGCGTGCCGCATCGACGTGCCGGCGGCGATAGGGTTCAAACGGCGGAATGGCCGAATTGGCGCTTCCTCCCGGCTGCTCCTTATCGAGTTCGACGACGCGCGGATTATAGGTTAGCGAAGGTATGACCATATTGATGGTGCGTTCGCTCACGCCCTGCTGGCGTGCCTGCGTGGCCAGATCCTGCAAGTAATTCTGGAAACCGGATTCGCTCTGGGCGGAAGCCGGTACGGCCATGCAAAGGGCAAGTGCGCAGGCCAGCATGGATTTGCGGCGAATACGGGAAAGGAGCGTTTTCATCATAGCGTCTTCTGACACAGTTGGCGGCGAGAAGGAATCCCCAATATCGGATGGAAGACACTTTCCATCGCAAATCGTTGCATATTGCCTTTGCACTTGCCCCGCTCTCCCGCTAGGAACGCTTTCGCTATGCAGGACAGGTGTCAGAGTGGTCGAATGAACCGGTCTTGAAAACCGGCGAGGGTGCAAGCTCTCCGTGGGTTCGAATCCCACCCTGTCCGCCAAATTCCCGTTTCCATTGAGTTGTCATTAGGTCCGATTGAGACTTGAAAATCAAGTAATTCAAATGGTTTCTGTCAGAATCTAGGATCGATTGGCTTCGATTGGGTTCTACAAATCGCTTTACGTTTTGTCTTTTTTCGGGGATAAATCCGGGGAAGGATCAGGTGTAAGGAGGCGATATGCGGTTGACCAAGAAAGATATTGAAAAGGCGAACAAGCGGCGCAAATACGCCGATGGGCGCGGCCTTTTCCTCTCTGTGAGCGCAAACAAACGAAAAACTTGGGCGTTTTGCTATCGCTTCCCGGATGCATCAGCGCGGAATGGCTACCGCGAACGGGAGATGGGCTTGGGTTCGATTGACGATGTGTCGATTGACGAAGCTCGTGACCGGGCCGTTGAACTTCGCCGCCTAGTGCGTGACGGGATTGACCCACTGGAGGATCGCCAGCGGTCAGCGCGCCAGAAGGTTCGCAAGCAACGTGACGGAACAACTTTCGAGCAATTGGCCGAACGATATATCGACACGAAAAAGGCTGAATGGGACGCAGAAGGCAAAAGTGAGCAGTCATGGCGCGGATCGCTAGGCAAGCACGTCTATCCGGTCATCGGTGATATTCGCGTTGATCGGATAGACCGAGCCGACATCTTGGATCTGTTGCGGCCTATCTGGAAAGCCAAGAAGGATGGGGGGAAGCCGGTTACTGCTGGGCGGTTGCTCCCTCGCCTAGATTTGATTTTTGAGGAAGCCATTGAGTCAGGACTTCGCCCGCTACCAAACCCAGCAAATCGCAGCAGTGTCCGCAAGTCACTACCCAACTTGAAAAAGGTCCACACACCAACGAATCAGAAATCGCTACCCTATGCCCAAGTGCCGGGCTTCGTTGCGGATTTACGTCAGCGACAAGGACTGACACCGAAAGCTCTTGAGTTCCTCATCCACACTGGCCTTCGCACAAAGGAAGTGATTGGCGCCGTTTGGGACGAGATCGACTTGGATAATGCGATCTGGACGATCCCGGCCAAGCGCATGAAGATAAGCCGGAAGGGAAGCGGAGAAAAGCGAGAGGATCATCGGGTGCCGCTGTCTAAACCGGCAGTCGCACTCCTTCGTGCCCTGCCCCGCGAAGAAGACAACCCGCACGTTTTCATCTCGATATCGAAACGCGGAAAGGGCTTAAGCAATATGGCGATGCTCAAGCTCTTGAAAGAAGACATGGGCTATGCGGGCAAAGCCGTGGTTCACGGCTTCCGTTCAAGCTTTCGAACATGGGTGGCGGAGCAAACCACTTATCCGGGCGAGTTGGCTGAGGTCGCGCTTGCGCACTACCCCAGTGATGAAACCGTTTCCGCCTACCTCCGCACTGACTTCTTTGAGAGGCGAGCGCCAATGATGGAAGATTGGTCCGCATTCGTGACCGGATGTGTGAAATGAGCCTTCCACCGTGGAAACCGGCCAATGACTTGGAAAGGCGAGCATTCTCGCAATTCATCATTGAGCAGCTGGATAGGCAGGATGAGACGCGGTTCAATTCGCGAGCATCTGATGAAAATAATTCATGGTCCATCAGGGCGGCGAGGCTTGCGCACGAAGCAGCATCGCTCGGCATTAGTCTCGTGCCTCCAGAACCTCGTAACCGAAGTGGCCCAAAGCCCGCCGATCCCGTATCAAACGACTTCCCCGACTTTGAGCGCGCCGCCCTCGATGTTCCGCGAATCAGGGCAATTTTCAAATTGCATTGGGGTAAGCGCAATCGCCATGATCGGCCCCTTGCTGAGGAGATTGCGGCCCAGAGATGGGAATTGTCAGAAAAAGACACAGCGCGGCTGATCGACAAATTTCAGCGGAAAGGCTGATTTTCGCGGCAATTAGACGAACAACTCACGCGCTCCGCTTGCTTCCTATTGATCCCGATTAGTCTTCTTAGGGTCTCCGTCAACGAAACGGAGAAACCCATGACTGACCAGCAAACTGATGAAATCAAGGAACCGGAAAAAGCTCCGCCGCCAACATTGGGAATACGCCCCCGCGATTGGATGCGAGAGATTTGCGTCGGCAAAAATGGCCTAGCGATCCTTATTCGGGATCACGGCCACCCTGCCCCCATTCCTTTGGGAAACCGAAGCTCCCTATTCATTCGATCTGAATTGGACGCTTGGCTTAAGGAGCGGAAAGCCGAGCGCGATGTGGCGTGACGACCGGGAGCCGCCCCCACCCCCATACGATGGGCCGTTCTGCGTGATCCGCCCGGACGGGGCGCTCTACACTGTGTCTATTGAGCCTGTGCTGCGGTGCGGGGCCGGTGCGCCATCATCCTATGGATCGAAGCACGAAGCTTGGGGCGCGATGCTCTCTTGGTGCCAGCAATTTGGCCTTCCGTTGATTGATTACACAGACGGAAAAGTGGGTTCGCGAACCTAGCAAAATTGCCGTCGCTTTTCCGCTTCTAAGTGAATCGTAGCAACCAAATAAGGTCGCTCGAAAGGAACGACTAATGACCAATACTCTCAAATATACTCGAAAAGCTGCCTGCCACATTATTGCCCAAGCCCACCCAGGCTTCGACCGGAGCACCGAGAGCGATCTTGCTTCCGCCGGTGGATTTCGGCCACCCCTTTTCGTTGGCCAAGCTCAATATGGAGTGGCCGAATTGATTGCGCTCGATGACCAGCTAATCCACCGCGCCGAGGGCTGGCCCGTTCGGCTAGCCGGTAAATTTGCGGCCCGATTGCACCGCGCCATGGCCGCTCACCCGGACGCGGATCGCCTTTCTTTGGTGACGCTCGAAAATGGAAATCGGTTTGCCGTTCCTTCGGACAGCATCGATCTTTCCAGCGGCTATTCCAGCGGCGCACCCGTTCGGGAAGCCCTGATCGTGGACGTGCGCAACCTCCGGGCGCGGATTGAACGCATGATTGACGCTGCGGCGCAGATTGTAGGTGAACCCGATGAAGCGTGATCTTGAAAATAGCGCCCCCGGCAGGGTTGAAGCCTTGCCGGGGGACGCATCCGCTCAACTGGATGCTCAGCCTTTTGTGCCCGATCCGGTCCAAAAGGAAGCAGTCCCCAAGGTTGGACCCATTACAAGTCTCGAAGAATTGCCAGCGGCCATGAAATACTTGGAGCGGATTGGCGCAGAGCCGGGCAGCTTCAAGCGGGCCGATGTTTACGAGCAAGTTGAGGGTTATCCCAAATCAGTTGGTAAAGTCCATTTCGCTGAAAAGGGGGTGGTGACAGTATCTGGTAAAGCGGAAGCCCCAAACGCTGCGGAAGCAGATGCTATCGCAGAGGAGTTCGTTGACAGGAGCTTTCTCAAGCAAGTTGCCATGCTGAATCTCCCGGATAGCCCTCCCGGCGTGAACCTGTCCGACAAGAATGTGTTCGTGTGCCACAACCTCAAGGGTGAAGTTGTAATGGTCCACGAGCGATACCAGACCAAGGATGGCGGCAAGGGCTTTGTCCCTTGGACCCGGTGGAGCGACGGGGAATGGCGCAAGATGGAACCGGAGGTGATGCCATTTTATGGCATCCCCGGCTTCGAGAATAAATCCACACTCTATATCCACGAGGGCGCAAAGGCCGCGAAGCGGGTGCAGGCGATCCTATCCGGGCGTGAGCCAGCGGGAAGGTTCCCGTGGTTCGAAGCGGTGCGCTGGGGCCACCATATCGGCTGGATCGGCGGCGTGTGGGCCATCGATAAGTCAGACTGGGCAGGCCTAGCCAAAATGGGCTGGGGCAGCGTCGTAATCTTTGCCGATAATGATGGCGGCGGGATCGAAGCGGCTGCTGAAATATCCGGGAAATTTGAGTGCCCGGTTTATGTTGCGCGGTTTGATGGCAACTTCCCGGATCGGTTCGATTTGGGCGACGATTGGCCGGAGAAGCACTTTGACGAAACTGGACGCTACATCGGCCCCACATACCGGGAATGCTTGCAGCCGTTCGACCGCGCTACTGATCTTGTGCCGGTGACGGGAAATGATGGGCGGGAAAGGCTTGTTCCATTCCTGCGCCGATCTTTCATCAACCGCTATCGTGTCGCCACCGAAACGCAGCAGGTTTTCAATGTGGATACGCCTAGTCTGGGCATGGAAAAGAAGTGGTTCAACGATTTCGTGAAATCGCGATCTGATGCGAAGGACACCTATGGCCTTCTCCTAGATCAGCCACAGTCAGTATGTGCGCGCCGGGTATATCGACCGGATCGCAGAGCGGGCAAGTTGATCGATGGTGGCTTGGTCACATGGAACGGATTTGAATCTGCCAAGATCGAACCGGTGTCTGGGAACGTGCAGCGCTTTATCGATTATCTTGAACACCTGTTCCCCGTTCCGGGTGAACGGCACGAGGTCATGCGATGGCTGGCCACATTGATAGCGCGCCGGGACATTCGGATGCACTACTCGCTGCTGCTGGTGTCCAAGACACAGGGGGTGGGCAAATCAACCTTGGGCGCGATCCTGCGAATGTTGTTGGGCGCTAGTAATGTCTCCTTCCCCGGCCAGAGTTCCTTCGAAAGCCAGTTCAATTCTTGGGCCCTCGGAAAGCTGCTGATATTCGTAAATGAGATTTACACGAACGGAAATGCGAAGGTTTACGACAAGCTCAAAAGCTATGTCACCGATGACGAAATCTCGATCAACGAGAAGAATATCAAGGAATACACGATCCAGAATTGGGCGGTGTTCATAGCTTGCTCGAATAGTAGCAAGGCCCTGTTCCTGCCCGATGAGGATCGGCGCTGGTTGGTTCCTACTGTCACCGAGACATTGAAGGATCGGCAATGGTGGGAGGCGCTCTATGCTTGGCTCAATACCGGCGGCATAGGGATCATTCTGGCTTGGGCAGAGGATTTTGCGCGTGACCACGCTGTAAAGAGGGGTGAGCGCCCCCCATCGACCGCTGCCAAGCGCGCCATCGTGTCCGAAAACAAGTCAGAGGGCCGGTTGCTGGCCAGAGATTTCGGGGAAGAGTTTGCCGAGATGGAACCGGCGATTGTCCGGGTCGATGATATTCGCAGCTGGATCGCGACCAAGCGAGGGGTCGATATTGGCCACGCCCACTTGGAAAAAGGGCGTCTGATTATCGATGAATTGGAAGCCGTGGAGGGTCTGACAGTCTGGAAAGGCGATGACCGGCCCAAGATCGGGGGGCGGCGCGGGTCGAAGGCGTCAGTTGTATTCAACTTCTCGCTCGAAGTGGGCGCTACGTGGTCCCAGGTGGAGGATCGGTATAAGTCACTGGAAGAATTGGGATTTGAGGAGGCTTTCTGATGCAGAGAGAAAAAGAATATCAAGAAGGCGTTCCCCGTTCCCCGATATTACCCCCCTTTTATACGGGAAAAAATAGACCGAATTTATATTCCGGTAAAAACTTACCCGACCTGAAACGGGCTTTTTATCGGGGAACGGGGAACTGGCAGAAATCCCCACTTAGAGATGTAAGGAATGACCAATGGAACATATCATGAACCTATCGCCAGTATTCCCTCCTCCAGTCGATCCCTCACAGGCCGACAAGGATGACTTTGAGGAACACATCATCACACAACTCGGCAATCGCACTGGCGATGACCGGGCAGAAATCGAAGCCTACTTGCGGCGCTTCCCCGGCCACACCGTTGCCGACTGGAAGGCAAAGGGATTGCCTCACCCGTTCGATGCCGAGCCGAGCGAAAAGGCTTGGTCGAAGCTCAAGACTGTCGAGGTGAGGCAGGCAGCGACGCGCACCATCGCCCGCAATCTGCCTCGCAACATACGTCAGGCAGCGTCACGCGACCGTGGCCTCATCTGGAACCCGTTGGCGCGCAAGTATCGCCTGCGCCTGCCGAGTGACCCCCGACCCGGCCTTGAAAGTTAATGTGCCGCCAACAGCAAGACCGGCGGCTGTCCGTGAAATGCTACCAAAGGTCTGTTTTTGCATTCGATTTTGAGGAGAATGATATGACTGAAAAAAATAAAAAGCCCCGCGCACTGAGGGTCGATAGTCCGACCGGCGTTGCAAAAGCGATCATCGCTGGCGGCAAAAACATCGCCCTTCCTCCCGGCACGAAGCTGGACGCGAAAGAGAAAAAGGCATTCAACGAGCTTTGTGATGAGTTCAGCAAGACTGAATTGACTCCGCACAAGGTCCGGTTGGCAATCAGTTTGGCTAAGAACATCGCTTCGCTGGACCGGGAACAGGATATGCTGCGCACCGAGGGCTCTGTGCTGGTAAATTCCCACGGCAACGCCTTCCCTAACCCTAGGGCTAAAGTCTGCACCGGGCTGACCAGTTCGATCCTCTCCACACGCCGGTCGCTAGGCATCCACACTCGGGCGCTTGAGGGGGGCAATCACAAGGCCGCGCTCCGCCGATCCCATAACCGTGCCAATGAAGCCACACGGGACGATTATGGCGACGAAGGCCTGATTCCGTTCCCACCAAATGACGACACCGATGACTCGGTTCACTGAGACTAAGAAAGGCGCAAGACGATGGCCGGGAACGACGAAATCACCAGTATCAAGGCAGTTGATATATGCCGCGATCTAAACCGCAAGCTGGCGGTCCAGTGCAACGCTAAGGGAATTGCGCCAGAGGACATTGCGCTAGCCAGCCTTTATGCCGCATTCGACATTGCCGAAGGCGCGAAAGGCCCCGGCATGGTCGCAATCGAGTGGCTGCGTACCGGGCTGGACGTAATTGAGCAGGGCATTCTGGCAGGCGGCGAACGCCGATGAAGGCCCCAAGCTCTCGATTGGCAATCTGCCTCAAGGCGAACCGCAGAAGGTCAGTCAGCGCGTGGAAATAAGGGGAGAGTTTTCGCGGCACATTGACCGGCGCGAGATTGAGGAAGCGCTACGCCCTTCCGGATGACCCGGTCGCAGCGCTGGATGGCGGCACAGGATTCCAATTTAGTCCCCTTAGCCGTCATTAGCATCACCTAATAAACGGAATTACGAAATCGAAATTCTTTAGGCTATGTAATGACCAAAAACCGGCTTACCTTTGTGCGCAATTATTTGAGGAAGTGTATTTGCTATCCCAGTGAGTAACCTCATAATTTCGTTATGCGTACCATCTGCTTTCAAAAAGCCCCAGCCATTAGTTTGGCTTTGGTCTGCAGCCCAATAACCCCTTCCTACCACGCACATCGCTTGAATTGCTGGCCGACCATTTACGATAGCGTTCTCCTGATTTAAATAACGGGTCATATCAGACGAGCCTAATGCCAGATCTGTATCGAAGGCAAAAATTATGTTGATTGCGCGGGGCGTCACAGCATTGATGACTGTGCCTCCATTGATAAGCCGGGTAGGTAGATGGTCCAAGTCAAAACAACTCTGAGCATTTTGGATCGCCTTCCTGACCTCACCAACTGTTAGTTTGGATTTTACCTCTATTGTATATAAACACGATTCGACCGGGAAGAATCCTTCAGATTGATTGTAAACAGCTGGCGGAAGTATTGATCTCGAATACAAAATAATATCTGTTTGATTAGACATTGCCCCGTTAACAGCGACCAATTTGCCCGTTCCAATCTGAACTTCAGGTGGTAGGATTGGACTTATCATTTCGCCTGCCAGGATCTCTCGAAGGCGGCCTTTGAGGCCTTGATGGTCGAGCTGGCTAAGATTCTGCGCCTTGACGAGCGCAGATGAGACCTTCTCCACGAAGTGCTGTCTAAAAATATTACTCATTTTTTTTCCGCATAGAAGTTGAACGGGTGCGAAGATGCATCACCTCTTCACCCATTCGAGGAGGTCCTGCAATGTCAATGTATTCAAGTTTTGAGCGGCGCTTTTTGCCTTTTCTTTGAACTGCTCCCGATAGACCTTCTACCGTAGATCGAACGCAAGACCAGCACGCCGGACGCTGCTGGGACCGCGCAAGATTAGTCTGCACGTAGGACTCTGCCGACGACAATGAACCGGGGCCAATCGCCCCACCACCCACCTTTGTCTTTGGAGCTACCTATCATGAACCACATCAACCTCCCCCGCGCCCTGCGAGGAGCGGTCCGGGCTGACCAGTCCACCGATCTCTACAACCAAATCCAAGCCACCCTCACCGATATGCGGACCCAGAATGGTGCGCGGCTCGACGGGCTGGAAGAAACTGTCCAGAACCTAATCGGCAACGTGAACGGTATGGAAAGCCGATCCTTCCTGAATAGCAGCGGCACCATCGTCCCGGTGGACGCAGCCTACACCAACACCTTCGCCACCTATTTCCGGCGCGGTGACGGTGAAGAAGCTCTCCGGGAAGCCAACGCAATCGGCGAACGTGCGACCATTCAGGCTGCAATGTCCGTGGGCGATAATTCGGCTGGCGGCTATCTGGCCCCGGTTGAGTGGGACCGCCGGATCAATCAGGCGCAGGTCGCCACCTCCCCAATGCGTCGCCTCGCCACGGTCCAGAATTCCAGCGTGGGCGCTTACAGCACCCTCTGGAATAACGACCAGTGGGGTTCCGGCTGGGTAGGTGAAACCGCAGCACGGCCTATCACGACCAACGCCAGCCTCTCCCCGATCAACTTTGCAGCCGGGGAAATCTACGCTCAACCCGCTGCCACTCAGCGCCTGCTGGATGATGCGGCCATTGATGTAGGTGCGTGGCTCGTGAATTCGATCACCACCGAATTCAACCGGCAGGAAGGCATCGCTTTCCTTGGAGGCGACGGTTCGAATAAACCAGCGGGCCTTTTGACTTACATCGTGGGCGGCGCGAACGAGAACACGCACCCCGGCGGGACGTTGAGCATCACCACGGAAGCCATTGCGGTCGATGCACTCATCGACTTCATGTATGGCCTCGCAGCCCCTTATCGGCAGAATGCGACGTGGCTCATGTCGAGCCTGACCGCTGCGGCGCTGACCCGGCTCAAGGATTTGGACGGAAATTTAATCTGGCGGGAAAGCCTAATTGTCGGTCAGCCTTCAACCCTGCTGGGGCGTCCGGTGGAAATTGATGAGGCGATGCCAGGACCGGCAGCGGGCAATCTTGCTCTTGCGCTGGGAGATTTCCGGGCAGGTTATCTCATCAATGACCGCATTGGCGTTCGGATCATGCGCGATCCCTACACCAACAAGCCATTCGTGAATTTCTACTGCACGAAGCGCGTCGGCGGCGGTGTTCTCGATCCGAACGCAATCCGCCTGCTCAAAATCCCGGTCTAATTCCACCGAGGATTGGTGAGATAGCCACTATGAGGGGCCGGGCAGCACTAGACCGCTGTCCGGCCCTTTCTGTGGGGCCTTATGCCTCCTTCGCCGCGTCTTGATCGTTCGCAGCCGCACCGTCTTCTTTCTCTTCTTTAGAAATTGGGAATGGCCACGGCTTTGCGCCATTCTGCAAATACTGGACGTCTAAAAGTGACGCGATTTCGCTGCGCAGCAGCGGGGCAATTCTTTCATAGCCAACGGATGCTGACTGCGGCCCAAACACATAAGCAGCGACCTCATATGGCTGGAAAAGAAACTCAATGCCATTCTCAGAGAAAAGGAAATGGGAAAATTGCTCCCATTCTGCAGTTCCGCTTTTTACCCATTCCTCATCAAGCGTTACAGGATCGCCCTCTTCCTCTTCAGCAAAATTGATTGCAAGAAGTTGCTTGCGACACTCCCGTTGAATTAGCACAAGGGCCTCTTCTTCGTTTGAGAACATCTCGCTAAGGGATTCAAACCGCACAAGCGGGTTCAAGGAAAAATTGAAAGTTTGAAATCCGCTATTTGGATGCGCCGCACCAGCATAATACCAGTAAAGCGAATACGATATGCTCAGCATCCGACCTTGAATATTCGGAGCGCCGCAGTCTGCTTCCCAGCTATTTTGGCGGCGATAGCGGTCTTCACCAAAATTGTGGTGATCTGGGCTTTGGTTAAATAGCACCTTGCGGCATTCTGAAGCACCCTGTTGAAGTTCGCCTCGAATTATGTCCGTTATTTCTCCAACCCTTGGAAACTCTTTTGAGCTCAAGTGAATTAGGCGATACCGCACATCGTAGCCCGGCAGGGCTTCCATTGTGTCCTCAAAGTGCGAGAATGACCATCGCACATTCGATACAATTTGGGCCTTTTCGTTCTGAGCGCCAAGCTTCGCGAGTTGGTGTTCAATTGCGTTAGTGAGAGCTGAAAAGCGATCTTCGCTATTAGCACCAATACCTTGAATTTGGGATATCTGCTCCGGGATCGCGACGTCATCATCAAGCAATACAGGGATGAGATAAATGTCGTCGATCAAACGAGCCTCTTTTTGCTCTAAAGCAATTTTGATCTCGCGCTGGACATATCCTCTTCGATCGACTGAATTGTGAGAGAGGAAGACAACGATGATCGCTGCTTTTTGCAGTGCGCGTTTTATCTCCAAATCCCAATTTTGCCCGCCGATTAGCTTGTGGCGATCCATCCAGACATTATAGCCTTGTGAATCCAAGTGCTCGTAGAAAGCGAGCACCTCGTCTCGGTCAGGGGTTGAGTAGCTTAGAAATATCAGATGTTCCTGTTCCATTCCGCTTGATACCATTGAGTGACAAGGTGAGGAAGGGCTTTTGCGATCCGGGGAAAAACCGGGATCGAAATTACCCTTCACTTCACTGAGCGAGAGATTTCATGAGGTTAGTCACTAAGCAATCGGACACCCTGTCCGCCAAGCATCATCTAACAACATGTTTTGCAGACTTGAGCTGGCTTTTGCGGCTGGCTCAAAAGGCACCAACAGCAATCCGCCGAACAGGATCTTTCGCAGCTATGCTCGGAAAACTGGCCACCATGGCACGTTCTTGCTGCCGAAGCAGTGCCAGCGTGTCAGTAGCGGACACGGGCTTGCCATGGTACCAGCCTTGGGCACGATCGAATTCTACATTCGCCAGGCGAATATCGATGGCGGCGCTTTCCACGCCTTCTATTGTTACCGGAAGACCCAGACCTTTCGCCAGAAGGGTAATCGAGTTGATAACTATCCAGCTTTCGGGATCGCTGTTCAGCGACAGTGTAAAGCTCTTGTCGATTTTGAGCCGGTCGAAAGGCATCGCGCGCAAATGCGCCAGGGAAGAATAGCCCGTGCCGAAATCATCCAAGCTCAGACTAATGCCCATTTCCTTGATTCTGGCGACCACCGATTGGGCATGCGAGAGACTTTCGTAGAGCGAACTTTCCGTAATCTCGATATCAAGCCGATGCGGCGGAAATTCGTGTTCTTTCAGCATGCGAAAGATTTTGTCCGGAAAACGGTCGTCGTGAAGCTGCTTGGGAGAAACATTGACCGAAAGATTCAAGTCTGAACTCCACTGCTTGGCATCTTCAAGCGCCTGATTGAAAAGCGACTCGAAAAGGTCATCGATAAGACCGTTTTCCTCCGCGATGTCGATGAAATGCTTGGGCTCGACAATGCGGCCGGGTTCGACTTCCCACCGCGCAAGCATTTCGAAACCCGCAATCCGGTTCGTGGCAGTGTCAATTTGGGGCTGGTAGAACGGAATGAATTCGCCCCGCGGTATGCCGCGGCGGAGACCGAGTTCGGTTTCGCAGCGATTTCGGAAAGCTTTGTCCATGCTGCTGTCGAACCAGGTAATTAAGGCGCCGGTGGCGCGGGCACCGCTCATTGCAATGTCGGCATGTCTCAGCAACGTGGAAAAATTGGAGCAGCCCAAATCAAGTTTGGCGATCCCGACCGAGGCGGCAATGTTGATCGATATCCCACGCACGACAAGCGGACGCGACAATTGCTCGACAATCAATTCTGCGAGCGCATCGACCGCATGGGGATCGTCTTCCGGAAAAGGTGTCAGGACCGCGAATTCGTCGCCATTGAGCCGCGCAGGGATGGCGGGCGGCTTGACATGGTCGCGCAGAACGTCGGCAATAGCGTTCAGCACCGCATCTCCCACATTGTGGCCATGAAGTTCATTCACATGCCCGAAGCGCTTTATATTGAAGAGCATGAGAGCGAGATTCATGTCGTCGGCATTCATGCTGTCGACCAATGCCTCGTCATGTTTGAAGAGCGAACGGCGATTGAATAGCCGGGTGTGCGGGTCGTATTGTTCGAGCATGCCGACGATGTTTCTGGTTTCAAATTGAGCGACCAGAGCCCGGCTGGCTTCGCGCTGCCTTCCCCATGCAAAGAAAATAAGCGCAATATTGAGAATCAACGTGCTCGCCAATGAACCGTCCAAACTCGCGTTAGGCTGCAACATTTCGACCGCGACCGTGCTCCCTGTGAAAACGAACACGGCTGCGGCGGCCAGCGTTATAATCTCGGCAATACGACCCGGTTTTTGGAGGAATATTCCGATTTTGTCTGTGAAAGAGTGTTTGGCAATGGCGTACATGATATCGTTCCTTGCAGTAGGTAATCGATAATTTTAGCGAATATGCGTTAATCGGTAGACCTAAATATATTTAAGATCAGTTAATTATAAAATCCTATGAGCGGTTTAGGTCCGCAGCTGGAATAGCGAATGGCTATGGTTGCGCAGGCAACCATATTCTGCGCCGCTTTTGTGTAGCGAAAATAATTTTGAGGGGATAATGAGCATGTCAGTCTGGCCGCACTAAGGAAAGCGATGTCCCAATATCGTCTGCGCCGCATAGCCACAGGCACCTTTGTCCGGAATAGCAGTAATTTTGAAGGCGACGGCGCGACCGCAGTCAACGGAAGGCAACGAAAGTTGTGCGGAGTTGCGATATGGTGCCGGGATCACGCTTGGTCCGGCGGATTAATCTTCAAAAAACATGTTTGGAATGGCCATAGTGCCGACCCTTCTTCACACAATATCAATATCGTTGTTATATCCGCCATATTTACAAATTTGTTTTGTTTGTAAAAGGCAAAGATCATGGATGTGAACGACGTTACAGCATATGCCGAGAAACTGACACCGCGCGGGGCCATACGAGCAGATGTGAACATTGGCGCACTGATCCGCCAGCACGGAAATTCCTTTTACAAAGTCCGGCTGATCGACATTTCGGAGACTGGGTTTCGCATCATCAACCCCGTCACGTTGCTAATCGGCACGAAGGTCTATCTCAAGATACCGGGACTGGAATCGCTCGAAGCCGAAGTGCGCTGGTTCAAAACGCCCGAATACGGATGCGAATTCGAAAAACCGCTTTATCCCCCGGTATTTGAGCATATTGTCAAATATATCAGCGAGCAAACTGCGGGCGTTTGAGCCCGGCAATGACAAGTGCCCGGCTCTGTGCATCACACTGCCTATTCCTTGACAGGCCGTGACTTGTCGGATTTCAGGTCGTTATAATTGGCGCTCCAGGAATTCACCACCATTGCGATTTCCTCGTCCGCATATTGCTGCGCCGCGCTTGCATTCGATCCCATCGCCCGCTCTGTATTGACGATCATGGCCCTATATGCTGCCTTTTCGCTTTCGCAGGCCGTTTTTGCAGCCGTATCAAAGCTATTTTCCGACTCGTCCTTATCGAGATGTTCATTCACCACATCGATCAGACAGTTGGAATAGACAATGCGCGCGGCATCGAGCGGATCATTCTGCGGAGCAGCGGCCAACAACATGAAAACAAAGGAAATACTCATCTTATACAGCTCCTTATACGCGAGTTCGGACTATCCGAGATAACGGTATAATAGCATATTCCGCATGACTATAACAGCGACTAAGCGTCGTCAGATATGCAATGCCTTGCTATAGGCGGCCAGGACGCTTTCATGCATCATCTCGCTCAGTGTGGGATGCGGAAATATCGTGTTGCCGAGTTCGGCTTCGGTGGTTTCGAGCGTTTTGCCGATCGTATAGCCCTGGATCAGTTCGGTCACCTCTGCACCGATCATATGCGCGCCCAGCAATTCCCCTGTTTTCGCATCGAACACGGTTTTGATAAAGCCCTCGGCCTCGCCCAGTGCAATTGCTTTGCCATTGCCGATAAACGGGAAGTTGCCGACTTTTAGCTCATAACCGGCCTCCTTCGCCTTGGCTTCGGTCAGACCGACAGAGGCGATTTGCGGGTGGCAGTAAGTACAGCCCGGAATATTGAGCGGATCCATCGCATGCGGATGCTGGCCGGCAATCGCCTCGACCGCGATCACACCTTCGTGGCTGGCCTTGTGCGCAAGCCAAGGCGGCTGTGTTACATCGCCAATTGCGTAGATTCCCTCAGTGCTCGTCTGGCACATGGGATTCGTGATGATAAATCCGCGGTCGGTTTTGATTTTGAGCGCTTCCAGCCCGATATTTTCGGTATTGGGGACGATACCGATAGCGACGATGGCGTGGCTATATTCGGAAGTGGTGACTTTGCCATCTTTGCCCTTGATGGCGGCCTTTACGCCATTGGCCGTAGCTTCGAGTTTCTCAACGCCCGCGCCGGTGTGGATAGTCATGCCCTGCTTGGTCAGCGATTTTTCTAAAAACGTGGAAACATCCGCATCCTCGACCGGAACGATGCGGTCGAGCATTTCGATGACGGTGACATCACAGCCCATATCGTTATAGAAGCTGGCAAATTCGATGCCGATCGCACCCGACCCGATTACCAGAAGCTTTTTCGGCATTTTCGGCGGCGTCATCGCCGTGCGATAGGTCCAGATACGCTTTCCGTCAGCCGGTGCGAATGGAAGGTCACGGGCACGCGCTCCAGTGGCGATAATGATATTCTTGGCGGTCAGGTCGGTGGTCTTGCTGTCCTTGCTTACCGATAATTTGCCAGTGCCGGTCAGTTTGCCCTCGCCCATATGCACGTCGATCTTGTTCTTCTTCATCAGGTGCGCGATGCCCTGATTGAGCTGTTTGGCAACCCCGCGCGAGCGTTTGACCACGGCTTCCAGATCGGCGCTGATTTTTTCTGCGGCAAGTCCGTAATCCCCCGCATGTTGCATATAATGGAAAATCTCTGCCGAGCGCAGCAGCGCCTTGGTCGGAATACAGCCCCAGTTGAGGCAAATTCCGCCAAGCAACTCGCGCTCGACAATAGCGGTTTTTAAACCCAGTTGTGATGCGCGGATCGCGGCTACATAGCCGCCGGGGCCTGAGCCGAGAACGATAAGGTCGTAGGAGTTAGACATAAATGCCCCTGTTAAAATTTGTATTTCTGATTAAGCCACCAGCCCCAGCGGGCTCTCCACCAGTTCCTTCAGAACTTTCATCAGCTGAGCGCCGTCCGCACCGTCGATGGCGCGGTGGTCGAAACTGCCGGTGGCGCTCATGATTGTGGCTATTTGCAGACTGTCGTCGATAACCGCCGGGCGCTTCTCCCCTGCCCCCACGGCCAGGATCATGCCCTGTGGCGGATTGATGACCGCATCGAACTGCTTGATGCCGAACATGCCCATATTGGAAATGCTGGCGGTCCCGCCCTGATATTCTTCGGGTTTGAGTTTGCCTTCCTTGGCGCGTCCGGCCAGTTCCTTTATCTCGATCGCAATGGCCGACATCGATTTACTGCCGGCATCGGTCACGATCGGCGTGATCAGACCGCCCGGAATGCTGACCGCGACCGAAATATCGGCGCGGCTGTAATTGATCAGCGTGTCGCCCGCGAAAGAGACATTGCATTTCGGCACTTGCAGCAAGGCCATGGCCAGCGCCTTGGTCAGCATATCATTGACCGACAGCTTGATCTCACGCGGGGCCAGTGCCGTGTTAAGCTGTGCGCGCAATTCGAGCAGTGCATCGAGCCGAATATCGACGGTGAGATAAATATGCGGAATGGTCGACTTGGCTTCGGTCAGGCGGCGCGCAATGGTCCTGCGCATGTTGCTGAGCTTTTCGGCCTCGTGCGGGATATCGGTTTCGAACGGAGCCGCCGCGGCTGGCGGAGCGGACGCAGGAGCTGCTTCGGCCGCTGCTGGTTTCGCGGCGCCGCCCTTGGCCCCTTCCACATCCGTCTTGACAATCCGCCCGCCGGGGCCCGAGCCGCTGATCGCGGACAGGTCGACGCCATTTTGTTCGGCGATGCGCTTGGCCAGCGGGCTGGCTTTGATGCGGTCGCCGGACTCGGAAGACGCGGGAGATGGACTTGGAGACGGAGCGGGTGCTGTCTCTTCCTTGACCGATACGGTCTCAGCCTTTTTTTCTTTCGCAGGCGTAGGTGCAGGAGAAGGCGCAGGTGAACTATCCGCAGCGCTTACCGCATCCTCGACGCTTTCGCCTTCCTCCGTCATCACGGCGATAACTTCGCCAACCTTCACATTGTCAGTGCCTTCGGGAATGACAATCTTGGCGATGATACCCTCGTCGATTGCCTCGAATTCCATGGTGGCCTTGTCGGTCTCGATCTCGGCAAGCAGGTCGCCTGAAGACACCTCGTCGCCCTCCTTGACGAGCCATTTGGCCAGCGTACCTTCTTCCATAGTTGGTGACAATGCGGGCATTTTGAGTGAAATCGGCATGAAAGAGTTCTGCTCCAGGGAAGGTTAGATAATTTCCCTTTTGATACCGTTATGGCCATAGGGTCAAGTGGCAATGGGCTTGCCCGGCGCACAAAAATGGCGCAGTCTTCGGCGCAATGACGGTAAATATGTCAGGCGGGAGAGACTATGCGGATTTATCTGGTTATTGTCGATGAAACCGAAGAAGCGCGAAAGGCGCTGCGCTTTGCTTCGCGCCGTGCGCGCAAGACTGGCGGGGGCGTGCACATATTGGCGCTGATCCCCAAAGAGGATTTTCTGGCCTGGGGCGGCGTTCAGGCAACTATTGAAGCCGAAGCGAAAGCGCGCGCCGAAGCCTTGGTGGCCAGCGCGGCAGGCACATTGTTCGACGAATCGGGGGAGCGGCCCGCCATGTCGATCCGGCAGGGCGACGCGGTGGCTAACGTAAAAGAATTTCTGGCTGAACATGAGATCGCCGCGCTCGTGCTAGGCGCGGCAGCGACGGGCGCACCCGGACCGCTGGTTTCGCATTTTGCCGGAAGCGAGGCAGGGGCGCTACCCTGCCCCGTCATGGTCATTCCGGGATCGCTCGGCAGCGAGGATATCGACCGGTTGAGCTAGCTGCACTTCAGGCAGCCTTGTCGCCGCGCGGCGGATAATCCTTGTCGTGAATGAAATCAATCGCGTCCAGCACATCGTCAAATGCCGGCCGCGCAAAGGGCATCGACTGGATGCTTTCGAAATACACCGTGCCATCTTTGCGGATCAAAAACATGCCGGGTTCGGAGAAAATGGCGGGTTCGCTGTCGCTAATGGCATTCGAGATGAACAGGCCGAACTCGCGCGCCTTCTCTTCGCTCATTCCATAAGCGATTTTAAGCTTGCCCACATCCCACTCGTCTTTGGATTTGGTAGCGCGTTCTTCGCTGTCCATACTGAGGGCGAGCGGTTCGACACCGCGTTTGCGGAACGCGTCCAGCTGGTCCTGCAAATTTTTAAGCTGATTCTTGCAGATCGGGCAGTGCAACCCGCGGTAAAATACCAGAAGCGTGAAATTTTCGGGGCTTTGCTGTGCAAGATCGAACGACCCGCCACCGGCCAGATTCAGAGTAAGTGCGGGGGCCTTGGTTCCGGGAACGCTATGGGACATGCGGGTATCTCCTGTAAAAAAATGATGCGATATTCAGGAGATGGGAGCGAAACTTGCGATGTAAACCCGCACAGCCAAATTTGCGTTATGTACTTTTATGCTTAATATTGGCGGGCCGCCCACGTTTGGCCCGGCTGTGCTTTTTGGCTTTTCCACCCTTATTCTTTGGATTTGGTTTGGGCCGGGGTTTGCCCGTATTGCGGCCGCTATTGCTGCGCCGCAGTTTTGCTCTGACTTCCGGTTCGTGATTGTCAGGCAACTGGAATTTCAGCGCGCCTGAAATCGGATTGGCCTCTACCAGACGCATTTCGAGTTTGCGGCCTACATAGAACGTCTCACCAGTTTTCTCGCCGCGCAGGGTTTGCGCGCCTTCGTCATAGACGAAATATTCGTTGCCTAAGCTGGACGCCGGTACGAGCCCGTCTCCGCCAATTTCATCGACGGTCACGAAAAAGCCGAAACTCTGAACGCCTGTGATACGGACCTTGTGGATTTCGCCGATCTTTTGGGACAGATAAGCCGCAACATACCGGTCGATCGTTTCCCATTCGGCTTTCATCGCGCGGCGTTCGTAGCCGCTGATCAGTTCGGTAATCTTGTCGAGGCTTTCTTTGTCGGTATCGCTCATGCCCGATTTGGCAGGAATGCGATCGAACACGGGTTTCGGCCCCTCGAGCCGGTAGGCATCGACCAGCGCGCGGTGCACGAGCAGATCGGCATAGCGGCGTATGGGACTTGTAAAATGGGCATAACTGGATAGCGCAAGCCCGAAATGCCCTTGGTTGCTGGGGGTATACACGGCCTGTGTCTGGCTGCGCAAAACCTGTTGAATGACCAGAGGCGATTTTTCCTCGTCGGTCACTTTTTCCATGATATTGTTAAATACCGCGGGAGTGACTACTTGCCCAAGCGCAAATTTGATATCGAGACTGTGCAGAAATTCCTTGAGCGCCACCAGTTTCTCGCGGCTCGGAACTTCATGAACGCGGTAGACGGTAGGCGCTTTTTTTGCTTCCAGCGCCTTGGAAGCGGCCACATTGGCGGCGATCATGTAATCCTCGACCAGCTTATGTGCGTCGAGCCTTTCGCGAACCGACACGCCGGTGACATGGCCCTTATCGTCTATCTCGACACTGCGCTCGGGCAAATCGAGTTCCAGCGGGCTGCGGTGATTGCGTGCTTTGAGCAACAGCTTCCAGCAATCCCAGACCGGCTTGAGAACCGATTTCGCGAAGGGCGTTTGCATCGCATCATACTGTTTCTGCGCGTCTTCATAAGCGATATTCGAAGCGAGCTTTACGATTGCTCGCGTGAACCGCCATGATGTCACTTTTCCGCGCGCATCGATGACGAGATGGCATGCCATCGCGGCGCGGTCCTGTCCTTCCTTTAACGAACATATATCGGCAGAGAGTATTTCGGGCAGCATTGGAACGACACGGTCGGGGAAATAGACGCTGTTACCGCGCTTGCGTGCTGCGCGGTCGATATCGCCGCCGGGACGCACGTAAAAGCTCACGTCCGCGATGGCGATGACCGCGCGAAATCCACCCTGATTTTTGGGATCGCTGTCGGGTTCCGCCCAGATGGCATCGTCATGGTCGCGCGCGTCAGCGGGATCGATTGCGATAATCGGCAAATGCCGCAGATCCTCGCGATAGTCGCCGCCAATATCCATTCTCGCGGCGATTTCTGCTTCACGGGTCACGGTTTCAGCGAAGGCAATGGGAATATCATATTTGTGCAGCGCGATCAGGCTAAAGGCGCGCGGGGCCAGCGGATCGCCCAGCACTTCGCTGACACGGGCGGTCACGCGATTGCGATTGCCCGATTTTTCGGCCAGTACAAGATCGCCCGGTTGCGCCTCGCCGATGTCGCTTATCTCCGTATTGTAACGGACTTTCTTGTCGACCGGCACGAGCCAGAGTTTCTCTTTATTGTCTTTTTCGACCACGCCCATCATCATTTCGGATGTCGCAGCCAGTTTTTTCATTGGATGCGCGGTCCAGCCTTTTCCAGCCTCTTCGGTCCGCGCCAATATCCGGTCGCCCACCCCCAGCGCCCTGCGTTTGCCACTTTCAATTACGCGCAGGCGCGGCGGCACCGCATTATCCATCTGCCAGTTTTCCGGAACAGCAATGGGCTGGTTTCCATTGATCTCGACGATTTTCAGGACGGTGACTTTGGGAATACCCCCCTTTTTATGAAACGTGCAGCCCTGCGCGTTATCGATCAGGTCTTTGTCGGCCATGTCCTTAAGCAGTGCCTTGAGGGCAATTTTCTGTTGTCCCTTCAATCCGAAATGCCGGGCGATTTCCCGTTTCCCCGCAGGATCGCGGGAAGTGGCGATGAACTCCATCACCTCGTCTACATTCGGCAAAGCCTTGGAAAAGTCGGGCTTACGTTTAGGTTTGGGTGTATCCGGCATTTAATAGGCGCGTCCTATAAGGATATATTCGACCGCGGGTTCGCCGCTGAAAAAACAGGGGCCATCGGCGGCTCCCGCGTTTTGCGGCGTATTGCGGATCGTCAGTTTCAGTTTTTTCAACTGGTCGACGACCTGATCCAGTGCCGCCCCGGTGGGTTTGCTCCATTTCACCTGCACCCAGCCGGCATGTTGGTCTTTCTTATAGAAATCAGACAATTCTTGGTGGCTTGTGATATCTTTTCGGATATTATTATTCAGCCGGTTCTTGGCTTCGCTATGGAGATTGTGCTGAATGGCTTCGAGCAGACCGGGTGCTTGGCCCACAAATTCTTGCCAACCCATCGCCTTGCTATCGAGCTTGCCGTTTTCACTGTAGAGCGCATCGCGGCGCAACATGGTTACCTGTTCGCCCGCGGCATCGCGTCCGCCGATTTCGAGAATGACTGGCGCGCCTTTTTTCACCCATGACCAGCGTTTCCCCGCTGCCTTGCCGGGTTTCTTGTCGAGCAAAACGCGGATCTGTTCCCCGAAAGCGACGCCGGCTTTGAGTGCGGCGGCAATTTTCTGACAATATTCGAGCAGGGCATCGTCTTCTGGCCCGTCTCGTAGCATCGGCACGATCACGATCTGATAGGGCGCGATTAACGGCGGAACGCGCAGGCCATCGTCGTCGCCATGCGTCATGATAACGCCGCCGATCATTCGGGTGGAAGTGCCCCAGCTGGTGGTATAGGCAAACTGGAATTCGCCTTCGCGGTCCTGATAGCGAATGTTCTGCGCCTTGCTGAAATTCTGACCCAGATAGTGCGATGTGCCAGCCTGCAATGCCTTGCCGTCCTGCATCATGGCCTCGATCGAATAGGTGGCGTCGGCGCCCGGGAAGCGTTCATTCTCCGGTTTTTCTCCGGCAATGACCGGAACACCCAACACCTCTTCGGAAAAATTGCGGTACATGTCAAGGATGGTGAGGGTCTCCTCGCGTGCCTCTTCCTCCGTCGCATGAGCGGTATGCCCTTCCTGCCAGAGAAACTCGCTGGTGCGAAGGAACATGCGCGTGCGCATTTCCCAGCGCACGACATTGGCCCACTGGTTGATCATGATCGGCAGGTCGCGCCAGCTTTGCAGCCAGCGCGAAAACGCGGCGCCAATCACGGTTTCCGATGTCGGCCGGACAACCAGCGGCTCCTCCAGCTTCGCATCTGGATCAACCACCAGTTCGCCATTTTCGGTTTTCAGCCGGTGATGCGTAACGACTGCCATTTCCTTTGCAAAACCCTCGACATGCTCGGCTTCCTTGGCAAAATAGCTTAAGGGAATGAATAGCGGGAAATAGCAGTTTTCATGGCCGGTGTCCTTGATCCGCTTGTCGAGCAGGGCTTGCACCCGTTCCCAGATGCCATAGCCCCAGGGGCGCATCACCATGCAGCCGCGCACGCCCGATTCCTCTGCCAGATCGGCTTCGGAAATGACGGATTGGTACCACACCGCAAAATCCTGTTCGCGGGTTACGGAAAGTGCATTTTTTTTCGACAATATATCGCCAGTCTTTATATGAATAAAAGGTATTCGGTCGGGTTTGCTAGAGCCTAGTCTTTGCCATCCATTTTATCGATTTTTTTCTGCATCTCGGCAAGTTGCGCCTTCAATTCCCGAATTTCGCCCTGATCCTTTGGCTCGTCGGTATGGATTTCCTTTTTAAGCCCCGGCATCAGCGCGCCCGAGGCTGCCCGCATCATCGCCAGGTTCTGCTCGGCCAGCTTGGCCAGCGGGTTGACGGCGAGGCTGTCCTTGACAGCTTCTTGGAACTTGGCCTGGTTCTGCCGGAAACTCTCCATCGAGGCTTCCAGATATTGCGGAACCAGCGACTGCATGGAATTGCCGTACATCGAAATAAGTTCGCGCAGGAAACCGACCGGCAGCATCTGTTGTCCGTTGGTTTCCTCTTCCATGATTATCTGGGTCAGAATATTATGGGTGATGTCATCGCCGGTCTTGGCGTCGATAACCTTGAAATCTATTCCTTCACGAGTCATTTTCGACAAATAATCCAACGTGATATAGCTGGACGATTTGGTATTGTAGAGCCGCCTGTTTGCGTATTTTTTAATGGTGATGGTCTCTTTGGACCCGGATGGGGAATCGGACATAGGAGCGTCTCCAGAAAATGCTGTCTTTCTCCTAGCACTCTAAACGTGTGCACTGCAACATGAGCCGCGTGCAAGTTTCAATCATGTCAGATTGATGCTGGGAATAAGTTCAGTACCAATTTCTATCAAAACGTGTTCCAAGGTTGGTGAGGAGTTCATATTGTGACAACCCGGTTCCAGCGGACAGTCTTGGCAAATCATATATACATGTGAGCCAACTACTCTCGTCAACCTCTGTTACGTGGGAAATGTTTGTACACAAGAGATCCATCGAAATGCGACCTAGTATCGGAATATATTGTTCCTGATGTTGGAGCCGCCCGTTTTCAGCAAAACTCCGCAAATACCCATCCGCATATCCCAACGTACAGATCGCGATCCGCATATCGCGATCGGCTGTGAACGTCGCATTATATCCCACCTTATCGCCCGCGCGGATGTCCCGGGTTTGCAAGACCATCGTTTCGGGAGTGGCGACTTGACGTATCCTGTCGTTAAGTTCGGTGCGGGGGATGCCACCATACAGTGCCAGTCCCGGCCGCGTTAGGTCGAAGGCATAATCGGCCCCCAATACTATCCCCGCACTGTTGGACAGACTGTATCGCCGCGCGGCAATATTGGATTTCGCCACGCGAAAATCGGCAAGCTGCGCGCCGTTTTGCGGGCTGTCTTGATCCGCCGATGCCAAGTGGCTCATGCACACGTCGATATCCAAATTGCGGATAATTTCCGCTGTTATGTCGCCCATTGACAAGCCCAGCCGGTTCATTCCGGTGTCGATCATGATATCGCAAATGCTGCCGCCAAGCTCCAGCCACCGTTGCACCTGCGGCAGACTGTTGAGCACGGGTTTGACATTGGGATGAAGTAGGTAGGGATTGCCCACATCCAGCGGCGAGACTCCGTGCAATACCGATAGCTTTGCATCTCCAAGAAAGGGGATGAGCGGCGCAACTTCCTGCCAATGCGCAACGTAAAAATCGCGGCAACCCGCTTTATAGAGTGTCTCGACGACTTCGGCCGCGCCCAACCCATAGCCATCGGCTTTCACAGCTGCGCCGGTCGCGGCCTTGCCGCTCATATCATCGAGTGTGCGCCAGTTGGCGGCCAATGCCGCTCGGCTGCATTTAAGACGGAGCGTAGACGTCATAGCGGGCGATCAGTCATCCTGAAACTCGCGTGGTTTGCCCGGGGCAAGCCCCCATGCCGCCACGACGAGCGCGATCAGGACAATCGCCATCGTATACCATAATCCGGCATAGGGATTGCCGGTGCGGGCAATAATATAACCGGCGATCAGCGGCAAGAACCCGCCAAAATATCCGGCACCGAAATGATAGGGTATCGACATCGAACTGTAACGCACCCGTGGCGGAAACATTTCGGCCAATAATGCAGCCACGGGACCGTAAGTTGCAGCCGATAGCGCGCTGAGGCCCAGCAACGCCAGCATGATGATAACGATGTTCAGGAGTGGTGGCACCTGCTTTTCCATCGGATATCCCGCTGCACCCAAAAGCGTGATCAATTGCACATTACGGGCTTTGGTGTCGTTCCAGTCGATTGCCTCCAGTGGTGTGCGTTCACCCGCAATCATCATCCCGAATTCTCGCGTATCGGAGATATCATAGGCGATACCAAGCGACGACAAGTCGCCCAAAAGCTGCCCGCATCTGCTGCTCTGCTTTTCGGCAAAGGGACTGTAACGGCAGTTTTCGCCGGACACGATGACAGGTGCACGTTCGGCTGCGGCGGAAAGCTGCGGATTGGCGACACTCCCCATGACCCAAAATAACGGGAACAGCGTCAATAAAGTCAACGCATACCCTCTGACGATCGGCTTCTTGCGGCCTGTTCGGTCGGACATGCGCCCGAAATAGATGAACATCACCATGCCAAGCGCGGCCGAAATGCCCACAATAATTTCCGCCGCGCTATCCTCGACCCGCATCGGGCCTTTCAGGAAATTGAGGCCCGAGAACATCGCCGTATACCAGATCACCGTCAGACCCGCCGCGACACCGAATAGCGCGATAAAGATACGCCTTTTGTTGCCCGGATAGGTAAAGCTTTCCTTGAACGGATTGGCGGACAGTCCGCCCTCTTCCTTCATGGCCTTGAATACGGGGCTTTCCGACAGTTTTAGCCTCATCCATAGCGAAATCGCTAGCAGGAGGATCGAGAGCAGGAACGGTATCCGCCACCCCCATGCAACGAACATGACAGCGGGAAGCAAGAATTTGGTCGACAGCACAACGATCAGGCTGAGCACAAACCCGCCGACAACGCTAGCCTGAATGAAGCTGGTATAATATCCGCGCTTTTCCGGCGGGGCATGCTCGGCGACATAAATCGCCGCGCCGCCATATTCGCCGCCCAGAGCCAAACCTTGCAAAATTCGCAACAGGATAATGATAATCGGTGCGGCCATACCGATCGTCGCCGCCGAGGGGAGCATACCAACCCCGGCCGTCGCAACGCCCATCAGCGTAACAGTGACCAGAAACGTATATTTGCGGCCCAGCCTGTCGCCCAGATAGCCAAACAAAATCGCCCCTATCGGCCGAAAACCGAAGCCGACCGCGAATGTTGCCCATACAAGCAAAGTCGAGAGTATTTCGTTATCGCCGGGAAAAAAAGTGGGGCCGATAATCGATGCCAGCGTTCCGTAGATGAAGAAATCATACCACTCGAATATCGTCCCTGCCGAGGATGCGGCGATGACGAGGCGGATTTCCTTGTTCGACGGTTCTGTATGAGCTGCCGCTCCCGCTACCTGTGCTATGTGCGCCATTTGCCCCATTTGCCCCTCACTCATTGTCCTGCTGCCGGAATTTCATATGCTTGGCAAACCCGGCTAGCATGATGCCTGCGTTTTGAGAAAGGCTTTTCAGGAACCGCTCCCCGTCAGAAAAGCCGTGCACCATCGGGGACTTTCTTATCGGGAGAAAACAGCGTGACCGCGCCCTTGTCATCGGCAAAGCCCAGCGTCAGCACTTCGGACATAAACGGACCGATTTGCCGCGGCGGGAAATTGACGACTGCCGCGACCTGTTTGCCGGGCAGTTCCGCGACCGTATAATTTTCTGTTATCTGCGCGCTCGATTTGCGAGTGCCGATATAGGCACCAAAATCGATGAGCAGTGTGTAGGCCGGCTTGCGCGCCTCCGGAAAAGGTGCGCATTCGACAATGGTGCCAATCCGGACATCGACTTTCAGAAAATCGCCAAAATCGATAATATCCTCTGCCGGGTCACCGGGATCGTGGGTGATATGGGTCATTCCATTTCCAATATCACCGCGTCGACGGCAAGGCTGTCGCCTTGGGCTGCGCTGACGGACTTGACGGTTCCGCTTTTTTCGGCGCGCAGGATATTTTCCATCTTCATCGCCTCGACAATCGCCAGCGGCTGCCCCGCCTCGACAGCATCCCCCGCCCCCACATGCAGCGTAACCAGCAGGCCGGGCATAGGGCAGAGCAGATATTTGGAAAGATCGGGCGGTATTTTTGCGATCATGTGCACGTCGTGACGGGCGACATGCGCGGGCAGGACCTGCATGTCATGTCTGGCCCCGTGCGCGGTCAGGCGAAAGCCCGAACGGATCGGCGCGATCCGCACGGCCAGCTCGTCTTCGTCAAATTCGGCAACGACCAGACTGTCGCCTGGCGTATACGCCATCGAAAGCGGCACTTCTTCCCCGTTCACAATCATGGCATCTTCGCTGATCGATATTTCCAGCAAGGCATCGCCCACCTTGACACGCCAGTCGGATGGCGGTCTCAGGCGGCCGCGCAGTTGGCCATCGATCCGCAGGTTACGATCGGCATGCGCGGTCGCCACGAACGCGGCAATCGCTGACAACCGCGTCAGCAATTGCGCCGATGCGGGGGCGCCCTTGAACCCATCCGGATATTCTTCGGCGATAAAGCCGGTGGTAATTTCGCCCGACTGAAAACGCGGATGCTGCATCAGCGCGGACAGGAAATCGATATTATGGCCGGGGCCGGTAATTTCGAACTGGTCGAGCGCCGCGATTTGCAGGTCGATGGCTTGCTGCCGCGTATCGGCGTAGGTGATGAGCTTGGCGATCATCGGATCATAATGGATCGAAACCTCCCCGCCCTCGGTCACGCCGTCGTCAACACGGACGCCTTTAGATTTAGCGGGCGGACGATAGCGCACAAGTCGCCCCGTCGACGGAAGGAATCCGCGATACGGATCTTCGGCATAAACGCGATTCTCGATCGACCAGCCGTTTATTGGCACGTCCTCCTGCGCGAAGGACAGTTTTTCCCCCGCGGCAACGCGGATCATCTGTTCGACCAGATCGAGCCCGGTAATCTGTTCGGTAACCGGATGTTCGACCTGAAGCCGGGTGTTCATTTCGAGAAAGTAAAAACTTTCGCCCGTGGGGTCGTTGCCCGACACGATCAGCTCAACCGTACCGGCGGAATAATAGCCCACGGCCGCGGCCAGCGTGACCGCCTGCTCACCCATCGCCTTGCGCATTTTGGGGGTCACGAATGGCGAAGGCGCTTCCTCGACTACCTTCTGGTGGCGGCGCTGAATCGAACATTCACGCTCGTTCAGATAGACGATAGTGCCATGCTGGTCGCCCAGTATCTGGATCTCGATATGCCGCGGGTGTTCGATGAATTTTTCGATAAACACGCGGTCGTCGCCAAAACTGCTGAGCCCCTCGCGCTTGGTGGCCTCGAACCCCTCGCGCACATCCTGCTCGCTATAGGCGAGCCGCATCCCCTTGCCGCCACCGCCCGCGCTGGCTTTCATCATCACGGGATAGCCGATGTCATCGGAAATCTCGACGGCATGCTCGGTATCGCGGATTTCGCCGACGAAGCCCGGCACCACATTGACTCCCGCTTCGCGCGCCAGTTTCTTCGACTCGATCTTGTCGCCCATCGCGGCAATGGCGTTCGGCGGGGGGCCGATAAAGCTGATATTCTCCGCCGCCAGGTGCTTGGCGAAACTCTCGCGCTCGGACAGGAAGCCATAGCCAGGATGCACCGCGTCGGCACCGGTCTGCTTGCACGCGGCGATGATCTTTTCGGCAACGAGATAGGATTCCGATGCCGCTGCAGGCCCGATATGCACCGCTTCATCCGCCATCTCGACATGCGGGCTACGCGCGTCGGCATCGGAATAGACCGCCACCGTGGCAATGCCCATTTTCTTGGCGGTGCGAATAACCCGGTAGGCAATCTCGCCCCGGTTCGCGATCAGGATTTTTTTAATCATTAGGCTTCCTCTTCGCCGGTATCATTCTGTCTTTGCGAGCTCTCTACAATATCATCGCGATATCCAGGGCATTTGCAGTTCAGAATTGTGCATAACATTTGAGGCTCGTTGCCTGCGTGATGATAGCCGATTGCGTGACCGCAATTTCCACATTCCCCGATCACTCCGCCGGCTCCATTACCGAGCCCGCGCACGCACGCTGCGCCCGCATCGGCTCCTCGCTCGTCATCGGCGTCATACCCAGTTTCGCGAGCATCGCTGCATCGCGATCGTCTCCCGCATTGGGCGCGGTCAGCAGCTTGTCACCGGTAAAGATCGAATTCGCGCCCGCCATAAAGCACAAAGCCTGCGCCGCTTCGCTCATGCTTTCGCGGCCTGCCGAGAGGCGGACCATACTCATCGGCATGGTGATGCGCGCGGCGGCGACGGTGCGGACGAATTCGATATCGTCGATTTTCGCCATCGGCGTATCGGCCAGCATATCGCCCAGAACCGTGCCCTTGACCGGCACGAGCGCATTGACCGGCACGCTTTCGGGATGTTGCGGCAGTGTCGCCAATGTGTGGATAAAGCCAACACGGTCTGCGCGGGTTTCGCCCATGCCGACAATCCCGCCCGAGCAGACATTGATGCCGCTGTCCCGCACATGGCCCAGCGTATCGAGCCGGTCCTGCATCTTGCGCGTGGAGATCGCCTTTTCATAATATTCGGGGCTACTGTCGATATTATGGTTATAATAATCAAGCCCCGCCTCGGCCAGCATACCGGCCTGTTTCGGTGTCAGCATGCCCAGCGTCATGCAGGTTTCGAGCCCCATAGCGCGCACACCTTTCACAATCTCGACGATCGCGGGCATGTCGCGGTCTTTCGGATTGCGCCATGCCGCACCCATGCAGAAACGCTGGCTGCCATTATCCTTGGCTTGGGCAGCGGATTGCAGCACCTGTCGAACGTCCATCAGCTTGGTCGCCTTGACGCCGCTATCGGCCTTGACGGACTGGGAGCAATAGCCGCAATCCTCCGGACACCCGCCGGTCTTGATCGACAATAAGGTACACAGCTGGACCTCATCCGGCTTATGGTGTTCGCGATGTACAGTGGCAGCCTGAAACAGCAGTTCGGTAAAGGGCAGATCGAACAGGACGGCAATCTCGTTACGGGTCCAGTCGGTGCGGATTTGGGTCACTCAAATATACCTTTAGCTAAAATTTTCTTTTCGATCCGAAGAGCGAACTGATGGCAAAACAAGTATGAAACACCGAACAAAATTAAAAGGCTCAAGATAAACCAAGCCCATTTTATTGGCTCTTCTGAATAAGGGCCTGGCAGATTGAAAGCCATTCCGATGACAGTAACAATTAAAGTTACTCCATGTCCTGCTGCGAACATCATCACGGTCAAAATCAACGAGGAAAAAACAATTATTCGCTTCACTCCACCGCCTCCAGCTTCTCGTTAGGCGGCGGCATGTTGTGTCCGAGCAAGCGCAGTACATCGGCGGCGCATTCGACCACGTTGCTGCCGGGTCCGTAAATGCCCTGAACCCCCGCATCGCGCAGAAAGTCATAATCCTTGGCGGGGATAACGCCGCCGACAATCACCTTGATATCATTGCGCCCGGCTTCTTTCAGTTTGTTGATCAGTTCGGGAATGAGCGTTTTGTGCCCCGCCGCCAGTGAGGATGCGCCCACCACATCGACATCATTCTCCAAGGCAACGACTACCGTCTCTTCGGGCGTCTGGAACAACGGCCCGCTGACGATATCGAAGCCCATATCGGCGAAAGCTGACGCGATCACATTGGCGCCGCGGTCATGACCATCCTGGCCCATTTTCGCAACCATCATTTTCGGCGCGCGACCCAGGCGGCGTTCGACCGCAGCCACACCGTCCAGCACCTGAAGCCAGCGCATGTCGTCTTTATAAGGCTTGGAGTATATGCCCTTTACGGGAGTGGGATGCGTATTATACCGCCCGAAAACCTCTTCCATAGCGGCGGAAATCTCGCCCAGAGACGCACGTTCGCGCGCAGCATTTACGGCGAGCGCCAGCAAATTGCCTTCACCTTTAGCCCCCTCGGTCAGAGCCTTGAGTGCGGCGCGGCATTTCTCTTCGTCGCGCGTGCCGCGAATTTGCTCCAGCCGCGCAATCTGCCCGGCCCGCACCTTGTCATTATCGACATCGAGCGTCTCAATCGGGTCTTCGCCGGACAGGCGGTGTTTGTTGACACCGACAATCGTGGCATCGCCGCGATCGACCCGTGCCTGGCTGGCGGCGGCAGCTTCCTCGATCATCGATTTGGGCCAGCCCGCTGCGACCGCTTTGGCCATCCCCCCCTCATTCTCGACGCGCTCGATAATTTCCCATGCTTTATCGGCCAGTTCCTTGGTCAGCGCCTCGATATAATAGGAACCACCCAGTGGATCGACGACATTGGTCATGCCGGTCTCTTCCTGCAGGATGATCTGCGTATTGCGCGCGATCCGGGCCGAAAAATCGGTCGGCAGCGCGATCGCTTCGTCCAGCGCATTGGTGTGTAGCGACTGCGTCCCGCCCAGCATCGCCGCCATCGCCTCTACCGTAGTGCGGATGACGTTGTTGTACGGATCCTGCTCGGTCAGCGACACGCCCGATGTCTGGCAATGCGTTCGCAGCATCTTGGAGCGGTCGGATTGCGCGCCCAATTGCGTCATGGCGCGGTGCCAGAGCAGGCGCGCGGCGCGCAATTTGGCGATTTCCATGAAGAAATTCATTCCGATCGCGAAAAAGAAGCTCAGTCGGCCGGCAAACTTGTCGATATCAAGGCCTGACGCCACACCGTATTTCACATATTCCATGCCATCGGCAATCGTGAAGGCCAGTTCCTGCACCTGCGTCGCACCGGCCTCCTGCATATGATAGCCGGAAATCGAAATGGAGTTGAACTTGGGCATATGGTCGCTGGTATAGGCGAAGATATCCGAAATGATCCGCATCGACGGTTCGGGCGGATAGATATAGGTGTTGCGCACCATGAACTCTTTGAGGATATCGTTCTGGATTGTGCCTTGGAGCTGTTCGGGAGCGACCCCTTGCTCTTCCGCCGCGATAATATAGAAGGCAAGGCACGGAATGACCGCGCCGTTCATCGTCATCGACACCGACATTTTATCGAGCGGGATCTGGTCGAACAGGATTTTCATATCCTCGACCGAGTCGATCGCAACGCCCGCCTTGCCAACATCGCCGCGCACACGCGGATGATCGCTGTCATAGCCGCGATGGGTGGCCAGATCGAAAGCGACCGACAGACCCTTTTGCCCGCCGGCCAGGTTCCGACGGTAAAAGGCGTTCGATTCCTCGGCGGTCGAAAAACCCGCATATTGCCGGATTGTCCACGGGCGCCCTGTATACATGCTGGCATAGGGACCGCGTGTGTAGGGCGCAAAACCCGGAAGTCCGGGATCGGTGGTGACATCCTCGGCAGTGTAAAGCGGCTTGACTGTGATGCCCTCGGGCGTTTCCCAGTTCAGGTCCGCGCCATTGGTGTCTTTAACGGCCTGTGCATGCCAGTCTTGGAAGGTCGGTTTGTCTGCCATATATTATTTGCCCGTAAATTCGGGTTTCTCGCGTTTCAGAAAGGCGATGGTGCCGATGCGTGCATCCTCACTGTCTCCGGCAATCGACTGCGCATCCGCTTCGGCATCGAGTGCATCGCTATAGGTCCTGTCCATATTTTCAGCGGCGGTGCGGCGCATGATGCCCAGCGCCTTGGTCGGACCCCGCGCCAGACGCGCCGCAAGTGAATGGGCTTCCGACACCAGCATGTCATCGGCAACCACTTTATAAACCATGCCCCAGTCATAGGCTTTTTGTGCAGGGATCTTTTCGCCCAGCATCATCATCTCAAAAGCCCGGGCCTTGCCGATCAGGCGCGGCAGCATCCAAGAAGCACCGCCATCGGGAACGAGGCCGATATTGACAAATGCCTGTAAAAAGTAGCTGGTTTCTCCTGCCACAACAAAATCCCCCGACAGCGCGATCGAGCAGCCGATCCCTGCTGCCGGACCGTTGACCGCCGTGACGAAGGGAACGCGAAGGTTGGCGATTTTTTTCATCAGCGGATTATAGTGGCTCAGCAGCGAGGATTTCGCCGCCGTCCCGCTACTCGCCGCCTTGCCGAGTTCGCCGCGACTGGCAAGGTCCGCGCCCGAACAGAATGCCCGTCCCTCACCCGTCATCAGCACGGCGCGCATTTTATGCGCAAGCGCGGCGTCCAGGGCTTTCACAATCTCGTCCGCCATTTCCGGGGGAGCGGCATTGAGCCGGTCCGGACGGTTCAGCGTAATAGTAGCAACACGCGAGCTTTCGTCGATGTCGAGTTTGATCATTCCATATGCCATATTCTATCCTACCTCTTTGGGGACATATACTGATGGGTCTATGCGTGGCCTATGGCCTTTCCGGGCGTTTCCATGATTTCCACCAACATGCCGTTCATATCTTTCGGATGCACGAAAAATATTGGCGTGCCATGCGCGCCGACCCGCGGCTCGCCGAGAACACGTTTGCCCATGGCTTCAAATTCCGCCTTTGCCGCATGGATTTCGGGCACCTCGAAACAGATGTGATGCTGCCCGCCCAGCGGGTTCTTGTCCAGAAATCCCCTGATCGATACATTATCTGGTAGCGGTTCGATCAGTTCGATCTGGGTCCCGTTCTGGGGGCCATCAGCAGGCGTATCGACAAAGCACACTTTGACGCCCTGTTCCGGCAAGTCGAACGGTTCGTGGATATGGGTAGCCCCCATGACATCGCGCCAATAGGCGATGCTGTCTGCGATCGAAGGCGTCGCGACACCGATATGGTTGAGGCGGCCGAGCTTCATCATATTAATGTCCTTTCCCGTGGGGTATAACTTTATGGACGATCGGCGCCAGTACGGCCCCCACAGCAACGCCGAGAACCCCCGACAATACAGCAAATATCGTCCAGTCCAGAAAGCCGTGCATGGACAGCGGCGCGAGACTCAATAGCGGTGTTGCGATCATTTCGATCAGATATTCCGGCCCGTGCCAGCCAATTTCCGCGAGATTATGCACCAAAAGACCGCCCCCGACCCATGCCATCGCCAATGTACCGACCAGCGAGATGGTTTTAAGCAGGATCGGCATGAACGCCACCAGCTTGCGTCCAAAGGCAGCAAAAGCGCCGGTATTATTTTTGGCGATGTGCAGGCCGATATCGTCCATTTTCACAATCATGGCGACGGCGCCATATACGCCCACCGTTATCACAAGCGCGATAATTCCTAGAATGATGGCTTGCTGCCACCAGACTTCATTGGCGACTTCGGAAAGCGAAATGGCCATAATTTCGGCCGACAGTATCAGGTCGGTCCGGATTGCGCCCGAAACCATCTGGTTTTCGCGTTCCGGTCCAGCGATTATGGCCGGTTCTTCATGCGTGTTCGTCTCGTCGATGTGAAACAGCTCGAGCACCTTTTCGGCGGCTTCGTAACTGAGAAACAGTCCGCCGATGATGAGGATGACCGGAATAAGGAATGCGGCGAATTGCCCCAACAACACGGCCGCCGGCAAAAGAAACAAAATCTTGTTTTTGATCGAACCCTTGGCGATTTTCGCAATCATCGGAAGTTCGCGCGACGGGTCGAACCCGGTCACATAACGCGGCGTTACCGCCGCATCGTCGATGACGACACCCGCGGCTTTCGTACCCGCGCGCGATGCGGCCACGCCGATATCGTCAACAGAAGCGGCGGCGAGTTTCGCAATCGCGGCGACATCGTCGAGCAGAGCTACTAATCCGGATGGCATTACTGGGGGGTATTCCTTTTTGTCTAAGAAATTTCAGAATTCGGCCACTTGGCCGCAGATAGCGTAGCTTGATTGATTGGATGGATGCTTTCGTCTAATATCGGTTTGTACGTCATAGCTGCCCCAGCAGGATGTCCGCCAGTTCGGCGATATCCGTTGCCGAAATATCGGGTTCTTCGGCTAGCGGATAAGGCGAGGTCCTGGCGCGGGCAATAAAAGCCGTTGCCAAGCCTATGCTGCGCGCGCCCATCAGGTCCCATGGATGTGCGGCAATCATTATCGAGGTTTCTTTTTCAGCACCGGTTTTGTCGAGTGCATATCGATACGTTCTTTGATCGGGTTTATATGCGCCGGTTTCCTGCACGCTCAGCATGGCGGAAAAATACTGCGCGATATTCTGGCTCTCAAGCCGCTCGGCAAGGCTTTTTCCACCGGAGTTCGTAAGTGCCACTAAAGTAAAGCCATGGGCATGCAACCGTTCGAGCGCCGATGCTACCTCGGGATGGGCTTTGGATTGCGACAAACCTTGCTTGATCAGTTCCAGAGCTTCGTCTTGTTTTATCGTGCCACCATCTTCGGCAACTTGCATAGCAAGCACCGCCGCGCCGATTTCGGCAAAGTCTTTGCCTCCTCCGCATAATGTCTCGACAAGCGAATAATGTAAAAGGCCCGAAAACCAGCGGTCAGCCTGGGCTTTTCCGCCGCCCAGCCGGTCCGCAGCGGCTTTGCGAAGAGGGATGATGTCGATCAGCGTTTCGTTGACATCGAAAAAGAGGGTTTTAAATTTCATTGTGTTCTCAAGCGGGTCATGTTTCAGGAGAATTCGTTTGTGCCGGTATATGCCGGAATCACAAAGGAATATTGTCATGTTTCTTCCACGGGTTCTCCAGTTGCTTGTTCCGCAACTTGCGCAATCCCAATGCAATCCGCCGCCGTGTCGAATGCGGCATGATCACCTCGTCGATAAAGCCCTTGCTGGCGGCCACGAACGGATTGGCGAAACGGTCTTCATATTCCTTGGTCTTCTCGGCAATCTTGTCGGCGTCGCCGATATCCTGCCGGAAGATAATCTCGACCGCGCCCTTGGCGCCCATCACGGCGATTTCCGCGGTTGGCCACGCGTAATTGAGGTCGCCGCGCAAATGTTTTGAAGCCATCACGTCATAAGCGCCGCCATAGGCCTTTCGCGTGATAACGGTGATTTTCGGAACGGTCGCCTCGGCATAGGCAAATAGCAATTTTGCACCATGCTTGATGATACCGTTATGCTCCTGACTCACGCCGGGCAGAAAGCCGGGTACGTCCACGAATGTAATGATCGGTATTTCGAATGCGTCGCAAAACCGCACGAAACGCGCCGCTTTCTTCGACGCGCCGATATCAAGACAGCCGGCCAGAACCATCGGCTGATTGGCGACGATACCGACTGTGCGGCCTTCGATCCTTCCGAAACCGCAGATGATATTGGCGGCATGCGCGGGCTGTATCTCGAAGAAATCGGCTTCATCGGCCATCTTGCGGATCAATTCGTGCATGTCATAGGGCGCATTGGCATTGGCGGGGATCAGCGTGTCGAGGCTTTGGTCGAGCCGGTCCCATTCGTCTGCCGTGGGCCGTTCGGGCACGTCTTCGCGGTTGTTGAGCGGCAGAAAATCGACCAGATCGCGCGCCGCCAGCAACGCTTCGATATCATTGTCGAACGCCATATCGGCCACGCCCGACTTGGTGGTGTGTGTGACCGCGCCGCCCAGTTCTTCCTGCGTCACGACTTCGTTCGTGACCGTCTTGACCACGTCGGGACCGGTCACGAACATATAGCTGGAATCCTTCACCATCAGGATAAAATCGGTCATCGCGGGCGAATAGACCGCGCCGCCCGCGCACGGCCCCATGATCAGCGAGATTTGCGGGATAACGCCGCTCGCTAGCACGTTGCGCTGGAAAACTTCGGCATAGCCGCCCAGCGAAGCGACGCCTTCCTGGATCCGCGCGCCGCCGCTATCGTTCATACCGATCACCGGCGCGCCGACTTTCATGGCATTGTCCATGACCTTGCAGATTTTCTCGGCATGGCGTTCGGACAGCGATCCTCCGAATACAGTAAAGTCCTGCGAGAACAGGTATACGAGGCGCCCGTTGATCGTGCCCGAACCCGTGACCACGCCATCGCCCGGAATTTTCTGCGTTTCCATACCGAAATCGACGCAGTTATGCTCGACATACATGTCCAGCTCTTCGAATGAGCCGGGATCGAGCAGCACCTCTATCCGTTCGCGCGCGGTCAGCTTGCCCTTTTTATGCTGGGCATCGATGCGCTTTTGTCCGCCTCCCATACGCGCCCGTGCCCGCTTGTCCGCGACCTGTTCCAGTATTTCCTGCATAGGCTCCTCAGCTCTCTTTCCGGCTGTTGTTTTGTGCCAACCGCCTTTCCACATAGTACGGAAGAATGCAATTCACGTGCGGGTTAAAATGTGGAATTACGCAGCGCGTGAATGGAAATATATCGCTGTTATTTCAGCAATACCAACTCTTCGGCCATACTGGGGTGTAATGCAATCGTGTCGTCAAACGCCTGCTTGGTAAGCCCGGCTTTAACGGCCACGGCAGCAGCTTGCAAGATTTCCGGCGCTTCGGGACCAATCATGTGCAGGCCGAGAATTTTTCCGGTCTGCTGTTCGCAGATCATTTTATACAATCCCCGCTCGGGACGGTTCGCGAATACGTTTTTCATTGGTCGAAAGTCGGAAGAATATACGCTGATCTCGCCATATTTGTTGCGCGCCTCCCCTTCGGTCAGGCCGACCGAAGCGATTGGCGGGTTTGAAAACACAGCCGACGGTATGTTCGAATAATCGACCGTTTTGGGATTGTTGTTAAATACCGTTTCCGCAAATGCTTGCCCTTCACGGATCGCTACAGGGGTCAGCTGGACGCGGTTGGTCACGTCACCCACGGCGTAGATGCTTTCGCAGCTCGACTGGCTATATTCATCCACCTTTATAGCGCCTTTCTTATCCAGTTCGACACCGGCATTTTCCAGGCCAAGACCTTCTGTATGCGGCTTGCGACCTGTGGCGAACAGGATCAGGTCAGCATTTAGAGGGTCCTGACCTTTGAGGTGTGCATCGAACGTGCCGTCATCTTTCTTGATGATCTTTTCGAACGGGCTGTTGAACTTGAACTCAATCCCTTTTGTCAGCGAAATCTGCAGCAACCGGTCGCGCACGCTTTCGTCATAGCCGCGCAGGATGACATCCGACCGGTTGACAATGGTGACATGGCTGCCCAAAGCATGCAATATCCCGGCAAATTCGTTGGCAATATATCCGCCACCCGCAATAATGGCGCGCTTGGGCAGCTGTTCCAGATGGAACATCTCGTTGGAGGTCAGCACGTGCTCGCTGCCTTCGCAAACCGGCACATCCGGCCATGCCCCGGTTGCCACCAGAATATATTTGGCAGTAATCGTTTTTCCGCTGCTCAGCTTTATATCGTGCGGTCCGGTAATTTCGGCGCGCTCGTGATGAATTTCGACGCCGTGATTCTCGAGCGTTTCGGTATAGGCGGCATTAAGCCGATCAATGTCATTCAGTACGTGGTCGCGCAACGCGATCCAGTCGAACTTGGGGTTTTCGATCGTCCAGCCATAGTTTTTCGCATCTTCCAAGTCCTCGGCAAAATGCGATCCGTAGACCAGCAGCTTTTTGGGAACGCAGCCACGGATCACGCATGTTCCGCCGATCCGGAATTCCTCGGCTATGGCAACTTTCGCGCCAAAGGACGAAGAGACACGCGCCGCGCGTACGCCACCGGAACCTGCGCCGATGACGAACAGGTCATAATCATAATCACTCATTAAAAACTCCTATCATATCCGCAGCCTACAGCGCGGACAATTCCATTAATTTGCGGGTAGATGGGTCAAACTCCGTCTCGGTATCGCCGTTCATGGCCTTGGCCATTTCCTTGCCGAGCTCCACGCCGAACTGGTCAAACGGGTTGATGCCCAGCATCACCGCGTTGACGAACGTGCGGTGCTCGTAAAACGCTATCATCGCGCCCAGACTGCCCGCATTGATGTCGTCGAGCAGGATCGTCGATGACGGCCGGTCGCCGGCATAGTTGCGCGCGCCATCATCGCTGTTGCGTCCCGTCATGAGAGCGGCGCCCTGTGCGAAACAGTTGGTCAGCAAATTTTGATGGTGCGCAGGGTCCAGATCGTGACCCGGCGTCTTGGCGGCAATGAATTCGACCGGTAGGACATGGGTGCCCTGGTGCAACAGCTGGAACACGGCATGTTGCGCATCGGTACCGACCCCGCCCCATGTAATCGGCGATGTCGGACCGTTTACCTGTTTCCCATCGCGCGTGACGGACTTGCCGTTACTCTCCATTTCCAACTGCTGAAGATAGCTGGGCAGCAGACGAAGCCGTTCGTCATAGGCGAATACGGCGCGGGTCTGCGCGCGGCGCACCTGCGCATAATACAGGTCCATGAAAGCCGCCAGAACCGGCGCGTTTCGCGACAGCTCCGTTTCGACAAAATGCTTGTCCATGGCCGCCGCGCCGCGCAGGAAGGCGTCAAATTCGTGCCAGCCCAGCGCCATCGCGACCGGAAAGCCGATCGACGACCAGATCGAATAGCGGCCGCCCACCGTATCGGAAAACGGCAGGATGCGCGATTCATCGACACCCCATTCGACCGCTTTTTCGGGCGAAGCCGTCAAGGCGACAACGCGGCCATAGGTGTCCTCGACTCCGTTTTCGTTCAGCCATTGCAGCGCACTGGCAGCATTCAGCATGGTTTCTGTTGTGGTAAAGGTTTTGGATGCGACCGCGATCAAGGTGGTTTTCGGGTCCAGCCTCGTAAACGCGTCTTCCAGCGCGGCACCATCGACATTGGAAACAACCTCGACATGGCAGAGCGTTTCCTCGCGGCCCAGCGCGTCGATTACCAGATCGGGCCCCAGCGCCGACCCGCCAATGCCGATATGCAGGACATGCTTGATCTCGCCCAGAGCGCCTCCATGAATCGCTTCCACCAAAGCGCGCATGCGGGCATGGAAATTCTTCGCCAGCGCGACGCTGTCCGCATCGCCCATGCCGCGCTGCGCGGTATGTTCGGCGGCACGGCCCTCGCTCGTGTTGATTTCGGCGCCGGAAAGAAGTCTGGCGCGCATGCCGGTAAGATCCTGTTCCTTTGCCAGCTCCAGCAAAAGATCCAGTTTGGCTTTATCCAAATGGGTTTTGGAAAAATCGAAATATATCTCGCCACCGGGCAGATCGCTCAATATGGAAAAGCTGTCCAGACGTTCAGGATCGTCGAATAACTGCGCGATCGGCTTTTCTTCCAATGCGGTAAAGCGGTTCCAATTCGTCTGGCTTGCTGTCATGTCGCTCTCTTGTGGATTAACGGTTGTTGGATGGGTACCGCATAGCTTAAAGTGCCCATATATCCATGAGAAAATCTGCGGATAAGAAAATACATGGCAATCATCGCAGGCGGCATTATAGCCACAGTCTAAATGGTGGTGTCCGTGCCGCCATCAAGGCGCTGAAGTTGGAATAATTACGATTATGGTGAAGCAGATCAGGAACGACACCAGCGATATGGGCGCGAGAGACGCGGAAAAAGCCCGCACCGATCCCGTGGAGGAATGGAAAGATTTCGGAAAGTTCCTGATCAAACTGATCGTGTTCATCGTCATATTTCGGAGCTTTGTGTTTTCGCCGTTCAATATTCCGTCTGAATCAATGCTGCCCCGGCTCGTCAACGGCGATTATCTGCTGGTATCCAAATGGCCCTATGGTTTTTCCAGTTACAGTCTGCCTTTCAGTGTGCCGCTGATTCCCGGACGTATTTTTGCGGACCAGCCTGCGCGCGGCGATGTCGTAGTGTTCAAGGCCCCGCCCGCCAATGAAGTAGACTGGATCAAGCGGGTTATCGGGCTGCCCGGCGATACTATCCAGATGCAGAACGGTCAGGTTATACTGAACGGCGATCCCATTCCGAAAGAGCGTATCGAAGATTTCGTCATCAATGTGTCGGCCAATACGACGTGCCGCGGCGATCAGTTTTTCGACACCGACGCCGGCGGCAACCCGATATGCCGCTATCCGCAATATCGCGAAACTCTGCCCGAAGGCAAAAGCTACAACGTGCTGGACTTGGGCTATATCGACAAGGACGATACCCGGCCGTTTATCGTGCCGGAGGGGCATATGTTCGTGATGGGCGATAATCGCGACAACAGCCAGGACAGCCGCTTCCCGGCCGTCGAAGGCGGCGGTATCGGTATCGTCCCACAGGCCAACCTGGTAGGGCGCGCGCAGATTTCGGTATTTTCCACTGACGGATCGGCCAGTCTGAACCCCCTGACATGGCTCACCTCGCCGCGATGGGACAGGATCGGCGAGAGATTTTGAGCGAACCCGATACGCCCGCATTTTTGAAAGCTCTGTTCGCGCAGGATATCGCGCAGCACACGCTCTACACCGAAGCGCTCACGCATGGCAGCACCGGCAAATCCAGGGATTACCAGCGACTCGAATTTCTGGGCGACCGCGTGCTCGGACTGGTCATCGCCGAATGGCTATACACCCATTTCGCGGGCGAGCAGGAAGGACGCATGTCGAGCCGGCTCAACCAGCTGGTGTCGGGTGCAGCCTGCGCCGATGTCGCGCGCAAACTTAGAATCGCGCCGCATATCAAGCTGGGCAAGCAAGCCCGCGCCGACGGCGGTGCGGACAGTTCGAACATATTGGGCGATGTAATGGAGTCTCTCATCGGTGCCTATTATCTGGATAGGGGGTTCGCGGCCGCCCGCGATTTCATCAAGAAACACTGGGCCGACAAAATGGTCGCGGTGGCCGATGCGCCGCAGCACCCCAAATCTGCCTTGCAGGAATGGGCGGCGGGAAATGACCGCAAGACGCCCGAATATACGCTCGTCGACCGCAGCGGGCCGCATCACGACCTGCAATTTACAGTGAGCGTGGCGGTGCGCAATATCGGCGAAGTGCGCGCTACGGCCAGCAGCAAACAGGCGGCCGAAAAACTGGCTGCCGCCAAATTCCTGGAAACATATACATGAACGAGAATAAAACCCACAAATGCGGCCTGGTCGCGGTAATCGGCGCACCGAATGCGGGCAAGTCGACCCTCGTCAACGCGCTGGTCGGACAGAAAGTGGCGATTACCAGCGCCAAGGCGCAAACCACGCGCACGCGGCTAATGGGCATTGCCCTGCGCGGTGAGACCCAGCTTCTGCTGGTCGACACGCCAGGCATTTTCGCGCCCGAACGCAAACTCGACAGGGCCATGGTCAGCGCCGCTTGGGGCAGCAGCGAAGGCGCAGATATCATCGCGCTGGTGGTCGATGCCAAAGCCAAGAAAAGCACTAAGACCGATCAGATTATCGAGGCGCTCGCTCATCGCGAAGGGCGCAAGATACTTGTGCTGAACAAGGTGGACATCGCGGCCAAGGACAAATTGCTGATCCAGACGCAAAAATTGACCGAACATCTGGAATTCGAGGAAGTTTTCTTCGTCAGTTCGACCACGGGCGATGGTGTGCCCGAGCTTAAAAACTGGCTGGCCGACGCGATGCCCGAGGGACCGTGGCATTTTCCCGAAGACGAAGTCAGCGATGTCAGCGAACGGATATTGGCGACCGAAATTACGCGCGAACAGCTTTATCGCCAGCTGCACAACGAACTGCCTTATGCCAGCGTGGTCGTGCCGGAAAAATATCTGGAGAAAGACGACGGTTCGGTGGAAATACACCAGCAGATACTGGTCGCCCGCCCCACCCAGCGCGCCATCGTGCTGGGCAAGGGTGGCGCGCGGATCAAGGAAATCGGCGCATCCGCCCGCGAGGAACTGGGCCGGATACTGGGGCGCAAAGTCCATCTCTATCTGCACGTCAAAGTCAGCGAGAAATGGGACGAAGACAAGGAAGTCTACGAAACCATCGGTCTAGACTGGATGGGTTAGGCGCAAACGACACGCCGCCCCGCAATGGGGGCGACGGTATTATTCGGCTTTTTTAGCGGTCGTTTTCTTTGCGGCTGCTTTTTTGGGCGTCGGCTTTTTGGCGGGCGCCTTTTTCTTAGCAGGCGCTTTCTTTTTGGCGGCAGGTTTCTTCTTGGCCAGTGTCTTGCGCTTTTTCTTCACCGGCGCCTTGGCCGCGCGTTCGTCGATCAGGCGCACGGCCTCATCGAGTGTGATCTCGTCCTTGTCCATCATCTTGGAAATGGTCGCGTTGACATTGCCGTCTGTGACATAGGCGCCATAGCGCCCGTCCATCACCCGGATTTCTGCTTCGGTGCCAGGATGCTTGCCCAGGATTTTGAGCGGTTCCTGCTTGCCGCGGCCCCTGCCCGGTTTTTTGAGCGCCGCTTCGGCGAGTTTCACCACCGCCGCGTTCATGCCGGTTTCGAACACTTCCATGGTGTTTTCAAGCCGCGCATATTTGCCGTCATGCACAATGTACGGGCCATAACGCCCGATCGAGGCGCTGATATCGTTGCCGGTTTCGGGGTGCGATCCGATGACACGCGGCAGCGAAATGAGCTTCAATGCCCATTCGAGGTCGATATCGCCGACATCCATATCTTTCGGGATCGAACCGCGCTTGGCTTCCTTGCCCTCGCCGCGCTGGACATACGGTCCGAAACGGCCGACTTGCCGCGTGACCCTTTCGTCGGTTTCGGGATCGACGCCGAGCTCGACCGGACCGGTATCACCGTCATCGGTGCCACCGCCTTGTGCGAACTTGCGGGTATATTTGCATTCGGGATAGTTGGAACAGGCGACGAAGGCGCCGAAGCGGCCACCGCGTAGCGCCAGTTTGCCTTCGTTGCAGCGCGGGCACAGGCGCGGATCGGTGCCGTCTTCCTTTTTCGGAAAGAGATAGGGCTCGAGGAATATATCGAGTTCGGCCGTAATTTCGGATGGTTGCTGCTCCATGACCTCTTCGGTCTTGGGTTTGAAATCTTTCCAGAATGTGCTCAGAAATTCCTGCCATTGCGCCCGCCCGCCCGAAACTTCGTCCAGTTCGTCTTCGAGACCTGCTGTAAAGTCATATTCGACATAACGCGTAAAAAACCGTTCTAGAAACCCAGTTAAAAGTCGCCCGCTTTCCTCTGCGAAAAAGCGGTTTTTCTCGACCCGTACATAGCTGCGGTCTTTCAGAACCTGCAGTGTCGACGCATAGGTCGACGGGCGGCCGATGCCGAGTTCTTCCAGTTTTTTGACAAGGCTGGCTTCGGAATAGCGCGGCGGCGGCTGGGTGAAATGCTGTTCGGCATCGACCGATTTCTTGGCGGGACTGTCACCCTTGAACATGGGCGGAAGCAAACCGCTATCGTCATCCGTGCGGTCGTCCCGGCCTTCTTCATACAGCGCCATAAAGCCCGGAAATTTCACGACCTGTCCCGTGGTGCGCAGGCCCGTGTGGCCCGTGCCGTCGAGAAATTCCACGGTTGTCCGTTCAAGCTGGGCCGTGGCCATCTGGCTGGCGAGTGCGCGTTTGAAAACAAGGTCGTACAATTTGGCATGATCGCCTGAACCGACACGGTCCTTACTGAAATTGGTCGGCCGGATCGCTTCGTGCGCTTCCTGCGCATTTTTCGCCTTGGTGGCGTAATGGCGGGGTTTTTCGGGTACATAGGCACCCGAGTAGCGGTCGGAAATCGCCTTGCGCGCTTCTGAAATCGCGCTGTGGTCCATCTGCACGCCATCGGTCCGCATATACGTGATGGCACCGTCTTCGTAGAGCTGCTGCGCGATCCGCATGGTGTGGCTGGCCGCGAAACCGAGTTTCCGCGCGGCTTCCTGTTGCAGGGTGGATGTCGTAAAAGGCGGCGGCGGATTGCGTTTGAGCGGTTTGGTCTCGACCGATTCAACCGTGAACTTGCCGTTCTCGACCGCCGCCTTGGCTTCCATTGCCGCGCCTTCGCCGCCCAGCGTCATCTTGCCCAGCTTTTCGCCCTTATGGCGCACCAGTCGCGCCACAAATTCCTGTCCGGCCTGTTCCATATTGGCGGCTACCGACCAATATTCCTCGGCCGTAAATGCTTCGATCTCGCGCTCGCGCTCGACCAATATGCGCAGCGCCACCGATTGCACGCGGCCCGCAGATTTGGCACCGGGCAGCTTGCGCCACAATACCGGGGACAAAGTAAATCCGACGAGATAATCGAGCGCGCGGCGGGCGCGATAGGCGTCGATCAGATCATGGTCGAGCCCGCGCGGCCTTCCCATCGCTTCGGTCACCGCAGCCTTGGTTATGGCGTTGAACGTGACCCGGTCGACTTCCTTGGGCAGGGCTTTACGCTTGCGCAGCACTTCCTGCACATGCCAGCTGATCGCTTCGCCTTCGCGGTCGGGATCGGTCGCGAGGATCAGACGGTCGGCTTTTTTGGCAAGGTCGGTAATGGCTTTGAGCTGCTTGGTCTTGTCGCCGTAATTCTGCCAGATCATTTCGAAACCCTCATCCGGGTTCACCGACCCGTCTTTGGGCGGCAAATCTCGGATATGGCCGTAGGACGCAAGAACGCGGAAATCCTTGCCGAGATATTTTTCGATGGTTTTTGCCTTGGCAGGCGATTCAACGATAACTAATTGCATTGTTTTTATATTTCCGATCCAGACATGCCGGTTTATGCAGCGCCCCGGGGCGCGCGATCGTCACTAAGCTGGTGCGGCCTATAGTCTTTCGTCAAGGGGGTCCAGCGGAAAAGCGCGAATTACCGCGGATGCGGCGTTTGCGTCCAGCTCTGCTATCTAGGCGCGCAGGCTGACTTTGCCCCCGGCATGGCGGTCCAGACGGCCGGCCAGTTCGAGTTCCAGCAACACGGTCGCCACTTCCGCCGCAGACAGGCCCGATTGCCGCACCAGTTCGTCCACGCTGGTGGCGGTCAAGCTCAGCAAGCTCTGCAATCGCTCCCTGGACGTGTCCGCGACATCGTCCGCGTCGGCTTTATCCGTATCGGCGAACAGATAGATTTTGCGAGGCTCGCGCACAGCCCGATGGTCGATGCTGCCGATAAGTTCGCGTATGTCCTCCGCCGATTGCACGAGCGTCGCGCCATTGCGGATCAGCATATTGCATCCGCGCGAACGCGGATCGAGCGGGGAGCCCGGAATGGCCATAACATCACGGCCCGCCTCCCCTGCCAGTCTCGCGGTGATGAGCGATCCCGATCGGGGCGCTGCTTCGACCACGAGCGTTCCCTGGCAGAGACCGGCGATAATGCGGTTGCGATACGGAAAATGCCGCGCCAGCGGCTCGGTTCCGGGCGGTTGTTCGGCAATGACCAGCGCCTCTTCGGCCATCTTCTCCTGAAGCGAAGCATTTTCGGGCGGATAGCTTATGTCAATGCCGCTGGCGATCACGCCGACGCTCGACGCCCCCGCCCCGATATGCGCCGCTGTGTCGATGCCGCGCGCCAGACCCGACACCACAACGCAATCGCTTTGTGCCAGGTCATGCGCCAGCTGCCGCGCAAATTTACAAGCGGCGGCCGAAGCATTGCGCGCGCCGACCATCGCCACCGATAGCTTGTCCAGCAATTCGGCGCGGCCGCAATAGCTGAATATCGGCGGCGCGTTTTCCAGATGCGATAGCAATGCGGGATATTCGGCACTGTCGTGAAAGAGATACTGTGCCCCCGCCTTCTGTGTCGCGGCAATTTCGCGTTCTACGTCCGACGGCTTGGCAATACGCGGGGACCGTGCGCCGCCGCGCCGTGCCAGTTCGGGGAGGGCGGAAATTGCCGTTTGAGCGTTGCTGAAACGGGCGAGCAACTGGAAATAGCTGACCGGGCCGATATTGGCCGACCGCAACAGCTGGATACGCGCAAATTTTTCCGGGTCGCCGATTGTCATGACGGATTTAGCTCTTGCCTATTCTGGGTTCTTTTCCCGCGCTCAACCGGGCAATATTGGCGCGGTGTTTGGCAATGACGATCAGCGCGGTGATGACGAATATTGGTACAAGGGCGGCTGCGCCGATCACCAGAGCGGCAATAGGTATGGCGACCGCTGCCAAAATGCCCGCCAGCGAGGAGTAGCGAAAGGCGAACGCCGCGCCCAGCCACACGGCGGCAAAGACCAGAGCAAGAGGTACGCTGAGGGCGAAGGTGATGCCCAGCAACGTGGCGACGCCCTTGCCGCCCTTGAATCCCAGCCAGACGGGATAAACATGCCCCACGAACGCGCCCAGCCCGGCATAGGGGCCGGTGCCGGGAAAGATTGCCTGCGCGATCAAGACGGCAGCCACACCCTTGCCGATATCCAGCGCCAGAGTGACCAGCGCAAGCCACTTGTTACCGGTGCGCAGCACGTTGGTCGCACCGATATTGCCCGAACCGATGCTGCGAATATCGCCGCCGCCCGTCATGCGGGTGAGCAGAAACCCGAAGGGTATGGCGCCGAATGCATATCCCATCAGCATCATGAGCGCCGGTTGCAGCCAGTTCTCCATATTCCCAACGCCCCTTTATATGTTGCTGTACGCGATGGGTAGCGGCTCCGGGTCATGGCGACAAGATGGCATGACCGCAATTTTTGGCATGTGTCCGAAATTGCGGTATCTTGATTGATCCGTTTTGGATGCTATGCGTGGTGATAATGACAGTCCATGCTTCCGAGACCATTCCCACGCAAAATGCCCCGCTTCTCTTTTTCGATTCGGGCATTGGCGGATTGTCGATATTGTCCGAAGCGCAAAAATTGCTGCCCGATGCGCCGATTATCTATGTCGCCGATCAGGCGGCTTTCCCCTATGGCGGAAAAAGCGAAACGGAAATCGCCACGCGGGTACCGGTCTTACTGGGAAAACTGGCGGAACGCTACAAACCGCGGCTGATCACGATTGCCTGCAATACCGCGTCGACCATAGCGTTGGACAGCGTGCGCCAAGTGCTCGACATTCCGATTGTCGGCACGGTTCCGGCGATCAAGCCCGCCGCCGAACGCACCCGGTCGGGCGTCATCGGCCTGCTCGGAACGCAGGCGACAGTGCGCCAGCCCTATATCGATATACTTGCGGAAAAATTCGGTGCCGGTGTGCTGTTGCTGCGGCACGGGGCCGCCGATCTGGCGGCCGCCGCCGAGGCGGAAATGCGCGGTGAAAAGGTCGATGCCTCTATCTATCGCCGCGCCATCGAGGGTCTGCTGCAGCAACCGCGCGGCAAGGAAATCGATACAATTGTGCTGGGCTGCACCCACTTTCCGCTGGTAACGCATGAGCTGGCCAAATTCTGTCCGCCGCATATGGCATTTGTCGATGGCGGCGCGGGCATAGCGCGGCGGATTGCCTCTCTGACGCGCGGCCATGCATGGCCGGAAACAGCGATATCGGGGCGGTTCGTCACCACTTCCACCAAGGCGGATGTAACGCCCTATCTGCCCGCACTTGCGGCATATGGGCTGCACGCTATCGAGACACTATAGAATCGACTTCACATCCGGCACATGTCACCAAAGCGCACTGCACAAGTGCAAAACTGCTTATTGCAAGCCGTTCGCGCTGGAAATTCGGGCAGAGTTTGTTAAAGTCTCCAATATAAAACATGCCCAAGGGTCATATTTCCGCAACGCCAAGAACCATTCGGGACCAGATAGTTTGAATTACGACCAGATTTTTGACGAAGCCATCGACCGCCTCCACACCGAAGGGCGCTACCGCGTATTTATCGATATATTGCGCAACAAGGGTTCTTATCCTAATGCCCGCTGTTTTGGCGGGCATAACGGGCCGAAACCGATTACTGTGTGGTGTTCGAACGATTATCTCGCCATGGGCCAGCATCCCGATGTGATCAGCGCGATGGAAGACGCGCTGCACAATGTCGGTGCCGGATCGGGCGGAACGCGCAATATTGGCGGCAACACCCATTACCATATTCAGCTGGAGGAGGAACTGGCCGACCTGCATGGCAAGGGCGGCGCATTACTGTTCACGTCGGGCTATGTCTCCAATGACGCCACTTTGTCGACGCTCGCCAAACTCCTGCCGGGCTGCATTATCTTTTCCGACGAGCTCAATCACGCCTCGATGATAGCCGGTATCCGCAATTCGGGCTCCGAAAAGCGCGTTTTCCGCCATAACGATATCGCGCATCTCGAAGAATTGCTGGCCGCCGCAGATCCCGATGCCCCGAAGCTCATCGCGTTTGAAAGCGTCTATTCAATGGACGGCGATGTCGCGCCGTTGCACGAATTATGCGATCTAGCCGACAAATATAATGCGCTCACCTATCTCGACGAAGTCCATGCCGTGGGCATGTATGGCGCGCGCGGCGGCGGTATTTCGGAACGGGACAAGGCAGCGCACCGCATTACCATCATCGAGGGTACACTGGGCAAGGCGTTCGGCGTCATGGGCGGATATATCACCGCCGCGCAAAAGATTGTCGACGTGATCCGTTCCTATGCGCCCGGCTTTATCTTTACGACCAGCCTCTCCCCCGCCCTTGTGGCAGGCGCACTGGCGAGCGTGCGTCATCTGAAAAAGTCAAGCGTGGAGCGCGATGCGCAACAGGCCTCGGCGGCTTTGCTCAAGTTTCTGTTCGCCGATGCCGGATTGCCGGTCATGCCCTCGACCACGCATATCGTGCCGCTGATGGTCGGCGATCCGGTCAAGGCAAAGCAGATCAGCGATGTCCTGCTCGCCGAATATGGCGTGTACGTGCAGCCGATCAATTATCCCACCGTCCCGCGTGGTACGGAGCGGCTGCGCTTTACGCCGGGGCCCGCGCACACCGAGCAAATGATGCGCGATCTGACACGCGCCCTGCTTGAAATCTGGGGCCGCATGGAGCTCAGGCTCGCCGCCTGAAAGAGCGACTGGCGGGCCGATATGGAACTTTCGCCCCGCTTTCCCATATATAGGCCATGACCAACGCATCCAACTGGATCGAACCGCATCCGCACGGGATTTATGTAAAACCTGCCGATGCGTGGATCGATCCTTCGCGCCCCGCCGAGCGCGCCCTCGTCACGCACGGCCATGCCGACCATGCGCGCGGCGGCCACGGTCAGGTTTGGGCGACACCCGAAACGCTTGATATCATGGGACTGCGCTATGGCACCAAAATGGGCATTCGGGTGCCTTATGGTGAGACGATCGAACTGGGCGGTGTCAGGATCAGCTATCACAGTGCGGGGCATGTCTTGGGCTCCGCGCAGATATTGATGGAATATGCGGGCGAGCGGGTGGTGGCCACGGGCGATTACAAGCGCCGACCCGATCCAACCTGCCCCTTATTCGAACCGGTCAAATGCGATATATTCATTACCGAGGCTACATTCGGTCTGCCCGTGTTCCGTCACCCGCCGACCAGGGACGAGATCGGCAAGCTTTTCACCGCGCTGGAGGAAAATCCGGACCGCTGCGTTCTGGTCGGCGCCTATGCGCTCGGCAAGGCGCAGCGGGTAATCAGCGAACTCAGGCTGCTGGGCCATGATGCACCGATCTATCTACACGGTGCGCTGGAAAAAATGTGCGACCTTTACCGGCGGCATGGCGTCGATTTGGGCGATTTGCGGCCTGTCATGGGAACCGAAAAAGACGAGATGCGCGGACAGATTGTACTGGCCCCGCCCTCGGCGCTGGGCGATCGCTGGTCGCGCCGCCTGCCCAACCCGATCACCGCGATGGCATCGGGCTGGATGCTGGTGCGGCAGCGTGCACGCCAGCGCAATGTCGAGCTGCCGCTGATCATATCCGATCATGCCGACTGGACCGAGCTGACCGACACCATCACCGAAATCGATCCCGAAGAGACATGGATCACACACGGCCGAGAGGACGCTCTTGTGCACTGGTGCGAACTCAACCAGCGCAAGGCGCGTGCGCTCGAACTGGTCGGCCGCGAAGACGAGGATGACGGCTGATGCGCGCCTTTGCCACGCTGATTGATCGGCTGATCTATACCCGCTCGCGCAATTTGAAAATCGACCTGATCGCCGACTATTTGCGCATCACGCCCGACCCCGACCGGGGCTGGGCCCTGGCCGCGTTAACGGGCGATCTCGATTTTCCTGCAGTCAAATCCTCGGCTGTGCGCACAATGGCGAACGAGCGTGTCGATCCGGTGCTGTTCAAGCTCAGCCGCAATTTCGTCGGCGACACGGCGGAGACCGTCGCGCTCATCTGGCCGGAACATCTGCACGAAGGCGAGTTCGAGGACGTACGGCTTCGTGACGCCGTGGCCGACCTGCAGTCGGTGTCGCGCAAGGATGCCTCCAGATTGCTGGCAGGCTTTATGGACCGGATGGACGCGAACAGCCGCTATGCGCTGCTCAAGCTGGCCACCGGCGGCATGCGCGTCGGCGTATCCGCGCGATTGGCCAAGACCGCCTTTGCCAAGGCATTTGCGCTTGACGTCAACGATGTCGAGGAAGTCTGGCACGCGCTCGCCCCGCCCTATGCCGAGCTATTCGCTTGGGGTGAAGGCAGCACTCCACGGCCCGATCCCAGCGGCATCCCGTTTTTCCGGCCCTTCATGCTGGCGCACCCGCTCGAGGAATTGCAGGTGGATCTCGCGGATTATGCCGCCGAGTGGAAATGGGACGGCATCCGCATTCAGATCGTCGGCACCGACAAGGACGTGCGCCTGTACAGCCGGGGCGGCGACGATATTACTGCCTCTTTCCCCGAAATTGCCGAGAATTTCGACCGGATCGGCGTCCTCGACGGCGAGTTGCTGGTGCGCGGCGAGGTGCAAGGCGGTTCCGACGGCGGTGCCGCCAGTTTCAATGCGCTGCAACAGCGGCTTGGACGCAAGACAGTTTCCGTGAATATGCGTGCCGATTATCCGGCGTTCGTGCGGCTTTATGACGTTCTTTTCGATGACGAACAGGATGTGCGGGCCTTGCCGTGGCATGCGCGCCGGACATATCTCGAAGCGTTCGTACCCAAACTCAAGTCCAGCCATTTCGACATATCCGGCCTGCTGGACTCACGCGATTTCGCGCATCTCGGCGAAATACGCGATGGCGCGCGCGATGCCGCGATCGAGGGCATCATGCTCAAACGCAGGGACAGCCCCTATATTGCCGGACGCAAGACCGGCTTGTGGTATAAATGGAAACGCGACCCGCTCAATGCCGATTGCGTGATGATGTATGCGCAGCGCGGATCGGGCAAGCGCTCGTCATTCTATTCCGATTACACATTCGGATGCTGGACCGAGGACGGCGAGCTCTATCCGGTCGGCAAGGCCTATTCGGGCTTTACCGACCAGGAACTGAAATGGCTCGACAAATTCGTGCGGCAGAACACCGTCAACCGTTTCGGACCGGTGCGCGAAGTGGAAAAAACGCTCGTGCTGGAAGTCGCCTTCGATTCGATCCACGAAAGCAAACGCCATAAATCCGGCCTCGCCATGCGCTTCCCGCGTATCAGCCGCATCCGCAAGGACAAGCCCGCGGAAGAAGCCGACAAGGTGGCCACGCTTCGCAATATGATCAGCTAGCGATAATTTTCGCAAACACGGAAGGATCGACATTGCCGCCGGAAATCGTGATAACGGTGTGATCGCTTGCCGCCACTTTGCCCGCGAGCACGGCCGCCAACGCCACTGCGCCGCCGGGTTCAACAACCAGCTGCAGCTTGCCGAACGCGACCCGCATCGCATGCTGCACTTCCTCTTCGGTGACGCTGAAGCCCTGTGCGCCGCGCGCTTTCAAAATGTCGAATGTCAAAGGCGATACGCGCATTGTCTGTAAGGCATCGCACAGCGTCGGCGGCGGGTTAGCGCCCACCGGAACAATCTCGCCGCATTCCAGCGATCGTGTCATATCTTCCCAGCCTTCGGGTTCGACCACCACGATATCCGCTTCGGGATTGGCAAGCGCTGACCCCGTCGCCAGCCCGCCGCCACCACAACACGCGATGATCCGGCCCGGAACCGCGCCGGTCAATGCCAGCATCTGCGCGCGCATTTCCGTGCCGGCGCTGCCCTGCCCCTCGATAATCCAGGGATCGTCGAAGCTCGGCACGACGGTCGCGCCGGTTTCGGCGGCGATGTCGGCAGCGATCTGCTCGCGCGAACCCATCAGCCGGTCATAGGTGATGATCCTGGCGCCCATGTCGGCGGTGGCCTGCATCTTGGCTTGCGGCGCATCTTCCGGCATGATGATGACGGCAGGAATATTCAGCCGCCGTGCGGCCCAGGCTACGCCCTGCGCATGATTGCCGCTGGAAAACGCGACCACGCCTTTGGCGCGTGCGGCATCGTCCAGATCGGTCAGCCGGTGCCAGCCCCCGCGTATCTTGAACGCGCCCACCGGTTGCAGCGACTCCGCCTTGCACCAGACGGTCTTGCCTCGGACTTCCAGCGGCAGCAGCGGTGTCGGCGGCAATATCCGGGCGATCTTGGCGGCCGCGCGCGCCACACCCTCGGCACTGGGTGTGCGGGCCGGGTCCAAAAGATGTTGTTCTGTCATGCGGGCGACCTATATGGCAGTTACACACACACGTCACCTGTCAGGAGGAATTGATGAGCAGAATTTTGGTAATTGGCGCAGGTGGCGTCGGTTCGGTTGCAGTGCATAAAATGGCTATGAATGAAAATATATTCAGCCATATCACGCTGGCCAGCCGGACCAAATCCAAATGCGACGCGATTGCAAAATCGGTGAAAGAGCGCACCGGTGTGGATATCGACACCTATGCCATCGATGCCGATGACGTCGAGGCGACCGCGGCGCTGATCGAAAAAGTCAAACCGGAGCTCGTGTGCAATCTCGCCCTGCCTTATCAGGATCTCAATATCATGGATGCGTGCCTCAAAACCGGCGTGCATTACATGGACACTGCCAATTACGAGCCGCGCGACGAGGCCAAATTCGAATATCATTGGCAATGGGCCTATCAGGACAAGTTCAAGCAGGCAGGGCTGATGGCGCTGCTCGGTTCGGGTTTCGATCCCGGCGTGACGTCGGTATTTGCCAGCTATTTGAAAAAACATCATCTTGACCGGATCGACACGCTCGACATTCTCGATTGCAATGGCGGCGACCACGGCCAGCATTTCGCGACCAATTTCAATCCGGAAATCAATATCCGCGAAGTGACCGCCCCCGCCCGCCGCTGGGAAGATGGCACATGGATCGAAACCCCCGCGCTGACCGAAAAACAGACATTCGATTTTGAGGGTGTGGGCGAGAAGAACATGTACCTGATGTATCATGAGGAACTGGAATCGCTCAAAACCCATTATCCCGAAATCCAGCGCATCCGGTTCTGGATGACGTTCGGCGACGCGTATCTTACGCACCTCGAAGTGCTGCAGAATGTTGGCATGACGCGGATCGACGCGGTGATGTACGAAGGCCGCGAGATTATCCCGCTGCAATTCCTCAAAGCCGTATTGCCCGAGCCCGCCAGCCTCGGCGAGACCACCAAGGGCAAGACAAATATCGGCGATATCGCCACGGGTATCGCCAAGGACGGTGCCACAAAGACATTCTATATCAACAATATCTGCGACCACGAGGACGCATACCGCGAAACTGGTAACCAGGCGGTGAGCTATACGACTGGCGTTCCCGCCATGATCGGCGCGGCGATGCTCCTGACTGGCAAATGGAAAGGCGAAGGCGTGTTCAATATGGAGCAGTTCGATCCCGATCCGTTTATGGATATGCTCAACCAGCACGGTCTGCCTTGGCAGGTGCAGGAACTGGACCGGCCGTTGCCGTTCTAAGCAGCGACAGGAGCGAAACTATGGATACGAAAGCAGGTGATCCCGGGGCGTTTTCAGGCTTTGACCTGGGCCGTGTTCCCACGCCCGCTTTTGTCGTCGACGAAGCCGCGATCCGCCGCAATCTGGAGATACTGGCCGATATAAAAACCCGCAGCGGGGTGAAGATTCTCGCCGCGCTGAAAGCGTTTTCGATGTGGTCGCTGGCGCCGCTGGTGAGCGAATATCTCGACGGCTGCTGTACGTCGGGCCTGTGGGAAGCGCGGTTGGCGCACGAGAAATATGGCGGCGAGGTAGAGACCTATTCGCCCGCCTACAAGGCCCAAGACATGGCGGAAATATTCGCGCTGTCCGATCACGTCATTTTCAACAGTCCCGACCAAATTGCCCGGTTTGCGGAAGCCGCGCAACAGGCGCGCGGCGCGGGTAAGAAGTTCGATATCGGCCTGCGCATCAATCCGGAATGGCCGCTGGGCGAAGTCGAGAAATACGATCCGTGCGCGACGCACAGTCGCCTCGGCTTTCCCGTCAGCCAATTGCGTCCCGAACATTTGCAGGGCGTTTCCGGCCTGCATTTTCATGCTTTATGCGAACAGGATTTCAAGCCTCTGCAATTGATATGGGCGCGGCTCTATCCACAGATCGCGCCTATGCTGGCAGGCCTCGAATGGATCAATCTGGGCGGCGGGCACCATATCACGCGCGCGGATTACCAGCGCGACGCATTGGTGGCGTTCCTGATCCAAATCCGCGAGGATACCGGTCTGCAACTCTATCTTGAGCCGGGCGAAGCGATCGCGCTCGATGCCGGCATATTGGTGGGCGAACTGCTCGACGTCATGGATAACGGCATGAAAGTCGGCATTGCCGATATTTCCGCGACTTGCCACATGCCCGACGTGATCGAAGCGCCCTATCGCCCCGCGATGCTGGGTGAGCGCAAGGCGGGCGAACCGATCCGCCTGGGCGGCCCCTCCTGCCTTGCCGGCGACACGATCGGCGATTATATCCTGCCCGTGCCGATGGAGCCGGGGCAACGGTTCGCGTTTCTGGATCAGGCACATTATTCGATGGTCAAGACCAACACCTTCAACGGCGTGCCCCTGCCCTCGATCTGGTTGTGGAATAGCGATACCGATGCGCTGCGCTGTGTCCGGCAGTTCGAATGGACCGAATTTCGCGACCGGTTGAGTTAGCAAACCCCTTTTAACGCGGGAAATATTTGCTATATTTCAGACAAGACATTGGCCGTTCAGCATTTGGCAAATATTTATGCTTTACAGCTTGATATACGGAACTTATATCCGCGCTTCGCTGCCCCAAGGGGACTTCCAACCGCAAGGCAGCTTGTAACACTTGAACTTGATGTTTCTGGGGGTCCCTTGAATTGCACGAATATCCTGACGCACTGGCTGTAATTGGGGCGAACCGCCCCACCGAACCGGTAATTCTCAACAGACCGCATGCGGCCAGCCGTGCCGCGCGCTATTTTGCCGAGAATTTTCCGGGCAAGTCGCTTTATGCCGTCAAAGCCAATCCCTCGCCGGAATTGCTGCTGATCCTGTGGGATGCGGGCATTACCCATTATGACGTCGCATCAATTGCCGAAGTGCGCCTGGTCGCGCGGACGCTGCCCGATGCGGTGCTGTGCTTCATGCATCCCGTCAAGACGTCCGAAGCGATACACGAAGCCTATTTCACGCACGGCGTGCGCACGTTTTCGCTCGATTGCCTCGACGAGTTGCGCAAGATCCGCGAAGCCACTCGCGATGCCGAAGATCTGACGCTGTGCGCACGGCTGCGCGTATCGTCTGAATATGCCGAGCTCAGCCTTGCCGCCAAATTCGGCGCGGATCTCGACGAAATGCGCGAATTGCTGATGCAGACGCGGCAGGTCGCCGATAGCCTTGGTATCTGTTTCCATGTCGGCAGCCAGGCCATGTCGCCGCATGCCTATGTACAGGCGCTCGAAAAAGTACGCGCTGCGATCGTCGACGCCTCAGTTACCGTCGACATCATCGACATTGGCGGCGGATTTCCGTCGGTCTATCCGGGCATGGAACCCCCTTCGCTGCAGGATTATTTCCAAATTATCGACCGCACCTACGAAAGCCTACCGATCAGCTATTCGGCGGAATTGTGGTGCGAGCCAGGGCGCGCGTTGTGCGCCGAATATAGCTCGCTGGTCGTGCGCGTCGAACGCCGCCGCGGTATGGAGCTATATATCAATGACGGCGCCTACGGCGCGCTGTTCGACGCGGCGCATATCGGATGGCGCTTTCCGGTGCAGAATCTGAACGAACTGCGCAGAGGCGCTCTGGAACCATTCGCGTTTTACGGCCCGACCTGCGACGATATGGATTATATGGCGGGGCCGTTCGAGCTGCCCGGCGATATCGGCAATGGCGATTATATCGAGGTCGGCATGATCGGCGCCTATGGCGCGGCGATGAAGACCGGTTTCAACGGGTTCGGCAATGCCGAGAGCTTTATCGTCACCGACGAACCGATGGCCAGCCTCTACACCGGCGTGGTGCATGGCGACGAACAGGCCGGCAACGTGGTGTCGATCAACAGTTGAGCAGGCAGATACGTTGCAATTGACAATGGTTTGCTGCTGACGCACTCTCCCGCGAATATAAGGGGGAGAAAATAATGGACACGGTTTTATTGGCACCGGCGGCGGTGCTCGTGCTCTGGTCGATGGTCATGCTGTTCTGGATGGCGGGCACGCGCCTTCCGGCCATGAAAAAGCTGGGCGTCGGCCTGTCGGGCGCACCCGGAGGCCGCGGGCAGGATATCGATCCTGCTGTGCCGCCGCAGGTAGCGTGGAAATCGCACAATTACGCGCACCTGATGGAACAGCCGACGATTTTCTACGCGGCGGTCGTCATTTTGACGCTGGCCGGCGCGACATCGGTGCTGATGCAGGGTCTGGCCTGGGGCTATGTCATCATCCGCATCATGCACAGTATCTACCAGGCGACGGTCAACAAGGTGAATATCCGTTTCCTCATGTTCGCCGTATCGTCGCTCTGCCTACTCGTGCTGGCAATCAGCGCGGTCATCGCGACGCTTGCCGGAGGCAACTGATATGGAAAGTCCGATATTCCAGCCCGTCGCGGTTCTGCTCGCGTGGACCATGGTCATGTGGATATCGATGTATGCGACGCGTATCCCGGCCATGCAGAAAGCCAAGATCGACCTTGATCCATCAGTCTATACCACCGACGACCTCAAGCGACTGCCGCGGCAAACACAGTGGAAAGCGGATAATTACAACCATTTGTTCGAACAACCTACGGCATTCTATGCGGTGGCAATCTTGCTCGGCGTGACAGGAACCGGCGACGGATTGAACCTGTATCTCGCATGGGGTTACGTGGCGCTGCGCATCCTGCACAGCCTGGTGCAAGCCACGGTCAACATCATCATCATCCGCTTCAGCATCTTCGCCCTGTCGACATTATGCCTGATGGCGCTGGTCCTGCATGCCGTAATACACATTTTCCTGCATCATTAGGGCGAAAGACTCAGGCGGTCAGGCCGGTTTTTCGAACAGGCTGACCAGCTCGACATGGGTGGACCAGCGGAACTGGCCGACCGGCCACACTTTTTTGAGGATATAGCCGCTTTCGGTCAACCGCTTGGCATCGCGCGACCAGCTGACAGGATTACAGCTGATATAGCATATTGTGCGCACCTGTGATTCGGCAAGCTGGCCGATCTGTTCCTTTGCGCCGGCGCGTGGCGGGTCGAGCAACACGCCCTCGAAACGGTTCAGTTCGGGCACCATCAGCGGCTTGCGGAACAGGTCGCGGTGATCGGCGAAGATTGGCATCTGCCGCGCATTGGCCGCCAGTTTGAGCGCCATGATCGAATCGCGCGCGGCTTCGGCCGCATAGATTTTGCGGCCTTCGGACAGATAGGCCGCGAACGTGCCGATGCCGCAGAACAGGTCGGCGACGAGTTTCGCATCGGCCAGCGCCTCGGCGGCGGCTTTCACCAACGCTCTCTCGCCCTCCAGCGTAGGCTGAAGGAACGCGCCGACGGGGAAGCCGACCGAAAGACTGCCAAAACTGATTGTCACGGGATGCGGCTCCCACACGGTTTCCGGCCCATAGCCCTGATCGATCGTCAGCCGCGCCAGATTCTGCGCCTTGGCAAAATCGAGCAAAACCTCGGTCTGCGCCAGGCCGTCCACTTTCAGGTTTCGGATCACAGTATCGACACCCTGGTCGGTCAATGTCATTTCGATAACGGCGGTCAGCGCTTTGCCGGGCCAGCCCGATAGTAAGGCCCGCAGCGGCGCGACCTGCGCGAACAATTCGGGCCGCATGATCTCGCATTGCTGCATGCCGAAGACGCGGTGGCTGCCCGCGCTATGGAAACCGACATGCAGGTTCTTGCCCATCCGGATCGCGCGCAAACTGACGCGGCGGCGGCTTTTCGGCGGAGAGAGGACGGGCGCGGCAATTTCTCCGCATGTCATGCCCTGCGCTTCGATGGCATGGGCCACGCGGTCGCGCACAAACCCCGCGTAACTGTCGTCGTCAAGCTGTTGCAGCGTGCAGCCGCCGCACACATCGAAATGCCGGCACGGCGGTTCGACATGGTGCGGGCCCCAGACGAGGCCGCCCTCGTCATCGAGCCGGTCCTGCGGAGCAGATCCCGACACATGCTTGCCGCTGGCGGTTATGCCGTCCCCGCGGGCAGCGATGCGGACGATTTCCTCACCCATGTGTGCTGCTTTCAAGCTTGCAGCGCATCGTCGGCGGCCTTGACCGTCGCGGGAAGCAGGTAGCGATCGTCCGCGACACGCACTTCGATCTGATTGCTGGAAAGCGTCGTCACGGTGGCGGTTTCCGATCCGTCCGCGACTTCGACGCCTTTGCCCGGTACAATGGCGAACCGCCGAAAACCGCCGCCGGGATGGCGGAAAATCAACTCCATGCCGTCGCTTTTATAAACCCGCTCCACTTGGCAGACGGGTTTGAAATCGGCCGCCCCGGCCAGCGCGCAATCAAGCTTGCCATTCTCGCCATTGGCCCCGGTCTGCGCATCGTCGCCCATACTGCCGCACGCGGCGAGCAGAGTGCAACCCAAAATTGCGCTAGATATCCGCATAGACATGTCTTTCAGCTTTCGCGCCGGGATGGGTGACCGCACCTTGATGCGCGGGCCCCACATTGCGCGCGTAGCGCCATAGCGCGCCCGATCCGTAATCATTGCGGTGCGGTTGCCAGTTTACCCGGCGTTTTTCAAGCTCTTCCTCGTCCACCTGCAAGTCGATCGTCCCGGCTTCGGCGTCGATGGCGATCGTATCGCCGTCGCGCACCAGCCCGATCGGGCCGCCCGCCGCCGCTTCAGGACCGACATGGCCGATACAAAAGCCGCGTGTCGCGCCGGAAAACCGGCCGTCGGTGATCAGCGCGACCTTCTCGCCCATTCCCTGCCCGTACAGAGCCGCAGTCGTTGACAGCATTTCGCGCATGCCGGGGCCGCCAATCGGCCCCTCGTTGCGGATGACGATCACGCTGCCTTCGGTGATTTCCCGTTTGCCAACGGCGGCAAACGCGTCTTCCTCGCATTCGAAAACCTGTGCGGGACCGGTAAATTGCAAACGGTCCATCCCCGCCACCTTGACAATCGCCCCGTCGGGCGCAAGCGAGCCGCGCAGTCCCACGACACCGCCTGTCGGGGACAGGGGCGTCTTGACGTCATAAATGACTTTCTGGTCGGGATTCCACACGATTTCCGCGATATTCTCACCCAGCGTCCGGCCGGTCGCGGTCATGCACTCGCCGTGCAGCAGGCCGTTATCCATCATTGTTTTCATCAGCATGTACACGCCGCCGGCCTCGTACATGTCCTTGGCCACATATTTGCCGCCGGGTTTCAAGTCGGCAATATAGGGCGTGGTCCTGAATATCTCGGCCACGTCGAACAGGTCGAAATCGATCCCCGCTTCGCTCGCCATCGCGGGCAGGTGCAGCGCGGCATTGGTCGATCCGCCAGTAGCGGCGACCACCCGCGCGGCGTTTTCGAACGCTTCCTTCGTACAGATATCGCGCGGGCGGATATTGGCTTCGAGCAAGGTCATGACCTGCGCGCCCGCCGCGATCGCGATTTCCTCACGCGATTTGTAAGGAGCGGGCGTCATATTGCTGTTCGGCAATGATAATCCGATCGCCTCCCCGACACAGGCCATGGTGTTGGCGGTAAACTGGCCACCGCACGCGCCGTGTCCGGGGCAGGCGACTTTTTCGAGCGCGATCAGTTCCTGCAACGGGCAGTTTCCCGAAGCATGCTGGCCGACTTTTTCGAACACGTCGACCACGGTGACGTCTTGCCCGTGAAACGTGCCGGGCAGGATCGATCCGCCATAGACGAAAATCGACGGGATATTGAGCCGCAGCATCGCCATCATCATGCCGGGCAGGCTCTTGTCGCAGCCGGCAAAGCCGACCAGCGCGTCATAGCAATGGCCGCGCACGCTGAGTTCGACCGAATCGGCGATGACTTCGCGGCTGACCAGCGAGCTTTTCATCCCCTGATGTCCCATGGCAATGCCGTCGGTAACCGTGATGGTGTTAAAGCGCCGCGGCATGCCGCCGCCATCGATCACGCCCTGGCGGCAGATATCGGCCTGCGCATTGAGCGTGGTGTTGCACGGTGCGCTATCATTGCCCGCCGATGCCACCGCCACGAATGGCTTGGCAATATCCTCTTCGGTCAGGCCCATGGCGTAATAATAGCTGCGGTGCGGCGCACGCTCTGGACCGACCGAGACGTGGCGACTGGGGAGTTTGGCTTTGTCGAATATGCGGGTCATAACGGTCTTCCTCGTACTGGACTTGAAACTGCGCCCTTAATGACACGCGATTATACAGATGCAAGCTTTTGCGACAGTTTCTGACAGATCGGGCCGATAATTTGTGCGAAACTTACTGTGTCAGCTGCTCCTATGCTGAGACGGATGAATCTTTCCGCACAGAGTCCAGAATTCCGGCCACCGGTCGCATATTTTCCGTTCGGCATTCCGGGCGGCATCGCTGCTCGCGAACAGGGCAAAACAGGTTGCCCCCGACCCGGACATACGGGTCAGACGCGGGCGCTCTGCGTCCAGCATTCCGATAATATCGCCAATAACGGGCGCGAATTCCAGCGCCGCGGGTTGCAAGTCATTGCGCCCCGACTGCGCCGCCTGCAAGGCATCGCCCGTCATGACAGGCCCCCGGTCGATACCGGCCCACGCCTGAAAGACCGGACCGGTGGGCACCGCGATACGGGGATTGACGAGCAGGCAGGAAAGTTCTGCCACGCTGGCACCATTAACCTCTGACAGCCGGTCGCCGATCCCGCTGCCGAAACAGGGTCGGCTGAGAACGCACGCACCCACATCGGCGCCCAGCGGCCTGCCTATCTCCACCAACGCGCCTTCGGTAAGCTCCAGCTGCCACAGCCGGTTCAGCAGCCGCAGCGCCGCCGCGGCGTCGGCCGATCCGCCGCCAATACCCGAAGCGATCGGCAAATTCTTAACAAGTGTAATGTGCGCACCGGATCGTATGCCCGCACGCGCCTGCAGCGTCTTGGCCGCGGTTAGCACCAGATTACCGTCATTCTCCAAGCCGCCCGCAAACGGCCCGGTAATTTCGAGCGTCAGTTCGCCCGACGGCTTGGCCGACAACTCGTCGCCGCGGTCCAGAAACGCGAAGATCGTCTCCAGCTCGTGATAGCCATCATCGCGGCGCCCACGGATATGCAGCGCGAGATTGATCTTTGCATAGGCGGTTTCGGTGAAAGTTTCGTTCGGGTCTTGCGCCATCAGCTATGGCCTGCGGCCTTACATATTGGGATAATTGGGCCCGCCGCCGCCCTCTGGAACGACCCAGTTGATATTCTGTTTCGGATCCTTGATGTCGCAAGTTTTACAGTGCACGCAGTTCTGCGCGTTAATCTGGAATTTCGGGCTACCACCACTGTCCTCGACAAATTCGTATACGCCCGCTGGGCAGTAGAGTTGCGACGGACCGTCATAGACCGGCAGGTTATAAGCGACCGGCAGGTCGGGATCTTCCAGCTGCAAATGCACCGGCTGATCTTCGGCATGGTTGGTGTTGGACAGGAATACCGAGCTCAGGCGGTCGAACGAGAACACACCGTCGGGCTTGGGATAGGCGATTTGCACGCACTGGTCCTTGCGCCACAATTTGGTGTGGTCGGGCTTGTGCCCCATCGTATAGGGCAGGCCCAGCTTGAACTGCCGCATCCACATGTCTGCGCCGGCCAGAATCGTACCCCATGTGCCGCCGAACTTGTCGACCAGCGGCTCGGCATTTTTGACTTTTTTAAGCTCGGTGGCGATCCAGCTGGCGTTGAGGTTTTCCTGATAGTCGACCAGTTCGTCCGACGTGCGCTCGGCCGCAATCGCGGCAAAGGCGCTCTCCGCGGCCAGCATGCCCGATTTCATCGCGGTGTGCGTGCCCTTGATCCGCGGCACGTTGACGAAACCTGCGCTGCAGCCAATCAATGCGCCGCCCGGAAAAGCCAACTTGGGCACAGACTGCCAGCCGCCCTCGTTGATGACGCGCGCGCCATAGGCGACCCGCTTGCCCCCCTCCAGTATCGCGCGGATCTCGGGATGGGTTTTCCAGCGCTGGAATTCCTGAAAGGGCGAAAGATGCGGGTTCTTATACGACAGCGCGACCACAAAGCCGAGCGCGACCTGCCCGCCCGCCTGATGATAGATAAAGCCCCCGCCCCATGCATCGTCGAGCGGCCAGCCCTGCGTATGGATCACCCGGCCCGGCTCGTGCTGGTCGGCGGGAATGTCCCACACTTCCTTCATCCCCAGACCATAAGTCTGCGGTTCGCAATCGGCGTCCAGATCGAACCGGCTCTTCAGAACTTTTGTGAGACTTCCGCGCGCACCCTCTGCAAAGAAAGTATATTTCGCATGCAGCTCGAGGCCCGGTTCGTATTCGCTCTTGTGGCTGCCGTCGCGGGCGATGCCCATGTCGCCGGTGGCTACGCCCTTGACCGATCCATCGGCATGATACAGGATTTCGGCGGCGGCAAAGCCCGGAAAAATCTCGACCCCCAGCTCTTCGGCCTGTTCGGCCAGCCAGCGGCACATGTTGCCGAGCGAACCGGTATAGGTGCCCTCATTGTCCATGAATGGCGGCAGCATGACTTCGGGCATGCCGTATTTCTTGTTCTGGGTCAGTATCCAGTGATGGTTTTCGGTGACCGGCGTTTCCGCCATCGGACAGCCTTTTTCTTTCCACTCGGGAATCAGCTCGTCGATCGCCTTGGGATCGACCACCGCGCCCGACAGGATGTGCGCGCCGACTTCGGATCCTTTTTCAAGGACGCACACGTCGATGTCGCGGCTCTCTGCGGCGGCCAGCTGTTTCAGACGGATGGCGGCGGACAGGCCCGCCGGCCCCGCGCCCACGATCACCACGTCATATGGCATTGATTCCCGTTCACTCATGACATCCGCCTTTATCTCGATCAGAACCGCGATCACCCTTTGCCAAAGCGGCAAAAGCCGATTACCTGTAAGTTTGATAGCCAATCTGACGCGGATAACCAACACTTTATGTGCACTTTCATGCTGACTCCTGCCGGCCAACGGACGTGAGCGACATGCACGACTTTGGTACCCGCGAACGTCTGGAAAGCCTGCTCGCATGGTGGGAACTGGCCGGAGTTGATCTCGATTACGTTACGGACGCCGCCGCCTGGCTGGATCAGGATATGGCCGAGGAGAATGTGGCGCCCGACGATAACGCGCCCGGCAATATGCCGCCCGGCAGCGCGCCCGCAACCGAAATACTTGCCGCCGAAAAAGCGGTGCCGGTCCGTTTTCCCGCGCCGCCCGCCACGCATGACGCGTTTCTGCACTACTGGGCTTCGGAGTCCGCGCTCGCGCTGCCCAGCGGCACGGGGCGGCGCGTAGCCCCGCGCGGGCGCACTCAGCCGCAGCTGATGGTGATTGCCGACATGCCGGATACGGATGACCTGCACGCACTGTTCACCGGGGCTGCCGGTACGCTGATACGCAATATCCTGCGCGCCGCCGATATTGCCGAAGACACGGTCTATTTCGCCAGCCTGCTGCCCGAACACTCGCTGGAAATGCGGCTCGACCCGGACCTGCTGCTGGCCTATCGCGAATTGATGGGCCACCATATCGGACTGGTCGCGCCGCAAAATGTCATTTTGCTCGGCAATTTGCCCAACTCGGCGCTTACCGGCAACGACTTGCCGAAAAATCGCCTAAGTTTACGATTTATTAACCATGACACGGGAAAGATTTCCGCAGCCAGCAGTTTTCACCCGCGCACGCTCCTTCAGCACACCGGTCTGAAAGCTAAAGCCTGGCAAGACTGGCAATGGCTTAAGGAAAACATGACACCATGAACAAGGCGCTCCTCAGACTTTCAGCCGGCATCCTCGCATTTACCGGCACCATTGCCCCCGTATCAGCATCGGCAGGTGCCAGCAGCGCGGACTATTTTGAGACCCGTGCGCGCGATAACAACGTGCCCGAACAGCTCAACCGCAAGGACCGCGACTATTATAGCGCGGTTTTCGGCGCCATTGACGGCCAGAACTGGGAACTTGCCCAATCGCTGATCGCCGAACGCGGCAACGGTCCACTGCATGCGATCGCCCGGGCCGAATATTATCTCGCCGCCAACTCGCCGCGCGCCGATCTCGGCCCGCTGATGAGCCTGCTCACCGATGCACCCTATATCCCGCAGGCGGCACAGCTGGGGCGGCTCGCCACGCGGCGGGGCGCGACCATCTTACCCGGCGTACCGCAATACCAGCAGCTTGCCAGTTTCAGCGGCGTCTCGCGCCGGGGCAAACCGCGCTCGGTCGCCGATACCAGCATGCCAGAGATGACCGCCGCCGCGATCTACGACCGGATCAAGAACGACGATCCGCAGGGCGCGCATATGCTGCTCGCCGGCGTCGAACCGGGTCTGAGCATCGAAGCGCGCACCGAATGGCAGCAGCGCATCGCCTGGTCCTATTATATCGAAAATGACGACAGCAACGCGCTGCAACTGGCGCTGCGAGCGGTGACCGGCGCGGGTAGCTGGGTCGGCGAAGCGCACTGGGTGGCGGGCCTTGCGGCCTGGCGGCTGAACGACTGCAAGAACGCGGCCGAGGCTTTCCAGCAGACCGCCGCGACTGCGGATAACGAGGAAATGCGCGCCGCCGGTTATTTCTGGGCCGCGCGCGCCAGCATGAAATGCCGCGCACCAGAAAAAGTGCAATATTTCCTGCAAGCGGCCAGCGGATATGACGAGACTCTCTATGGCCTGCTCGCGGCGGAAAGTCTGGGCGTCGACCCGGCGGGCCGCCCGCAACAGGCCGATTTCACCCGCGACGACTGGAAAGCAGTGCGCGATATCGAGAATGTCAGGATCGCGGTCGCGCTCGCCGAAATCGGCCAGACAGCGCGCGCCGACGATGTGCTGCGGCACCAGGCCCGGATCGGCACGGGCGACCAGTACGCGCCGTTGCTGCGGCTTGCCCGTGATCTCAGCCTGCCGACCGCACAGATATTCATGGCGCATAACGGCCCGCAGGGCGCGCGCCCCGAAAGCTATGCCCGTTTCCCCACCCCCAAATGGGTGCCCGTCAACGGATGGCGCGTCGATCCCGCTCTGGTCTATGCGCATACATTGCAGGAATCGGGCTTTCGCGCCGATGCGCGCAGCGCCGCCGATGCCCGCGGCCTGATGCAGGTCCGCCCCGGCACCGCCGGCGATGTCGCGCGGTCCCGCGGCGAAATGTTCATCGAAAGCGATCTGTACAAGCCCGAAATCAATCTGGAAT
>JBGTHQ010000031.1:0-118025 GCA_041746135.1 Sphingomonadaceae bacterium | reverse complement strand
GCATACATATACCATGATCGCATATTCCTCTTGATTGAGGCGGTGAAACATGCGAATCTCTTACTGCAACGTGCGAGATAAGCGGTATTTCACCGCAGATTTCCATAGAAAAGGTCGGCCCTATGGTCGGCCTTTTTGCTTTTGGGCTATCGTTACCCGCCCGTCAGGGCATCTCTCATGCTATCCAGCCTTTCAAGCCATCCCTGTGTGAGATTCGGCTTAAAAACATCCTTAACACGGAATCCCACAGGCGCAATAGGTTTTTCTTGCAAAAATAGAGTTTAGCGCCTAGTAAACGCATACAAACTCATGGAGAAGAAACATGGCACGTATGCGCAGCCCTAATTATCCCTCAATATCACTCTCACAAGCCATTAATTTTACTGATAAAATATTCAGTGCGGACCGCACTAACATCATAGACAAGGCTGTAGCCGCCGAACATATGGGTTATACGAGCTTAAACGGTCGTACTCTGAAACTTCTCGGCGCATTGAGCCAATATGGATTATTGGACAAGGTCGGAAAGGGAAAGGTGCGTGTATCAACAACCGCTGTATCAATCTTGCATGGAGCGGATGAAAGCGAAAAGCGCGATGCGATTCTGTCGGCGGCAACATCACCATCTCTATTTAAGAGCATTCGTGAAAATTTCGACAACCCATCCGATGCTACAATCACTTCTTTTCTTATGAGAGAGGGATTCACAGACGCTGCAGTCGATCCAGTGTTGAAAAGCTACAGTGACACAAACGCTTTTTTAACTTCGCAGGGAGTTTCCGAAAGTCATGGAAATGCCGACAAATTGGATGCAGATTCTAATCCTGAAGATAACAAGTTAGATCAGGAGAACGACAATATGGGTATGCATGAGCCACTAGAGAACAAGCCAAAAATGACACCAGAGGTTTCATTCGAAAAAGTGGCGTTGGACTTTAACTTTTCGTCCTCTGGGTTGGCGGTGAAAGGATCGACCAACTCCCCGTCCGAACTCAATGCGTTTATAGAAAGGCTAAAGGCTCTGGCTGCGTTGCTGCCAGAGGATGAAACTGAAGACTAAACAAGATCACCCAGCCATTGCGCTGGGTGTTCTATTCAATCGCGCATATTTTTATCGCAGCTGGGACAATAATCAATGCCAGAATTGTCATCATAGGCTAACTGGATAGCCGCTTTATCATCTGCTGACGCGGCATTATTAAGGGCCTCTTCCACATCTTCTCCACCATCGTAGTAACTACCAGGATGATATTCACATTCTTCAATTGAGCCTGCTTCGATACAAGCTTCAAGACCGGATTGATATTCGGCCTCTTGCTCTTCTTGCCTTCGTTTTGAACCGCCCATAAAAAATCTCCCTAACTGAAGATGCAGAAAATTGCATGTTTCGTTCATTGGGTCAATCAAGTATATAGGCCCCAAAATTTTTATATATACTGTCCATTAAAAAAGCAATTTGATCTGGCTCCCATACGAAGTCTCGTTGAAAAGCTGGTATTCTAATGTCCCCACTTGAGACTCGCTCTAAAAGCTGGCGTATAAACATAAAGCTGCCTTGAAATTGTTTATTTAAGAAAAGCTATAATAATATGAGACAGTATTATTTTTAACGCAACTGCTTCCCGATTCTTATCCACCTTTAAACTCTTTGGAAGCAACAATATTATTAAGTGCTGTCCTACACACCCGCAGCCATGCTAAGCCAAGCGCGGCTCTTTCATACCGTCAGACACCCTCGACAGCAATGTGCCGAGGACGGTTGATAGGTTCCTGCACAGTATCGCCGCGCCCGCTTAACCGGCCTCTCCGTCCGGCCTTTTCCAACACGGCCATTTTCCAACATCCAACACGGCGAAATGGCGCAAACGAGCCGCGCCTTGGTGCGAAGTTATGCGAAGCTAGATGCGGGCAAACCGGCCGATGTGCGCGGCACCACTCTAACCAAACCTGTCCGGCCTACACTCTTTCGACCTGGGCCACGGCGTCGGAGGCGCGCAGCGCGGAGAGGATCGCCATCAGGTGCTGTTTGTCGTGCACTTCCAGGTCGACCTCGAACGTGTGGAACGGGTCGTCGCGGTTGGTCAGCCGCAGGTTGACGATATTGGCTTTCTGGATCCCGAACACGCCGGCCATCTCGGCCAGCGTGCCGGGGCGGTTGTGGACGATGATGCGCAGCCGCGCGGTGGCGCCGTCGGATTCGCGGCCCCATTCGAGGTCAACCCAGTCGCCATCGACGCCGTTGACCAGGTTGAGGCAGTCGATCGTGTGCACCTCCACCCCCTCGCCCGCCTTGCGCAGCCCGACAATGCGGTCGCCCGGCACCGGGTGGCAGCATTCGCCCAGGTGAAAGCCCACGCCGGGGGTGAGCCCGCGGATCGAGATGGCGCGGTCCTGTTTCGGCCATTCGCGCGTTTTGGGATCGTCCTGCGCGCTGCCGGGCAGCAGCGCCTCCATCAGCTCGCGGTCCGCCAGCTTGTGGCTGCCGATCGCGACCATCAGGTCTTCCTTGCGGTCGAAACCCAACCGCTTCATCGCCGCGCTCAGCGCCTTCTTGCCGATCTTGGCGGGCAGGCGCTCGGCAATCTCCTCGTACATTTTCTGGCCGATATCGGCCAGTTCGCCGCGTTCCTTGTGCCGCACGAACCGGCGGATCGCGGCGCGCGCCTTGCCGGTGGTGACGAACCCGAGCCAGCCGGGCTGCGGCTCCTGTCCATCCGATTTCAGGATCTCGACAATATCGCCGTTGACCAGCTCGGTGCGCAGCGGCACGTGCCGGCCGTTGATCTTGGCCCCGACGGTCATGTCGCCCAGGTCGGTATGCACGCTATAGGCGAAATCGACCGGGCTCGCGCCCTTCGGCATCTGGTGCAGCGCGCCCTTGGGCGTGAACACGAAAATGCGGTCCTGGTACATCGCCATGCGCGTGTTTTCGAGCAGTTCCTCGGCATCGTGGCTGCGGTCGAGAATCTCGACCAGATCGCGGATCCAGCCGGCCTGTCCGTCGGGTTCGATCCCGTTCTGTTTATAGGCCCAGTGCGCGGCGAGTCCGAACTCGCTCTGCCGGTGCATCTCGCGGGTGCGGATCTGTACCTCGACCCGCATCGAGGCATCGTGGATGATGGCGGTGTGCAGCGAGCGGTAGCCGTTGCGCTTGGGGGTGGAGATATAGTCCTTGAACCGGCCCGGGATCATCTGCCAGCGGGTGTGGATGATGCCCAGCGCCTTGTAGCAATCCGCGACGCTGTCGGTGATGACGCGAAAGGCGATAATGTCGGTCATCTGGTCGAAACTGACGTGGCGTTCGGCCATTTTCTTCCAGATCGAATAGGGGTGTTTCTCGCGCCCGTTAATTTCGGTGCTGACCCCGCCCGCACTCAGTTCCTGCCCGATCGAGAGCGCAATGCTGTCGACCTCGGCATCATCCTTGCCCTTGATCTTGGCGAGCCGGTCGGTGATCGTTGTGTACGCTTCGGGTTCGAGCTGTTCGAACGCGAGCAGCTGCATTTCGCGCATATATTCGTACATGCCGATCCGCTCGGCCAGGGGGGCGTAGATGTCCATCGTTTCCCGGGCGATGCGCTGGCGCTTTTCCGGGCTTTTGATATAATGCAGCGTGCGCATGTTGTGCAAGCGATCGGCCAGCTTGACGAGCAGCACGCGCACGTCGTTTGACATGGCGAGCAGGAATTTGCGCAAGTTTTCCGCGGCGCGCTCGTCCTCGGTCTGCGCCTCGATTTTCGACAGCTTGGTGACGCCGTCGACCATCACCGCGACGTCGGTGCCGAACAGCTTTTCGATCTCCTCGACGGTGGTCAGCGTGTCCTCGACCGTGTCGTGCAGCAGCGCGGTCATGATCGTTTCCTGATCGAGTTTCAGGTCGGTCATCAGGCCCGCGACTTCGATCGGATGGCTGAAATATGGGTCGCCGCTGGCGCGTTTCTGGGTGCCGTGCTTTTGCACCGAAAACACATAGGCGCGGTTGAGCAGCGCCTCGTCGGCATCCGGGTCGTAGGATTTCACCCGCTCTACAAGTTCATATTGTCTCAGCACATTGCAAATGTGTTGCTTTTGCGCGTTTCATGCAATGTAAATTTGTGCATCGCGGCAAATAAGGCGCAAAAAAAGCCCATGGCGCAAAACGACAAAGGCCAGAGAGGCGGCCGGCCGCGTTTTGCCATGCCATGGGCAGTATGTCCGGGCTACGGGTAAGGGGCCAGGCCCGAACGGGAAGATTAGGTAACTGATTAGCTCTTGCCGTTGCAGCTGACCAGCGCCGCCGGATCGAAAGGAACGCCCTTTATTTCAAAAGCCGTGACTTCGCCCACTTTGCGCGCCAGCTTGGCGCAGACATAGGCGTCCTTGGTGCGCGATTTGGAAGCTTTGCAAACGTTGTTCCTGCAATGCCAAATCGTTCCCTTGACGATGGTGACATTGTCCTTAACGGGCGCGGCCAGCGTGGCTTCGTAATAAACCGGCTCCCCTTTGGCCATCGCGGTGTTGGTCAGCATGAAAGAGGATACGAAAATCGCGGCGAGAGCGAACAGAAAATTGCGTAAATAGGGGTGCAGATTCCAGGTGGTGGCGGTCATTTCCTTATTCCTTTCGATATGAGTTCCTAGGGAGAATCGTGTGCAATAATTTAGGTTGCGAATCACTACCTAATATATTAGATTTTAAGTTGCAACCTAAAACTTAAAAAACTTTTCAGCTTTCGGGCGAGTTGGAGTAGGTTGTGTCTCAGGATTGGATGTATATGAATAAATTACGCGAGCCATTACACGAACTTGCCGAAAACTGCGGCTTGCCGCTTGCTCTGGAGACTATGGGAGAGCGCTGGTCTTTTATGATCCTGCGCGCTTCGTTCAACGGTATCTATCATTTCGAGGAATTTCTGGAAGAGCTCGGCATCGCCCGCAACATCTTGTCCAACCGTCTGACCCGATTGGTCGGCGGAGGTATATTGAAACGAGCACCCTGCGCCGATGATCGGCGCAAGATCGAATATCGTCTGACCGACAAGGGGCTCGACCTGTTGCCCGTCATGATCGCGCTGCGGCAATGGGGTGAGCGATGGGAATCGGGTGTGCCTTCCAATCCGGTACTGGTCGACGCCCGCAATCACGAACCGATATCCCAGATTGCGATACACGCCAGCGACGGACGCATATTGGATCATAAGGACCTGTGCTGGATCGATGAGAACGATCTGAAAGCCTCGCAAGGCGAAATCGGGGAGCGTGATGAATCGAATGTGAAACGATTGGCCGGAATGTAAAGAATCCGATCCGTAACGGGGCTTCCGCATGAAAATGGAAATATCGGCACAGGGCAAGCGACTTGTTTTTTCAGGTGCGATTCTTTTTCTTCTGGGATTGGCACAGGGCTTCGCAATTCCTATTTTTGCAAACACACGTATGGCGTTGTCCGCCCACCTTGCGGCGGTACAAAGCGGTATGGCTTTGATGATATTTGGACTGATCTGGTCAATGCTCAGACTCAAAGCCGTGCTTTTGAGCGCCGCCTTTCATATGATCATAGCCAGCATGTATCTCATATGGATCGCCATAACGCTTGCAGCGGCAACCGGGGCGAGCAACGCATTGCCGATAGCAGGCAAAGGCTATTCCGCTTCGGCCACCTACGAACTAACGACCGATATTTTAATATATGTCGGAGCGTTTCTGGGATTGGTGTCGGGCGTAATAATAATATGGGGACTTATGCGCAATCTTTCACGCAATAGCTGAGATGCAGAAATTTACAGATCTCGCCCTAAAACGGCTTCTGCTCGCTCGCGCAGATGCTCTACCGCCTCTGCGTGGAATGCGGGTGCGCAGCATAATACGCCGAAAGCCTGCCCCTTGCGGCTGTTGTAATGAAAAGGCCGTCCCAGGGCATCGGTAACGCGGGCGCCTGCTTCGCGGGCAATGAGGGCAGCTGCACCAATGTCCCATTCGTGCCCCCAGCGCAACGTCGCCACCAAGTCAGCCTCGTTAGCCGCAACCATCGCCATGCGCAGGGCGATACTGTTGGGTTGTTCCACCCTGGCCAGCATATGATCGACTTTCATCAGCTGTGCAGCGGGGACCCGGGCTCCGGCAAATGCCCGCCGCTTGCTTGCGATCAAATGCCTGCCGTTACGGGTCGCGCCCTCGCCCGCTTTGCCCATCCAGAATTCCTCGCGTGCGGGCGCATAGAGGACGCCAACGAGCGGGCGATTGTTGCTGATGAGCGCGACCGATATGCACCAGCCGGTCCGGCCACGTACGAAATCGCGGGTTCCGTCAATCGGATCCACCAGCCAGATAAGGTCGTCGCCCAGCCGATCGAGATTATCTGCCGTCTCTTCCGAAAGCCAACCTGCAGCAGGTAACAATTTTCCCAATCGGTCTTTCAAAAAATGATCGACGGCGAGATCGCTTTCGCTGACCGGACTGTCATTATTCTTTTGCCAGACTTTCAGGTCATCGCCCGCTTTGGCCCATCCCATCAGGGCGATGTCGCCCGCTTGCCGAACGATGCGGGTCAATGCATCATAATCTATCATGCTGTATCAATCACCGGCTACCATCATTCCGTCGATGCGCAGAGTCGGCACATTCACAGCGCGGCGCATTTCAAGGTCATCTGCCGGAATCATCGCCGCGAACATGTCTTTCAGGTTACCGGCAATGGTGATCCCGCTTATGGGCGGGCCAATCTGCCCGTCCTGAATAAGAAAACCGCTCGCGCCGCGGCTGTAATCGCCCGTGACGCCATTGACACCCATGCCGATCAGTTCGGTAATATAGACCCCCTGTCTGATATCGTCCATAAGCGCCTCTCGCGTTTGCGTACCCGCGGCAATATGCAAATTGGTTGCGCCGGTGCCTGGCGATCCCGATGGGCTGCGTGTGGCGTGGCCAGTGGGCTGAAGATTCAGCTGCCGCGCGGTAGCCGCATTCAACAGCCAAGTGGTCAGCCGGCCTGTATCCACGATTTTGCGTGACGATGTCAGCAACCCTTCCCCGTCGAACGTTTTCGAACGCAGTCCGCGAGGCAGATGCGGGTCGTCGAAGAGAGTGACGGAACTGTCGAAAACCATCGTATCCAGCGCGTCCAAAAGAAAACTCGTCTCGCGCGCGATCGCCTGTCCCGAAATCGCGCCGAGCAGATGACCGACCAGACTGCCGCCCATGCGCGGATCGAACACGACCGGCATCGCACCGCTTTTGACCGTGCCCGGGTTCATCCGCGCCACCGCGCGCTCGCCGGCGCGCTGGCCGATCGCCGCTGCGTTTTCCAGATCGCCGAAATGCCGCGTGCTGTGGGACGCGTAGTCGCGCTGCATATCGCTGTTCTTACCCGCCAGAACACTAGCGGAAATGCCGTAGCCGGTGCCCGAATAGCTGCCTGCAAACCCGGTGCTGGTGGCCAGCGCGACCGTTACCTTGCCGGCACTGGCGCCGCTCCCTTCGCTATTGGTGACCCCGCATACGGCACGAGCGGCATCTTCGGCTTCGAGCGCTAGTTCGCGCAAGACCTTTGGGTCCAGCTGCCGTCCGTCGTCAATATCGAGTGCAGGCAAAGTGCCGCTGGCGAGCAAAGCGGGATCGGCCAGTCCCGCATATTCGTCCTGCGGTGCTGCCTTGGCCATGACCCGCGCACGTTCAACCAAGGTTGCCAGTGCATCGCCAGATATATCGGATGAAGAAACGGTCGCCGAGCGGGCGCCGTCAAAATAACGCAGTCCGATTGTTTCGCCTTCCGATCTGTCCACATCCTCCAGCTCGCCCAGACGAATGCCGATCTGTGTCGCCGCATCGCATAGATAGATGGCATCGGCAGACGTCGCACCGGAATTGACGGCAGAGTGTACGAGTGAGTGCGCACGATCCTGCGCCTGTTCGGGTGTAAGCATGCTCCTGCATTACGGCGCAGTCGGGGGCGCGTCAATCGGCGGTTATGATCGAAGCACTGCCGATAGAGCAGGGTATTTACCGCCCGGATATATGTTTATATTTCCGTCACCACAAATTTCGACAGAGCAACGATCAGGAAAGGGAAGCCGATCGCAAACCCCCATATTCGAACCCGGTCAAAACGATAACGGTTGACGATTACAGGAACAGGCGGTTCGCTGGCAAGAAACCGTTCCCATTGTCTTTCCAGCTTGCGGGCCAGCGGAATGACGATGGCGACCAGCACGACAAGCGCCACATAGGGCACCATCGACATGCCATGCCCCCCAATTGCGCCCATGACTACAAATATCTGCAGGCCGGTATAGGCCAACAGCGCAAAAGCAATATGGTTGCTGATCTTGTGCTGCCATTGCGCCTGTATATTTTCATGCACAGAACCATAAGTGCCATAATCGGCATCGTGATTCTTGTCGCCGTCGATTGGCTTTGCCATATCGCATCCCCTTTGGCTTTTGCCGGTTTATACCGCATTTTTGCCTTCCCTAATCTGTCACGAGTCCGGCGCGTGATCAAGCACAGAATTTCTCGCTTCAATACGCCGGACAAACGGCAAGGATGCTGGCCTTGTCAGGTTCCCGCCCGCCAGCTAACATGCATGGGCAAGCCGGTAAAAAGGGGAAATTTGCATGCCATCGAGTCTCAGATCGCGTCTCAAACTGCCGTGCGGTGCCAGCATCCCCAACCGTATCGCCAAGGCTGCTATGACCGAAGGTATGGCCAATGGCCGCGGCATACCCACCGAAGAACTGATCGCATTATATGGCCTGTGGTCCGATGGCGGGGCGGGGCTGCTCATCAGCGGCAACATTATCATCGATCGCAATCACCTGGAGCGACCGGGCAATGTGGTGATCGACGGAGAGCCGGACGCAGAGCTTATGGCGGGCCTCAAGAAAATGGCGAAAGCCGCCACGCGAAACGGCAATGCATTTTGGGCGCAGCTCAGCCACGGCGGACGACAGGTTATGAAAATCGTCAATCCGCATCCCAAGGCCCCCTCATCCGTGAAGGTCGGTATTCCCGGCGGTCAGTTTGGCGAACCGGTCGCACTAACAGTGGAGGAGATAGCCGATCTGACAGGCCGATTTGCAATTGCTGCTGGCGCGGCAAAAACGGCCGGCTTTTCTGGTGTGCAAATCCATGCCGCGCATGGCTATCTGCTCTCATCCTTCCTCAGTCCGCGTGCAAACAAGCGCAATGACGATTATGGCGGATCGCTGGAGAATCGCGCGCGGATGCTCATGGAGACGGTTGCCGCCGTCCGCGCCAGAGTTGGTGCGAAATTCCCGGTTTCGGTCAAGCTCAACAGCGCGGATTTCCAGCGCGGGGGATTTCGCTTCAAGGACAGTATTATTGTGGCCCAGTGGTTGCAAAATGCCGGCGTCGACCTGATCGAGATTTCCGGTGGCAATTATGAACAGCCCAAGCTGCTAAACATCGAAGGTATCGAACCAGAAATGACCGAAAATGTGGCGCCATCGACAACGCTCCGCGAAGCGTATTTCGTCGATTTCGCGCTGGCGATGCAGGACAAAGTGAAAATTCCGCTGATGGTTACGGGGGGCTTTCGCACACGTGCGGCCATGGAACATGCGCTGTCCAGCGGGGCCGCCGACATGATCGCGCTGGGGCGTCCGATGTGCACCATGCCCGACGCGCCGAACCGGCTATTTGGTGGTCTAGAAAAAATGCCGGTCCATGAGAATAAGCTGCATTTCATTCCGGGCTGGCTTGGCGTGTTGAAACGCATTCAGGCATTCAGGGCCGTGGACGGATTTGCGGTGCAATATTGGTATTATGGACAGCTTTATGCACTGGCCAAGACGGGCAAAATGAATGAAAAACTTACACCCTTTAAGGGGTTCCGCGAAGTCATGATGCGCAACCGGGACTTGCTTAAAGACCGCTCCGGCTTTCTATCCGCAGATAAGGAAAAGGCAGGATAGTCCCTGATTGTTGAGCAGAATCTGCATTAACCCGCTTACTCGGTCGGCGGGCGGGCCGCTTTGGCAGTGTCATTATTGCCCCGCAATGCGCTTTTGACATTCTTGGTAACTTGGCTTTCTAATTTTACAGGGTTAGATTTAACCGCGTCAGATTTCACCGCGCTGGCTTGCGTAGTGTTTGTGCCGCTTTTTGCATCAATAATTTTTCCCACAATCGGTTCTTTGACCTGAACGGGGGGCGCCGAAGATATTTTGGTTGCAGGCTCTATGGTTCCGTCGGTAAAATTGGTGCCGCGCGAAAGGCTTCCCATCTCATCCTCGGTGAATTCCGGTTCGCTATAATCGTGCTCCGCAAAAGCTGCGTCTTGCATACGAGCAAGCCGGTCTTCTTTACGCGACGATTCTCCCGGAACAAGCACGCGTTTGCCATTGCGGCGCTCGCCATATTCATAATTGAGTAGTGAATTCTCGGCGGTTCTGACCATTTCAGGTTCAGGTATATCCTCGACCACCGTCGCATCACGGCCCAAGCCATAGCGTTTAACCGGACCTTGCCATTCAGAAGATTGCGTATCTTTTGCAAAGGGTACCGAAAAGGACATGAACATTCCGACAAGCAAGCCTGCACAGACAATGAAAATGCCCATTACGGAAAGTTTTATGACTGCATTCCTATCCATAATGCTCCAACCAGAGAGTGGCAGTTGTGTTCCTTAACACAATAGGGACTAATAAATGGCAAAAGCAATCTTGACACAAAATTGTGCAAAAGAAAAGGCGGCCATAAATGACCGCCTTTTCAAAACCCTGTAACGCATAAAGCGCGTTAGCGTTTCGAGAATTGAAAGCTCTTGCGCGCCTTTGCACGACCGTATTTCTTACGCTCGACGGCGCGACTGTCGCGGGTCAGGAACCCAGCGGCTTTGACAACGCCGCGAAGCGTGGGCTCGTATTTGGTCAGTGCCTGCGAAATACCGTGTTTGACAGCGCCCGCCTGTCCGGACAGGCCGCCGCCTTTTACCGTGCAGACAATATCATACTGGCCAACGCGTTCGGAAACTTCAAAGGGCTGCGCAATAACAAGACGCAAAGTAGGACGTGCGAAATAAACATCCTGATCACGGCCATTGACGGTCACTTTACCGCTACCGGGCTTTAGCCAGACGCGGGCAACCGCATCCTTACGACGACCGGTCGCATAGGCGCGGCCCTGCTTGTCGAGCTCCTGTTCGCGCAAAGGTGTGGCTTCGACGTGCGATACGGTTTGTACGCCTGCTTCGGCATTGGCTTCGGCTGCGTCGCCGGCAACTTCTTTAAGATCGGAAAGATCGGCCATTATGCACCCACCTTGTTTTTACGGTTCATGGAAGCGACATCGAGAGTTTCGGGCTTTTGGCCTTCATGCGGGTGCTCGGTGCCAGCATATACGTGCAGCGCGCGCATCTGGTCACGGCCCAAAGGACCGCGCGGGATCATGCGCTCGATGGCTTTTTCCAGCACACGCTCGGGAAACTTGCCTTCGAGTATACGGCGCGGCGTTGTTTCTTTGATGCCGCCAATATAGCCGGTATGCTTGTAATATACCTTGTTTTCATATTTGTTGCCGGTGAATTTCACTTTCTCGGCATTGATGACGATGACATGGTCGCCGCAATCGACATGCGGGGTAAAGCTTGGCTTGTGCTTGCCGCGCAATATGCTGGCGATTATCGAGGCGACGCGGCCGACGACTAGGTTTTCGGCATCGATAATGAGCCATTTCTTTTCCACTTCGTGCGGCTTGGCCGACTGCGTGGATTTGTGTAGCGCCTTCATGGTGCTAACCTCCGAATAAAAGGCCGGACTGTCCGGCATGGGTAAAACAGGATTCAGCCAATGGTCAACGACATATCGGCGAACCGGCCTGATGGGCGTTAAACATCCGCAAGTCAAGTAATAGTGCCGCTTTTGAAACGGGTATAATAATACCTTATGCTTGTTTCGGTCCTGATCCCATCTGCGAAACCGCCTGTCGTGGGATCACAGTCCGGTCATTGCGTGAGTGGCAGCGAAATGGGGATATTCGCCCGGGAACGACGGCCGATGATATGCACACACCAGACCGTTGCCATTACGAGCAAAGCGCCTACGGCCTGATGCAGGACTGCCAGAGTGATGTTCATGCCCGACATGACTGTGGAAATGCCCAGCAAAATCTGCACACCAAATGCGCTGTGCAGCCCGACAGAAGCCATCCGGTTACCGGCCTTTTTCGTCTTGCGGGCCAGAATGATCAGGAAAACCACCACACCCCAGGCCCACCAGCGATGCAGGAAATGGACAAGAAAGGGATCATTTGCAAAAGCCGCCAGCATACCCATCGCCCAATCGATCCCCTCCGGCACGAAGTGTCCGTTCATTAGCGGCCATGTGTTGGAAACATATCCGGCATTCAGTCCGGCAACATAAGCACCCAACAACAACTGGACACTCAGCGCTGCCAGCACCCATATGCCATATCCGGTCAGTCTTGAAGGCACAGTTTCGCCTTTTGCATACTGATGCAGGTCGAGCGCGGTCCAGACCAGCCCGCCCAATATGAACAGCGCGTTGAGAAGGTGCGCGGCCAACCGGTAATGGCTGACATCGGTACGCCCCACCAATCCTGACGAAACCATCCACCAACCCAGCGCACCTTGCATCGCGCCAAGTGATAACAAAACGGCCAAACGCCAGCCATAACCCTGCGGGATCGCTTTTTTGAGCGCGAAGCACAGAAATGGAACCGCGAATGCCACACCGATCAGTCGTCCGATCAGGCGATGGATATATTCCCAGAAATAGATGAATTTGAAATCGGCCAGTGTCATTGACTGGTTTACCGTTTGGAACTCGGTCGTTCCCTTATATAAGTCGAATTCAGCCTGCCAGTCGCTCTGATTAAGCGGCGGCAGCGCGCCGCTCACCGGTTTCCATTCGGTAATCGACAATCCCGATTCGGTCAGTCGCGTAATGCCGCCCACCACCACAATCGCAAACACGAGAAAGGCAACGCTCATCAACCAGTTGGCAATCGCTACAGGACGATAGCTGCTGTTCAATGCGCCGCTCTTGGCGCCAGGAAATATTTCGGCCATGAGCGCTATTTGCGGTTTTCATGGCGTCGCGGCAAGTGTATTTCGTGCATAGTGCGATGCGTGTCATGGCGGTTCTACAGCATTTGTTTTAACCGATTTAGCACTTGCGCAATGTTATATTATATCTTATGTCTTCGGCATGTTACACAGACTCAACGAGAACGGCCTTATCGACCGCGCAGCTATGATGTTGTCCGGCCTTTGTGCCGTGCACTGTGTGGTTACTGCTGTTCTCATAGCTATCTTGGCCTCTGCAGGCGGTCTTCTATTCAGCCATACTGTCCACGAGATCGGTCTTGTCATCGCCATAATATTGGGGGCAATCGCACTCGGCTATGGAGCGATGCGGCATGGATATGTCATGCCGCTGGCGATCGGATCGCTCGGCATCGGGATAATGATGGGGGCGCTCGATCTGCCGCACGATGGCAGCGAAGTGTTGTTTACCATTATCGGAGTTGCGGTATTGGCGCTTGGTCACGATCTCAATTATCGAGCGACACATTAAAATCGTTGTTTTGCTTGAATAATCCGGCTTTCGCTTTCATCGGTCCGGTTTATTCGCGTATTTGTCCCAAGCCTCTTCCCTAGGTCGATCTGGCCGACTATGTTGGCAGCTATGAGCCACGAACATGATCAGATGATTGCGATCACCGTCAACGATGAGATGCATCAAGTGCCCGAGGGCAGCACCGTCGCCTATCTCTGCCGCGATATTGGGCTGGATGCCACTAAAGTTGCCGTCGAACGCAATCGGACAATCGTTCCGCGCTCGACGCTGGAGGAAGAATTGGTCGAGGCCGGCGATAAATTCGAAATCGTGCATTTCGTGGGTGGCGGCTAAGCACACTGCACTAGAAATCCGTATAGTAAATTCTTCAGGAAGCAATTTCTCACATGGCCAACGCAACGAACGACAGCTGGACCGTCGCTGGAAAGACTTTCACATCGCGTCTGATTGTCGGCACCGGGAAATATAAAGATTTCGCTGAAAACGCGGCGGCGCTGGAGGCATCGGGCGCGCAGATCGTAACGGTGGCCGTGCGCCGCGTAAATATATCGGACCCGAACGCACCGATGCTGACCGATTTTATCGACCCCGAAAAAATTACCTACCTTCCTAATACCGCAGGCTGTTTTACTGGGGACGAAGCCATTCGTACGCTTCGACTGGCGCGCGAGGCGGGTGGCTGGGATTTGGTCAAGCTGGAAGTATTGGGCGAGGCCAAGACGCTTTATCCCGATATGCACGAAACTCTCATTGCGACAGAGATTCTGGCGAAAGAAGGCTTCAAGCCGATGGTGTATTGTGTCGACGATCCTATCGCAGCCAAGCGCCTGGAAAATGCAGGTGCTGTGGCCATCATGCCCTTGGGCGCACCGATCGGTTCGGGTCTCGGTATTCAGAACCGCGTGACGATCCGCCTGATCGTCGAAGGCGCGAATGTCCCTGTTTTGGTCGATGCGGGAGTAGGCACCGCGTCCGATGCGGCGATTGCCATGGAACTGGGCTGCGATGGGGTGTTGATGAATACCGCGATTGCAGAGGCGAAACAGCCGATAGAGATGGCCCGCGCCATGAGCCTCGCTGTCCAGGCCGGTCGCACTGCGTATCTTGCTGGACGCATGGGGCGCCGCAAATATGCCGACCCGTCGAGTCCGCTCGCGGGGCTGATTTAAAAGGTCGGCAAAACTAGATTATCCGATCCTTGTAATTTTATTGTCAGTTTGCTTTTCTAGGCTTCAGAACATTTCAATTCACTCTCTCTGTCGACAGGAAATGTTGTTTGTCGGGTAATATCGCAGCTTGACGATCAAAATCGCATGCGGTCGAAGCTGTCGCGACTCCATAGCTGCATAGGCATATTACATTAAGCGTATGGCGGGTTATACGAAGCTCCCCAGCTAAATTACCCGCCATGCAATTTTGAATGTCAAAATCTCATTTTCGCAATACCGGAATCAAACGCGATTTCCGGCTTGGGAAAGCTTTGCTTAGAAGCTGCAAAAAAAGGAATCGATGTCATGTTTTTCAAAACAGCCCCTATCACCGCCGCTTTGTCCTCGCTCATGCTCTTGGCCACCGCCGTGCCCGCCACAGCGATGGAAGAGCGCACGGTTAATGTCGTGTATAAAGATCTGAACCTGACCGATGCAAAAGACGTGGAACGTCTGCACTGGAGAATAAAATCGGCCGCTAAAAAGGTTTGTAGCCCGCTGCCTGGTGCCGCGCTTCGGGATATACAGGACCATCGCCGCTGTATCAACGCAGCGGTAGATACAAGCCGCACTGCAGTTGTCACCCTTTTGGCGATGGCAAAAAGCCAAAGACCTTTTACGCAATCCGATGTCAATATCGTTGTCACGAGATAGTCGAACAAAATGAGTTGGATCGGCCCGGCCATTTCGCCGGGCCCATGATGATTCAGGGGTTAACGGACACGTTCAACGACCCGCTATTTTCTTCGCGCGCGAGAGGAACGTCCGCCCGATCCGGATCTCGTTGCCGTCCTTTAGTCGGGCGTGCCAGATTCCTCCCCCTTCATGCTTGAGTCCCGCTACCTGATCCATGCGCACGATATGGGAACGGTGCAGACGGATAAATTCGTCGGGGTCCAAACGCGCTTCCAAGGACTTGATTGTCTGGTGCATCAGATAGCTGCTGGCCCCCACATGCAGTCGCATATAGTCGCGCTCCGCCTCAATTCGGTCGATCCGACTGGTTTCGATACGTTTCAGTTCAGATTTGTGCGGCACCCAGAATTCATGCGCCCATAGATCGTCCTCTTCCGAATTCCTCTTGTCGGCATGGGCAATACGCGGCATCTGTCTGGCTTCGATAACGCGCGCAATGGCACGGTCGAGCCGGTCCTGCGCCACCGGTTTCAAAACATAATCGATAACCGCCAGATCGAATGCTTCGACGGCAAATTCCTGATGCGCGGTCACGAATATGATGGCGGGGGCGGGCTCCCCACTATTTGCAGCGCGCGCCAGCGCTCTTGCCACTCCCATCCCGTCCAGTTTTGGCATGGTGATATCGAGCAGGATAAGGTCCGGCGACAGCTCCTCGGTCAAGCGCAATGCCCCCTGCCCGTCAGTCGCGGTCCCGACCAATATAATATTTTTTTGCCGGGCACAGATCAGTTGGAGCCGCTCGATCGCGAGCGGTTCATCATCGACAATCAGAGTGCGTAATGCCGGTGTGTCGTTCCTAGCCATCTAGCAGGGTCCGTGATATATTGCGGGCATGGAGATAGTTGCGATAAATCCCCCCTCCTCCCGCCGTTCGGTCCGCAAATTGGCATCAATGCCAAAGCGGGTGTCGAGCCGGTCGCGCACATTGGCAAGGCCAATTCCGCTGCCCCCGTCCCGATTCTCGGGCAAAGCATCGCCATCGTCGGAAACGGCGATGAATATATATCCCTGACTTTCACGGGCGTTTATTTTCACGGTGACAGGCCGCGTGGCGCGCGAAACGCCATATTTTATCGCATTTTCCACCAACGGCTGCAGGATCAGGCCCGGCACACAACAACTTTCCATATCGGGGGGTATATCGATTTGCGCCCTTAGGCGTTCGGGAAACCGCACCTCTTCGATCTTGAGATACAAACGCTGCAGCTCCACTTCCTCTGCCAGCGTCACGTCATCGAGCGGGTCGCCTGACAAGGATGTGCGATAAAAATTGGACAGGTTGAGGATCATTGCCTCTGCCTCCTCGGGGCGTTCGCGCAGTACTAATGTGCTCAAGGAATTAAGCGTATTGAATAGAAAATGCGGATTGACCTGGTAGCGAAGCGATCGTAATTCCGCCTGCTGCGCCGCCTGGGCAAAACGGCTGGCACGCCGCTCCGCTATGCGCACTTCGCTGGCAAAGCTGATCGCCAGATATAATGTCGCCCAGCCCGCAATAAAGAAATAGCGCGATATTGCATCTACCAGAATATATAAAAGCGGTGTCACTGGCATGAATTGCTCCGGAACATCCTGGCTGTCGAACAGGCTGGCAGGATCATAGATGGTGAACACGTAAAGATTAATGCCCGATATGATCAAAGCGCAGGGTATGGCGCCAAGAAATCCGACGATTATGCGGGTGGATAATGGCCGGCTTTCGAAAAGACGCAGCAACAGGTAAAGTCCCATAGTAAAGAACATTCCCAGAGCCGTGACAATTGCCCGCCGGATCGCCAGTTCTTCCTGATTGGGGAATTCGGTGTCATATTGACCCGCGATCAATGAACGCATGGTCGTGAGCAAGGCGTAGAAAAGCCAGAAACCCAAAATCGAGAACAAAGCTACCTGATGGTCAGTTTTTGGCGGGGATGGTTGCTTCATAATAGTTTGATTTCCAAGTCTGCGATACCGACCATAGCGCACAATCTATCGAGACGCCCTGCCCCATTTTACGGCTGGTCGAAGCCAGCCATCGTTTCATCGAATAGGTCGCCGACTGATCGCGGCGATAACGCTTACAAAATATTAACTATATTCTGGCCAATTGTGCCAACCGGCAAACCATTTGGGGCATCCGACCGGTTGGAGACTGTATCATGGGCAGCACACGCCATAGCACGATTGCATCACTCACTATTGCCGAACTGCGAGAATTCGCAAGTTTTGGCGCCAAAACACAGCGGTATATCAAACGTTCGCTCGATGTCGGGTTGGCTCGGCACGATGCTTTTTCCCGCTGGTCGCGCGATGCCAGCGAAACATCATCGATCCGTATGCAATATCTTGTCTATCAAGATCTCAAGAAACTGCGCAACATCGTTCCGCAAGGATGCCACGGCGAAGGTGTGAACGATTTCGTGGCACGGTTGCTGGTCATCGCCGCTTTTGACCTGTCGCAGGAAAAGATCGACTGTTTTTCGGGTTTTCGTTTTCTGTACGAACGTCTGATTTCGCCGGATGTGCGTCGATGGCTGCCAAGTGCATTCTGCGCAGCTGCTGCACTGCCCCAAATCCAACCGCCGCGCAGAAAGATGCTGTTGCAGTCGATCAGCGAAGCTGCCGCCACCGCCCCCGGCTGGTCCGACAGGCCACCGGTCTTTTATCCCGAATGGGTCGACGACGTGCATGTCATCGCAAGCTGAGATTAGCATCACTCATGAGCAGGGTGCTATCGGTCAGCGCTTGTAAAGGCCATCCAATCGCTCGCCATAGCGGTCCTTGATCTTGTGCCGACGAATTTTCATCGAGGGGGTCATTTCCTCATTTTCGATCGAGAATGCTTCGTCGGCAAAGGCAAATTGCCTCACTTTTTCAATGACCGACAAGTCCTTATTCACCCGCTCCACCGCTTCACGCACAGCCGATTTGAATTGCGGGCAGTTCTGCAATTCCTTAAAATCGAACTTCATCCGCTGTTCGCGTGACCATTCGAGCGCCCATTCGGGATCGGGCACGATCAGGCCGCCGATATAGGGGCGTTTGTCACCAATCACCATCGCTTGCATAATTTCCGGTTGCAGAGTTAGCATGCCTTCCACCTTTTGCGGTGCGACATTGTCGCCCTTGTCATTAACAATCAGGTCTTTCTTGCGGTCGGTAATGACGATCCGCCCCGCCTCGTCGATATGGCCGATGTCGCCGGTATGCAGCCATCCGTCCTTTAGAACGCGCGCCGTTTCCTCGTCATTCTGCCAATAGCCGTGCATGACCAGTTCGCCGCGAACCAGAATCTCTCCATCATGGGCAATCTTCACTTCGGTATCTATCAGCGGCGGACCTACTGTGTCCATTTTCAGACCGTGACTGGGCCGGTTGCACGCGATGATCGGTGCGGCCTCGGTCTGACCATAGCCTTGCAAAAGTGTCAGGCCGAGCGACTGGAAAAACACACCGATTTCCGGGTTGAGCGGCGCGCCGCCCGACACCATCGCCTTGATCCGCCCGCCGAATTTCTCTTTCACCTTGGGCCTAAGAGTTTTGTCCAATATGAGATCGAGCGGCTTGCTGAAAATGCCTGCCTTCCCGCGCATCTTGCGATCGCCCAGAACGAGAGCACGATCCAGTAGGAAATTTGCGATCTTGCCTTCCTTCCGTATCGTTTTCATCATGCGCGCTCGCAATACCTCGAACAGTCGCGGCACCACGACCATCATGGTCGGACGCACCTCCTCGATATTGCTGGCCAGTTTGTCGAGGCCTTCCGAATAATAGATTTGCGCTCCCAGACCGATCGGGAAAAACTGCCCCGCGCTATGTTCATAGGCGTGACTGAGCGGCAGAAAAGATAGGAATATCTCGTCATCCCACCCAAAATCAGCGGTTATTATTTCGGCGGGTCCCTTTACGTTATGTAAAATCGCGCCATGATGCTGTTTTACGCCGCGTGGCGCACCGCCAGTGCCACTGGTGTAGATGATACAGGCCAGATCGTGGCGCTGTATTTGGGCCATATCGGCCACAACCGTTGTCATCGCCGCTTGCGCCTGTGCGGCATCACCGGCAACCAGGTTTTCCCATTGGCTAACGCTGTAATGGCCCGCCTGTGCTGTACGGATCGGTTCCATGGCGATGACGATATGCGTATTGGCCGCTCGTACAACAGCGGGAAGCAATGGCTGGGCCAGCTTGGCGCAGGAAACGATCACCGCCCGCGCGCCGCTATTGTCCAATATGTGCTGGTGGTCGCGTTCGGTATTGGTGGTGTAGGTCGGAACGGTGACGCACCCTGCCGCCATAATGGCAAGGTCTGCCATACACCATTCGGGCCGGTTTTCGGAAACCAGCACGACACGGTCGCCCTTGTGGAGCCCCATCCTGCGAAGAGCCGCCGAAAGCAACACCACTTTGCTAGCGGCTTCCTTCCAACTCGTCGAAACCCATTTTCCGTCCTTTTTCGCCCACAGGAAAGGCGCATCGCTATTTTCCTGCGCGCGCGTCAGAAACATCGTGACCAGATTGGGGAAATTGTCGAATTGCTCTAGCGATTTTGTCGTCATAAACGAACGTCTCTCCTGTCCGGCGTCATTTTGGCCTTACAACCGTCCGGCGGCCCCGCGCTTATTACGCTCGGACATCCGCGAATATGTAATCTTCTTTGGACATGCGCGCAAATTATTTGGGGGGAGCTACTCGGTCAACGCGATGCCGGGGCTGCGCGGGTCGGCCGCACCCACCCATTTCGTGCCGCGCCATTGCGCACCGTTCACTTTGGATGACAGGTCCGTGCTGCGCACCGGCTGGCCATAGCGGGACAACTGCGGTGCCATGTCCGCAAGAAAAGTGCCCTCCTCCACCAGCACGGCTGCATTGCTGAAATATATATTCGGTAGGGCAATGGCCTCGCCCAGCGGCAACCCGAAATCGATCACGCCAATCAGGGTCTTAGTGACATGCATGATAATCCGTTTGCCACCGGCCGAGCCGAGCGCGAGAACGGCCCTGCCGTTTTTATTGTAAACGATGGTAGGAGACATGGAAGAAAGCGGCCTTTTTCCTGCCTGCACGCGGTTGGCGACAGGCGCGCCATCCTTTTCCGGTGCAAACGTGAAGTCAGTCAGCTCGTTGTTGAGAAAATATCCGTCGGCAATCAACTGGCTGCCGAATGCGCCTTCGATCGTCGAGGTCATGCTGGCGACATTCCCTTTGCGGTCGACCGCCACAAAATGGGTCGTACCCGCAATTTCGCTGGAGAGGGCCACGGTGCGATGCTCCGCTCCGGGCGGCGTGCCGGCTTCATAGCTGCCAAGCGAAGTGCCGGGTTGGATCAGGGCGGAGCGGTCGGCCAGATAGCTATCGCTCAGCATGCCTTGTACCGGAACGTTTACAAAGCCCGGATCTCCCAGATATTTTTCCCGGTCGGCATAGGCAAGCTGCATCGATTCGGCGATCAGGTGCCAGCTTTGCGCATTGTCCTTGCCCAGCTTTTTCATGTCGAATGGACGCAAACTGCCCAGAATTTGTAGTACGGTCGTCGCACCCGAAGACGGTGGCCCCATGCCACACACTTTGAATTCGCGGTAGGGCATGCACACCGCATCGCGCGGCAACGCGGCATAGCCGGATATGTCGGCCATGGTGATCGCGGCGGGATTGATTTTTGCATTTGCCGTGGCCTCGACGATATTCTGCGCGATTGGCCCGCTATAGAAAGCGTCCGGGCCCTGCGCGGCGACCGTGCGCAGCAATTTGGCAAGATCAGGATTTTTCACCGTTTCGCCGCGGCGTTTCGGGCGACCGTCCTGCCAATAGATCGCGCGCGCCTCGGGAAAATTGATCCACAAGGATCGTACGCTGTCCAGACGCGATTGAAGCGTTTCGTTGACGACATAGCCTTGCTCAGCTAGCCGGATGGCGGGACCGAACAGGTCAGCCCAGGGTAGCGTACCCCATTTATCATGCGTCATCGCCATCAGCCGTATATTGCCCGGTACGCCGACACTAATGCCACCCTGAAATGCATTGATGAATTTCATCGGCTGACCGTTCTCATTGAGAAACCGGGTCTGCTCTGCAGCTGCCGGTGCGGTCTCGCGCCCGTCAATCGTGCTGATCTGACCGGTCTTCGCCTCATGATACAGCAGGAAACCGCCGCCGCCAATGCCACTCGATTGCGGCTCAACCACTGTCAGCGCCAGCATCATCGCCATCGCCGCATCGGAAGCGCTGCCGCCCTTACGCAATATTTCCTGGCCCGCGGCGGCCGCGCGCGGATCGGCAGAGGACACGACTCCGTTAAATTCGGGGCGTATTTCCGTATCCTGCGCGCCTGTCGTTTGCACCATTTGCATCGGCGCACATGCCGCCATCGGCAAAATCAGGAAAGCGGACAAGAGAGTGACATATTTCTTCATGGGTTCCGGGCCTTATGCTGGCGAAAACAATATGCCGTATCGCTACCGGAAGATACCGCGTGCGCCAAGCGGATAATATGCGGTTGCTGTGGCCTATTGAGTACCGACCGCGTCGCCAATACTGGCAAAGCCATCGCGCTTGAGCAGCTTTACCAAGCCTTGATTGATTCGCGCGGCCAGTTGCGGACCTTCGTACACCAGCGCACTGTAGATCTGCACAAGCGAAGCCCCCGCGCGAATGCGGGTATAGGCGTCCTGGGCATTTTCGATACCGCCGACCCCGATCAGCGGCATCCGGTTTCCGCAGATTGCCCGAAAATCCTGCAGTCGCTGCAGCGCGAGCTGTTTAAGCGGCGCTCCCGACAACCCCCCGGCTTCGCCTGCGTGCCGCGATGTGAGTGCGGGGCGCGATACAGTCGTGTTCGAAATAATCAGCGCATCGAGCTTTTTTTCCAGCGCGAGTTCACCGATATCATGAATGTCCTGCTGTTCCAGATCAGGGGCGAGTTTCAGAAATATCGGCGTACCCGATCCTCCGCGGGCTTCCAGCACCGCAGTCAGGAGCTCGCGCAGGGCTCCCTTGTCCTGCAAGGCGCGCAGGCCCGGGGTATTGGGCGAACTGATATTGACGGTCAGATAATCCGCATGGGGGGCCATATTCCGCACTCCGAACACATAATCGCCAATGCGGTCCTCGCTGTCCTTGTTCGCACCGATATTAATGCCCAATATACCCGGCAGCCGGGTTGCGCTTTCGCGCCGCAGGCGCTTGATCGCGGCCATCTGTCCGTCATTATTGAACCCCATGCGATTGATTATCGCGCGGTCGCGTGCCAGCCGGAACAGACGAGGCTTGGCATTGCCAGCTTGCGGACGCGGGGTAAGAGTGCCGATTTCCGCAAACCCGAACCCCATGTTCAACATTATCCTGGGAACTTCGCCGTTCTTGTCGAAACCGGGCGCAAGCCCCACCGGGCTGGCGAAATGTAGTCCGGCCACGTCGGAAGAAAGCATCGGATCGTGCTGGCATGGACCGATGGAGGGCAGGATTTTCAGACCGGCAAGTGTCAGGCGATGGGCGTTTTCACCATCAAGGGCGAAAACAAACGGACGGGCAAGACGGTAAAGCATGATGCCAGCCTATGCCACCGCGGCGCGCACGGCACAACATGCTGATCGTCACGACACGCATTCTGAATAGAAAGAGTCGCCAACCTGCCGTCGTTATGATTATATCGCTGTTACGCAAACGATAAAAAAGGAAACATATCGACCGTGAAATATATCAAATCCGCATCTTTATTGCCTGCCGCCCTGCTCGCATCCTGCGCTACCATGAGCGAAGACTCCGCCACAAGCGAGGTCATGACGCAAACACGGTCACCGCAAAGCGCTATGGCAACCCCCATGAGCGAAGATGCCCGCCTGCTTGCCTTTTTCGAACGGATCGATGCCGAAAATCTTGCAGCCTCTCCTTTTACGAAAGCCTATCGCGGGATCCGGGATGCCGATTACGGCCGTTGGGATGATCCGTCCGATGCAGCGGCCAGAGCAGATTTCCAGCGCGGGCAAAACGCCTTTGCAGAAATGAAGCGTGAATTCGAGCCTGGCCGCCTGAATGCTGCCAACCGGCTCAGCTACCGCCTGTTCGAATATCAGCAGGATCGTGCCGCCCAGGCATTTCCGTTCCGCGAAAACGGGTATGTGTTCGACCAGATGAACGGGGCACAAAGCCAGTTGCCTGCGTTTCTGATCAATATCCACCGCGTCGACACAAAACAGCATGCCACCGATTATATCAGCCGACTTTACGGCATGGGGCCCTATATCGAACAGTTGGTAGAGATCAGCAGGCGCCGGGCCGAAAAAGGCGTGATCGTACCTGACTGGGTCTTTCCCTATGTAATCAGCGATGCGAAAAACGTCGTCACCGGGGCGCCGTTCGACAACGGAGCGGACTCGCCCATCTTCGCGGATCTGAAAAAGAAAGTGATCGCGCTGGATATCCCGGCCGACGAGAAGACCGATCTGATCGCTCGCGGCCGGGAAGCGCTTATCGACAATGTCCGTCCCGCCTATCAAAAGCTCGTAGCGGAAATGCAGCGGCAACAGGCCATAGCTGTCGACGGCGATGGCGTTTGGCGCTTTGACGACGGTGCCGCCTATTATGAGGAGAGGCTCAGCAATTACACCACGACGGATCTTACCGCAGATCAAATACACCAGATTGGCCTCGATAATGTTGCACGTATTCACGGCGAAATGCGAAAGATCATGGCGCAGGTCGGCTTCAAAGGCACCTTGCAGGAGTTTTTCGCCTCTCTGCGTACCAATCCCGCCTTTTTTTACGATACACGCGAAGCCTATCTTGACGATGTCAAGGAAAAAGAGGCCGCCATGATGGAGGCACTGCCCGGATATTTCAATATCCTTCCCGAAGCGCCGTTGGTGGTAAAACCCGTCGAGGCATTTCGCGAGAAATCAGCAGGAAAGGCGTTTTACCAAAGCCCTGCCCCCGACGGCTCACGTCCCGGAACCTATTATGTCAATCTGTACAATCTCGAAGATATGTCGAAAACCGAGCTGGAAGCGCTTTTTTACCATGAAGGATTGCCAGGTCACCATTTGCAGCGCGCTATTCAGACCGAATTGGGCGATCTTCCCGCATTTCGCCGCTTCGGCGGAGTGACCGCCTATACCGAGGGCTGGGGGCTGTATTCGGAAGCACTCGGCAAGGATATGGGGTTTTACCAGGATCCCTATAGCGATTTTGGCCGGCTCGGCATGGAATTATGGCGCGCCTGCCGTCTGGTGGTTGATACCGGAATCCATGATAAACGCTGGAGCCGCGAAAAGGCGATCGCTTATCTCAGCGAAAATACGCCCAATCCCGAAGGCGATATCCGCAAGGCGATCGAGCGCTATGTCGTCTATCCCGGACAAGCGACCGCGTACATGATCGGAAAACTGAAAATCATGGAGCTGCGCACCAAGGCGCAACAGGAATTGGGCGACACATTCAGCTATGGCGATTTCCATGATGTCATTTTGCGCAGCGGGCCTGTGCCGCTGACAATGATGGAGGAGCGAGTCGATGCCTGGATTACCGAAAATCGATAAATACATGCATAGAAAATGAAATAAATTTAAAAAATTTGCGGGTTTGTCGAATCCATACAATGCAAATAGAAAGCTAATATGTATTAGTTTTCCTGCGACCCGAAGGGCTCCTTGCATCGCAAGCACGTCCTTACCTTTAAGACAGCTTCCCTTTATGGGTTGCTGTCTTTTTTTTATAGCTAACTTACGTTACAAGGATTGGGGGGTCGCTTTTTGTTTCAGATAAAACATGAAGCAATAAACAATATGGCTGAATTACATTATCGGGTTCCACACCCGGAGCTGCGTGAGTTTTTCTCGGTATACTATCTGCTTGAAAGCGGTGACGCGCTAACCCAAGATCACGAGCGCGCCAGCATGGCCCAAGTTCGCTTTGTTTTGCGTGGCGCGGGCTCCATGCAATTTCCTGACGATAGCAGAGTCGATTGCAAAGGCGCCTTCATCGTCGGCCCAAGTTCCGCCGCCACCCGATTTGAAATAAATGGACCTTTTCAACTATTCGGGATGGGCTTTCTTCCGGCCGGATGGGGAGCGCTTACCAACGTCAGCGCAGCGGATTATCTCGATAGAGCCATACCAGCCAAGACGCTTTTTCCCACCATTGAACGGCATGTGGAAACGCTAGCAGCTTGCGCGAACATTGATGAAATGACGGCAGCCGCGGACAAAGTGCTCCGCCCGACTATCCGTGATGCAAATCCAGCCGTGCTAAAATTTACGAGGATGGTTGACAGCTGGCTCGCATCGGAAGTTTCTCCCGACATAAATGATTTGCACGATATGACCGAACTGTCTGACCGCCAATTGACCCGAAAAGTAAAACAGCTTTACGGCCTTCCGCCTAAATATCTGGCCCGTAAATACCGTGCGCTGCGAGCGGGGCGCGCCTTGGTAGAGGCCGATCTGGACGAAGCCGATTTCGTGCGGGACGCTTTTTATGACCAGTCGCACATGATACGTGAACTCAAACTTTTCACGGGCACTACACCCGCCAAATTGCGTAAGCAGGAAGGCGAGCTTGCAGATTTAATCGACAGGCGGATCGAATATGTAGGGCAGATTAATCCCCTGAGTGCACAAACATAATTGTATCAAGCGCATTTCACTTTCGGCACAATTTAGTCATTAAGTCTTGAAATTTGCGCAGAAAATGGCCTATGGATTGAATACGACTGAAACACTCCTATTTAGAGTCTTCAGGATGTCCGAAATGGAGTTGTTATGCGTCTGAGCAGCCTAGCCGATTATGCGGTTGTATTGATGACCGCAGCAGCCCGTCATTGCGGCGGAGTAATGAGCAATGCGCGCGTATTGTCCGAAGAAACCGGCATCCCGCTGCCCACAGCGCAAAAACTGGTAAGCAAGCTTTCCGCGGCGGGATTGATCGAATCGGTGCGCGGTGCAGGCGGCGGTTTTCGTTTGGCCCGGCCCCCGGCGACGATTAGCATGGCCGATGTTATTGAGGCAGTCGAAGGCCCGGTAGCCATTTCCAGCTGTGCTGACCAGGCCCGGCACGATTGCGTTCTGGAAGCTACCTGCCATGTCAAACCGCATATGATCCACGTAAATAACGCCGTACGGGGCGCTTTGGGCGGAGTAACGCTCGCCAGCCTGAGCCAGGAAATACAGCTATGACCGGTATTGTAAAAACCGAAGCCCGTCCGCAGAACGACCGCACGGCGATGAATGCCGAGGCGCAGGCGGCGGCTGACAAAGCGTCGACCTATGAACATGGCTGGTCATCCGATATCGAACAGGAGTTTGCCGAAAAAGGCTTGAACGAGGATACGGTCCGCTTTATTTCCGCCAAGAAAGGCGAGCCCGAATGGATGCTCGACTGGCGGCTGAAAGCCTTTCGCATCTGGCAGGGCATGGAAAGCCCCGACTGGGCCAAGCTCAACATTCCGATGATCGATTACCAGGATGCCTATTATTATGCCGAACCCAAGGCAAAACCGAAGCTGAATTCGCTCGACGAGGTCGATCCCGAAATCTTACGCGTTTACGAAAAGCTCGGCATTCCGATCGCCGAGCAGGAAGTGCTAGCCGGGGTCGAGGGCGCACGCAAAGTTGCTGTCGATGCCGTGTTCGACAGCGTGAGTGTCGCCACAACCTTCCGCAAGGAGCTGGAAGACGTAGGCGTAATTTTCCGCTCCATATCCGAAGCGATCAAGCAATATCCCGACCTGGTCCGCAAATATCTGGGCAAGGTCGTTCCGGTAAAAGACAATTTCTTCGCCGCGCTTAATTGCGCCGTGTTCAGCGACGGGACGTTCGTCTATATCCCCGAGGGCGTGCGCTGCCCGATGGAGCTTAGCACCTATTTCCGTATCAATGCCGAGAATACCGGTCAGTTCGAACGCACGTTGATCGTGGCTGAAAAAGGCAGCTATGTTAGCTATCTCGAAGGCTGTACCGCGCCGATGCGCGATGAAAACCAGTTGCACGCGGCCGTGGTCGAACTGGTCGCGCTCGACGATGCCGAAATCAAATATTCAACCGTGCAGAACTGGTATCCCGGCGACGAGAACGGCAAGGGCGGCATCTATAATTTTGTGACCAAGCGCGGGCTGTGCCAAGGTAAAAACAGCAAGATCAGCTGGACGCAGGTCGAGACTGGCAGCGCGGTGACGTGGAAATATCCAAGCTGCGTATTGAATGGCGAAGGCTCTGTCGGCGAATTCTATTCGGTTGCGCTCACCAACAATTACCAGCAGGCCGATACCGGCACCAAGATGATTCATAACGGTAAAAATACGCGCTCGACGATCATTTCCAAGGGCATTAGCGCGGGCAAATCCGACAATACCTATCGCGGGCTGGTGCGGGTCGGTGCCGGCGCCGACAATGTGCGCAATTTTACGCAGTGCGACAGCCTGTTGCTCGGCGACAAATGCGGCGCGCATACCGTGCCCTATATCGAAGTGAAAAATCCGAGCGCGCAGATCGAGCACGAAGCCACCACCAGCAAAATCAGCGATGACCAGATGTTCTATGCACAGCAACGCGGGCTGGGCGAGGAGGACGCGGTGTCGCTGATCGTCAACGGCTTTGCCAAGGACGTGATGAAGCAGCTGCCGATGGAATTTGCCGTAGAGGCGCAGAAATTGTTAGCGATCAGTCTTGAGGGGAGTGTGGGATGACCGTTCTGAGAATTGTTGCTGACTTCACAGCAGATGACCCGCAAACGCAAGCGCAGTTTTATTGCGATCTATTCGGGTTGGAAGTTGTTATGGATCAGGGATTTATAGTTGCCCTTGCGTCTGATGCGCCTACCAATCCGCAACTTAACCTGATGTCAGAAGGAGGCTCTGGAGCCCCAGTTCCGGCATTATCGATTGAAGTCGATGATGTGAATGCAACATACGAAATCGCCACGGCTATTGGGGTGGACATCCTCTACGCACTCACGGACGAACCTTGGGGTGTACGTCGCTTTTTCGTTAGTGATCCTTCAGGGCGCATTATCAATATTTTAGAGCACATGGGATAGACATGCTTCAAATAAACAATCTCCACGCCACTGTCGGCGATACCGAAATCCTCAAAGGCTTGTCGCTTGAAATAAATGCGGGCGAGGTACACGCCATAATGGGACCGAATGGCGCGGGCAAATCGACGCTCGCCTATGCGCTTGGCGGACGTCCCGGCTACGAGATTACTCAGGGTTCGGCGAGCTTTGATGGGCAGGACATTCTCGATATGGATCCGCATGAACGCGCCGCGCTCGGCTTGTTCCTCGGCTTTCAGTATCCGGTCGAGATCCCCGGCGTATCCAACCTACAATTCCTGCGGGAAAGCCTGAATTCGCAACGCAAGTCGCGCGGCGAAGAGCCGCTGTCGGGCGGCGATTTTATCAAGCTGGCCAAGGCAAAGGCCGCGTTACTGAAAATGGACATGGACATGCTCAAGCGCGCGGTCAATGTCGGCTTTTCCGGCGGCGAAAAAAAGCGCAACGAAATGGTGCAAATGGGCATTTTGGACCCGAAACTCGCGATCCTCGACGAAACCGATAGCGGGCTCGATATCGATGCGCTGCGCACGGTCGGATCGGGCATCAACACCATCATGCGCAAGCCCGAAAAGGCCGTTCTGCTGATTACCCATTATCAAAGGCTGCTCGAAATCGTAAAGCCCGATTTTGTGCACGTGCTCGCGGACGGCCGGATCGTCAAGACGGGCGGGCCCGAACTGGCGCTACAACTGGAAGACGAAGGCTATGAGGCGATAGCGGCATGAGTACGACCGATCTTCCTTCCCCCCGTTTTTGTGCTGCGACACGGCAGGCGCAGGCCAATCTGGTCGCCGCGCTCGGCAGCATGTATAGCGGCAATGTACGGACCGAACATGCCGACACGATCCGCATGTTCCGCAATGCCTATCTGGCCGACGAAAAAGCCGACGGCGTAGATAAAGAAACGGCCTCGGCCAATGCGGATGCGCTGATTGCAGAAATGATCGACGGCAGTGCGGGGCGGACATGACCGATATGCTTTTGCTCCCCACCCGCCGCGACGAACAATGGCGCTATGCCGATCTCGTCGCGCTCGAACTCGTCTGGCCGGACGTGGCCAATGTCACCGAGACGATTGCCATCGCTGCCGGCGAGACGCTCGACAGGTTGATCATCATTCCCCCCGCCAAACAGGGCGTAGCCGTGACTGATCTCGACGTCACGATCGGCAAAGGGGCGACTTTCAATCTGCACCTTCTTAATGCATCTGCGAAATATGGCCGGATGCTTATCAAGGTCACATTGGATGACGGCGCGCATTTCGAAATGGGCGGCGCAATTCTGGGGTGCGGTGACGAAACGCTCGAAATCGTTACCGAGACGATCCATCACCAGCCCAATGCGACGAGCAACCAGATCGTACGAACCGTCTTGTCGGGCCGCGCGACCGGAACGTTCATGGGCAAGGTGCATGTCGCGCGCGACGCCCAGAAAACCGATGCCGCGCAATCGGTCAAGGCAATGCTGCTCGACCGCACGGCGACCGCCAACGCCAAACCCGAGCTGGAAATTTTTGCCGATGACGTGCAGTGCGCACATGGCGCCACCGTAGGCGAGTTGGACAAGCAGGCGCTTTTCTACATGGCATCACGCGGGCTCGATCCCGCCATAGCCAAACGGCTTATGCTGCAGGCTTTCATTGCCGATGCATTCGTCAATGTTGCAAACAATGCTGCGCGGGAAACGATTGAAAATAAAGCATTAGAAATATTGGAGAGCCTATCGTGAATGCCCCCTCGCATATCTCGCGTACCGATCAGGCGCGCGCCTACTTTCCCGGCCTGTCCGGCGGCTGGCATTATCTGGACACAGCCGCCACGTCGCAGAAACCGCAGCAGGTTATCGATGCGATCGCCCGCGCTTATGGCGAGGATTATGCGACTGTACATCGCGGCGTTTATGCCAAGTCCGCCAACATGACGATCGCTTTTGAAGCCGCGCGGCAAAGAGTGGCCGATTTTATCGGCGCACCCAGCGTCAATGAATGCGTATTCGTGCGCGGCGCGACCGAAGCGATCAATCTGGTCGCGCAAAGCTGGGGTAATGCGAATGTCGGACAGGGCGACCGCATCATGCTGAGCCAGCTCGAGCATCACAGCAATATCGTTCCGTGGCAGTTACTGGCCGAACGTGCCGGTGCACACATCGATGTGTGCCCGCTGACCAAAGATGGCCTGATCAATCTAGAATATCTCGAAACCAATCTCACCGAAGAGCACAAGATCGTATCGCTGGCGCATGTTTCCAATGTTCTGGGCAGCGTGCTCGGCGTGAAACGCGCTGCCAAAGCCGCGCACAAGGTTGGCGCCAAGCTGCTCCTCGACGGCTGCCAGGCGGCCCCGCGCATGCGGCTGAATATGACCGAGCTGGATTGCGATTTTTACGTGTTTTCTGCGCACAAGATTTACGGACCCACCGGGATCGGCGCGCTGTGGGCGCGCGCAGACATATTAAACGCGATGCCGCCATGGCAAGGCGGCGGGTCGATGATCGACCGCGTGACTTTCGAAAAAACCACTTATGCCCCTCCACCCGGCCGCTTTGAAGCTGGCACGCCGCACATAGTCGGCGCCATCGGACTCGATGCCGCGATACAATATGTGCAGGATATAGGCGTGGAGAATATCCATGGCCATGAAACTGCGCTGGTGGAACAGGCCCGTGAAGCCCTGTCCGCCATCAATTCGGTCAGGCTGTTCGGGCCGGCAAAAAGTGCGGGCATCCTGTCTTTCGAAGTCGAAGGGGTGCATCCGCACGATGTCGCCACTATATTGGACGAAAGCGGTGTCGCCATTCGCGCTGGCCATCATTGCGCGCAGCCGCTGATGGACTATCTGGGCGTAGCGGCCACCGCCCGCGCAAGCTTTGGCGTATACAGCAACAACGATGATGTCGCGGCTCTGGTGCAGGGTATCGAACGCGTCCGCAAAATTTTCGGGTGAATGATATGAATGAGACCAGCAAAATCAGCGTGCAAGAAGTCGGCAAGGTCGACAAACCCGCCAAGGCGCGTGTCGATGATGCGCAGGACAGCCCACCGGTGCTGGCACCTTCACCATATGAAGCGGAGGGCGATATGGCAAAAATGGAGCGCAAGCGCGACTATCTCGAAGGTTTTCTCGCGCAAAAGCCCGTGGAGGAGCACAAGAGCGAACCGGGCGGCGACTTGTATGAAGCAATTATCGATACGCTGAAAAGCATTTACGATCCCGAAATTCCCGTCAATATCTATGACCTCGGCTTGATTTACGGTGTCGATGTTACCGAAGACGGCCATGCCGTCGTCACCATGACGTTGACCACGCCGCATTGCCCGGTGGCAGAATCCATGCCCGGCGAAATCGAGATGCAGGTCGGCAGCGTGCCCGGAGTCGGCCACGCCGAAGTTAATCTCGTTTGGGATCCGCCATGGGATCCGCAAAAAATGAGCGATGAGGCAAAGCTCGAACTGGGGATGTTATGATTACGGACACCCTGGCTATCATCATAGAACGCGCCGATTATGACAAACCGGATCATGCCGCCGCAATTGTCTCGCTGCTGCGTGCCTATGCGCGTGATCCAATGGGCGGCGGCAAGGATATACCGCCCCATGTGCAGCACGATCTGGTGGCGGGTCTGCGCGCCATGCCCAATGCGTTTTCGGTGCTGGCTTTTGTGGATAATGAACCCGTCGGCCTGACCAATTGCTTTTTCGGATTTTCGACATTCGCAGCGCGTCCGCTCGTCAATATTCACGACATGGTTGTGCTGAAAGAATATCGCGGGATCGGCATCGGCCGCAAGCTGTTTGGCCAAATAGAATCCATTGCACGCGCGCAGAATGCCTGCAAGATCACACTGGAAGTGCTCGATGGAAATGAATCCGCCAAGGCGCTATATGCCTCGCTTGGCTACGGAGACTACATTCTGGCTCCCGAACAGGGCCGTGCCCTGTTCTGGCAAAAGGGATTATGACATGACGAATATGGCAACCAAGATACGAAAAATGCCCGGGGCGATCATCCTGACGCCCGCATCGGAAAAACGCATTGCCGATTTGATGGCGAAAGCGCCCGATGATGCCATAGGGGTGAAACTGTCCACCCCGCGTCGCGGTTGCAGCGGGCTTGCCTACTCGGTCGACTATGTCAGCGAAGAACTGGCGATGGACGAAAAAATCGAAACGCCTGGCGGTGTATTTTATGTCGATGGGGCTTCGGTATTATATCTGATCGGCTCGACGATGGACTGGGTCGAAGATGATTTCACTGCCGGTTTCGTCTTCAATAATCCCAATGCCAAAGGTGCTTGCGGGTGCGGAGAAAGCTTTACAGTCTAATATCGGTTATAACCTGGCCAATCTATTCGAACCCATCCCCCGCGTGATCATAAAGGGCAACCTACTGGCTCAGTGCAGCCACGCATGATGCCCGGTCGGCATTGCGGCCATCCGGCGTCCGCGCATCGACATATGTTGCCACCGGTTCGGCACGTCCTTTTGGGTAGAGATATACGTCAAGTACGCAGGCACCGCCGGTAAATTGCAGTTTGCGCGCATCGCCTTCACGCACGTCAAGCCGTGGCTTGCCGAACATCCGCGTAAGTCTGTCCGCCCCCTGTCCCATGACCGCTTCAAGCCCGGCTATCGATGTCATCGGGTTCTGACGCGCCATCGATGGTTGCGGGGCCCCGGCTTCGGGGCCGCTGGCGCTGACACAGGCAGATAAAATCAACGTCGCCAACGCGGCGCCTCCGATCCGGCAATTCATATTTTTCCCTTATTCATTGATTGCGTTAGCATTGTTATCGCTGTTTTCCCGACTGTGCACAAGGTGCGTCGCCATTGCCGCCCCGATTATCGGGGCGAACAAGTTTACGAACGGAACCACGAATAAACCCGCCACCACAAATCCCAGCGCAAAGCGGGTGCCAAATGGCAGGGTCAGACGCGAATCTTTCAGGTTGTCGCTATGCCGTGCCACCACTATTTCCTGCAAATCGCGGCCAAGCAGCAGCGCATTGACGATCAGAAAGGCGATCGGCAAGCCAATGGCCGTGAAAAACAATGCGATGTAAAAAGGCAATGCCACAAGATTGAGCAATAAAGCCCGCACCAGGCTTTTCATGCCCATGCCCAATCCACGGCGAAATCCCACTGGCTCCGCCCTATCCGCTACATGCGGATAATATGTGCGCTCGACGGTCATGACGATGTCGTCGCCAAAGACTTGCAATACGCCGATGGCGACGGCGCGAAACCACAACCAGACCGCAAGAATCGTAACAACTGCAGCCAATATCCCCGCCAGATAGCCTTGGACGCTGTCGTCGAATCCCCATCCCGCCGCGGCAAATGCCCGGCTGCCTGCAAAATAAAGCCCCGCACCCAGCATCACGAATATAAGCAATGTGATCGCAATCGTCTTGGCCAGCAACCGCAGGGTGTTGCGGTCGCCGATTTGTACCAGTGCCAGGGAAAACGCCTTGATCATAATGCGCAAAGCTTTTCCCGGTTTTTCTGAAAAGGTCAATTGTCCTTGAACCGTCCGGTCCGCTCGTTTACGGCGCGAGGCACACAGGCGGCATGCGACATAGCCGCGGCTTTTCAAGGATCAACCCGTAAATGACTTCCCCCGCAAAATACGACATTCTCGCCATAGGCAACGCCATCGTCGATATCATGGCGCCATGCGACGACGCGTTTCTTGCAACTCATGCGCTGAACAAAGGCGGCATGATGCTGGTGGATGCGGACCAGTCCAAAGCGCTATACGATGCCATGGGTCCGGCGCGCGAGATTAGCGGTGGCAGTGCTGCCAATACGCTGGCGGGCATGGCCGGCATGGGCAATACGTGCGCTTTTATCGGGCAGGTTGCCGATGATCAGCTCGGCACGATTTTCGCCCACGACATTCGCGCCGTGGGGATCGATTTCTGTACCCCGGCAAGGGAGAGCGAACCGCCCACAGCGAGCTGCATAATTCTGGTCACACCCGATGGTCAGCGCACGATGAATACGTTCCTGGGCGCATCGCAGTACCTGCCCGAAACCGCGATCGACAAGCAGATGATCGCCGACAGCGCGATTCTGTATCTCGAAGGCTATTTGTGGGACCCCGAAGAACCCCGCAATGCGATGCGTTCCGCCATCGATACAGCGCGTGCCGCCGGCCGCAAAGTGGCATTCACTCTTTCCGACGCTTTTGTGATCGATCGTTACCGAAGCGATTTCAACGCCCTGATCGACGAGAGCCAGATCGATATCCTGTTTTCGAACGAAGGCGAAATCGCATCGCTGACGCAAAATGACGATTTCAACGGCGCTGTTGCCGCACTCGCCCCCAAAGTGCCAACGCTGGTCGTAACACGCGGCGAACGCGGCGCAATTGCCGTTCAGGGCGGGACGCGGTATGAGGTTGCGGCAGAGCCTATCGATACACTGGTCGACACCACCGGCGCGGGCGATTCGTTTGCGGCCGGCTTTCTGTCGGGTATGAGCGCGGGCAAGGATATGGATAGCTGTCTGAAAATGGGGGCCGTGGCGGCGGCGGAAATCATTTCACATATGGGCGCCCGCCCGGAAACCGATTTGAAAATCCTGATGGCGCAAAAAACAGGCTAGCAGCGTACGCCTCGCGGTCGGCAGACACCCGCACCATCACACGGGCGGCGCTTCGTTTTCCGCCGGACCGCCCTTCAAACGGAATAGCTCCCGATCTGCATGATCGAAACCCCGGTGCCAGATTATCCAGCCATACAGCGCCAGAATGGCCGGAATACCTAACAGCAACTCGGCCCATTCGGGCAAATAACGCGTCACCACCCAGCCGATCACCGTCGCCACCGCTGCCGCCCAGACGAGGGCCCAGCGCCAGCCATTGACAGGTGCGCCCAGTATTTTCGAAAGCAATACCGCCTTCACCAGCGAGGCGTAGCCCAGCGAGATCATGAGCGCGAGTGCAACGGCGGCGGCATCGTATGCGCCCGGCAAGTCATAGGCGTCCACCACTTGAATGAACGCGACCGACAATATCGCTTGTAACAGCAGCATCGACAGCGAGACGATCAGGTTACGGTGCCGCGCGACATAGACCAGCACGGATTCGCTCACGACGGCAGTTGCGGCAACGACTTCGGCGGCCAGAAGAAATGCCAGCGCCCCCGTCCCCACGACAAATTCCGGTCCGATCAGGCCCATCACGGCCTCGCCGGGTATCCCAAGTGCAAGAGCGATGCCCGCCTGCACCGCAATGATCCAGAAACCCACCTGCCCCACTTGCTTGGCGATAGCCTTTAGCCTGTTTTCCTTGAGATTGCGTGTGATGACCGGCCCCAAAATCGGATCGAAACTCGTTTTCAATTTTTGCGGAAGGCTGGCCACCTGTTGCGCGGCCCAGTATATTCCCACCACCGCTGGTGAGGCAAAAATACCGAGAATGGCAAGGTCTAGACGGCGGCTGCCCCATTCGACTGCGTCGGCAGCGGCTAGCGGTATGTTCTGCCGCGTAATCTGTACCAGTTGAACCGGCTTGGGCCGCCAGCCATGGGGCAGGCCGTAATTTTTGACGAGGGGCCAGACTGATGCGACAAATGCGGCCGCCATCGACAAAACATAGGACAGGATCAGCCCGTCGCGCGCCGAATAGAAATAGAGCGCGCCTGCCGCAATGCTGATCGTCCATGGCTCGATAATGGCGCGCGCACGGACCGTCGAAGCAATATCGTAACGATAAGCGAGCGCCGCCAGCGCCACGTCCGAACCGGCCACGAAGAAAATGACAAGCGGCAAAAAGCGGTCCATGCCGTTGATGCTGCTATTGGGGAACATCGCCTGCGGAAACACGATCAGCAACAGCCCGGCAATTGCAGAGGCGATGGCACTGACCAGCAAGCCGTCATAAACCACATGCACATGCGGACGCTTGGTGCGGCTAAGCTGTTCGGCCAGGCCGCGGCGCAGGCCGAGCGTGGCCAGCTGACCAGCCAGCTCGACGATCAGTATCGCATAGGCGAAACGCCCTAGCGCCTCTGGCCCGTACAGCCTTCCCGCGATGAACAGGAAGGGTAGCCGCGCCGCTAGCCGCAGCAGGAAACCAAAGAAATTCGTCCGTCCGCCCTGGGCTATTTTTTCGATATCGCCGCGCTCGGCACCGGCTGGCATGGCCGTATCGATCGCAGGGTCGGGGGGGGCTTGGGTCAAGCGGCGGGCCTGTCTTGTTGAAACGGAACAGTCTTTTGGCAGGATTGGATGATAATTGCCAGCGCGGCTTTACTCGGCGCGGAGCGGACGCGCGAGTAACATGTGCACCATTTCCGCGGCGCTGCATTCGCCCCGCAACAGCGCGCAAACCGCATCCACAATCGGCATGTCGACATGCCGGGCCCGCGCGACAGCCTGCAAAACCGGTGCGGTCGATGCCCCTTCCGCCACCGTCCTGCGATCGGTCATCAAAGCGGCGGGGCTTTGTCCCTTGCCCAGACTGACCCCAAGCGAAAAGTTGCGCGAGCTGGTCGACGAACAGGTCAGCACCAGATCGCCCAGCCCGGACAGGCCCGCCAGTGTTTCTGCCTGCGCACCGTAGGACGTCCCGAAACGTAGCATCTCGGCAAAGCCGCGGCTGATAAGCGCAGCACGGGCATTTTGTCCGAGACCGAGACCGTCGACCACGCCGCAGGCGATCGCGAGCACGTTTTTGACCGCCCCCCCAATTTCCGCGCCGACAATATCGGGTGAATAATAGGGCCGGAAATGCGGCCGACCAATGGCATCAGAAAGACGATCCCACTGTTCTTCGCTGCTGCAGGCCAAAGTGACGGCCGTAGGCTGCGCGCGGGCCACTTCATGGGCGAAGGTCGGCCCGGACAATACCGCCAGCGCATTGTCGCCGACCGTTTCGGCGGCGACGTCCACCATCAGTTTCTGGCTGTTTGCCTCGATCCCCTTGGAGCACAGCACCAGATCGGCATCGGTCGCCGGCAGGGCTTGAAGCACGCTGCGCATATGCTGCGCCGGCGTTACCACTAGCAAGATATCGCAGAGGGCAAGGCGAGCGAGATCGCTGGTCGCTTTAACGGTCGAAGCAAGCGGGATGTCGGGCAGATAAACCGGATTCGCGTGCTTCTCGTCGATCCGCGCAGCCAGAGTTTCGTCGCGCGCCCATAACAGAATTTCGCGGCCGTCCGACGCCAGCATCGTCGCCAGTGCCGTGCCCCAGGCACCTGCACCGATGACGCCGATATTCGCTGCTTCGTTCATGCCTTTACTCCCGCTCCGCGTGCGTGTTCCGCGCTTTCATCCAATGGCCATCGCGGCCGTGCGGCGATATCGAGCGAATCGAACAATCCAGCCTCATACCGCTCCGCCCCCGCCCAGCCGATCATCGCAGCATTATCTGTGCACAGCCAGCCCGGGGGTGCCACAAAACGCATCGCGTGTGCGTCCGCCACATCGCGCAGCATCGCGCGGATCGGTGCATTCGCGGCGACGCCTCCCGCCACAACGAGCGAGGCCATACCCGGGTGCGATGCCATGACGTTTTCAAGACGATCGCGCAAGCAGTCCAGCACGGCCTGCTGGAAAGAAGCCGCAAGGTTGGCGTCCTGATGGACTCCCGACTGATGCGCGCGCAGCACCGCGCTTTTCAGGCCGGCGAAAGAGAAATGCGGTTCCGCCGAACGCAGAAGCGGGCGCGGCAGCGGCACCGCGTGTGGATCGCCCTTCTCCGCCAGCTTTTCCAGCTTGGGTCCGCCGGGATATCCCAGCCCCAATATCTTTGCCGTCTTGTCAAAAGCTTCGCCCACGGCGTCATCAATGGTCGTGGCGAGCCGCCGGTATTGCGCAACTCCATCAACCCGCAATATCTGGCAATGTCCACCCGATACGAGCAGCAACAGATAGGGGAAATCCAGTTCGGCATCGATCAGACGCGGCGAGAGCGCATGCCCTTCCAGATGGTTGACCGCAATCAACGGTTTGCCCGTTGCCATGGCCAGCGCCTTTCCGGTAACGAGCCCGACCATCACGCCGCCGATCAGTCCTGGACCGGCGGTTGCGGCGATAGCATCCATATCGTACAAACTCATACCCGCATCGGCCAGCGCCGCCTTGATCAGCGGCGTCAGGTGATGCACATGGGCGCGCGCGGCAATTTCGGGGACGACCCCGCCATAGGCCGCATGGTCGGCCTCCTGCGTCGCCAGCCGGTGCGCATGGATCGTCCGGTCCGTGCCGATAACCGCCGCCGCACTTTCGTCGCAGCTCGATTCAATTCCCAATATCAGCGCCATTGCCCTTTCCCTTAGCGCCCCTTCCGCCTAAGAACAATCGGCCAATATGATGAATGATATCACCGACCCGCCACCCCTTTCCCTGCCTCCGGCGCTCGCGGCACGGCTTGCGCAGCGCCCGCTGGTGCTGGGGACCCGCCAGTCGCCGCTGGCCATGGCGCAAGCGCGCGAAACTGCGGACCGCCTGCGGTTGACCTATGGCCTTTCCTCCGATGCCATAACGCTGTTGCCCGTCGTCGCCAGCGGAGACAAGGTGCAGGACCGTGCGCTGCGCGAATTGGGCGGGAAGGAATTATGGACCCGCGAGTTGGACCGCGCACTGGTCGACGGCGATATCGATTTCGCTGTCCATTCGATGAAGGACGTCGAAACGGTACGACCGGCAATGTTTCACTTGGCCGCGATACTGCCACGCGCAGATGTGCGCGATGTGCTGCTGGGCGCGGATTCGATTGCCGATATTCCCCAATACGGCACGTTCGGCACCAGTTCACCGCGGCGTGCGGCACAAATGCTGCATGTACGTCCCGACCTGACCGTAAAATTGTTTCGCGGCAATGTCGCGACGCGAATGGCGAGACTGGCCAATGGCGAGGCCGATGCCACGCTTTTGGCCGCCGCCGGACTGGCGCGGCTCGACATGCAACACATCGGCGCACCACTTGATACGGGCGACTGGCTGCCCGCCGCATCACAGGGCGCGATCGGCATGGAAACGCTCAGCGCCAATAAAGATATGACCGCTTTCCTGTCGGGCGTGAACCAGGCCGCCAGCGCGCGGTGCGTTTCGGCAGAACGGGCGTTTCTGGAACGCTTGGGCGGCAATTGCCACAGCCCCGTCGCGGCCTATGCCAAACTCTCGAACGGCGAAATCCATCTGCGCGGCGAATTGTACAGCGAAAACGGCGCCGACAAGATCGGCGATCACATCCGCTTTATGGCGAACGACGACGATCATTCCGCCGATCTGGCCGCCGCGTTGCTGCACAGGGCACCGCGATCGATCCAGAAGCTGTTTACTGGCATATGACGGTGCCGCTCGTAATCGTCAGGCCCGAGCCGGGAGCGGAAAGAACCGCTGCGCGCGCGCGCGATCAAGGTTGGCACGTCGTCAAAACACCTCTCTTCGCCGTTTCGCCGGTGCCTTGGGAGATTGCGCGAAATCCGACAAACAGTGAAAATACGGACTATGACGCACTGATGATCGCGAGCGCCAACGTGTTCCGATGTGCGGGAAATGATATCGGGCGGTTTGCGAAAATCCCTCTTTACGTGGTGGGGGACATCACCGCTATGATGGCACGGCATCATGGATTTACGGTCACTTATACGGGCTCCGGCGGAGTTTCGGAAGTCCTGCCAGAACTCGAGGCGGATGGGTGCCGCCGCGTTTTGTGGCTATCGGGCCGTGATACTGTGCCGCTGCCCCCACACTCACTGACGATCGACCGTGTCACGATCTATCGGTCCGATGCGTTGCCCATGCCGGATAGGCTACGCGAAACCCTAGCATCCCCGGCGGTCATCCTGCTCCATTCGGCGCGCGCGGCCGAGCATGTTCGCGCCGAGTGTGTCGCAGCACGGATCGACCTGTCAGGGATTTCGGTGGCCTGTTTCGGACCGCGTATCGCCGCTGCAGCAGGGCCGGGCTGGGGCAACATATCCACCGCCCGCGCACATAACGACCAAGCTTTGCTGGAAGTCGCGCGGCAATTGTGTAAGACATAACCCGCGAACAATATAACTGCATATGACACCAGATTATCGGGACAATGTATGAACCGCGACTATGAACCAATATCCGCCCCGACCAGTAAGAAATCGGGATTCCGCACGCTGCTGATCCTGATCGCCCTCGCTTTTGTCGGGGGGGCAATCGCTACGGTCTGGGCGGTGTCGAAATACGATCTTTTGAGCACCGAGACTGCCGGTGCACGGCAGGATGAGAGAGCGGGTCAGCCGAGAACTATCGAAGCTGAGGCATTGGAACAGCGTATCCTGCCGGACGGCACGGTACGTCCCGCTGGCGCGCCAAGCCCGGCCGAAATGGTTTCGATTGACCCCGATCAGGAGCGCGCATTGGCCCGCCGCGTGGCCGATTTGGAAGACCGTCTGTCGCGCATTAACGTACAAGCGCAGGCAGCAGGCGGCAACGCAGCGCGGGCGGAAGGGCTGTTGATCGCTTTCGCCGCACGCCGTGCCCTCGATCGCGGGTCCACGCTGGGCTATATCGAGGAACAGCTGCGCCTGCGCTTCGGTGCAGCCCAACCGGTGGCGGTTACCACCATCATCAATGCCGCGAAAAATCCGGTCACCCTCGACGAGCTGCGCGGCAAACTCGACGAGATCGGTGCCGATCTGACCAACGGCACGGCCGATGGAAACTTGTGGACCAGTTTCACGCAGGAAATGCGCGATTTGTTCGTCGTCCGCCGGGAGGGCAGTGCCTCGCCCGCGCCCGAACAGCGGCTGGAACGCGCCAAGCGCTTTCTGGAAACCGATCGTGTCGAGGCGGCGCTGGCCGAAGTAAGCCGTCTGCCCGGACAGGATGAGGCCCAGCCCTGGATCACTCTTGCAAAACGCTATATCGACGCGCGCCGTGCCCTCGACCTGATTGAAACCGCGGCAATTCTGGAGCCCCGTCAGCTGCGCACGTCAGAAGGGACGCAGGTGCGCCAGCCTTCGCCGCTGGCTCCCGAAGGAAACGACGGTGCCCTCCGATAACAATCTTGCTGGTATGCCGCTACGTCATGATCAGTGAATTATAGCCCTTAAGATATTATGATCTGGAGAACATTCCATCTCCGATGCGTTTCAAGCGCCCGCCGTGTTCACTCGCATGGATATCGAATTCAGACTGACATCGAAGCCATCACCATTTTCAGATGCGCGTGCGCTAATATCGAGCCAGTAAAATCGGCATCCGGAATTAACATTGCTTATCTGTTGACGTGTGGTCCCGTTTTTTAAAGCGATTCTGATCGGCTGGGGCGCATTATTTTTCGCTTCTGCACAGGACAGGCTTAAAAATGCCTGCGCATCGTCCGCAAGATCATCGCTGCCTATGACTTCGATTGTCAAAACTTTGGGGGGTAGGTCGACAATCTGCCGCGCGAACAGTCCACCGGAATTTCGGATAGCACTTAACTGCAATTTTCCTTCCGAAACTGCTGCGCCATATTCTCCGGTTGACATCAACTGCCAATCCATCGGCGGATATTCGGGTATCTTCTCGAAAGAGTGGTTTTCTAAAAGCGCAGCGTTTTTCTTTTCGCCTTTCAGTAGCCTGTACAAGCCGGCCGCTTGCGCAAATTGTCTGTCGTTGGCAAGAGCATTAATCAAATCCGCATCGCGATAATTTTCCCCGGGCTCGCTGGGTTTGTAAAGCAATTGCCGCAATTGCGCTGCATTGCCGATAGCGGATGGAGTACCTACAACTGCTGCCCAGAACTGACTGCTCCACGGCGGATTTGTGGCAAGCAGACGCGCAAGGGGCTGTATGAAATCTTCATTGGCCAGGACCGCTGCGATTTGTGGCATTATCACCGATGCCGCCGATGAACTGGTGCGCAGCATCGTATCGTAATGTTGCAAAATCGAGGTTATGTCTTCCCTCGCCGCGCTATCATTGATCATCCACAAAGTTACCATCTGTTGCCGGCGCGACAACAACAAGGCCTTATCCATTAATTTGCGCCTCTCGCTTCCCGCCTCCAGAAGCGCGAGCACTCCCACCGCCTCTGGAGTGGCGGGCTCGGCCAAAAAGGCTTGCATCGCCAGATTGGCTGCGCGTGGGCTCACCTGATTGGGAAACGACCCATTATTAGCGGTAATGGCGGCATTAACCGACGCGGCCGCCAGATTTTCAGCGGCGAACCCGTTTGCTGGCTGCAGACCCATCGCCAGTTGCGGCGCCTTGTTTTTCGCGATAGACCCCATCGCCGATAGCCCCGAGACGAAGGCAATGGCGAGGCCAATCATCCATATGATGCTGTTTTTCACCGCAACAGATATCCTTTTTGCGAATCCTTACGCTGGCTCCGGCGCCTTATTGCCATAGCTATATTGATACGCATAACCGTAACCGGAATGCTGCGACTGTACCTTCGTTACGATACCGCCGAAAATATGTGCATGCGAACTGCGAACACGTTGTATTGCCGATTGTATGCCGCGCAGTTTTACCCCGCCTGCCTCGATCGTATAAATCACGCCTTCTACCGAATCCGCCAGCAGAGGAATATCGGCTAGACCCAAAACGGGTGGCGCGTCGATAATTACGGTGTCATAGGTTTCCGTAAGTTTGGCAACCAGCTCGCGCATGCGCGAATTACTCAGTAATTCCGCCGCATTAGGCGGTATCGGTCCGGCGGACATGGCATCAAAGCCATAAGCACTTTCCTGATGAATGAGCTTGGATAAATCATCCTCACCCGTCAGATAATTGCTCAACCCGTTCGTGTTTTTCTTGCCCAACATATGGTGGAGCGATGGATTGCGCATATCGCCGTCGATGAGCAATATACGTTTGTTGGTACTGGCAAGAACCGAGGCCAAGGCAAATGCGGAGGTACTTTTGCCTTCGTTCGGACGCGTGCTGGTCAAAAGAAAGGATCGCGGTACACCGTGATCGGTAAGGAAGGCAAGGCTCGTCCGGATAGATAGATATGCTTCCCAGGCAACAGATTTTTTGTCTCCCAGAGAAACCAGTATATCTTCCTTTTCCAGATCTGGAATCGAGCCAAGCGGCGCAATCCCCAGTTTGGATTTCAGGTCCGAAGGATCTTTGATTGTCTGGTCGATCTGTTCCACAATGAAGACATAGGCTGCGGCCAGACCGAGGCCCGCCAGCATTGCCAGGGCGATATTCAATAAAAGCTTCGGACTAGAAGGTTGTTCCGGCGGTTGTGCAGGGTCCACCACCGATATATTGTTGGTGCCCACTCCAGCAACCCCGATTTCCTTGTATCGCTGAAGAAGACCATCATATAGCTGCCGATTGGTATCAACTTCGCGCTGAAAAATATTATATTGAATCGAGTCGCGCCTTTCGCCACTAAACTGCCCTTTCAGACGTTCGACTTGCGCGCGCAATTTCTGTTCGCGTTCCAGCGCTTCCTGATAGCGCGCGGACGTGCCGGTGCGCGAACGGGTCTCTTCGGAGGCAATGCTCCTATCGAGCGCGGCAATCTGAGTGGCCAGTGCTTTTGCCGTCGGATATTCGGGTTCAAACTGGACCATGAGTTTGGCATAATCGGCTTGAACCTTGGCGCGCTCTTCACGAAGATTATTAAGCGCAATATTCGTGAGGGCGTTTTTATTGCCCGCGCTTCGGCCGGCTTCGCTTTCTGCCGCAATACGATCGGCTATCGCCTGCGCCAACGCAGCATTCAATGCTTCCAGGTTGGAAGAAGCAAGGGTTTTCTGTGAAACGGTTTTGCCATCCGCAGTTTGCTCCGAAGACAATGTTATAATCTGTTTATTGTCGGCATAAAGCGATAGATTGCGTTCCGAATCTTCCAGTTTCAGTTTCAGATCCGCCAATTGTTCTTCGAGAAACTTTCGAGCCTCAGCGGTCGAACTGAAACGGCGGTCGAGGTTCGATGCGATAAATTCCTCCACCCAAGCATTGGCAATTTGTGCAGACAGGGCAGGGTTTGGACTTTGAAAACTGATATCGACCAGACTGGAACCGCGAATGGGCGAAATACTGATATGGTCCTGCAATATGTCTGCTGCCAGCTTCAGCCGTTCGTTTCTTTCTGCCGCGGTTTGCGTATTCGACCTTTCCGTAAGCAGACCGCTATTGTCGGGGTCGATATCGAAAGTTTCGAAAAAATCCGGTTTCGAAACAAGATTCTGCGAGCGTACAACGCGCTCGGCCAGCGAGCGCGACTCCAACAAAGAATATTGTGTCTGATAAAATTCGAGATTTTGTGCCGCATTATCCGATGCTGTGACACCCTCGACATTGGTAACCTTGTCCTGTTCGCGGTTGATTTCTACCGTTGCCGTGGAGGTATAATAAGGCGTCATCAATAGCGTCGCGATAATGCCAACCGCAATACAAACAGCTATGATAATCGCTATGGCGATCTTGTGACGAAGCGCGGCCTGCCAATATTGGATAAGAATCGGCGTTTCATGCGCCTGATCATCATAGGTATCGGCGTCATTTAAATTCTCCGGGACATGACCATGTGAAATATCGTTCATAAGTGAATTGCTTTTAATATCCATTATGGTCTAAACAAAATGATTAGCGGCGTGGTGAGCAACGGAGATGCCTGTATCAGATCACGGAACAGGCGGCGCGCCTGTGAATCTCCAACGATCACGACGTCATTCGCGAAGACTTCCGGATCCGCATAAGCGCCTCTCCGAATGGCTTTCAAATTATATAGCCCGGCAAGCTGTTCGCCGTTGACGCTTCGGAAAATCACGACATCATCAAGCTTGGCAAATTCGGCCGTTCCGCCCGCTGTGGCGACAGCACGCATCAAAGTCATCCGTCCGATTACCGGATATAAGCCCGGTTCATCGACCTGCCCGTCGACAGTGATGACCTGGCTGACAGTTTCTTCGAGATTTACCGTGACCTGCGGATTACGAACATAGCGGCCCTGCAAACGACGCTCCAGTTCATCCGCCAATTCTCCAGGCGTAAGGCCGGATGCTTCGACCACACCCACAAGAGGGAATGAAAGACGCCCGCTCGCATCGATCTGAACTTCCTTGCTCAGATCCTCAATACCAAAAACATCGATTTTCAACTTGTCGAAAGGCCCGATCAGATACGCACGGTTCGAACTGAGCTGATCAATCCGCGTCGGTTCAGGCAAACCTTCACTGGAAACTACCGTCACGTTCGGACTTCCGCCAAGTACGTTCGGTCCGGCACAAGCCGACAACAGAAAGGTCAGTAACAATAAAGGCAGAAGTTTCGTCATTCTCGAAGATTTTCCATAATTTTGGATGCTGTTAGACGAAAGTCCCCGGCACGTAAACTGCTCATATACAGCATCCGCATATATGATCATGCGACTTACGGTTTCGGTTTTGCTATGTTTTGGTTTTCATTACATTTCGCTGAACAATAAGAATATGGTCGCGAAAGACACATGCCATAATCGCAAATACAGTTATAAGCGACGGAACGCGCAAAGGGTAATCCCCAATACTGCCCGCCAGTAACAGCAACATGACCACGCCAGCCATTATCGCACCGTGTTTGGCATAGCGGGAACCAGCTTTGTTTCTCACTATCGCAAATAACTGCAAACATATCCAGATAACACACGCGAATGCGATGATTATTCCCGGCAGCCCGCCTTCGATGATAAATTGCAGCCAATCATTATGAGCCTGATTAAGGTAGCTTGGATTTAACAGTTCCTGGGGTTCGTAAATCCGGTAAACATACTCGAAACTCCCAAATCCGCTCCCCCATGGGAAATAACCCCCCGCCATCCTGACGAGAATGGGCAATAGCTGCGTACGAAGTTCTTCCACATCATTACCGCCGATAAGGCGGTCGAAAGCAAGAGAGCGCGAAAAATAGACCGTTAGGGTCGCCATACCCGCAACCAGTATGATGCTTCCGGCCAATATGAATTGCCGCGATGCGAACCGTTTTTTTCTGGCTCGACTTTTTCCTCCGGCAGACTGGCTTTCTACGGTATATCTTCCGAAATAGATGAAGCTCATCGCCGCCAGCAGCGCGGGCACCATAAGAATCAAGCCGGCGCGCGAGCCGGTAATAAATATCAAAGGAACCAGCACAAAAATCGCAGCAATACTGCCGTATAATTTCAATGCCGCAAGCTTTTCGGCGATGGCGTGCGATGCCCCATACCATCCGAGCATGACTATCGTCGCGGCCAGAAGCACAGCTTGATGATTGCGATTTGCGAACAGACCGACCGCAGCGTCGATATTGGTAATACGATAGAGATAAAGCGGTCCTCTGGACGATCCGGTGATCTGAAATATCGCCCATAGGGCGCTTATCCCGGCCAATACGATGAGAACCGCGACTGCCTTTTTGCGGTTCCCTTTGTCCAAGTTGAGATAAAGCATCATTGCTGAAATCGGAATCATAAGCGAAAAAAAGCTATTCAATGTCCGCGATGGCGAAAGCGACAAAGGCCGCCAGGGTTGTTCGATCCCTGCCAAATCCGCTATGTCGGCAAAAATCTGCCGTCCCGGCAATGTCGTCCAAAATTGCGGGGGCAAAGGAATGAGCTGAAGCAGCATAAGTCCGGCAAGAGCACATGCAATCCACACAGGGAAGAGCCGACCTTTCCAGCATTCCCATGTCGAACACGTTAAGGCATAGGCGCCAAACAGAGCGGCCAATGGACGCAAAAAGACCAAAGACTGCACATCGTCACGTGACGCCCCGCCAGTCGCGAAGACAATAATCAGAAAAGCCGCAAAAGCATAAAAACGAGCGGCTTTTCCGCTCAATACACCTTGAGTGCTTTGGATTTTTTTCGCAAGGGTTTTGGACATCGCAAGATATTCACAATCGAAAAGAAAACGCCCCCACTCTACTAGAGTAGGTCTGCTGAATATCCCGGTAGCGACCATAGGAGTGGTTAGCAACGAATATTCATGAACGAATTTAAAGTGTGGATTCAACAGCTCCATTATTTAGGAGCGAAGAGATGCAGCATAGACATAAAGATATTGCACACATTTTTTAAGACGCGCGAAAAGCCTTACTTCTGTCATTGTTTTGCCTAAAAAAGCTTTCACGATATTATGCATAAGATGGAAATTGGCATTCCGACGAAGGTTGCGAGCACTTTTTCTTCGCGGGACTAACACGCTGACATCTGTTTTCGAATTTTAATGCTAACGGAAACTTTGTGACAAGGACCACTTGCAAAATCTATCTTTTACCGCCAAGTTTTACCCGTAATTATTGCTGCATCAAAAATTTTCAGTAACTGCGGCAGCATGATTTGAAGGCTATATTTGCTTTCTGCCCTCTTCCGTGCTGCCACACCCATTTTTGTCAAACGTTCCAGTGAACTAGATGCTTCTATAATTGTAGCTTTCCAATCCGTATCTTTCTTAACTAGAAACCCCGTTTCCTTAGTTACGATATTGGTGTTAGCGCCAATGGCAGACGCAATGACTGGACGCCCCGCACCGGCATATTGAATGATCTTATAACCGCACTTGCCGCGTTCAAACGGGGTATCTGATAATGGCATTATACCGATATCAATAGTCTGCAATAAACGATTTTCATCATTTTCTGACCAAGAATGCTGTTCTATTATTAATCCCTTCTGCTGAAGTGAAGAAGCACCAATTGTGACTAAAATAATGGGTATATTTTGGGCAGCGCTAGCAAGCTGGGGTAAAATCTTTTCCAATAGTGGCGTTGTAGCAGGGCTCCCGATCCAGCCGATACGCATGGTTTTCTCGCATGGCAATGGTGTGGCGTGATACCGCTCAATATCAATTACTGTTGGAATTACATGAACATCAGGCGCGCCGTGCTGGCTGCAATAGGCGGCAAGATAAGGGTTTCCGGCGGTTACCGCTGTCGATTTTTGAAGAAGTCTGTCCAATTTACTACCGAGAATACGGCGTACCAGAGAATGTTTGTGCTGATCATAGCTATGGAAAATGGCATCGTCATAATCAACAATATATGGGACGCCTGGAAAACGGATAACCATTTCCAATGCCTCGGGAAGAAAAGGAAATATTTCCTTTTCAATCCAGATCAGGTCATATTGCCTGGCGTTCAGTACGGCAAAGATTCGCTTAATATAATCCAATGCAATATCTCTTCGCTTCGGCTTCCTGCCTGCATAGAGACGCTCAAGATATTCCGCACACAGCAAAGGCGTGATCGTAACTTCCCATCCGGCTTTTTTCAAACCAGGGGAGTATTGGTAAAAGCGCATACGGCTGCTCGCGCCATCCGAACAGTAACGTGAAAGAATTAAAAGGCGTTTCATACGAACTGCTTGCGTTGTTTTGCAGCGGTAGTACGTTTTTTCCTAGGTCGCCGCCTGTACTTCATTTCGAACAACACAATAGGAATATATAGACTAAATTGAAAGATGAAGGACTCCGGATAGGGATTTGTGAATGATGCGGCGAGAAAAGCAACAAACCCGGAAAACATGAATGTATCGAACGTATCGACGCCAGTTGTAGCCATTCGCTTTATAAATTCAAATATATAATAAACATAAGGAATCATCAACAGTAAGAATCCAATTATCCCGACACGCAATATAGTAGCAAGTGGTGTCAATTCATAACGCCAAGGATATTCCGTACTTCTTATTAAAGTAACACCAACACCATGACCGGCGCCAAGACCATCAGTATCCTTTATGCCCTGCAACAATGCATCGTACTGCCACACCCGCAAATCGCCTCCACCCTCAAACAATTTTTCGGATAAGTTACTAAGGGTAATACCTAGGTCCACATCAGCGGAATAAACATCAATAACTATTAGCAGTAAAGTTGCTACAATAGCTATCACACTGTAGCCAATCAACGTGTAAATATTTAAACTTTTAAGCTTAGGATTTTGATTGAGCATTTTGACTAAAATCCCAGTAAACCCTCCAATCACAATTGACACCATTAGGGCAGCCCTTCCCGAAGTTAGGGCAACCACAAAAACAACCAGAATTATGGATATTCGCAACATTACATTTCTTATTATCTCTGGACTAGAAGAAAAGGCTGCCGCGACGAAAATAAATGATCCATATATAGCCATTGTTGCTGCGACTTGGCCACCTGAGACGAGAACATTGGCATTATCTTTATCTATCCAAAAACCGACAGCATATGCACCGAAATTTAGAAAAATAAAGAAAAACAAAGCGACACTCATGGCACCCAAGATGCCTAACCAAAAAAAACCTCCAATTATCTCTTTTTCACAAAAGTAAAAGTAAATTGCCCGTGATACCCAAATCCATAGAATCGGAGCTATAATACTACTAATTATTACGATTGGAATAAATCCATAATATGCGTGATTATTTAGGCCGACTACAATATAGAATATATTCACTACAATATTAATAGGTATCCAGAAATCTATCGCTATAGCAAACATATTTCTATCTTTTTGAAGACGATATAGCGAAATTAAAAAAGCTATGACCAAACTTCCTGCAGTAATAGTTTGCAGAGAATGCGGAATGACAATAGCTTGCGCCATTAACAGTAAAATGGAAATTTTTAAGAAAACGTTTTTCACTTTTTAATTAATTCGCTTGTAGTTCACAATTGTGTTTTTGGCTGGTCGATATAGCTCGAACAATTATCAGTGTTTGGTCCAAAGAAGCCGGTAACCTTTTCGTAAATCGGAAAGTTCGTTTAGTCTACCTCGTATAATTAATTGAACAAACCGCACCAGCGGCTCGACATATTTTATTATTATATGAACTGCATTTCGACCAATACATCCGAAATGTTTTTTCGCATAGATGATTTTGCTGCTTAGTGAATAAGCAAGCCGCTGCGCTTTAACATTTTCGCTAGAGCCGCCGCCTTTGTGGAAAGCAGACTCACGAGCTAGGTAATAGACGGACTGTCCAGCTTGATTTGCCCTGAAAGACAAATCAAGGTCTTCAAGGTAAACGAAAAAGTCCTCATCAAATCCTTTTAACGTATTGAATAAACTCCGCTTTATCATATAGAAAGCTCCGATTACATGATCGACTTCACGATCTGTTTGGTGATCGAAATCTGACATAATAAGCGAAGGAAATAGATTTGGCATAATCTTGCTTAGTCCAAGGCTTTCTATAATAAAAGTAACTGCTGACGGAAATCGCGCGCAGTGCCTCTGTTCCATTCCACTTTCATCATACAACCGAATACCGCAAATTCCTATGTGAGAAGCTGCTTCGAACTCCATAAAAGCCAATACCCGTCCAATCGTGCCCCTCTGTACCCGTGTGTCCGGGTTAAGGAAAAGCAAATAGTCTGACATACATTCCTGGCTGCCAAGATTGCACGCTTTACCGAATCCCAAGTTTTCACCAGCCTCTATAACTTTCGGTTTAATGAAGTTGGTATTTATGTTGTGAGATCCGTCACTCGAACTATTATCAACAACGACAAGTTTGCCAATCGTATCATCGTTATCAGGATCAAGCGCTTTAATGCAATCGTCAAGCTGAATACCCGAATTCCAGTTAACGATCACTATGTCACATTGCTTCACGCTATCCATTTTTTAGATTTTCATCCGTTCTAAACTGACTGCAACATTTGATAATTTTCAGCTAAGGCTAAGCAGGTAGCGATCGTTATTTCCACAAGCAATAGCCAAACATACACGTCTGCTTTAAGAGAAATTTGCATAAAAGCGAATATAGTTTTGCACGTCGTCATAATTTATTAGGATAGTCAGTGACTTTAAAAAAAGCTGTATTTTGGTCTTATTTCGGACAATTTGGCAGCGTTCTTATACTTTTTGCGCTGTCGATCATCATCGCCCGCATTCTTACACCATATGAAGTGGGTATTTATGCTGTAGGCGCAGCGATCGCTGCCATTATGACCGCTATCAGCACTGTCGGCCTGATCTCTTATGTCGTGCGGGACAATGATAACCAACCAAATATAGCAACTGCTTTTACTCTTAACCTTCTAGGTTCGCTTTTGCTGGCAGCAATTCTTTTCCTAGCAGGTATCATCGGACCACAATTGGGAATGGACACTTCGCTGGGATGGGTATTGGGCATTTTAGCACTACGTCCCATCCTTGCGATTCTGGAATTTCTACCCGCCGCCCGATTGCAACGGAACATGCAATTCAAAATTCTTGGGCTTGCAACATTGGGATCCTCTATTGTAAACCTGATAATAACCACAATCTTTTCACTCAAGGGCTATGGACCCGTGAGCATCGCTGTTGGTATAACTGCTGGCACCGTAGCACAACTGGCTATTTATTCCCTTTCCGTACCGTCTTTTTTCTCCTTTCGGCTTTCCTTAACGGGCTGGAAAGCAATTACGCGCTTCGGATTGGAAATTATCACAATCAGCGGCATTTCCACTATAACTAAGCGTGTATGTGAACTCATTATCGGTGCTTTTATTGGTACCAACGCACTTGGCATATTTACTCGAGCCACAAATATAGCTGACACCCTTTTCAATGGCATCTATGGTGCAGGCACCAAAGTTGTTTTCGCCAATCTATGTCATGAAAAGCGCGAAAGACACTCTGTAACTGTGCCCTTTCTTACCAGCTTCGAACTTTTGTTATCGATATTCTGGCCAGTTGTTGCCGGTATCGCTGTGCTATCTAATCCCATAATTCTTTTGCTCTATGGTGAAATATGGTTACCTGCGGCTCCAGTTCTGTCAATTTTGATGATTGGCCAGATGATAGCGCTTACTTTTGCTCTAAACTGGGAGCTGTTTGTAATTTCGGAAAAAACTGCAAAACAAGTGCAATTTGAAATTATCCGGTCCATTGTAAGCTTAGCAGCCTTTGCCGCAGGGTCTTACTTCGGCCTTGTTGGCGCTGCTTCAGGACGGTTCTTAGATGCTCTCGTAGGTATGCTGCTTTACATTCCGGCCTATCAGTTGCTGGTTCCCGTTTCGAAACACATACTCTTTCGCATATATTTTCGCTGCGCAATGGCAACAGTCGTGGCAATTATTCCTGCGTTCGGAGTTATGTTTTTATTCGGTTGGAACGCAAATACGCCGTGGATATATATTGGAATCTCAATCTTTTTTGGAATTATCTTTTGGGCATTAGTACATTATATGCTGCGATCAGCACTATGCCAGTTAATATCTGAATCTATAAAATTACTACTGAAGGGCAAACCGAACTATGAATGAAAAGCCAACAAGTTACCTAGAGGCAATGTATAAAGAGAAATCGCCCGATTACTACGCGGGTGGTCGCAGTGATTTTGTTGGATGGCTGGAAGCAAATCCAAACGCCCGTATTTTAGAACTTGGTAGCGGTGATGGGTCGACCAGTGCGCTTGCCAAAGCCTCTGCAAAATGCAAGGAATATGTTGGTATAGAGATGTTCGAAGAGGCTGCACAAAAATCACGCGCTGTCATTGACAAGGTCCATATCGGCGATGTGGACCAGCTAAAGCTTCCTTATCCCGAAAACTATTTTGATGCACTCATTATGAGCGAGGTGATCGAACATCTTATTGATCCAGAAGATACTGTGCGTAAACTCCTTAAACTTGTCCGGACAGATGGTCTGGTGATGGCAAGCTCTCCAAACGTGGCGAGCTTTCAAATGATACTACAGCTTTGGAACGGAAGATTCGATTATCAAGATTCAGGTTATATGGACCGGACTCACCTTCGCTGGTTCACTCCAGAAACTTTTCGAGAGTTCTTTGAAGATCTGGGATTAAAAACAGAAATTCATCAGCCGTTGGCACTTATGTCACTATGGAAGCGCATAATTCTGCGAATGGCGGCGCTGGGCAAGCACCATCTTCATTGGGGTCAAATAAACTACGTTGGACGCAAACGTCCTTAACGCAAGCAGCTCACAGCACCGTTGATATTGGCGGATGGCCAATATTTTTAAGAAACTCCTGAAGTTGGGATTGATCGTGGAGAAAAGCATGCTTTTCAAGATTCGCCTTTTTCAGAAAAGGAAAGCCCGCCGTAATAAGGTCTAAGGGTCTTTGCATTGAGGCATTAATCGCGAAATCGGGCGGCGAGAACCAACGCGCGCCAACCGACATAGACTTGGACGCAAGACGTGCCATTTGCGTCTCTTTCAAGGCTACTACGTCCCCAAAATCATTGAAAGAGTAACTCAACGTGAATAAGGGATGCAAAGTCTTTATTCGACCTCGCGTACAGTTTCGTATGGAAAAAGCAAAGCTTTGAATATGATTTTCGCATTCGGCAGATGCTAACATGCCTGTGAAATCCCAGGGAGCTTTCCATACTAGCTTCTCCAAACTGGAAAACGGACCTAAAATCGAGTCATTTAAAAAGAAAATGTCCGCTCCGGGTGAACGAAACGCAAGCGCATCAAGCGCTATCGCGTAAGCTGAAAAATCATAACCATCCTTATCTTTTATTATGATGGCATCAGCAATATTAGTTAGGCGAGAAATTTCAGCAGTGGCAAGTCCCGTTGCAACAATTAACAATTTCGCTTTTTCGCGTATAAGTCTATCCAGTGTAAAATTATGTGCAATCGAGATCCCGCCCGTTGGTGAATAAATAAAATAGACAATCCAACGAGGTGCCGGCACTGGCTCCAAAAGTACTTCCCATTCAGGAAACGCACGCTTTTTTACAAGATTTCTACGGAGCCTACTTAATCGCGTCTTTATAGTAATTGGAGATGAGTTAAATACCCAGTCTTTTTGGAGAGTGGCCATCTTAAATTCCGATATTTGGGTGGGTCTGGCTGTGAACTATGGCCAGTGCGTCCAATCAATTGCGGTAGCTTCCATCCATAATAGCACGCCACCAATTCTCGTTACCAAGATACCATTCGAGAGTACTAGAAAAACCTTCGCTAAAATCTCGCATTGGCTTGTAGCCCAATTCCTCACGCGCTTTCGACTCGTCAATCGCATAACGGCGATCGTGGCCCAGCCTGTCAGTCACGAATGTCTTGAGTGACTGACAGGATTTGCCATTGGCTGCCGGAGAGTCAGGGAACCGGTTTGCCAGTTTAGAGTCCGCCGCAAATGCGCCGTCGACATGGTTGCAAATTAAATCAATCACCTCGATATTGGGCAACTCCTGCCCGCCACCGAGAACATAGACCTCCCCGATGCGCCCGTCTTCGATAATGCTTGTGATTCCAGAACAATGATCCTCGACATGCAACCAGTCACGAACATTCATGCCATCGCCGTAAATCGGCAGCGGTTTCCCGGTCAAACAATTTATCAAGAATAATGGAATAAGCTTTTCCGGAAACTGGAAAGGTCCGTAGTTATTCGAACAATTACTGGTCGTTACTCGCAGACCGAAAGTATGGTAATAAGCGCGGACGAGGTGGTCGCTGGCAGCTTTCGAAGCAGAATAAGGCGAGTTCGGAGCGTAAGGCGTTTCCTCGGTGAAAGCGGCGTCACTGGCTGAAAGGCTGCCAAAAACCTCGTCGGTGGATACATGGTGAAACCTGTGGCTCGCTTTGGTTGCTTCCCCATCAAGCCACACCGCTTTGGCCGCCTTGAGCAAGCTATGCGTTCCGATGACATTGGTTTCGATGAATTCGTCAGGACCATCAATGGACCGATCGACATGACTCTCGGCAGCAAAGTGAACGACAATATCTGTGTTTCGCTTGCGCAGCAGATCGGTCATGCCATCAGTATCGCAGATATTAGCATTGATTAACTCGATACCGTCCAGTCCATCAAGGTTGGACTTGTTTCCTGCGTATGTCAGAGCGTCGACAACGACTATCTGATCGTGCGGATGTTTATGTTGCCAATACCGAACGAAATTCGTGCCGATGAAACCAGCACCGCCGGTAACGATAAGGTTTGACATGAATGATACTCCAGATAAATTCACAGCCTTAAGGCAGGAGAAATTGTTTAACTAGGCCTATGCAACTAGCGATTTCAAATATTTACCATAACCGCTTTTTTCCAGAGGGCCAGCTAGCTCCAAGAGTTTGTCGTCGCTGATAAAGCCTTTACTCCAAGCAATTTCTTCGGGGCAGCATATTTTTTGACCCTGTCGTTTTTCCAACAAATGCGTAAATTGTGAAGCTTCCAACAGCGACTCGTGAGTACCCGTATCAAGCCAAGTATATCCACGGCCCATAATTTCAACATTTAGCGAACCGCTTTCCAAATAGAGGCGATTAAGATCTGTGATCTCCAGCTCTCCACGCGCGGATGGCTTGATTTGATGCGAAAGGTTGACCACTTTGTCGTCATAAAAGTACAATCCGGTAACTGCGTAGTTTGATTTTGGATGTAAGGGCTTTTCTTCAATCGTCAAAGCTCTTCGTTGATCGTCAAATTCGACGACACCATATCTTTCTGGATCGCTTACATGATAACCGAATACTGTAGCTCCATGGGTTCGCGCTTGCGCTCGCGAGAGCAATTCCGGCAAACCGTGGCCGTAAAATATATTATCACCCAGAATAAGCGCGCTTGGATTGCCATTGATAAAATCTGCCCCAATATGGAATGCTTGCGCAAGCCCAGCCGGTTCCGATTGAATGGCATATTCGAATGTAACCCCCCATTCGGAGCCATCACCCAAAAGTTCTTGAAATGCGGATTGTTCGTGTGGGGTGGTAATTATCAGAATTTCGCGAATATCTGCCAGCAACAATGTCGCTATCGGGTAGTATATCATAGGTTTATCGTATACGGGCATAAGTTGCTTGCTAAGGGCCTTTGTGGCCGGATAAAGACGTGTTCCTGAACCGCCTGCGAGTATGATTCCTTTACGCATGATATGTCCTGTTACATTAGCGATGCGGCGATTAATGCCTATTATCTTGAAGTGATTCGATTGATTATGTGGCGTTTCTTTAACAGCCTTGACAGTGAATCAAAGGGTGTAGCCTCAATATGAGAAATAAAATTAAAAAGCAGATTTTTTTTCTTGAGGATATCCCATGTGCGGAATAACCGGTTTTATTGATGTCAATCATAATACCTATGACATGGAACGCTCTATCCGGCGGATGAGCGATGCCATGCGATCTCGCGGTCCGGACGCATCCGGACACTGGGTGGATAGAGAAATTGGCGTAGCACTGGGTCATCGCCGCCTTTCCATTCTGGAATTGAGTGAAAAAGGTGCACAGCCCATGTTGGGGGAAGGTGGCAATTTAATTCTCACTTATAATGGGGAAATATATAATTTTGCAGAATTAAAAAGCAATCTTGAACAGAATGGTTCGGTAATTAGCTGGCGAGGCGATTCCGACACCGAAGTTTTGCTTCAGTGTTTTACGCGATGGGGTATTGAGGATACACTGAAGCGGTGCAAGGGAATGTTTGCTTTCGCCCTTTGGAATCGCAAGTCAAAAAAGCTTACACTCGGGCGAGATAGATTCGGTGAAAAACCGCTTTATTATGGATGGCAGACTAAAGGAAAAAACAGAGTTTTTCTATTTGGATCTGATCTTTCAGCCTTGAAGCAGCACACAGCATTTGACGATGCAATTGACGCGCAATCTGTCCAGTTACTCACCCAACATCTCTATATTCCTGCGCCATGGTCGATTTATAAAAGCGTAAAAAAGCTGATGCCGGGTTCGATGTTAGTCCTTGATTTAGATTCAGATAAGGAAACAAATATTCAATGGTGGAATCTGAAAGACGAAGCCACAGTGAAACAACAAAATAAATTTACAGGATCAGATGAACAGGCGATTGAAAGATTAGAAACTGTGCTTGGCGATGCCGTCGAGCGCCAATTTGTCAGCGACGTTCCACTCGGTGCCTTCCTATCAGGCGGTATTGATTCTTCATTGATTGTAGCTTTAATGCAACAGCGCAGTTTAAAGCCGGTGAAGACTTTCACGATCGGATTCGATAATGTCTTGTACAATGAGGCAGACGATGCACAGCGTGTTGCTGATCATCTCGGCACCGATCATCAAAAACAGATAGTTACATCTGCAGACGCTCTGCAAGTTATCCCTAAACTTTGTACTATATATTCAGAGCCTTTTGCCGATTCTTCACAGATACCTACCTATCTCCTGAGCCAGTTTGCCCGCAAACATGTTTCAGTCGCGCTTAGCGGCGACGCTGGGGACGAGATGTTCTGTGGTTATAATCGCTATAATTACGTAAAGTCCAACTGGCGACGACTGGAGGCTACTCCAATCTTGGCCCGCAAAATAATTGCAAGACTACTGCTTTTGCTGCCTGCTGATCACCTTAATCATTTCGGACAGAAATACCTGCCCAATACGGTTAAGTTACTTGGCGACAAGGCACACAAAACTGCTGAGGCACTTACTTCGCAATCTCTCGATAACTTGTATCGAAGACTTATTTCTCCAGGATTCCGAAATAATGAAATAATAGCAAATTCCGCAACCCTCGACAGCTTTGCCGAGCGAGACATATCATGGCTGGAAGAACTGGATCCTGTTTCTCGAATGATGGCATTAGACAGTATACATTACATGCCGGACGATATTCTCGCAAAAGTGGACCGCGCAGCCATGGCTTGCTCACTGGAAACTCGCGTGCCCTTCCTCGATCCAGATGTTGCCAATTTCGCTTTATCGCTAACGCCAGAACTTCGTATTCGCAGCGGCCAGACAAAATGGCTACTACGACAGCTTTTATACCGTCACGTTCCACAACAGATAATTGACCGACCAAAAATGGGCTTTGGAGTTCCCATAGGGAGCTGGTTGAGAGGGCCTTTGCGAGATTGGGCCGAAAGCATGCTATTTTCAGAGAGCTTTCAAAATAATGAAATATTCCATGCGCTTAATATACAAACTTTCTGGAACATGCATCAAAAAGGGACTCGGAATTTAGAACATAAATTATGGCCAGTGCTGATGTACGCAAGCTGGTTACAAGCAAATTAGCCTACTATCAAGATATTGTATCCTATATTTCGGATGCAGACATTTTCTAAAATAAATGTGAAGATACATGGTGATGTCTACTGAGCAGTAGGGTTAGAAGGGATTACTAAAATTTTTCAAATATGGCAATTTGTCATCTTTGGAGGATAATATGGGACCCGGCAATGGAAGGGGCCAAGGTAGGTTAATATCAGGATCATTCCAAGCAATACCAGCATCACTTTTGGAGTCGTAATATTCTGTACATTTATAAATGACTTCAGTGTCTGCAGCTAAAGTAATAAAACCATGGGCAAAACCAGCGGGAACGAACAATTGACAGCTGTTTTCGGGGCTAAGTTCGGCCGCAGCCCATTTGCCATAATTGGCTGAATTTTTCCTAAGATCGACTGCCACATCCCAGATTTTTCCTGACACGCACCTAACAAGTTTTCCTTGAGCAAAAGGTGGGATCTGAAAATGGAGGCCACGCAATGTCCCAGCGAGTGAACTTTTACTATGGTTGTCCTGTACAAACCGTACATCACTGACTTTTTCTCGAAACTGCTTCTCGCTGTAGGTTTCCATAAACCACCCACGATTATCGCCATGTCGTATTGGCGCGATAACCTTCACCTCATTCAAGTAAGTATTGTCGATGTTCATTTATACTCTCCATGGATTTGCTGAACATTCGAGATATATCTATAGCGCAGATATCCACAGCTATAAAATTCCTCTTATAGGAAACTTATTGTATCTGTAAATTGTCCATTCCGTTAAATTACAGCCGCCAGCTTCCGCTATTTTGAGGTTTATTATCAGCCTCATAGATTGGCATTATTTCAAGCAACACTCCCCGGGGTTGCAGCATGGCCGAGACTTTGGCAATATTGTTGCAATATTCATCATGAGCCACCGCGACTATAAGAGCATCAAGATTTTGCATTTCTTCAATCTCGACAGTGTTTATTCCATATTCAGCTTGTGCGTCAGATCGTTTCGCAAGTGGATCATGAACGACTGCGGAAATACCGAATTCGGTAAATTGTTTCACGATTTCGGGCACTTTCGAGTTTCGAATATCCGGCACATTAGGTTTAAATGTCAGGCCGAGTATTCCAACTTTTGCGCTCGATGGATTGAAACCAGCCGAGATAAGCATTTTGACAGCTTTTTGCGCCACATAAGTTGGAATGCTGTTGTTAGTTCTTCTTCCTGCTAGAATGACTTCGGGCCTATATCCCACCTTTTCTGCTGCTGACGTGAGATAATAAGGATCTACACCTATACAATGCCCGCCAACCAGCCCGGGTGTAAATGGAAGGAAATTCCATTTTGTTCCCGCTGCCTTTAAGACATCGGCAGTATCAATATCCATTAAATCAAAAATCAATGCGAGCTCATTAACCAAAGCAATATTAAGATCGCGTTGCGTATTTTCGATAACTTTGGCGGCCTCTGCGACCTTTATTGTAGGCGCGACATGTAATCCCGCTTCTATAATGGCACCATATACTGCTATCACTCGCTTTAAAGAATCTTCATTTTCTGCCGAAACAATCTTAGTAATACTCTCTAATCTATGGACTTTGTCTCCGGGGTTTATCCGTTCTGGCGAATAGCCCAAGAAAAAATCCTTGCCCCTAATTAAATCAGAGTACTGTTCCAAGATCGGGGCACAAATATCATCCGTAACACCAGGATACACGGTCGATTCAAATACAACGACTGAGTTTTTCTGCAAATATGGGCCTATCAGTTCACAACTTTTGCGCATCGGACCGAGATCGGGCCGGTTCTCTTTGTCAATCGGTGTCGGAACGGTGACAATAAAGAAGCTGGTATCACTCAATAGCTGCGGATCCGCCGTAATATGCAACGAAGAGGTTGCCAACTGCACATCATCAATTTCATTTGTCCAGTCATGACCCGATTGTAAAGCCGCGATACGGTCAGAAGAAATATCAAAACCTTTTACATTTTCAAATTTTTGGGCAAGTGCAATGGCCACCGGCAAGCCGACATAGCCGAGGCCTAGTACCGTTATTTTTTCAGGCATTTCATTCTCATTTTCTTTACTATATTTTAAGCATTATTATCGGCAAAGAATCTCACATACCATGGCATCGCTGCTTTAATACCATCTCTAACTGTATGTGTGGGACTATAGCCCAATTTTTGATTAGCTTTGGAGATGTCAGCTTGACTATGCATTACATCCCCCGGGCGAAAGTCCTGGTAATCGGGATTTTTTCTGTATGGAATTTGAAGCGTCTCTAAATCTTCGCGAATGATTGCAAATAGCTCATTCAAGCTAGTGCGTTCACCAATAGCAACATTGTAAACTCCGCCTTGCGATTTCAATGGGGAAAGCGCGGCCTTCAAATTTGCCTGAACCGCATTTGCTATATAGCAAAAATCGCGACTGGTTTGTCCATCGCCGTTAATCACAATTGAATCCCCCCGTATCATTGCAGAGGCCCATTTTGGAATGACGGCAGCATATGCTCCGTACGGGTCTTGTCGCGCACCGAAAACGTTAAAATATCGCAGACCATTAACTTTAAAACCATAAGTCCTTGTGTATACATTGGCATAAAGCTCATTGACATATTTAGTTACGGCATAGGGTGACAGAGGATTGCCAATTCTGCCTTCGATTTTAGGTAGATTAGGATCATCGCCATAAGTAGAGCTGGACGCTGCGTAAACGAAACTGTCAACTTCAGCTTGTCGAGCCGCCTCTAGAACATTCAAAAAACCGGAAATATTGGTGTTGTTTGTCGCAACCGGATCAACGATGGAGCGTGGAACTGATCCCAGAGCCGCTTGATGGAGTACATAGCTGATATTCTGCATTGATAATTTGCATATCTCAGCCTGGCATATGTCTCCTTCGAGAAACTCAAAATTTTTCCATAATTCTGCACCAACGTTGTGCTCGACTTCGTCTAAGTTTCGTCGATGCCCGGTGGCAAAGTTATCGAGCCCGCGTACTTTCTGCCCCGCCACTAAAAGTGTTTCCAGCAAATTGGAACCTATGAAACCTGCCACGCCGGTTACTAACCAAGTACCTTTACAAATCCGAAGCTTTTCGGCTAAGCGGGTATCGTTAATAAGCCATTGAGGTAATAGCGGCATATTCATTTCTATCTAATTTGCTGAAACTAGGGAATAGGATTGATATTAAAGCCGCTATGACCATGCTCGCTTTCTAATGCAAGCTTCCAAAATTTTTTGTATATTAAATTTAGCATCTAAAGAGATGCCGATAATCCAATGTCATCCAACAATTTCGAATTAACTTTTTGAACATCAAAGCGTTCGCTGCAATAGCGGAATGATGCTTTACCCATTTCTTCCCTAAGCGCCCGGTTATTCGCTAATAAGAGCATGGCATCTGCCAACAAATCAGCGTTTTTGACAGGGACTAGAAAACCTGTTTGATTATTTATCACCGTTTCTCTGCAACCAGGTGCATCGGATGTTATTATCGGCCGACCCATTGCCATAGCCTCTAGAACCGTTCGGGGTGTTCCCTCACGGTATGATGGCAGCGCGTAAACACTGGCTTTTATCATTGCATTGCGAATGTCATCAAGCGGACCGAGGTAGTTTATGCCTCTTGCTTGCCATTCTTCCAGCTCTTGAGACGTGATAGAATCTGGACCTTCATCAATATATCCAGCTAGCAAAAACACGGTGTCTTTGTTTTTCTTCATTACCTGTTGCGCAGCCGCCGCATACTCCCTTACGCCTTTGCTCACAAGCAAGCGAGCAATCATCAGAAATACCGGTTTATCTGGAAGTGGCACCTTGGTAAAATGATGCATGTTCACACCGGATCCGTTCATTATTCGGACTTTATCGAGATTGCCCAAACAACCGGCTGCGACAAAATCGTCGCGATCATCAATATTTTGGAAAATAACAAATTTGTTGGCATTTGTTGCTAAACGATAAAGCAGTTGAACAATCTTTTGACGAATTTTATTTTTAAAACCTTTATTATCTAGAAAGGCATACCCCAATCCAGTTATAATGATCGCAGAGTTAACTCGTGCTAAAGTTGTTGCAAATGTTCCCCAGATATTAGGTTTAATCGTATATCCTAATACAAGTGCAGGCTTATTTTTTTTGACTATGCGAAAGATTTGCCAACAATACCGAATGTCCGAAAAAGGATTTGCCTGTCTTCTAGATAGAGTTATGTTATGGGCTTTTGCGCCCAGCCCCTCTAGTCTCTCCATTTCTTGCACACCCAAATTAGGAGACGTAACATGAACTACATGACCATTGCTGACGAGGTCCGATATTAATGAGCCTCGGAGGTTTATTAAATAGTCTGGATGCGATCCATTAATTAAAATAATCGACAAACAAAGTTACCTTTTCTATATTAATGGCTCCAAAGTGTGGATTGCCACTCTTAATGTATAAACTAGAGTGTTGAAAATAAGATGAAAGTCGCAATCGCGGGAGCAAACGGTTTTGTAGGTTCCACTATTTTGCAGGAGCTCGTCAAGTCAGGTCACGAAGTTGAGTTGATCAAGCGAGAACATATTGCAGATTTGACTAGTCCTGTTCCCGAATCACTTGCCACTTTTGATTGTTTAATAAACTGCGCCGGTAGCACAGACGTTTCGACTGAAACAGGCATAAAAACGAATATTAATTTACCAGCTGATCTATATGAGAAATTTAGGCATAGTGGTTTTAAATCCTATATTCACGTAAGTAGCGTTTCTGCGATAAAAAGCTCTACGCAGCCTGGACAAGTCATACATTCCGACAGTTTAGAGGAGCCTGATACCTTTTATGGAAAAACCAAAAAGGCTGGTGACGACTTACTGAAAAGTGTATCGCAAGGTGATAATATTAATATATGTATTTTACGTCCACCTATTTTATATGGGAATAAAGCTTCTGGTATATTTTCTTTACTAAGAAAACTAGCATTATTGGGAATTCCCTTACCTTTTTCCGCGCTAAATAATCCGCGTAATTTTATGTTTATTGAAAATTTTGCGCAAGCTGTTCTGGTGGCATTGAAACAACACTTGTCTGGTACATATATTAATGTCGATCATGATCCAATAAGCCCGAAATCGCTTTATAATCTAATGACGATGTGTGTTGGCAAAGGGAACCGTACATTTGATATGGGCAGGGCAACTTTTCCACTTTTGAGATTGGCTCTGCAAAGTCGATCAGCAAGCTTGATCGATGAATCTCGTTTTAGCGATGATCTGTTCAGAAGAATAACTAACTATTCTCCGCGTTATTCGCGCAGCGAGGCGATGCTGATGACAATGAAGAAGAATAGCTATGAAGAGATTACCAGTCACGACTGAACCTCTCAACCTCAGAAGTTCGAGACTTGAAAAGTCAAAATATGATTAAGGTCAACCAATGCGATCACTCTATAATAATCATACACCTCCCCCCGTCTGAGCAAAAGGGGGAATTCTTTTTGAGGCAGGCTGTCGTTTCATTTAACTGCATCTCCAGCACCTTTTCCAAATGCGGTAGCCCATATGTAAGCCAGATCTCGAGACAGGGACTGCTCAACAATATATTGCCCATCAATGTTTGCGAGTAGCTCAGGCTGAGACATATCAACATTGGCGATTTGCGCAGGTCCCGTAATTCCGGGCAACACAGAAAAAACACCCTTCTCGGCACGAGCCTTGATCAATTCAACTTGCATGGGCAGGCACGGTCTGGGTCCAACAAAGCTCATATGCCCAAATATTATAGACCAAATTTGCGGCAGTTCGTCAATTTTAGTTCGTCTCAATATTTTTCCAACTTTGGTAATTTGTAGAGACGATGCCTCGTGTGATGCACAATCGCCAGTGTTATAATCCATAGTTCGAAGTTTGTAGATGGTGAAATGTTTCTGGTTTCTGCCGACACGTACTTGGCGAAAAATCGATGGCCCGGGGCTATCCAATTTAATCCAGAAGGACATAAGAAAGATCAATATCGTCGCCGGGATAACGAGCAAGGTAGCCAAGCATATATCAAGCAGGCGCTTGAAGAAAAAATTCATAAATGTTCGCAGACGATTGAAAGGGTTTGTTGGGATTAAAACAAGTTATAAACAAAAAAGAGGATTTCTTACAATATTATTTTGGTCATCGCCTAATCAATGGAAGCTTGTGAAAACCGCGATCTCAGTATCTATGATATGCTGCCGAAAAGATAATATGCCAGCTAAATTTAAAAGCTGATGTTAAGTCACAGCTGATGGCGGACACGGAGGGATTCGAACCCTCGAAGGACCGTGAGGCCCTTGCCTCCTTAGCAGGGAGGTGGTTTCAGCCGCTCACCCACGTGTCCGTACGCCGCAGTCATTGCCCCATAAGGCAGGCCTAAACGGCGCTATAGCGAGGGTGGGGCGGGCAATCAATGGCCTTTGTCACAAACACGCGAATTGATTGCGTCCCAGTGTCGCAATTCCTTTTGTCGGCCACGATTACGGCCACGTTTTTCGCGGCAGACCGCAAAATCGAGTCGGGTCATCGCCCATTCATTGCGGACATGCCATTGCTTGAGGCAGAATACTGCGAATAGGGGCAGATTTATGATGATCAGAACGGTTACCGGTAAATTGATGGCGATGCTTGCTGGGTTCGCGCTGAGTACCGGCAGTGTGTCGGCGCAAGTGCGGACCATCGATCCGAATGACGCCATCGACGGCGATCTAACCGGCGTTCCCCAGAACCAATCGCAAAATGCCGATAAGCAGCAACCCTATCACGATACCAATCTTCCTTACGAGGAAAACGTTACGGTCACATCCAATCCAGAGGCAGAAACATATTCCGACCCGCAAAATACGAATAGCCAGTCTGGCGCAAGCGTTCAGTCACAAAATGAAACTTATGGCGCTCCCACTCCTTCCGTAGACAAGGGCGCGACCTATCAAAGGGACGACCTGATCGGCGCCGCCGAAGGGGTGTTCGGCAAGGGCGCGGAAGGGCTCGCGCTGATGATCGAGGATATCCTGAAGAAACAGGGCGAACCCAATGGCTATATAGTCGGACGTGAAGCCGGCGGCGCGTTTATTGTCGGCCTGCGCTACGGTTCAGGAACGCTGTATCATAAGATAGAGGGCGAACGGAAAGTTTACTGGACCGGCCCGTCGATCGGCATAGATGCCGGCGCCAATGCCGCCAACAGTTTCACGCTCGTCTATAATCTGTATGACAGCGAGGATCTGTACAAGCGTTTTGGTGCGGGCGAGGGTTCGGCCTATCTCATCGGCGGTTTCAATGCCAGCTATCTGCGCCGCGGTGATGTCGTTCTGATCCCCGTTCGGCTCGGGGTCGGCGTGCGGCTGGGTGCCAATATCGGCTATATGAAGTTCAGCAAGAAGCAACGCTGGCTGCCTTTTTAAAAATCCGGAACGCGCAACCTAGTGACAAAGAGGTCGCGGAATGCGGAACGGCAGCAATTTGTGCTTGTCCCTCTCATCTTATGTCGGCAATAGCGCAACATATGATGTAGCACATTGCCACTATAAGGACCGGATCACTATGCTCGACCAGCTTTCCCCGCAGCCCGCCGACGCCTTGCTGGCGCTCATCAAGCTCTACGCTACCGATGGAAATCCGGATAAAATCGACCTGGGCGTCGGAGTGTATCGCGATTCCGATGGCGGCACTCCAGTGTTTGCCGCGATCAAACAGGCCGAACAGCGGCTTGTCGATGCGCAGGACAGCAAGAGCTATCTGGGCCCGGAAGGTGATATGGGTTTCGTACGCGGCATGATTCCGCATATTTTCGGCTCGATGGATCTGGCGGGCAAGATCGACGGGGTGCAAACTCCCGGCGGCACCGGTGCGGTGCGGCTCGCCTGCGATCTGCTCAAGGCCGCGGGTACTACGAAAATATGGATGGGCACGCCAAGCTGGCCCAATCATGCCCAGATATTCAAGGCCGTGGGAATGGAAGTCGGCACGTTCACGCACATGGATGTGGCCACGCAAAAGCTCAACTTTCACGGCGTCATGGATGCCATTGACAAGGCAAAAAGCGGCGATGCGCTGTTGCTGCATGGCTGTTGCCACAACCCGACCGGCGCCGATTATAACGCGGACCAGTGGCGCAGGATCGCAGATGCCATAACCGCCAAGAATATTTTTCCGCTGCTCGATCTTGCCTATCACGGGCTGGGCCACGGGTTCGAAGAAGACAGCATCGGGGTGCGCACCGTCGTCAAGGCGGTACCGGAAGCGCTGCTGGCCTATAGCTGCGACAAGAATTTCGGGATGTACCGCGAACGTGTGGGGGCGCTGTACGTCATCACCGACAATAGCAGCAGCCTTTCGAAAATCATGTCGAACGTCTATGCGCTGGCACGGTCCAACTGGTCGATGCCGCCCGATCATGGCGCGGCGGCGGTGCGGATCATTCTGGAGGATGAAAGCCTGAGCCAAAGCTGGAAGGAAGAAGTCGATGGCATGCGCGCGCGCATGCGCCGGGTCCGCAAGAAACTGGGCAGCTATGGCAAGGTGGGTGCGGTCGATTTTACCGCTCTGGCCAACCAGAACGGCCTGTTCGCGACCTTGCCGCTGACACCCGAGCATATCATGACCCTGCGCAGCCAACACAGCATCTATATGGCGGGATCGGGCCGGATCAATATTGCCGGGCTGACCATGAAAAATATCGAAAAATTTACCGATGCCGTTCGGGCGGTGCAGAAATAGTTTTCACGCGCGGCTATCGGCGTTGCGCCTGCACCTGGTGCATGCGGCTAAGATACCGGGTCAGGATGTCGATTTCCAGATTGACCTGGCCCCCTATCTGTAAATCTCCCAGAGTTGTCATCTGCGCAGTGTGCGGAATGACGTTCAGTCCGAAATCGGTGCGTCCGTCGGGCCGGTCGTGCACGGCATTCACGGTCAGCGACACACCGTTCACTGTTATCGAGCCTTTTTCGGCAATATGCGCAGACAAAGTACCGGGCGCACAAATGGTCAACCGGGTGGAATCTCCCTCGGCTTCACGCGCGATCACCTCACCGACGCCATCGACATGGCCCGTGACAATGTGTCCGCCCAATTCATCCCCGACTTTCAATGCGCGCTCGAGATTCAGTTTTGCACCCTCGACCCACAAGCCTTTCGCGGTTTTGGAGAGCGTTTCCGCGCTCATATCGACCGCAAACCAGTCATTGCCCTTTTCCGTAACTGTGAGGCATGCACCCGAACAGGCGATCGAGGCGCCGATATCGACATCAGGCATATCGTAATGGCAGGCGATGACCGCGCGGACATCGCCGCGCTGTTCGAACGAACGGATCTCGCCGATATCGCTGATAATTCCGGTAAACATACACTGCGCGTCCTGGTTTCAGAAATTCAAGTGATGCGTTTGTAGCTTTCCATACGGTCCTTGCCAAGCATGCGCGTATCGGCAAGTCGCCATTTGTCATGGGCATCGCCCAGCTTTGACAGGCCGATATCGCCCAGACACGCCTTTCCCGTACCGATAATAACAGGCGCGCGGTAAAGCAGCAACCGGTCGACCAAACCGTTTTTCAGGAAAGATGCCGCGGTTTCCGCGCCGCCCTCGACCATCAGCCATTGCATGTCCGCTAGGTCGGCAATGTCATCGGGCGTATGTATCGCCTGCCAGCAGTCTGGAGCCTCGCCACGGGTCAGTACATACCGGCGCGGACTTTGGTCTTCCAGACCCGGCAATCGCACATCGAGACGGGGATTGTCGGCCCGCCACGTTCCGCCGCCCACCAGTATCGCATCATGGCGCGCGCGCTCCAGATGCGTGTGCGCCCGTGCGGTCTGTCCAGTAATCCACTGGCTTTCGCCCTGCGCGGTCGCAATCTGCCCATCGAGCGACGTTGCCAGTTTGAGCGTCACGAAAGGCCGCCCTTTCTCGCGCACGCTGAAAAACCCGGCGAGACTGCAGCGCGCTTCGGCTTCGCAAATGCCCGTTTCGACTTCTATTCCTGCGTTTCGCAGGAAAGCCATACCGCGGCCGTTGGTGCGAGAATCGCTGTCTTTGGCGCCAATAACCACGCGGCCGATCTCGCACTGCACAATCGTGTCCGCGCACGATACTCCGCGCGGACTACGGTGCGCACACGGCTCCAACGTTGTATACAGCGTCGCACCCCGGGCCGCGCTGCCTGCTTGCTGCAAGGCTGCAGCTTCGGCATGCGGTCTGCCCCCGGCGACGGTAATGCCGCGGGCGATGATCCGGTCGCCCGAAACAATAATGGCGGCAACACCCGGGTTGGGACGTGACTGCGGCCGCGCCCGTTCGCCCAGCGCCAGTGCGGCGCGCATGTAATGCGCGTCAGTTTTCAGAAGGCGTCTCTGGAGTGGCCGAAACTTTTTCATCGAATTCCATACCGAAACGCTCACCCAGCCTTTGATAGGATTCGCGGCTCTGGCGTTCGCGCAGGGCGCGTTTGGCCCTTTTCTCTTCGATCTCGGGAACCATCGCCTCGTTTTCCGCCCGGATTTCGGCATCCGTGCGGTCGGCGCGCCAACTGTTGATATAGATCAGCTTGATCGGTTCGGGTTCCTTCTCGAACCGCTCTCCAAAATAGAATTGCAGGAAAATGGCAGAGGTAAAGACAAATGCGAGCCCAAGAAAATAGATTTTATATCGCTGCTCGCCGCGCCATATCTCGACGAAATCGGTCCACGCAGCTCGGGGGGAAATGGCACGGAAAAAGCTCATGGAAGCGTATATAATCGCGTTGTCCCGATTGCGCCAGTGTATCGGTTACTATATTTGAAACGCGATAGGTTGCTTGGCCGACACTGGAGGAAATGCCGGTGCTGGAAAGCTTTGTAAAATGCCACCCGAGGCCTAATAACCCGACAATCGCTCCAGTGCCTTTTCGCGGCCGATCAGCGGCAGCATCTCGCCCATATCGGGTCCGTGCGCCTTGCCGGTCAGGGCGAGACGCAGCGGCATGAACAGCGGCTTGCCCTTGCGCCCGGTGCTTTCCTTAAGCGCGCCGGTCAGCCGTCCCCAGATGCCATCGTCCCAGTCGAGGGCTTGCAGAACTTCATGCGCCGTGTGCAGATATTCGGCGTCTTCTGCTGCCATGTCGCAGGGCGTAATATCGCCTCGGGCAACAGCCCACCAGTCCGCCACTTCGGAGATATTGGCGACATTGGGCCGAATCGCATGCCAGCCGGCCCCATCCATATCGGGCGGCAGGCGCGCCGCGACGTCGTCATAATCCAGCTGGTGCACAATTTTCTGGTTGAGCAGTTTGAGCTCTTCGTCATCGAAGCGCGCCGGAGCCCTGCTGAAACGGCTGAAATCGAATGTTTCGAGCAGCGGTTCGATATCCGTCACCGGCTCGACGGGATCGCTGGTGCCCAGCCGCGCCATCAGCGCGACCACCGCGATCGGTTCGATATATTGCTCGCGAAACGTCGCAACACCCAGCGAACCCAACCGCTTCGACAATTTGCCTTCCTTGCCGACCAGCAAGGCCTCATGCGCAAATTGCGGCGGATTCGCACCCATGGCTTCGAACATCTGTATCTGCGCCGCCGTATTGGAGACATGATCCTCGCCGCGCACGACGTGGGTGATGCCCATGTCGACATCGTCGATCGCGGAAGGCAGCATATAGAGCCAGCTGCCATCCTCGCGCCGGATCACTGGGTCGGACAATAGTGATGCATCGAATTTTTGCTCGCCGCGTACCAGATCGGTCCATGTAATGGCGCGCGCATGGTCAAGTTTGAAACGCCAGTGCGGACGGCGGCCTTCGGCCTCGTAAGCCGCAACATGCTGCTCGGTCAGCTCGAGTGCGCCGCGGTCATAGACCGGCGGCTTGCCCCGGCCGAGCAGGATCTTGCGTTTCAAGTCAAGCTCCTGCGCCGTTTCATAACAGGAATATACACGCCCCGCTTCTTTCAGTGTTGCAAAGCCAGTCTCGTAAATATCAAATCGTGCCGACTGCCGGTGCTCGCCATCGGCAGCCAGCCCCAGCCAAGCCAGATCGCGGCGGATGCCGTCCACATATTCCTCTTTCGAGCGTTCGGTGTCGGTATCGTCGAGCCGCAGCCAGAATTCGCCGCCCATTTTGCGCGCGAACATCCAGTTGTGCAGCGCTGTACGGATATTGCCGACGTGCAGATGGCCGGTTGGCGACGGGGCAAAGCGAGTTTTAACGGTCATGATACAGGTTCAATCCAATGGGGTTGGGTCGGGTGGTTCGTTATTATAGGTAAACATGGTCACGGACGATTGCGGGCCGCTCAAAACCAGTGCGCCATCGGCAAGCTGTCGCAACGAATCAGCCGAAAGCAAGGCGTCACGAAAAGCGGCTTCATCCGTGCCGAGCGCACGCTCGCATTGAGGCGGCGGATTGCTTCCCGGCCGATAGGTCCATAATTTCGCTGCGAAACCGCTTACGCTGATGGTGTAGCGAAAGCGGAAGGAAATACATTGCGACTTTGCCATGATCTGCGCATTCGATATGGCAACCGCGATAGGATAGCTTTGACCGAGCTCTTTGCCACTAATGGTCGCCACGCGCCACTCGCCCAGTATTTCTTCCGAACTGGTTATCGCTATGCCCTCGCCACTCCCGCCAGCGGCAAGATAGGCTTCCGCCTTTTGCTCCACCGTTTCGGGCGATCCCTCCTGTTGCTGGCACCCTGACAAGGCCGGCGGCAGCAAGACCATCAGGGCTGTCAGAACAAAGCGCCTCCGCATCAGTTCGTCCGAAACGCATTGGTAATGGGATAGCGCCGATCGCGGCCGAAATTCTTGGGGCTCAGTTTCACCCCCGGCGGTGCCTGGCGGCGTTTGTATTCCGCGGTATAAAGCAGCCGCTCAATCCGCGTCACTACATCGCGGTCGAAACCGCGGGTCATCAGAGCGCTCACGCCCAATTCCTCTTCGATTAGGCCGTGCAGGATCGGGTCGAGTATCTCATAGGGCGGCAAACTGTCGCTGTCCTTTTGATCCTCGCGCAATTCGGCGCTGGGCGGCTTGGTGATGACGGTGTCCGGCATCACCGGTCCGTCCGGCCCCATTCCCATCGGCGGTTTGTGTGCGTTGCGCCATCGCGACAATTCGAACACGGTCAGCTTGTACGCGTCTTTCAGCACCGAATAGCCGCCCGCCATATCGCCATAGATGGTGGCATAACCCACCGACATCTCGCTTTTATTGCCGGTGGTAAGCAGCATGTGCCCAAACTTGTTCGACAGCGCCATCAGTGTCACGCCGCGAATCCGGCTCTGGATATTCTCTTCGGTCGTGTCGACGTCCTTATCGGCAAAACTGCCCTCGAGCATGATGTCAAAGCCCTCGATCGCAGGCTGGATCGGGATGCTGTCGAGCTTGCAGCCGAGCATCCTTGCACACTCGGCCGCATCGTTGAGGCTGGACTGGCTGGTAAAGCGCGACGGCATCATCACGCACCAGACACGGTCCGCGCCCAGCGCATCAACCGCAACCGCCGCCGACAGCGCGCTGTCGATCCCGCCCGACAGGCCGAGTACCACGCCCGGAAAGCCGTTGGCATTGACATAGTCGCGCAGGCCCACGAGCATTGCATGATACACATCCTGCGGATGCGGATCGAATGCCTCGATCACGCCCGGTGTACAAGTCCAGCCGCCCTCGCCCCTGGTCCAGACGGTTTCGACCGTCGCCTCGTCCCAGTCGGGCAGCTGGTGCGCCAGAATGCCATCGTCGTTCAGCACATAGGAACAGCCGTCGAAAACCAGTTCGTCCGGGCCGCCGACGCGGTTGAGGAAAATCAGCGGCAGGCCGGTTTCGGCCACGCGCACCTCGCCGACAATATCGATGCGGCGATCGTCCTTGTCGATTTCATACGGGCTGCCGTGCGGCGCAATCAATATCTCTGCGCCCTGCGCTTGCAAATGCCCGCACACCTTGGGAAACCAGATATCCTCGCAGATTGGCAGGCCCAGCCGAATGCCGCGAAACGGCACCGGCTGCGGCAGCGGCCCCGAAGCGAACAGCCGCTTTTCATCGAACGTACCGTAATTGGGCAGTTCGTGCTTGTAGCGGATCGCCGCAATTGCGCCGCCGTCGAGCAGCGCCACGCCATTGTAAAGCAGACCATCCTCCAGAAACACGCTGCCCACCAGCATCGCCGCCTTGCCGTCGCTCGTCACCTCGGCCATGCGCTGCAATTCCTCACCCGCGCGCCGCACCAGAGCGGGTTTGAGTACCAGATCCTCGGGCGGATAGCCGATCAGCTGCAGCTCGGGATAGAGGATCAGGTCCGCATCGATATGCCCGCGCCGAACCGCCAGCATCGCGTCGGCATTGCCCGCGAGATCGCCCACACGCTGCGTCATTTGCGCCATGATAATGGTCAGTTTTTCGCTCATGGCAATCTGATAGGGGTTGCCATGGCCGGCGGCAATATGAATTGCGGCTTTGTCCGGGCTTTGCGAAAGTTGACAAAAATCACGCTATGCCCTCTCGAAATTCCGATGAACCGTTACTGGCTGTCGACATATACCGCAGCAAAATGGCCATGCTGTTTTCTAAAGATATTCAAAATTGAGAAAGATCGATTGTTTCTATCAGCCCGCCCGCGTTGTAGGACAGCAAAATCTGTCTAGCCTGTGGACAGGCCGCAATTACGCCTTTCGATTGCCGCGCGGTCCGCTACATAGGTCCAATTATCGCGAATCCACAGGCAATCGGGGAAACCAGCATATGAAATTAATGGCGGGCAACAGCAATCTTCCTTTGGCGCGGGCGATTGCCGCCTATCTGGAAATCCCGCTGACCGACGCGTCGGTGCGCCGCTTTGCCGACGAGGAAGTGTTTGTCGAAATCCATGAAAACGTGCGCGGCGAGGATGTATTCGTGCTGCAATCGACCGGCTATCCGGCGAATGACAATCTGATGGAATTGCTGATCTGCATCGACGCGCTGCGCCGCGCCTCCGCCAAGCGCATCACCGCGGTCATTCCCTATTTCGGCTATGCGCGGCAGGACCGCAAACCGGGACCGCGCACGCCGATTTCGGCTAAGCTGGTCGCCAACCTGATTACCGTGGCGGGAGCTGACCGCGTGCTGTCGGTCGACCTGCATGCCGGCCAGATCCAGGGGTTTTTCGATATCCCCACCGACAATCTCTATGGCGCGCCAGTGATGGCCGCGGACATCCAGGCGCGGTTCGGCACGCAGGATATCATGGTGGTGTCGCCCGATGTCGGCGGCGTGGTGCGCGCCCGCGCGCTAGCCAAACGGCTCGACAACGCGCCGCTGGCGATCGTCGACAAACGCCGCGAACGCGCGGGCGAAAGCGAAGTGATGAACATTATCGGTGATGTGTCGGGACGTTTTTGCGTGCTGATCGACGATATCGTCGATTCAGGCGGCACTTTGTGCAATGCGGCCAGGGCGCTCAAGGAAAAGGGCGCGACCGATGTCGCGGCCTATATCACCCACGGCGTACTGTCGGGCGGCGCGGTCGCCAATATCAACGCGTCGTCGCTAAAGGAACTGGTCATTACCGATTCGATCATGCCCACCGAAGCCGCCAACGAATCGGACAAGATCCGCTTCCTGCCGATGGCGCCGCTGCTCGGCGAAGCGATCCGGCGGATTGCCGACGAAAGCTCGGTCAGCAGCTTGTGGGATTGAACCTTTAGGGCGCGCCCTCGTTCGCCCTTCATCACAAGATGGCCGAAGTGGAGAGCTAAATCATGACCCGAACCGCGATCATTACCGGCGGCGCGCAAGGCATCGGTCGCGGCTGCGCCGAGCATCTTTTGCAGACCGGGTGGCATGTCGCCGTGCTCGATCTCGACACGGACGCGCTGGGCGAACTTGGCAACACCCAGCCGGACGACCGGCTGCTGGGCGTGCATTGCGATGCGGGCGACGAAAACGCGGTCAAAAAAGCTTTCGGACGCATAGAGACATGGCGCAGTGCGCCTCTGGCTTTGCTCGTCAACAATGCGGGCATTGCCGATCCCTATTCGGGGCCGGTCGAAAAGCTGGCGCTCAACGACTGGCAGAAATGGATCGACGCCAGCCTGACCGCCGCATTCCTGTGTACGCGCGCGGCGGTGCCCGCCCTGCGCGAAGCCAAGGGCGCGATCGTCAATATCGCCTCGACCCGTGCGGTCATGTCGGAACCCGATTGCGAAGCCTATGCCGCGGCCAAGGGCGGACTGGTGGCGCTCACCCACGCGCTGGCGATCAGCCTGGGCCCCGATATCCGCGTCAATTGCATCCAGCCCGGCTGGATCGAGACCAGCCCGTGGCAGAAATCGTCGCAACGCAGCGAGGCCGACCACCGCAAGGTCGATCGCCAGCAGCATCCGGCGGGCCGCGTCGGCGAAGTGCGCGATATCGCCGCAGCGGTCGCCTATCTGGCGAGCGGGGATGCGAGCTTTATCACCGGCCAGGTGCTCACCATCGACGGCGGTATGACGCGCAAAATGATTTACGCGCACTGAATGGCGGCTTGCATGGGCGGCGATCACGCGGCACAAGAGCCGCATGACCAAAGACGACCTTGCCCTCGCCCACCGCCTTGCCGACGCCGCCGGTGAAGCCATCCGCCCGTTTTTCCGGGGCACGTTTGCCACCGTGACCAAGGACGATTCCTCCCCCGTGACCGAGGCCGACCGCGCCGCCGAAACCGCGATGCGCGATATATTGGACACAGAACGCCCCGATGACGAGATTATCGGCGAGGAATTCGGCACCAAACAGGGCAGCTCGGGCAAGACCTGGGTGCTGGACCCAATCGACGGCACCACCAGCTTTATCGCCGGCCGGCCTATATTCGGTACGTTGGTAGCGATGCTGAAGGACGGCTGGCCGGTGATCGGTGTGCTCGACCAGCCGATCGCGCGCGAACGCTGGAGCGGGATGACCGGGCGTCCGACCGAATTTAACGGCAAGCCCGCCAGGTCGCGCGCCTGCCGCGAGCTCAGCGATGCGCTGCTCGCCACGACAAGCCCGCATTTGTTCAGCGACCACGATGCCGACCATTTCATGGCGCTCGCACAAAAGACCGATCACAAGCGGCTGATCTGGGGCGGCGATTGCTATAATTACGGCCTCGTCGCGTCGGGCCATGTCGATATCGTCGCCGAAACCGGCTTGAAGCTGCACGATTTTGCCGCTCTGGTGCCGATCGTCGAGGGTGCGGGTGGGCATATATGCGACTGGAACGGCGATCCGCTGCATGCGGGCAGCGCCGATGAAGGGGGTGGTCATGTACTCGCGCTCGGCGATCCGGCACGTACCGACGATGTGCTTGAAGCGATGGGGATGGCGGGCATAATCACTAAACTCCCGGCGGAATAGTCAGTTTGCTTTTTTACGGCCTCGAATTCTGGGACTATCCCAAGGTGTGAAAAAGCCTAGCGCAGCGGTGTTTCATTATTGTGTAGTGAGGCTATTTCCGACTTATCACCCTATTCGCGTTATCGGACAAGATTTCTGATATCCGGCAGCAGATGGCTGCCAAAGCCGCGCTTGCCAAAGTTGCAGATTAATCATAATATACAGTTCCCACGAATTCACAGCGTACCCAAGCTATGTGTGCAAAGGATTTCCGGATGAATTTTTTTAAGGCTCTTGGGATTCTTGCCATTTTTGGGACCGTTGGTACAGCACAGGCAGTGCCGCCACCTATAGTGTCTGCTCCACCTCGAACATCGCAGAATTTATGTGCAAACGGTTGTCTTTCTCCCGAACAAGCCGTCATATTCGCCGCCAAGGCAGCGCCTTCTGGTGCGGTTAGCGGCAATTTCATAATGAAGGTCGAGGCGGTAGGCCGACAGCGGGACCATTATTATCTCAATTCGGAAAAAGATTATCGCGATCAGACGAACCTGACCATTGCCATACCCAATGTCGTTGCACAGGGAATACTGAGAAAATATAATGGGAATAATTTGGAAAATGTTTTCAAGGGTAGGCAAATTATCGTTAGTGGAACAGCGCAGCGTGTAAGAATTGGCTTTTTTGGAAATGACGGAAAGCAGACCGATCTTTACTATTATCAGACGCATGTACGCGTCAGAAATTCCGGACAAATAACGTTGCTCTAGCCTTTAGGTGACGTCAGAAAACCCCCAGAAACTTCTTCTCTTTCTTTTGCTTCGGATTTTCGCCTTTCAGCAGCTTGTCGCGCTGTTGCTTTTTGTCTTCGTCGCTCGATTTTCCGTCTTCGGATTTCGCGGTAGTGCCGCGGCCGACATCGTCGCGTCTCTCGCCCTTGATGGTGCGCTGCGCCGCCGCCCTTGCGCCGTTCAGCACGGGGCCGCAGGCTGCGCTCTTGGCATCGCCCACATCAACGAAAGCCAGCACCCCGGCAAGCGGCGCGGCGACAATGGCAAGGCCGATCCCCGCACCCGCCCGTGCCAACAGGTCGCCGCTGATCGGATCGATACCCGGCTTGGCGAAATAGCCGTCAATACTGACCGGCGACTGGCCCGAAAACAGGCTGAATTTCTTGCCGTCGGCGCGCATCGCCATGTCGATCGCTTCGGTCCGGAAACTGAAGCCGCCGCGGCCCAGGATCACGTTCTTGCTGGTGTCGAGCAGGATCGGATCGGCGGCGGCAATGCCGTCGCGCACGGTAAAAGCGACCAGCCCGCAATTGAGCGCGATCGGTTTGTCGAGCTTGTCCTCGAACATTTTCTGCGCGAACACGCCGATATCGAGTTCGGCCAGCTGCGCATTGCCGGTCACGATCGACCCCTGCGGCATGATAAAGGCAATGCGGCCGCGCGAGGTGGACAGGGATTCGCGCACGCTGTCGCCCGTGCCTGTCAGCTGTACCCGACCCTTGACCGTGCCGGTCGTGCCGTTATTTTCCACGCCGAAATTGGCAAACAGCTTGCCCATATTAGTCGGCGAGAGCGTGATGTCGTAATCGGTCTGCACCGCCGGATTGCGCGCATTGATCGTGACATTGGCGGTCAGCAACCCGCCCGCCACTCTGGCCTTGGCCGGCGTCAGTTTGAGCAGATTGTTGTCGAGCGTCATCAACAGGTCGACATTGGATATCGGAAAGCTTTCGGCGCGGATATTGGCCGCGCTATATTTGATGCGCGCATCGAACCGTTTCAGCGCCTCGGTGCGAAGCGGCGCATCGGGCAGCACGGTGGGTCGCCCGCCGACGGTGCGGATGATGCCGTCGGTCCCCTGCGTCTCAAGCCGCACCGGATCATAGCCGAGGATCGGGCCGATATCGACGATATCAAGCGTCTTGGTCTTGAGATCGGCATTGAGATAGAGCCGGTTGTTCGGGAAGGAGGCGGTCACCTTGCCCGCGAGATCGCTTTCGCCAACAATACCTTTCATCCTAGTAAAGCGCCACTCGCCGCTGCGATAGGTCAGGTCGGACGTGAGGGTGTACCTGCGCGATTCGGGAACGGCCACGCCGAGGAAATCAAACAGGTCGGCAAGGCTGGGTCCGGTGGCCTTGGTCTTGAGATCCGCGCCCTCGATGTCGGTCGCGCCGGCCAATGTACCACCGACATCGACGCGCGTTCCGGCCGATTTCATTACCGCCGCCAGCTTGTTGCGGCCGCCCGCCAGCGTGGCGTCAGGCGACAGCAGGCTGCCCGACAGCGTGAATGTCTTGGCGCGCATCGTGCCGTCGCCCGAAAAGCGGATATCGCTTTCGAAATCGCTGTCGGTGGCCTTGACCGTTTCTACGCCGATATTGGTGACAAGCTGGAACAGCGGATCGATATAGCGCAATTTTGTACCGGCGATGCGGGCACGCTCGATCAGCGGAATGGTGAAATCGGACGGCGCGCCGGGATCACCGAAGCTCCAGCTGTTGCGCTTGCGGGCCTTGTCCCATTGCAGGTCGATCGCGGCATTTTCGAGTGCGAGCCAGTGGACCCGCGTCTTTCCGAACAGCAAGGACAGCGGCGCAATGCGCATTTCGATGCGATCGCTGGTGAAAAAGTCGCGATCCTTGATCCAGGACGGATTGGCCACGGTCATATCCTCGGCCAGGAACTTGATTGTGAACGGCGCGAAATAGAGCTGGAAATCGCCCTCCACATTGACTGGCCGCTCGCTGCTGCCGCTCAGATAGCTTTCGAACGGGCTTTTCAGGAACCGCCCCTTGGTGATGAACAGCAAAAGCCAGATCAGGAACAGCGCGAGGAAGACGAGAGCGATCGCCCGCACCGCGATACGCACCGGTCCGGGCTGACGCCGGAGCCATTCGGGTGACCATGTGCGCTGCGCATAGGTGCGAAATTGCCGGGTTTGCATAGCACTATGAACTCTTCATCAAATATGGGTATTTCCTGTTTACCGCAGAAGCAGAATGTTCGCCAGTCGCTTGTCAACTTATTACTTGCCGAATCGCGCACCTGCCGCTACTGCCCCGCTTTCGTACGGGATGCGCTGGCCGGTTAGGGCTGCCATGTGCATTCAATCAAAGACACTCAATTATCTGAGGAGATCAAAATGCCCAAGCTGAAGACCAAGTCCGGCGTCAAAAAGCGGTTCAAAATCACCGCGACCGGCAAAGTGAAATTCGGTGTGGCCGGCAAACGCCACCGCCTGATGAGCCATAATGCGAAATATATCCGCCAGAACCGCGGCACGAAAGTGGCCTGCGATGCCGATGCACGCACAGTGAAAAAATGGGCGCCTTACGGATTGTAAGTTAGGCTCGTTCATACTCGCGGTCGGCACCAGCCCGCTCCCCCGCCCAAGCTCCCGATACACTACCGGGACAGGCTATCGGGAGCTTGGGCGGGGGAGCGGGCCGGAACCGCATTTTGCCGAGAGGCAATCAAAACAAAGGATATAGATTATGGCACGCGTCAAACGGGGTGTTACCACCCGCGCAAAACACAAAAAGATTCTGGAGCAGGCAAAAGGCTATTATGGCCGCCGCAAGAATACCATCCGCATCGCCCGGCAGGCTGTCGAAAAAGCCGGCCAATATGCGTATCGCGATCGCAAGGTCAAGAAGCGCAGCTTCCGCGCGCTGTGGATTCAGCGTATCAACGCCGCCGTTCGCGCCGAAGGCATGACCTACGGCACGTTCATGCACGGCGTCAAACTCGCCGGTATCGACCTTGACCGTAAAGTCATGGCCGACCTCGCGATGAATGAAGGCGACGTATTTAAAACGATTATCCAACAGTCCAAGGACGCGCTTCCCAAAGACTGAATGTCGATGATCATAGGAAAAGGCGCCGGGCGGAAACGCTTTCGGCGCTTTTTTCATTGGTTTGCGCAGCCGTTTTGCTTAGGAGTGCGCAACACCTGCCAAAGCGTATGGAGCAGTTATGAGTGATATTGAGAAACTGGCATCGGATTATCTGGCCGAGATCGACAAGGCGGCTGACGGTAATGCGCTTGAAGATATCCGCGTACGTGCGCTTGGCAAGAAGGGCGAAATCAGCGCGCTTTTGAAAACGCTGGGCAAAATGAGCGCCGAAGAACGGCAGGTCCAGGGTCCGAAAATCAATGGTGCGCGCGAAGCGGTCGCCAATGCTATTGCCGATCGCAAGACCGCCATGGAAGATGCGCTGCTCGACGCCAAGCTCTCCGTCGAAGCGATCGACCTCACCCTGCCCGCGCCAGAAACGCCGCAAGGCAGTGTGCATCCGGTTGCCCAAGTAATGGACGAGCTAGCCGAAATCTTTGCCGACCTCGGATTTTCGGTGGCTGAAGGACCGGAGATCGAGGACGACTGGCGCAATTTCACCGCGCTCAATATCCCTGAAACCCACCCCGCGCGCGCGATGCACGACACATTCTATTTCCCCGATGCCGACAGCGAAGGGCAGCAGATGTTGCTGCGCACGCATACCTCGCCGGTGCAAATCCGCACGATGATGAATAGCGAACCGCCAATCCGCATCATCGCCCCCGGCCGCACCTATCGCAGCGACAGCGATGCCACCCATACGCCAATGTTTCATCAGGTCGAAGGCCTTGTGATCGACAAGGGCATCCATATGGGGCACCTCAAATGGACACTCGAGACATTCGTGCGTGCGTTTTTCGAACGCGACGACGTCGAACTGCGGCTGCGTCCCAGCTATTTCCCCTTCACAGAACCCAGTGCCGAGGTCGATGTTGGTTTCAGCGTCGAGAACGGCAAGCGCGTGATCGGCGGCGATCCGAACAGCGAAAATGGCGGCTGGATGGAGATACTCGGCAGCGGCATGGTGGGTCGCAAAGTGATCGAGAATTGCGGGCTCGATCCCGACATATGGCAGGGTTTCGCGTTCGGCTGCGGTATCGACCGGCTCGCCATGCTGAAATACGGCATGCACGATCTGCGCGCGTTTTTCGACGGCGACCTGCGCTGGCTCAAACATTACGGGTTCGGCGCGCTCGACGTACCGACGCTGAGCGGAGGCGTGGGCGCATGAAGTTCACATTAAGCTGGCTCAAGGAGCATCTCGACACCGCCGCTAGCCTTACAGAAATTGCCGACAAGCTGACCGCCATCGGGCTTGAGCTGGAAGGTATCGAGAACCCCGCCGACAAGCTGCGCGACTTTCGCGTGGCCAGAGTTGTCTCGGCTGCGCCGCATCCCAATGCCGACAAATTGCAATTGCTGTCGGTCGACGATGGCAGCGAAAAACCGTGGCAGGTTGTGTGCGGTGCGCCCAATGCACGCGCCGGTATGATCGGCGTATTTGGACCTCCCGGCACCTATATTCCAGGCAGCGATTTTACGCTCAAACCCGCAAAGATCCGCGACGTCGAAAGCTTCGGCATGATGTGCAGCGCGCGCGAGCTGGAACTGGGCGAGGACCATGACGGCATACTCGATCTGCCCGCCGATGCGCCGGTGGGAACGAGCTTTGCCGATTACGCGGGCATTGACGATCCCGTTCTCGATGTGGCGATCACGCCGAACCGGCAGGATTGCATGGGCGTGCGCGGCATCGCCCGCGATCTGGCCGCCGCCGGGATGGGTACGCTCAAGCCGCTGGCCGACGTATACAAGGCAAAATCACTGGAGCCGGTTGAAGGCAGCGACCCGGCACCTGACATTCGGATCGAGGATAGCGAAGGCTGTCCCGCTTTCTATGCGCAGGCGGTATCGGGCATCACCAACGGTCCTTCGTCCGAGTGGATGCGGAGCAAGCTGGTCGCGATTGGGCAGAAACCGATCAGCGCGCTGGTCGACATCACCAACTACATCATGCTCGATCTCGGCCGTCCGCTGCATGTCTATGATCGCGCGAAACTGTCCGGCCCGCTCACCGCGCGCAAGGCAAAGGCCGGAGAGCAAATGCTCGCGCTCAACGGCAAGACATATGCGCTCGACGACACTATCACTGTCATTGCCGACGACAAACATGTGCACGATATCGGCGGCATCATGGGCGGCGAACATTCGGGCGCGGCGGACGATACCACCGACGTGCTAATCGAATGCGCCTATTTCGCGCCCGACCATATTGCCCTTGCCGGGCAGAAGCTTGGGCTGACCTCCGATGCGCGGCAGCGTTTCGAACGCGGCGTCGATCCTGCGTTTCTGGATAAAGGCCTTGCGCTTGCCACCAGACTGGTACTCGAGCATTGCGGCGGCAGCGCCAGCAGGGTCGCGCGCGCCGGCACGCCGCCTCTGGATGTGTGCACCATAGCTTACGACCCTGCATTGTGCACCACTCTCGGCGGTGTCGCGGTCGAGGAAAAGCGGCAGCAAGCGATACTTGAAGCGCTTGGTTTTAAAGTGACACATCATTCTCGCGAAAGCGGGAATCCAACTTCTGACCGTGCACCCGGTATCAACGACGGGAACTGGACTCCGGATCAAGTCCGGAGTGACGGGAACTGGGAGATTCAAATACCGTCATGGCGGCGTGACGTCATCGGCGCGCCCGATATTGTCGAGGAAGTAGTGCGCATGGTCGGGCTCGATGCGATCGCATCGGTGCCGCTTCCACGCGCGCCCGGCGTAGCTGCTCCCACAGCATCATTGATGCAACTCGCCGAACGCCGCGTACGCCGGTCGGCGGCGGCGCGCGGGCTGAACGAAGCGGTCAACTGGAGCTTTATTTCTAAGGGCGAAGCCGCGCCTTTCGGCGGCGGTGACTGGACGCTGGCCAATCCTATTTCCGAAGAACTGAAGATCATGCGGCCCTCGCTGCTACCGGGGCTGCTATCGGCCACCAAACGCAATCTTGATCGCGGCGCGAGGTCCATCCGCCTATTCGAAGTTGGGCGGCGCTACTTTCGCAAAGATAACGGCCATAGCGACGAAAAGCCGACCGTCGGCATCGTACTGAGCGGCGACAAAAGCGCGCGCGGCTGGCAGGATGGCAAGTCGGCGCGGTTCGACCCCTATGATATCAAGGCCGAGGTGATCGCATTGCTCAGCGCAGCGGGCGCGCCGACCGACAAGCTGATGGATTTTGGCCCCGATGATTCCGGGAATGGCGCACATTATCATCCTGGCCAGTCGGGCACGTTGCGGCTCGGTCCGAAGAAAATCCTCGCGGCCTATGGTACGTTGCATCCCAGAACCGCCAAGGCCTACGGTCTGAAAGGCGCGGTCATGGGCGCGGAGATTTTCCTCGACGCTATTCCCATAAAAGCGGTGGGCAACCATATGCGCGCCGCCTATGCGCCGCCCGCGCTGCAGGCCGTGACGCGCGACTTTGCCTTTGTCGTCGATAACAGTTTGGCGGCAGGCGATCTGGTGCGCGCTGTCAAAGGCGCGGACAAGAAAGCGATCGTCGATGCCCGCCTGTTCGACCTGTTTTCGGGCGGCGATTTGCCGGAGGGCAAGAAATCGCTCGCCATCGAAGTGACTTTGCAGCCAAGCGACAAAAGCTTCACCGAGGAGGAATTGCAGGCCATTTCCGATAATGTGGTGGCGAATGCGAAGAAACTGGGAGGCGAGTTAAGAGGTTAAATAACACCGTCATTCCCGCGAAAGCGGGAATCCAACTTCCGCCGCTTCACCGATACGCAAGCTCGGGAGATGGATTCCGGATCAAGTCCGGAATGACAATAATGATAGATTGAATAGCATGACCAACGACACCCAAACCCAGAGCCGGCGCACATTCGCCATTATCTCGCATCCCGATGCGGGTAAAACAACACTCACGGAAAAGCTGTTGCTGCAGGGCGGCGCGATCCATCTGGCGGGAGAGGTCAAGGCGCGTGGGCAAGCGCGGCGGGCGCGGTCGGACTGGATGAAGATCGAGCAGCAGCGCGGCATTTCAGTGACGTCATCGGTCATGACATTCGAACGGGCCAGCAATGACGGCGAGATGATTACATTCAACTTGCTCGACACGCCGGGGCATGAGGATTTTTCCGAAGATACCTATCGCACGCTAACCGCGGTCGACAGCGCGATCATGGTGATCGACGCGGCCAAGGGCATCGAGCCGCAGACGCGCAAATTGTTCGAGGTGTGCCGCCTGCGTTCGGTTCCCATCATCACCTTTATCAACAAAGTCGACCGCGAGGGCCGCGATCCGTTCGAATTGATGGACGAAGTCGCCGATATGCTCGCGCTCGACGTCTGTCCGATGGCCTGGCCCACCGGCATGGGCGGGCAGTTCGAGGGGGTGTACGATTTCGCCACCGACACGCTGGCGCAGCCCACCGGCCCCAGCAAGGAATATCTGGGCGACGCGAAGCCGTTTAGCGGTCTGGACGATCCGAAACTGGCGGACGTGCTGTCGCAAGGCGCACTGGCGCGGCTGACCGAAGAAGGCGAACTGGCGCGCCAAGGCTATCCGCAATTCGACCTGGAGGCCTATCGTAGCGGCGATCTGACCCCGGTTTATTTCGGCTCGGCGCTCAAGGAATTCGGGATCGTGTCGCTGATCGACGCGATTGCCGCGCACGCCCCGCCGCCGCGGCCGCAACCGGCCGAGCCGCACGATATCGGCCCCGAACGTGGCGACGTCACCGGCTTTATCTTCAAGGTGCAGGCCAATATGGACCCGATGCACCGCGATCGCATCGCGTTCATGCGGCTGTGTTCGGGCACGTTCAAACGCGGCATGAAACTCACCCCCAGCGGGCATGGCAAACCGATCGCGGTGCACTCGCCGATCCTGTTCTTTGCGCAGGATCGCGAAATTGCCGATCAGGCGTTTCCCGGCGATATTATCGGCATTCCCAACCACGGCACCCTGCGCGTCGGCGACACGCTGTCGGAAAAGAACGACGTGCGCTTTACCGGCCTGCCCAATTTCGCACCCGAAATCCTCCGCCGCGTGATATTGAAAGACCCGACCAAGACCAAGCAGCTGCGCAAGGCGCTCGACGACCTCAGCGAAGAGGGCGTGATCCAGGTTTTCTATCCCGAAATCGGCGCGCAATGGATTGTCGGCGTGGTCGGGCAGTTGCAACTCGAAGTGCTGGTCTCGCGGCTATCGGCGGAATATAAAGTCGAGGCGGTGCTGGAAATGGCCCCGTTCGAAACCGCGCGCTGGATCACCGGCGAAGAAGCCACGCTGGAGGCCTTCAAGCGCATCGCCCAAGCCAACCTCGCCAAAGACCGCGACGGCGACACCGTATTTCTCGCGAAATCGGCCTGGGATGTCAGCTATCAGGAAGAGAAGAACCCGGATATCAGGTTTAGCGCGACCAAGGAGCGTTAAATAAAACTGCTGTCAATTATGTATGCAAGTAATATCGAACCTGTAAAAATACAGAGCATTACGACAGAACTGCAGCCTTTGCCTTTATTCTTGAGGGTCCTCATCCTCTCAGCGTGGGCTGAGGCTGCCAGGCTTGATTGTCCTTTTGGAAAACGAGACATTCCTAACTCCATTATTCATTGCTTCAATAATGATACCGGCATTGCGCCACTTCCAGAACCTGCGCGTCGCCTTCGCCGCTCACGCGGTAGACGAGGCGGTGTTCCTGCGTGATGCGGCGCGACCACCAGCCTTTCAGATTGTCGCGTAGCGGCTCCGGCTTGCCTACGCCTTTGAACGGAGTCCGCATGGTTTCCTGTAACAATGCATTGATGCGTTGCAGGGTTTTGCGGTCTTTATCATGCCAATAAAGGTAATGGCTCCACGCCTTCGCCGAGAAGGTCAGATTCACGGATCGATAAGCTCGTGTTCTTCACCTTGGCCCGCATCAAGCTGGGCAATCGATTCCATCAATTCTTTCGCATTGGCTGGCGAAGACAGCAGATGCAGTGTCTCCTCCATGCTCGCCCATTCGCTTTCGGAGACCATGACGACGGCTTCCCCGTTTTGACGCGTGATCTTCATGGGTATCTTATCTGCAACCACACGGTCCATCAGCGCCTTTAAATTGGCACGGGCTTTTGAAAAGTTTTCCATCAACATAAAACTTCATTGTACTCTTATCTGTACAATGTCAATTGCAAGTCATGCTCTCAACAAAAACACCGCATGCTCCGCCATCAGGTTCGCCGCGCCGCGTGCGGTCAGTTTGTCGCCCGACAGGAACCACTGCCCGTCCTGCTGCAATCCCTTGTCGGCGATCAACGCGCGGAAATCGTCAATCGTAACGTGGTGGATATTGGGCGTGTCATACCATTGTTCGGGGATCAGCCGCGTCACCGGCATGCGCCCGCCCATCAAAAGCGACGTGCGCACGCGCCAGTGCGCGAAATTGGGGAAGCTCACGAACGCCTGCCGCCCGATCCGCACCAGTTCATCGAGCACACGGTCGGGGCGCTGCACCGTCTGCAACGTGCGGCTCAATATCGCATAGTCGAAGCTTTGGTCCGGATAATGGGTAAGATCCGTCACGGCGTCACCCTGCGCCACGGAAAGCCCATGTGCCATCGCCTGGGCCACTTTCGAGGGATCGATCTCGAGACCGCGCGCATCGACATTCTTGCGGGTGCGCAGCGCCTGCATCAGCGCGCCATCGCCGCAGCCGATATCGAGGACGCGCGTGCCTTCGCGCACATGGGCAGCAATGATTGTCTGGTCGGGGCGAAGACTGGTCACGCCGCGATCCCGTTATTCAGGAACCCGCGCACGATCGCCTCAAGCCCGGCATTTTCGAGCAGAAACGCATCATGGCCGAAAGGCGATTCGAGTTCGACAAAGCTGGCATGCGCGCCCGCCGCGTTGAGCGCGTGCAGGATCGAACGCGATTCCGCCGTGGGATAAAGCCAGTCGGTGGTAAAGCTGATCAGGCAAAAGCGCGTGTCGGACCCTGCAAATATATGGGCGAGATGTCCGCCCTTTGCCTCGGCCAGATCGAAATAGTCCATCGCGCGGGTGATATAGAGATAGCTGTTGGCGTCGAACCGCTCGACGAAGTTGATGCCCTGATGCCGCAAATAGCTCTCAATCTGGAAATCGGCATCGAAGCCGAACGTCTTGGCCCCCTTCGTTCCATCGGCACGGTCCTGCAGACGCCGACCGAATTTCTCGGTCAGCCCCTCTTCGGATAGATAAGTGATGTGTGCGGCCATCCGCGCCACGGCGAGCCCCGCGCTAGGCGCATCGCCCGCGTTATAATAATTGCCACCGCGCCAATTGGGGTCGGCCATGATCGCCTGTCGCCCGACTTCGTGAAACGCGATATTCTGCGCGCTGTGCCGCGCCGCCGATGCGATAACAACTGCCGCGCCGACACGATCGGGATAGTCCGACGCCCAGCCGAGCACCTGCATGCCGCCCATCGATCCGCCGATGACGCCATGCAGTCGGTCGATGCCCAGATGGTCCATCAACCTCGCCTGCGCGCGCACCATATCGGCGATGGTGATGACCGGAAAATCCATCGCATAGGGCTGGCCGGTAACCGGATTGACCGAGGCGGGGCCGGTCGATCCCATGCAGCTGCCCAATACATTGGAACAGATCACATGATAGCGGTCAGTGTCGACCGGCTTGCCGGCTCCAACCATTCGCGCCCACCAGCCGGGTTTGCCCGTCACGGGATGGGCCGACGCAACATATTGATCGCCGGTCAGCGCATGGCAAATGAGAACCGCATTACTCTTGTCGGCGTTCAGTTCACCATAGCTTTCATAGGCGATCTCGACGCCCTCCAGCTGCTTGCCGCAATCGAGTGGCAACGGATCGTGCAATGGGGCAGTCTGGCTATGGCGGGCGGCGGTTTGCATGGAATGTCGGCGCTATTCCGCCAAGCCCCTCCGTGTCAATGCGCTTTACCTCTTGGCAGGGGGCGTGCCGCACGGCTAAAGCCAGGACCACCATGACGCGACCCGCCAAAACCCGCCCCGAACCCAAACCCTATGTGCGCGCGATACACGCCTATACGCCTGGCAAGTCGGCGGACACAGATGGCACCCCGCTCATCAAACTTTCGGCCAATGAAAACCCGCTCGGCCACAGCCCGAAAGCGCGTGCGGCGATGCAGGAAATGGCAGCCGATAGCAGTGCTATTTATTGCGATCCAGATGCCACGGCCCTGCGCCATGCTCTGGCGCAAACACATGGATTGGACGCCACGAATATCGTTTGCGGCACCGGCTCAGGTGAATTGCTTTACCTTGCGGCGCAGGGCTATGCCGGCATCGGGGATGAACTGCTTTATGTGCGATATGGTTTTTCTCTATACGACATTACAGCACGGCGCGTCGGCGCGGTGCCGGTGGTCGCCCCGGACAAGGATTATGCCACCGATGTGGATGCATTGATCAATTGTATCAACGACCAGACCCGCGTGGTCTTTCTCGCCAATCCGAACAATCCCACCGGCACGTTGGCCAGCCGTGCAGAAGTTGCCCGATTACACGCCGCCATACCGTCCGATGTCCTGTTCGTGCTCGATCAGGCCTATGCCGAATATCTGGATGGCGGCGATGACGATGGCGGATTGGAGCTTGCGCAAACGCAGAACAATGTGCTGGTCACGCGCACGTTTTCCAAAATCTACGGGCTGGCCGGAGAGCGGATCGGATGGGCCACCGGCGCGGCGCATATCATCGATACGCTGAACCGGATACGCGGGCCGTTCAATGTGACGTCGACCGGGCAGGCCGCGGCGATCGCCGCGCTGGGTGACCAGCAGTTTGTCGAAAAATCCCGCAACCATAATCTGAAATGGCGCGCCTGGCTGGCAGGCGAGATCGAAGCGATGGGCAATTACGGACTGTCAGTCGTACCGTCGCACGCCAATTTCCTGCTGGTTCTGTTTCCCACCCCCACGCTAGCCGAGACCGTGCTGAACGGATTGATGGAAGTAGGCTATATCGTGCGCTGGCTGCCCGGACAGGGGTTGCCGCATGCCTTGCGCATTACCATCGGCGCGGAGGAGGATATGCGCGGTCTTGCCGCAGCCCTTCGCCGGATCATGGAACAGAACGCATGAGCGATGCTTCGTTTCGCCATGTCGCGATCATCGGCCTCGGCCTGATCGGCTCTTCGATCGCGCGGGCGGTCAGGGCGCACATGCCGGACATCCAAATATCTGGTTTCGACGCCGACGCCGATACATGCGAGCGGGCCAAGGCGCTCGATATCTGCGACCATGTCCATAGAGACTATACGCGTAATCTCGACACGGCGGATTTGGTGATCCTGTGCGTCCCCGTGGGCGCGATGGAGGCGGTGTTGATAGCCGCCGCACCGCACCTTGCCGCCGATGCCGTCATCAGCGATGTCGGCTCATGCAAGGCCAGCGTGCTGGCGGCGATGCGCGCGGCCGTGCCGGATCATATTCATGTCCCCGCCCACCCGGTTGCCGGCACCGAAAAGAGCGGCCCCGATGCGGGCTTTGCCAGCCTGTTCCAAGGACGCTGGTGCATTCTTACCCCCGATGCCGACAGCAATGCGGACAGTGTCGCCCGACTGACTACCTTCTGGGAAAATCTGGGCGCGAATGTCGAAACGATGGATGCCGCGCATCACGACATGGTGCTGGCGGTTACCAGCCATTTGCCCCACCTGATCGCCTATACCATCGTCGGCACCGCGTCCGACCTGGAAGACGTCACGCAAAGCGAAGTAATTAAATACAGCGCCGGCGGCTTTCGCGATTTTACCCGGATCGCCGCGTCCGATCCGATCATGTGGCGCGACGTGTTCCTGTCGAACAAGGAGGCGGTGCTCGAGATGCTGCAGCGTTTTTCCGAAGATCTGTCCGCATTGCAGCGCGCGATCCGCTGGGACAGAGGCGACGAGCTGGAAGAGCTGTTTTCCCGCACCCGCGCGGTGCGCCGCGAAATCATCGAAGAGGGGCAGGATGACGCCGCGCCCGATTTCGGACGCAGCCACGACTGATCAGGCAGGCGAATTCAGCGCATTGATCGCTTCATGCACGCGGGCTTCCACCTCTGCGCGTGGCAGACCAGCCGGTATTTGTTCGCCAATCTTGAACGTGATGGTGCCGGGCGTTTTTATAAAACTGTGCTTCGGACTGACCAGGCCGCTATCGAGCGCAATCGGGACCACCGGCAGTCCGGCGATTTTATACAGACCTGCAAAACCCGATGCCAGCGGTGGCCGCTCACCGCGCGAGACGGTTCTGCCTTCGGCAAAAATGATGATCGGCCGACCTTGCGCTATATAGCTCCTTACCGATTTGAGCATATCGCGCAGCGCGCGCGCGCCGCCATTGCGGTCGACATAGATCATCCCGTAATGCGTTGCGACCGTGCCCCAGAAAGGGATCCGAGCCAGTTCTTTTTTCGCCACCACGGCGGGTGTGCTGAACTGCCGCAACACTTCGATCGTCTCGAATGCGCTTTCATGCTTGATCGCAAAGACGACCGGTTCTTGCGTAATCCGGCCATCGATCCGCACCCGCACGTTCAGGAATATGCGGGCGCAGACGGCATGATACCGGCTCCACCCGTGCGCACAGTTTTGCAGGAGCGATTGCGACCCGATCAGTCCGATCAGCGCCAGCAGCACGAAAAATACCGAGCCGATATAAAAGACTATGGCGAACAGGATCGACCGAAAGAGATGGGTGAGCCGCATCCCTAAATCTTCGCCATACTGGCGCCGCGGCTGAGCAGATATTTGTGGTATTCCAGAAACAGCATGGCCAGCGTGGGCTTACCCTGTACGGCATCGGCAGACACGGTTACTTCGTCGGGAAGCGCCTGTTCGATTTCATATTTCGCCCGGCGCATATGCCAGTCTGTCGTGACCAGCCTGATCGACATATAGTCGCTTCGCTTGATCCAGTCCGCCACTTCCTGCCCGTTGCTGCGCGTATCGGTGGCGGCAAAGCCCAGGTCGATGCAACAGGCAAATAGCCGCACCGGCGTGTTATATTCTTTTGCCAGCTCGGCCGCCTTGACTTCGCGGTCGACACCGGAAATCAGCATACGGGCCGCCCATTCGCTTTCCAGCACCTGCAAACCTCGCGCGATCCGCCCGCCACCGCCTGTGACAACCACCACGGCATCGGTGCGATCGCTCCCCATGGGCTGCGGGAGGGCGATGGCAAACCACGCGAAACCCAGCATCCATGCCAGCAGAAGAAAGGAGAAAAATCTTATAATCACAATATTTTCCGTAAAGCACGCATGACGGTCAGCCGCGCCGTCAGCATGGCCAGCAAAATCCCCGCAAAGGGTATCAGCCCTAATATGACCCAGTCGTACCAGTGCAGCAAGGCCGATTCCAGCAAGCCCGAACCGATATCGCCCGCCTGCGTCGCTATCAGCAGCAGCACCGTAACCGCGGCAAGCAAGCCGACCAGTCCGCCAAACAGCGCGTCGAGCGCAATGCGGCGCTGAAACAGGCGGGTTATCTGCGCATCGGTTGCACCCAGCAGGTGAAGAACGTTAATCGTCTCGCCATGTGTGTTGAGCGAACTGCGCGCCGAGAGCAATACCGCCGCGGACGTGGCGAATGCCAGAAGCAATACCAAGGCAAGTGCCAGATATTGCAGTGAGGCCAGCAACGCGAATAACGGTTTCAACCAGTCGCCATGCGCGTCGACCCGCGCCGCCGGTGCAATATCTACCAGCAGGTCGCGCAATTCGTCCAGGTTGGTTTCATTGGCGGGCCCATTAAGGTCAATGTCGATCAGCGCAGGGATCGGTATCGAACTGTCAAATCCTTCGGAGCCGATCCAGGGGGCCAGCAATTGTTCGACCTCTTCGTCCGAAACGGTTTCGATGGTGCGCACCAGCCGCGACTGGTCAAGAGCCTGTGCGGCGGCAATGCTTTGCGCGCTCCGCAAATCGGGATTGGCTTCGACAATCTGTACGGTGACGCGGCCCGCCAGATCGGCATTGACCTGGACCGCGGAAGCCCGCAGCGCGAGTCCGCCCGCCGCCGCCAGAATGGTCAATAACATCATAATTGCGATCACCCAGGGCATCGGACCGGTGAGACGGCCTTCAGGAATCAGGCTTTTATCCTGTTTGCGGTATTTTGGGCGAGCGGCCATGACTATCTGGCCCAGCCCTGCTCGTCGGACGGTTTGGGAGGATAGCGCAGCGCGCCGGTCGGATCGGACAGCTTGCCCTTGTCGAGCCGCATCATGTGTGCATTGCGGACGCGGCCCAGCAAATTGATATCGTGCGTCGCCACCACGATCGTCGTGCCGAGCCGGTTAAGCGCCTCGAACAGGCGCAGCAACCGCACCGCCATTTCGGGATCGACATTGCCGGTCGGCTCGTCGGCGACCAATAGGTCGGGCCGCGCGATCACGGCCCTGGCAATGGCCACGCGCTGCTGCTCTCCGCCCGAAAGTGTGGCCGGACGCGCGCTGGCACGATGCTCGATCCCGACCCAGTCGATCATTTCCTGTACGGGGATCCGTAATTCCTTTTCGCTCATTCCCGCCACGCGCAGCGGCAACGCGATGTTATCGAATGCGGACAAATGGGGCACGAGCCGGAAATCCTGGAATACCACGCCGATCCGGCGACGAAACCCGGGCAGGCGCTCGCGCGGCAGCGTCACGGCATCGGTCCCGAACAATCTGATCAGACCGCGACTGGGTCGCTGGGCCAGAAAAAGCAGCCGCAATAATGACGTCTTGCCGGCTCCCGAAGCACCGGTCAGAAAATAGAAACTCCCCGGAAACAGGGTGAAACTAATGTCGGACAGCGTTTCCGTACCCGTGCCATAGCGCAGGCCGACATTTTCAAATTGCACAATGCTGTCCATCGCGCCGGACGTTAGGTGGTTTTGCGTTCGCGATAAAGAGCAATTATCCCCAGCGACGAACCCGGCGATCGTGTCATTTGTCGCTTAGGGACTTGCCAGAAAAGGGGCAGCCGTGTTTAGAGTGACGTCATGATTATAGCCTGTCCCGCATGCAAAACCCGCTATGCCGTTCCCGACACTGCACTGGGTATGGACGGACGCACCGTGCGCTGTGCGAAATGCAAGCATAGCTGGTTTCAAAATGCCCCTGCGCTTGAATTGCCGGCAGAGGATGCGGCGTCGCCCGAACCGGCTTCATCCGCCCCTCCGCGCTCCCGTCCGGCCGCAACGGCGTCGCCGCGGCCTGTGCCGCCGCCAACCGGTGCGCCTCGCCCGCGTGCCGAAAAACCAGCCGATATACCCGCCTCCCCGCTTAAAGCGTTCGATGATAAAAGAACCGCCACGGCACCCGCGACGCCGCGGGAACCGCCGCACAGCCAGTTCGCGCATGCGCCTCCATTTGGGCAACGCCGCAACTGGGGCAAAATATGGACCCGCGTCGCTTTTGCGTTCGCGCTGCTTTCTGCCGGCATTCTGGGCTATCTCTATGCGTTCGGGCTGCCGGGCTGGGCCGGTGGCAGCGAGATGACATTTGCCGAACGCGAACCCGAACTGATCATCGAATTTCCGGCGGACAAGCAGGAACGCCGGACGCTGCCCAACGGCACCGAGTTTTTCGCGGCCAGCGGTACGGTGGTCAATACCGGCACCACGACACAGAAAATCCCCGACATGCGCGTTGTCCTGCGCAATACGCGCGATACGATCGTTTATGATTTCATCCTGCGCCCGCCGGTGGATACGCTAGGGCCGGGCGAACGCGTCAATTTTCGCGAAGCGGTGATCGATATACCCAAAGCGGCCGTTGCCGCCGAAATTGGCTGGGCCCCGCAAACCTGACAGCAAGGTGCATGCTAAATAAATTCGGCGAGGCTCTGCCCGGTTGGGGTGGGCGAGACCGAACGGTCGGATTGCTGTAAAAGCGAAGTTGCGGAATCCCGGTCCAACCCGCCGGATGAGCGAACCGTAATAGCTTTCAAAATCCGTACGCGCACTTCGACCGAGCTGCGGACGGGCTCACTGCGAACGGATACCATCCTGTCACCGACCGGCACGGTAGCACCTGTCAGCATAAGGGAGGCAAGAGTTGAAGCGATTGCCATAGCGGCAGGTAAGAGGGTCTTACCCAACCTTGCCAAGCTTTTTTTATGATTACCAGTCCGTTTCAACGACCTGCACCATAGGTAGATACACAGGCATATTCGTAATGCTCTAGAACGGGACGATGCCTGCTCCCCTATTAACGCGACAATAGATATTGCGCCGCTTCCCCGCCTTTGCTAATGGCACGCCCCTACCCACATGGACATGCGGCCGTGGCGGAATTGGTAGACGCGCAGCGTTGAGGTCGCTGTGGGAGATAATCCCGTGGAAGTTCGAGTCTTCTCGGCCGCACCAGACAGTCTTTGAATGTCATACTAAGAGCAATGGCTTGCGAGTGCTCTCGTCACAGCCCGGCATTTGCGGCTGTCCTGGCGCGCTTAACACTGAATGTGGTCACAGAGTGGTGCAGGCCGGGCACAAATTCTTGAAAATTCTGCAAACTGTTCGCACTTCCCATAATATCGGTAGGCGCATGCCCATGGGCCATCAACGCTCGCTGCTGATTTGCGCTTGGGCCAGCATAAATGCGCCGGCTATGCCCGACAGGTCCGCGAGGGCCGGCGCGACGATCAAATGAGTTTCGTCCAGATCCCAGTAGGCGCCGGAACGCCGCCGGGTAGAGGCGCGGATATGGTCGAGTAATCCGGGGGCTTGCAGCACCCCGCCGCCGATCACGATGCGCTGGGGAGCATAGAGCGCAACCAGCGTGATGCACAATTGGGCGATATAGTCGGCAATAACTTCTATCGCCGCACTGTTCCTTCCCATTTGCGAGAGGGTCTTGCCCCAGCGCTGCTCGATCGCGGGACCCGATGCCAGTCCTTCCAGGCAATCGCCGTGAAACGGACAACAGCCGGGATATTCCCCATCCGCCGGATGCCTTACAATGGGGATATGCCCCATCTCGGGATGGCCGGATCCATACACCACTTTGCCGTCCACGATTGCGCCGCCGCCAATCCCCGTGCCGACCGTGATATAGATTGCGACATTGCAGCCCCGCGCGGCTCCATAAGCATATTCCCCAAGCGCGGCACCATTCACGTCCGTATCAAAACCAACGGGGCACGCCATGGCCGCCCCGATTATTCCGGCAATATCGGTATTGCTCCAGTGCGGCTTGGTCGTCGCGGTTATATGTCCCCATTCTGGCGACCCCGGATCGAGATCGACGGGGCCGAAACAGGATATTCCGACCGCATCTACCGGATCGTGACCCCGCAGCCATTTGACGACCGTGTCCAGAGTTTCTGCGGGTGTGGTGGTGGGAATCGAAACCCGGTCGACTATTATGTCATGCCCATTTCCGACCGCCACGACAAATTTCGTGCCGCCCGCTTCGATGGCTCCCAAAACGGGTGTGTTTGCAGATGCCCGGTCCGCCATGCCGTTTTCCTTCATTTAGTCGTGCGCTGTGTCCATCGATGCTTATATTCAAAAATGGCAAAGATGTATCCCATCTGTGTGCAGCGCGTTCGGCCTTTTCGTCCATGCCGCGGCCTGCCTGGATAACTGATCAAGAAAGCACCGCTCCGCATCATGGAAACTTCGCATATGGTTCGGTTGTTGGGAATAAGGAACAGCCATCACCAGTCGGCAAAGTTTATGCTAACGTGCGTTCATGAACGTATGGTAGTGCGGATGCACATCGCTATGCCTAAACGTCACTGCTTCTGGCATATTATAATATTGGATAGACCGCTCTCATGTCAGATTCCTGTTTCGTCACCAAGTTCAGCCACTTTCTCGATCTTACGGAAGGCGAAAAAACTGCGCTGGCCGTTTTTGAGGAGGATTCGAAACATTATCGGGCCGGGCAAGTGGTGACCGAAGAAGGGGATGGTGCCGACAGGCTGTATACTGTCAAATCGGGCTGGTTGCACGCCAGCAATGCCCTTGCGAACGGCACCCGGCAGATATTGCAAATTTACTATCCTGGCGATGTTGCGGGGATGCCCAGCATCGCCTTTGCCAACGCCTCGGCAACTATCGTATGCGGTACGGACAGCGAACTGTGCCGCCTTCCCAAAAAGGCGCTCGGCAAGATTTTCGAGGAACATCCCCGGCTCTCAGCTTTATTCTACTCACTGGGAATGCTCGAAAATGTCACGCTGAGCGATCGGCTGAAATGTCTGGGACGATGCACGGGCGAAGGCAAGTTAGCGGGACTGATACTTGAAATCTATTTTCGTTTGAGAGTAACGAATTCGGATATCGACCGGAGCTTCGAAATGAAACTCACGCAGACGGATATTGGCGACGCCATCGGCGTGACCAATGTTCATGTAAGCAGACTGTTCGGAAAAATGGAAAGTCGCAACCTGATCCGAAGAGAAGGCAGAACGCTGCATATTCTCGAACTCGAAACGCTGGTAGACGAGGCCTTTTTCACCGATCGTTTCACCGGTCTGGACACAAGCTGGTATCCCGATCCCAGGTGATGTCGGTCAAGGGTCCTTCCATCACTGCAAAACTGGCAAGATATCCCGTCAGCCTGCGCCGACAGGAGCCGCACATGATTGGCGCAAATTCGTTTTCCTAACGGAAATAAAAGCCACCCGGCGTGCCGAAGCCGGGTGGCGATACTGAAATATGGATTATAGGTGGCCCGTTAGTATTTGAAACCAGCGGTCAGGAATACCTGTCGCGGATTGCCATAGAAAGCGGTGATCACACCTTCGGTGCCCAGCGTCGGCGTGATCGCGCCGTTCGCACCGACATTGGCGAACTGATATCCCGACGTGATATACCGTTTGTCGAACAGGTTCTTGCCATGCAGGCCAAGCGAGAAACGGTCGTCATCGGATGTCCACATGATATTGGCATCAAACAACGTATAGCCGGGTTGATCGAGAAACGGACTGGGGATTTCGAATTGGTTGGTTTTGCTGCGGTAACTGACCGTAGCACCGGCATAGACATTGCCCGCAGCTACCGGAATATTGCCGCCTAATGTGCCCGATGCGGTCCATTCGGGCGTATTCTGGATCGCCCGCTGACCGGAGATATCGACACCGTTCACAATATATTCGCGATACTCGCCGTCAATATACCCCAGCGTCCCGGAAAATACGACGTCGGAACCGGCACCGGCGAAATCGCGGGCGAAGCGAACAAACGCTTCGGCCTCTATCCCCTTGAATCGCGCCTTGGCAGCATTGGTGGTGACGCCGGCGAAACTTTCGAATATGCCATCCCCGTTGGCATCCACACCTACGGAGCCAGGAATTTGCACGTCCTTGTAATCGCCATAGAACCCGGTCAGCGCAATGCGCGCATCCCCGTCCATAAACGTGCCTTTATATCCTAGTTCGTAGCTGTCTACGCTTTCGGGCTGGAACAGGAAGAAGTCGTAAATTTCCTGATAGTTGCGTACGCCGTTGCCGTCGCTATCCGGTGCGATCGTGGCATTGCCGCGCGGATCGAACCCGCCGCCCTTGAATCCTTCGGCATAGGACGCATAAAGCAGGTGATCCTGCGATGGTTTAAAGCTGACCGAGGCGCGCGGTGTGAAATCGGTAAAGGTTGCCTCGCCGCTGAAATTTGTGGCCGTGGCGATCACCACCGCGCTGCCGCCAAATTGCGGTGACAATCCGAACAGCTTGGTTTGCCGCACGATATCCGATTGTCGTTCGTCATGGGTATAGCGTCCGCCCACTGAAACCGAAAGCATCTCGCCGATATCATACGAGAAATCGCCGAACACAGACCACGTGCTGGTATCGACCTCGCCCGCCGTATAGGAATTGAGCCCCGGAAGGTTTAGCAAAGCCCCCGTAGGGCCCAAGATAACGTCGAATTGCGTGACCGCATTGGCATCGAGATAATAAAAACCGACCAGCCCGTTAAGCGGGCCGCGATTGTATAGCAGCTGGAATTCCTGGCTGATCTGTTCGTTTCTGTACACGGCGGGCACGTCGACATCGTTGACGGGCAGCGCGTCGAAATCAATCGGTGTGAAGCTTTCGTCCTTGCGCCACGCGCTGATCGAGCGCAGCGTAAAGCTGTCGCTCAGATTGACTTCGGCGGACATGGCCAGCCCGTACGCCTCGATATCCTGTTCGGGCTGATTGAGCCCGGCGCGCGTGTCATATTCATTGTCGAGCACCGGAGCACCCGATATCCGGCCGGGTATCAGCCGGTGGCCGTTGCGCGGATTGGACTTGTCGCGGGTATAATCGCCGGTGATACGAATGAATACCGGCTCGCCATAACCGCCCAGTTCCACGCTGGCACGGCCCGCGTAAATATCCTTGTTATAATTTTCGATGCCGAGATTGAGATTGTCACCGAAACCGCCGCGTGACAGACGGGCAAAAGATCCGCCGACGCGGACAATGTCGGTAATCGGCGCGGAGGCGGTGATCACGCCCTCGGCCAGGTCGTAGGTGCCATACGTGCCGCGTACCTTCAGGCTGAAATCCTGCGGCAAACGCCTCGTCACATATTTGATCGCCCCGCCGATCGTATTGCGCCCATACAAAGTACCCTGTGGCCCGCGCAGCACCTCGACCCGCTCGACGTCATAGATATCTAGCACGGCAGCCTGCGGGCGGTTGAGATAAATGTCGTCCAGATAAATGCCCACGCCAGCCTCGAAACCGGCGACCGGGTCCTGTTGTCCCACACCGCGTATGAATGCCGTCAGCGTGGAATTGGTACCGCGCGAGGGTTCCAGCGTCGTGTTGGGCGTCACCTGCGCCACATCGGTAATATCGACTGCGCCGCCGCGCTCCAGTTCCGCGCCGGAAAAGGCGGTAATCGCGACCGGCACATCCTGCAGGCTTTCCTCGCGCCGCCGCGCCGTCACGATAATGATATTTTCGTCGGCTCGGCTGCTGACTTCCGGCGCAGTCCCCGCCTGGTCCTGCGCATAGGCGGGCAGCGACAAGGTTGTGGCAACGGCCACAACAGCACTGGCCGTCATAAAGCTAAATCTTAATTTTCCATGTATTTTCATGATTTATCCTCTCCTGAATCAGATTGCCGGAACTTTCCGTACAATGAATGATTCTTCTGTATTGAAAGTTGAACCAACTTTCAACTATAGGATGCATATCGATACAAAAAAGTTTTGCGGAGGCAAGGCCGCAATCGGATAAAGTGGTCAATGCAATACAGGGGCAGGATATGGTAGCAAAAAAAACAGTGGCGAAAAACGCCACCATTCCGCGCACGGACCGCGGCCGCAAGACGCAGCGCAAATTGCTCGATGCCGCGGCGCTCGAATTCGGCGAAAAAGGCTATCATGACGCATCCATTGTCAGCATCACCACGCGCGCCTGTATGGCGCTGGGCAGTTTCTACACCTATTATACGTCAAAGGATTCGATTTTCCGCGCGCTGGTCGCGGACATGTCGCGGCAAGTCGGTATCCATGCCGCCGCCGCGATGGAAAGCGCGCCCGATGCACTGTCGCGCGAACGTATGGCGCTGCAGGGATTTCTGGAATTCACGCGCGAGCACAAGGAGATATACCGCATTATCGACGAAGCCGAATTTGTCGATCCTGACAGCTTTCGCAACCATTATACCAGCACAGCGGGCAGGATCCTTGATCGCTTGCAAAAAGGCGCGAAAGCCGGTGAGGTGCGCGCAGACGTCAGCGAGCTGCACAGCTGGGCCATTATGGGTATGAACGTGTTTCTGGGTTTGCGTTATGGCATATGGTCGAACGATCGGAGTCCGGAGCAGGTGGCGTGCGAATGCAATGATTTCATCGCCAAAGGGATTGAAGCCCGACCGGGCCAATAGGCGCGTATCTGCGTCCCGGAACTAGCAGACACCGTATAGTTCAGGCCGCGCCGATCGCCTTGGCCAGGCTCATTCCCGAAATCCACGCATCTTCCACCTTGGGTCCGCATAGCCAGTCGCCGCATGCGCCCAAACCGGTGCGGACATCCCACAGGTTCTGCACTTTGCGCGCGTTGACCGGCTGCGAATAGCGCCAGCGGTGCGCCGTTACCGACAACGCTTCCGGCAGTTTGAACTGCGCCGCCTTTTCGAATTCGGCCATCAGCTCTGTCATGACGAAATCGGCGCTATGCTCCAAGTTCATCACACTCCAGTCGTCGCTGGCCTGCAGCAGCCAGCTATCGGGGCCGCTGCGTTTGGGTTTGCTGCTGTTGCGCGCGGCCCATGCAAGCCCGCTCGAGTCGCCCAGCGGATCGCGCAATAAGTCGCCCTGTATATCAAGCCGTTCAGGAAATGCGGCCATCACGGTCCAGCATGCGTGTGACCGCACTGCCATTGCGGTGCGCGTCATGGCGGCATCGTGCGATTGCAGCAAAGGCCCCGCCTGTTCGGCCGGCACGGCAATGATAACGCCTTCGAACACTTGCGCGTCGCTGACTTTTTCGCCTTCCAGTGCCCAGTCCCCCTCCTTGCGGTGGATGGCGTCGATCCGCGCGCTCCAGTGCACGTCAAGCTCCTGGGCCATGGCTTTGAGCGGCGCATTCATGGCCGGTATGCCGACATAGGCGTCGCGGCCGAGCGCTGGCCATGTGGCGACGTGCCGCGCCTGTATCCATTTGTGCACCTGCGCCGCGAAGGACAGGCTGACGGCACGGAAAAACTGTGCGCCATGATCGAAAACCGCCATGCCCTTTTCGGTTTCGACGCGCCGTGTCGCCATCCGCCCGCCGGGACCCCGCCCCTTGTCGAACAAGGTCACGTCATGACCCAGTTCGCAAAGCCGCGTCCCGCATGTCAGCCCTGCCATACCCGCGCCGATTATTGCCAATTTCATATAAGCCCGTCTCTTGCCGGATCACATATTGTCCGACCTTGTGAAATGATTGATACTTCTTAACATGGGTTCAATAGCGGCTTTTGCAAGCAATGGCCGCAATTGCATCACACCAGCCCTCTCCATGCCAAGATCGCAGTGCCTTAACGACAATTCTCTACTTGTGGTGCACCGCACAATCAGCTAGCTATTTATGATATTTAATCGAGCGGTTAAATGTGTCGGCGAGCACGGCATAACATTGTCACGTCGGCTGGAACTTGGCCGCTTCCATCCTATATTTGCTTTACAGCTTACAGAAAAGAAAGTTCAGGAGATACCCATGACCGAAGCCTTTATCTACGACGCCATCCGCACGCCGCGCGGCAAGGGCCGGACCGATGGCGCGCTGCATGAAATAACGCCTGTGCAGCTTGCGACACAGGTGCTGGCAACCATCCGCGACCGCAATAATATTGACGGTAAGGAAATCGAGGACGTCGCTTTCGGTTGCGTTTCTCCGGTGGGCGAACAGGGCGCGGTCATCACACGCACGGCCGTGGTCAATGCGGATTATCCCGACACGACCGCGGGAATTCAGGTCAACCGCTTCTGCGGCTCCGGCCTCGAAGCCTCCAATATCGCGGCGGCCAAGATCATGTCGGGCGAAGCCGATCTGGTGATCGGCGGCGGCGTCGAATCGATGAGTCGCGTGCCGATGGGCAGCGATGGCGGCGCATGGCCGACCGATCCCGAAACCGCGTTCAAAAGCTATTTCGTGCCGCAGGGCATATCGGCCGACCTGATCGCCACCAAATACGGGTTCAGCCGCGACGATGTCGACGCCTATGCCGTCGAGAGCCAGAAGCGTGCGAAGACCGCTTGGGATGAAGGCCGCTTCAAGAAATCGATCATACCTGTCCGCGACGTGATCGGCGAAGTCGTGCTCGACCATGACGAGCTGATGCGTCCGCAAACCGACATGCAATCGCTCGGTGCGCTCTCCCCCGCATTCCAGGGCATGGGCGAAATGATGCCCGGTTTTGACAGCCTCGCGCTGCAACGCTATCCCGAGCTCGAGAAGATCAACCACGTCCACCATGCCGGCAACTCGTCGGGCATCGTCGACGGCGCGGCGGCGGTGCTGATCGGCAACACCGAAGCCGGGAAACGCATCGACATGAAGCCGCGTGCGCGGTTCCGTTCGATGGCCTCGATCGGCAGCGAGCCGACGATCATGCTGACCGGCCCTGAATTTGCCGCCGAAAAAGCGCTAAAACGCGCGGGCATGACAAAGAGCGATATCGATATCTGGGAACTGAACGAGGCGTTTGCCGCCGTCGTGCTGCGTTTCATGCAGGCGCTCGACATCGATCATGGCGACATCAACGTCAATGGCGGCGCGATTGCTATGGGCCACCCGCTCGGCGCGACCGGCGCGATGATATTGGGCACCGTGCTCGACGAAATGGAGCGCGCCGACAAGGAAACCGCGCTGATCACCTTGTGCATCGGTGCTGGAATGGGCACCGCCACCATTATCGAGCGCGTATAAACGCCGCCGCAACGACAAAATTAAGGATTTGATATGACCTATAAAACTTTCACCGTCGACGTGGACAATGACGGCATCGCGCTGGTGACGATCGACCTGCCCGGCAAATCGATGAATGTATGGAATGGCGACCTGATCGCCGAATTCGAAACGTTCGTCGACGATTTTACGAGCAATGACGAGATGAAGGGCGCGGTGATTACATCGGGCAAGGATTCCGGTTTTCTCGCTGGTGCCGACCTGACCATGCTTGGCAGCGGCTCGGCTGGCGGCGGAGAAGGTTCTGCTTTCGATCAGGCCTTCACCTTGAACCGCGTGCTGCGCAAGATGGAAACCGGCGGCTATACCGCCAAGCAGATCGCGAAAGAGGGCAAGGCCGCCAAGCCCGTAGCCTGCGCGTTGGGCGGCCTCGCGCTGGGCGGCGGTCTGGAACTCGCGCTCGCCTGCCATTACCGCGTCTGTGCCGACAATCCGAAAATCCAGCTCGGTCTGCCCGAAGTGCAGGTCGGCCTGCTTCCCGGTGCCGGCGGAACGCAGCGCCTGCCCCGCCTGATCGGTCTGCAGAACGCCGCCATGATCGCGATGATGGGCAAGCCTGTCAATCCCGCCACCGCGCTGGCACAAGGTTTCGTGCATGATGTCGTGCCCGCGGATGACGTCGTCACTAAGGCCAAGGACTGGGTCAAGGCCAACAAGACCGCGACCGCGCCCTGGGACAAGCCCGGTTTCAAATTCCCCGGCGGCGGCGGCGCGATGGATCCCCGCGCGGCGCAGTTCTTCGTCGGCGCGAACGCGATGGCGCAAAAACAGACCTATCACAATTACAACGCGGTGCAGGCGATCATGTCCTGCCTCTATGAAGGCTCGATCGTACCGTTCGATACCGCGATCCGCATCGAAACCAAATATTTCATGAAACTGATGGCCGATCCGCAATCTAAGAACATGATCCGCACCTTGTTCATCAACAAGCAGGCCGCCGAAAAAGGCGCGGCGCGTCCCGAAGGCGTGCCCAAGCTCGAGATCAAGACGGTCGGCGTCCTGGGCGCGGGCCTGATGGGCAGCGGCATCACGCATGTAACGGCCAAGGGGGGCATGAACGTTATCGTGCTCGACCGCAGCGAGGAAGAAGCAGCCAAGGCCGTCGCCTATAGCCAGAAGATCGTCGACAAGGGCGTCCAGCGCGGCAAGATGAGCCAGGAGAAAGCCGATGCTTTCATGGCCCGCATCACGCCGACGACTGACTATAACGATTTGAAGGATGTCGACCTGATCATCGAGGCGGTGTTCGAAAACCCCGATGTCAAGAAAGACGTGATCCAGAAAACCGAAGCGGTGATCAGCAAGGATGTGATTTTCGCGTCCAACACCTCGACGCTGCCGATCAGCGGTCTTGCGAAAAATTCGGAGCGCCCCGACCAGTTTATCGGACTGCATTTTTTCTCGCCGGTCGAAAAAATGCCGCTGATCGAAATCATCCCCGGCGAAAAAACCGGCGACCGCGCGCTGGCGGCGGCATTCGATTATAACGCCAAAATCCGCAAGACGCCGATCGTCGTGAAGGACGTGCGCGGCTTTTTCACCAACCGCGTATTCCCGCCTTATATGAACGAGGCGATGCTGATGGTCACCGAAGGCGTGAAACCCGCTTTGATCGAGAATGCGGCCAAGGATCTGGGCATGCCGATCGGGCCGCTCGCTTTGCTCGACGAGACCACGCTCAAGCTTGGCTATGATGTGTTGCAATCGACCAAGCAGGAACTGGGCGATGCCTATGTCGACAATGGCACCGAGGATTTCATGGACCTGATGGTCAATAAACTCGGCCGGTCGGGCCGCCGTTTCGGCAAGGGATTCTATGACTATGACGACAAGGGCGAGCGCCAGCTGTTGTGGAAGGGCATGGCCGACCATTACCCGCTTTCAAACGACCAGCCTTCGGTCGAAGAAGTCAAGGAACGCCTGCTCTATATCCAGCTGATCGCCACCGCGCAATGTTATGACGAACAGGTCGTGAGCGATCCGCAATCCGCCGATCTCGGCGCAATTTTCGGATGGGGTTTTGCGCCCTATACCGGCGGTCCGATGAGCTATATCGACACGATCGGCATGGATAATTTCGTGCGCAATACCGACAGTCTGGCACAGCGTTACGGCAAGCGTTTTACGCCGCCGGGATCGTTCCGCAAAATGGCCGACAATGGCGAGACGCTGTACAAGGCGGCCTGAACCGGAATCCCGCATAACCCACGTCGGGTATATGCGCGCTAGTCCAGATTGCGGGCTAGCGCCCGATGCCAGCCCGCAAGCCGGTTCGCGCGAGCGCCGCTCTCGATATGGGGCGCAAATCCGGTCACGGGTCCGCGCATGGTCGCGGCATCGGCCAGAGTTTTATAATGTCCGGAACCGACCGCGGCGAGCATGGCGGCACCCAGCGCCGTGGTTTCGGTAAATTCGGGTCGCTCGACCGGCACGTCCAATATGTCGGCCAGATCCTGCGCCATCCAGTCGTTGCGGGTCATCCCGCCATCGATACGCAGTTCCGCCCAATCGGCCCCGTCGGCGCCAAATGCCGATTTCAGGTCATAGGTTTGATAGGCCATGGCCTCGAGCGCGGCGCGCGCAACATGCGCCTTGGTAGTGGCAAAGCTGAGCCCCGTAATCGAGGCCCGCGCATCGCTGCGCCAATGCGGCGCGCCCAAGCCGGACAGAGCCGGGACCAGATAGACGCCGCCATTATCGTCCATGGAGCGCGCGAGTTCCTCGGTCTGCGCGGCGCTTTCCAGCAGGCCGAGCTCGTCGCGCAGCCATTCTACCAGCGATCCTGCGACGAAGACCGATCCTTCGAGCGCGTAGGTGCGTTGGCCATTCAGCTGAAACAAGATGGTCGACAGCAAGCGGTTTTGCGACACCGGCATGGTATCGCCCGCGTTGGTCAGGACAAAGGCACCGGTGCCGTAAGTGGATTTGGTCTGGCCTTTGGCAAGACACGCCTGCCCGATCGTCGCCGCCTGCTGGTCGCCGGCCATGCCGCAAATGGGAATCGCGCCACCGAACAGATCCGGCGCAGTGGCCCCGATATCGCCCGCGCAATCGACGATGGCCGGCAGGATATCTTGCGGCACGCCGAACAGAGCGCACAATTCGGCATCCCACCCACCGGTGGATATGTCCATCAGCGCGGTGCGCGATGCATTGCTGGCATCGGTGACGTGGACGCCCTGACCGTCCCGCAGCGTCAGCCGGTAGACGAGATAGCTTTCCACCGTACCAACCGCGAGATGTTCGCCCGCCGCTTTCAGCTGCGGCCAGTTATCAAGCGCCCAGCGGATCTTGCTACCGGAAAAATAGGGATCGAGCAGCAGACCGCTCCTGGCCTGCACCATCGCTTCATGGCCCGCCGCTTGCAAAGCGTTGCAGGCCTCCGCCGTGCGCCGGTCCTGCCACACGATCGCGGGCACGAGCGGTTCGCCGGTGCGGCGGTCCCAGAATATGACCGTTTCGCGCTGGTTGGTAATGCCGATGGCCGCAATACGGTCCGCGCCGCCCGCCGCTTTCACCATGGCCTGCGCACATTCCAGCGTGGCCTGCCAGATTTCCGCGGCATCATGTTCGACCAGACCTAGGCCACGATAATGCTGTTTCAGATCGCGCTGCGCCGACCCCAGAACAGTGCCGTCCAGCGCGAACAGCATCGCGCGGGTCGATGTCGTGCCCTCGTCGATCACCAGTATGTTTTGTTCCGCCATCCGGTTCCGCTCCCTTGCCGCCCTTTACTCTGGCGGTCTAATGCGAAACTTTATGGGCTGCACGCGAAAGTGCAAGCGGCTTGTTTGCTCAACCGGCCGAGAATTTGTCGGCAAGCTTGAGCATTTCCATCGCCGCGACCGCCGCTTCGCCGCCCTTGTTCTTTTGCGTCTTGTCGGCACGCGCCAAAGCCTGCGCTTCGTTTTCGACGGTCAATATGCCGTTGCCGATGGGCGCGCCGTCGAGCGTCAGCGCCATGATGCCGCGTGCGCTTTCGTTTGAGACAATCTCGAAATGATAGGTTTCGCCGCGGATAATCACGCCGAGTGCGACATAACCATCATATTTTTGCGTATCGATCGCGAGCGATATCGCGGCGGGCACTTCCAGCGCGCCGGGAACAGTCACCGTCTCATGGCTATGCCCCGCCTGCTCCAGCGTGGCGCGCGCGCCTGCGATCAGCATGTCGTTCAGATCGTCGTAAAACCGTGCTTCCACGATCAGGAAATGGGCCATGTTCTTGTCCTCTTTTTATGTGCGGGCGTCGCCCGTCGGTACGGATTTCTGCCCTACGATACGCAGGCCATAGGCGTCCAGCCCGACCAGGTCGTGGCTGGTATTGGTAAGCAATGTCATGTCGTGCACGCCCAGTTCGGTGAGCACTTGTGCGCCCACGCCATAATCGCGCAGCTGGTCCATCGGCGGGCCTTTCTCGCCGGCCAGCCGTCGTACCTGCGACGTCAGCGCGGCCGAACCGGGCTGGTTGATCATCACGATCACGCCCGCGCCTTCCTCGGCGATGATTTTCATCGACTGCACCATCATGCCCGATTGCGGATTGGCGGCGGCGAACACGTCGTTGAAGACCGACAGCGCGTGCATTCGCACCAATGTGGGTTTGTCGGGATCGATATGGCCTTTTTGCAGCACCACCTGCTCGGTTTCGGTGGCGGTATTGAAATAGCTGATCGCTTTCCATGCGCCGCCATATTCGCTCTGGAAATCGGCTTCGGCGCGCTTTTCCACCAAATGGTCGTGGCGCAGGCGATAGGCCATGAGATCGCGGATTGTGCCGATTTTCATGCCATGTTTGTGGGCAAAACCGATCAGGTCGTCGAGCCGCGCCATTTCGCCGTCGTCTTTCATGATCTCGCAGATAACGCCGGACGGATTGAGCCCCGCCAGCCGCGAGACATCGACCGCCGCCTCGGTATGGCCCGCGCGCACCAGCACGCCGCCATTGCGCGCCTGAAGCGGAAAGACATGGCCCGGCGTGACGATGTCGTCCGGACCCTTGGACCGGTCGATCGCGACCGCAACGGTGCGCGCGCGGTCGGCCGCCGAAATGCCCGTCGTCACGCCTTCGCGCGCCTCGATCGAGACGGTAAACGCCGTCTGGTGCTGTTCGCGGTTATTGGCGGTCATCATGCCGATGCCCAGCTCCTCGATCCGTTCCTTGGTCATGGCGAGGCAGATCAGCCCGCGTCCGTGCGTCGCCATGAAGTTGATCGCGTCGGGCGTCGCCATCTGCGCCGGAATGATAAGGTCGCCTTCATTTTCGCGGTCCTCGTCATCGACCAGGATATACATGCGGCCATTGCGCGCCTCGTTGATAATCTCTTCGGCTCCGGCCATCACCGCGCCCGCATCCTGCGCCAGATAGTTTTCCAGCTTGCCGAGCGTATCGGCGGTCGGATTCCAGTCATCCTCGCCCAGCCGCCGCAGCGAATTGGCATGAAGTCCTGCCGCGCGGGCAAGACCGGCGCGGGTAATCGCCCCGTCTTCGATCAGGACGTTGAGTTTCTCGATCAATTGGGCGGACATTGGCACGACTCCATCAAATATCACATTACAGTGTGATACATGGAGCCGCGCATCACATCAAGATATTATTTGCGGTCCGCGCCTTTATTGCCTTTAAAGCCGCCGGGCTTGCCTTTGAAAGGCGGACGTCCGCCCGGTTTGCCTTTGGACTTGTCACCCGGCTTGCCGCCAAATTTCGGGCTGAGCTTGCGCACCTCGCCGCCATCGGATTTGGGTTTGAAATCGCCGCGCGATGCGTCGCCGTCGCGCTTCTGGAAATCACCGCCCGGTTTGCCGTGGGACTTGTCACCGCCGTGCTTCTTGAAATCGCCTCCCTCGCGCTTTTTATGGTCGCCACCGTCTTTCTGAAAGCCGCCTTCCTTTTTGAAGCCGCCCTCTTTCTTGAACCCGCCGCCTTTTTTAAAGCCGCCATCGCGCGGTTTGAAATCGTTGCCCTTGCCGCCGCGGCCTTTATAGCCGCCGTCTTTCTTGCCCTCGAAACCGCCCTTGCGGTTTTGCTTGGCAAGATCGCGGGGCTTGCCTTCGAACTGGACGATCTTGATATCGTCGGTATCGTCATTGCCCGCACCTTCGGTGCGGCTCAGCGCATCGAGGAACTTGGCCGATGTCTTGCGCGGCACTTCGAAATAGGTTTCATCGGCGGCAATTCGGATCGCGCCGATCTCGTTCTTGGTAATATGCCCACGGCGGCACAATACTGGCAGGATCCAGCGAGCATCGGCGCGCTGGTTGTGACCTACGTCCATCTTGAACCAGACCGTATCCTCGAACCCGGCGCGCGGTGCGCCATGGTCCTGCGAAGCCTTGCCCCGGTCGAGCATCTGTTCGGGCGCGGGCATTTTCGCGCGGTGCGCCTGTACCAAAGCTGCGGCAATATCCTCGGGGCTTTTTTCGGCGAGTAGGCGCTCGGCCAGTTTCTTGTCTTCAGCGTCGACCTCGACCGGTTCGAGCAAGGTCGCCATTAACCGTTCGCTGTCATTCTTGCGAATATCGGCGCGGCTCGGGGCTTCCATCCATTCGGCCTCGATCTTGGCGCCCTGCAACATGCGCTCGACTTTCTTGCGGCGTTGATACGGGACGACCACTACAGCGGTGCCTTTCTTGCCGGCACGGCCGGTGCGGCCCGAGCGGTGCTGCAATGCCTCGGCATCACGGGGGATTTCGACATGGATCACCAGCGACAGGCTGGGCAGATCGAGCCCGCGTGCCGCGACATCGGTTGCGACGCAGACACGGGCGCGCTTGTCGCGCAATGCCTGCATCGCCTGGTTGCGTTCGCTTTGCGTGTGTTCGCCCGAAAGCGCCACCGCGCTGAACCCGCGATCGACCAGCGAACTGTGCAGACGCCGCACCGCTTCGCGCGTGCCGCAGAACAGCATCGCCGATTCGGCTTCATGGAACCGCAGCAGGTTGACCACCGCATTTTCGGTGTCGGCGGGGGCGACGGTCACGACCTGATAGGCGATATCGCCGTGGCCGCGATTGTCGCCCACGGTGGAAATGCGCAAGGCATCCTGCTGGTACCGCTTGGCCAGTTGCACGATCGGTTTGGGCATGGTCGCGGAAAACAGCAAGGTGCGACGTTCCTCGGTCGGCGTGGCGTCGAGAATTTCTTCCAGATCGTCGCGAAAGCCCATGTCGAGCATTTCGTCGGCTTCATCGAGCACGACCGCTTTCAGACCCGACAGGTCGAGCGCGCCGCGCTCGATATGATCGCGCAAGCGGCCCGGCGTGCCGACGACGATATGCGCGCCGTGGCGCAGGTTGCGGCGTTCTTTCGAGGCATCCATGCCGCCAACGCAGGTGGCGATATGTCCGCCCGCCTGCCGGTACAGCCAGGTCAGCTCGCGGCTCACCTGCAGCGCAAGTTCGCGCGTCGGCGCGATGATCAGCGCGCGCGGTTCGCGCAGGAACGGGAAATTGCCGCTTTCCTCCACCAGCTGCGGCACGATGGCAAGGCCGAATGCCACGGTCTTGCCGGAACCGGTCTGCGCCGACACGATCATGTCGCGGCCTTCGGCTTCGGTTTCGAGCACAGCGGCCTGAACCGGGGTCGGTTGCGCATATTCGCGCTCGGTCAGGGCATCCTGAATGGTCTGGGGCAATTTTGAAAAGGGCATGGTATTCCAGTACATAGTGGCCAGCCGGAACGATATCCGGACGGCAGCGTGAAGGGTATCGGCAATGCTATGGGGTACGGGGGACTCAGCCCCCGTGATTGCTATGCATGCATTATAGCGCGAAAATGCGCCTTTGCCTAGTGCTATGTTGCAGTGCAGCGCGGGCGTGGCGTGTCTCTACACGCGCCAAGGGGACACAGGCTGCAAAGCCCGCGCCCCCGTGATGCGCGGTTCATTTTTTCACTTTCGGCTTTTTAGAGGGTTTGGCACCGGATTTGGGCTTTGCTTTGGCCGCCGATGTCTTCGCCGGTTTCGCACTTGTTTTGGCGTCCGGTTTTGCGGCCGACCTTTTATCCGCCGGCGCATCCTCGGCCTTTTTGCCCGTATCTTCAGCGTCTTTGGCGTCTTTGGCGTCTTTCCCGCCCGCAACCATTTCGCCCATCGTCACATAATCGATCTTGCCCGTGCCCAGCACCGGCAGTTCATCGAGCGGGCGGATGTCGCGCGGGACCATCAGTTCGGTGACACCGTTTTCCTTGGCCCATTTCGACAGGTCGGCCGCCTTGGCATCCTTCTGCGTCGTGAACAGCACCATCTGTTCGCCCTTTTTCGGATCGGGTTTGGTGACGATGGCATGGTCGGCATCAGGCCAGACCTTGCTGGCATATCCCTCGACCGCCGGCAGCGAAACCATCTCGCCGGCAATCTTGGCAAAGCGTTTGGCGCGCCCGCGAATGACAATAAACCCCGCATCGTCGATCGTGACGATATCACCGGTATCGTGCCAGCCGCCCTCGGGGGGTTGCAACACGCCCGGCTTGTCGGATTTAAGATAGCCCAGCATAATATTGGGTCCGCGTATCTCCAGTCGGCCGCCTTCCTCAATCCCCGGCACATCGTCCAGCTTGCATTCGATTCCGGGCAGCAAGCGCCCGACCGATCCGGCCTGGAAATGCATCGGCGTATTGACGGCGATAACCGGCGCGGCTTCGGTCGCGCCATAGCCTTCTAATATGCGCAGTCCGAATTTCTCGGCATAGGCGCTGCGGGTTTCGTCGCGCACGCGCTCGGCGCCTGCGAAAATATAGCGCAGGCTATAGAAATCATAGGCGCCCGCCATGCGCGCATAGCCCGACAGGAACGTATCAGTGCCGAACATGATGGTGGCATTGGCATCATAGGCCAGTGCTGGCACAATCCGGTAGTGCAGCGGGCTGGGATAAAGCACCGTCTTGATGCCGTTGAAGATTGGCAGCAGCGTGCCACCGGTCAGTCCGAAGCTGTGGAATACGGGCAGCGCGTTGAGCACGATATCGCTGCCGTTGAAATCGATCCGCGCCGCCAGCTGATGACAATTGGCGAGCAGGTTGGCATGCGACAGCACGACCCCCTTGGGCAGCCCCTCCGACCCGCTGGTGAACAGGATCACCGCCGGTTCGTCGGACCGCACACGTTTGCGCCGGTGCAGAAAGCGGGTATATTTGCTTTGCACGAGCGCGCGGATTTTATCGAGCGCGCCCAGGTTTTCGGCAATATCCTCCAGATAGACGATGTTTGCGCCGTTCTTTTCCAGCCCGGCGATAATATCCTCGAGCTTGCCCTGTTCGACAAAGGCGTGCGCGGTGATGATGGTCTTGACCTCGGCCGCGGTGCAGGCCGCGTTGATGTTGCTGAGCCCCGCGGTATAGTTGAGCATCGCCGGAACGCGTCCGGTAAACTGCAGCGCGAAAAACGCGGCGACCACACCGTTCACATTGGGCAGCATCAGCCCGACATTCTCGCCGCGCCGGGTAAATTTGGCGAACGGCCGCCCCAGCGCGCAGCAGCCCATGATAAGCTTGCTGTAACTCATCGGATCGCGCTTCACGTCCTCGACCACCTTGGCGGCATTGCCGTGAATCTTGCGTGCGTCGAGCAGTGCCTCGAAGAGGCTGCGGTCGATGTTCGAGGTGGCGAAGATCATCTTGCTCATCTCGTCATACAGCATCCGGCCCGATATTGCGCGGCGTTCGCGCGCGGACATCTCGCCCTCGACCTCGAACCGTTTGGGCGGAAGGATGGTGAGCTTGATCTTCGGGAACCAGCGTAGCCGGATCTTGCCGCGCAGGCGGGAAAATAACGAGAATTGCGCACCGTCTATCCGCACCGGAATGATCGGCGCATCGGATTTGTTCGCGACCATGCCGGGACCGTCGAATATTTTCATCAGCGCGCCGGTCACGGTAATGCGTCCCTCGGGGAAGATGACGAGCGTGCGCCCTTCCTTGACGGCTTTCACCATCGCCTTGGTCGCCATCGGGTTGGTCGGATCGACCGGAAACGCGTCTACCAGCCGCAGCGCGGGTTTCCACAATCGGCTGTTGGCGATCTGCGTATTGACCGCGAATGTCGGCTTGCCGGGCAGGAATGTGGCGAGCAGCAACCCGTCGAGATACGAGACATGGTTGACCACCACGACCGCGGGCGTGCCGGGCTGGGGCATGTTTTCCTCGCCATCGACCTCGACGCGGTACAGGAGTTTGAGCAGGTTGCGGAACAGCGACTTGATCACCGTTTCGGGGAGCAGGAAGCAGGCGATCAGCGCGACCGCCAAAGTGGCGAAACCCAGCGTGCCGATAATGCCCGGAATATCGGTGCCACCCCCCAGCATCATGCCGACAATCCCGACCATCACCACGGTCATGGCGGCGTTGACGATATTGTTGGCGGCTATCACCTGCGACCGGTCGGCGGGGCTGCTGAACGTCTGCAGGATTGCATAAAGCGGCACGATGAAGATGCCGCCGCTGACCGCAATGCCCGCCAGTGCGGCGAGGATATGATAGGAACCGGCGCTGGCAAGGAAGGCGGACAGGCCGGCATTTTCGATTTGGACCGCATAGCCGGCTGTCGCCTGCCACAGATAGATCATCGATCCGGCCATGCCGAGCGCGGCGGCGGGGACGTAGCGCGCGGACACCTCGCCTTGCAGCAGGCGATTGACCACCAGCGAACCCAGCGCGATGCCCAGCGAGAAGACCAGCAGGAACAACGTCACCACATCCTGGCTGCCGCTCAGCGTGCCGCTGACCAGGGCCACGAATTCGGTAGTGATGATCGCGCCGACCGAGAAGAACCAGCTGATCCCCAGTATTGCCAGCCACACGCCCTCGTGCGCATAGGCGGCTTTCAGGATTGTCCAGGTGCCGCGAACAATATTGGCATCGATTTTGTTGGTGTTTTTCGCGGGCGGTGCGGGCGGCACCGCGAAACTGGCGAGCAGGCCGATCACCGCAACGGCGACGATCAACAGCCCTGATTGCAGCGGCGGCATGATGCCCGCCACCAGCTGGCCGCCCAGTATGGCGAGGAACGTGCCCGCCTCAATCAGGCCGGTGCCGCCCATGATTTCATGTTCGCCCAGATGCTGCGGCAGGATCGAATATTTGACCGGGCCGAAAATCGTCGACTGCACCCCCATCAGAAACAGGCAGCCGAGCAATATCGGGATCGATCCGATCCAGAAGCCCCACAATCCGAACAGCATAATGCCGATTTCGGCGGTCTTGACCAGCCGTACCAGCCGTGCCTTGTCGACATTGTCGGCCAGTTGCCCGGCGAGCGAGGAGAACAGGAAATAGGGCAGGATGAATATGCCCGGCGCCGCCACCGCCAGCAATTCGGCATTGTCCGTGCTCAGCGCCGCGATACCGTAATTGGCAAGGAAAAGCATCGCGAATTTGAGCAAATTGTCGTTGAACGCGCCCAGAAACTGGACGACGAAAATCGGCGCGAACCGGCGTTTGGACAGTAACGATAGATCAGGTGCAGACATGAACGGATTTCCTTTTCGCACCTTCCATATGCGCAAACCCTTGCCGGGGTGAACGAAAAATTTTAAACGGGCGCGTTTTTGAACAATATGCGTTTATGCTGCATTTCGGATGCAGCGAAATCCCAGATGCGAGGTGCTCGTGTCGATGCCCTGCGGCCAGCGGGCGGCGGGGCGATAGCGCTGGCAATATTCGGGTGCGCACAGATGCGAGCCGCCCTTGGTAATCTTGCGGGCGATACCGATGCCGGGCAAAGCCGGATCGACGCTGGCATCGCGCGCGCGCTTTTCCGCCGTACCCGTGGCACAGCACCCGGGCGATGCGGGCGTAGTGCCTGGTCCGTACCAGCTGTCGGTCCATTCCCACACATTGCCTATCATATCGTATAGCCCATGTCCGTTGGCCGGAAAGCTGCCGATCGCACTCGTCCGCCGCCTGCCCGGCGGCGACAGATTGTGGTGCGGAAAGGTGCCCTGCCAGATATTGGCCTGCGCTATGCCGCCCGGTTCGCGCTCCTTGCCCCAGGCGAACTCGCTGCGGTCATGGCCGCCGCACGCGGCATATTCCCATTGCTCCTCGGTCGGCAGCTTAAGGCCCGCCCAGCGCGCATAGGCGGCGGCATCGGCATGAACGACATGCACCACTGGATGATCGTCCAGTCCCTCAACTGACGAGTCCGGCCCCAAGGGATGCCGCCAGTCCGCCCCGAAACGAAAATCCCACCAGGCTGACGGATCGGTCAGTGGCACGGCATGGTCAGGCGGATCGAACACCAGTGAACCGGGCCGTGCCAGTTCGGGCGGCATCCCAGGATAATCCGCCGGATCGGGCGGCAGTTCGCATGCGGTCACATAACCGGTTTCGGTCACGAAGCGGGCAAATTGCGCGTTGGTGACCGGCGCCCGGTCGATCCGAAAATCGGCGACGGACACCATCCGTGCCGGTCGCTCGTCCGCGTAATGATGGTCCGATCCCATCTGGAACGCACCGCCCGTAATTGTGATCATCTCGCCGCGGGAGCGGGAGGTTCACGTCTCTGCATGTTCGTATCCTGATATGTGCATAGTGTCGTTCCGGATGTGAACATTATTTGTCAAACGGTCAATGGTATGGCACAATCCGGGTAAGCGGTTACATCACCGATAACCGGCGGGAGCGGGCATGGTCGAACTGATAATTTCAGGTGCGCAAAAATCGTTCGGGCCGATCCAAGTGCTGGACGATGTTTCGCTGGACGTGAAAGCGGGCGAATTCGTCGTGATTGTCGGTCCGTCCGGTTGCGGCAAGTCGACGCTCTTGCGCGCGATTGCCGGGCTTGAAGATCTGGACGGCGGCAGCATTTCCATCGGCAATCGGCAAGTCGACACGCTTGCGCCCGCGCGGCGCGGCATTGCCATGGTGTTTCAGTCCTACGCGCTTTATCCGCATCTGACCGTATACGAAAACATGGCATTCGCCCTGCGCGTTGCCAATGCCTCCGCCAACGAGATCAGTGCCGCCGTAACGCACGCAGCGCGGATCTTGGGGATCGAGCCTTTGCTGGACCGCAAACCCAAAGCGCTTTCCGGAGGACAGCGCCAACGGGTCGCCATCGGCCGCGCGATCGTACGTGCCCCGGACGTGTTTCTGTTTGACGAGCCGCTGTCGAATCTCGATGCCGGCCTGCGCGTGCGGATGCGCTACGAATTCGCGGCGTTGCACCGCATGCTGGCGACGACGACGCTCTACGTTACCCACGACCAGGTCGAGGCGATGACGCTGGCGGACAGGATCGTCGTGATGCGTGCCGGACGGATCGAACAGGTCGGCACCCCGCGCGAATTGTACGACCGGCCCGCCAACATGTTCGTCGCGCAGTTTCTGGGATCGAACCGGATGAATGTGATGGAGGCGGAGATTTGCGCATCGGGCCAGTCCACAGCGGACGGAAGACCGCTGTGCGCACGATTGGCCAGCGGAATCGAGATCGCCCTGCCGGCGGATACGGATTTGACGGTCGGCAGCTGGGTCAGCCTGGGCATCCGGCCCGAAGATATCGTGCAGGAAAGCTCTGGTCAAAGCGCAGTTCAGAGCGCGCAGTGGAAAATACGTTTCGTCGAGCGGCTCGGCGGGTTTGCCAATGTACATCTGGGCAGGGCCGACGAAACGGAAACTTTGTTATGGCAGGCGCGCGATGATGACGATCTTGCCGAGAGCGACGATATATCGCTGGTCTTTCCCGCCGATAAACTGCACATTTTTGATGGCGATGGCCGAAGCTTGTGAAACTGCGCCGCAATCTGGAAAACTGCCTTGCATTAAGGCCATGTAACCGGTTACGATAAAGTTTCGATCCGGGTGGGAAACAAAAGGCGGACGAAAGCGGCGGCGACCCGCCGCCCCCATCTATCCGTACACGCGGGAGGAGAATATATATGGCGACTTTGCGGGATGTAGCGAAGGAAGCGGGCGTATCGGTGGCATCGGCCTCGCGTGCCATCAACGGCCATGACAATGTCACCGCCGCGACGACGGCCAAGGTGATGGCCGCGGTCAAGAAACTGAGCTTTGTGCCGCACAGCGGCGCACGCAGCCTGACGCGGCGCAAGACCGATACGATCGGTGTGATCCTGCCTGACCTGTTCGGCGAGTTTTTCTCCGAAATCGTGCGCGGTATCGATCTGGTCGCGCACGGTTCGGGCATGCACCTTTTGCTTGGCAACATGCACGGCAGCGCGCACGAGACCGCCAGCGCGATCCGAGCCATGCGGGGCCGCGTCGACGGGCTTTTGGTCATGCCGCCCGACGTCGAACCCGAATTGCTCTCCGACAATCTGGATGCCGCCATTCCCACGGTTGTTCTCAATTACGACGCGACCCTGCTGGACCTGCCCTATGTCGCGATCGACAATTATACCGGCGCCTATGCCGTGACCCGTTTCCTGATCGAACGCGGGGCACGGCGCGTGATTCATGTGGCCGGTCCCAAGCATAACCGCGATGCGCGCGAACGCCAGCGCGGCTTTGCCGATGCCATGGCCGACCATGCGTCGGAGCGCAGCCCGGTGATCCTGCCCGGCGATTTTACCGAAGAAAGCGGCAAGGAGGCGGCGCGGTTGCTGGTCGCGGGCAAAGTGCCCGCCGATGCAGTCTTTGCCGCGAACGACGTGATGGCGGTCGGGTGCATTTCGGTACTGGCCGAGGCGGGACGCAGCGTCCCCGGCGATATCGCGGTGGCCGGTTTCGACGATATCCCGCTGGCGCGCCATGTCGCGCCGTCGCTCACCACCATGCAGGTCAAGATCGACCGGCTGGGCTCCACGGCGATGACGATGTTGCTGCGAATGCTGCGCGGGGACGCGCTCACGGCATCCGACGCGACGATTTTTACCCCGCATCTTATCGCGCGCGCATCGACCGGCGGACCGGTCAGCGAACGGGCCGGTGCGGTGGCGGCGGAAAGCGAGAATGCGGGCTGATGCCCTGGTCGCGGCGACAGGCCATGATGGCAATGGGGGCCGTGCCGCTGTCCATGATGCTGCCGGCCTGTGCGCGCCGGGACGACCGTGCCCTGACCGTCTGGGCCATGGGCAATGAAGCCGCCAGCCTGCCCGCGCTGCTGGATGCGATCGGCAGGCCGGCAGGCGCGCCGCGCATCAAAGTGCAGCCGCTGCCCTGGTCGGCGGCGCATGAAAAACTGCTGACGGGCTTTGCCGGAAATTCGCTGCCGCATGTCGGGCAGATCGGCAATAGCTGGCTGGCCGAACTGTCGGCAATCGGCGCAATCGATCCGGTCCCGCCGGAATATGCGGGGTTGCTCGCCGATCAGTTTGCCGCGGTCGTGGATACCAACCGTATCGACGGACAGATCCTGGGCGTGCCGTGGTATGTCGATACGCGTTTGCAATTCTACCGCAAGGACCTGTTCGCGCGGGCCGGCTATGCGGCCCCGCCGCTTGAATGGAGCGCATGGAAAAAGGCGCTGCACGCTGTCAAGAAAGTGGCAGGTAAGGGCAATTTCGCGATCCTGATGCCGCTAAACCAGTTCGAACATCTGCTCGCCATAGCGCTGTCCGCCGGGGCGCAGCTGCTGCGCGACAACGGCACGCGCGGGGCGTTTGCGTCGGCGCAATTTCGCAGCGCGCTGGCCTTTTACAAATCGCTGTTCGACGAGGGGCTGGCGCCGGTTGTGTCGGCGGCGCAGATTGCCAACGTCTGGACCGAATTCGCGCGCGGGTTTTTCAGCGTCTATCCCTCCGGCCCCTGGACCATCGGCGACATGCGCGCGCGGCTGCCCGCGGACATGCAGGACAAATGGGCCACCGCGCCCAATCCCGGACCCGGCGGCATCGGCGCGGCCGCCCCGGGCGGGTCCAGCCTGGTGGTATTCAAAGGCAGCGGACGGACGGACGCCGCATGGGATCTGGTCGCGCAGCTCATGGCGCCCGCGGCGCAGCTGCAATTTCAGGAACTGACCGGAAACCTTCCCGCGCGGCGATCGGCATGGCAAAGCTCGGGGCTGGCGGACGATCCCGTCGTCAAACCCTTTGCAACGCAGCTGGAGCACGCGGTGGCTGTACCCAAAGTGCCCGAATGGGAGCGGATCGTGACCGAAATGCAGGTCGTGGCGGAGCGCATGGTGCGCGGCGAGCTGAGCGTCGATGCAGCCGCGGCCGAAATCGACCGCCGCGCCGACCGGTTGCTGGAAAAACGCCGCTGGATGCTGGGCCGGGACC
>JBGTHQ010000030.1:0-178942 GCA_041746135.1 Sphingomonadaceae bacterium | reverse complement strand
TTGAGAGGAGTTGACCCTAGTACGAGAGGACCGGGTTGAACATACCTCTGGTGTACCAGTCATTCCGCCAGGAGTGCAGCTGGGTAGCTATGTATGGACGGGATAACCGCTGAAAGCATCTAAGCGGGAAGCCTCCCTCGAGATTAGATTTCTTAGAGTCGTGGAAGACCACCACGTTGATAGGCCAGGTGTGGAAGCGAAGTAATTCGTGAAGCTAACTGGTCCTAATTACTCTTTCGCGCTTGTAGAATCCCACCATCAATGACAGTTTTGGAAATTGATGGCGCGGATGATAATAAGCTCGGCCCATGATATGCAAGTTAACCACTTGCACACATACTAAAGAATGTTTTGTGCACGATTAAAAACCCAGATATACAGTATATGCGCCTGCTTCATTGCTTGGTGGCCATAGCGCCTGTGACCCACCCGATCCCATCTCGAACTCGGCCGTGAAACCAGGTTGCGCCGATGGTACTACCGCTTAAGCGTTGGAAGAGTAGGTCGTCGCCAGGCATTGTAGCCGGCGCATATACAAAGTATCTGGGCATAACCCATTTACGATGATCAATTATACAGACCTTCCTGACGCGGGATGGAGCAGTCCGGTAGCTCGTCAGGCTCATAACCTGAAGGTCGTAGGTTCAAATCCTACTCCCGCAACCAGGAAGCACTATACTCATTTCAGCCTCACTGTATTCAGTGGGGCTTTTTTGCGTTTTGTTCAATGAATGCGCTTAACAGGAACCTCTACAACTTGTATGCAGGGGATTTTTGGGCACAACCCAAAGCATCGCAAACAATGCTGGCGCAAGTATGCCGGAAATAAATCCGCCTATGTTATTGACCTGATGAACATATAATTGTTTGCTATACAAAAGAATTTTGGAACCTCATTATAGCGCTTGCGTAGTTTGGCAGGGAGTAACGATATGATTACAGTTAACGGTTCCAGTCTGCCCTTGCCGAGCGATCCCCGCACCACGCTATTGGATTTTCTACGCCACGATGCGCATTTGACCGGCACGAAAAAAGGGTGCGATCACGGTCAATGCGGTGCGTGTACTATCATGGTAAATGGTATCCGCATCAATTCCTGCCTTACTCTGGCGGTTATGCATGATGGCGACAGCGTCACCACGATCGAAGGGTTGGGAACGCCAATCGATCCCTCGCCGTTGCAACAGGCTTTTCTGGACCATGACGGATATCAATGCGGCTATTGTACGCCGGGTCAGATCTGCTCGGCGACCGCCATGTTTGATGAGATTGCCCTGGAATGGCCAAGTGACGCAACGGACGATCTGATGGAAGCGCCGCAATTGACGGACGAGGAGATCAAGGAGCGGATGAGCGGAAACCTGTGCCGTTGCGGAGCCTATGTGAATATCGTTGCTGCCATCCGCGAAGTGTCAAAGGGTGGACAATGAAAACATTCGATTACCAGCGTGCCGACGGACTGGAACACGCCGCCCAGCTATGTGCGCCCGAAAATGCAATGGCAATCGCCGGCGGCACCAACCTGCTGGATCTTATGAAATTGCAGGTGGAAACTCCGCGCACGCTGGTGGACATCAATCCGCTGGCACTGAACCAAATTTCGCCGGAAGGGGAAGGGTTGAGGATCGGCGCACTTGTGACGAACACAGCAACCGCAGCCGACCTGCGTATTCGTCGCGATTATCCCGTACTGGCGCGCGCTATTTTAGCGGGGGCTACGCAGCAATTGCGCAACAAGGCGACGACTGGCGGTAATTTGTGTCAACGTACGCGCTGTTATTATTTCACCAATATCGACCAGCCCTGCAATAAGCGCGAACCGGGATCAGGATGCGGCGCGATACGCGGCATTGCCCGTTTGCATGCGATACTCGGCACCAGCGCATCTTGTATTGCCACCTATCCCGGCGATATGGCCGTGGCAATGGCGGCGCTCGATGCTGAGGTGGACATCACCAATGCGGTGGATGGCGACCGCCGTATAAAACTTCGCGAATTTCATCGTTTGCCCGGCGACATGCCCGAGAAAGACAATATACTCGAGCCGGGCGATGTCATCACGAGTGTATCATTGCCAGCGCCGGTCGCTGGCAAACACTATTATCGCAAGGTCCGCGAGCGCTCCTCCTACGCTTTTGCGCTGTGCTCGGTCGCGGCCATTGTCGATATCGAAGACGATCGTTTCACGCGTGCCGACCTTGCTTTTGGCGGCCTTGCCCATAAACCCTGGCACGATGACCGGTTGTCCGAATTGCTTATTGGCAAACAACCGTCCCTCGCCCTGTTCGACAAAGCTGCGGACCTGTTGCTGGAAAAGGCTCAGGGGTATGGCGAGAACGATTTTAAAATCCCGCTGGCCCGCCGGACATTGACCGCGGTGCTTTGCGAAGCGACCGGAGTGGAAACATGACCGCCCATCTCAAATTTGACGAACCCGATACGCGCAACCGCCTTGACGATATGACACAGGGCGTGATCGGGCAGCCGCTCAACCGTCCGGAAGGTCTGATGAAAGTAACTGGTACAGCGCCTTATGCGGCCGAATACCCTATTGACGGGTGCCTCGAGGGTGTTCTGGTAACCGCGCCCTTTGCCAAGGGGCAGATAACGCAGATCGATGCAGCATCCGTTTGTGATATGCCCGGTATCGTGGACATCATAAACGATCCGCGCATGACATCCCGCGCCGCGCAGGGCACGGCCGACGAGGCTCCGCAGCAGGAAATCCGTAAAGTCGATTATTTCGGTCAGCCGATTGCGCTGATCGTGGCGGAAAGCTTTGAACAGGCGCGTGACGCGTCCAAGCAACTGCATATCGAATATGATGCGGACGATCTCTCCGATACGCATTTCGATCCGGCGACTGTGGATACGGAAACTTACGAAGAGCCGACCATTCAGGGTGATCTTGAGCATGCAATGGCCAGTGCGGCGCACAGCGTCGATCTGATTTATACGACCGAGGGCCATGCGAGTGCTGCCATGGAGCCGCACGCGGCGATTGCGCAATGGGATGGCGAGACACTGACTGTTCATGCCTCGCTGCAAATGCTGAATTACAATATTTCCGAACTGGCCGACAGCCTTGATCTCGAGGAAAATCAGGTGCGGCTGATTTCGCGCTATGTCGGTGGCGGATTCGGATCGAAACTCGGTGTCAGTCAAGAGGTTGTCGCTGCATCCATCGCTGCGATGAAGTTGAACAAGCCGGTGCGCGTCGTGATGAGCCGCCAGCAGGTTTTCCAGTGCATCATGCGCCGGTCGGAGACGCGGCAACGCATTCGCCTTGCTGCCGATAAAGAGGTACGGCTTTGCGGGTTTGGGCACGAAGCGAGAGTTTCCAATCTTCCGGGGGAAGAATTTGCCGAGCCGGTGACGCAAGCAAGCGAATTTCTGTATGCGGGCGAAAACCGCATTCTGCAAATCGAACTGGCGCGGATCCATCGCATGACCGCCGGTTCGGTTCGTGCGCCCGGCGAGGCGGTAGGTATGCAGGCTTTGGAGGCCGCCATGGATGAACTGGCCGAAAAAGCCGGTATCGACCCCGTCGAGCTGCGGCTGCGCAACATTCCCGAAACGCATCCGACCGATAATCTGCCCTATAGCTCGCGCAAACTTGCCGAATGCCTGCGCCAGGGTGCGGATTCTTTCGGCTGGAAAAAAGGTTCGCGCACTCCCCGCCAACAGCGCGAGGGCGAATGGTGGATCGGAACCGGGATGGCCAGCGCCGCGCGCATCCACAATGTTTCCGAAGCCAAGGCGCGTGTCAGCCTGTTGGACGACGGAACCGCTCTGGTTGAAACGGATATGACCGATATCGGCACGGGCACCTATGCGGTGCTGAATCAGACTGCAGGAGAAATGCTCGGCTTATCGCAAGACAAGGTTCTGGTAGAGCTTGGCGATACCCGTTTTCCGCGCGGGCCCGGTTCGGGCGGAAGTTGGGGTGCATCTTCCACAGCTTCGGCCGTATTTCTGGCATGCGAAGCCATTCAGAAGGAAATTGCACACCGCCTCAATTGCGAAACGGGTGATCTGTCGTTTAAGGACGGCACCGTCACGGTTGGCGACAAGTCGCACGATTTGCACAAGATAATAGGCAATGAACCTATTATTGCAGAGGGACATTTCGAACCGGGCAAAACCGAGGATGATTTCGCGGCGGCCAGTTTCGGCTCTTTTTTTGCCGAGGTTGCGGTCAATCGCTGGACGGGCGAAACGCGCGTTCGCCGCATGACCGGCGCATTCGGTTTTGGCCGTGTGCTCAATGCCAAAACGGCGCGCTCGCAATGTCTGGGCGGGATGACATGGTGTATCGGCAGCGCGTTGACGGAAAGTTTGTTGTTCGATCCCAATGACGGTCATCTCGTCAATTGCGATCTGGCCGAGTATCATGTGCCGGTCCATCGCGATGTGCCCGACCTGGACGTAATTCTGGTTGAAGAGCGCGATCCGGCGGCCAGCCCCGTACAGGCTAAAGGCGTGGGGGAGCTTGGCATCTGCGGCGGTGCTGGCGCCATAGCCAATGCGATATACAATGCATGCGGCGCGCGTTTGTATTCTTTTCCCATGACACCCGACCGCGTACTTGCTGCGATGGCCGACACTTGACAGAGCTCGGTCTTTGGGCAGAACTTAAGCCGGAATGCTCGGACCATGCCGCACTCTTTGCGGCCTGTGAACCAGATGTGGCTTTATGCTCCATCGTGGCGATCGACGGAGCCTTCTCGCGGCGCCCAGGATCGCAACTCGCCATCTGTCCGGATGGCAGGATCATCGGTTCGCTGGCTGACACCTGTCTGGAGCAGCAACTGGCGAGCGATGCGCGTGCTGCCTGCAAAGCTGTGACACGCCGTTACGGGCGTGGATCCGATAAAATCGATTTTCGGCTTCCGTGTGGCGGCGGTCTCAATATTCTAATCGACCCGGCCCCCGATCGCACGGCATGCTGCGCGGCGGCTGAACAGCTTGAGAAAAGGGAGCCTGCTTGTTTAAATCTTCCCGCCAATCCGTGGTTGCGACAGCGCGGTTATATTCCAGCGCTTGCCATTACCGCAATCGGGGAAGGGCCCGAACTGGATGCCTTAACCCGTATCGGCACGGCGGCGGGCACTGCAGTCAATGCCATCGGCAAGGACAAGCTCGCACTTGGCCGGGAAGGGCAATTTCAACGGCCAGATCGCTGGACGGCCACCGTCATTCTCTTTCACGATCATGAATGGGAGCTGCCGATCCTGCGGCATGCGCTTTCCGGTCCCGGTTTCTATATCGGCGCGCAGGGCGGGGAAGAGGCGCGTACGATACGCATGGCCAGGTTGCTGGCAGAAGGTGTCGATGAAAACGATGTTGCGCGTGTGCGCAGCCCGATCGGCGTAATCGCGTCGTGCCGCGATCCGGACACGCTGGCCCTGTCGGTGCTTGCAGAGATTACCGGTGAATATGACAAGCTCCGCCCCCGGCATCGCTGAAGACATAGCGGTCGCGGTCCTCGCGGCCGGTTCGGCGCGGCGTTTTGGCGGGGGCAAGCTTGACGCCCTGCTATGTGACCGGCCCTTGGGACGCTGGGTTACGGATGCCGTGGAAGCAACAGGCGCATTCGCGCGTTTTTTGATCGTTTCGGACACTCCGCCTGCGTTTGCCGACGCGCTTATTGGCTGGAATATCGTCACCAATTATCGCGCTTCGCAAGGAATGGGCACGTCGATCCACTGCGCCGTAAAAAAAGCTAAGCGTTTCCGGCGGTTGGTGATTGTTTTGGCCGATATGCCCCTGATCGCGCCAAGCCATCTCCTATGTCTCGCCGCGCAAACAGACGTGGCCTTCACGCGCCATGCCGAAGGAGCCTGGGGCGTGCCGGCCATGTTTCCGCAAACGGCATTCGCCAAACTTCTCGAGCTCCCTGCGGATCGCGGTGCCGCAAATCTGGCGTCGTTTGATGATGTGGTACTTGTCGATCCGCCTTCCGCGACGGATCTGGTGGACATCGATACACATACAGAACTGCACGAGCTGACACGCCGGTTGGATTTGACGCAGCGATAGTGAGATTGTATCAGATTGCCGCTGGGGCGTCGAGAATTGAAAACCAAGTGTTATTTCATCATATTCGGCAGTGCCATCGATATGGCGGGAATATAAGTGATCAGGCCCAATGCCACTACGAGCGCGATATAAAATGGCCAGATCGTCTTGATTGTCTGTTCGACCGATATCTTGCCGATCGCCGCGCCCACGAACAGCACTGATCCTACCGGCGGTGTGACGAGACCAATACCCAGATTTAGCATCATGATGATACCGAAATGGACCGGGTCGACGCCTAGCGACACCGCTATTGGCAGGAATATCGGCGTGGTGATCACGATCAGCGGCGACATGTCCATGAAAGTACCGAGCAGCAGCAGAATGACGTTGATGATGAGCAGGATCAGGATCGGGTTGTCGGTCAGTGTGTTGATGCCTGAAGCCAACTGGGTCGGAACATCGAGTATCGCCAGCACATAGCCAAAGCTGCTGGCCGCGCCGATGATCAGCAACACCATCGCCGTGATGCGGACCGAGGATACGGCGGATTCGACGAATTTTGTAAAGCCGATCGTGCGATAGACCAGGGCGCCGACCAATATAGTGTACAGCACGGCAATGGCGGAGGATTCGGTGGCGGTGAAAATGCCGCTCAATATCCCGCCGATAATGATGATCGCGGTAAGCAGGCCGGGAATGGCGAATACCACCGCTTTGATGAAAGGGCGCCAGCCCGGGAATATGCCCGCCGGATAGCCGCGCCTGCGCGCCACCAGCCAGGCCACGATCATCAGCATCGCGCCTGTCAGGATGCCGGGAATGATGCCGGCGAGAAACAGGTCGCCGATCGACACCGCCGTTCCCGATGCGGCGGCATAGATGATCATATTGTGCGAGGGCGGAATGAGCAAGCCGACGATCGCGGCGGTAATGTTGACGTTGACCGCATAGTCGCGGTCATATCCCTTTTCCTCCATCAGCGGCGAGATGGTCGACCCCATGGCCGACACATTGGCGATGGCCGAACCGGACACCGCGCCGAACAGCATCGATGCGCCGATATTGACTTGCCCCAGTCCGCCGCGCGCCCGCCCGAATGAGGCGTCGGCAATATTGACGAGCCGCGCGGCGATGCCCGACCGGTACATCAGATCGCCGGCAAATATGAAAAACGGGATGGCCATGAGCGAGAATATGCTGATGCCAGCCGCCATGCGTTGCAGCGATACCGCCAGCGGGATGTCGAGCGCGTAGAGCGTGGCCACGCTCGCGACGAACAGCGAAAAGGCGACCGGGACCCCGATGGCCAGCAACAGGATCAGCAAGACGAGCAGCAGCGCGACTTCCATCAGGCGTCTCCCACCGGCATGGCGACCGAATCGATCTCGTCTTCCGCGGTGAAACCCGGATATAACAGCTCGCCTGCCAGCCGCGTACCCGAGAACAGGACGATCAGCGCCCCGGCGATCGGCAGCGGCGCGTATGCCCATGACCGCGATATGCCGAGCGAGGGAATGACATGGCTGGAAATAATATAGGTGAGGTCAAGACCCCATACGACCATCATCGCGCCGCTCATCACCACGACAATTTCCGCGACAATCCGCAGGATGCGCGCGTTGCGCGTGCTGGCGCCCGCCTGCAGTGCGATGATCTTGATATGGAAGCCTTCGTGAAACCCGGCGGCGGCGGCCAGCAACGCGTACCAGATCATCAGCAGCAACGAGAGCTGTTCGGCCCAGCTCGGGCTGGCGTTGAGGACATAACGCGCGAAAACCTGCCAACCGATGATCAGCGTCATTGCAAACAGCCCCGCCCCGCCGATCCACAACAGGAGTTTCGCGAGATATCCGTTATAATAGGTCAAGCGTGCGATCATGATAATGTCCCCATTGCCCGAATGTCTGCTACCAGCCGTTTTTGCTCAGGGGTCACAACATATTGTTTCCAAAGGCCCTGCACGCGTTCGACAAATGCGGCCTTGTCGGCGATTTCATTGACCGCGACGCCGCTGGCGCGAATTTCCTGTTCCGCCGAACGGACTTTTTCATCCCATTTTAACCGCATGAAGGACACCGATTCCTGTGCCGCCTGCGCCACGATATCCTGTTCCTGTCGGTCCAACCGGTCCCATGTCTGTGCCGACATGACCAGCACTTCGGGGGCGATCACATGCCTGGTCAGGCTGTAGAACCGGGCGACTTCGTAATGCCGCCCTTCCTGATAGGACGGCCAGTTATTCTCCGCGCCATCGATCACGCCCTGCACCAGCGACTGGTAAACTTCGCCCAGCGGCATCGGGGTGGGGTTGGCGCCCAGATCCTGTATCAACGATACGTACAAGTCCGAATTCTGCACGCGCAGTTTCAGCCCCTTCATGTCGTCGGGCGTATAGATGGGGCGCTTGGTATTATAGACCGACCGCGCCCCCGAATCGTAAAAGCACAGGCCGACCAGTCCGTGCGGGCGCAATGATGCGAGCACCATGCGGCCCGGTTCGCCATCCATGGCCATGCGCATGTGCGCGTTGCTGTCGAAGATAAAGGGCAGGGCGGGTATGATCGTCAGTGGCTCAATCGAATTGAGCGGGGCCAGCGCGACGCGGTTGATGTCGATACCACCGAAAGTAGCGAGTTCCAGCGTGTCGCGCTCCGCGCCCAGTTGCCCGCCTGCATATAATTTGATCGACAGGTCGCCATTCGACTTGGCGCGGATCAGGCGATCCATTTCGGTAATGGCCTGCGACGTCGGGTAATTGTCGGGATGGAATTCTGCGGCGCGCAATACCTTACCCGGCCCGCGCTTGCACCCGGCCAGCAGAGCAGATGACAGCCCGGCCACTATTACGCTGCGGCGCGAAAATTCCATTTTCCGGGCGGTTTTGCCAATGACCGTCTGAAGCATTGCTCTTCCCCAAAATTTCCGCTTATGATTGCGGTTGCGGGTTCGATTTTTGCGAACTCCGCTTGATTATTCCATTTTCTTGGCACATTATGACACCGGTTACCAGAATTAGTTTTTCGCTGTTATTGGTGGCGTCAAATACGATACTGAAAATAACGGTGCAAATATGGGGGAAGATTTTGGAACAGCCGACAAACAGCCATTTGGACGCAAACGGTCTAGATATAGACTGCGCATCGCAACGGCTGGTGGCCGCCCGGCAGACTGCTACGCCGCTTGACGGTTTTCCGGGAACGCTGCCGACAAGTCTCGAACAGGCCTATGCGTTGCAATCGCTTTCCATAGAGCGTTTCGGCAAGACGGTCGCAGGCTGGAAAGTCGGCATGGTGCCGTCCGACTATCGCGACCGGTTCGACGACGCCCGCCTGGTCGGGCCGATATTTGCAGACAGGGTTCAGCGCGATGACGGAAAAATAGCCGATCTGCCGGTATTTGCGGGCGGATTTGCCGCGATTGAAGCGGAGATACTGGTCGAGCTCGGCCGCGATATCGCGCCCGGCGAACATGATTTGGCACAGGGCGATGTTCGCGATCTCATTCGCGCGGTCTATATCGGCACCGAAATTGCAAGCAGTCCGATGGCCGCGATCAATACGCTCGGGCCGATGGCGATCATCAGCGACTTTGGCAATAATCACGGGCTTTTGATCGGCAAGGTACTGACCGACTGGCGCGATGTAGCGGATGCCGATATTCCCGTGTCGGTGGAAATCGACGGTCATATCATTGCGAAGGGTACATCCGCCAATACGCTGGGCGGCTATCTGGCCGCTGTCGAGTTCCTGATCGAAGTCATGGCGCGGCGCGGCATGCACTTGCCGGCGGGGACTTTCGTTTCCACAGGCGCCATTACCGGCGTGCATGATGCCGTGCCGGGAAGCCATTCGCGCGTCAGCTTCGGCAAGTTCGGCGCAATGGAAATGCGCCTGTCTGCTTACGCACCTTAGTTCCGATGCATAACGGGCGCGTTATCGTCCCGGATCATAGCGCATCACCCAACCGATATGGAAAGTCTTGCCGATTTTCGGTGTGGTAGACACGCAGGTGACGAGGCTATTGAGCGGTTCCGCCGATATCTGGTATTGTTCATCCAGATTGTCCGATTGCACATCGCACCGTTGCAGACCAACGACGGAAAATGACTGCACCGCGCCTTTGCCATATGTCGTGCGAAGACCCGTTTGCCGCGCCTTATCCGATAGCGAGGCGTACTCCATCTCAATTTTTGCAATCTCCACATCGCCCCGCACCACATACGTGTCGGCACGGATGATCTGACCCGGAGAGAAGGTATAGCGTGTCGATACCGCGATCCGGCCATCCTTGCGCGGTGCGGAGGTTCCCATCAAATCCATCTCCTGCTGATAGAAATCGACCGTGGTGGTGCCGTCTTGCGCGGTATGTGTCACGCCCTCGAACCACGCCAGCGGCATCAGCACGCTGCCGTCGGTCAGTGTGATGCGCGGGGTCAGTTGCGGATAACCGGCATCGGCCGATCCTTCCAGCATGCCGGGGGAAAACGGAATCGGGAAATAAGGATTATGGTTATGCTGCCCGTCCGAACCGTTGATGATCGGCAGGCCGATGACGCGGTCGCCATCGCGAACGGTCACAACGGCGCGGTCATAATTGCCCGCATAGAACCGCGTCAGTTCGCTTGACGGCAAGGTGGCCCGATAGGCGACGATGTCGGCATCCGGCTCCCTGTTTTTGTAACCCAGCTCGTTCCAGATCTTGTTGGTATAAATTTGCTGGTGCGACAGGCTCAGGTTCTCGCCCAATATACGGTGTTTACCGCGATAGGCATCGGTCCGGCGGCCCTTGTCCCACAGATTGACTGAGCCGGTTTGCTCGTCGAACCAGACGTCCTGATAGCGCTCGGCGACGCGTGAGGAAAAGCTGTAGGCGATTTCTTTTTCCTGCGGCGTCAATATGCCCAGCACGGCGGCGGCGCTGAACACTTCAAGGAATGCGGTTTCGCTGTACGGTCCCAAGCTGCGGCCATATTCGAACCCTTCGCCGCGCGGATTGATTCGCAGCATCAAAAGGTCGACCGATTTGCGCAGCCAGTCGCGTATTTCCTGCGGCGGTTCGATGCCGGTCTCAACAAAGCGCTGGGCAAACTCGCCGATCAATAGCACGCTATAGCGATCGAACCGGCCGGCGCCCGGCGTTTCGTCGGCAAAGCCGAATTCGCCCGAATATTCGCGGTAATGGTTGAGCGATTTGGTGAGCAGCTTCTCGCTGCCGCTCTCGTCCTCCCAACCCATCAGGTAGCGCAGGCGCGCAATCGAAAACGCCACCCCGAAATAATTGTTGGGCAGATCGATCAGGGTGAGGTCGTCCTCGCGCACGAACGTGCGCCAGTCGAGTTTCGCGCGCAGCTTCGCCAGCGTTTCGGGCGAGACAGCTTCATCCAGAAGTCCCTGCTTGCGCAGGCTGTTGAGCGCGGACATGTAATAATACATGCCCCACGTATCGTTGGTGTCGTCTATCGTCAGGTCAGCAATTTCGCGAAACCCTTGCAGCAGGCGCGCGCGTTCCGCCGGGGCGGGATTGCCGTCAATGATAACATGCGCGATGCCGATCGCGATTTTGCCCGGCAGGAATTTATCCTCTGCTTCGAACACTTTTACGCCGTCCAGCGTCATAGCGCGTTTTTGCCTCAGCAACTGGTCGATGATCGTTTTAAGATTGGGTATCAGTTGATTTTGTACGGTGCTATCAAAAGGGTCGGGATCGGCCATCCATGCCGGATTTTCTGGCGGCGCAAGATCCGTTTTCGCTAGAACAGCAGGCGCGCCATAGGCGAGACTGGCTACAGATATGGCAGCGGCTGCGAGGAATTTGCGTGAAATTATTTGGGCATCGTTACGGTTCATTATCGTCTCCTAATATTCGATTATCACAGCGTATCCACGAGGCATAATGGCTAAAATGCAACAGTCCTGACAATTTAATTACAAAACTGGACTGATTAGTCCCGTTCAATTGACACCGGTATCAAATTATGACACCGGTAGCATTATTCGAATAATCACGCCAGAAAAAAACAATAATGCGGCGGTCACAGGGAGAGCGACATGACACAACACAACCATATATCGACGCGCGCCATTAAATTGGCCACATCCGCACTTCTATCATCGGCGGCAATAATTGCCCTGGCAACCCCGGCTCATGCACAGCTCGAGCAGGGGCCCGCCCCGTCGGCAGCGGATGTCGACGATCAGACTGCAGAGCAACAGGACGGCGATACTATCGTCGTCGAAGGCATTCGCGAAACGCAGCGCAATTCGCTCGAGATCAAACGCAATGCCAACGTAATCGTGGACGCTCTGGTCAGCGAGGAAATCGGCGCGACTCCCGATCAATCGGTCGGCGAGACGCTCGAGCGGATCGTCGGTGTTACCTCGGATCGCTTCAAGGGCAGTGCCAGTGAAATATCGATTCGCGGTCTGGGCCCTTTTCTGGGGTTCTCCACGCTGAACGGCCGTGAAGTGACCAGCGGCAGCGGCGACCGCGCCGTATCGTTCCAGCAATTCCCGTCCGAACTGGTCAACGGCGTGCTGGTGTACAAGTCGCAAAATGCCGAGCTGATCGAAGGCGGCACATCGGGTATCGTCGAGCTGCGCACCATCCGTCCGCTCGATTACGGAAAGCGCCGCATCACGCTCGATGCCCGTGCGGTTTACGAGCCCTATGACGACAAGATCGATAAGCGCGACGGCCTGGGTTCGCGTCTGTCGGTCAGCTATGTCGATCAGTTTGGTCTGGGCGATGGTGAGCTTGGCATTTCGATTGGCTATGCCCGCGCCGATGAAGCGGCACCGGAAGATTTCTATACCGAAAGCTCCAGTGTGCGCCCGTGCAATTCGGTCGGCGGCAACAACTGCAGCTATAATCCCAGCCGCACGACGCCCACTTATTTCGTGCCCAACAGCTTTCTGTGGCGGCAGATGAACAACGATCTGACCCGCGATGCGGTGATGGGAACGATCCAGTATATGCCGCGCCCCGAACTCGACATCAATATCGATGGGCAGTTCTCGCGCCGGAAATGGGTGGAGAACCGTTCCGATATCGTTCTGGCCGAGGGTCGGCGGGGCATTACGCCCACGGCGGACGGGGTGCTCAATGACGGCACCTTACTGACATGGTCGGGCAACAGCCGTTTCGAATCGCAAACCCGTATCCGCGAACGCGACGAGGATTATTATGGCGGCGGACTGTCGGTCGAATGGACCGATGATGCCGCGCGCGTCGGTTTTGACGTGTCCTATTCCGAAACGCAGCGCGACCAGGTTGATCGCCAGACACGCCTGCGCACCGGATCGCAAAAGGTCGGGACGAGCGGTGCGCTTGTCAGCAGCGGATTTTCCAACGGGCGCATTCCCTATACGTTCAATAAATCGAGCGGTGCGCCGGTGCTCACGCTCGATCCCCGCTTCGACATAACCGATCATGCCAATTTCTACGACGCCGGTTATGCGCGCCGCCGTGCGGAATATCGCAACGACAAGATATTTGCCGTGCGCATCGATGGGGAAGCCTTTGTCGCCGACGGATTTCTGCGTTCGATCCAGGGCGGGCTGCGTTATTCGGACCATAAGCGGAACGCCGATCTGGACAACGCCAATGATATCGACCCGATATCGACCGCGCTCCAACTGCAGGCCAATGCGAACTGCCGCATCGATTTTCGCGAACGCGATTTCTTTGGCGACAACGGCACCAATATTTCCAACTGGGCGCAATTTGATCCGCTCTGCGCCTATCGTACCTTTACCGGTTCGGATGATCTTGGCCCCGCAGCAGACCCGCGCAGCGAAGGCGACATCAATGTGCGTGAGCAAATCATGGCAGGCTATGCCATGGCCAATTTCGCGACTCCGAATGACCGTCTCGGCGGCAATATCGGTGTTCGTGTGGTCAATACGCAGGTGACTGCGACCGGGTTTCGCGGATCGTTCAACGTCGTTAATCAGGGCGGCGGCATGATTTCGCTACAGCCGACGGGGGATTTTCGCGAAATCAGCCGCAAGAATAATTTCTGGACGGTCCTTCCAAGCCTGAACGTCAAATTCGCCGCGACCGACGATTTCCTTGTTCGCGCAGCCGTTTACAAATCTATTTCGCGGCCCAACATAGAGGATCTGGGTGCGGGGCGCAGTGTGGATGCCGAAGGTGGCACGTTCTTGTCGATTCAGGATGCCATTGCCGGCATTTCCGGCGGCAATCCCCGGCTCGAACCTCTGAAATCCTGGAATGGCGATGTTTCGCTCGAATGGTATCCCTCCGATGCGAATGCCGTCACGCTGGCCGGTTTCTACAAAAAACTGCAAGTGGGTATCGTTCCCGCATCGGGTGCCGCGATCATCGAACCTTTTATTATCGATGGGAACGAGGTGCTTTTTCCGGTCGCACAACAGACGAACAGCGACGAGAAAAGCGAGCTTTGGGGTTTTGAGGCGACGCTAAATCACAGCTTTACGTATCTGCCGGGTCTGCTCAGCGGCTTCGGGGTGATTGCCGGGTACAGCTATGCCGACACCAATTTCGAATATCCCGATCCCAGCATCGTCGACGGAGTTAATCCGCTGGCCAATTTCGTCGATCCGGCAAGTTTTATCGGCCTGTCCAAACACACGCTCAGCGCGGAAGGCTATTACGAAAAGGGGCCGATTGCCCTGCGTGCGGTGTACAAATACCGTTCGCCGTATTTCAAGCCGTTCCAGCTGGCCGCAAACCGCTATTCGCAGGATCAGGAATCGTTCGATGTCAGCGCCAGTCTGTCAGTCACGGAAAATATCCAGCTGCGGTTCCAGGCGATCAACCTGTTCAACAACGAGTATATACTCAGCCGTCCGACACTCAACTCGGTCAGCGAAATCAGTCATTCCGGCACGAAATATTATGCCGGCGTGAAATTGCGGTTCTGAATCATGGCCCGCATATCCTCCCTTATGCTCTCCGCTTTCGTAGCGGGGGGCATTTTTTTTGCGCCTTCGCTGAGTGCCCAGGACAAGGATAAACTGCCTGAAAATGCCAGCTATGCTCCGGTTGCAGCATTCGTTCCGCAACAGGGACGGGCTGTGTGCCGCGGCGGAGACGGATATGCGCAGGATTTCGAAGGACGCCGTACATTTTATTGGCGGCCCGAACAGCTGAACGCGATCAAGGCCGACATGCCCGCGCACAAGGCGGCGCTCGATGCTTTGATGAAGCGGGCCGACACCGCGCTGAAAAACGGGCCCTATACCGTGGTCGACAAATTGAAGACTCCGGCGAGCGGCGACAAGCATGATTATTATTCAATCGGCCCCTATTGGTGGCCGGACCCGACCAAACGCGGCGGCGAGCCGTATGTGCGCCGCGATGGCCGGGTCAATCCCGAGCGCGACGGACCCGAATTCGATACCACCGATCTCGAAACGATGAGCGGCGATGTCGAAGCCCTGGGTCTCGCCTATTTCTACACTGGCGAGCGCAAATATGCCGAGCATGCGGCGACGCTGTTGCGAACATGGTTTATCACGCCCGCGACGCGGATGAATCCCAATCTCACCCATGCACAGGCGGTGCCGGGTAAATTTGCCGGGCGCAAGGAAGGCGTGATCGATGCGCACCGGCTGATGCGCACGGTCGAGGCGATCGGCCTGATCGGTCCGGCACATGTGCTAACACCCGAGCAGCAGGACGCGCTTGAGAGCTGGTTCGGAGATCTCGTCACATGGATGGCTACCAGTCCCAATGGCTGGGCCGAGCGGGCCAAAGATAATAATCACGGTATCTACTGGGATCTCTTGGCAAGCCACTTTTCGCTGTTCGCGCGGATGGAACCGGTCGCCGAAACGATTATCCGGCAATTTCCCGAACGCCGCATTGCCGGGCAGTTTGCAGCAGACGGCACGCTGCCGGAGGAGCTGACGCGGTCGCGCACATGGCATTACACCAACTGGACGCTGACGGGGGTCACGCGGCTGGCGGCGCTGGGCGAGTGCGTCAATCTGGACCTGTGGAACTATGCGTTGCCGGACGGGCGCGGCCTCAAAAACGCGATTGATTTCATGACGGGTTTTGCCGGGCGCGAGACTGCGTGGCCGTATGCCGAAATCGCGTTCAAACCCGGTGGGCAGGCGGATTTTGCGCGCACCATCTATCTGGAAACGCTGCGCACGGCGGCATGGGGATATCATGATCCGGCTTATGAAAAGCTGGCTAAGCCCTATGCGGCCCAATATAATAATGCCGAGGAACTGGTCTGGCTGGGGCCTTATACGCCCTGAAATGCGCTGGGAAATGCGCCGGGATTTTGCATAACGACATTTCCGGTCTAAGGAACGACATGTTCACGCCGGGATCCACACCATGCCAGTAGAAAAAACCAGTACCAGCGCCGCCAACGAAAACGGTATGCAAAAGCCCTATGCCGGTGCCAAACCGACCATCAACGACATTGCGCGCCTTGCCGGGGTATCCAAAAAGACCGTCAGCCGGGTGATCAACAACAGTGCCCTTCTCAGCGACAAAACGCGCGAGAAGGTGAATGTCGTTATCCGCGAAACCGGATTCGTGCCCAACCCGCAGGCCCGGGCGCTGGCACTGGGACGCAACTCGCTCATCGGACTGATCCACGACAATCCCAATGCGCAATTTATCGTCAATGTGCAGCAGGGCATACTAGAGGCTTTGCAGGACAGCGATTTCGAACTGATCGTGCGGCCGGTCGACCGCAGCTCGACCACCATGCTTGACGATATCCAGACATTTATCGAGCGGCAGCGGCTCTATGGCATCATTATCCTGCCGCCCATTTCCGAGAACGACAAGATAGCCGAAATCTGCAAAAAAGCGGGATGCGAATTCGTGCGCATGGGCTCGGCGGAACTGGACGTTGCGGAACACATGGTGGCGTCCAACGACCGCGAGGCCTGCGCCGATGCCGCCCGCTATCTGATTGAGAACGGACACACGCGAATCGCCATGGTCGAAGGACAGCATAGCTGGCGCTCGGCCCGCGAACGCCGCGCCGGATTTGAAGAGGCGCTGGCGAAAGCAGACCTGACCATGCCGCGCAGTTTTATCGCAACCGGCAATTACACGTTCCAGTCGGGCATAGACGCGGCGCAGCAATTGCTCGATCTTTATCCCATGCCCACCGCGATCTTTGCCTCGAACGACGAGATGGCGATCGGGGTGCTGCACGCGGCGCATATGCGCGGTATCGACGTGCCGCGTGAATTGTCGATTATCGGCTTTGACGATGGTCCGATCGCGGAGCGGACTTGGCCGCCGCTTACTACCGTGCGCTGGCCGATTGCGGCGATGGCGCGCTCGGCGGCGCTCAAACTGGTGCGCAAGACACGTGCGGAATCCGATCCGGTGGAGGAACCGTCGCTGTTTATTTCGCATCTCGTTAAACGCGCCTCTGTCGCCAAGCTGAACTAGGGCGTAAATCAGAGCAGAAAACAAAAGCGCGGATAAGATTGACACCGGTTACCTAAATATGCGAATTCGGCAGTAACAATGCTGGCCGCGAGATGGCCCCCGCCAACAGGAGAAGATATATGTTCGAAAAAACCTATCATGCCACGCATCCCGATATGATGGAAAATGTCGATAACGACACATTGTGCGACCGCTATCTGGTCACCGACCTGTTCGTGCCCGGCAAGATTAATATGAACTATTCGCATAACGAACGTTTTGTTATTGGCGGGGCTTCGCCGACTGACAAAGCGATCGACCTGCCGATACAGACCGAGCCGGAATCGGCCAAGGGCCATCCTTTTCTCGAACGCCGCGAAATGGGCGTCGTCAATATCGGCGCAGGGGCCGGGTCGATCACCGTCGATGGTGAAACGTATGACATGCAACCGCATGACTGCCTCTATCTGCCAATGGGTACAAAGGATGTCAGTTTTGCCACCGAGTCTGCGGACAAGCCCGCCAAATATTATCTGGCCAGCCTGCCCGCGCACAAAACCTGCCCGGTCAAGAAAATCTCCGTTGCGGACGCCAACCCGATCAATCTGGGATCGCTCGACACCAGCAACGAACGTACTATTTACCAGCTGGTCATTCCCGGCATCTGCGAATCCAACCAGCTGCTGCTGGGTCTCACGCTGCTCAAGCCCGGCAGCGTATGGAACACCATGCCGCCGCATCTGCACGACCGCCGCAGCGAGATCTATTTCTATTTCGAGATGGAAGAAAACGATCGTATTTTCCACTATATGGGCGAGCCCGACAGCCTGCGCCATATCGCCATCGCCAACGAACAGGCGGTTATCTCGCCGCCCTGGTCGATTCATATGGGATCGGGTACCAAAAGCTATGCCTTTATCTGGGCGATGGGCGGGGAAAATCTCGACTATACCGACATGAACGTCTTCGACATCTGCCAATTGAAATAAGCGACATGGCAAATCTTTTCGATCTCACCGGCAAAACCGCCATGGTCACCGGCGCCAATACCGGCATAGGGCAGGCGATCGCCGTGGCCTTGGCCCAGGCCGGTGCCGACATTGCGCTGGTCGCACGTTCCAACACACGCGAAACCACGCACATGGTCGAAGCGGCCGGGCGCAAATGCATTACGCTGACCGCCGATCTCGGCTCGACTGAGGCGGTGGGTTCGCTGGTCGCCGACACGGTTGCCGAATTCGGCGCGCTCGATATTCTCGTCAACAATGCCGGTATTATCCGCCGCAACGATGCGACCGAGTTTACCGAGACGGACTGGGATGCGGTGATGGACGTCAATTTGAAATCGCTGTTCTTCCTCAGCCAGTCCGCGGCCAAGCACATGCTGGAACGCGGGTTCGGACGGATCATCAATATCGCTTCGCTGCTCAGTTTTCAGGGCGGCATTCGCGTCGCCAGCTATACCGCGTCGAAAAGCGGCGTGGCGGGTCTGACCAAGCTGCTCGCGAACGAATGGGCCGCAAAAGGCATTTGCGTGAATGCGATCGCGCCCGGCTATATCGAAACCAACAATACCGAAGCTCTGCGCGAAGATCCGGTTCGCAATAAAGCGATACTCGAGCGCATTCCCGCCGGACGCTGGGGCGCGGCAGAGGATATTGGCGGGGCGGCCGTGTTTTTGGCCTCCGATGCCGCAAAATATGTGAACGGCCATATTCTCGCGGTCGACGGCGGCTGGCTCGCGAGATAAACGGTATGATCGCCGCGCTCTAGCGGGCGGGGCCAACAGCGGAGCTTTGCACATGACCACTTATATATTTGGCGAGGCGATGCTGGAATATCATAGCGGGGGCGCCTTGGGCGGCCTGCGCTATGGCGGCGATACGCTGAACACCGCAATACATATGGCAAGAATGGGGATGGACGTTGCTTATGTAACGGCTTTGGGCAGCGATCCGATCAGCGATGCGCTGGTCGAGCTGTGGCGGGGCGAGGGGATCGATACGCGGTTCGTGCTGCGCCATCCGGGGAGAAACCCTGGCATATATGCGATTCATGTTGACGAGACGGGCGAGCGCAGCTTCCTGTACTGGCGCAAGGACAGCGCGGCGAGCGACATGTTCTCGCTGCCGCAGATCGATACAGCGTGCGCGGCGGCGGCGGGGACCGACCTGCTCTATTACAGCCTGATCACGCTGGCGATCCTGCCACCCGCAGCGCGGGGCAAACTCTACGAGACCGCCAGAGCGGTTCGAATGAATGGCGGCATGGTCGCGTATGACAGCAACTTCCGCGCAAACTTGTGGCCCTCACTGAGCGGCGCGCGGCAGGTGTCGAACGAAGCGATCGCTTTGTCGACGATAGGCCTTCCGACCAATAGCGACGAGAGCGAGTTGCACGGGGTCAAGCTGGCCGAGGAAGACATCGCCGATCTTTGGCACGATGTGGGCTGCGCCGAAGTGATCGTCAAGGCAGGCGCCAGGGGATGCTTTGCCTCTTCCGCGTCCGATACCGCACAGCTGGTCCCGGCCAGAGCGATGCGTCTGGTCGATGCCAGCGGCGCAGGCGATGCGTTCAATGCCGGCTATCTGGCATCACGTCTCTCGGGCAAGGACACACACACATCAATCGCCCGCGGGCAGCAGATAGCATCATGGGTCATCACCCGCAAAGGCGCCGTTCCGCCCATCGATAACGATGCGCCTTATTAAAGGGCGCGCCAAAAAAATTGATCGAAGATTATTTCTGCACGATAGGAAAGATCGCCCAGCGATCCGGTATGTGCATAATAATCTATGATCCGGCGATTTCCTGGACGCGTCGATAAATAGTATTGCCTCAATATTATCGGTACCTAGTTAGGAGATATTTTACGGACTTGCGGTGAAATCTGTGCGTAAAAAAAGCAAAACAAAGATGCTGACAATCCTGTGTTTTTATACATGTTTCGGTGCGCCCGTTTAGGACGGTCACATTCCAACCGAGTTGGATGTAGTCGCGGGGTTACGGGCAAAAATACCAAAACCAGCAATCACCGCATAACATAGTGCTGGCAGGATAAGCGCAAAAGCCAAGCTACCCGAAATATCGGCCAGCGCGCCGACGAGTAGCGGGATGATCGCACCGCCGCAAATGGCCACGTTGATAATTCCCGATCCATCGGCCGCGCGGGTTCCCAATTTTTCGCAAGCGAGCGAGAAAATCGTCGGAAACATGATGGCGTTCATCAAACCAATGGCGAGCAGCGAATAGCCCGACAGAGCGCCGCTGGTGTTCGCAGAGATAAGGATGAGCGTGATTGCACCTACCGATACCGTTGCTAGCAGCTTGCCCGGACTGACAATGCGTAACAAGCCGGAGCCGATGAAGCGGCCAATCAGTGCGCCGCCCCAGTATAGTCCGATGAGCTTGCCCGCATCCTGCTCGGCCAAAGCTAAAACGCTTGCCTGCATCAGGTAATTGACGATGATCGATCCTATGGCGACTTCTGCACCGACATAGAGGAAGATGCATAGCGCTCCGTATCCGAAACGCGGGCGGGCAAGCAGGTCCAAACCAGCGAGACCGGCACTTGCTTCGTGTTTTTCCCCTTTTAACCGGTTGCGAAACAGCCAAACCACGGCGGCCACGATAGCGAGGGCGATGGCCAGACCGATATAGCCGTTCACAATTGCCTGACTTTCGGCCGTGCGATAAGCGTCCAGTTCTGCGCCGGACAGTTGGTCAGCCGAAATAGTCGCAAGACTTCCCAAGATAAGAATAGAGCCGACAATCGGAAAAATAGTTGTGCCTAAAGAATTAAATGCCTGTGCAAAAGTAAGCCGGCTATGTGTGGTTTCTTGCGGGCCGAGCAGACTGATCAGCGGGTTGGCAACCACTTGTACCACCACAACCCCGCTCGCCAGAACAAACAGAGCAAACAGAAAGAGCGCGTAAGTGGCGGTCTGGCTTGCCGGGATGAACAATAGGCAGCCAGCCATCATGGTGAGGAGACCAAACACTGCGCCCCGCATGTAGCCAATCCTCTTGACCAGCTTGGCGCCCGGAATTCCCACCACGAAATAGGCCGCGAAAAAGCAGAATTGCACCAGCATGGCCTGCGTATAATTGAGCGTGAACAGCTCTTTCAACTTGGGGATGATCACATCGTTTAGGCTTGTGATCCCTCCGAAAATGAAAAACAGCCCGAAGACGAAAAATTGCAGCCCCGGCGCATCGATGTGCGTACCGTCATTCTCTATCGGATGCGGATCAGTGCTTAATGCGACATTGGGTACAAGAGCCATCGGCCATCCTTCTGATTATGTCCGGCCTTGCGGCCGTTCTGGTCATTGCTTGCCATTCAGCCAGCCACGGGAGAGCAGACAAGCCCTTCGCCCACCGCTTCTACCTTAGCCGAAGTGAGCGTGACGGCAAATCCCTTTTCTGCCGAGATGCGCAGAGCGTTGCCGATCTCGGCGAGGTCCGCTCCGGCATCGGCGAAACAGCGCAACGCCACCTTGAACGTCGAAATTTTTCCGATCGGCGCTTCAGCAATTCTGTCGGTGATATCGAGCGGGCGGTTCCCGAGCGACAGGAGAACGGGGCCGGGGCCGCGCGCATCCACCCGCCAGTCGAGTCGCAGCGCGAAGGCATTATTGAGCTGCCGCGACAGATCCGCCGCCGGGCCGTCGATGCCGACCGCTCCCGCGCCGTTCCAGACTATCGACTTGGCATCCTCCTGCGCATTCAAGTCAACAGAACGTGTTTCGATCGCGCCCGCGGGGCTCGCAACGGGCGCGGCTTCGACCGCGCGGGAGCCACCCGCATCAGCGACCGTCATCAGCCACGGAGACTGTGCCCGGCCGCTGGCGAAGAAATTCTCGACGTTGAGCGCGGCGGTCACGTCGATCCCGGGATCCTCTGACAGTGTCGGTACGGTCCGCGCTGTTTCATAGGACAGGCTATAGCCGACCGGGAATAGCGGTGCTTCGATCGGCGAACGCGCATCGGCCGGCCAACTGAACGGCAAGCGGCCGGTAAAGCCTTGCGGCGCGGTGCCGCCGCGGCCTGCGATCAGCACATCGGCCACGCCCGCGCCTTGCGAACCGGGCAACCATGCCGCCACAAAAGCGTCCGATGCGTTGATCTCTGGACTGACAAACATCGGCCTGCCCGAGAGGAATACCGACACGACGGGAATATTTTTGGCGCGGAGCGATTTCAAAACCACAAGGTCTTTCGCCTCTGCCGGCTGGTAGTCGAGTGTGGCTACGTCGCCCTGAAATTCGGCATAGGGTGTTTCGCCGAACACCATGATTGCGACGTCCGGGCGCGTGGTAAAACTGCCGTTGGCGGACAGCATTGCAAGGCCGCCTGATTGTTTCACCGCCGCGTCGATTCCCTGCCAGATGGTCTGGCCATTGGGAAAGTCTGCACGGGTGACATCGGTCCCCTGCCAGCTGATCGTCCACCCGCCCGACTGCATCGCCATGCTGTCCGCACCGGGGCCGGTGACCAGCACTTTGGCCCCCGGACGAATGGGCAGAAGCGATCCGTTATTCTTGAGAAGGACCAGCGACTTGGCCACCGCTTCGCGCGCCAGTGCCAGATGATCCGCCGCGCCGATTGCGGCATAATCGCGCCGCATCACCGGCCGGTCGTCCAGCAGGCCCAGCTTGAACTTCACCCGCAATATCCTGCGCACCGCATCGTCGAGGCGCTGCGCGGGAATGTCGCCCGCGCGTGCACTGCGCAGAGTATTGTCATACAAACCTTTCCAGCTGTCCGGTGCCATGAACATGTCGAGACCCGCATTGATTGCGTTCGGGCAGTCGGTCACGGTGCAGCCATCCACCTGGCCATGGCCGTTCCAGTCGCCGACAACGAAACCGGCAAAGCCCATCCGCTGCTTCAGTACATCGGTAAGCAACGATGGGTTTCCGTGGTTCTTGACGCCGTTCCAGCTGGAAAAACTGGCCATCACCGTCAATGCGCCCGCATCGATCGCGGCCGGATAGCCTTGCGCGTGCTGCGCAACCAGTTCGCGTTCGGAAATGAGGGCGTCGCCCTGATCCTTCCCGGTCTCCGTGCCGCCATCGGCCAAGAAATGCTTCGCTGTCGCCGCGACGCGGGCAGGTGCGATCCGCGTGTTGGCGTCAAGCAGGCCCTGTAGGCCCAGTACCATCGCTTTGCTGTAAGCAGCGACAAGTGCAGGATCAGAAGAATATCCTTCATATGTGCGTCCCCACCGCATATCCTTTGGAACGGCGAGGGTGGGGGCAAAGGTCCATTCGATGCCGGTGCCGGCAACTTCCGCTGCCGTCGCAGCACCGATCCGACGGATCATTTCGGGATCATGTGCGGCACCAAGGCCGATATTGTGGGGAAAAACCGTCGCGCCAGGCAGGTTGTTATGCCCGTGAACCGCGTCGACTCCGAAAATAATGGGAATGACAACGCCGTTGGCGCGTGGTTGCGATGATGCCGCGCGAAATTCCCCGACCAGCCGGTCCCAGTCGGCTGCGCTGGCGCGTTCGTTGCCATTGGGACCGCTATTACCGCCGGCGAGAATCGATCCGAGCGGATATTGCGCCAGATCGGCGGGCGTAATCGTACTGATGTCGGCCTGGATGATCTGCCCGACCTTTTGTTCCAGCGTCATGCGCGCGATCAGCGCAGCGATTTTCTTTTCGGTGGCAGGATTGCTGATAGCGTCGGGACTGCGAGCGGCAGGCCAATTTACGGGATCAGCACGCGCGGCATCGGGCAGAGGGATGGTGGGAGCGGCGAGGGTAATCTGGTCGATCGCATTCGTAGTCGTGCATCCGGTCAGCAGGAATCCCGCAGTCAAAAGAACAGCCCGTTTCAGCATATCCCACCTTCCGTTATTTTATATTCGTTACTTATTGTGAACGTTCTCTTATCAGCCTTTGCACGGACTGAAGATAAAATCAAGCACCATGGTTTTGCGAGTTTCCCGATAACAGCGGGAACTTTCTACCATAACGAAGAAATCAGGTTTTTCGGATTATACGCGCGATGTTCAGCAGCAAAAGGCCAGCGATGAGTGCAAGCCCGGCCAGCAGGACAAACAATCCCTTGAATCCGAAAGCAGGGACTAGCGCCAGCGTAAGACCCGGCATAATCAGCGAAGGCAAGGTGTTGGTGAGGTTGAATACACCCAGATCCCTGCCGCGGCGCGCGGGACGCGGCAGAAACCGCAGCGTCTGGCTGCTGTGGAGCGAAAGGTAAATCGTGGTGGCAATGCCGAATAGCAAATAGCCTGTGATGGCTCCGGGTAAACCTGCCGACATTGCCATGACGGACAATCCGCCAGCCGCCAGTATAGCAGTGGCCGCAAGCGGCAGGATCGGGCGGTCGCGTCGATCCGACCACCACCCCGCGAAGAGCGCCAACGGAACTGCGATACACAGGGCGATGCTGAAAATCATGGCCGTATCGCTGTCGCTGAAACCGGGACTGATCGAGCGGAACCAGAAAAACAGAAAAACGAACAGCGTGGCTTCGGCGACCTGCACCAGCAAGCGGGCGAGCCACATCGAAGCCACTACACTGGGGAGTTTGAAGCGCGCGTTTTTAGTCCAGTGAATTTGGATATCCGGCCGCATCAGCGCAGGCATTGGCTGGGGGCGACCCATAAGAAGCACCGGCAAAACCATTGCTGCCACAATTGCTGCAACCCACCAGAGCCGGATTTCGGGATGGGCGACTCCCGGTAATGTCACAAGCAAACCGACCAATGCGCCCAATGCGGGAGAGAAAGCAAGCAAGCCGCCCAGAAATCCCTTTTGCCGGTCGGGCACACAATCCCCTGCCCATGCCGACAAGGGTGCCAGCATCATGTTGAGAGCGATCTGCCAAGCGATGATCAGCGCTGCCAGAGCCGCGAACTGGCTGGCCTGACCGATTAGTACCAGCAACACACAGGACAGCAGCAATCCCGCAACGATCCACCCCTTGCGGTCATGTGTCACGTCGCTCAACCAGCCGAAAAAGATGTTTGCGATACTTGCCGCTATCGCCCCGCCAAAGCTGATATAGGCGAGCCATGCGACATCCTCGTTCCCGGCCAGAACACTTATCCGCACGGGCAAAAGTACGGTCAGCAAGGGGATATACGCAACCGCGCCGCCAGCAGCGGCAAGAGCATAAAGAAACAGAAAGCGAAAAGATTGTGACGGGGGCAGAGCCGTATCAGCCATGGGTAGTTTTGCGTAACTGCGCAGTCGAATCGCGCACGATAAGGTGAGCCTCCACCACGATGGCCGCATCGGGTGTCTTGCCGGTCTTTTGCGCTGCGATAATCAGTTCGACGGCGCGCGATGCCGTCTCTGCGATCGGCTGATCGACAGCGGTCAGTGACGGGGTGACGAAGCGCACCTGCGGCGTATTGTCGAAACTGATGAGCGAAAGATCGCCGGGAACAGCCAATCCCAGTTTCGCCGCGACTTCCAGTGTTGCCAGCGCCATATTCTCGTTGCTGGCGATGATCGCAGTCGGAGCGTCACGCTGTTGCAGCAAGTCGCGTGCTGCCATCGCCCCGGATGGAAAGGTGAAATCCCCATGCGCCAGAAGGCCGCGGACAGAAAGATTCTCCCGCCCCATTGCGGCAAGCCAGCCGTCTACCCGCCGCTGGCTAAGGCTATATTCCTGCGACCCTGCGATAAAGCCGATTGCCGTGTGCCCCAGTGCGATCAGATGTTCGGTCGCCTTACGTGCCGCCCCGCTATCGTCCATCGTCAACGCGATACCCGGCCCGGGGGCGCGCGTGCCGATCCGCACAAAGGGGATGTTCTGCGCGGCGATAAAGCGCGTGATGACAGGATTTTCCGAATGGGGCGGCGTCAGGATCACGCCATCGGGCTGCAGCGCGGCAAAAGCGGCTGCCAGTTCGCGTTCAACATGGTCGTTATGCGTATCGACCAGTTCGAAGATCAGACGATAGCCATGTTCGGCGCATTTCAGCATGCCCCCCAACAGCATCTGATCGACCCAATCGGAACCGCGGCGAGCCTGCCAATCGGCAATCGTGCGTTCGCGATCGTTAAGCGCCAGGATCATATAGGATCGCGACCCGCTCATCCGCTGCGCCGCGATCGATGGAACATAGCTGAGCTTGTCAATCGACGCCTGCACCCGATCCCGCATTTTCGGACGCACATTGGGGGCATCATTGATGACGCGGCTGACGGTCTGGAGCGAAACGCCCGCATCTGCCGCGACATGCTTGATGGTCACTGCTTGCTTGCGCCTTGGCATCAGACATTTTCCTTTTGGGGAGCGCGACAATAGCGCGCGATATAGGCGTCATGTTCAGGTAGCGAAGCGACCGTATCGCGCACCTGCGCACGCAGAGTATTCAGCAATTTTTCTAATTCCTCGTCGGTCAGTTTTTCGGCAATGGGGTGCCAGCGTTCGGGCAAGATACCCTGACCCATCATCACTTGTATCCAGCTGTTTTCTGCAAATAGTTCCTCATTCTTGCGAAACACCCGGCCTGTTTCGCGGAAAAGGTCGATGCGGTGCCGCAACGTGTCCGGAATTGGCATGGCCGCAACTTGTCGCCAGAAAGGCGAATCGCGGCGCTCCGTCACTTTGTAATGGAGGATAAGGAAATCGCGGATCTGGTGCATATCGGCAAATTGCTGCTCGTTAAACTCTTCGACATCGCGCTCGCTCACTCCGCTCACGGGCATCATGCGCAACAACCGCAGCACAGCGCGCTGGATCAAATGGATGCTGGTCGATTCCAGTGGTTCCATAAATCCGCCCGAAAGGCCGATGGCTACGCAGTTTCTATGCCATTGCCGTCGGCGCGCGCCGGTGGTGAAGCGGATCCGGTTGGGTTCGGTCAGCACGTCTCCCTCGATATTCCCCATCAGCCGGTCGAGCGCCGCTTCCTCCTCCAGATACCGGCTGGAATAGACGATGCCGTTGCCGGTGCGGTGCTGCAACGGAATGCGCCATTGCCATCCCGCATCGTGCGCCATCGAACGCGTATAGGGCCTCGCCGGACCGACATTGGCGGTTTGCACGGCAATGGCTCGGTCGCACGGCAGATAATGCGTCCAGTCATCGAAGCCGGCATGCAGCGCCCCTTCCATCAGCAGCGCGCGAAATCCCGTGCAGTCGATGAACAGGTCGCCTTCGATCCGTGCTCCCGATTCCAGCCGGAGCGCGGCAATATGTCCGCTTTCGCCGTCGAGTTCGACCTGTGCGATCTTGCCTTCTTCACGTATTGTGCCGTCATCTTGGGCCATACGCCGCAGGAATTTGGCATAAAGCGAAGAATCCAGATGATAAGCGTAATTCATGCGATCGCCGGGAAGATGTGCGAATTTGCCGGCCAGCGCCGCCTTTAGCTCCAGACAATAGTCGTCATAGGATTGCGGGTGCCCTTTTTCGCGGCCATAGCGCCAGAAATGCTGGAAACCGGCCGACCAGTGATCCTTGCCTGTTAGGCCGAAGGAATGGAAATAGCGGTCGCTGCCATCTTTCCACCCGTCGAACAATATGCCCAGTTTGAACGTGGCCTGCGTTTCCCGCATGAAATCGGATTCGTTGATTCCCAATATCCGATTGAACGTCAGGATCGGGGGAATGGTGGCTTCGCCAACTCCGATCGTTCCGATCGCATCGGATTCAATCAGGGTCAGGTCGACCGCGCGGCCCATCGTCCGCCCTATTGCCGCTGCCGCCATCCAGCCGGCCGTGCCGCCCCCGGCAATGACCACGCGGCGAAGCGGCTTTCCCGCGATACTCACTGGCTTAATTGCCGAAGCAGGAAATTGCGAATGCGCGCGGCGGCGTCAGGTGTGAGCGGCGCCAGAACGCTGCGTCCTTTTTCGGGAATGTGCGCGGTCACGTCGTCTCCATTTTCGAAAACATAATAGTCGAACAAGTCGCGCCAGTGGCGCTTTTCCTTGTCTGGCAAATCACGGATCGACATGAGCGCGTGGTTCAGCGCATCTTGCGGCTGCCCCAGCCAGCGCGGGGTATCGCGCCACCAGTAATTTACCAGTATGTTGAACAACGACAGCCCCTCAATATGGTGCCACCACATTGAAGGAATGAAGATCGCATCGCCCGGACCCAGTTCTGCGGTTTGCGCGTGTTCTAGCGCAAGGCGAAACCGGGGATGGGTAGCGAAATCGGGGTGATGGAAATCGACCATGCTGATCGCACGGCCGGCAGGGGTATTGTCCACCGGGCCGAGATAAAGATTGCGAAACTGGTCCGGCGGAAATAGCGTAAAGCGCCGGTGACCGACCGCTACGCAGGCCAGATTGTCGGGAAAATCGTTGTGCGCCGCAATGCGCGTGCGATTTCCGATCCAGATGCTCGAGAGATATGACCGGTCGCCCAAGTCGATACGATTGGCCTGAGCCAGCCCGCTGAAAAACTGGTTCGTATCGATCGATGCTAGATAGATTGGAAAGCTTTCACCCGCGCTTTCATTCGCCTCAATCTTCGCAAAGATTTCGGGCAGCTTTGCCTGCAACGTCCGGAAATTCATCTGCATATCATCGTCATAGAACAACCTGCCGCCGCTATCGGGCGATCCGACCGAGACGGTAAAGACAAGGTCGCGATTCCGGTCGAGCAAATACTGGCGCGCCGCCACGTCCGATTTCCGTCCGGCTTCGACCAGATCCCAGTTGGCGGCTAGCCCGCGCAATACCAAGGGGCGATCGGCGGTGCGAAGAAATGCGTCGAGTTCCCCCGCATCGCCACAAGTCGCTTCGGCGATGGGTGCGATGGTTTCGAAAATGCCCGGATCGGCTTCAGCCATCACGCATCCGTCTGTTCTTGCGCCGGATCAACTCCTCGATCCGGCCGAGCGATGCCAGCGCCATGAAAACCGGCATCAGATGTCCTGCACTATGCAGTTCCCCCAAGGCCGCAGCATCGAGCGCGCGCAAACGACCCTCGTCAATCCCGTGAAAGCCCACCAGCCGGTTGGTCGATCCATCATCTAGCGTGATTTCCAGCGTCAGCGGTTCCAGAAGAGCGTGGTGGTGCAGGGCGCCCAGAAATGCTTCGCTTGCCTGATACCCTGCATCGAGTTCGCCGAGCTTTTCCGCCATTGCCTCGAGATAGGGGGTCGGCTGGTCATCCTCGTCGAACAAACGCACGCCTTCGTCCCCGCCCACGCGGGCAGAATTCATGTCAATATGCACCTGCTTCCCGCTTGGTCCCCCGCCGATCAGAAATGGCTTGATCGCCATGGCGAGCGGGCGATAGGATGCATCCCATTTTCCCTCTTCCAAAAACAGGTTCTCGCCATTTTCAAAGCCGAATATCGCCAGCGCGATGAACCTTTCCCGCTCGTCGTCAAGCCGGAACAGGATCGGGTACTGATCCTGCACTTTGCGGAATTCGTCCGGCACGGTGATGCACGACATTACATCATCTCCAAAAGTGGCACCATATTCGGTGCTTACTTTCAGGTCGCGATGGGCTTCGGGGGTCAGAATGGCGTGTGAAGTCATGATATCTCGGCTAAGGATCGATCTGCGTCGATGCTAGCGGAACGCAGTGCGGTTAGATAGGCCCGATTGGTGGGAAGGCTTGCGGCCAGTATACTGCCGCGCTGCTGGCTTTGCGCAATCATCCGTGCGGCATCGCTGGCATCGTCGGCGCGGATTAAACCGGGTGCAGGTGCGGGCCAGCCCATGCCGTAAAGTACATATTGATGGCTTGCGGCGGGAAACACCTCTTCGGCGTGGACAAAATCCGCGGGCGATGGCGGTTGATGCCGCCATAGCTCCATCAGTTCCGACAAACGCGCGGGGATCGAGCTTGCGCTGCGATGATCGCGCCAATAGGGCTCGCTGCGGCGGCTGGGAATGTAATGCAATTTGAGGAAATCGACGATCCGGTCCCAGCGATAGCGGAAAAGCTCGTTGAATCGCTTGGCACGAATGTCCATCACAGAGCGATCGGTCGGGAAATTGTCGATCAGAGAATTGAGCGACAATTCAATGAGGACGATCGCCGATGCCTCCAGCGGTTCGAGAAATCCGGCGGCAAGGCCGATGGCCAGACAATTGCGCTTCCAGAAACGCGCGCGGTGGCCGGATCGGAAAGAAAGCTGCCGAAATGACAGATCGCGCACACTGGCATCGGGCACGGTCTTACCCAAATACGCGCGCAACGTGGCCGCCGCCGCATCGTCATCAAGATGGGCGGAGGAATAAACGCAACCGATACCGCGCCGTGTCGGCAAACCAATATCCCATATCCACCCCGCCGAATGTGCGGTGGCATTGGTTTGGGAAGTGATCGCGCTTTCGGGTGCCACCGGGACCTGCACCGCGAGCGCCCGATCATTGAAAAGCTGGTGGGAGCGGTCAATGAAGGGGACACCAAAATGTTCGCCGATCAGAAGCGCGGCATGGCCGGTGCAATCGATGAACAGATCGCCAGCGATGGTGCCGGTTTCGTTCGTGCGCACTGCCGCTATGTCACCGTTCTGCGCTGTTTCGATGCCAACGACTTTGTCTTTCAGGTGCCGCACGCCCAGTTTCACCGTCGCATGCGAAGCCAGTAACAGCGCCAGTTTCCCAGCATCCAGATGGTATGCGTAATTCAAGGCTCCGGCAAATTCGGGCATTGCACGTTGCCTGGGGGCTAAGTCCAGCGCACAGATGCGCGGTTGCGCACTCATCGTCTCGGCAAAAGTTTTTGTGCTGGTGCTGGTGCTGTCGCCCCAAGAGCCATTATTGGCTTGAAAATCGGTGACTGCAGGCGGGGTGAAGGGGTGGAAATAATGATCGCCATCATCTCCGTTGACCCATCCGTCGAAACGCGATCCCTGTTTGAAAGACCCGTCACAGGCGCGCAAAAAATCCGCCTCCGAAATGCCGATACGCTGGAGCGAGCGCCGCATTGTCGGCCAAGTTCCTTCTCCCACACCGATGGGCGGAATATCGGGCGCTTCGATCAGGGTTACCTTGATCGGGTTGTGGATCTTTGGGTCGGCTCGCGCAGCGATCATGCAGGCGGACAGCCAACCGGCTGTGCCGCCGCCGACTATTACGATGCTGCGAATTTCCGATCCCATCGCTGCGGCCTTTCATTCATGATGGCGATATCTCATCCCAGGCGTATGTCCGGGGCCAGCAATAATTGGTGCTGCCGATAGAAATATTACGCGAGAAAAACCGGGATGTCATGCCTCGTATCGCAGAATGACATCCCGAAGTAGAGGATCGCTTGGGAGTTCAATCCTCTTTGGCTGTAATTCCAGTCAGAACGTATATCGCACCCCGGCAGCGTATCGGGCATAGCCGGGCGATGCGAAGAACGCATTATTGTCAGCACGAAGATGACCGCGGCGGCTTGCCCCGAGCAGATTAATGACCTCGCCGAACACGGTCATTCCTGGCTTGAACTCGTAACTCGCGCTGGCATCGACCTGGCCATAGGCTTCGACGTAAAACGGGTTTGGCCCGGTCCCGGCGAGAAATTCGTCGCGCCAGTTATACGCAATGCGTGCCTGCAAACCATATTTGTCGAAAAACGCCACCGCATTGGCACTATCACTCAATCCGGTAAGGGCGAACTGGGTAACGCTTGACGGCTGTGTGTTGTCGTATCGCGCGTCGCCCTTAACGATAGTATAGTTCAGGATTACGCCGAAGCCTGTGTTCCAGAAATTGTGCTGAACCGCGAATTCAAAACCGTAAAGATTGGCTGTCTGATCGTTATTGACCGGAGTGGTAATTTCGAAATTTACCGGATTATCTTGCGGCAGGCCAAATATCTGACCCGTAATATTTCCGCTGCTGTCCACGCCCGTAACATTCACCGAATCCGGAAAATTGGTGAAGATGAAATTACGTATCGCGGCCGTGCTGGCATTTGCACCCAAGGCGGCAACGGCAGCGCGGTAACGCGGACCATCAGCCGGATTTGTCAGTCCGAATAGGGCCGCATCGATCCTGTCCGAAGAAATAAAGTTTTTAACATCCTTATTGAAAAAGCCTGCCGATACATAGCTGTCCGACCCGTAATACCACTCCGCCGATAGGTCGATATTTTTCGACTTATAGGGTAACAGGCCGGGATTACCCCGGCTTCCGGTCCCGCCGCCGATACGGAACAGTGAATCGATAGTTTGCCCCCCCTGTAAGCTGGCATAATCGGCACGAGTGATCGTATGGCTGTAGGATGCCCGCAATTTTACATCGCGTATGGGCGAGATATCTACATCGAGTGCTGGCAGCCAGTTCTGGTAGCTGCCCTTGAACCTGGTAAAATCGCTTTCGCCGCTAAATATAACGCCGAATTCATTGGCTGCGACCCATTGCGTACCCGTTGGTATCGGAACAAGCGCCGATGAATCAATGGTTGTCTGGTCGTAACGCAAACCTGCGATGACATGGGCCGGATTATCGAACAGGTCGAATTCGGTGTTGATTTGTGCGTAAGGCGATATCGTTTTTTCATTGATGCGCCGGTCGGTGGTGTAATTGGCAAGACAGGTACCCGGCTGTGCCGACCCGGATCCCGGACTGCTGCATACGCCGTAAAGCCCCTCAATCAAATTCGCCAGTTTTATGAAATCGAAAGTGTAGAAACTCTGGATCATCGCCGAGTCGCCTGCGCCCGAAATGCCCGCAAACTTGTCGGGCAGGGTTTCGAGCGTGAAGATATCATCAGGGATATCGGATGCCGGACCGGCGCCGCCCCAGGTGTCGTTCTGGATGAAGCCGAAAGCCGAGCGGACCCGGTTATCGACATAGGAGAAACCGGCATCGATGCTGTCGAGGAAGGCGCCGTCATGCTCGTAGCGGCCTTTCAACTGGATCTGGTCGATTTCATTGCGGAAAAAGGCATTGCGAAAGGCATTACCGGTCGACGTGATATTCGCAGGATCAAGAGGATCGATGCCGGCGGGAAATGTATACGAAATGACCGGCAAGTCTTTTTCATAATTCACGGTCTGGCTTTGCAGCCCGAACACGGCGTTGCCGAGCGACATGCTGGAGCCGAAATCATTGGTCGGTTTGGATTCCGCCGAAGAGTGATGATAGTCGAGCTGGACGGTCACTCCGCCCGGCGCTTCCCAGGTCAGGTTCCCGCCGAGCGAATTGTTGATCGTGCGATTTGCGGTGAGCGCGCCGCTGTAGGAAAGGTCCTTGCCTTCATTGGCTCCAAAATTTTCGGAATAGAAAATCGGACCGGCAACGGGACCATCGGTCCATGCACTCGATACATCGTTGAAATTGAACCAGATGCCGACATTGCTGTTCCGCACTTCCACCGTATTTTGCGAATAGGTATAATCGATTGTGGCTGTCAGTGCATCGGATGGCCGGAATTGCAGTACGGCCTGACCGTTAATGCGTTCGCGATCAATGTCGTTGAGATCGTAGGACGCATTTTGCTGCACCTGATAGACGTCGGTCGGCCCCGGTCTGTTCTGGATATTGGCAAAGCGCGGATCCCCCTGCATCGGCAAAGAGCCCCAATTATTTTCCGAACCCAGATAGCCGTCACGCCAGCCGACATTGGCCTGATTGACGCTGGCCTTGCGACGCTGATAGACGCCGGTCAGCAGGATACCGATGGTATCGTGGGCAAAACTGTCGCTTATAATGCCCGACACTTCGGGCGTGATATCCTGATCGCCATTTTGCGAACTGTCGAGCACGCCTTTTACGGCAAAGCTGCCGCTCAGACCGTCTCGGTCCAGCGGACGCGGCGTGAGGATATTGATGGTCGATCCGATCCCGCCCGAAGGCACGGCCGCGCGCCCTGTCTTATAAACTTCAACGCCGGCGACGCCTTCAGAGGCGAGATTGGCAAAATCGAATGACCGGGACGAGGGCGGGCTGCCGCCATCGCCGAGTGTCGAGGTGGGCATTTGCCGGCCATTGAGCAGCACAAGGTTGAATTCTGGGCCAAAGCCACGGACGGTTACCGAAGACCCTTCGCCGTTTGACCGGTCGATCGATACGCCGGTGATGCGTTGCAGCGATTCTGCCAGATTGGTGTCAGGGAATTTGCCGATATCTTCTGCCGAAATCGCATCGACCACGCCTTGCGCGTTGCGCTTGACCTCAAGCGATTTTTCCAAGCTTGCGCGAATGCCGGTTACCACGATAACGTCTTCGGCATTGTCGTCTTCGTTATCTAGCACGTCGGCCTGTTCGATCGTCCCTACCTGAGTGGAAGAATCCTGAGCGGATGCCAGATTCGGTAGCGCTGCAATTGCGAGCAACGACGCTCCGCTTACGAATTTTGCCAGTGCATCAGCCTTGAAGCTTCGCATAACATTCTCCCCACTTGATGACGCAGTTACACCCGAGTCTTTTTTGATAACGTTCACTTGCGCTTATTTAATTTGAATGTCAAGCAAGTCAACTATGATATGGAAACGTTCTCACAAACGCATCTGACATGTATCATTTTTGCATAATATCTTGCATGCATTGCTTAAGTGCGAAGTGCTTTATCTCTACACGCTGCAATCGGGCGGGAAGATATTATTCAGTATCTTCAGCTGCCCAATAGCGAACGTAATCGATTTGCATCTGTTGGGGCAATGCCGCGTCGTCTATCCCTTCCTTGCCGGCCCAGTCGCCACCGATCGCAAGATTGAGAATCAAGTGATAGGGGCGTGTAAAGGGCCAAGCTGAATCCCCGCCCGGCTGGTCGTTGGCGACACGCATATAGCCCTTCCCGTCAATGCCGATGGTTATGGCATTTTCGGTCCAATGAAGCTGGTAGTTATGAAACTTAGTGCAACTGGTCGGGATATCGATCCGGGCACCGCGCTGCGTGCCTTTCGCGTGATTGTACGCACCTGTATGCAACGTTGCATGCACGACATTGGCATCCCATCCGACCATTTCCATGATGTCGATCTCACCCATATCGGGCCATTTTCCCTTAGCGGGCAACATCCAGATCGCCGGCCAAGTTCCGCGACCGCATGGCAGCTTAGCTCTGATCTCATAAAAACCAGGTCCATAGCTTTGACGTGTCACCAGCTTGGCGGAAGAATAGGCCTGGCCGCCCCAATCGGAAAGCTGCTGTATCGCCAAATCTTCGTGGTGCGCCTCGACCACTAGAACACCGTTTTCGACACGTGAATTCTGCCAGCGACTGTCGGCGTAATATTGCATTTCATTATTGAACCAGCCGCGGGCGTTAAAATCGGTATCATAACGCCATTTGCTGTCATCGATGACATTGCTCTCAAATTCGTCGGCGAAACTGGGCACGGATGCTGGAACTTCCATCGGAGTATCGATCGCGTAATTTGCCGCACCCAGCGTTGCAGTCTGCATAATCAGCATGGTCCACATCATGAATAGCTTCCTTTTTTTTTAAACGTTCCCGCTTGCTGTGTTACGTTACACTTACCGGACAAGAAAGAATGCTGTCACAGTTAACCGACCTACAGCGGGATCATCCGACAGGATGGTATCGGTAGCGATTGATCCGCTATGAAGCTGGTTACTGCGATAAAGAACGGCACGATTGTATCGCGCAGGAACGTGGAAAATTTGTTCGTATAGCGCAGTATCACCATGAATATAGTCCGATTGCGGAGGCCCCCCAATGCGCAACTCAGCGGCGACTTGATCCTGATAGATAGTTTTCCGCGCTTGAGTTATCGTTTCGAAACCTGTTGATCGATGCCGATAAAAAGCTGTTCCATCTTTTTCTTTACCGTTATCCAGAAACAGATAATGAACCAGTGCCAGTCGCTGCGGATTGGTTTCGTCCACATGCGGGAGCCGTTGTTGGATGGAGAGTTCGCTGCGCAGGTTTGTAACCAGCGAGTAACTGGCATCGATCGTTTGGATGTCTTTTGCGGGACCAAACATACGCTCGACCGAGTTCGATATGGCTGGCATGCAGACGTTCCAATAGCTTTTGGGCAAAGGTGCGCGTAGACCCGGATAATGATTGCGCGCGACCTCGAAACACGATCCGACTGCAATTGTGCGGAGTTTATCGGGCTGCAGAGCAAAATCGTCTATTATAGTAATGGCTTTGCTTTCGTTCCCTAGAAATTTAGTTTGAGTGACAGCCATATTTATTCCATTACGTGTAATGTAAAAGGATTTCCATAATAACTCTAGGCTCAGGACTCTTGGTCAGAGCGAGTAACAGACTGTAGCGGCGATACAGATGGTGGCGAGGAAGGCATGGGCATCGGTCGTAACGAGTAGCAACGTGCCGCAGTCCTTGATCCGTCCGAAGGCATTCTCGATCTTCTAATATTATCTGTAGAGGGCATCGTCAAAGGATGCTGCACCTTGCGGTTCGTGCGAGGCTGAATGCGGGCAGCGATGCTGCCTTTGGTGCGCCCGATACGCTTGGTTAAAGCCTTTTCGTTAACAGGTTTTCGGTGTGCCCTGAGATGCGCGGCATCAATCATGATCTGATCCGGCGCATCTGTGCCTTGCTCGGCAATTGAGGATCATCTCTAACAGCCTCCCATTCGTGCTGCCATGGAATCACAATATCGCCGACTTGGGAATGCCTTTTAATAGGTCCTGAGCCTAGGTTGTGACCCATTGCCATTCAAAGGAGCCATCGCTTTTTAAATGCAAATCAATAAAATGCTGATGTAAAAAGAAATTATGGTGATGGTTGCAGTCTTCTGCGAACCTGTCTCATTTGATATTTCCCTGTTTCACGGGAATTTACAGGGAAAAATGCAACATTTGGCGTTTTCCTGATAATTGATCGGTACAGAATTCCTGCATTTCTGCGACATTTGGACGCTAATTCCCTCAACCGAGGAACAGGGAAATTTTAATGTGGTTCAGGGAAAAAAGCCAACTATCAGGGATCGATTACAGCAAAATCAAGTTATCGAATGTATTGAAAGTTGATGATCTGAATTTCACCATTAGGTTCCAAGGCTGAAAATCAAGGTACCTTTAGGTTCTGCTGAAAATTAACGTTCAAACGACTAACTTGCATTGACGAACCCACTATCATATTCTATGCCACAATCAGTGTCAGACAAAATGACATTGTATAATGGGAGACGGATATGAGAAGCGAAAAGCACACTTGCGTCGGGGTAACCTTAGCAATTTTAGCGAGCACATCTTTTGTAGCTCAGGCACAAGCCAAGAGCATCACAGACATCCAGCAAAATACTCCTGAACAGACTGTCGATGATGTGCAAGACGATACTGAAGCTCGTTCTACTCGATCCCAATTGGATGTAATTGTTGTTACGGCACAGCGGCGCGCAACGGATGTTCAGGACACCTCGGCCGCAATCTCCGCCTTTTCCGGAGAATCACTGGAAGCGGAACGAATCTTGAGTTTTGAGGATCTGGCAGGAAGCGCGACTTCCCTCTCGTTTACTGCACTCTCACCACTAGATCAGGAATTCAACATCCGCGGTATTACCAACACGCGTTTGGATTCACCATCAGCTGACCAATCAATCGGTATATTTGTTGATGATGTCTATGTTGGGCGCTCGGGGTTGTTTAACTTTGATCTGTATGACGTAAGCCGGGTAGAGGTTATTCGTGGCCCTCAGGGCGTTCTGCTTGGCCGTAACGTAGTCGGTGGTGCTATCAGCATTTACGCAGCGGAACCCGAATTTGAACCAAGTGGACGCCTACAGCTCTCTTTTGGAAATTATAATGAACTGCTAGTGAATGGTCATATAACAGGCGGTTTGTCAGATAGCGTGGCTGCCCGTTTTTCATATCAAGTGCGCCAGCGCGACGGATTTAATCAGGACATTTTGCACAATATAGATCTTGATAATGTGGATTCCGTCCAGATGCGTGCACAGCTCCTCTTTCGACCGGATGGGTCTGATTTTAGCGCAAAACTCGGTTTTGACTATACTAATGATGAATCAAACGGTTTTCATTCTGTCGCTTTAAATGGGCCAGGTCCCGGCCAAGGTGGCTGGAGTCTTGCGCGAGAGCGTATTGGGGCTGCCAGAGGCAAGCCGTTGCGCTTGCGGGAAAGCCTTCCTGAGTGGCCGCGGTATAAAGGCGATGCTAATGAAACACCGCAGCAATTAGAACGTGAAGCATGGGGGCTGAACCTGAAAGTCGAGAACGAGTTTGATTTTGCAACCCTCACATCAATTACCGGGTATCGTAAAGGCGAGGCATTTAATCTATACGACCAAACAGGCGTTGGACCGGATAACGGCTTTGGAGTGATAGTTCGTTCGCCTCCCGCATTCAGTTTCCCGGTCAATGAGACTGAAGATATCAAGCAATTTTCCCAAGAATTGCGTTTAGTCTCTATACCTGTCGATCAAGGTTTCGACTGGATTATCGGTGGATATTACCAGAAAGACAAAGTTAATAAATTCGACAAGTTCTGGGCAGAGGTTCCAGTTCCTATTCCGACCCTTTCTGGGGAATCACATTGGGACAACAGAGCAGAAAATGAGACATATGCTTTTTTTGGCCAATTGGGATATCGCTTTAATGAGATGTTCAGGATTGTAGCTGGTGTGCGCTATTCAAAAGATAAAAAATCAGGAACAGTTACCGGCATAGCTGTGGAAGGTGGCGATCAGTTTAATCCAAATGATCAGGTGGCACTTACCCCGCTGGCGGGAACTTTTCGCGAAGGAGACAGCTTTACTACTGATTACAGCGACAGCTGGAGCGAGATCACACCTCAGGTGACGGCAGAGTTCGAACCGAATGATGACATATTGATCTACGCCACATTTTCAAAGGGCTATAAGGGCGGAGGATTTGAAGATGATCCAGCCAATATCGTGGCTGCGCAAACCAGCTATGACCCCGAAACGGTCGATAACTATGAAATTGGCGGCAAGTTCGAGTTTTTTGATCGCCGCGCACGGATTAATCTCGCGGCATTTTATATGAAATACAAAAATCTGCAAGTTACGCAGACGAATCAGGATTGCCTCTGCAACATTACGGACAACGCCGCAGATGCCAATATCAAAGGTATTGAAGCCGAGGTGCAGGCGTTGCTATTTGATGGTCTTACTCTGTCGGGCGGGTTTACGTATCTCGATACTGAATATGTTGAATTTATCGACTCGCTGGGCCGCGATGCCTCCGGAAACTTTCTCCAGCGCACACCAAAATATCAATGGAATGCGGCGGCGGATTTTGAAACTGACTTGGGCAACTGGGTCAACGGTTTTCGCGCACATGTCGGATATTCGCGGCAGGGCAAGTTGTTCTGGGCTCCTGAAAACACCAATTTTGAGGACCCCTACGGCACGTTGGACGCCCGGGTATCCGTAACGCCGGACGACGGAAATACCACTGTCTCGGTATGGGGTAGAAACCTAACCAATGAACTCTATCGTACAAATATCATCGCATTTTTCGGTGATGAAGTGTCGCGCCTAAGTGCCCCGCGAACCTATGGGGCATCAGTTGCGTTCAAGTTTTGAAAAGATCTCCTGTATGGCCCGAAGATATACCTTCGGGCCAATTTTTTTGCGTAAATTTTTCGGATCATTGAGCGACTAAAATCGCGTGTAGCTTAAGTCGCCTTTACCTTTTTCTCCCATAATCATTTTGGGGTCATCGGGTTTGAATAGCCCCAGGCACCAACCTTCGGAAGACGGCTCATCCCGGTTCCAATCGAGAGCCATTTTGCGATGCGCAATTTTCCATTCGCCATCGCGTTTTTCAAATTTGTCAAATATGCGTCCGCCAGTCAGCGTGTCCCAAGGCTCTCCCTCTTTATCGAAACGCGCGAAAGTCAGGACATATGTTTCCACCCACGCGAGTTCACTTTCCAGCCCGATATGCAAATTACCAATAAGGTGCATCATGACATCCCCCTTCATGATACGTTCCATGGCGCCATCAATATAATCATGTGCAGGGCCGTTATACGTGTTGCCATGCTCCTCGATTGCATCATCGTGGTAGCAGCCGTGCAGGAGCGGTCCATCGGCGCGATCAATTGCGCGGGCATAGCGCATGATTACGTCGGAAATATCCTGTTTCGCGATGACGGTTTCCATTGTATTTTTATACATTAACGCCTCCCATTGTGCAGAGCTTTAGCCATTGATCGTTTCAGTGTGTGCGGATCACGTGCCAGAAATGCGCGTACTGAAACAGAGTGCGGGTCAGTGTCATGCTCATCGATATTCTGCTCAACTGCCAATATCCCTGCTTTGCCAATATCGCGCGGCGATGACTTTTCCTGCCATGTGACGTGCTTGGCCATACGTGTATCGACAGAGCCTACGATTAATGCTGAAACTTGCGTATTTTGTGGTTCCAGTTCTGCCCGGATACAATCGGAGGCGGCGCGCATCGCAAATTTGGAAGGGCTATATCCCCCCATATTGGGAACAGCTATAATCCCGCCTGCAGACAGCACATTTACGATCGCTCCGCCGCCATTGGCTTTCAGAATAGGCGCGAAAGCACGGCACATCGCGACAACGCCAATATAATTTGTCTCGATTTCTTGGCGCATGGCCGACATATCAGGAGCGGTCATCAAAGTTTCATGGCTAAAGGCGCCAGCATTATTAACAAGCACATCAACGTCAGGGCACTTTTCAGCCGCTGCAGTGATCTGATCCTCTTTGGTTACATCCAGCTCGATGGCGACCAACCGGTCCGGTGCCGTTGCAACCATTTCCTGTGCATCGCCGATGGAACGCGACGCGACATAGATTCGCTTTGCACCCGCCTCCAGTAACTCTTCGACAAACCCTTTTCCGATCCCGCGATTGCCACCTGTGACCAGCGCAGTACATCCTTTGACTTTCATAAATAATCTCCTGAAAATTGATTGAGTCCGGCGCTACCCGGCCTTGAGCCAGTCGCCATATAAAATGTCCTCTGGCTTTTTCGCGCCACGTGTAAGCTTTTCCGGGTCGGGCGCAATTTCGCCTCGCCCCCAGCTTTCGCGTAATGGCATTTCATGATTCCAGTCCCATGCGAGGCGGCGATGGGCAATTTTCCATAAGCCATTCCGGCGTTCAAACCGGTCGATCACACGTGCCATGGTCAAGCTGTCATAAGGATTTTCAACCTGGTCACGCCGTGAAAAAGTCAGGAAATAACATTCACTATAAGCGCGCTCGCCATCCAGTTCGATGTTAATATTTGTGACGATATGCGACATACGCGGCGCATCCGGCAAAACCTTGCGCAGTATTTCCACATATTCGCTGGCTGGCCCCAGATACGTGCCGCCATGATCCTCTATGGCATCTTTATGATAAGCGGCAGCAATAAGGTCCGTATCACCGCGGTCCGCACCGCGTGCGTAATTTACCAGCACATCATAAATTTCTTGTCGGTCAAAAAGTTCTTCCACTGATTTCGGACGGGCCATCTAATTCTCCTTTTCGCGTATTTTGGTGGCGCGTTTGTAAAAGCTTGCGAAAGCAGCTTCTGCGCCGGGATATTCATGAGGATTGTCCAGACTAGCGAGGTGCGCCACATTTTTCCCGAACCAATCGGCATTTGCATCAGGATGTCCGCCGCCATGTCCTTCAACCGCCGCCGCGCGTGCGAAATAATCTGCGCCGCAAGCCCAAATTTCGCCTGTCCGGTCACATTCCGGCCGACATAGCCATACTGCCGCCGCCGTCGCGTGGGCTGGCAGAAGATTTTCGGAATATTTCTCGCCATTCTGTGTTGTCATCGCTGTCGCTGCAACCGGGGCTAAAATATTCACGCGCACTTGTGTTCGCGCGAGTTCATCGGCCAATGTGCGGGCATAAGCAATAAGCGCTCCTTTTGAGGCAGCGTAAGATGCGCGGCCGCGCACGCCATAAAGTCCGGCCGTAGATGCGATAAACAATATACGCCCGGCTGGCGATTTCAGGATATACGGAAGCGCCACATCAACCAGAGCGGTATTAGCATGGAAGTTTATCTCCATAACCTTGCGTATGTCTTTATCTTCAAGCTGACCGACTTTAGCAGCAGGTCCGGTTATTCCTGCATTCAGGACGAGTATATCGAGCATACCGAACCGCTCAATGACAGCATCCACTATGGCAAGAGCGGCGCCTTCACCATCGACCGCATGGTTATTCGCGAAAGCATGATATTTCTTCTCGCGAAGAAATTGCGCGGTTCGCTCTGCTGAACTTTTCTGACCCGGGTGGCTGCGGTTATTGACCATCACGGCGCATCCATCGCGGGCAAGCCCTTCCGCAAAAGCAGCGCCCAAGCCTTTACCAGCTCCTGTCACCAGCACAGCCCGTGTTGTCATTGCAATTATACCTCCGAATTGTCAGCAGACTAATCGAGAAGGTATGATAATGAAAGTATATAATCGGTTTAATGAAAACCTATGCTGATGCGCTAATGCCAGCGTCCGTATCGTCCGCATTTTTTCCATGATTTGATGTGGGAATAATATCATATTTCACGTCATGAAAGTCTATCGGTTCACGGCATTCTGAACAAATTACCTCGGCATCTAAATTCTTGCCACAAGGTTCGTGTGTTAAAAGCAAAGGCGGGCCTTCAGGCGCGACAAAATACGTGTCGCCCCAACGCATGAGCATCAATAATGCGTGATAATAATCCACACCTTTGCGCCGCAAGCGATATTCATGGCGCGGCGGGCTATCGCTATATTGCTCTTGCCGGATCAGTCCGATTTCCGTCAGCCAACCGAGCCGTTCGGACAGGATATTTGTCGCTATGGCCGTGTCAGTCCGAATGTCATCGAAGCGGTTAATACCGGTATATATCGACCGCAAGATCAGGCTGGACCAACGGTCGCCCATAATCTGAGCAGCCTGATCCATCAGCGAGCTTGCTTTTCCTGCGCTGTCCCGGCTTTTGCGCCGGCGACTATATAGCGGCATCATCCATCCGATCCCCGGCCCCTCTCGCCAGGACACTTTAGTGGGGTCTATTTCGTCGCCGCAGCTGCCGCAGGCAGGTATAGGATCGAATATCTTGCCGCATGTTTTGTGCGTCAATTCAACCCGAATTTTTCCTTCTTCCTGCCAAAGCTTCTCCCAACGCAACAGCATCAAGGCGACCCAATATAGGTCATGGCCCTTTTCAGTCATGAGATATTCGTATCGCGGCGGACTTTGGCAATAGATATTCTTTTCCATCAGCCCTGCTTTGACAAGACGCGACAGGCGGTCGGAAAGCAGTGCTTTCAATAGATCCGTACGCTTGCGAAATTCGTCGAAGCGGCGCCCGCCCAGCCAACTAACTTCCAATATTAACAACGTCGGGACGTCGCCAACCACTTCCAGTGCACGCCAGATTGAACAGGAGCGTATGAGTTTCTTTTCCATAGTTCCTCTATAAGCTAAAAACCCATGGACTGTCTATTACACGCCAAGGCTTGCTATATGCCAGACGCTATGAAGCGTCTCCGTCAGCCACATTTCGTGCCGCTACGAAAAATAAAATGGCGCCAACAATATATCCAAATGGCGCAACGATAGCGATTGCATAACGAATGCCAGATTCAAACGGGAAGAAATTATCTCCGATAACGGCGGTTAATGTTGGCCCTATCCCTAACCCTATAGCGTTGATAACAAAAACATAGGCGGCAGAGATCGTAGCGCGCATACGGTTTGGTGCCAGTTGCTGAATTGCTGAAGGTGCTGCCCCCACTGCCACTGCCGCAGCGGAGAAGAACAGCACAAAAGATATGGCAAGAATCGGAATATTGTTCACGAGAGGAAAGCTCGCCGCTCCGACAGTTCCAGCGACAGTCGCCCATCCGCAAAATATCAGTCTCGCCTTTGGTGTGCCGCCACCAATTTTGTCCATCGCTGCACCGCCACCAACCATACCGATTAAACCGCCGATTATAAGCAAGGATCCCGCGAGCCAGCCGGCATTGGCAAGGTCCATTCCAAATGTTCGCACCAGCATTGCGGGAAGCCAAGAAATTGAACCCAGCACCGATAGGTTAACCGCGCCCACAGCAAGGAAAATACTCCAGTAGAATATCTTGTTTTGTTGCAAATGCTGCCATATTTCGCGGAACGGAATTTGCTCCGTAAGATGTTCCTCACCTTTGGCAGGACGGCGCAATGGTTCGGGCAATATCAGGAACATAGCGGCGATCAGCAGGCCGGGAAGGCCAGCGACAAGGAAAGCAACCTGCCATGCCTTTATCTCACCCAGCAAGGGTACGGCAACACTTTCAGCGTTTGCAACTAGCGCGACGACGACCGCTCCAATCATGAATGCCAAACCCGCGCCAATGGCTGACCCCAGGCCATAGACACCCATGGCAAGGCCCAAGCGGTTACGCGGGAAACTGTCGGAGATGACCGAATAGGCTGCCGGTGATAGCACAGCCTCGCCGACGCCTACTCCCATACGAGCGACAAAAAACTGGATGAAATTCGACACACCAGCGCACACGGCTGTCATCACGCTCCAGATAGCCACGCCGATAGCGACGATGCGCATACGCGGCGCACGATCTATCCATCTCCCGATGGGGATACCGGCAACTGTGTAGAATAATGCGAATGCAAAGCCCTGTAACAGGCTGATCTCCGTGTCACTCAACCCTAAATCCGCTTTTATCGGTTCGACCAGCAACCCGATAAGCATTCGGTCAATAAAAGAGAAAATATAGGCGATGAAGAGCGCGGCCACGATCCCCCACGCTACGAAAGGCGAAGGATAGGGCGCATCACTACGCTGCAGCTTACCAGCCGCGGCCGAACTTTTATTAGATGTGGTCAAAGGATCCCCGCGTCACGCTTCGGGATCGAAATCTTCGGATAAGCCCATGGCTTCGATCAGCTCTGCACGGTCATAATATTCGCGCCACTCGCTAACCTTGTTACCTTCGACTTCCAATATACCAACCACCGGAACTTTACCTTTATGTCCCTTATAAGTGAACTCATCGACGCGTTCGATGACTACGACATCGCCGATCTGGCCAATATTTTTGATGTTCAGTGTGATCTCTTCAAGACCTTCACCAAGACCGTTTATGCGTGTACGTATGACTTCGCGACCCACTACCGGCTCAATCATCATACTATGCAAAACACCGTCTTCGGTAAAAAGATCTGCGATTTTATCCCATTCCTTCTCATTCCAGGCGGTTATCATTTCCTGCACGACCTTAATCTTCTCATCATTTTGAACCATTTCATTACCTTCCGTGGCTTCCCCTGCGGCCGGAGTTTCGGAGTTCGCATCATCATGTGAATCGGATGCTGCGCATGCTGACAGAGATAATGCCAACACGCCGCCACTCACCGCCAAAAATACCTTGCGCACTTTCATATAATCCTCCAGTAAGTATTGTTATGAAAGTGATGGGTGTGGCATTTTGCCGGTTTCGTCAAGCAAATTGCATTTGCCTCACATTTGTCACGATATTAAACTTGTCTCAAAGATATTGGAAATGCCGATGAAGATAGACCGCCTGCCACCCGTCACCACTACGTTGCAACCAAGCAACCACCCATATCTCACGGGTCCATGGACACCGCTTCATGAAGAAGTTGACGCAAGCGATCTTCATGTTATCGAAGGCCAAATCCCTGACGATATCGATGGGATTTATTTGCGCAATACGGAGAACCAGATTCACCAACCGTTAGGTCGCCATCATCCGTTCGACGGTGACGGAATGGTACATCAGATGAGTTTTTCGGGCGGTAAAGCTACCTATCGCAACCGTTATATACGTACGCGCTGCTTTCAGGCTGAACAGATAAGCGAAAGTTCTTTATGGGGCGGCCTAATGGACGGACCCGGCACATCGAAAAGGCCAGGTTATGGTGCTCATGGATCGTTGAAAGACAGTTCCAGCACTGACATTATTGTTCATGCGGGAAAAGCGATTTCTACATTTTACCAGTGCGGTGAGGGGTATATGCTGGACCCTGAAACGTTGGATCCGCTGGGCCTTGCGCCTTGGGTTCCGATCGACGGCATTTCCGCCCATCCCAAAGTTGATGAGCGTACCGGCGAATTGATGTTTTTCAATTATTCCAAACACCCGCCCTATATGCATTATGGCGTAGTCGACAAAGACGGCAAGCTGAGCACTTATCTTCCCATTGAACTGCCGGGACCCCGATTGCCACACGATATGGCATTTAGCGAAAACTGGTCGATATTGAATGATCTTCCCGTATTCTGGGACGCAGAGCTTTTGAAGCGCGACATTCATGCAGTGCGGCCACATGAAGGTGTCCCATCGCGTTTTGCGCTCATTCCGCGCCATGGTCCAGCCTCCGAAATTCGCTGGTTCGAAGCGGCACCCACATACGTATTGCACTGGCTCAATGCTTATGAAGAAGGTGATGAAGTCATCTTGGATGGCTATTTTCAGGAGGACCCCGCCCCCCCGCCTTTGGAAAACGCAGGAGAACATAGCCAGTTAATGGCCTTCATTGACCAGCATAGCCTGAAATCTCGTTTGCACCGCTGGACGTTCAACCTGAAAGATGGGAGCACGAAAGAAGAGAGGCTGGACGACCGGATTGTCGAATTCGGTATGATTAACCAGCAATATGCAGGCCGCAAGCATCGCTATATTTACAGCACGATGGCCAAACCAGGATGGTTTCTGTTTGAGGGCTTTGTGAAGCATGATCTGGAAACAGGCCGGTCACATGAACTAAAACTCGAGGAAGGCCGTTATGCGTCAGAAGCGCCTTTTGCACCCCGTATTAATTCTGAAGCCGAAGATGATGGATATCTGGTAAGCTTTATTATAGATGAAAATAAAGGGATATCGGAATGCCTGTTAATTGATGCCAGAAGGTTTGAAGAAGGCCCCGTCTGCAGAATAGAACTACCCCATAAAATCAGCAGCGGCACGCATTCGACATGGGTTAATCGCGATCAACTCTAACGCGCCAGCTTTTCTTCTACTTGCTTGCGCAGTTCATCCCGCATAATTTTGTTCATCGCGTTGCGCGGCAATGCCTCGACACAGACCAGATATTCTGGGCGTTTGAAAATAGCGGTGCCTTTCTCTTCCAGCCAAGCTGATAATTCGGTAAGCTCAAGGTCCTTACCGTCGTTTAATACCACCGCAACCGCCACGCGTTCGCCCAGCCTGTCATCCTCCAGACCTACTGTCGCGGCTTCCTTGATCGCTGGATGCCCTACAATTAAATCGTCAAGTTCGGCAGGTGATATGTTGACACCGCCGCGCACGATAATCTCCTTCGATCTGCCGACAAAACGATAATAGCGTCCCAAATTTCCCTCGCCTGCAATTTCAAACAGGTCGCCAGTGCAAAAATAGCCGTCTTCATCAAATGCCGCCGCGTTCAGCTCTGGCGATTCCCAATATCCGCTAAATATTGTGCCTCCCGCCAAACGCATTTCCCCTACCTGACCCGGTTCTGTAATTTCCTGGCCACTCTCCAGCTCAACCAACCGTGTCTGCATGACCTCTGCTACCCGTCCCGGCCAATTCATGCCGGATGCACCCAGTCGCGGGAAAAACCGGGCCCGATCCGAAGGGTCAGGCATGAATGTCGGGTTTGAAAACAGGGATGACCCCTCATTGGATCCAAAAATATTGGTTATCTCTATTCCATATTCTTTTTTCCAGCTCTCTATGAGCCATGGCGACAATGGCGCGGACCCTGAACCTACAGCACGCAATGAAGAAATATCGAAATTTTGCAAAAGCTCGGGCTGTTTTAACAGGGCTCCCAACACGGCAGGTGGAGCGATAGTATAGCTAACCTCCTCTGCGGCAATTTGTTTAAGAAAAATCCCAATATCAAACGGGTGATGTAGCACGAGCTTGTTTTGCAACTTCAGCCAAGGAAGCACTAAGCCTCCAATCGACGCGATGTTTACAAGCGGAAATGGATTGAGCAGAACATCATTTTTTTCCATACCAGCTGCATCGACGATGACTTCTGCATTCAAAACCCAGTGACAATGGTTGCGCGGTACGCCCTTGGGTCGGGATTCTGTTCCCGATGTCCAGCAAATTGTCAATATTTCAGCGGCATCCAGAGGGTTATCTGAGCGGTATTTTGATATTTGGGAAATGTTGGCAGCCTTTGAATCGAGACTATGTTCCACATCGCCACCAATTAACAGCACACGCATATCAGAGGATTTTTCAGCAAGCGTCTTGCCGAGAGCCAGATACTCAAAGCCTCCGAATTGGGAAACAGAAATATAGGCGGCTGGCCTGATTTTGCTGACGATATAATCCAGTTCATGCGCGCGGTACTGCATGACAACCGGACTGATGATCAGCCCGATGCGAGATGCGGCAAGGAAAACTATTACCGAATCAATTATATTCGGCAATTGAACCAGAATGCGGTCATCCTTGATCAGACCATGTGTCAGTAAGGCAGCTGCCATCTGATCCACTTCCTGCCCCAGTTGGTTCCAGCTGAGCTTTCGTGGCGGCTGGCCATCCAGTTGTTCACGATTGACCGGGTCAACCAATGCAACAGCATCTCCTTGCGCTCTGACAGCGTCCTGCAACATATCATCTACTGTCACTGTACCCCACCAGCCTTTTGAACGATATTTTTCGACCTTTTCATCTGGTGTCAGAAACATATGCCGCGCCTCCCAAAATTTTTGCGATAATAACTTTCATAAAGATACTGACAGCCAAGGGCAACTGTTCTAGAAACCGGATATGACAAACGCTGCACCAGTGAAAGTGATTCAATGGGCCACAGGTTCCATGGGGCGTACAGCCATGCGGATGGTAATTGATTGTGCCGACACGGATCTGGTTGGTGCGCTGGTTTATTCAGATAACAAGTCGGGACAAGACCTTGGAGGCATCGCAAAACGTCCGGAAACCGGTATTTTTGCTACGTCCTTGAAAGAAAAAATATATACGCTGCCTGCAGATGTCGTCCTGCACATGCCGCGCATTACGCTGCCTTATGAGGCGATGGTGCCTGATGTCATAAAATTGCTGGAAAGCGGCAAGAATGTGATTTCTACCGCCGGGTTCCACTGGCCGGACGCTCATGGCGCGCAATATGCGCAAGATTTGCGTGATGCAGCCATCCGCGGAAACGCCACACTGGCAGGCGTTGGCGTCAACCCTGGCATGATGGCAGAGCGGCTGGTTATGACTGCAGCAGCGATGTCCGTGGATATGGACGAAATTCGTATTTTTGAAACCGTGGACGCATCGGCCATGGCAAGTGGGGAATTTATATTCGGGCTGATGGGCTTAGGCACTGACCCGGCAAAAAACGATATTAGAAAAGGCCCGCTGGCGGAACTCTATGGTTCGCTTTTTTCAGAGGTTATCTATTTTTGTGCACATCATCTGGGGAGCGAGATTAACCAGATAACGCCAGAGCACAGGCTTGTTCTGGCACCCAAGGATATTAAGCTCATCCCCGGAATAATAGTTAAAGGCACAGTGGCGGCGACGGAATGGCGCTGGACTGCCGATATGGCCAATGGCACACGATTTCTGCTTTCAATTATCTGGACGGCTGATCCAAAACTTCACGATAGTGATCGGCAGGGACACTGGCGTATGGAAATAAAGGGACGGCCGGATATCACAATGACTCTGGATATTTCCGAGCCTGACCCTGAAAAACCACCTTCCCGAGCACTCACCGATGCGGTGTGCGCCGTTGCTGTCAACGCAATACCCGAAGTTATAGCGGCACCTCCTGGACTATTTGCTTTCGGGCCGACGGGCCTTGGCCGGGAATAACAGATGGAAGTTTATATTAACGACTGCGTCCGAACCGTGCGAGGTAAGGCAAAACCGAATGGTGGCCTTGCCAGCCAAACACCTGAGGTACTTGTAAGAGCACTGATTGACGCTTTTGAAGCACGCGGACGGCTTGATCCGGATATGGTCGAGCACCTTTCTTTGGGGTGCGTAGGTCAGACGGGCGCGCAAGGCGGCCATATTGCAATGGTGTCTAAAATTACCGCACAGCTTCCCGGCTCCTGTTCGGCGCACAGCATCAACAATTTCTGCGCTTCCGGGCTTTCGGCTATCGGTCTAGCCGCATCTCTGGTGTCGTCAGGACAGAAGCGCACCGCATTGGCTGGCGGCGTTGAAATGCTCTCGCGCGTTCCATTCATGGCTGACAATGCGGATTATTATACCGCTGAAAGTTTTGCGCCGCAGGACCGATATATTCCGGTTGCGCTGGCGGCGGATATGCTCGCCGCCGACCAAAACATATCACGCGATGTTATGGACAGGCTGGCATTACAATCCCAGAAAAAAGCAAGTGAGACGGACCAGAATAGCGCGCTGCAGGCATCACGCATTGCTGTTGCCGGACTGAACACGGATGAAGCGATTCGTCCTGCAAGTTTGAAAAAGCTTTCCGTCATGCCTTCCGCTTTTCCCCAACTTGCACAAGACTATAGCAGCGCACTCGAGAATGTGCAGTTTGAGCATCGATTGACGCTTGCTCATGCTCCTCCGATGACAGACGGAGCAGGGCTAGCTGTTCTGGGCGGGGCGGGGTGCTTTGAAAATCCAAGAGCACGGATAATCTCTTTTGCTGAGGCAGGAGGTGATTCCCGCCAATCCTTGCTGGCCGGAATTTCTGCCATGCAGGCAGCTTTGGGAAGAGCGAAAATGTCACTGGACGACATGGACCGGATCGAATTTATGGAAGCATTTGCCACGCCTTTTGCCATTTTCGAAAGAGATTGGCAGCCCGATATGGGCAAAGTCAATGTTAGCGGCGGTCATATCGCAAAAGGGCATCCAATGGGCGCGACCGGCGCTATATTATTGTCCACCTTAATGGATGCACTGGACGTTGCAGATGGTCGCTATGGACTGGTCGTAGTTACGGGCGCGCAAGGCGTTGGTGTGGCGATGATTATTGAGCGATTATAGCGATGTAGGGGAAGTTATGAGCAAAGGCCTTATAGATAATTTACGCATTCCTGTCGTAGCCGCACCCATGTTTCTGGTGTCAGGGCCAGATATCGTTGTCGCCGCTGCCCGCTCCGGCATTATCGGTGCGTTTCCGACCCCCAATTGCCGGACCGCGCAGCAGCTGGATGATTGGATGACGCAAATATCCGAGCAAACCCGCGGTGCCAGCGGAATCTGGGCGGCCAATCTTGTGACCCATTCCACTAATGAACGACTGACTGATGACCTGAAGCTGATTGCCAAACACAAGCCGCCCGTTGTCATCACTGCTTTGGGCAGTCCTGCTCCCGCAATTCCTGTTGTGCATGAATATGGCGGGATCGTGCTTGCCGATATCGTGTCCGTCGCTTTAGGCAAGAAAGCAGCGGTGGCCGGGGCGGATGGGCTTGTCGCGGTATCGTCCGGTGCGGGCGGGCATACCGGGCATCTTTCCCCCTTTGCCTTCATTTCGGCGCTGCGGGAATTTTTTGACGGCCTGATTTGTGTTGGCGGGGCTATTTCAGATGGAGCCGGTGTTGCAGGAGCCGTCGCAGCTGGCGCCGATCTTGTTTATATGGGCACACGTTTTTTGGCGGCAGATGAAAGCATGGCTGTGCAAGGTTATAAGGACATGGTCGTCGCATCGGATGCAAATGACCTGGTCGTCAGTGCAGCAGTGACTGGGACACCGGCATCCTGGCTAAAACCATCTCTCTCCGCCAATGGATATGATCTCGACAACCTCTCCAAACCAGCCACGCGCAATTATGGCGGTGAGGATGTCGGGGCGCGGTGGAAAGATTTATGGGCCGCAGGACAAGGCATTGGTTCGGTTAAAACGCGCGAGCCTACAGCGCGAATTGTGGACAGGATCGCAGAAGAATTTCAAGCGGCACAGCAACGTCTTTCCAGATACTGATATTTTATTTACAGGCGCTTTGGCGGCATCGGGATAAAACCGGATGTCCGCTTGACATATTCTGCATAGCCTGTGCGGGTTTTATGAAGCCGCCCCTCAACCGTGGGAGCCCCAGACCATTTCATAAGCGTCCAGGTCAGCAGAACGGGACCAGGAAGCGCCCAAAGACCATATGGAGTCTCTGCAGCGATCAGGAAAAGCCCCCACCAGACACAGGCGTCGCCAAAATAATTGGGATGGCGGGTAAATTTCCAAAGGCCAGACTGCATTACTTTTCCAGTATTTACTGGGTCTTGCTTGAAACGGACAAGCTGATAGTCACCAACAGTCTCGAATATAAAGCCTAGGGTCCATAGGCAAATTCCCGATATTGCCAAGCTACCGATTGGAACTGCCTCACCGAGCTGGCCAAGCTGCGCCGGCAGACTGACCACGAACAATAACGGTGCTTGTGTCGCAAAAACCAGTAATGCCGATGCCTTTGCGAAACTCCATCCTTTTCGGACTTCCGCTTTGCCCAGCAAAGCCTGATATCGTCTGTCAGGACCATGGTCGCGCCAGCGCCATAACATATAGCCGCCCAATCGGATTCCCCAGATTGCACACAGAACAAGCAGCAGCCAGCTACGAAGGCTGTCATTTCCAGCGATCAGAAAGCTCGTCGTTGCTAATAGCACCATGCCAAGCGCCCAGAAACTATCAACGGGCGTCACATCGCGCGTTTTCAGACAGATGAGCCAGAGCGTGATAAAACAGCTTATCAAAATGGCAGCATTGGCGGCCAGCAGGGGTAGTAGAGTCATGAATGCTCCATCACTTGCAAAAATCAAATCTGGTATATTTCGTCGGGTGGACTCTCGGCATAGAGCCTTTCAACCACGTCCATGCGGTTTCGGATAACGGCCTGACGATTGATACTGCCCTTGTCAGAAACCTCCTGCGCCGCTGCATCTGGCGGAGTTTTCAACAGGCAGAACCGCCGCAAAGTCGCTGATTTGCCAGCGCGCGCGCTGTTAAAGTCTTTTAGGTTTTTATTGATTATGGCCGCATCTGCGTCCGGGCGAGTCCAGAACATCGCGGTCAAAAAAGGTCGGTCAGCAGCACATAATACAAGTTCGGTTACATCTGGCGCGAGCGATTTCAGCAGCGCATCACGCATTTCGCCGCCATAAACCCATGTTCCGTTATCAAGCTTGAATTCTTCAGCGAGCCTCCCTGAAAAAGCCAGACCTTCCTGCAATCGCTCACGATTGACCAGACGCGCCAGATCGCCAGTGCGATAATAGCCCTGATCGTCGAAAGTTTCCGCATTTTTTTCAGGCGCGTTTAAATAGCCCGCCATCAGGTTCGGGCCTTTTAAACGCACTTCGTAGCGGTCATCCGATGGCACCAATTTCACGGATACGCCAGGACATGGCAGCCCAATTCCAACTTTCTGTGTGGGGTAATGGATGGTCAGGCATCCGGACACAGTCTCCGTCATGCCATAGCCCGTTGTCATATGAATCCGCTGCCCGGTTTCGGCGACCGCCATTTCCTGAAGCCGGTCATATACATTTTGGGAAAGCCCTGCGCCGCCATAAAGCATCAGGCGCATTTTTTTGAAAAAACTGCTCCTGAGCGCAGCGTCTTCCTCCATTGCGTCAACCAGCATCGCATAGCCCGACGGCACATTGTTGAAGTAACATACCGAAATCTCACGCAAGTTGGCGATGGATGTATCAAATAATCCCGGTGCCGGCTTTCCAGCGTCAATATAAAGGCTGCCGCCCTCGATCAGACAGGTACGTAATACCGATGAGCCTGCAGCATGATGCCATGGGAGCCAGTCCAACATGACATCGTTCCACCCTGCAGCTTGACCGATAGCGGCGACTGTCTGCGCAGTATTCGCCGCCAGTGCGGCCATGCTCAGCCGGACAACCTTAGGCAGACCTGTAGATCCGGATGTCATCATATAGGTCGCAATTTTTTCCGGCTCTATCTTTTCGATGGCCGCCGCTACAGAGCCATCATCCTCACCAGCATATATCGAATTCAATAACCGGGTAGATCGCGCGAAGTGACTATCGTCATCGGTGAGGATAGAAACGTCTTCATCCAGCACCTCCTCGACCGCTTTTGCAAAAGCAGCGTTGCCCGCGACAAAAATGCAGGCAGGCCGGGTTATTTTCGCGACATGGCGCAGGCGCGTATAGTCCTGAGCCAACGCATAGGCCGGACTGACAGGCGTGTGAATCCTGCTCGCCGCATAGCACGCGAAATTGACTATTGCGGTATTAATGGAATTTTCGGACAGAAGCATAACGGCGCGATCAGCCGGAACATTGTTCAAAAACCAGTTCGCTAATGCGTTTACTCTGCTGCCAAATTCCCGGTAGCTGATCTTTTCCCATCGTCCATCTGCATTACGCTCTGCCAATGCCATTTTATCTGCATTCCGTTCGACAGAAGCCTGAACGGCTCTTGCAACATTGCTATCGTGCGCGGGCATTTTTACGGCGGACTGAAAAACTATCACACCGTCACCTTGCCGATCGACATCAAGGTCCACAGGCATGAATTCGGCATCACGAAATGGGGCATCGCGGTAACTGGTCATATTTGAATGTGCCTCACGCGGCCGGACGCGCGATCAATTCTTTCACATGGTCGGGATAACCGCCGCCCGCTTTCATGGCATCAATCGTGCCCCGGTCAACATAGTCGCGCCAGCCGCTGATCTTGTCACCCGTAAATTCGATTATGCCTGCATAAGGTGCAGCGACATCAACACCATCTTTCGTCACATATTCATCGACGCCTTCGACAAAAAGCCGATCGGCGGTTTCTGCATGATGAAAAATGCGCCATTTTACTTCACCAATGCCTGCCCCAAATTTTTCGATAAAAGCCCGCGCTTCACTTTTACCTCTTGCCGGCGGTGCAATGGCGGCTGCGTAATGCCAGACAATATTATCAGCCATAGCATTAATAACGGCGTCGATATCCTTGCGTTTCCATGCTTCTATAACTGCATTGAACTGCTCAAACCGGCTTGCCATTTGCTTATTCTCCTCTTCCATTTCATTCTGATCGGCACTCGCTTTATTTCTGGAAACACATGACACCACCGCTGCCGCAATTGGCAGGATGATTATTTCGCGCCTGCCGATCATGCCGCTGCGCGCTCAACGATAAAGCTGACGGTCGTCGTCGTGGACCCGCCGATATTTAATGTTTGAACCCGCTTCGCGCCCTCGACCTGCATATCACCGGCCTTGCCCGTCACTTGCCGTGCGCCATCCAGCACCATACGCACCCCTGTTGCACCAACAGGGTGACCTAGGCCGATCAGGCCGCCTGACGGATTGACAGGGATACGTCCGCCCATTTCGATACTGCCATCCTCTATTGCCTTCCACGATTCACCTGGCTCCGTGATGCCCAGATGGTCGATGGCCATATATTCGGTCGCCGTGAAACAATCATGTGTTTCCACGGCATCAATATCATCAATTCCAGTTATACCGGCGCGTTGACGCGCATCTTCAATGGCTCGCCGCGCTTGCGGAAACACATAAGGCTGCCCTTCGCTGCTCCGGATTTTCTGTTTATAGGATATCGGTGCAGAGCGGTGACCCCATCCTGTGATCTGCGGCAAATCTTCAAGCGAAATACCATGTTTGTCCGCATATTGTTTGGCCGCTTTTTTCGATGCCAGAAAGACGACTGCCGCACCATCAGTCACTTGGCCGCAATCCATTTTACGCGTGCGCCCCTCTACAACGGGATTGGCTTCATCATTGGCTGTGAAACTGTCTTTCGTAAATGTCCAGTTGCGAGTCTGGGCGTCGGGGTTATGCTTGGCATTGCTGAAATTAATCTCCGCAATGCGCATCAAATGCTCATATTTCAAACCATGCCGGGTTTCGTATTCGTCTGCCAGATCGGAAAAGGATCGCGGCCACACAAATTCGGCGTCCTGATATTCCTGCCCGCGCCATGCCGCAGCGCCAAGGTGATCTGCGGCCACGCGGCCGGGCACATTGCGCATCTGCTCTATGCCCAGAACACATGCAAGATCGTACCGCCCCGCCTCAATTTCCGCCATGGCAGACAATATGGCGACGCTGCCTGAAGCGCAGGCCGCTTCGTGACGCGCAGTCGGCAAGCCATCGAAATCAGGATGCACCAATCCGAAAAAACCGCCCAGCAGTCCCTGTCCCGCAAAAAGTTCAGCCACAAAATTGCCAACGTGACCTGTTTCAATATCCTTGGGCTCCAGTCCCGTCTCATCCAAGCCGCGCGACAGCGTATCGGAAAAAGCGTCAGCCAAGTTCATGCCCTGCCTTTCCCAATTTTGAGAAAAATCCGTTTGTGTGCCGCCTATAATATAAACCACTATGCTCTCCCAATGTGAGAGAGTATTATTATACAAGTTACAGCTTAATGTAAATCGAAGATATTCGTAGTTTGTATGTGCCAGTCAAATTCTAAGCTCCGCAATCTTTTTCGAGACTTAAACCTATATTTGACTTAGAGTCTAATTGATTTCGGATAAACGCCTGTAATAACTGATTTTATGTTAAGTTTATAAAGTTGTTAAAAAGCTATTCTAGGCATTTCGTTCACACACCTGTACTGATAATATACGTAAATGGACGATTTTAGTCATATTAGAAAATGGGGCATTGTCCGGGATATCGATCGCTATGATAATGGCGAACAATTGAGCGACTATCAGGTGGCCGCGCTTGCGGGGCAGTTCAATCCGCCCCTCCTGAGCAAGAATGATATGCGCATAATTCGAAAAGAGCTCAGTTCGAAGCCCAGAAAACGCGGAGCACCTGTAGGTGGCCGCGCTCAGCGACGTATAGTCGCCGATAAGCTGAAGTTGCTGGAAAGAAATGATGTTCCCAGCTCTTTTTAAACATGCTGGCCAAGCGGCTTGCATTCTGGCAATCGCGTTGCCATTTCGGCAGAAGAACTAAAAAATTACCGAAAAAGCGAAAAGGCCGACCGCGATATGTTTGTACGCGGACTCTATCGCGACATCAAAGCGCTCATAGTCGACGGCGGCGCGCTTAAGCATGAAGTGCTAGGCTCAATCAAAGTCGATAAAGCCCATTTGGAACTGCCAAAGGGCTACCGCGCACTCGCCATTACGCATGATGTTATGAGAGTTCATTTCGGGTTTTCTCCACCTTCCTTAAACCGAATGTACAACATCGTTGCGGGTCAGCGCTGAGAGCTAATTGTTGACGTTTTCGTGAATGAATGACCGGAACTACCGGTATATATGGATTGCTCCGATTATTTAATACGGAGTAAAACAAATTGTCACCAAAAACTTCAGACGAAGCTTACATTGCAAGCTTCATTCATACGAATATCGAGTTGGTCGATACCGCGCGGGTTAAAATTAATCCGCACAATGCCCGAACGCATAGCCCTAAACAGCTTGCCAAGATCAGGGCAAGTATCAGTAAGTTCGGATTTATAGTTCCAATAATAGTAGATGAAAATTACGTTTTGCTCGCAGGTCATGGCCGCTTGGCCGCAGCAATGGCGTTGGGACTTGAGCAAGTTCCAGTCGTTTGTTTCTCGCATATGAGCGAGGCTGACAAACGTGCCTATATGCTAGCTGATAACCGCATTGCTGAATTGTCAGACTGGGACAAAAAAAGACGGAACGAAGAACTCTCGTTCTTACTCGAATCCGATTATAAATTCGAGGTTACGGGATTCGAGTTGTCCGATTTTGAATTTAATCTGGGCGACCAGAATGTACAAATTCCAGATCAAGAACCTGAAGTAAAATTGCCGGCTTTCGATGAGATAGCGATAAGCCGGCTAGGGGATATTTGGAATATTGGGCCCCACCGGTTTATTGTAGGAGATGCACGTGACCCTCGGATTTGGGACTTACTTTTTGCAAGCGGAACATTGGCGGCAATGTGCTTCGCAGACCCCCCCCATATAACGTTCCAATTGATGGACATGTGTCCGGGCTTGGTAAAAATAAACACCGCAATTTTGTGCACGCTAGCGGGGGGATGACATCTCCGGAATTTATCCAGTTTTTGCGGGATACTTTCCGATTATGTGTCCGCTATACTACTATGGATCCATTCACTATCAATGTATGGATCACAGCCAGATGCGGGAGATGCTGGATGCCGCAGAGGGTGTCTACACCCAGCGCAAACAGCTAATCGTATGGAATAAGTCAAATGGCGGCATGGGAGCGTTCTATCGTTCCAAACACGAACTCATCTTCGTACTCAAATCCGGCAAGGCAAAGCACATTAATAACTTCGGCCTTGGTGACACCAGAAGATATCGCACAAATATTTGGGATTATCAAGGGGCAAATGTTCCTCATGCGGGCCGTGACCGAGATTTGGCCTCGCACCCAACATGTAAGCCGGTTCTTCTTGTAGCGGATGCCATGCTGGATTGCTCAAATCCTGGCGATATTGTCGTCGACCCATTTCTGGGGTCTGGCACTTCACTACATTCCGCACACCTTGTTGGGCGGCGCGGATACGGTATCGAAATCGATCTAATCTACGCCGATACGATAATTCGCCGAATGGCCGATGCCACGGGTCTCGAAGCCATACACGAAGATGGACGGACGTTTGCTGAAGTTACGGCAGATCGCCAAAACGAAGGGGAGGCGGACCAATGAGTAATTTTGACGATCGTACGGGGGATAGACCCCAATATGAAGTGGGCTATAAAAAACCTCCAAAATTGACTCAATTTAAGCCCGGCCAGTCGGGCAACGGGAAGGGCCGCCCGAAAAACGCTAAGGGTCTTAAAGCAGATCTACGCGAAGAAATGGCCGAACGCGTGACGATTACCGAAAATGCGAAACCCGTTAAAATTTCCAAACAGCGACTGATGGTCAAATCCTTGGTTCAGAAAGCGGCAAAAGGGGACGTGCGCGCACAGAATTCTGTACTCGAACTAATCATTCGCGTTTTCGGAGTTGAAGACGAGCGCACTGCCAAAAATGAATTGTCCAAAAACGATAAAGCCATTCTTGAGCGTTATCTAAGCGGACATGATCACGCGACGTCTCCAGATATCGGCGAAGTCGCAGACTCAAACGCTCCTCAAACGGAGTGTGGTGGGAACGGCAACATGAACAACAATGGTGATGCAAGCGTCGCAGCAGATGACGAGGAGCCTGAGAATGGCAATGCCAACTGAAGAATTTCTGGCAAAGCTGGATAATCCGCAACGTTATATGGACGAACTGTGCCGCCATGACTTTACGGTTTTCCTCGAGCGTGCATTCCCGGAGGTTCATGGCGGCGCGAACATTTCTTGGAATTGGCATCTAGACGCAATCGCATATCAATTAAACCGTGTGCAGAAGGGCGAGCTTTTGCGCCTTCTAGTCAATCTACCGCCGAGAAATCTTAAATCATTTGCTATTTCGGTGGCATGGATTGCCTGGATGCTGGGTCAAGATCCAAGTCTGAAATTTATCTGCGTGAGCTATTCCAGCGAGTTGGCCGGAAAGCTGGCGCGGATGTGTTTGAGCCTCATGCAATCAAGTTGGTATCTCCGCATATTTCCCAAGACAATAATCTCGGCCAAACGGACTGCCTCACATGATTTTGAAACGACCGCTGGCGGCGAACGGTTGGCAACTTCGATCACAGGTACATTAACTGGTCGCGGTGGTAGCATCATTATTATCGATGACCCGATCAAGCCAGATGAGGCAATGTCTGACACTGTCCGCAATAAAGTTAATGACTGGTATCGTACAACCTTGTCTTCTCGCCTTGACGACAAAGAGAATGGCGCCCTGATTTGCGTAATGCAGCGTCTGCACGCTTTTGACTTACCGGGTTTGATTATTCAAGACGGGGGCTGGGAGCATCCCCGCACGCGGCCTGCATGAAGCGGTAGACCCCATCGCGACGCTCATGATCTGTCCGCCCTTGGCGGCGGGCCTCCTCGACCAGTCGTCGCAGAGCAGCCGACGCGCCGCCACGCTGCTCGGAGACCCACTGATATTGAATGAGGCTATCTAGGGCGAATAGACCGCAAGATTGCGTGTCTTTGGGTAGCTTGTTCGGGCCGTTGGGTCACCACTGGGGACCAGATCGACTGCACACATGATTTACTTGCGGCCGTCTGCTCCCAGTGAGACCAATTTGCTGACTAGGCGACAGTAAGGGGGCGAAACGCCGACCATTTAGGGAGGTTGAGAAAAGGGTATCTCAAGATTCCTCCTACACAGGCCAGTCGATGGCCTCAAAGCGGTTCAAACACGTTTCCGAGTAAGAAGGTTCAATGATCTTAGCGAAGTCGATCAACCCTTTGATGTGTGACTTGAGGCCCCAAACTGAATCAAATTTTCGGGCACTTGCATGCTCGATTGGGCCGAGTTTCTCCAGATAATAGAGATGCTGACGAATTCGGTCCTTGAAGGACTTCTGCAGCCTAGGCATCGCCTGATCGACGTTCAAGCCTAGAACGACCTTCTTGCCGCCCGGCGGTACAATTGTCGTCTTTCTAAGTTGAGGCCGATAACCCGCCTTCGAGAGAATCTTGTAGGCTTCATAAACTACCTTACCAGAACGCTCTCTCCCGAACCCTTTATCCTTCGAAGAAAAGCAAAGATCGTCGCTGTAACGAGTGAATACAAGCCCATTCTCCTTCGCCAAGCTGCTCAGCTGAGCGTCAGGCTCTCTCATAACGAGATTTGAAAGCAGCGGACTAGTAGGCGCACCTTGAGGGAGATATCCCAGCAGGCGCTCAGAATATTGCTCAATTTTACTGCCTACAGAATTTAAATGCCAATGGGCAAAGTGCGTTCTTGGACTTAGCCAAAAAGTAGCTACGGTACATAATCTTGCTAATTCGAAGGCTACCAGAGGCTGGTATCTAAGTTCCTTGAATATCCGATAGACTTGGATTTCAGATACAGAATCGAAAAAGTCGGCAACATCGACCTTTATTAGCCAAGCGCTGCCGCAATGTTTCGCAGCACATCTGTTGATTGAGCAGTCGTCATTGAACGCTTGACTGGCAGGATGTGCAGGCACTTTCTTGAGAATGTGTAGATTGATCCATCGCTGCACATACATAAGCTTTGGATGTGGCACGTGTATGAAGCGACGTCCGCCAGAGCGTTTCCTGATTGAGAACTTATGATAGGGTTTGAAATCTTCAACTCCGGGCAGCGGACTTCGGCTTGCGAAACTGCGAAGGAACTCATATCCGACACCAGTCCGCTTAGAGAGGTGGTTGAGTGAGAGAATAGAGGGAAGCTCTGAACCAGAACTTATTACCTTCTCGGTCTGGTCAATGGCATCTCTAAGAAGCTGCTCTTCAAGCTTCTTGTTGCGCCCTTTCTCAAGGTAGGTGTGAGAGGACCACATAACTTACTCCGATGCGTCGCCGCAGGCGGCGAAGCGCTCTGTGACCCGAGACAGCGCTGGATGGAACAGAGTGCTTCGTCTCCAGCTCTGCGTAGGTTTTTCCATGAGGATCAGGAAATCCTTACCCCAACGACCATCCGAAAACGGTCGCAACAAAGTCAATCGAGCAACCAAGGCCAAATCTACTCTGTTTGTTGACACTAAGATTATGCGGCACCTCTCAACTGCTTTGGGTAGTAATATGGTGATCCGACGTCAAGTTCAGGTTTCCCTAGAAAACTGATCTTCCTAGCGGCGTTTAACTCCATTTTGCCGCTGGGGGTTATCCGTCGTTGCGGTGAAACAAATTTCCATTTTATACACTTGGCAAGGATGCGTTCGCACTCAGCTATGCTGAGGCCCGTAGCATAGCTGATAGAGGACCTTTTGCGCTGTCCTTGAGCAATCATAGCCAGAACGATCAAAACCGTCTGCCCAGTTTCTCCTCTTCTGAGCAAGGCTCCTGACCGCGCAAGTCGGTCTTGTCCGATATCTCTGAGCAGTGAAACCGCGTCTCCGCGAGCGATTTCGGAAGGGAATACGGATGAAACCTGCGCATCAATGGTCCTCTTAGGGAAGAGTCCTCGCCAGTGCTCGCTCCACGCCCACAGGATTGCAGGTGAGTTGTTTGGACAACCGTGCTCAAAGATCATCGTCCCCATTGTCCTTTGAAAGCCAAACCACATATACCGGCCATTCTTCGAGGCAACGCGTCCGTATTTCTTGCAGAGTTCCCATATGGCCTCACGTCTAGCTGCCCCGATGGGCAGCGTGTAGATGGTGGGTGCATCAAGGTGGAGCGTCACTTCGGGTCGAGACTTATGCCCCTCAACGAGTTTCACCCCGGTCTCTGTGCCGGAGTAAGCGAGCACCTCAAACGTGATGTGCTTGGATGATAGCCATGACACAACCGAGGGTTCGTTCCAGAAGCTGTCAAGGAAGGTGTGAACACGGCGACCCGAACCAATGAAATCGTCTACAAAAAGACAAGCATCACAACGCGTATCTCGCATCACTTTCAATGTCGGATGATTTAGTAACTTGTCGGGATTAGCTTTGCATATCTGGCGAATGATCTGGGCAATGATCGCTTCGCTGCCCTGGTCAGAAGAGGCCGATACTGAACTTACGGATTTCCCGTCGGCACTCTCATTGGTTTGCGAATAAAAGGGCGGAATTTCCGCATTGAAACCCTCGTTTGGCTCTTTGTTCTCGATTTCGCGAACTGCAAACAGAGCTACGGGTCCAGCATATTTAGAGACGAGATCATGAATCTGTTTCTCAAGGTTTCTGCGGAACTCATTATGGGATATGAGCGTAAGCGAGTTGGTCAAGGAGATCGCAGCATCTTGATCCAGAGGGTCAAATTGCTCAAGCCACTCTTGACCTCGCTTTGTGTATATCAAGCTCCGAGAAGCATTTTTATTTAGGTTGTCCGGCATCAGAGTCTCACCTTGATGCAAAATCTGTAACTTATCAAATCCAATTCGGCTCCAGGGAATTAGCTAAGGCCAAGGCAGCAGGAGCGCAGTCTGGTTGGCGCTGGGATTCGGTCAGCAGCGAATGACAGAGAATCGCTTACGCCGACACAAAACGAACGGGGTTTTAGGCATTGAGGTTCGGGTCGTAAGCAAGGGGGGATTATCGACTTTTTTGACCCGAGGTCGGCAAATCTAAATTATCGACCATTGCGCTTAAACGTAGATAGTAAAGTTCGCGGGCATCGCGTTTTGTTAGCTTGAGCTGCTGCATCTTGGTGTACCGATTCCGGCCGCGGGGGCGGGCGTAGCGGCTATCACCTTCAACTTGCCTATGTAGTTTACGCACCTTGCGGCGAGTACGATTCAATTCATCTTCACTTAAACTGGCGTAGGTCAGCCTGTGGGCCTTGCGTGATGCGAAGATGCCGTCGACGAGGAAAAGCTGCTCGCAGCGGATGCCAGTCATCGGGCAGAGGTAGCAGCAGCGATAGCCGCCGAAGGGGCAGGGCGCGCACTCGATCTGCGCCCGCTGATCGGGCACATCACCGGCAATGCGTATCGACGCGTCGTCAGCATCGCTCAAATCAACGAAAATTCGTACCTCAAGCGTCTCTAGTCCCTGATTTCGCCAGCATAACGTGTTATACGTGCATTCACCGGGCTTCAGAAGCCCAGCGCGCTTCAGCACGCGCAGGTCGATGACGGGAAACTGCTCGACTGCTCCGCGATGGACGCTGCGCCGCCGCCCAGAGTTAATTCCGCCCATGATGACCTCTCTGTGTCGCTAATGCTGGGCGATTATACGAAATAGTCTGGCGAAAGTCAGGTGGAACCCCGGCTATACAGCTTTCCATTGCTTCACAGACACACCTGTCCCATACAGCTTGGTGATGCCGCCACGCACGGCATTGGGGCGTTGTAACCCCTAACGCATCGGTTGGGCTGCCCGTCGCAGTCCGCACATCCTTGACCCTTATGGTCGGGGAGCCTGCGACGTATGTCCAGGGCTCTCTAGCTTAAAGGTCGTAGGGACCGGATGCGTTCGGTTTACAAACTCCCCGATCACCAGGGATAAGGTGTGAAGTCGAAGCGGGGGCGTACCGCCATCGACCTCCGGGGAGAAAGGAAATGCCGAGAGGTACACGGCACATAGAAACAGGTACGTTCCGCAGAAATCACTTCGGTTTTGTTCTGGAGATGGATGGAGGTGGATTCTGGGAGCTTGAATTTCGGCCAATGCGAGGGGCGAGTCGATATCTCGATCAACGTGTAACCGTTGAAGGTATCCGTCTAGGGTTCAATCTACTCGAAGTCGTCAGGATCAAGCGCGACGAGGACGAATGGTTACCAGAGCAAAACTGGAAAGTGTGGTTCAATCGGTGGAGGAAGCGTTAGAAGGAATATGGGCTACTTATAGAAACCCCACTAGGTTTATCTAGCTACGCACGAGCGTTAAAATCACGTTTTCTTGACTTTGGATCCCTTGAGCCTTGCCATAATAGGCAGTTGCCAATACTCCTCCTCAAGGAGGTTTCCGTGTCACAATCGTTTTTCGATCATCCTATTCTTAATTCGCCGTACGAGCCGCCAACGCGGTATCATGCGTTGGACGAAGACGGGCAACCGCTCGAACAACCTCCGATTGAAGGACGGCGACCCTGCGACTTCATCACTCCTGTGCCCAAGCCAAAGCGCCGGTCGAGCAAGGCTGCGCAAGCCTCGATGGTGTTCGACGATGCGAGTGGTCTTTCCGATGACGATCAGGAATACAATCCAAAGCCGATCATCAATGAAATACGGGCGCACGTCACCACATGGCGCAACCTGTCCAGTGACCGTGACTGGGGCGTCACGCCAGCTACGGCTCGCCTCCTGCATCACTGGCGGCGCACAGAGGTCGAAGGGCTCCGTCCGTTCTTCTGTCAGGTCGAAGCTGTTGAGACGGTCATCTGGCTCACCGAAGTCGCCCGCACACAAAAGCGATATGCGCACCTGTGGAAGCACATTGAGGGTGCCAACCGGGCATCGAGCCCGGAACTGATGCGCATCGCCATGAAGATGGCGACGGGTGCGGGCAAGACCACTGTCATGGCAATGTTGATTGCGTGGCAGACGGTCAACGCGGTTCGCTCCCCGACAAGCAGCCATTTCAGCCGGGGCTTTCTAATCGTCGCACTAGGCATCACGATCAAGGATCGGTTGCGCGTCCTGCTGCCGGACGATCCCGAAAGTTACTATCGTCACCGGGATTTGGTGCCCTCTGATATGATGCCGGAGATCGCCAAGGCCAAGGTGGTCATCACGAACTACCATTCGTTCAAGCGCCGCGAGACGATGGATGTCTCCAAGGTCGGCAAGGCTCTGTTGCAAGGCCGGGGGGATGCTCCGACTACCATTGAGAGCGAAGGGCAGATGCTCCAGCGCGCCTGCGGCGACCTGATGACGATGAAGAATGTCGTCGTCATTCTTCGAGGATGCCGCAACAGAGCTATTTCAGCTTGCCACGGGGCGCAGCCGACCCTTGCCCCGATTGATGCCCAAAACGCCGCCATAGAGCGCGCTATGGCCGATCTGCGCTACACCGAACTGCCCCTGCGCTTCGTCACAGCCGAGTGGCGGCAGATCGTGGATGCTTGGAACCTCCCCGATCTGGAAAGCTACACATCGGTCCCCCGTATCGGGCGGCGCAATCGTCTTGGCTCAAAGCAGCGCGACGCCCTCTGGCCGGTGTTCGAGACAGCCCGCGCCGCGTTGGCAGGAAGAGGGTTTCTGACCTCCTCGCAGCTATTCGCCGCCGTCGAAGCCAACTTCAATACCAAGGACGAAAAGCCCTTCACACACGTCATCGTAGATGAAGCGCAGGATTTAGGTGTTTCGGAACTGCGCATGATGGGCGCGATCTCATCTGGCCCCAATTCACAGTTCTTTGCGGGTGATATTGGGCAGCGGATTTTCCAGCTACCGTTTTCATGGCTTGCTCTGGGCGTTGATGTCCGGGGGCGTGCGTCGAGCCTGCGGATCAATTATCGCACCTCCCGCCAAATCAGGGAAGCTTCGGATCAACTCCTGCCACAGAAGGTCCGAGACGTTGACGGGATTGAGGATGACCGAACTGGTGCACAGTCGGTGTTCGAGGGACCGGCTCCCGTTATCGCGCGATGTGCCGATGAGGCTGAAGAAACCGCCAACGTAGCCGCCTATCTTCGTGCGGCCATCGAGGAAGGGATCAGTGCGGCAGAGATTGGCGTCTTCGTCCGCTCCACCGAATATCTTTCCCGTGCCCGTGAGGCCGTCGCGGCGGCTGGACTAGAGGCGCGGCAACTGACCGAACGCGCCGAAGACTTCGGCGACTGCGTTTCGCTTGGGACAATGCACCTTGCCAAAGGCTTGGAGTTTAAGGCGGTCGTAGTCATGGCCTGCGATGACGAGGCGTTGCCGCTACAATCGCGCGTGGATGCTGCCAACGACGAAGACGAGTTGCGCGAGATTTTCGATACCGAGCGGCACCTGTTTTATGTCGCCTGCACCCGCGCCCGTGATCGCCTGCACATCAGTGGAATCAAGCCTGCGTCCGAATTCCTCGGCGATATACGTGTTTCACGGGCATAGCGGATGGCGAGGCGCAGCATCAAAGATGAGGAGATTGGGCTGATTAAAGCCATGCTCGGGTGCGGCATGAAGAATAGAGATATTCAGTTCTATTTTAACCGTCAGGATCGCCCGGTGAACAGCGGGCGGATCACGGGCATTCGTGATGGCAGCTATGGTCCCGAAGTCCCGAAGGCAGAAAAGCCTGCGCTCGACGCATTTCTTGCGTCATTCAAGGCCGCTGAAATTGGGGCCGTCGTTAGCGGACCAGCGCCTGCCGTAGAGCCATCAAGGACAGAGCGAGCGCGGGCACTTTTCGGAAAACTCGATGATAATTCCTGGAGACTGAGGGATGGCGAAACAGATCAGCATGAGTGTAAGAAGGAGTTCGACCCAAAGAAGCTTTCGGCTGTCTTGTGCGCCTTAGCAGCCATGTCGAATAACCGGGGCGGATACCTGTTCCTTGGGGTGTCCAACAGTGATTGTAAAGCCGTTGGCATTGGCGATGACTTCGAGAATTTCGACGTTGCTAAACTGATGGACAAGGTAAAGGTCTACCTCGCGCCAACACCTGTTATTACTACAAAGGAAGTAATAGATCTCGGCGGCACAAAGGTCGGGTTCATCCATGTAGAGCCGCACCCGCAAAAACCCGTGATTGTATGCAAAGACGACGGTGATAAACTGAAGGAGGGAGAAATCCTCTTTCGCTATGCTGGCCAGTCGTCGCGGATCAAGTTCACCGATTTGAGGGAACTGCTGGCAGAGCGCGATCGGAAGGCGCAACTCGAACTAGCTGGCGCAGCAGGCAAACTCGCCACGGTTGGAACCGCTAACGCGTTGATCCTCGACACTGACAAGAATGTCCTTGATGCCGATGGCCGTGAAATCCTTATTGATGAGGAACTGGCAAAGGGCATCAACTTCATTCGCGAAGGTCATTTCGACGAAGTAGATGGAGCGCCGACGCTCAAATTGATCGGCGAGGTGAAGCCGGTCAATGTCCAGTCTCTACTGGCCGAGAAGCACATCGATAAGGCAATTTCACAGGAGCGAATTCTCGAAACTTTCCTTGCCCAAGAGACCGTGACGAATCCTAAGGAATATGTGCTCGCTGTGGTGTCTCAGCCGCGCAAATGGCTCCCGCTATTCTACTTTACCAATTAAGCGGGCCTAACTCCGGCGGCGATGATCGAAGAAGTGAAGAGCCTTGCCACCTCGCAAAAGGAGAAAAAGAAAACGGTTATCAAGCGCCTGTCTGGTAAAGAAAATTCGTATACTCCTTCGCCAACGAGAAAAGCCAAAAGCGTGGCATTCGATCTTAGGCACGGAACCGCCATAGCGCCTACGAAGCTAGAGGACGTCGGGATATTCTGCCAGGCCTTTTGCTCAATCTTAAAAACCGAAATGTCAATAACGGATGCGTTAGCCGCTCTGAAGCAGTGCGCCGATCTGGCGGCGGCAGATAGCAATGCGCTCAGCTCCGTTTTCAAAGCTGCGTGCCGGATTGATGAACTGTTTTTCCACACTGCGTGATATCGACGAACTTCTAGATTAATGGGTATCTGATGCTGCATAGGTGCCCGCGGCGAGGCCGCCATCCCAGATCCCACCCAAGTCATTGAAAAATAGAGGATGACCTGGGGCTCAATCCTAAGATCCGCTGATTAAGTGCGCCATGTTGTCGAATTTCGGTTCTGGTACCCCATTGGTGCCCCAACAACCGTTCGCGGCGTCTCGCACAGCCTTAATCGTCCATAACCCATTGAAATCATGGTGAGCCCTGCTGGGTTCGAACCAGCGACCTACTGATTAAAAGTTGCGCATTAAGTGATAATTCAGTGCAACTGATGGTCACTTTAGGGCTCGCAAGCTAGTAAAACCACGACATTCCAATCATTCAGCGTCACTCGAAGGCTGCCAAGGATGGCGGCCGTTCGGTGTCTGACGCGGTACTTAAAGGAGAATGTAGAATGTCCGTGTCTAACTTAACTGAAGCCCGAATACGAGAATTGCCCTTGGGCTCTGGCATACACCGGGACGCCCAAGTGAAGGGCCTAATGGTCGTCTGCCACAAGACTACCAAGACCTATGCCTGCCAAGGTGACGTAAGGCGAAATGGCCGCCATGTCAGAACCGTCCGGGTCAAAATTGACAGGGTGGACAGGATAGGCCTGCGTGATGCCCGCAACAGGGCTAAGTCCCTGATGTCGCAAATTCAGTCAGGCATCGATCCGACTGAAGGGCCTGCCGAGACTGGAATCACGCTTGAAAGGGCATTGGACTCCCACCTTGAGGAGAAGACGCATCGCCCACGCACCGAGGAAGGATATCGCTACCACCTTGACCACTATCTGAAGCATTGGAGGAAAAAGGCCATTGCCGACATTTCCCGCCAGATGGTGCGTGACCTGTTTGCCGAATTGAAGCGCAAGCATGGTGAGACAACTGCTGGAAGTGTCATGCGCACGCTTAGGGCAGTGGTTAATACTGCTATGCGCATTGATGAGACGTTGACTGGCAACCCTGTGGCAGCTTTGCATGTTCCAACAACAAAGCGCCGCAAGGTAGCTCCCTTGGACATTGCCGATTGGTGGCAAAGGGTAATGAAGCTGACGCCCATGCGGCGCGATCTGCATGTTGCTATGTTGCTAACTGGCGCGCGCCGATCTTCGATACTTCAGGTGAAAAGGTCCGAGGTTAATGTCGAGAAGGCCGTTCTTACACTCACCCACATGAAGACGAGCGATGAAGCTTTGCAACTTCCCATGGGTTGCAGCCTTGCCCAGATACTTAGCGTCAGGATGGATACTGATGAGCCGTTAGGCAGTGAATGGTTGTGGCCGTCAGCAAGCAGCAAATGCGGTCATGTCATGGAGCCACGCGAGGATGATCTGCCAAGTCCGCATGAATATCGCCATCATGCCAGGACGCTCTACATCGCCGCTGGCGTTCCCTATGCCGAAAGCGCGCTGCTACTGGGCCAGAAGCTACCGGGTGCGTCTGGTGGCTACGTACATGCCTCACACCTTGTTGAACATCTGCGAGTACATACTCAGGCACTGGAAGACTTCATATTCTCCCAAGCGGCGCCCAAACGGCAGGTAATGAGGGAAGCTGCCTACGTTGACCCACTTGGCTTCAAATTAGCGCTGAGTGCCCCCGAATGATGGGTTCCTGATCGATCACCTTGAACTAGCACCAGTGGGTAAGTCCCAACTCAAAGGCCGGGCATATTGTCTGGCCTTTCTTTTTCAGGAAATCGCAAATGCAGGAACTCACGATAGAAGCAATCCGCACTGTTGTGCGTGAAGAATTACAGCAAACTTGTACGCCTTGGCTCGATCCCGATACGGCTGCCGCCTATCTCGGTTCAACTAGTGGAACCTTGAGAAACTGGAGGGCGCAGGGGAAGGGGCCCAAATACCACATCATCCAAGATCGCTTGGTTCGTTATCACCGGGACGATTTAGACAGATTCATATCGGGCTAACTTTCCGTCCGTATGAAAAATAGGCGCACCCGTGTTACTGGATGCGCCCATTTGAGTAGGCCGGAATGGAATGGGGCCGATCACTAGACAGACAACCGCACTTTCAATGACTAAGGACGAATAATGTCTGATAAGATTACACATAGCGCCACCAGTAAAAGTGGACGACCGTTGTTTGAGTTTACGCCAAAAGAATTGGATTTATTCGGTGGCACAGGCTTTGAATTTATTGAGCTGCACGCCCCAGATGCGGTTGACGCGAAAGGGCGCAAGCTGGGTAAGGCGCCAGTAGGACGGTGGCGGAAAGCATCCCCGCTTGATATCGATGAAGCAAAGCAGTTGCTGACGAAAGGCGTCAATGTCGGTGTCCGACTGCGCCCTAAAGATTTGGTGATTGATGTCGATCCACGGTCCTTCGCCGAGGGTGACGATCCTGTAAGCCGACTTGAGAAGGATTTAGGTATCCAGCTTGATGACTGGCCCAAGGTTAGAACTGGTGCTGACGGGTGTCACTTTTATATGACTGTGCCCGAAGGCACTCTCGTGAGAGATACCGTTGAAGAATACCCCGGCATCGAGTTCAAAGGGTTTGGCCGCCAAATGGTTTCGCCCGGCAGTTGCCACCCCGTGACGTCGCAGCCTTATCATTGGGATCCGCTAACGATGCCGGTCACTAGTGTAACTTCAGCCCCGCAGAAGCTGATTGACCTTATCCGGCGTCCTGATGTGACATTGACTAGTGAGGCTGGTGAGTACACTCCAGAACAGGTAGAACTGCTCCTATCAGGGCTGGACCCTGAGAATTTCCGCGATCATGATAAATGGCTGGAAATTATGCAGGCAGCTCATCACTCATCAAGTGGCGACGCACGTGAGGAATTCCTTAGCTGGTCTATATCGGATGGTGCCTACTCTGATCATGAAGTGATAATAGGGCGTCGATGGGATAGTCTCCATGCCGACTCTGCGGGTAGACGTATTACCGTCAAGACGCTGTTCAAAGCTCTTCACTCAGCCAGCCGCAGTGAACTTATCGATGAAGTGCATCGCTCAGATCCCCAAGATGATTTTGCTGACGATTTCGGTGATTTGCCAGATTATATTGCACAACAAGATGCGAGTGAGACACTTCTCGACCGCGTAAATGCTGACCGATTTACTGTTCTTACAGGCGGCAAGTATCTTGTCGGACGGGAAGGTACAGATCGCAGGACAGGCGTTTTCAACGTCGAATGGTACACCAGTGATGCAATCAAGCAGCACATGAATGTAAAGTCAGTTGAAACGCCCGAAGGTAAAATGGTGCCACTCGGGACTTGGTGGACAGGCCACCCACAGAGACGGCAATATGACGGGGTTATTTTCGACCCCACCCCTAATGTGTCGCATCCAGATTTATACAATCTTTGGCGCGGATGGGCAGTCCAGCCACGCAAGGGTGACTGGTCAAAAATGAAGTCGCTTATTCGAGACGTCTTATGCAGAGGCGACCAGGTTAGCTACGACTACGTTGTGCGATGGATGGCGCATATGATCCAGCATCCAGCCCGTCCAGCAGAAGTTGCCCTAGTATTCAAAGGCAGCAAAGGTTCTGGCAAAGGCACGTTCTGCCGATCGCTGAAGGAACTCGCTGGAAAACATGGCCGTCACGTAACAAGCCCTGAGCAATTTACAGGTCGTTTCAATGAACATCTGGCCGATACGATCTTGTTGTTTGTTGACGAGGGGTTTTGGGCTGGCGACAAGAAAGCAGAAGGCCAGTTGAAGGGTCTCATAACCGAGAAGACAATGTCCTTTGAAGGCAAGGGCAAGCCCATCATAGAAGGCCCTAATCAGCTGCACGTTGTTATGGCGTCCAATGAGGACTGGGTAGTTCCAGCTACCCATGATGAGCGACGCTTTGCAGTTTTTGAAGCTGATGAAGTGGCTGCAAAGTCATTTCAGCATTTTGCTGCGCTCAATGACGATGACTCACCTGAACGAGAGTCGATGCTTGGTGCAATGCTGTATGACTTACTCCACATGCAGCTAGGTGAATTTCATCCCCGACGTGAAGTGCCCCAGACGCAAGCGCTGATCGATCAGAAGCTGGAAGGCTTCAAGAAAATCCCGCTTGATGGCTGGTGGTATGAATGCCTTGAAAATGGAACAATCAGCACGGTCAATGGCAAGGTAATCAATTGGCCTGAAGCGTGGGAGGCTGCCCCGCATGAAAAGGACGAAATTCTGGACGCGTTGCATTACCACAGCAAAGACGCAGCGGTTATTTCGAAAACAAAACTCGCCAAATATCTTGGGCGGGTTGGTGTAGAAATGGGCGACAAAGTTCGAAACAGTCAAAATCAGAAGGTATGGCGAATTCCATCATTGGAAGTGGCGCGGCAAGATTTTGAAGCCAAGATTGGTGGAAAGCTGGATTGGTCAGACTAAAGGTCTAAAAGTGGTAAAGTGGTAAGGAAGCGGTAGCAAAAAAGCGCATACGTTTCAGCTACTTTACCACTCTTACCTGTTTACCACTTCAAAATGCATTCACCACCCAATCAGACAGTCACGGCCCATGGTTGATTGGCAACAACCCCATGTGCATTTCTGCATATAATATAATATAAAGTGGTAAAAGTGGTAAAAGTGGTAAAGTTATTGAAAAATATGAAAAAAATCTACACCGCTTTTGTTACCGCTTTACCGCTTTGGCAATTCACTATGGTCGAACTGTAAAGCGTACTGTGTCTATGCCAAAATGCGCCCGCGCACGCGTAGGCAATTGATTAGGCCTCAGATTAAGGGCAATATTCAGAATGCGCACGCTTCACATCCTGTTGACCTTGGCCATTGGCATTTTAATTGGCGTCTGTGCAACGCTAGCTTTTTATGTGGTCAAGCCTGGCCCTGCTGCCGGCGACTGGCTGACCTTCGCAGGCGCACTAGTTGGAGTTGTCCTGACAGTCATAGCAACCTTGATCATCGAAGATCTGCGTAAGTGGTCAGGAACCCGCAAAGACCTCAAGATACTGAGCGACACACTCGGCGACGTCGAGAAATTCATAAAGCAAATTAAGAAACCTAGGGGAGACCTTCTACTAGAAGATGAGGTGGCTTCGCGGATTACTACCGAAGCAGGACTTTTAATGAGCCTTAAGAATTTCAATTTTTTCCGAAGCTATGTGCCTCGACAACACGTTGAAGCTTGGGACGCAGTCGAGAAGCTTAGCAATCAATTCGAGCGCAACCGACCAACTTTGGAGACCGAGCTTGGTCTTCTTGACGATGACACCACAGAGGGCATCTTGGTCGTCAACATAAACAAAACCTCGCAAATCGCTCAACGCTTGTTACCCTTGGTCGGCACTGCCAATGAGAAGATAAAGGCTATCAAGCTCTAATAACAGACCTGACCTTCTGAGTAGGTATTAGGGGATGTGCCGTGCCCAAAGACTTGGGGATCATGGACTTAACGCTTGGACGTCTTTCCAAGCACCGAGCACAGCACCGATGATGCTGGTATCTTGGCCGACTACCCGCGTGCAAATACACCCGCATGACGAAACTGAAACGCAGCGAAAAATCCATTCTCAATAGGCAAGCGCATGCTGCTGAACGGAATGTCATGCCCAAACGTCAGGCTGTCGATCCGCTTGATGAGCCTGTGCCAACTCGCCCAAGTTTGAAGCCGATCCCATGGAATAAAACTGTCCTTACCACTGACGAGCGTGACGCTGTCGGCGTTGCACTCTTGGATGGCTACGCACGAGCCGAGATAGCTGCGGCCTTGGGAATCAACGTCACGACGCTGCGTCGCCTGATAACGGATGACAAAGTGCTGGTGGACGCTGTAACTGCCCGCAAAGATCTAGAAGAAGCAGAGTTATGTGATCTGCTTACAGCCAATGCCCGGCGCGGTGATAGCGCTGCTGCCATGTTCTTGCTCAAGGCACGCCATGGCTATCGTGATCGCGACGACGCGACCCAGAAGCGTGATGAGGGCAAGAAATTTGGAGTTCTGGTAATGCCAGCCCCTATGTCGTTTGACGATTGGAGCGTGGCGGCTGCTGCTCAACAGGCTCAATTCAGGGAAGCCGATCCTCTCACCAATGCCTTTGCACCGGGAGCCAAGGAGATTGCAGACCAAACTCAGAGACGCGATCTACGGACCCGAACGATATTGGGTGATGGAATGAGCATGGAACGATGCCGTTGATCAGCCAATTCGTAAGCTTTCCCACAGCACCGTAGGCCTACTGGCGGGCGCCTATTAGCAAGCTAATGTTTGCCTTTGCTTCAGACGATGAGCCAAAAGTTTGTGATTCGAAATCTCTACCCAAAGCGGAGTTTCCGGAGATGACAACATTTCAGCAGTAGCGAACCTCCTTACGTCCTCAAAAGAAGACGAAGGCCAGAGCAGGATTTTATAACGACGCCGCAAGCTCAAGTGTTAGCGTTGCAACAATTCCGTGATGTTCCCAATCCACGACCATAGACCCATTTCGTGCGAGCATAATTTGGTTCATCAATTTTAAGCCCTGACCTCCGTCACGCGAATTTTCTTGCACCGGAATATCACACCGCTCGCGCCAGACGACCTTAAGGCTATTTTGTTCATCCACGGTAGACGTGACATCCACAGCGCCTCCGTGTCGAAATGCGCCATGTTTCGAAGAATTGACCGCCAACTCGCCCACGACCAATGCGATGGCATCTGCCTGTGACTGCTGCAACACAATGGCGGGCAATGGATTGATACTAACCTGTGCGGTATCGGTTCCAAAGGGCGTGACCAGTGCAGGAATTAGCTGGTCGAGTTCGCACGACGCGTCGTCGTCGGTAAAGAGTGCCTGCGCTCTGCCAAGCGCGCCGAGACGTTCGGCCATGTGTTTGGCAAACGCTTCGTGGTTGGGATCGCCCCGCGCAGTCATGGCCATTAGACTGCTGATGGTCTGATAAGTATTGCCCAAGCGATGCTTCATTTCGGCGGCCGCTATTTTCAAAGCTTCCCGGCCTTCGTGATTGGATGTCACGTCGCGTGAGACCGACAGAAACCCCACTATTGCCCCCTCGCCATCCGCCACCGGAGAAACCGACACATCCCACCAACGCGGATTGTTTTTTGCGGTAGGAATAAAAGCCCTAAACTGTACGCTTTGACCAGTGGCTGCCTCGCGATAAGAGTCGGCCAGCTTTTGTCGTGCTGGCTCGGGCAGTAGGTCGGCCCATAATGTGCCTTCTACTGTCTCGAAGTCGTCGATCTCTATCGCGCAGAGACCATTGGTGTTTATATACTGTATCTTGCCATCAATCGTGAGAATCTTGAAGCAGTCGCCGCTTTGGTCGAGGGCACTGGCCAAGCTTACTGCCGAAAGCGGGCTTACCGCTTTCGCCAACACTGATACTTTATCACTCATATGCTACGCCTCGGTTTAGCTATGGGCAAACATGCCAAATATGATCCGGGCAGCCCCACAGCTTGACACTGCAGCAAGTCGTGCCTGCAATTAAAGCGGATGTCCAACAGAAACACGTTGAACGTCATATCTAGCACGTGAACAAGCGGACCCGCTAATCGCGTATTGGACGGTCTGCATAATTATAATGAGCAACGATAATCAGTTATTGTCCGACAGGTAATCAGGCACCGTATGGAGCACCGTTCTATGCGTCCATCCAGTCCATTTTGGCCTTGGAGAGGCGATCCTGTTCAGCACCGTTTGAGGCGAGATGCCGAGCGCCTCTGCTGCTGACCTGGCACTTGGATATTCGGCACCTTCAATGCAGACTGGCTTGCCGTTAGGCATCTTAGGAAGAGGATTATCCTTGCGGTGATACTTCAAGGTAAGATCAGCGCATATCTGTTGGGCCCCAAGCTCGTAACCCCGATCGAGATACTTCAACATCCTGCGAATAGTCTCGAAGTCCACTGGATGGCCTATTTCCATGAGGTGCTCAACGTAGCGCTTTGTCATGCTGCTGCGGCTCACGAAACCGGCTTCGGTGGCTCGACCACGATATTGCCAGCCGCGCTGCTTCTCCAGCAATTCTGGAAAATCGGAAGTGTCATCTAACATTGGACACGGTTAATTATCACTTCTCTCAAATGCAAGGTACTTGTTGAAGGGAGTACTTTTGCCTCTATTAGAGATGGTCATCCAATTCCGGATAAAAGAAAAGGAAGACCCTTATGACTACTAGTAAAACTATAAACCCCCGCCCGATCGTAAAGTTGTTTGCCTACGACGATGAGGTAAACGAGGCTGATGAGGGCGCCGAGGTACAGCTGATTGTCCGTATTCCGATAAGCGCATTTGCGCCGGCTTGGAGTTGCTTGCATTCAGTAATGAGCGATGGAGCGCCGCATCTCGAAACCTGGCTTGCTGAGGGCCGAACCGAGAATGAGTTGAGACTTTTGTGCGGCTTGTTCTGCCATGTCGCTGACAATCTTCCCATGGATACCAAGCACTTTTTGGATTGGCAGGCGAAAGTTGGCCTAGCGCAGTACCTCGATGATTTCGCAAGTCGACGTGTCGCTAAACTCGAAGCCCGAGCCGCCTAACCCACAAAACCCATTTAAAGGATAATACCCATGCAAACTGTTGAAACTATAAACCCCGGCACGATCGTGAGCATAGCTGACAAGGTATTGGAGTCACCCGCAACCCCAGTTGAAGTCATTGAGGCTCTGCAGCCACCGCTTCCGCCGAGGCGTATCAATATTGTGGTCAGCGTGTCCGAGAAGACAATGGAGACATGCGCCCGAAAGCTGCAAGATCGGTTCCACGGTTGTTTTGATGAAGAGCTAAGCGAGAAAGACAGGCATCTCATGGCAGGTGCATTTGTAACCCTGATTGGTTGGCTTCCAATCAACGGCTTTGACCTAGTCGAATGGATCGATACTTGCAGCGATATCTATCCGGATAGTGTCGAAGCCTATGCAGAAGAGAAACTTGGCATGCAACGGATCGAAGCGCCAGTAATCCGCAAGGGAAAGAAGGCGGCCTAACCGTCTGACCGAAGATAGGTTAGCCCAACCGTAAATTGCCCATTTGTACCAAACGGATGTCTGCCACCTTGCTACCCAAGCACCGTGGCAGACACCGACTACGGTCACTCGGCGCTAATGCTGGTCCCTAATTTTTGCCCACCAGTCCATTTCAATATCCGCGTGTTGCACCGAGGCAAATGCGTCTCGGCCATATCCTGCGATGGCGGGTAAAAAGCTTGGGCTGTGCCCGGGCATGGTCGATTCCAGAAGCTTCGAGCGAGACGCGAAGAACCTTATTGGAGAATATCATGCCCGCACCCACTGCAAAACTCGGCGTCAAATGGCTGAGCCCGACCGACATCAGGTCTACAACTACCCGCATCCATAACAATCGAAACGCACACTCTAATCTGCTTCGTAATCTGACTGAAAATGTAGAACGGCATAAGCAACAGGTTTCGGAATCACTTCGCAGCCTAGATGCCAAAGACCGCCCGTCTGTGGTTGCAAGAGCAGTAAGTGGCAAGCGTTTGGAGCTTGTGCGCGAAACTGCCGACCAACGACTGGCCCACACCCGTGAGCTCGTTGAGCTGGCAGAACATATCAAATCCGCGGCTGCTCACTATAGAAGTCCCGTGCAGATGCTAATGCGGGATACGCTTGGCTCGGAACGTCGCAGCCGCATTATGCAACAGATTGCCAATTCAGGCCCCGTTGAGCTTGCCAGCTTGGCTGAGTTCGCTGCTGCAACGTCAGATAAGGACTTGGCTGCAGCCCTTTGTAGCCGCGTGTCCAATCTTACTCGGATTGACCGTCCGTTCTCTTCATTAGAATTGGCTGACGTTTTATGTGGTGAGCTTCACCGAGAGCTCCAGCAGGCCATTTTGGAGTCTGAGCGACGTGTTCTGGAGGCACTCAATGAAGATACCGAATTTGAAACAGGAAAGCGCAATCCGCAACGGACGCTCCAGATCGCAATGTTAAAGAAGCGCGAGGAGGAAGTCGGAGCCTACAGCAACGACGATGAGGAAGACGCTGAAGCTGACAGCGACGGTGCTCCAGTCGATGACACTTCAACAGGTCGCATCGAAGCAGGCCTACAAGCTAGGCGCACCCGGGCATCATCACCTGCCAGCCCTGCGTGAAGAAAGGGGATCACCATGGTTGAGTTTGATCCACGCCTTATCGAAGGCGCCATCGAAAAATTTGCGGGATACCAGATCATACACTTCTACGAAGCGTACCGTCGGCTGGGCGGCACAGGCGATCCGGACCTAATGCCCGCGATAATGAGAGAGAACCTTGTCGCATTGCTAACCAGCTTTGGGTATCGGGAGCGGTGGGCAAGCGAAGAGAATAGTGATGATTTTGGCCTCATGTGGGTACGAGGCCCATGGCCAATCGATTACGGTCGAACCGGCAAAAGAGAAAAGTGGGTGGCCGTTCACGACGTCGTTAAATAACAATGTAGCCCGGCCGAGTTCACTTTGCCGGGCTATGTACTATCTGCCCATAGACTCGATTGCATCAAGCTCACGTTGAAACTGCTCAGTGGTCGTTGCCATCTTGTCAGCGCGTGGCAACCGCACTTCATGAAGCAGCCGAAAGGCTACCCGCTCATCAATCACGTCAATCAGCTCAGACAAACAGACCTTGCCTTGGACAGACGTTATTCTATGAATCGTCAGACGCCCGCTAAAGCGATCTCCATTGTAAGTTGGCCCATCCAAAGCATACCCCAATGCGGCCAATCTCGCCCGATCCAAGGCGAGGTATTCCTCTACAACTGGTGTATTTGTGAAGCCACGCGTGATCTCGCGCTCGCGCCGCACTTCGTATCTGACAACTCCGTCCCGGTCAGGCGGGTATCTTAAACGTTTGGCCATTTGTATTGTCCCGATGTTACTCGAGATCACTAAGTCACAAAGCGTGCAATTTTAGGACCTGCAATAGGTTAGTATGATCGTTGCCAATCAGCAATGCGAGTATTTTTGGATTGGGCAATCGATGCCGACTATTCATTATTGATATCATAGCTCAATAATGAAGCCAAATTTCAAACGGCATTTTCTGCAATAGTGGCCGCAACTTGTGAAGCAATTGCTTCTGCAAAATCGCAGGGAAGAGCATTCCCAACCATTTCACACGCTCTTTCGAACGTGTCTGTTTCGAAGTGGTAGTCACTTGGAAACGTTTGTAGCAACGCTGCTTCGCGCAAGGAAATCGTGCGATGCTGATCTGGGTGACCAAAGCGGCCTTTGCTTATGGTCGTGCATCCTGCAGTTATGGTTGGAGACGGTTCATCCCATCGCATGCGGCCATAAACATTGGAAAATCCCTTATAACCGCCTTTGTGGCAATCAGGTCTTAAATGATCGGGCGTATCCAGGCCGCTTGCACCTGGCTTAGCATGCCGCAATCGCTCCAGATTAGTCTCAGAAAGCTTTCGGACCACATGCCAATCGACAAGATGTGCTCCACCGTTTGCAGCTGCATCGACAAACAGGGTGGCATTCTTCATGTGACCTATCGCGTCCCTAACCGAACGCCAACGTGCCCTGTCATCGTCGCCAGTTTTTGAGTGAGTTGCTGGTGGCATTTCAATTTTAAATCCCCGGCCAGCAAGTAGAACTAACCGATTGCGCATCTGCGGTACGCCATAGTCAGCAACTTGTAGAATGCTCCAATTACAGATGTATCCCATTTTCTCTAAACGTGCGATCAGGTCGTCGAACAACGGCCGACCTTTCTTTGCTAGACCTGGGACATTTTCGATCATGACCGCAGTCGGCGAGATTTCCTCAGTTAATCGAGCAACTTCCGATATCAACCGGTTGCGAACATCCTCACGCCTGTACTTGGCAGTTAACGATGAAAATCCTTGGCAGGGCGGGCAGGCTGCCAAGACGTCAATCGATCCTCCGCCTAACTCCAACAAAGCAGCACCCGAAATCTCGCGCACATCTTGTCGAAAAACCTGAACATTCGGGTGGTTCGCTTTGAACGTCGCCGCAGCATGACGTTCAAGTTCTACGGCCGCTACTGCGCGAAAACCAGCTCGCTCCAAGCCGACCGCCAAGCCTCCGCCACCTGCAAAAATTTCGACTGCTGTTAAATTGTTAGTTGTCATGTTTTTAAAGCTAATTTCTTTTGGCGGAGCGCTTCATTTAGGAAATCTTGGTGCATGTGCTGCGTTCTTCTAAGGAACGCCGTCCAGGTGATGTGCTCGACTACGCGCTCATTGCGATAGCCTTCAAACGCCTTATTCTGTGCACCGGTCAATCCAATCCCGTCACAAACTAGCGTCACAAAGAAGCGTTTAAAAATAGCTCGGAATTCTTCATGACCTGCCAGTTTCAGGAATTTGTCCATTGTGTCGATGTAAACTTGTATTCGGTCCCACTCATCATTCTTAATTGTATGACCCGCTCGTTTGATCTCAATTATCTGTAGACCAAAATCTTGGCTTGATAACACAAAATCAGGCCGCTTAGAGCTTGAGTCAAAGCTGTTTAGGTGGATGTCTTTGCCTGTCTCTTTTTTAAAGTATTTTTCAAACTCGAGCTTGAGCGTTGTCAACGATTGGTTTGAGGTGATTGGTGACCATTGAGGATTGATCAGCCAAGGAGCTTCCTCGATTGAATCTTGCAGGGCCTGCTCAAGCTTTTTTGGATTATCCTTCAGACCAATGATTTTTTCAATGACCTGCACTCGCTTCTCTGCGATCATCCCATAAGACGAGAGCTCCGCTACGCGAGCCGTCCTTAAGATCGATGCCAAGACGCCAACGGCTCCTTCACCTTCTTCTGCCGCTTCCCTCAACGTATCATCCAATGTCACATGAGGGCCAAGCATCAAGCTCAGTTGAACTAAGGAATCAACATGTTCCTGATCTTCAATTTCACCTTGGCGCAAACGCTCACCCATCATCTTGGCGATGCGCATGGTGGTTTCACGGATGGGTTGCCATTCTTTTCCTGGGAACTGCTCTTGAATACGTGCAACAACGTTGCCGGCTTTCATGAAGTCTGCTGTCACGCGCTGCTTGAGCGGTTCCCGTGACAGCGTACCAAGAAGCTTGACAACATTTTGACCCCATTCTTCAAATTTCTGGCCTAGATCATCCGACCAAAGAATATCGCGACGGTCAGTTTGGATCAGGTCTTCCCCTTCATCGAGCCAGTCGACCTCCAATTCCCCCACCAGATAGCTTCTGACCTGATATTCCCCTGTAAATCCCGAACGAAGGTTGAATAGAGGTGTTTGTGCCGCAATTTTTCCCCTGCAATAAATTCTTACGCCAGCCATCAGTTCATCACGATACGATTCCTTCGCGTACGCAACCCAGCCTGTGATTGGATAGAATTTTCCATCGGAATGAACAAAGCCCGCCATAAAAGATGGCAGTTCTTTTCCGTCAGGACCCAGTACTTTCCAATTAGACATTTCGACGGCGCTGGTGGCCTCAGTAGCTGGTCCTACAAACGTGACTTTAGTATTGTCCATAGTATCGACATTGAACGCCCCAACCGTGAGTTCGCGTTCTGGCGTGCCAGGTGCTTTTTCTGTGTCGATGAGTTTAATTGCCCAATCTTTTGCCGTAACTCCAAACCTCTGGGAAAGTTGCCGCGAAAATGTAGTCGTTTCAGGCACCATTCGTCGGATAAATTCACTCAACGTTAGTGTGGTGCCTGACTCTGGAAATACACAACGATCATAAGCTCCAATTTCAGGGTGATAATCTTCATCCTGATCAGCCATAATATCAGAGCGCTTCATTATGAAATGAGCCGCTCTGTATCCTTTCGCTGGTTTGCCCTGAACGTCAAACCCGTCGACGATGTCGCCTCCAGCAGTTAATACTTCAATGGTATTGCAAATGCCAAAGGGGGCAAGTTTACCAACCCCTTTTCTGCCCATAACTCTTCGCTTGAACTTTTCGCTTACATTACCGCGCTTTGGATCTTTTCGACGTTCACCGCCGACCTTCAAATAATATGGATTAACTACGTCAGGCTCCATTCCAGTGCCGTTGTCTCGGACTATTACTTTATAGCCCGCATCACCTCTGACAGTTGCAAGGTAAGCTCCCATGGGCGCCTCGATAATCACTTCTGTTGCATCAGCGTCGTAGCTATTGGCAACGAGTTCTGCGATCACCGCAGAGACACGATCATAGAGTTTCACGCCCAACTTATCGACAGTCATCCGAGATATGGTCATCACATATGGATTGGTCGACATTTTCTTCCCCTTTAATTTTCTCTTATTGAGAGAAATCAACTTACTCAACTGCGAATTGGGCGAGGAACCATAACCTTCAGAATGCGAAAAAACTGTGAATTTCGCATCAATAGCTGAAGAAGGGCTGGTCGTTCGGTGTCTTGTCGGTGTTCATCACAATGACCAACTATGGTTCCAATGCAACGCAAAAATATGACTTTGTAAACAAATCATAATTTTGGTGAGCCCTGCTGGGTTCGAACCAGCGACCTACTGATTAAAAGTCAGTTGCTCTACCGACTGAGCTAAGGGCCCTTCGCGCACGTCGATGCACTTGGAAAGGTGCACTTAAGGGGATGCGCGGAATTGGTCAACACCGGATCGCGTTTAAGTGCGCTTTTGGTTATCATTCCGCGCTTTTTCTTCCGCGTACACCAATATGCCGTGCGGTATGGCGAAAATGTTGCTGGCGGATCGTCAGGCCGGTTTGCGGATCGCGCCAGGGACCCGCAATGATCGCTGCGGGGGAGAGTACGAAATCGCGCGTGCGGTACGCGGGGTGCGGTATCGCGAGCGGATATTGGCCGCCGCTGTGCCAATTTCCGCCGCTCCACAGGATGATATCGATGTCGAGCACGCGCTGGCTCCATCTTTGTCCGCGGCGTATGCCGAACGTACGCTCGATCGTCTTGAGCAGATCCAGCAACGCTTCGGGTTCGTGCCCGGCGGCAATGACCGCCGCGGCGTTGGCATAGCGGCGCTGCGAGGGCCCGATCGGCGCGCTGGCGATCGTCGGTGAGACCGCTTCGATTGCACAGCCATGCGCCTGCAGAGTCCGCACGGCTGCCGCGATTACCTTGTACGGCCCGCCATGACGCACATGCCGCTGGTTCGATCCGAGCGCGATCAGGTAGCGATGGGGCAATGCGTGGGTCATGGTGCTGCCCTATCGCAAAGCCATGCTGCGCTCCAGTCCCATCATCTGTGCGTTATCCGGCAGCGAAATGGTGCGAAATTGCGCGCTGTTCGGGGCGGTGCAGATTTCCAAAAACGCTGTTCAACAAACGTCCATTCTTTTCGGCGGAATATAAGCGCGTCGCACGTGTATTGTGCACGGAACCGTTTGGTATGCAAAGCATCTATACAGCCTTACACTCCGTAAATATCCGGGCGCCAGCGGTCGGTGATCAGCACCGTGTCGCCAAGCCGGGTGTTGGCAAACAGCATTTCGGCAAATTCCAGCGGTACGCCGATACAGCCATGAGTGCCCGATACATTGTCGACATCGGCGCCATGAATGGCCACGCCGGGCCAGGTCAGGCGCAGGTTGAATGGCATGGGCGCGTCGTCATAAGTGCTGCTGTAATGATCCTTATCCTTTTCCAGAATCGGAAAAACGCCGGTGGGCGTCTGGTGCTCGGCCCATCCGCGCGTAATCCGGGTGCGGGCGATTTCCATCCCGGAGCGGTAGACGTATAGCTGTTCGGCATCGAGATCGACGACAACCCGGATCGGGCCACTGCGCCCGCTGGCCTTGAGCGCGCGCTCGTCCCAGAAATAATACCCAAAAGCCAGTGGCTGCTCGAGCAGCACTGGGCGGACGACGTCAAACCCGGCGGGAGCGGAAAGCGGATTCGCTGCACCCGTTATCTGCGCCGCAATGTTCTGCACATTGGCGGGGCGAGCGGGTAGCGGGGTTGCCTCGACAATGAAACGGCCCTGTCGTTCGATGGTGGGGAGGGCGTCCCGTTGTTGCGATTTGGAAGTATCTGCGCTTTCGGCGCGGCTCTGCGCATCGGCCGGGTGCGGGGTGAGCGTAAAGGCGAACAGCGCGCCGGCAGCGCACATCAAAGCCAGTACCGCCCGCCGCAATTCTCGTGTGAAAAATCCTATCATGACCGCGCCTGTCCTTCATCCGTTAATCTGTACAGCGCGGCGCCGGATCTGGCCCGTCTGCTGTGGTTAACTTTTTATTAATAGGGGGTTTGAGTCAATGCGGGCGTTCGCGGTGCCCCATTATCGCACAAGGTGGATGGACAGGTTAAGAAACCGTTTGCGGCTAGATATCGTCGGCCAAGCGCTCATACAGGTCCGGTCGGCGGTCGCGGAAAAAGCCCATGCCCGCGCGGTGGGTGCGCGCCTGTTCCAGATCGAGCGTGGTCACCAGCACGCCGGTCTCGTCGCAGCCATAATCGCAAACAATGTCGCCCCATTCGTTGCTGATAAAGCTGTGGCCATAAAATGTGCTCGCGTCCTTCCCTGTGCCTTCGATGCCGATGCGGTTACTGGCGATTACCGGCATGCAATTGCTGACCGCATGGCCTATCATCGCGCGCCGCCACATACGGCTGGTGTCGAGATCGGCATCATAGGGTTCGGCGCCGATCGCGGTGGGGTAGAAGAGCAATTCCGCGCCCATCAGCGCCATCGCGCGCGCGCATTCGGGGTACCATTGGTCCCAGCAGATGCCCACGCCGATGCGCGTGCCCATCACGTCCCATACCTTGAATCCTGTATTGCCGGGGCGGAAATAATATTTCTCCTCATAGCCCGGACCATCAGGAATATGGCTTTTGCGGTACACGCCCATAATCTCGCCATCGGGCCAGATCATCGCCAGCGAATTATAATAATGCGGCCCGTCGCGCTCGAAAAAGCTGGTCGGAATGGCGACGTGCAGGCGTTTGGCCAGCTTCGCCATGGCGCGGACCGAGGGATGCTCGCTGGTGGGGCGGGCCAGCGCGAACAGCGCCTCGTCTTCCTGCGCGCAGAAATAGGGACCGGAGAAAAGCTCGGGCGGCAGGATGATCTGCGCGCTCTTGTTCGCCGCCTGCGCGACCAGGTCGCTAACTGCTTCGATATTCTCGGTTTCGGTGCCGTTCAGAGCGAGCTGCATTGCGGCGACGGTGATTTCGGTCATAAACGCACTCCAAACCGCGCGGCGATAATGATGGTGACAAGATATAGAACGAGCGTCAACGCGATGCCCGATCCGAGCGCGGCGGGAAATTCATAGCCGCGCCGCAGCATTACGGGGATCAGCAGGAACATCGGCAGCGAGGGAATGACGTAGAAAAACGTCGCCTCGGCATGGTCGGCGAGCAGCGTCTTGTCAGACGTGTCGTGCCACAGCCACAGCATTGCCAGGATCGAGATGAGCGGGAGCGAGGCGATCAGCGCGCCCGCAGCAGGATAGCGCCGCGCAATCAGGGCGATGGCGGCAATGATGAGGCCCGACAAAGCGGCGCGAATGGTGAATTCCAACATGTGGTGCATTTAGCGCCAAACACGCCGCCTGTCATTACGCGAAACACAGATCCGGGGCGCTACGCGGTGGCTTATTTGGATTCGAGCGCGAATTGCACAGTGACGGTGACCGTATCGGTATTGGTACCGCCATAGACAGGCGGGCTTTGCGGGCTCACAACAGGCGGCGGTCCCGCCTGTTCGGCCATTTCGTAAGCCACGGCATCAACCGGATAGGGATAATCGCCGCCGCCGCGTTCCTGGTCGGTAATGGTGATGACGCGAGCGATTGTCATGTCCGCAGCGTTTGCATAGGCTTCGGCCTTGGCGCGCGCAGCCTTGTAGGCCGCTCCATAGGCCGACAGCTTGGCGGCTTCAGGGTCGGCCTGCGTCAGCTGCGGACCGTTCAGCACGTTGGCGCCCGCCGCGGTGACCGCACCAATGACCGCGCCCACGGTATCGACTTTGCGCACGCGGACACTGACCTGGTTGTTGGCCTCGAACTTGCCCTTGTTTGAGCCATAGTCGATCCGCCGCACCGATACGGTTTGCGTCTGGATATCCTTTTTGTCGACGCCCTGCGCGGCCAGTGCCGCGACGACCTTGTCCATCGCGTCGGCATTGGCTTTATTGGCTTCGACCGCGTCGCCGCGGATCGTGCTGATCCCGGCGGAAAAGCGCGCCTGATCGGGCTGGCTTTCGGCCTTGCCGGTGGCGCTGATACTCAGCAGAGTTTCGCCGCGTTCGACCAGACGTTCCGAATTCGAACACCCCGTAAGGCCCAAAGCCAGTGCGATCGACAATAGCGCAAATGACCTGTTCATGACGTTCTCCTGTTTTACCAGGAGCCGTCATAGAACAGCGTGTCATGTACTACTATACCATAAATTACGGGTGGATGAGAAGCTAAGGCAGCTTTTTGAACAACAAAGTCATACGGTCGCTCTCGCCGATCGCTTCATATTTTGCCTTGTCCGTGTCTTTCAGCGCATAGGCGGGCGGCAGCGTCCATACGCCATCGGGATAATCGGCGGTGTCATTCGGGTTGGCATTGACTTCGCTCGACCCGACCAGTTCAAAGCCATGCGCCTCCATGAAATTCACCACCGTATCGGTGCGCAAATACCCTTTATTACCGTCGGCATAGCTGAATGGCGCGCCGTCCTTGGCACGGTGCTGGATAATGCCGACCATGCCGCCATCTTTCAGCAGGCTGCGAATCGACTTGATCTCGTTATCGGCGACGTTCCAGCGCATCAGATTGTGCATCATGCGCGGGATAATGACGATATCGGCGGTGCCCTTTACATCGTCGGGTATGGTGTCGGATGTATAGGCCGCAAATGTCGCGGCAGGCATACCGGTCCATTCGGCCACTTCGCCGGGGAACTTGGTGCCGAAACCGCGGATGCGTTCCTTGGCGTCATCGCCAAATGGCAGCGGATCTGGCGCGAATTGCAGGCCGATAAACTTGCCTTTCTCCGCGACATAGGGCGCAAGAATCTTGCTGTACCAGCCGCCGGCGGGCGCATATTCAGCCACGGTCATTTCCGGTGTAACACCGAAGAACGCGAGCGTTTCGGCAGGATGGCGATACTGATCGCGTGCCATGTCGTCGGCGCGGCGCGGATCGGCCAGCACCATTGACAGCATTTTGGCATTATGGTCCATTTTGGCATGGTCCATCTTGCTATGGTCCATTTGCGTCTTGTCCTGGGCATGCGCACCGGTACCTATCAGGGCGGTTGCCGCGAGCATCATCATCGTTTTCTTCATGGGGGTAATCATCCTCTATATGTGGTTATGTCGCGGCTATACCGCACGGCGTTCGGTTTGGGGAGTCTCTTGATATTGCGGCAAGACGCCGGGGCGCGGGTAAAGTTTGTCCATTGGAACGGAACGTCCGTCATCCTGAACGATTCGGATATGCTTGCGGCGGAGCTGGCGGGGTTCCGAAACGCCGCAACTATGTGCAATCACCTCGACTTCATGCACCAGATTCTGCTGGTAATGCATCACCCGCACCTTTTTATCCTGCGGGTCGAGCCCGTCCTGTAATTTCGGATCGTGCGTGGTGACGCCCGTGGGACAATTGTTGGTGTTGCATTTCATTGCCTGGATACATCCCAGCGAGAACATGAATCCCCGTGCCGAATTGATGAAGTCTGCGCCCGCGCAAATCGCCCACGCGACATCGGCCGGCGTGATGCGCTTGCCCGCGGCGATAATCCTGATACGGTCGCGTAGACCGTATTTATGAAATATGTCGGACAGTTCGGGCAGACTTTCCTCGATCAGCATGCCGACATTGTCCATCAGCGGCATTGGCGCGGCACCAGTGCCGCCATCGCCGCTGTCGAGTGTGAAGAAATCGGGTGCGCTTTCCATGCCGCGTTCGCGAATGGCTGCACATAGCTCTTCGATCCACTCGGTCGACCCCAACACCGCCTTGACGCCCGTGGGTTTGCCGGTCACCTCGCGTACATGCGCGATAAAGTCGAGCAGTTCCGAGATAGTGCCGATTTCTGGAAAACGGTTGGGGGAAATGCTGTCCTCGCCTTCGGGAATACCGCGCACTTCAGCAATTTCGGCGGTAACCTTGCCCGCTGGCAGGATGCCGCCTTTACCGGGCTTGGCGCCTTGCGACAGTTTGATCTCGAACATGCGCACCTGCTTGTGAGCGGCCACTTCGCGCAGCTTGTCATCGCACAAATTGCCGTCGGCGTCGCGCACGCCATATTTGGCGGTGCCGATCTGGAAAATGATGTCGCACCCGCCCACCAGATGATGTCGCGATAATCCGCCTTCACCGGTATTGAGCCAGCATCCCGCCATTTTCGCGCCTTGCGATAATGCTGTTATAGCGGGCGCGGACAGCGAACCGAAACTCATCGCGGAAATGTTGAAAAATGACGGAGCGTGATAGGGATGGCGGGCATGCGGCCCGATTGTCATCGCCTGCGTCTCCGCTTTGTCTTTGCGCATGGTGGGAAAAGGGGCGTTGATGAATATCGGGGTGGTGGCAATTTCCAGGTTTTTGGTAGACCCGAATGCCGACGTGCTGCCGCCATCCTGGCACGCATGTTCGACCCAGTCGCGCTCGGCGCGGTTGAACGGCATTTCCTCGCGGTCCATGGCAAAGAAATATTGCCGGAAAAACTCGCCCAGCTTGCTGAACAGGCTGCGGAACCGGCCGACCACCGGATAGTTATGACGAATAGCGTTCTTGGTCTGGGTGATATCGATCACGAACATGACGGCGACGGCAAGCAGACCGGCACCGACTACGAAGACGAAAAGATAGGCCAAGGTGCTGAGCACCCAATTGACGGTCTCACCCATATCGAGCCGGCTCTCCTTTGCGCCGTGGAACCACAGATACGGTCTCATGAGCCAAGGGGCAAGGCCTGCGCCCGAATGACGTTACCTTAGGCGGGCATTTGCTGGCTGGCACAATGGAAACTGCCGCCACCGGTCAGGATCGCGTCGGCGCGCAAGCCGATAACTTTGCGATCCGGGAACAGACTGGCGATGGCATCGAGCGCGTCCGCGTCATAGCCGGTGCCATAAACGGGTACGATCACGGCATAGGTGCCGATATAAAAATTCATATAGCTGGCGGGCACGGTTTCGCCGCCGCGCACGATATGTCCGGGCGAGGGGATGGGCGCGATCGCTACGCCGAACCGCTCAGCACGAGCAAAGGCATCGGCATAGACAGCGGCATTGGGATCGTCGGCGCCGCTCGGCACCGGCAGGGCCAGCAGGTTCGGTCCGACAAAACGCGCCAGATTATCGACATGGCCGTCAGTATGGTCGCCGTGCAGCCCGTCGCCGAGCCACAATATGCGGTCCAGCCCCAGATCGTCTTGCAGGCGCCGTTCGATTTCGGCTTTGTCCAGTCCGGGATTGCGATTGGGGTTGCGCAGGCATTGCACGGTGGTAACAGCCAGTCCTGTGCCATCAACATCGATCGCGCCGCCTTCCAGAATCCAGCCGGACTGGCGCGCGGTCACCCGAGCATCGTTTGCAAGGATGGCACCAATGTCGCGGTCACCGTCCATCTCATACTTGTCGCCCCAGCCATTGAAACCGAACAGCCGCGCCTCGATCCGGCCCGCATCATCCTGCACGATCAAAGGACCGGTGTCGCGCAGCCAGATATCGCCATAGCGGCGGATATCAATCTGCACGTCCGCATCGGTCAGGCCGCGCGCCGTCTCCGCATTGGCCGGATTACGGCAGACCAGCCGTACTGGTTCACCGCTATCTTGCACCGCATTTGCAAAAGCCGCGATTTCTTGCTGCGCAGCCTTGATCTGGTCCGGCCATTCCTCCGCCGAATGGGGAAAGCCGATCCAGACAAATTCATGCGGAGCCCATTCGGGCGGCTGGCGATAGGTCATGACGGGGTCTCTTAAGTCTAGGCGATATGAAAACGCCCTGCCGCCCTCAGGACCAGCACGGCGTTTTCAAAGTATTTTTCGCAAATTATTTCGCCGGGCGGCTCTTGTCGCGAATGGCGCGGAATTCGTCGCCTTCCACCCAGTTGGGCCAGCTGTCCGACATGGCCAGCATACGGCCCAGGCGATAGAATAGCTGGACGTCGGCGACGACGCCGGTCCAGTCCCAATCGGGATTATATTCGTCCTTGGGTCCGTGATAGCGGTTGTCGGTGTAATCTTTCGCGACCGCCGCGCCGGCTGCGGTTCCGCCTTCGATCAGGTCTTCGCCGCCATCGACGTATAGCATCGGCACGCCCAGCTTGGCGAAGCTGAAATGGTCGCTACGATAATAATAGCCCTTTTCCGGCGTTGCTTCGGGCGTTGCGGTGCGGCCTGCGTTTTTCAGGCCGGCGTCCAGAAATGCATCAAGCTGCGACTTGCCGCCGCCCACAACAGTCACGTCATTGGCGGGTCCCGCAACCTGAAACGCGTCCATATTGATGCCGCCCACCGTCTGCGAGAGCGGGAAGACCGGATTTTCGGCATAATATTTGGACCCGAGCAGACCCGATTCTTCCGCCGTCACGGCCAGAAAAACGATGCTGCGATCGGGCGCGCCGGCTTTTACGTGCGCCTCGGCCAGGGCAACGAGAGCTGCCGTGCCGGTGGCATTGTCGACGGCGCCATTACAGATATCGTCACCATCTTCGGCGGGCTTGCAGCGGCCCAGATGGTCCCAGTGTGCAGTATAAAGCACATATTCATCGGCCCGTTTTGCGCCCTTTAATACGCCGACCACGTTTTTCGACATGGTTTTCTCGATCGTGTTGGCAAAAGACACAGATGCGGTCAGACTGGTGGGTTCGGCCTTGAATCCCTTTTTCTTGGCCGCGCGCTGCCAGGCGGCCAGACTGGAACCTGCAGCACTGGCGATACGCTCTGCCGCGGCTTTCTGGATCCAGCCATTGGCTTTGGTCTGGTCGGAGCCATCGTTTTCACTCTGCGCATAATATTGTGGGCCCGACCAGCTTGATTCGACCACGTTCCAGCCATAAGCTGCGGGAAATTCGTCATGGACAATCAAAGCGGCGGCCGCACCCTGCCGGGCGGCTTCCTCGTATTTATAGGTCCAGCGCCCGTAATAGGTCATCGCGCGTCCGCCGAAATCGCCCGTTAGACCCTCGGTTTCATAATCCGGGTCGTTGATCAGGATGATCACGGTCTTGCCTTTCACGTCGACGCCTTCATAATCGTTCCAGCCGCGTTCGGGGGCATTGATGCCATACCCGACGAACACGATTTCGCTGTCCTTGACCTGGGTGCGGCCGCTTTCCTGATAGGAGGTGACCACCATGTCGGTACCATATTGGAAAACCATGTCGCCCATCGTGCCGGTCACCGTGAGCGGCGATACGTTTTTGGCCTCGATGCTGACCAGCGGTACGTCCTGGAACCAGCTGCCGTTATTACCGGGCGCAAGGCCGGCCGCAGCGAATTTCTCGGTCAGCAGCTTGAGCGTCTTTTCTTCGCCTACCGTCCCAGGGGCACGGCCCTCGAACGCGTCGGAGGATAGTTGCTGTGTCACCGATTTGAGAGTGTCGACCGAAATGGCGCCATCCTGGACTTCGGGAATGTTCAGGCCGCTCGCGTCGACGCCGCTAATAACTGTGGGCGAACAGGCCGCCAGAGCGACCATTGGAGCCAGGCTCCACAAAGACTTGCGCATAATTTATCCTCTTGTTTACCGGTTTTGCGGCATGTCTTACATAATGGCCGAGACTTGGCAAGCGGGGCTACGCAGTCCCGGCATCCGATTGCCAAATCCGGCATATCCTTATACAGCGATAGCAGCAGACGCATATTGGCAATTGCTGCGCGTCCCCCCTATATAGTGACCTAGCCATTGGAGAAGCGCGATAGCCGACAGTGAAGCCCCCGAAACGGACGATGCCAAGCCCGAGATAGAAAACCTGTCCGATGCGGAATTCAAGCACGAATTGAGTTTGGCGATCCCGCATTTGCGCGCGTACAGCCGGTCGCTGGCGGGCAGCGTCGATGCTGCCGACGATCTGGTGCAGGAAGCGATGCTGAAGGCGTGGAAGGCGCGCGCGCGCTTTGCCGCGGGGACCAACATGCGGGCGTGGACGTTCACCATATTACGCAACGTATTCCTCTCGCAAATGCGCCGTGCCAAGTTCAAGGGCGACTGGGACGAGCATGCCGCCGACAAGATATTGTCCACCCCCGCAGCGCAGGACGGCAAACTGCATTTGGGCGACGTCCAGCGCGCGTTGCTGATGCTGCCCGACAGCCAGCGCGAGGCGCTGATACTGATCGGTGCGGGCGGGTTTTCCTATGAAGAGGCTGCGGAAATCTGCGATGTTGCAATTGGCACGATCAAAAGCCGCGTGGCGCGGGGCCGATCGGCGCTGGAAGCGATCATCGAGGGCGACGTGCTCGATGCCCGCCCCGACAGCGCGCCCGAAATCGCCGATCCGATGCGCGAAATCATGGCCGAAGTCGACCAACTGGCCGAAGGGCTCGATCGACGCGAATAGACGCATGTTTCGCAATGGCGCTCCGGCTGAATGGATTGTGATTGTTTTTGCCCGGCTTTTCCGACTAGTCTTTGCGCCATGCCCCGCACGATAGCATCCACCCTGACGCGCGCGCGCGATCATGCGCCATTCCTGCGCATCGCGCTGGAACGCTTGCCGGACATTGCGGCGCTGCTGGAAAGTGATGATCTGGACGGAGCGCTGGCTGCGGCCCAGCAATGCGGTGCGGGGGAGGATGTGCCCGTCGCACTGCGCAAGCAGCGACAGGCGCTGGCATTGGTGCTGGCGATCGGCGACCTTTCGGGCGCATTCGATTTCGTCGCTGTTACCGGGCACCTGTCGGATTTCGCCGACTATGCCTGCGATCAGGCCATCACCCACGCCATTCAGTCGCGTGTGCCAGAAGCGCAGCCCAAGGGGTTCGCCATCATCGCGCTGGGCAAGCATGGCGGGCGGGAGCTCAACTATTCCTCCGACATTGACCCGATTTTCATCTACGACCCTGAAACGCTGCCGCGGCGTGCGCGCGAGGAACCGGCTGATGCCGCCCAGCGCGTGGCGCGGGCCATTATCGAGACATTGTCGGCGCGCGACGCGCACGGTTATGTCTTTCGCACCGACATGCGGCTGCGCCCCGCATCCGAAGTCAGTCCGCTCGCGATTCCAGTTGACGGTGCGATCACCCATTATGAATCGAGCGCATTGCCGTGGGAACAGGCCGCCTTTATTCGGGCGCGCATGTCCGCGGGCGATGCGGTACTGGGCCGCTATTTCATGGAAAGCATCCGCCCGTTCATCTGGCGCCGTTCGCTCGATTTTGGACGTATTCGAGATATCGGTGCGCTGACGTCGCAGATCCGCGACCATTATGCGGCGGGACAGGAACTGGGCGGGGGCTACGATCTGAAGCGCGGCCGCGGCGGCATTCGCGAAATCGAGTTTTTCGCTCAGGCGCACCAGCTTATCCATGGCGGGCGCAACCGCGATCTGCGCGAGCGCAGCACGCTGGGCGCATTGGGGGCGCTGGCGGTCGCAGACATCATTTCCCGCAAGGCAGCGGAGGAACTCGGAGCGCATTACCGTCTGCTGCGTACGATCGAGCACCGGCTGCAAATGGTCGACGACCGGCAGACGCATGAACTGCCGGAAAACGCAGAAGCGCTGAACAATGTGGCGCGGCTGCACGGGCTGGCGGATGGCGCGGCTTTGGTCGCGCTGCTGCGCGGTCCGGTGGACCATGTCGGCAATATCTATGACCGCCTGATCGACGGCGGACAAGCCGGTAACGGCGCGGCAGCGTCCAGCCTGAGCGAAAATACCGAAAAACTGGCGGAGCAGCTTGTGGGTCTGGGCTTCGGCGATGGCCCCGGCCTGGCCGCGCACATCGAGAAATGGCGCGGCGGATCGGTGCGGGCGCTGCGCAGCGAACCTGCCAAACGCGCATTCGAGGCTGTGCTGCCCGACCTGATGGCTGCGCTCGGCGCTGCGCCTGATCCACACAATGCCGTCACCCGGTTCGGCGGCCTGATCGCCGCGTTGCCCAGTGCGATCAATTTTTTCCGCCTGCTCGAAGCGCGGCCCGCGCTGATGCAGATGCTCGCCGATATATTGAGTTTCGCGCCCGTTCTGGCCGACGAACTGGCGCGGCGCGGCGACCTGTTCGACGGGCTGATCGATGCGAGCGCGCTCGATCCGCTGGGCGAAGTCGAGGATATGGCCGCGATCTTCGCGCGAGCGGAGCCCGGCGACGATTACCAGCGGGTACTCGACAATGTAAGGTTGCGTGTCGGCGAGAAACGCTTCGCGCTGGGTGTGCAACTGGTGCAGGGGCAAAACGATCCGCTCACCGTCGCCAGCGGCTATTCTCACGTTGCCGAAGCGGCGCTGCGCAGCCTAACCGACGCTACCATCGCACAATTCGAATCGGTGCACGGGCAGGTGCCGGGATGCGAACTGGTCATACTCGCGCTCGGGCGGCTGGGCGGACAGGCGCTCACCCATGCCTCCGATCTTGATCTCATATTCCTGTTCAGCGGCGAAAGCGGCGGCGAGTCTGACGGCGAGCGGCCGATAGGCGCAACGAAATATTTTAACCGCTTGGCGCAGCGGGTGATTGCTGCGATGTCGGTGCCGACCGCATCGGGCGCGCTGTACGAGATTGACACGCGCCTTCGCCCCTCGGGCATGCAGGGGCTGCTGTGCGTCACCATCACCAGTTTCTGGAAATACCAGCGCGAACAGGCATGGGTGTGGGAACATATGGCGCTGTGCCGCGCCCGCTGCGTCTACGGACCGCTGGCAGTGCGCGAACGCATGGCGAGCGGCATTAGCGGGTTTTTGGCCGAACCGCGCAACGCCGCCAAGGTCATTGCCGATGCGGCGGCGATGCGGCGCGATATGGCGCTGCACAAGCCGCCGGCAGGACCGCTTGACGTCAAGCTGTTGCCTGGCGGACTGGTCGACCTAGAATTCCTTATCCATGCGGTGCAGTTGACACAAGGCGCGGGACTGCACCCTTCGCTCGGCCGCGCGCTGGCGGAACTGGGCGATGCCGGATTGCTGGCGCCCGAACTGACGCAAGCCCATGCCCTGATGACGCGCATGCTAATCTCCGTGCGGCTGGTCTCGCCCGATTGCGCCATTCCTTCGCCGCCCGCACAAAAGTTGATCGCGCGCACCTGCCAGATGCGGGACTGGCAAGCTGCGATGGATGCACTACATACAGCACGCAAGACAGTGAAAACCGAATGGACGCGCATTTTCGGCGCTGCCCGTGAATGAAAAGGCCTGTGAATGAAAAGGAGAGCGATATGAGCGAAGACACACGCATTGGCGAAGGCGATACGCTGCCGCAGATCAATATGGTGCGCCCCGACGGATCGGTGGTCAAACCCGAACATTATCACGGCAAGCCGTTCGTACTGTATTTCTATCCCAAGGACGACACGCCCGGCTGCACTACCCAAGCCATCCAGTTTTCCGAAATGCGGGACGGTTTCAAGAAAGCCGGGGTGGCCGTGCTGGGTGTATCCAAGGACCCACCGGCAAAGCATAACAAATTTATCGCCAAGCATGACCTGAAGGTCGATCTGGCCTCCGATGAAAACGAAATGGCCGAAACGCTGGGTGTCTGGGCCGAGAAAGCCATGTACGGCCGCAAATATATGGGGGTGGAACGCACCACCTATCTCGTGGACGCGGACGGCAAGGTCGCCAAAGTGTGGCGCAAGGTGAAGGTTCAGGATCACGTAGCGCAGGTATTGGAAGCAGCCCGGTCATTATAAAGCCCGCAAATACCCAAAGCTTTGCTGCGGCTGCGCCGCAAACCATTGGGCAGGGCGCTCTGGCCGTGCTGACGGCGTGCGACATGCACAGCAAAGTCATGACGGCGCGCAGGGTTGCCCGCCTGTGGAGCAAGGGGAAACTGGCACATATTTTCGATGCGATCCTGCCTGACGAACCTGTCCGTCCCGCCTCGCCGCAATTGCTGGCCCCCAACAAGATGCCGCGCCGCGGCAAGGGGTCGCTGCATGGCCGTATCGCGCTGTTGCATGCGCTGGCGCATATCGAATTTTCGGCGATTGATCTGGCATTCGACCTGATCGGGCGGTTCGGCGCGCAGTTCCCGCGCGCATTCGTCGACGACTGGATCTCGGTGGGAGCCGACGAGGCGATGCACTTCGCGTTGCTGGACCGGCGGCTCAAGCAATTGGGCAGCCATTACGGCGCCATGCCCGCGCATGCGGGATTATGGGAAGCGGCGCATGAGACCCGCAACGATGCGCTGGCCCGGCTCGCAATCGTGCCGATGGTGCTTGAGGCGCGCGGGCTTGATATTACTCCCGCAACCGTTATCCGGTTCGAAAATCAGAGCGATTCTCCCTCCGCAAAGATATTGAATCGCATCTATCGCGATGAAGTACGGCACGTTTGGTATGGAACGCGCTGGTTCGAATATCGCTGTCAAGAATCAAATATCGACCGTCACGAAACATGGCAAATGCTTGTAAATCGGCATTTTCGGGGAGCGTTAAAGCCTCCATTTAACGACTCGGCGCGTCAGACCGCCGGTTTAACGCAGGAATACTATCTCGCGCTTGCCAAATGAAACAGGTTCAACCTACACCCAATGCATGAGGTCGCACCGGGTTCCTCACCGGGAAAAATAAAAATGGAAAACCATCGATTTCAGGGATTTGGGCAAAGCGATGGTAAACATTTATTAAGAAAGTGCAGTTAGCACCGACTTAACAGCGAAGGGGTTCATGTGAACATAGTTTCGAAAATTACCACAAAGATCGGCCTTGTTGCCGGCGCCTTCATGATTATGGCCGCCGCACCCGCCGCCGCAAATTCCGCAGCCACTGCAGAAATCTCTGTTTCTTCCCAAATGACCGAAAAAAATGTCAGCGCTCTGGGCGATTCCAATCCAGAATTCCGCACATTGTTTGCCGACTGGCATTCGCTGGAACGCAAACCGTCCGGCGTTGTGTCTATCCCCTCGCGCATGCCGGTCGAAAACACCCGCATGACCAGCGATTATGGCACGCGTAACGATCCGTTTGGCGGCAATCGCCGTAACCACCAGGGTATCGATCTTGCCGGCCCGATCGGCACCCCCATTTACGCCACGGCCGATGGTATCGTATCGAAAGCCGAATGGTTCGGTGGATACGGACGGTTTATCGAAATCGAACATGGCGGTTCATTCCAGACGCGCTACGGCCACATGTCGGCGCTCAACGTCACCGAAAACCAGCGCGTCAAAAAAGGCGAAATCATTGGATATATGGGGTCTACAGGCCGTTCGACTGGAAGCCATCTGCATTATGAAGTGCGGATCGATGGCGCTGCGGTCAACCCGCTTCCCTATATGCGAACCGCCGATTATGTGCTGGCGGCTGGCGAAATTGCGCAGGGTGGCCCCGCAGACTGAGACCGTTTCTCAATTCTTGCAATACAGGCTGCCCGCTTTCGCTGGCGGCCTTTTTTGCGTTCGCGATACCGGACCCTGTGCAATAGTGTTTAATTGATCGGTTAAATCGGCTACATTCCTCCGTAATGAGATTCGAAGGCCCGGCAAGAGGCTTTATCGGGAGGAGAATATATGCACCCCAAAGTGCACGCTGTAACGCAGGGCAAAAAACCGGCCATCATCATGGCGGGCAGCGGCGAGACGATCAGCTATGCCGAGCTTGACCGGCGATCGAACCACGCCGCGCATTATTTCCGCACACAGGGATTGGGCGTGGGCGATACGATTGCGATCTGCATGGAAAATCACAGCCATTATTTTGACATCGTGTGGGGGGCACAGCGCAGTGGGTTGATCTATGTGGCGATCTCGAACCGCCTGACCGCGCGGGAAATGGCCTATATCCTGAAAGATAGCGGCGCGAAATTACTGGTCAGTTCTACCGCTTTGTCGCCGCAACTCCAACAGCTGGAAAGCCTTTCGCCCGATGTGGCGCAGCTGGTTTATGGCGGTGCGGGCGATAGCAACGCTGAAGCCGCATTTGCTGCCATGCCGTCCGGACCGATTGCGGACGAACGCGCAGGTACCGACATGCTTTATTCTTCCGGCACGACCGGGCGGCCCAAGGGCGTGCGTCTGCCGCTGCCCGAAATTCCCGATATCGCCGCGGCGAATGCGCTCGTCATGCTGGCGCAGGGCGCGTTCGGGCTGGACGGGGACAGCATCTACCTCTCGCCCGCGCCGCTCTATCATGCCGCGCCGCTGCGCTGGTGCATGACGGTCCACCGTTTCGGCGGGACGGTGATTGTGATGGAGAAATTCGATCCCGCGCATGCGCTGCGGCTGATCGAAACATACAAGGTCAATGCCAGCCAGTGGGTACCGACGCATTTCGTGCGCATGCTGAAGCTGCCCGCTGCAGAGCGCGCAAAATATGATGTATCATCGCTTCAATGCGCGATCCACGCCGCCGCACCATGTCCGGTTCCCGTAAAGCAGGCGATGATCGACTGGTGGGGGCCGGTGCTGATGGAATATTATGCCGGTACCGAAGGCAATGGCTTTACTTTTATCGGCAGTAAGGACTGGCTGGAGCATAAAGGATCGGTCGGTCGGGCGCTGCTGGGCACGGTACGGATCTGCGACGAAGACGGCAACGAACTGCCTCCGCGTAGCGAGGGCGCGGTCTATTTCGAGGACGGCTCGCCGTTTGCATATCATAACGACCCCGAAAAAACGAAAGAAGCCGCCAACAAGCACGGCTGGACCGGGCTTGGCGATGTCGGATGGCAGGACGAGGAGGGGTTTCTCTACCTTACCGATCGCAAATCGTTCATGATCATATCGGGCGGGGTCAATATCTATCCGCAGGAGATCGAGAACCTGCTCGTCACCCATCCCAAAGTCGCCGACGCTGCCGTAATCGGCGCGCCCGATCCTGATCTGGGCGAAAAGGTGGTAGCGGTGGTGCAGCCGCTCGATCTTAGCGACACGGGCGAGGCGCTGGCGGACGAACTGCGCACATTCCTGCGCAGCGAATTGTCCGGCGTGAAAATGCCCAAGCAGATCGATTTCCGCGACGAGCTGCCGCGCCATGCCACGGGCAAACTTTACAAGCGCCTGCTGCGCGACGAATATTGGGGCAAGAGGGGCACTAGCATCGTGTAAACAATGGTGATGCAGCTTGCATTGGCCGCATCACGGACCATCTAAAACAGTAATCAGGTTTATAAAAAGGAAGCAGACATGGTAACGCAATATAGAAACCTCATCAACGGCAAGATGGTCGGCGCCGACGACGTGATCGACGTGCTCAACCCCGCGAACGAGGAAGTTATCGGCCAGGTTCCGGCCTGTGGCAAGGAAGAGCTGGACAGCGCCGTTATCGCCGCGCGCACCGCTTTCAGGACATGGTCCAAAACCTCGATCGAAACCCGCCGTGAAGCGATCATGGCGATTTCGAACACGATCAAGGCAAATGCCGACGAACTGTTCCGCTTGCTGACCAGCGAACAGGGCAAGCCGCATGCACAAGCCAAGAGCGAGATTTTCGGCGCCGCTGCCATTTCCGCGGCACAATCGACGCTCAGCCTAGACGATGAGATTACCGAAGACAGCGAGCAGCGGCTCAGCCGTACGCGCCGCGTGCCTGTAGGCGTTGTTGGCGGCATTGTGCCGTGGAATTTCCCCGTCATGATGGCGATCCAGAAAATCGTGCCCGCGATGCTGTCGGGCTGCACGATCGTGCTGAAACCCTCGCCATTCACGCCGCTCACGACATTGCGGATTGCCGAACTGATTGCCGACAAAGTGCCTGCGGGGGTCGTCAATATTATTACCGGTGCGGACGAGCTCGGCCCGATGATTACCGAGCATCCCGGCATCGACAAGATCACCTTCACCGGCTCGACCGCGACCGGCAAGCACATCATGGCGGGCGCGTCCAAGGATTTGAAACGTATCACGCTGGAACTGGGCGGCAATGACGCCTCGATCGTGCTGCCCGACGCCAATGTCGAAAAAGTCGCCGAACAGCTTTTCTGGTCGAGCTTCATGAATGCGGGGCAAGTCTGCATCGCCGCAAAACGCATCTATATCCACGAGGATATTTATGACGATCTGTCCGCCGCGATTGCCGCCTACGCCAAAACCGTCAAAGTCGGCGATGGCGCACAGCAGGGCACGGCGGTGGGACCGATCCAGAACAAGAAACAATATGACCGCGTGCTCGACCTTATTCAGGATGCCAAGGATGAGGGTTACAAGTTCCTAGTCGGCGGCGACACAAAGAGCGACGATATCCCCGGATATTACGTGCCGATCACCATATTGGACAACCCGCCCGAAACCGCGCGAATTGTGGCCGAGGAACAATTCGGTCCGGTCATGCCGCTAATGAAATTCGCAACCACGGACGAAGCCATTAAGCGCGCCAATGCATCCGAATATGGCCTTGCCGGGGCTGTGTGGACCGCCAATCCAGAGGAAGGCGTGCGCATTGCCGAGCAGCTGGAAACCGGCACCGTGTGGGTCAACGAATTCATGCACCTGTCGCCCTTCGCGCCGTTCGGCGGGCATAAGCAATCTGGCTTCGGTGCCGAATATGGCAAAGAAGGCCTTACTGAATTTACCTATCCGCAGGTGATAACAGTGAAGAAGGACAATGTCCCGGCTTAGTCTTTTCTCATTATGTTTCTGAAGGGCAGTGTCAGCGATGGCGCTGCCCTTTTTATTTGACGCCTTTTGCCGGAAAGTTTAATCGTGCGGTTAAATAAAAACAGGAGAGCAATATGACGGCAGCATATATAGTCGATGCGGTGCGCACCGCCGGGGGCCGGCGCGGCGGTCGTCTTTCGGGTATGCATCCGGTGGATCTGGGCGCGGCGACATTGGACGCAATTGCCGACCGTAACGATTTCGATCCCGCCGCGATCGAGGACGTCATTACCGGTTGCGTGATGCAGGGCGGCGAACAATCGGGCGATGTCGGCCGCAATGCGGTGCTGGCATCGAAGCTGCCCGACTCTATTCCCTCGGTCTCGATTGACCGCCAGTGCGGGTCTTCGCAGCAATCGATCCAGTTTGCGGCACAAGGCGTGATGAGCGGGACGCAGGACATCGTGCTCGCGCACGGTATCGAAAGCATGACCCGCGTGCCGATGGGCTCGACCGCCGTCCTGTTCAGCAAGGCGGAGATGGGCCATAATATGAGCCCGCGTTTACAGGCGGCTTATCCCGGCATCAAATTCAGTCAGTTTATGGGCGCGGAAATGATGGCCAAAAAATACGGCCTCAGCCGCGACGATCTTGACGCCTATGCGCTCGAAAGCCACCGGCGCGCGATTGCCGCGACCGAAGCCGGCGCATTCGACAATGAAATCGTGCCGGTCGAGATCGAAACGTCCGAAGGTACCGAATGGCACAAGATCGACGAAGGCATCCGTTTCGACGCGACCATGGACAGCATCGGCAGCGTCAAATTGCTGCAGGAAGGCGGCGCTATCACCGCCGCCAATGCCAGCCAGATTTGCGATGGGTCCTCCGCAGTATTGATCGTCAGCGAACAGGCATTGAAAGACTACGGTCTCACCCCGCGGGCGCGTATCCATAACCTGACCGTCACGGCGGGTGATCCGGTCATCATGCTGGAAGAGCCCCTGTTCGCCACTGACCGAGCCCTGAAGCGGGCAGGCATGAAAATCGGCGATATTGACCTGTACGAAGTAAATGAGGCGTTCGCGCCCGTGCCGCTGGCATGGATGCAGCATATCGGCGGCGACCATGCCAAGCTCAACGTCCACGGCGGCGCAATCGCACTCGGCCACCCGCTCGGCGCATCGGGCACGAAACTGATGGCGACCCTGCTCAATGCGCTCGAAGCCAAGGGCGGCACATACGGCCTGCAAACCATGTGCGAAGGCGGCGGTCAGGCCAATGTCACGATAATCGAGCGGTTGAATTAATTATGTGCACGTTGCCCCCGCGTAGGCGGGGGCCGTTAGAAGTCTAGCACAATAGTTACAGCGTCCCCCGCATGCACGGGGGGCAACGGATTCAGGAAAAGGAATAAAACATGAAGCTATCAAAGAATGTATCGGCAGTCATTACCGGCGGCGCATCGGGTCTGGGCGCGGCGACCGCGACCGCGCTGGCAGCCAAGGGCGTGAAGGTTGCCCTGTTCGACCTGAACGAGGAAAAGGGCGAGGCCCTCGCCGCCAAACTGGGCGGCATATTCTGTAAGGTCAACGTCACTGACGATGACAGCGTCGATGCAGGCTTTGCCAAGGCGCGCGCGGCCAATGGACAGGAACGGATTCTCGTCAACTGCGCCGGTATCGGCAACGCGGTTAAGACCGCCAGCCGGTCGAAAGAAGACGGATCGATCAAGCATTTCCCGATGGATGCGTTCAATTTCGTGATCCAAGTCAATCTGGTCGGCACGTTTCGCTGTATCGCCAAATCGGCGGCGGGCATGCTGACGCTCGACCCGATGGACGATGGCGAGCGCGGCGCGATCGTAAACACCGCCTCGGTCGCGGCCGAGGACGGCCAGATCGGGCAGGCGGCCTATTCGGCGTCCAAGGGCGGCGTAGTTGGCATGACGCTCCCCATCGCTCGCGATCTGTCGCGCGAAGCCATTCGCGTCAATACGATATTGCCCGGTATTTTCGATACGCCATTGCTTGCCGGTGCTCCGGACAAGGTGCGCGACGCACTGGGCGCGATGGTGCCGCATCCTGCGCGGCTGGGCCAGCCGCCTGAATATGCGCAGCTTGCCCTGTGCATGATTGAAACCGCCTATTTCAATGGCGAGGACGTGCGCCTCGACGGCGGCATCCGCATGGCCCCGCGCTAAGGAACCAGACCATGACCTACACCCAGATTCTCTATGCGGTGGCCGACAATATCGCGACCATCACGTTGCACCGGCCCGAAAAGATGAACGCCTATACGAACATCATGCACGAAGAAATGGTCGATGCCTTTGACCGGATCGATGCAGATGACGATGTGCGCGCGGTGATCGTGACGGGGCATGGCCGGGCGTTCTGCGCAGGTGCTGACCTAACCCCGGATAGCGACCGCAAGCCCTTTGCCAATAATGATGCAAAGCGCCATGCCGACGGCAGTTTCGATTATGGAGACGATGCGGTGCGCGATACCGGCGGCAAGCTGACTTTGCGGATGTACCAGTGCACCAAACCGATCATCGGCGCGATCAACGGTGCGGCTGTGGGGATCGGCGCGACCATGCAGCTGGCGATGGATATGCGGCTCGCGAGTACGAAAGCGCGGTTCGGGTTCGTTTTCGCGCGGCGCGGAATCGTCCCCGAAGCGGCGTCGTCATGGTTTCTGCCCAAGATTGTCGGCATCGCGCAGGCACTCGAATGGTGCATGACGGGCCGCGTTTTTGATGCAGAGGAAGCGCTAAGGGGCGGGCTGGTGCGATCGCTGCACGAACCCGATGACCTGCTGCCGGCGGCTACGGCTCTGGCGCGCGAGATTGCCGACAATACCGCGCCCGTCTCCGTGGCCATGACCCGTGCGATGCTGTGGCGTCTTTCCACTGCCGACCACCCGATGGACGCGCACCGGATCGACAGCCGCTCCATTTTCACCCGCGCCAAGACCGCGGATGCAAAAGAGGGCATTGCCAGCTTCTTGGAAAAGCGCGAACCGCACTATCCCGATAGAATATCGCGCGATATGCCCGATTTCTATCCGTGGTGGGATGAGCCGGACTATCGCTAAATGCAGGTTAATTACGCGCTTAAGCCGATTGACTAGCCGGGCGACATTGGCCAAGGTCGCCTGCTAATATAAGGAAAATGGCATTTGGCCGTTACGGAAACAGATAAAACTGACGAAACCCCAGCGGGCGCGCGCGAACAGCTGCTAGAGGCCGCGAGCCTCATCATGCGTGAGGGCGATACGGTCGACATTTCGCTCAGCGAGCTTTCCTTGCGCGCGGGTCTTAACAGCGCACTGGTCAAATATTATTTCGGCAATAAGCAGGGGCTGATGCTCGCATTGCTGGGCCGCGATATGCACACGATATTGGCGGGCCTTGACGCGCTGGTGGCCAAGGACATGACGCCCGAAGACCGCATCCGCCTGCATATTGGCGCGGTGATCGACACCTATTACACCTATCCCTATCTCAACCGGCTTTTGATGCGCATGGTGCGCGATGCGTCGCCCCAGGATGCCAAGGATATTGCCGACAAATTCCTGCGGCCCATTTCGGGCATTTACGAAACGTTGATTAGCGAAGGCGTCAAGAGCGGCGCGTTTCGCGATATCGATCCGCAGCTATTCTATTTTACCGTAACGGGCGCGGCCGACCGGTTCTTCACCGCGCGGCTGGTGTTGCGCCATTGTTATGACCAGGATGATGTGACTGAGGAAATGCGCGATGCGTATCGGCAGCATACCATCGATATCATCATGGCCGGAATATTGGCTTGATCCAGATCCTGGATCCAGAAACTGGCCAGAAAAATTCCGCATATTTCTGGCCTGCTTCTACACTGCATTTAAGTATATCTTCGTGTGGTGGCTATCGCGCCTTGGTCCATGTTTGCGTTTTGCAGAACGGACCGATGCAGCCCTGGACCTTCAGCGTGCCATTGTCGCGCACCGACATAAAGGATTTGTAAGTCTTGCCCGCTTTGGGATCATAGATCGTGCCTTTAAACTGACCATCATCCCGGTCGTGCAGCGTAAATCCCGATAACACGTTCATACCCATGATCGGGCGGCCGCGCAGTTTTGTATTGGGGTTATTGGTGTCCTTCGGGTTGGGGGTCGGCGGAGCGACGAGGAATTTGACGATCTTCCCGCAAAAATTGCGTCCGCACGGCGCGATTTCGATAATCGCATCCTTGTCTTCGGTGACCCACCGGCCCTCGACGGGCGTCTTGGCAGCGGCAGGTGCAGATACAGCCAGCATGGTGGCGGCGAATAGGGCGGGTGCGAAATGTTTGAACATGCGGGCATTGTCCTTATTTGAATAACGGTATAGCTTGCATATAGAACGCGGTATCTGAACCAAAGGTTGCGTATATCGCGCGGTAAATCAAAAGGAGAGTATATGTCGCAATTGTGGAAAACAGCTGTTGTCGGCGGAATACTCATTGCCTTTGGACCCCCGGTCGCCGCCAAAGATATTGCGGTCCCTGCGGGTGAACGTGCGCAGGAACGGCTACAGGAAGCGCTGATACTAGCCGAACCGGGCGACCAGGTTGTGATAGGCGCAGGGCAGTTTAATCTTACTGACGGCCTTTCGCTCGATGTGCCGGGCGTGACCGTACGCGGTTCTGGACCCGATCGGACCATTCTCGACTTTTCCAATCAGCAGGGCGCGGGTGAAGGGTTGCTCGTTACTTCCGACAATGTGGTGCTGCGCGATTTTGCGGTACAGAACAGCAAGGGCGATGGCATCAAGTCCAAGGGCGCGGACCGCATCGTCTATTATAATCTGCGCGTCGAATGGCTGGGCACGCCGAAAGAAACCAATGGTGCCTATGGCATCTACCCGGTCGAATCCGAAAACGTGCTGATCGACACAAGCGTCGTGATCGGCGCGTCCGATGCGGGCATTTATGTGGGCCAATCGCGCAACATCATCGTGCGCAACAATATCGCAATGTTCAACGTCGCGGGGATCGAGATTGAGAATAGTTACGACGCAGACGTCCATTCCAATATCGCGATGCGCAATACCGGCGGCGTGCTGGTGTTCGACCTGCCCAACCTGCCGCAACAGGGCGGACGCAACGTGCGTGTGTTTTCCAACCGGATCGAGGCGAACGACACCCCCAATTTTGCACCCAAAGGCAATATTGTCGCCAGCGTGCCGATGGGCACGGGCATCATGGTCATGGCCAATACCGATGTCGAGATTTTCGGGAATGTGCTGGGCGAGAACGCGACGTCCAACATCATTCTCACCGGCTATCGCTTTCCGTTTGATGACGCGACCTATAATCCGGTGCCGAACAAAGTCCGGATCAGCGGCAATACGCACGGGCCGGCCGGATATAATCCGGGCTATCGTGGGCTCGACCAGGCGGCGGCCGCAATGGGCGGTATGATCCCGCCGATATTATGGGACGGATCGGGCGAGGATATCGTCAGCAGCGATCCGGTTGGCGTGTTCACACTGGGCCTCGCTTCGCCCGACACACCGATCGAACAGGCGAAACCCGATGTCATAGATCTGCAGGGTGATACCAGCCCCATCCTCCCGGCCATCGTTCTGCCCGACACGATGGAGGCGGCGATCCGGTGACCCGGTTGCTCGTCCTGGCGGCTGCAACTTTGGTCTTTATGGGCGCGGCGATTGCCACGCCATCGCTGCGCGTCAACGATGCGGTCATTATGGGCGACAGCAAACCCCAGCAGCTTTCGGAATTCGGATTTTTTGCCGATTCCGTCGCGCAGAACCCAGTGGCGACGGTGCAGCCCTACACGCTCAATGCCCCGCTGTTCAGCGATTATGCACTGAAAAGGCGCTTCGCTTATATCCCGGCGGGGCAGCAAGCGACAATCGGCGAAAATGGCCGCCTGATCTTTCCCGTCGGGTCCGCGCTGATCAAACATTTCGGTTATGAAAATGGGGACGGCCGTGCCTTCAAGCTCATCGAGACCCGTGTGCTGCTGCACCGCGCCGATGGCTGGGTGGCCTTGCCCTATATCTGGGACGATGATGGCGCCGATGCGACGCTCAAACTTGCGGGCAAACGCGTGCCGGTAACCTTTACCGATTCGGCGGGACAGGTGCGCGCTATCAGCTATGCCGTGCCCAATATGAACCAGTGCAAGGGGTGCCATGCGCTGAACGATGCGATCATGCCGATTGGTCCCAAGCTGCGCAACATGGATGATGGCCAACAGATCGGGGCGTGGACGGCGCGGGGCTGGCTACCCCGTGATTTGGCAGCTTTCAAGACAATGCCCGATTATGACGACACGAAATTTCCGGTGGACCTGCGCGCGCGGGCCTATCTCGATATCAACTGCGCGCATTGTCACAATCGCGCGGGACCGGCGAGCAACTCGGGACTGTTCCTGGGCTATGAGGAACAAGACCCTGTCGCGCTCGGCATCGGCAAACGCCCGGTGGCTGCGGGGCGGGGCAGTGGCGGTCATGATTTCGCGATCGCGCCGGGCAATCCCGACGCCTCGATCCTGTTCCACCGCATGCGCAGCACCGATCCCGGCGTGGCCATGCCCGAACTCAGCCGCAGCCTGCCGCACACCGAAGGACTGGCATTGATCCGCGCATGGATTGCGCGCATGGATGCCGCCGGACATACGGATACGGAAAGCACCCCTTAAATGAGCGAATGGACAATCGGCGTGATCGGCGGATCGGGCCTGTATGCGATTGACGGGCTGGACGATGTGCAGACCATCCGTGTCGACAGTGCGTTTGGCGAGGCTTCCGGCGAACTCACCATCGGCACTCTCAACGGCCACAAATTTGTATTCCTGCCGCGCCACGGGGTTGGTCACCGAATATCCCCGACCGATGTGAATGCACGCGCCAATATCGACGTGCTGAAACGCGCGGGCTGCACCGACGTGCTGGCGATTTCCGCGATCGGATCGCTGCGCGAAGACCTGCCGCCGGGCAAGTTCGTGGTGGTCGACCAGTTTATCGATCGCACCATCGATCGCACGAAAAGCTTTTTCGGCACCGGCATGGTGGCGCATGTGTCGATGGCCGATCCGGTCTGTCCACGCTTGTCCGACCTTGTGGAAAAGGCCGCGCAGGATGCGGGCGCCGATGCCACGCGCGGCGGCACCTATCTGGCGATGGAGGGGCCGCAATTTTCCTCTCGTGCAGAAAGCCATATGTACCGCAGCTGGGGCTGCGACGTGATCGGTATGACCGCGATGCCCGAAGCGAAATTGGCGCGTGAGGCGGAACTGCCCTATGCGCTGGTCGGCATGGTGACAGACTATGATTGCTGGCGCGCCGGCGAGGCTGCGGTCGAGGTCAGCGCCGTGATTGCGCAGATGCAGGCCAATAGCGACAGGGCGCGGCAGATGGTGCGGAAACTGGCCGAAAAGCTGCCGGAAAAACGCGAAGCCAGTCCGATCGATACGTGCTTGGATTTTGCAATGATTACTGCCCCCGATGCGCGCGATCCCGCTGTGCTGGCGAAACTCGATGCCGTGGCGGGGCGTGTTCTGAACCTATAAATGCTGGACCGGCTGAAACAATGGGCGAAGGCGCTTTACCGCGATATCATCGCCTTGTGGCTTGCCGGAAAAAGCAGCGAGACCCCATTTCTGGCAAGGCTCGTCGCCGCAATCACCGCGGCCTATGCGTTCAGCCCGATTGATCTGATTCCCGATTTTATTCCGGTGCTCGGCTATCTGGATGATCTCCTGATTGTGCCCTTGGGCATTTGGCTCGCGATCGAGCTGATCCCGCCCGCGCTGATGGCGCAATACCGCGATCAGGCCGCGAGCGTTGCCCGAAAACCCGTTAGCACCGCCGGAATGGTTGCGGTCTTGGCGATATGGCTCGGACTTCTGGCACTGGGCTGGGGGCTGTTTCTCTCGGGCTGATACCGTCATCCTGAACTTATTTCAGGATCCATGGTGCAAATGCAAAGCAGGTTTTAATCGGATATAGGACGCTGGCCGCACTACCTTTGTGCAATCTTCGCATCTGCGAAAGTTTAGAAATGGATCCTGAAACAAGTTCAGGACGAACCTGTGCAACACATCATGCCGAACAACTTGCTCCGCCCAGTACACAGAATCGCGCGCAATGCGGGTGGTTGAGTTTGATACTGCGGGACGCCTCTTTCAGCGTCCTGCCCATATCGAATTCGGGATCGTAAGGCAGTAATGTACACGCCGCGACGGTTGGTTTCGCTGCGCCTTTATGTTTAACCACCATCCGGCTCGACGCGCACATGATGCTGGCCGGCTTAACGTCCAATATGTTCCAACATTCGGTGGTGATCTCGGCAATATCGGCGCTGTCGTCCATTTCCGGAAACAGCACCAGCCGTTCCCTGTCGCTCACGTCGATCCGGATGTTTTCATCGGCAAACAGCTTGGCATAACCAAGCCGCGCCGCATCGTCGCTTTCGCTGCCCAGATGACGGCCCGCCACGGCGATACGGAAGCCGTTGTCCGATAGCCATTTCAGACCCGCCATGCCTTTGTCCCAGCTATTGGGACCACGCTCCTGCTCATGGATTTCCTGCGTATAGTAATCGAGGCTGACCCGTATCGTCAGCCGGTAGCCATAAGCTTCGCGCAAGGCCAGTAGCGCATCGTAATGCCGTTGCATCGGCCGCATCGCGTTCGACAGGACCAGCACTTCGAACTCGCGCGCGAGACAGGTTCCCAATATTGCCAGCATATCGGGATTCATGAACGGCTCGCCGCCGGTAAAGGCGATTTCGCGCGTCGGCAACGCATCGCGCGCGATTTCATCCAGATATTCGACCACTTCGGCATGGCTGATATAGACCAAAGCCTCGTTGACCGGGCTGCTTTCGATATAACACGAAACGCAGGCGAGGTTGCACAAAGTCCCGGTATTGATCCACAATGTATTCAGCCCGGTCATGTCGACCGAAGCGCGTTTTTCGCCTTTGGCGGTTATGTCCGGATGCTTGAATTTCGCCGGGTCGAGCGGAGCCTTTTCGGGTATCTCGAACGGACTGTGCATTTCGGCGATTTTTTTTTCAACAAGGGCGGGAATATTGGGTCTCCATAACTGTCATAAACGGGCCAGTTCGCTTGGAAAAGCAACGTGGAAATAGGGGTAATGGTTTCAGTTAGCGGCGCAGCCGGGCAAGGAACCCGGCCCATTTGCGGGTCCATTTATTGAATACCTTGGCTTCGTCCGATTTGAACGCCACGTCCTTGCTGTGCTCGGCGCGGTTGGGATAGGGGACAATCAGGCTGGCCATGCCGAATGTCGAGGACTTTCCTTTGATCGCCATCGACCAAGGCAAAAGCAGATCGCCCGCATGCTTGCCGACAATCGTCGCCCCAACGACCTTGCCGCCTTTTTTGACGATCTTGACGAAGCCCTTGGTCTGTTTTTCAGTAATGGCGCGGTCGTTATGCGAAAATTCGGATTTCCACACCGTAATCTTGTCGCCGTGCTTTTCGCGCGCGTCCTTTTCGGTCAGGCCGACCTGCGCCAGTTCGGGATCGACATAAGTCACCCAGGGCAGCGCGGAATAATCGGCCTTGGCCGGCAGGCCGAGCGCGATTTCGAGCACGGCGTTGGAGCCTTCATAGCCCGAACTGTGCGTGAAACGCGGTCCGTCGCGGCAGTCGCCGATGGCGTAGATATGCTTTTTGTTGGTGCGGCGGCGGGCATCGACCTTGATACCCTTTTGGTCATAAGCGACGCCGGCATTCTCGAGCTTCAGGCTGTCGAAATTGACCTCGCGTCCGGCGGCGATCAGGATATGGCTCCCGCTCAGTGCGCGCCCGTCTTCCAGCGTGAGCGTGATCCTGCCGTCCGCTTGCGACACTTTTGTGCCGCGTGCATCGTCATGAATGACAATGCCTTCCGCTTTTAATTGCTCGATCACGATGTCGGCGGCCTCTTCGTCATCCTTGGGAAAGGGGCGCCCGATCGTGGCGACAGTGACCTGGGAGCCGAGGCGGCGAAAAGCATGCGCCATTTCCATGCCGATTGGTCCGCCGCCGACGATGATTAAGTGCTCAGGCAATTCGGTCAAATCCCACAGATTTTCGTTCGTCAGGTAATCGACGGTGTCGATGCCATCCATCGGCGGCACCAAGGCGCGGCTGCCGGCGGCGATAACGATGCGCGGTGCGGAAATCTTTTTCGTCTCGCCGCTATTCAGGTCGACCGTCAGCGTCTTGTCATCCACGAAAGCGGCGGTGCCGCGCAGCACGTTGACGCCCATGTCCTCGAACCGTTCCTGGCTGTCCTCGGGCGCGATCGTGGCGATGGCTTCATGAATATGGTCGTGCACGGCCTGAAAATCCACCTTGGGTTCGACCGCGGCAATGCCGTATTGGGCGGCTTCGCGCATATCGTGCGCGCGGTGCGCGACGCTGATGATCGCTTTGGAAGGGACGCAGCCATAATTGAGACAATCGCCGCCCATCTCGCTGCGTTCGACCAAAGCGGCGTTGAGTCCCAGCATGGCGCAGCCGCCCGCAGCGGTCAGGCCGGCGGAACCGGCCCCGATCACAATGACATCATGGGTATATTTCATATTCGTCTTCCAAATGCAGAACGGTGCTCTCAAGCAATTCGCGCAAATCCGTTTGAGGTTACAGGGGGCATCGTCTAATCCCGTCCGCGATGCACCCGTAACCAGACAAGCATAGCGGGCGAATTACAAGTGCGACAGCCTATTACACCGGAGATTTCAATCCATGAATATCGAAAACAGCCGCGATTATTACGGATCGGTCCTGCAGGGATCGCAGGATCTCAAAACCGATGCGTGCGTCACCACCGATGCGCCGCCGCAAGCGGTGCGCGATGCGCTAAAGCATGTGCACGAGGAAGTGAAATCACGTTATTATGGATGCGGACTGATCGCGCCGCAGGCGATCAAGGGCGCGCGCGTGCTCGATCTGGGGTCGGGCAGCGGGCAGGACGCCTATATCCTGGCCCAGCTGGTGGGTGAGCATGGCAGCGTGGTCGGTGTCGATACGACGCCCGAGCAGCTGAAAGTCGCTAACCGCCATCTGGATTGGCATGCAGATGCATTCGGCTATGCCCAATCGAACGTTTCTTTTATCGAAGGCGATATCGAGAAGCTCGACGAGCTGGGCCTCGAGTTCGGCAGTTTCGACATTATTGTGTCCAATTGCGTCATCAATCTGGTCGCCGACAAGGGCAAGGTGTTTCGCGACGCATACGCTCTGCTCAAACAGGGCGGCGAGATGTATTTTTCCGATGTCTATAGCGACCGGCGCGTGCCGCAACATTTGCTGGATGATCCAGTGCTGCACGGAGAATGCCTGTCGGGCGCGCTCTATTGGGGAGACTTCGACCGGCTGGCGAAAGCGGCCGGCTTTACCGATCCGCGCCTGACCAAGGATCGCCCAATGGGGATAGGCGATCGCCATATTCAGGAAATGCTCGACGGCATCGGTTTTTTCTCCGCCACCTATCGTCTGTTCAAACTCGATGGGCTCGAGCTTGAATGCGAAGATTACGGACAAGCCGTCATCTACAAAGGCGAGGTCGAGGGACAGCAAAGGGTGTTCGAACTCGACAAAGGCCACATGATTGAACAGGGCAAGGTGTTTCCGATTTGCGGCAATAGCTGGAAAATGCTTTCTGATACGCGTTTTGCCGAATATTTCGAATTTATCGGCAATTTTTCCACCCATTACGGCGTTTTCGCCGGATGCGGCGGCGGCATGCCCTATGATCGAGTGAGCGAAAACGGCGAGGCCGCTCCAGCCGCGTGTTGCTGAGCCAGCGGATTTCAAAACATACCATGCATGTTTTTCTTACAGGAGCGACCGGGCTTGTCGGCGGGTCGCTGGCGGGCGCGCTGCTCGATGCGGGGCACCGCGTAACGGCGCTGGTGCGCGGCGAGAGACGACGGATTCTCGACCAAGACGGTATGGACCGCATGGGCGAAATTACCGCTGTCGCGGGTGACGTGAGCGCCCCCGATTGCGGACTGATCGAACGGCCCGACGCTATAGACATGGTCGTGCATTGCGCCGCCATTACCGATTTCAGCGCTTCGGAAGATATTCACCGGGCCGTGAATATCGACGGCACCCGCCATATTATCGCCTTGGCGCAGCAGTGGGATGTGCCGCTCGTCTACGTTTCGACCGCCTATGTCTGCGGCACCAGCCACGGCATCGTCAAGGAAGTTGCGGCCGACCCGGGGCGCGCATTTACCAACGGCTATGAAGCGAGCAAGGCAGAGGCGGAAGCCCTTGTCGAAGCGGCCAAGACACAGGGATTGTCCGCCGCCATCGCCCGGCCCAGCATCATTGTCGGAAGGATGAAAGACGGCGGCATCGCGCGTACCGATGATTTCTATCATCTGTTCCGGCTGTTCGGGTCGCCACTGCTCGGCGCCGTTCCCGCCAATAAAGACGCCAGTTTCGCGATCGTGCCGATCGACCATGTCGTGAACGGACTAATGGCGATGGTGGAGGATTTTCCCGCGTTCGATGGCCGGATCGCGCATCTGGTTGCACAAAAGCCTTTTGCGATGGCCGATATGCTGCGCATCGTTGGCGATTATCCTGGTACGGCTCCGGCCCGGATGGTCGATCCTGCCGAGTATGACCCGGCTGCGCTCGACCGGCGCACGGCGATGGTGCATAAGCGGATCGGCGCGCAGTTTTTCGAATATTTCCAGCTTATACCCGAATTTGCCAGCGATACGGTGTTGACGCAGGCGGGCATCGCCGCGCCGCATGTCGATGAAGCCGCGTTCCGGCGAATGATCGATCATTGCATCAAAGTCGGCTTTCTCGACTGGACATAAGGCTGCTCAGCGGATGTCGGGATAGATATCCTTGAGCCGGTCGCGCTGTCCGAACGCCCACATAAGACCCACTTTCAGGTAGATATAATTGGCCTTGAGCGCACCCCATTTCGCGATCCGCCGGTCCGAAGTGATCACCGGTTTGCGCGTCATTTTCATCGCGCCAATCTGGGCAAAGCCGATGCACAAATCGGCTTCCTCCATGATCGTCGCGCTATCGGGGATGCCGCCGATTTTGAGATAATCGGCGCGACGGAAAAACATCGCATGGTCGCCGAACAGCAGCCGCACGCCGCGGATAAACAGATGCGGATGTGTGATGGCCGGATAATAGGTTTTCCACCAGTTATGCGCGGTGGTGAACCAGCGGGTTTTGGCCCCGCGAATGATCGGCATGAAAGTTGCCATGGCCAGCTTTTCGTCCATCATGGTGGCGCGTATATGCGCGACCGCATCTGTGGGCAACAGGCTGTCGGCATGCAGCACGCAGACCAGATCGCTGCGGGCCTGCGCGACCCCGTGGTTGATTTGCGGGCCGCGTCCCTTGCGCGGCGCTTGCACTACGCGAATGCCTGCTTTCTCGGCAATGGCGACCGTGGCGTCGTCGCTGCCCCCGTCGACCAGCAGGATTTCGTCAGGCTGTGGCCGCATGGCAGCAATATTGGCGATTGTGGCGGGCAGGGCTGCCGCTTCATTCCATGCCGGGATCAATATGGTGACGGTGGCGGCGGTCATGCGGCTATTCCATCAGGTCCGGCCAGCGCGCCAGATCATCCGGCCGGTCGCAATCGGCGAGTGTTTCGAGCAGGAACGGTTCGATGGCAAGTTCTTTAAGCCGCGCCAATGTCGTGGGCAGCACCTGCTCGGTGCTCCACGGCATATCGCGCAGCAATTGCGGCAGCGGGTACTTCATGCCGATCAGGTAATAGCCGCCATCTTCTGCCGGACCGATCACCACGTCATGCGAATGCACCAGCAGCTCTGCCGCATCGCGCACAATTTCGACCGTCAGATCGGGCGTATCGGCGCCAAAAAATATATGCGGCCCCGCGCGGCGGGCAGCGAGCAGGCGATTGGTCAGATCGCCCTGGACCTGCTGCACATACTCCGCGCCGCCGCCCAGCCATGCGCGAAATTCCGCTTCGCTGGTCAAATCATATTGCACCTCGACCCTGTATCCGCTCACGACCAGCGTATCGAACGTGCGTTTCGCCAACCGCCGGTGCAGCCTAGCCGCACCCTCGGCGCCCAATGCCGGCATCAGCCGCGTCTTGACGCGCCCGGGAACCGGGTATTTGGCGAACAGGATCAATGTGGGGTCTGTCATGGCGCTACCGGATTAGCCAACATTTAAAGCCATACAAGGCAAAATGGAAGGGGGGATTCGTTTGGTTTTTGTTTTTGGCTTATACCGGGTTATTTGCAAAAATGACTATTATTGTGTCGTCAGCCGCACTTCGACTTCGGAACGTTAGCGCAGAAAACCCGCCATTCAGCGCCCGACCCTAATGTCATCATTCAACTACAAGCACGAACATGTTCTCTCGGACAGAACAGTCACTGAACGGATGATGGTTTTTTCATCGCTGCAATAGCATAGACATAGCTCAAAGCTGCGGCACCGGCGATGGCCGCACCGCGGATCGATTCAGGAGCTACCAGATACGCGGCGTAGCAGAGCACGACTCTCATCGCGAAATGTATAAAACCCGCCGGATCATCCGCACCCCATCCATGAGGAACCCATACCAGCCCCGCTAAAATAGCAAGACCCAGTATCAGTATGTCAAGATCATTCGACGCCTGCGCGGCGATCACAACAAAGGGGATTAATAGCGCTACGACGAAAATGAAGCGCATAAAAAGCTGACTGATCGGATTTTGGCGATCCTCCGTCCAAATGCCCAGTTTTCCGCGCAGTTTGTCGATAACTATGGCAATAGGAACAGGGATGGCAGCCGCAACGAAAGGCAAAAAGCTCGGGAGGTTATTGCCTAAAAAGTAGGAAGCTATGGCCAGCCCGGTCCATGCAATCAGACCACCGATCGGCATAGCCGTAGTACAGCTTGCGAGATAATTCCGCCGTGCGTCAGCAAGCGTAATTGTTGAATAGTCTCTCAAGTGACACCTCAATCAATTGTCACGAACAGTTTTGACAAAGAAGATGTAACTCGAAACAAATCTCCTGTCACGTCCTGATCGTCGTCCAACAGCTATCGCCATACGTCCTTGCAAAATCTGGCCTTTCCCTCTCCAAAGCAGAAATTCGATATGACGCATTACCTAATTTAACACCCCTTGCTTTTGTATGCCCGCCTTATCATGGTAAGGTCACAGCAAGGGAGCATGCGTATGGCCGATATCGTCCTGTATGATTATATCCGTTCGACCGCGGCCTATCGCGTGCGACTGGCGCTCAACTTGAAAAAAGTCGAATACCGCACGGTGACGGTCAACCTTTTGCATGGGCAGCAGAAAAAGGCGGATTATTTGGGCCGCAATCCGCAGGGGCTGGTGCCGATGCTGTCGATCGACGGACATGATCTCACGCAGTCGCTGGCGATAGTGGATTATCTCGATAGCCGGTTTCCCGAGCCGCCGCTTCTTCCCGACGATCCCGTGCGGCGTGCGCATACTCTTGCCAATGCGATGATCGTCATTGCCGACATACATCCGGTCAACAATCTGCGCGTGTGGCAATATCTGAAAGACCCGTTCGGCCATAGCCAGGACGATGTGGTGCAATGGATGCATCACTGGATGACACTTGGTCTGGGCGCGCTCGAACAGGCGGCCCCCGCACAGAGGCTGTTCGGCGGCGACACGCCCGATCTGGTCGATATCTGCCTGACCGCGCAAATGTACAATGCCGAGCGGTTCGCATTGCCGATGGCGGCTTTTCCCAAACTGGCGCGGATCCATGCGGAACTGGCACAATGGGACGCATTCAAGGCGGCGCATCCCGACAATCTGGAGATATGAGATGAAAGTGAAAGGCGGCTGTTACTGCGGGGAAATCCGTTACGAAGCGGAGGGCGATGCGATCTTCAAGGCGGAATGTTTCTGCCGCGAATGCCAGTATATGACCGGCGGCAACTCGCTGCTCGCGATGGCGATGCCCACCGCAGGGTTTGCAATCACCCAAGGCAAAGTCAGGGGATTTGCAAGACCCGATCTGGACCGCCCCGTAACCCGCGAATTTTGCGATCACTGCGGCACGCATCTTTTTACCCGCGCACCCGGTTTCGAGAAGGCCGTGATTATCAAGGTCGGAACGCTCGATGATCCGTCGGTTTTCGGCAAGGCCGACAGCGCCAATTATTGTTGCGACGCCCAGCCTTTCCACCGGCTTCCCGGTGATATGCCGGTCAACCAGAAATGGATGCGTTAATATCATGGCGCAAAAACCGCCCCGCCTGGCCGAATTCATGCCGTATCGGCTGTCGGTGGCCTCTAATGCGGTCAGCGACCTGATCGCACGCGAATATCAAAGTCGTTTCGGCCTGAAAATCCCCGAATGGCGCATCATGGCTGTGCTGGGTGATGTCGGCAGCGCGACGCAGCGCGAACTGGTCGACGCAACGCGGATGGACAAGGTGGCGGTGAGCCGCGCGGTCAAGGCGCTGGTTGCGCGAAGCCTGATCAAACGCAAGGCTAATAGCGCCGACGGGCGTTCGCAATATCTGCATCTGACCGCGACCGGCAGCGAGCTATACGATGCGATCATGCCGCATGCGCTGGATATGGAACGCGCACTGCTGTCCGTTTTGAGCGCCGATGAACTGGCTGCCCTTGGCAATTTGCTCGACAAGTTGATGGCGCGCGCGGACGACATTGTCAGCAGCTAAATCACCGCTTGCAAAAAATAGTTTCATTTGATACTATATTTTTAATATTCAGATAAAAAGATCTTTGCGCTCTCAACATACAAGGAATTTCCCATGGCCGATCTTTTCGAAAATCCCGTTGGTCTCGACGGATTCGAATTCGTCGAATTTTGCGCGCCCGAAAAAGGCCAGCTGGAACCGGTATTTCAGGCGATGGGCTTTTCTCGTGTGGCCAAGCACCGCAGCAAGGACGTCGATCTATGGCGGCAGGGCGGCATCAACCTGATCGCCAATTACGAACCGCGTTCCGCAGCCTGGTATTTTGCGCGCGAGCATGGCGCGTCGGCATGCGGCATGGCTTTTCGGGTGAAAGATGCCCGCAAGGCCTATGACCTGCTTCTCGAAAGAGGTGCCGAACCGGTGCAGGTCGAAACCGGCCCGATGGAATTGCATATTCCCGCCATTCGCGGCATTGGCGGCGCGATCGTGTATCTGGTCGATCGCTATGGTGACAATCTGTCCATCTACGATATCGATTTTGAATATCTTCCGGGTGTCGAGAAAGTGCCCGAAGGCGCCGGCTTTCACACCATCGATCATCTGACTCACAATGTGTATTCGGGCCGCATGAAATATTGGGCGGATTATTACGAGACTTTGTTCAATTTTCGCGAGATCCGCTTTTTCGATATCAAGGGCGAATATACTGGCTTGACATCGAAAGCGCTGACCGCGCCGGACGGCAAGATCCGCATCCCGCTCAATGAAGAAGGCGAGGGCGGCAAAGGCCAGATCGAAGAGTTCCTGCGCGAATTCAATGGCGAAGGCATTCAGCATATCGCGCTCATCTGCGACGACCTCGTTGCATGCTGGGACCGGCTACAGGATTTCGGTGTGCCGTTTATGACCGCGCCGCCGGAAACCTATTATCAAATGCTGGCCGAACGGCTGCCGGATCATGGCGAAGATGCCGAAGCGCTCAAAATGCGTGGGATATTGCTCGACGGGACAACCGAGGGCGGGCAACCACGCCTGTTGCTACAGATATTCGCCGAAGCACAGGTCGGGCCGGTATTTTTCGAATTCATCCAGCGCAAAGGCGATGACGGTTTTGGCGAAGGCAATTTCAAGGCTCTGTTCGAATCGATCGAGCGCGACCAGATAAATCGCGGGTCGTTGAAAGTCGAAGAACCGGCGGAATAAAGCGATGACCCGGCCAGAATATATGACGGGTTTCGGCAACCATTTCTCCAGCGAGGCAGTCGAAAGCGCGCTCCCCGTCGGGCGGAACAGCCCACAAAAAACGCCGTTCGGCCTCTATGCTGAACAATTGTCCGGCACCGCCTTTACCGCGCCACGCGAGGAAAACCGGCGGACATGGCTCTATCGCATGCGACCGAGCGTGGGCCATGCCCCGTTTCGGCTGATGCACGACCATAAGGGCGCTTTTGATGATGTGACGCCGCCCAATCGGATGCGCTGGTCGGCCCGCGCCATGCCGGACGCGCCAACCGATTTTGTCGCCTCGTTATCGCCGATGGTTGGCAATGGCAGCGCGCAAAGCCTGTCCGGCGTAGCGCTTTATACCTATGCCGCCAACGCCGAGATGGCAGACCGATATTTTTTCAACGCCGATGGCGAGCAGCTGATTATTCCCGAACAGGGCCGGCTTCGTATCTATACCGAAATGGGACGGATCGACCTTGAACCGCTGGAAATCGCGGTTATCCCGCGCGGGCTGCGCTATCGTATCGCATTGCCCGATGGCGAGGCGCGCGGCTATTATACCGAGAATTATGGCAGTCTGTTCCGCCTGCCCGAACTCGGGCCGATTGGGTCGAACGGACTTGCCAACGTCCGTGATTTCGAAACGCCCGTCGCGTGGTACGAAGACCGAGACGGCGATTGCGAACTCGTCCAGAAATATGGCGGTGACATCTGGAGCACGCACATCGATCACAGCCCGTTTGATGTTGTCGCCTGGCACGGCAATCTGGTTCCGTACAAATACGACCTGCGCCGGTTTAACGCCATGAATACGGTCAGCTTCGACCATCCCGACCCTTCGATTTTTACGGTTTTGACCAGCCCGAGCCATATTCCCGGCACCGCAAATGCCGATTTCGTGATTTTCCCGCCGCGCTGGATGGTGGCTGAAGATACGTTCCGCCCGCCCTGGTTCCACCGCAATGTGATGAGCGAAGCGATGGGACTGATCCAAGGCGCATATGACGCAAAAGCCGACGGTTTCGAGCCGGGCGGATTGTCGCTGCACAACCTGATGGGTGCACACGGACCCGACCGCGCGAGTTGGAAGGCGGCGACGGAGGCGGAGCTGAAGCCTCATAAAATAGATGACACCATGGCGTTTATGGTGGAAAGCTGTTGGCCATATCAGGTGGCGGTCGATGCCATGGGCAGCGCGCAAAAAGGCTATGATGCCGTGTGGAAAGGCTTTCCCAAGGCGGAACTGCCCTAGGCTCTCGTCCGTAGGTGACGCGATAGATAGTATAACAAGAAGAGGAAATCCGCATGAAACTCGCATCCCTGAAATCCGGCCGTGACGGCAGGCTGGTAGTCGTATCAAAAGATCTCGCCTGGTATGCCGATGCCGGCCATATCGCCCCGACCCTGCAGGCCGCACTGGACGATTGGACCACGATCGCGCCGCAGCTGGAAATACTGGCCCGCGATCTCGAACATGATTCAATCCCCAAAGAACGGTTTCACGAACGCGAAGCAGCCGCGCCCTTGCCGCGCGCTTACCAATGGGCGGATGGATCGGCTTACGTCAATCATGTCGAACTGGTGCGCAAGGCGCGCGGCGCCGAAATTCCCGATAGTTTCTGGGAAGACCCGCTGATGTACCAGGGCGGCAGCGACGAAATGATCGGCGCGCGCGATCCGATCAAGCTGGCCGACGAAGCATGGGGATGCGATATCGAAGCCGAGATTGTCGTGGTCACCGGCGACGTTCCGCAGGGCACCAGCGCGAAAGATGCGCTGCAATATATCCGGCTGGTCGGCCTTGTAAATGATGTGTCCCTGCGCAACCTCATTCCCGGCGAACTTGCCAAGGGTTTCGGATTTGTCCAGTCCAAACCGGCCAGCGCGTTCTCACCTGTGTTTGTCACGCCCGACACGCTCGGCGATTATTGGAAAGACGGCAAGCTGCACCGCGTGCTGCAAGTCGATCTGAATGGTGAGCCTTTCGGACGCGCGGTGGCGTCGGACGATTGCACGTTCGATTTCGGGGTATTGATCGCGCATCTGGCCAAGACGCGCAACATCGGCGCGGGATCGATTATCGGTTCGGGCACCGTATCCAACCGCGACAGCGATGGCGGCCCCGGCAAACCCGTCAAGGACGGGGGCCTTGGCTATAACTGTCTAGCCGAAGTGCGAATGGTCGAGAAAATACTGAATGGCGAAATGAAGACGCCGTTTCTCAGCTATGGCGATACCGTCAGAATCGAAGCCAAGGATGATGACGGCCACACTATCTTCGGCATTATCAAGCAAACAGTCGAAAAAATCTGAGTCGAATTGCAATTGAATTCCAAGAAAAAGGGCGGGGGAGTAGCAACTGCCACTCCCCCGCCTTTTTATGCATCCGTTAAATCGGGTATCTAACTCGCTGTCGTTGCTGCAGGCCCCGACGAGAATGCATCGGTGATCGAGCAGGCAGCGGGTCCCAAAATCACGATGAAAAGCACCGGTAGAATGAACAGGATTAGCGGTACGGTCATGATGGCCGGCAGGCGCGCTGCCTTTTCTTCGGCCCGCATCATCCGGTCATTGCGGAATTCGGCGGACAGCACGCGCAACGCGGAAGCCAGCGGCGTACCGTATTTTTCGGTCTGTATCATGGTCGTGACCACGCCTTTCACGGCGTCAAGGTCGACACGGTATGCGAGGTTTTCGAAAGCGTCGCGGCGTTCGGTGAGAAAGCTGAGCTCGATCGCGGTGAGCGCGAACTCATCGCCCAATTCAGGATAGGCGCGACCCAGTTCCTTGGCCACGCGGTTAAATGCCGCATCGACCGTCAGGCCGGCTTCGGCGCAGATGACCAGCAGGTCGAGCGCGTCCGGCAAACCTTTGCGGATCGCATTTGTGCGTTTGGTAACCTTGTTGCTGACAAACAGGTCGGGTGCCTTGTAGCCCAGAATCACGGTCACCGCAAACAGGCCGAATTGCTTAAAGGAGCTCCATTCGGGCACCATATCCAGACCCCAAATGTACAGAGCGGCAAGTCCGCCCAGTCCAATCGGTATGACAAGCCGTCCGAAAATGACGGCGACGGCCAGTTCCTTGGAACGGATGCCCGCCTGCGCCAGCCGCTGTTGCGCGGCTTTAAGCTGTTCGTCCTGCAATACGCTGAGCGACGTCAGGAAACTGCGCATTCTGTCGGTGGTGTCGTTTTTCTTGATCAGGCTCGCGCGCTTTCTGGCGGTCGAGGCCGTAATACCGGCCTTGAGCTGTTCACGACGTTCGTTCAAGGCCCTGACGCGTTTCTGCATCGGATCCTTGACCGTGGTGGCTGCATAGATCGCGGTCATGACCGCAAACATGGCGACCGCCGACAATAATGTCGCCACCCACAGCACGTCGACACCCAAAAGCATGGGGCCACCCGTAGCGATATAAAAGGATCCGGCCATGTTCATGTACTTTCTGCCTTTCCTTAAATTTCGAAACTGACCATTTTGGCCATGATAAATGCTCCGATGCTCATCCATACGGCGCCGCCCAACCCGGCGATTATCAGACGATCTTCCGTGAAGAATCCGCCCAGATAGGTCGGATTGATCCACCAGATCATGCCGAACACCATGAAAGGCAGCGAGCCCACGATGTAAGCCGAAGCTTTGGATTCCGATGACATGGCCCGGATTTTGAGTTTCATCTGGGCCCGCTTGCGCAGCACATTCGACAGATTGGCCAATGTTTCGGCAAGATTGCCGCCGGTTTCGCGCTGGATCGCCAGCGTGATACAGAAAAAGTTGAATTCGGGCGTGGCGAGCTTGCGCGCGCTTTCTTCCAGCGCCTCATCCATCGACCGACCGATCTTGATGCGTTCGGTCACGTTTTTGAATTCTTCGCCGACCGGTCCGGGAACTTCTTTCGCGACCACGCCGAGCGTTTCGGTGACCGGCAAGCCAGAGCGCAGCCCGCGCACCAGCAGCTCGATCGCATCCGGAAATTTGCTGGTAAACTTGCCAACGCGTTTCTTGATCAGATGGCCGACGACCATATGCGGGATGGCGGCGCCGATTAAACCGCCTACGAACAGCGACAACAAAGGGTTACCGGACTTGAAAAAGATGAGCAGCGTCAAGATCGCCGCGATCCCCAGGCTGGAATACATATACTGACTGATCGTCCATTTTTTGCCGGTCATGTGAAGCCGGTTGGCCAGATTGTCGATGCGGGTCCGTTTTTCGCCTGCGCGCGCTGTGCGCGGCATCCGCGAAGCAATGGCTTTTTTCATTTGCGTTTCGACATTGCTCGCGGGGTTGTCGCCGTGGCGAGCCTTAAGCAATTTCAGTCGCCGTCCCGCCGCCTTATCGACCGAAGGACCGCCGAAGGCGAATATCATGATCACCAGAAAGGCAAGAATGCCCGCGGCCAACAGTGTTATTTGCAGTATGTTCGACATAATCTTTCCTGTATTCGATCGGCGTTATTGAGCGTCGCAATTTGACTGTTCCCGCGATAGGCAGCCATTTGCGAAAGCCAGCGTTTTCGCAAAAGCCGCTGGCCTTCCATTCAGATCATTTCTTTTTCGGCTTGTTGGGAAGCAATGATTTGAAGTCGCCGAATTTGCCAAGCAGCGATTTCTTGGCGCCGTTTTCGACTTCCTCTCCATCCTGTTCAACCGAACCCAATACCTGTTCGGCCAGATCGGCGATCATGCTTGAAATCTTGTGACTTTTATTGGCTTCGATAAACGCCTGTCCCAGCTTGGCGGAATTGGCTGCCGCCTTGAAATCCGCAGGAATGACAAAGTCGATCTTGCGTTCGACCGACGTTTCGAAATCGGCTTTGCTGATTTCCAGATTGCCAGGTTGCACTTTGTTGGCGACCAGCATGACCCGGGTATGCGGGGCATTGCTTTTGATCCAGGACAACAGGCGAATGGCATCGCGGGCGGAGGCCAATGTCAGTTCGGCAACGACCACCGCGACATTCACGTCGTTGAACAGGTGCGGAAAATCTATCAGCATATTGCGCGGCAGATCGACGATGGTCGATTCGAACACATGCTTGAACTCTTCCTGCAACTGGAAAAAAGCGGTGCCGTCGGTCATCAGAGGCGCGCTGATGGGGGCTTCTGCGGACAGCAGCGACAGTTTCTCGTTCGCCTTAATCATTGCACGTTCGATAAACAGTCCGTCGATCCGGCTGGGATTGTCGATTGCATCGGTCAATCCGCGACCCGGCTCCAGGTCCATCGTCAACGCCCCCGTTCCAAAATGCACGTCGAGATCGAGCATGGCAGTATCCCGGTCGGCTTGCGTGCTCATATACCATGCCAGCGAAGTGGCGATCGTACTGGCGCCGACGCCGCCGCGCGTGCCGATCACCGCCGTCGTGACGTGCGGACGCTCGACCGCGCCTTCCTGTGCCTTAGGGGCACTGAAAATGGCTTGTGCCTGTGTAAGGGCATCGCGCAACTGCTCTGGGGAAGTTGGTTTGAGAAGATAATCCTGCAATCCGCTGATAATCAGGTCGCGGTACAGGCGTACGTCGTTCACCTGTCCCATGGCGATCACGACAGTGCCGGGTTCGCACACTTCTGCAAGCGCGTTGATATCGTTAAGCGGATCGCCTGATTCGGACAAATCGACCAAAAGGATATTTGGGCTTGCTGTCACCGATAGCGATTGTACGGCATTGCGCAGCCCGCCCTTGTTGCACTTTTCGGGCTGCCAGCCCATATCGACCACAACTGCGCGAACGATGTCGAGTGTCGCATCATCGCAAATATAGGCGTTGAATGCATCTCGCGAACCAGCGATCGCAGACTTAAACGGTGCGTTCATGATCCATCTCCGGCTGTTGATGATTCTTTAAGTCCGCCGCTGCCTGTGGGGGTGGCATCACGGTAGGTCTGTACGGCTTTGGCACCGCCGGCGACGTCACGATTGCTGCCGCTGTCCTTGCCGTTCACGAGATCTTCGGGATCGGCAATCATCGCGGCAAGATTCGAATTCGTAGCGCACCCAAAGTTGCTGCTGGTCGAGTTGAGTATGTTGTTTTCGTATTTCGATGCCCAGTCGGGGCATCCAGGAACATAGGCGGTGGACCGGGTCACTATTACGCGCATCATGCCGGGGACAACCTGTCCCGCCGTGACGGGGGCGTCGTCGCTGACCAACAGTCCGTAACGCGAGGCGACTGCTTCGACCATCGCGCGGGCGGCGACATTACCGCCGGGATCGTCGAGCGAGACGCGGTCGCCATAGCCCAGATCCATTGCGTCGAACCATTCGGTCAGTTGCCTCTGGTCCTGCACCGGAAGTGAACCGCCGGGCGAGACGCCGACATCGAGCGAATAAGTCTGGCGCTCGATGACCGGCTGGTGCACCGAATTGAGCGTACGGTTATCGACCGTAGGCGTGTTGCATGCGCTGAGCGTCAGGCCAAGCGCGATAACCACGCTGGATGAAACTGTCTTCATATTGGGGTATTGCATCATTCTGGCCTTTCTCAATCAAAACTGAAACCGGGTTCGGCGGGGCCGCCGGCGTCTGAGTTATTTCCGGTTGCAGCCGCTCTGGCGCCGCGCCCAGGCAGGGCTTGTTGCGACGGGGCAAGGTTGCCGAAATCGGGATTATTCTGCGGCGGAGTGACCACTCGCGGCTTGGGACGATCGCCGCCGGAAATACCGTCGCTCTGCTGATTTACGATCAGTTGCTGCATATCGTTCGGCGCGCGAAAGCCGTCGGTCGGCAGGACAATGTCATTGGTATTGACCGGTTTGACCAGATAGGGCGTAACAATGATGACCAGTTCGGTCTCGCCGCGGCGATAGCTGCGCGATTTGAACAGGTTACCGAGAATTGGTATGTCGCCAAGACCTGGGGTTTTGTCGACCGAACTTTGCGAGTTGTTGCTCAGCAATCCGGCAATCATCATGCTCTGCCCCGAACCCAGTTCCACCGTGGTTTCCGCGCGGCGGATGGTGAGGGCGGGAATTTCAAAGCCGTTCGACGATACCGCGCCCGCCGACGAAAGTTCGGACACCTCTGGGCGCACACGCATGGAGATGCGGCCATTGGCCAGCACCGTCGGCGTATAGGCCAGACTGATCCCGAAATTGCGATATTCGATTGTCGTGGTACCCAGTCCCTGGGAGATAGGAATGGGGAATTCGCCGCCAGCTAGGAAATCTGCCGTTTCGCCCGATAACGCGGTCAGGTTGGGCTGTGACAATGTCGTTACCAGACCGGCCTGTTCGCCCAAGTCGAATGCCAAACCTACATCGAGGCCGAACAGGCTGGCAATGGCACCGATCGTTGTCTGACCGCTCTGGCCATTGATGCTTGCCCCGCCATTCCCCTGAAAAGTTATGGCTTCTCGGCCACGTATGGCCCCGAACCCGAAACCACCGGTATTGTCACGGGTGGTCAAATTCCCGTCCAGCGCCTTGACCAGCGTCCGGCTCACCTCGGCGATCCGCACTTGCAGGTTGACCTGAAGCGGCGTCGCGGTTTGCAGTCGGCTGATGACGCCGGTTTCCTCACCGACAAAAGCTTTTACCAGCCGCTCTGCTTCCGCGCCGTCTTCCGGCGCGCCGACCGTCCCGGTTAACAGCACCAAGCCGTTCATCGTGTTCACTCGTATCTTCGCATCCGGCATCGCCAGTCCGAGCATCTGGTCGATCGAGTCGAGGTTCGAGCCGACGCGGATGGTAGCCGAATAAATGACCCGACCCGAAGCATCGCTGGCATATACGCTGGATTCGCCGCCACTTTTTCCAAAAATATAGAGCTGACGGTTCGATTTGACCTGAACATCCGCGACTGCGTCATTGGATATAAATACGTCGGACATGTTGCTGGGCAATGTCACCAGCTGGCCGCGACCGATCGACAGGACGAGCTCGTTGCTGGGCCCCTCCACCCGGGCCTGAGCCGCTGCGGGGGTCGCTGGCGAAACTGTCAGCGCGGTTGCAGCGATCATACTGGCGAGGGCGGACCCTATGGCCAGCTTTGCGGAGCGCGCACGAAATGTTACGGGGATGGCCATCTTATTTTTCTCCAACCGATACTACGGTGACTGATTTGCCGCGTGTAACGGTAACACTGGGCTGATTAGACTTTTGCGGTGCCGCGACGGTCTGCCCTACCTCGACAGATCCTGCAGGTGCATATGTCGGTGCCGCAGCCGGAGCCGATTTCGTGCCCGACCGCGGTATCGTACGTCGCTGAAATCGCGATACGTCTCCACCGGTCGAAAATGTGCGGTCGTTATCGATGGGCCGCGACATGGCTTCTTTCAGGAATTTCGCCTCCGCTTCGGGATCGTTCGAATTGGGGACTTCGACTTCGCCCGATGCGATCGCACGTTCCAGTTCGGCGCCTGTGTCGGCCAGCGAACGCAGGGTCAGGCTCAGTGCGCCGACTTCCTGTGCAACCGTGATCCGCTCTGCAATCCGCGGTGTGGCCTCTACCGTGACGGTAGAAAATTCCTGCACAACCGACTGGCCTTCGAGGGTTTCTCCCGAAACGCGGCGATCGGTAGCCAGCACACGCAAATTGCGTACGATGGTTTCAGAGGCGTTGAGAGCAGGGCCGTCATCGCCCGAAATTTTCTGGGTTAGTACCAGGTCGATGCGGTCGCCCGGAAATACGAAACCCTGACCCGCTTCCTTGGATATCTTGAATGTGACCGCACGCATGCCGGGCGCAAGCGCAGCGGCGAGAAAGCCGCGATCGCCGGGATGCACAACCGAACCCTGCGTTAAAGGTTGGCCGGCCGTAATGGCATTGCGTACGACGGTGCCAACCAGTGCGGCCTGGTCGGTTTGGCCGCTGATATAATAGGCATCTTCGATCAGATCCTTGGGCCATGGCTGAAAGGAAAACGCGTCGGGCGTGATGATCGTGCCCACGGGCAGCGAACGCGATGCGACAAGGACCTTCGGCCCCATATCATCAGGCACAACTGCTGCCGAAACTTCCGGAGCGGCAGATCCGCGCAGGATATTGTTCACTATAAATGCAGAGCCAACGGCTATGATCAGTGCCCCCACCAGCAATATCAGTTTTTTCTTATCCATGGTCTTGTCTGCCTCCAAGCAGGTACGGTTTGTGTATGTGATGCCTTAATCACGCAAATTGGTTAATATATCGTTCGCCAACTATCCAAAGCCCCGCAAACGCGATGGCAATGCCATAGGGAATTTCCAGTTTTTCCTTGGATCGCTTGATTTTATGGATCATCGCCAGAAACAGCGTCAACAGGCCGCCGACGATGGACATGATGATCACGATCATCAGCATTTCATTCCAGGAAAACCAGAATGCGAGTGCTGCCAGCAGCTTGACGTCACCGCCGCCCATGGCACCCATGACCTGCAATATCGCGAAAAACACGAACACGCCAATACCCAGCCCGATCTGTGCGGCCATACCGGGCCAGAAATCGAGACCGCTTGCCCACCAGAACAAAGGTGCGCAAAGCGCGATGGCGGCATTGGTGTAATGTTCGATCTCCCGGCGTGTGAGATCGGTATATGCGGCATGCAGCAGCGCGATCGAAAGCCCGCCCAACAGCCAGTAAGTAAGATTTGCCCCTGTCATTCTACCGGATATACGTGCAATGACTTACCAAATAGTAACCATGCAGATATTTTAAAAATCGCCCGCTTTATAGGGCAGAAATGCAGGGCCATCACTTTGAAACCAAGCAGACCACCGTCATTGTCACCGTCACTCTCACCGTCATTTGACCGCCGCAGCATTCCCGGCGGTGCGACCGAATCATTCTGGCACGCAGCCGATGGCTGGAAAATACGGCGCTTCGATTGGCGTGCAGCGGGCGGTGAAAGCAATTGCAGGGGATCGATCCTCTTTCTGCCCGGACGCGGCGACATTTACGAAAAATACCTCGAAACGCTGGCCCATTTTCAGGGGTTGGGATGGAATCTTACCGCATCGGACTGGCGCGGGCAGGGCGGCTCGGGCCGTCTGGGTCCGACCCCCTATATCGGCCATATTGACGATTTCTCGATCTGGGTAGACGATCTCGCCTGGTTCTTCGCACGCTGGAAAGCAAGTATGCCGGGACCGCATATCGTCATGGCGCACAGCATGGGCGGGCATAACGTGATGCGCGCACTGATCGACCATCGGATAGACCCCGACGCAGCCGTATTGAGTGCGCCTATGCTGGGTATGTCGGGCGTGCCTCTGCCCTTGCCAGTGCTGCAATGGATTGCGCGCCTGATGCTGAAGATCGGCGATCCGATGCGGGGGGCGTGGAAAGTCAGCGAAAAACCTGCGTCGCCTTTGGCGGTGCGTCAAAAGCTGCTCACTCACGATAACGATCGTTATGCCGACGAACTCTTCTGGTGGGGCATGCGACCCGAACTGGTCATGGGGCCTGGCAGCTGGAAATGGGTCGAACGCGCCTATGCCTCCGCCCGATATATCCAGCGCCGAGGCACGTATGAAAATGTCGACATACCGGTCTATATCGTGGCGACGTCCGCCGACGAATTGGTCGATTTCGGGGCTATCGAAGACGCCGTTAAACGCTTGCCGAATGCTGCAATGCTGGTTTTCGGCGATGAGGCCGCACACGAAGTGCTGCGGGAAGTCGACGAGGTGCGTGACAGGGCATTGGCTGCTATCGATCAATTCCTGACCGAGGCTGCCCCACGAAATGCCTGACTTCGATATTGTGATTATTGGTGCTGGCATTGCTGGTGCCAGCCTTGCCGCGGAAATTGGCGGCGCTGCCAGCGTACTGATAATCGAGCGCGAGGAGTTTCCGGGCTATCACGCAACGGGCCGCTCGGCGGCCTTTTGGACAGAAAGCTATGGCGGCCCGCAGGTGCAGCCGCTGACCCGCGCGTCGGGGCAATGGTTTAGCAACCCTCCCGCGGATTTCGCTGCGGATCCGATACTGACCCGGCGCGGCGCACTGACCATTGGGACAGACGAGGACAAAACCGCGCTCGACAGATTTTGCGCGACATTCGCACGGGCCGGGGCCGATATATTCGAAGTCGACCGGCCCTGTATGGAAAAGCATATACAGCGATTAAAGCCGCCCTACCGGCACGGTGTGATGGAACCCGATTGCTGCGACATCGATGTCGCTGCGCTGCACCAGGGATATTTGCGCGCAGCAAAAAAGGCGGGAGTTTGGGTGCGGACACGTACGGCTCTGGATGCTGCACGTCATAAAGACGGGATCTGGCATTTGCGTCTGAACGACGAAATTGTGACGGCGGGAATAGTGGTCAATGCGGCCGGTGCCTGGGCGGACGATGTCGCGCGCAGAGCCAATGTGCGACCGATCGGCATCACGCCCTATCGCCGGACCGTAGTCCAGTTACAAGTCGAACCGCAAGCCGACCCCGGCCAGCCGCTGGTGCTCGATATACGCGGAAAATTCTATTTCAAACCTGAAAACGGCCGACTCTGGCTCAGTCCGCACGACGAAACACCCGTAACGGCGCATGATGTCGCCGCCGAAGAAATCGACATCGCGCGGGCGATAGATCGCCTGGAAAAGGTAGTGGACTGGCGCGTGGCGCATGTCGAACGGTCATGGGCGGGCTTGCGTTCGTTCGCACCTGACCGGCTGCCCGTTTATGGTTTTGACCCCCGGCAATCGGGCTTTTTCTGGTGCGCGGGCCAGGGCGGCTTCGGTATACAGACCGCACCTGCGGCGGCGAAACTGGCTAAAGCCATTCTACTCGGCCTGCCGCCGGAGCCATTGATCGCGGGTATTGATGCAAAAATCTATTCGCCAATGCGCTTCGAAACCTGATCGGATAAAATTATAGGCTTTAAATTTTATTCTGCCGCAACAATTTAACCAACGCTGTTGCGCATAATGGCGAGCGCTGCATCGCTTGCCAGTATATCGGCACGCTCGTTGTCTGCGTCGCCAGCATGGCCTTTTACCCATTTCCATTCGATCTGGTGCGGTGCGATGGCTTGCAAGAGCTCCTGCCACAGATCCGCATTCTTGACCGGCTTTCTGGCGGCAGTTTTCCAGCCGTTTTTTTGCCAGCCAAAAATCCATTTGGTGATGCCGTCCTTCACATAACTGCTGTCGGTGGACAATATCACCTTGCAGGGCTGTTTGAGCGCGCGCAGGGCTTCGATCGCCGCCATCAACTCCATGCGGTTGTTGGTGGTGTCCTTGGCGCCGCCGGATATTTCACGTTCCTTTTTCCCGTGACGCAAAATGGCTCCCCAGCCGCCTGGGCCGGGGTTGCCCTTGCACGCGCCATCGGTGGCAATAATAACGGTCTTGGCTTCTATTTCGCGTTTCGCACTCATGTGAAAATCAGGCTGTTTTTCGGGTCGCGATAATATAATAGCCTGCGGGCAAAGGCCATCGGATCCTTGCGTGTTACCATTGCATCCGCAGGTGTGTTGATCCAGTCATAGGCGCGGGTCAGCAGGAACCGGAGCGCAGCGCCGCGCGCCAGTGTAGACATAGACGCAATTTCCGCCTCGGTTTGATCCATGGAATTGCGATAGCCCGCGATCAGGGCGTTCGACACATCGCGGTCGAAAACACGGCCTTCGCCATCGAAACACCATGCCGCATGGGCAACGGCCAGATCATAAGCGCGGATGTCTGTGCAGGAAAAATAAAAGTCGATCAGCCCGGTCACTTCCTCATCGATCATCAACACATTATCGGGAAAAAGATCGGCATGAATGACAGATTGGGGCAGATCGGTGGGCCAATTAGAATCGAGATAGGTCAATTCGGTTTCTATCAGCGCAGGCAATTTCCCATCTATATGCGCCAACGCATCCCCGCAGCCGGCGGCTAGACCGTGCCAGCTCTGCAGGTCCATGCTGTTCGGCCGACTCTCTTCGAAATCGGCGGCTGCCTCATGCAAACGGGCCAGCGCCTCACCGGTGGCTTTCGCTTGCAGGTTAGTAGGCGTCGTAACCGAAACGCCGTGCAGAAATTCGATCAGGCACGCGGGGCGACCCTCCAGTTCCTGCAACTGCACTCCCTTTTTATCCCGGATGGCGCGCGGAACATGCAGACCTTTATTTGCCAGATGGTCGAGCAATGTCATAAAAAAAGGCAAATCTGCAGGGTCGACGCGTTTTTCGTATAGTGTCAGTATGAAACGATCGCGAGTGGTTTCGACCAGGTAATTGCTGTTCTCGACGCCCTCGGCAATGCCCTTGAAACTGCGCAATTCTCCGACATCATACCGTTGCAGAAATGCGGTCATGGTTTCGGCACTGACGACGGTATAAACTGCCATTATGCTGCGTCTGCCGACAACTCGCGGGGCAGTTTGAATGTCATCTTCTCTACGGTCGTGGTGACGGTTTGCTCATGCACTTCGAAATGTGTGGCAAGCTTGTCCACGACTTCGCGTACCAGTATTTCAGGCGCGGAGGCCCCCGCAGTGAGCCCCAGAGTGCCTACCCCTTTGAGCCACTCGAAATCGATTTCGTCCGCTCGCTGGATCAATCGGGCATCGGTACCCTGACGTTCCGCGACTTCGACGAGCCGTAACGAATTGGAACTGTTGGGCGCGCCGATCACGATCATGAAGTCGCAAGCGGCAGCGATCGCTTTGACCGCGGCCTGCCGGTTCGATGTCGCATAGCAAATATCCTCACCCCGCGGCCCCACGATCGCCGGAAATTTTGCTTTGAGCGCATTGATAACGTCGCGCGTATCGTCCACCGACAAGGTTGTCTGCGTCAGAAATGCGAGATTTTCGGGATCGGTAATTTCAAGCGCCGCCACATCATCTGGCGTTTCTACCAATGTCATGTGCCCGGCATCCACTTGCCCGAACGTACCGATCACTTCGGGATGGCCCCTATGCCCGATAAAAAGGATATGACGGCCGGCCTCAACCTGCCGTTCGGCCTGCCGGTGGACTTTGGATACCAGAGGGCAGGTCGCATCGACATAGGTGAGCCCGCGTTCTTCGGCCTTGTTGGGCACCGCTTTGGGTACCCCGTGGGCCGAAAACACCACGGGTGCGTCATCGGGAACCTTGTCCAGTTCCTCGACGAATATCGCGCCCTTGGCTTTGAGGCTGTCGACCACGTACTTATTATGCACGATTTCATGGCGGACATAGACGGGAGCGCCATATTTTTTCAGCGCTATTTCGACAATATCGATGGCTCTGTCGACGCCCGCGCAAAATCCGCGCGGCGCGGCGATCAAAAGCTGCAAATGTGGTTTCATGGCGTTTCTGTCTCGTTCATTAAAACATATTTATGCGCTGGTTTCGTCGAGCCTGCTGGCTATTTGCCATCAGGGACGTTGCGCTTCCCATATGGGGCCGATAAGAGGCCATAGAACATCTATTGAAAGAAAAGTCGAGATTATGATGATATCGAAGACGAAATGGCGAATTAGGATGCTGTTATCTGCAATGGCCATGGTGACAGTTGCGGGTTGTGCAGGCGATAATGAAATTCGCATCGGTGAAAGCGTCGGTATCACTTCCACATTGTCCGCATGTCCTGCTGTCGCGATTCCGGATTTTACAGGAGATATCACTTTGTTCAGCGCGGCGACGCAAAATGCGAGTGACATGGATATCGTGGCCAATATCACCAACTTGCGCAGCGCCTGTAACGAGACCGGGGAAAAACTCTATGCTACGGCCAATTTCGATGTGCTGGCCACCCGCACAAATCCACGTGGTGCGCGGCAGGTGACGCTACCTTATTTCTCTACAATTGTTCGCGGCGGCTCCGCCGTAGTAGCCAAACGCATCGGATCGGTAACGCTGAACTTTGCAGATGGCGCATACCGGGCACAGGCGGCAGGCAATGGGGCGGCCTATATCGACAAATCCGCGGCCACTCTGCCTGCGGATGTTGTCGAGAAAATTACGCGCAGGCGTAAGAGCGGCGATCCGGATGCGGCCGTCGATCCTTTGTCCGATCCTGACGTGCGCGCTGCAATAAACCGGACCAGCTTCGAACTTCTGATCGGTTTCCAGCTGACGGGCGAGCAGTTGCAGTATAACGCGACACGCTAAAACCCATGCCATGACTGGCTTTTTAGCGGCGCGCTGTGCGCGTACCCTTTGACCTGAACGATATTTGGGCTAGGCACAGCGCAGATACATTCAGCCAGGAAAAATTTACGTGACAATCTACGCACGCTTTGCCGAACATCTTGATCATGCTCTCGATCTGCTCGTTGCGGCTGGGGATATTCCTGCCGATGCCAACCGTTCCGCGATCACGGTCGAGCCGCCGCGCGACCCGTCGCACGGAGATCTGGCGACCAATGCCGCCATGGTGCTGGCAAAGCAGGCGAAAACCAGCCCGCGCGTCTTGGCCGAAAAAATTGTCGGCGAGCTGGAGAAGCTGGCTGACGTGACTTCTGCCGATATTGCCGGTCCGGGTTTTATCAACATGCGGCTCACTGACGAAAGCTGGATTGCCGAACTCAACGAAATTGCGCGGCTGGGCGAAGATTACGGACGCAGCGATTTCGGTGCGGGCAGGACGGTAAATATAGAATATGTCTCCGCCAATCCCACCGGCCCGATGCATATGGGTCACTGCCGCGGCGCGGTCGTGGGCGATGCGCTGGCGACCCTGCTGGAATTTGCGGGTCACAATGTCGTGCGCGAATATTATATCAATGATGCCGGCGGACAGGTCGACACGCTGTCACGCTCGGCGCATCTGCGTTACCGCGAAGCTTTGGGCGAGGATATTGGTACCATTCCCGAAGGCCTGTACCCGGGCGACTATCTGATCCCGACCGGCAAGCGCTTGGCCGAAAAGTTCGGGGACAGTTATGCCAAGGTTGGTGAAGCCGAATGGCTGGCTGTTTTTCGCGAGGAGGCCGTGGCCGATATGATGGATATGATCCGTGCGGACCTGGCTCTGCTGGGCATCGAACACGATGTATTCGCATCCGAAGCACAGTTGCATGTGGCGGGCAAGGCGGAATTGGCCGAGGCCGAATTGCGCGGCCGCGACTTGGTCTATGACGGTATCCTGGAAGCTCCGAAAGGCAAGACACTGGACGACTGGGAGGCGGTGGAACTGCCCCTTTTCCGTTCGACGAAATTCGGCGATGACCAGGACCGGCCCATCAAGAAATCGGATGGGAAATGGACCTATTTCGGGGCCGACCTTGCCTATCATTTCCAGAAGCTGGAAAATGCCGACGAACTTATCGACATCTGGGGTGCGGATCATGCCGGAACAGTAAAGCGTATCAAGGCCGCAGTTGCTGCACTCGCGGGTGCCGATGCCAAGTTCGACGTGAAACTGGTGCAGATGGTCAAGTTGCTGCGTAATGGCGAGCCTGTCAAAATGTCGAAACGATCGGGAACGTTCGTCACGCTGGCCGAAGTGGTCGAGGAAGTGGGCAAGGACGCCGTGCGATTTACCATGTTGACGCGCAAAGCTGACGCGCAGATGGAATTTGATTTTGCCAAGGTTATCGAAGCCAGCCGCGACAATCCGGTTTTTTATGTGCAATATGCGCATGCCCGGATTCAATCGATGATCCGCAAGGCCAAAAGCGACGGCGTGACTCCATTAGCCGGTCATCTGGACAAACTGGGCGCGGAAGAAATCGCGCTGGTCCAACTGGCGGCGCAATTCCCGCGGATCGTGGAGTCGGCGGCATCGAGTCGGGAGCCGCACCGGGTTGCTTTTTACCTGAACGACCTTTCGGCGGCATTTCACGGATTTTATAATCTGGGCAATGACCGGCCTGACAAGCGCATCTTAATGGTTAACGACCCTGACACCACGTCTGCAAGGCTTTTCTTAGCCAAGAATTTGGGGCAGACTATCCGCAATGGGCTGTCTTTAATGGGGGTTAAGGCGGCAAATGAAATGTAACCCGGCCCCTTAGACGGCAATATTCCGTGCGCGAGGAAAAGATTATGGCGAATGACAGGACAATAGGCAGCAGCGATCTGACGGGCGAAGACGATGACCGTTTGCCCTGGCTCGAAACCGCCGACGATTATAGCGACCATAACGATGGCAATGGCGGCAAGCTGCTGGCGTTCGTATTGCTGGGACTGTTGGTGGTCGCTGTCGTTGTGGGCGGATACTACTGGTTCCAAAACAAGGTGACCGTTAACGGGGTCGCTGGAGATGGCGAAATTATTGCCGCAGAGGAAGGTGATTATAAAGTCGCGCCAGTGGATCCGCAGGGCAAGACATTTGAAGGCACGGGCGATGCCAGTTTCTCGGCCAGCGAAGGCGATCGCAAAGAAGCAAAGCTGGCCGAAGCAGAAGAAAAACAGCCGGTGTCGCAATCTGCGCCAGCAGCGGCAGGAAGCGTGCTCGTACAATTGGGTGCCTATAGCAGCGAAGCTTTGGCCAATAACGGCTGGTCCGAATTGTCGCGGCGCTATGATTTTGTAGGAACGCTGCCCAAAAAGGTGACATCGGCCAAAGTCGATGGCGGTATCGTTTACCGCCTGAGCGCAGTGGCCCCCGATGCAACTGCAGCGAACGATACGTGCGGCAAAATCAAGTCGGCCGGGGGAGCCTGTCTTATCGTAAGGTAGAAATATCTGAACGTTTGAAGTTTGCGAAACTGGAGCTTCGAATTTCCACATATTATGCTTGCCTGCCCCTTTACGGACTTTGCAAATGGGGCCAGACTGTTTTTATGGCACGAATATCTATCAGGACTGGCTTATGAAACCGGTGATTTTCGGCATGTCCGGCTTGCGGTTGACCGAAGACGAACGCTCATTCTTTGCCGAAGCCTCTCCGGCGGGCTATATTATATTTGGTCGCAATATCGACAATCGTGAGCAGCTCCGGGCGCTGACGGATTCGATCCGAGACCTGCATGGCCGTGATGACGTGTTGATTTTGATAGATCAGGAAGGCGGCCGTGTCGCGCGGATGCAACCGCCGCACTGGCTCAATTTTCCTGCCGGCGAAAAATTCGATGCCTTGTACGATGTCGCCCCTGCAAGCGCGATAGAAGCGGCACGTGCCAATGCGGAGGCGCTTGCACTGGATCTTCACGAAGTCGGCATCAATGTCGATTGCCTTCCGTTACTGGACGTGCGCCAGCCCGAGACCACGCCTGCCATTGGCGACCGGTCGCTGGGCCATGACCCGATGCGCGTGGCCGCTCTGGGCCGTGCCATACTCGACGGGCTGCGCCGCGGCGGAGTCGAAGGCGTGGTCAAACATATGCCGGGCCATGGCCGGGGCATTGTCGACAGCCATATGGAATTGCCCCATGTCGATGCGGATGCGAACACTTTGGAAACCGATATCGCCCCTTTCGCCGCGCTGAAAGACGCACCAATGGCGATGACTGCCCATATCGTGTACCGGGCCTGGGACGACAGGCTTCCCGCCACAATGTCGCCCACTGTCATTCATGATATTATTCGCGGGCAGATCGGCTTCGATGGCCTGCTCATGTCCGACGATCTGGATATGAAAGCCCTGCAAGGCGATGTGCCCACCCGCGCGCTCGATTGCGTTGAGGCGGGGTGCGATATCGCGCTCAACTGTTGGGGGAGGATGCATGAGATGCGTGAAATTGCTCGCATTCTTCCCGATATTACCGATGCGGCCAAGACCCGTCTGGATCGTGCTCTGAACAAGGTGAGGCCCGGCGCTACGCTTTCCCGCCAGACGGAACTGATCGCTAAACGGGATGAACTCCTGGCGCTGGCGTGAGCGATATAGATTTTCTCGATCCGGCGACTGCGCCCGTCTCTGCTTCTTTTGGGGAGAGCGACGGGGCGGACCCACAGGAAATATTGCGCATCGATATCGATGGCTGGGAAGGCCCGCTCGATCTGTTGCTGGCGCTCGCGCGTAATCAGAAAGTCGATTTGCGCGCGATTTCGATACTCGAACTGACCCGGCAATATCTGCATTTTATCGAAAATGCCCGGATTGTGAAACTGGAATTGGCGGCAGATTATCTGGTTATGGCCGCTTGGCTCGCCTATCTTAAATCCGCCCTGCTTTTGCCCAAAGATTCCGGCATCGACCCCTCGCCCGAGGAGCTTGCCCTGCGTCTGCAAATGCGTTTGCAAAGGCTCAATGCCATGCGTGAGGCGGGCGCGCGGCTAATGGCCCGCGACCGCATGGCCCGCGACGTGTTTATGCGCGGTGCGCCCCAGGGGCTGCGCGTCATTTCGAACACTGCATGGAAATGCAGCTATTTCGACCTGATCAGTGCCTATGCGCAAGTGAATATGCGCGGTGCGCCCGCCGTGCATATCGTCAAGAAACGCCACGTCATGACGCTGGAAGATGCATTGGCGAGGGTATCGATGATGGTGGGGGCGGCGATCGAGTGGACGGCGCTCGAACAATTTCTGCCGAAAGGGGCGGGCGGCGACTTGCGCCGTTCGGCACTGGCATCGAGTTTTCTGGCGGCGCTAGAACTGGCCAAGCAGGGGCGGCTGGAATTGCAACAGGAAAAGCCGTTTGCGCCATTGTTGCTGAGGGCGGTATCATGAGCGAATATCTGATCGAAAGCGCCAACGAAGACGTCGATGAAAATTTGTTCGGCACAATCCTGTCGGATGGCGGCGAACGTGCGGTAGAGGCGGCTTTGTTCGCTTCCGAAACGCCAATGACCGCCGAACAGATTGGTGCGTATGTCGGCGAAAAGATCGATGTTCTTGCTGCCCTTGTGAAGTTGCAGGCCGATTATGATGGGCGCGGTATCGAACTGGTGCGACGTGGCAAGACCTGGCATTTCCAGACCGCGGCAGATCTTGCGCATATGCTGCGCCGCGAACGGATCGACACCCGCAAACTCTCCCGCGCGGCCACCGAGACTTTATCCATTATCGCCTATCACGAGCCGGTCAGCCGCGCTGAAATAGAAGCGATACGCGGCGTCCAGACCAGCAAGGGAACGCTGGATGTGCTGATGGAGGCGGAATGGATTCGCCCGGCAGGACGCCGCGAAGTTCCCGGCCGACCGCTCGTTTATGCAACAACGCCCGAGTTTCTGGTGCAGTTCGGTCTTGTGTCGCGGCGCGATCTGCCCGGGCTGAAAGAGTTGCATGCCGCCGGGCTGTTGGAACCTGTTGATGAAGCGCTCGAACGACTGCATCTTGAAAAAGGGGATGAGAGAGAAGATATGCTGGATAGTGACGCGGATAACGCGTAAAACTCCGGGAAAGGAGATTCCATATGGGTAGTATTGGACCTATACAAATTCTGGCGGTGATATTGTTGATACTGGTGCTGTTTGGCCGCGGCAAGATCTCAGAAATGATGGGAGATGTCGGCAAGGGCATTCGCAGTTTCAAAAAAGGTATTTCCGAAAGCGACGAGCCTGAGAAACCCGCACCGCGGATCGAGTCGGATAAAATCGTCAACAATGAAACGAAGGCCGCCAAAGAGGCGGAAACGAAATAAATCTTTTCCGGCCGCATTTCCGTTTGCGCCTATCCTCTTTAAAGTGAGCGACCATGTTTGACATTGGTGCCCCCGAAATATTGCTCATCGCTGTGGTGGCGATCATCGTCATCGGTCCCAAGGACTTGCCGGTGGCCTTGCGCCTCGCGGGGAGATGGGTCGGCAAAGCGCGGGCCATGATGCGCGAGGTGCGAAGCGGTTTCGATTCCATGGTGCGCGAGGCCGAAATGGAGGAAATGGAAAAGAAATGGGCGGAAAATAACGAACGCATCATGCGCGAGACCGCAGGAAACGAAATGTTGCCCTCTCCCCCGGTCGAGGGCACCAGCGATAGTGGTGAAAGCGTTCCTCCTGCGCGAACAGACACTGAAACCCAGGATCATGATGATGCGACGCGCAAACCGGATACTCCTGCATGAGCGACATCGACGATAGCAAGGCACCTTTGCTCGACCATTTGATCGAATTGCGCCAGCGGTTATTGTGGTGCATTGCCGCACTGGTCGTGGCATTCAGCATTTGCCTGTATTTCGCGGACGATATTTTCGGTCTTCTCGTTCGACCGCTCAGCGGGGCTTTTGCCCAAGGGCAGGGCGAACTTATCTACACCAAATTGTACGAAGCATTTTTTGTTGAAATCAAGGTGGCGCTGTTCGCCGCCTTTTTCGTATCTTTTCCAATTATCGCCAGTCAGCTATGGTCATTTGTCGCACCTGGTCTCTATGCTAAAGAGAAGCGCGCTTTTTTGCCTTTTATTATCGCTACGCCGATATTGTTTACCGCAGGGGCGGCGCTGGCCTATTTCGTGGTGATGCCGCTCGCGTTCACCTATTTTCTACAATATCAAGGGATAACGGGCGGTATGCAGTTGAAGGCGCTACCGGCAGCTGGAGAATATCTCTCGCTCGTGATGCAATTTATTCTGGCCTTCGGCATCTGCTTCCTCTTGCCCGTTTTGCTGTTGCTTCTGAACCGCGCCGACATTGTCTCGCGAGCGCAGCTTGTAGGGCTTCGGCGCTATATGATCGTAGGATCATTCGCAATCGCAGCCGTGCTCACGCCGCCAGATTTCATATCACAAATTGTGTTGGCATTGCCTTTGATCGTATTGTTCGAGGCATCCTTGCTGATTATGCGGTTTACCGAGCGCAAAAAAGAAAAGACAGCCGTTTAAGGCTGCCTTTACATAGTCTTCGGGAATATTCTTCGGAAATATAACGCTTAATCGATAACGTCTTCACCTGCTTGGCCGACGGATTCGATATCCCGGCCCGCACCTTTGACTGTGTTGCAGCCAACAATTAAAAGACTTGCCGCCATAACGGACATAATCTTTGCGGTTGTCGAAAATTTGGACACTTTGGACTGCATTATATGTTCCTCTCAAAAAAATAAGGATAGGCCCGGGGTACAAAGAAGGGGGAGGATTGTACGCCCGGGCGCTATATAGGGGAACAGCAAGGGAGGGGGCATAATTTGCTGTTCTGAAACTGACAACTCGCGGGATTATGCTTGGTTCCACAGGAGAATATAAAAAGCACAAGAGTGTGCGTTATTCCCCATCCTCTAGGGATATGGTAGTTTCGCAATCACTCGAATTATTGAAAGAAGGCGGCACAAAATTGGAGCCGACATCCAAAAGCGGCATTTTTCGGCAAACGCAAACCAAAAAAAAGCGAGGCCAAAGCCTCGCTTTTAAATTTATATTATATCAAAGCTCAAGGGCTTACAGGCGCATCATCATCATTCGAAGCGGCAAGGATAATGCCTCCGATGATGGCAGCTGCAGCAAGCACAGCAATAATGATACCCGAACCGCCTTCGAGGTCAGCATCTTTGTCAGATGACTGAGCAGCACGAACAACTTGACTGCTTACAGGTGCAGAAGTGGCAGCCTGAGCCAGAACTGGCGAAGCTGTGAGAGCAAATACCGCGGTTGCGGCAGCGATGGAACGAAACTTCATATATGGCCTCCTTTATTTGACCTTGGGATCAGATGGGTAATTAGTAAAATTGATTAACCGAAACAAGCCCAAATTTATAGAAAATATAAGTGTAAAATATTTTCCATGCGAATCAATAAAATATATTAACGCGACTTGAAAATCGTTCTATTGTGCGAGGCGGAAAAGGGCAAGTCTATGTTATTGGGAAATTCTTTGTCCATGGGCGAGAAAAAAGCCCTTGGCATGGTAACTTGCTGAAATAAAGTATTTTATTCATTCCCATCGGGACCTGCTTCGATAAATGTTCCTACGCTTTGTTGCAATATGATGTAATAATGCAACATTTTATCGTGCACTTGGAATGTCATAACAGGTCAATTGCTGTTTCTCTCGTAAAGTTTGCGACCGCCTACCCAGGTTTCCAGAACTACCGCATCGCGTACATCGCGCGGCGAAGCATAAAGCAGATCTGTGTCGACAAATATAAAGTCCGCCCGCATCCCCGGCATCAGCGTACCAAAGCGGGTTTCTGCAAAGCCCGCATAAGCCCCGTCGCGTGTGTAGGCTGACAGAGCTTCGCCCCTCGACAATCGTTCTTGCGGCTGCCACCCGCCAAAAGGCTCTCCATTGGCATCCTCCCGTGTCATGGCTGCGGCTATGCCGGGGAACGGATTGGACGATTCGACCGGCACATCCGATCCAAACGCAAGCCTGCCACCGTTTTTCAAAATACTCTTCCAGGCATATGCGCCCGTAAGCCGGTTTGCACCCAGCCTGGTTTCCGCCATCAGGCGGTCGGATGGCTGGTGCACCGGCTGCATCGAGGCTATGATACCGTTCCGGCCCAATGCGGCTATATTGGTTGGGTCGACAATTTGCGCATGTTCAATCCGCCAGCGCCGGTCGCCGCCGAAGTTTTGCGACAATTCATCAATTGCGCCCAGCACCTGTGCGTTCGCCTGATCGCCGATGGCGTGTACGGCAATCTGGTAATTGTCCATTGCTGCACGGCTCATCTGATTGAGCAATTTGGTATCGTCGATAAACGAAAGACCGCGCGTTTCTGGCGCATCGTGATAGGGCGCCTTGAGCCATGCACCGCGCGATCCCAATGCGCCGTCGAGATACATTTTGACGCCGTTGAGACGAAGCTTGTCTTCATATAACCACGGCGTTGGGCCCACCCCGCCGATCGCGACCATTTCATCGACACCGGCGGCATATGCGATAATGCGCACGTAAAGTTGTCCCGTATCGCCGGCGCGGCGATAACTGTGCCAGTCCTGCATCGTCGTGCCCATATCGGCGATGGCCGTAATACCTTGGCTCAGGAGCTTATCCTGCGCTTTTGCCAAGGCCTGATCCAAATCGGCGGCACGCGGGGCAGGCAGCGACGATTGTATGAGTGTTTCGGCGGCATCTACGAAAATTCCGGTGGGTTTGCCATCCGCCATCTCGACCCGGCCCCCCGTCGGGCTTTTCGATTTTGCGCTCACCCCTGCAATGTCCATCGCGCGGCTATTGGCCCAGCCAGCATGCCCGTCGACTCGCGCAAGCCATACCGGCCGGTCTGGCACAACAGCGTCAATTTCCGCCGCGGTCGGAAAGCGCCCTAGACTCCATTTTTCCTGATTCCAGCCGCGACCCACTATCCAGGGCAGCTGCGGGTTGTCGGCGGCATATTTTGCGATTTTCGCCTGCGCTTCCGCCAGCGAATTGGTATCCGACAGGTCCAGTGTCAGCGCCTGAAAGCCCAACCCCATGACATGGCCGTGCGAATCGATTAGACCTGGCATAAGATTGCGGCCCTTGCCATCAACTTTATACCGCGGAGTTTTTGGACGCTTGTCCTTGCGCGAAAGCAACTCCTTCACGTGCCCGTCGTCGGTAATGACCATGCCGGTAAATTCGACGACCTTCCCGTTCTCATCCAGCGTAAAACCATTGACATTGTCGACCAGCGTGTCGGCATGTGCGGTATGCGATAATGCCAGCGTCATAAATGCCAGAACCGCAAAGATTGCGGAACAGAAGCGTGGGGGAACGAATTTCATGCGGGTTTTCCTTTACTTCGCATCCGGCGAACCAGCGCGCTTGTATCCTGTCTTCCCGCGCCCATCGTCTGCACTTCGGCGTAGAACTGATCGATCATGGCGGCCACCGGCGCGCTGCTGCCGACACTGCGCGCTTCTTCCAGGGCGAGGCCCAGATCTTTGCGCATCCAGTCTATCGCAAAGCCGAAATCGAACTCGTCCCTCGCCATGCTGTGCCAGCGATTGTCCATTTGCCAGCTCTGCGCAGCACCGCCCGAGATGGCTTCGAAAACTTTGTCGCTGTCGAGATTGCTGGCCTGCGCGAAACGCATAGCTTCGGATAGGCCGCCCAATATGCCGGCTATGGCGATCTGGTTCGCCATTTTCGTCTGCTGTCCCGCGCCCGGGCCGCCGACATGCACGATGCGGGCCGCATAGGGCTTCATAATAGGGCGTGCCAGGTTCATCGCTGCTTCAGTGCCGCCGCACATGATGGAAAGCCTGCCAGTTTCCGCCCCCGCCTGCCCGCCCGAAACGGGGGCATCGACGCAATGGACCTGCTTCGATTTGCCCTCTACCGAAATCTGCCGCGCTACTTTCGCCGAAACGGTGGTATGGTCGATCAGCAGAGCGTCCTTGCCAAGCGTCTGAAATATACCGTCACGGCCCATGATGACATCGGCAAGATCGTCATCATTGCCGACGCAGCAAATCACGACCGTCGCATCCTTCGCCGCTTCGGCAGGTGAGGCCGCTATGGTTGCGTCCGCCGCGCCATTGGCCTCGATCCACGTTTCGCACTTGATACGTGAACGGTTGAAAAGCGACAGCGTATGGCCTGCCCCTGACAGATGCCGCGCCATGGGTGCGCCCATGACGCCAATTCCGATAAAAGCTATTCTTGACATGCGCCGTACCTAAACTGTGTTTGCAAAAAGTGCTACATAAGATAGGGCAAATCGCATGAACAGCCAGCCCGATGCCCGCCTGACACTCGATCATATCCGTGCCGCGCACACCCGTGTGTCGGGCTCAATCGTGCGCACTCCCACGCTGCACAGCCGTACATTGTCGCACATAACGGGAGCGGAAATTTATCTGAAGTTCGAAAATTTGCAGTTTACAGCAGCTTATAAGGAGCGTGGCGCGCTCAACTTTCTGAGCCAGATGGATGCAGAGGCACGCGCGCGCGGTGTAATCGCGGCTTCGGCCGGCAATCATGCACAGGGACTTGCCTATCATGGCACGCGGTTGGGCGTGCCGGTGACGATCGTGATGCCGAAAACGACGCCCACCATCAAGGTACAGCAGACCGAAGCCAATGGCGGCAAGGTTATTCTGTACGGCGAAAAATACGACGATGCCTATATGCATGCGCGTGAACAGGAAAAGCTGCAGGGTCTTACCTTCGTACATCCGTTCGACGACCCGGTCATTGCGGCGGGGCAGGGTACGGTTGCGCTGGAAATGCTGGAGGACATACCCCAGTTGGACCATATGGTCATTCCGATCGGCGGCGGCGGGCTTTTTTCCGGAATGGGCACCGCATCCCGCGCGCTCAAACCGGGCATCCGCCTAACCGGCGTTCAGGCCGAACTCTATCCGTCGATGTTCGCAAAATTGAACGGAAAGGACATGCCGTGCGAAGGCGATACGCTAGCCGAAGGGATTGCCGTCAAGAGCCCGGGCGAATTCACATCGCAAATCGTTGCCCAACTGGCGGACGAAATTGTGCTGGTCAGCGAAAGCGAACTGGAAACTGCTGTCAGCTTGTTGTTGCAGATCGAAAAGACTGTGGTGGAAGGCGCCGGAGCGGCGGGTCTCGCTGCAGTTATGAGCAAACCCGATCTGTTTAGAGGGGATAATGTCGGGATTGTGCTGTGCGGCGGCAATATCGATACGCGTCTGCTTGCCAATGTTCTGCTGCGCGATCTGGCGCGATCGGGGCGATTGGCGCGTTTGCAGATCGAGTTGCAGGACCGCCCGGGTGCGCTGTTCAGGGTGATGCGGCAATTCGATGCTCATAATGTCAATATCATCGAAATCTATCATCAGCGTGTTTTCACCAACCTCCCCGCAAAGGGGCTGATCACCGATATAGAATGCGAGGCACGTGACAAGGCGCAGCTTGATGGCCTGATCGCGGCCTTGCGCGGGGATGGCTATACACTGGTGCAAGTCGAACTGGCCTGATACGGGACAGAGCATTCGCCATTTGCTAATTTGCGCAATATACTGCGGCGAATGCTGTATTTTTCCACGTAAAAAATAGGGCGGGGACTTTCGGAACGGACAATATTTTGTATGGTGGACAAGCTAACCCGTCTGAAGCAACAAGGATCAGATACCCCGTGACCGCACCTGCCCGCTTTCCCCGATTTTTCGTGACCAGTCCGGGCCCCTGCCCCTATCTGCCCGGCAAGAGCGAGCGCAAGGTTTTTACCGAACTTTCTGGTGATCATGCCGACGAACTCAACGACGCATTGGGCCGGATCGGTTTCCGCCGGAGCCAGAATGTTGCCTATCGGCCAAGCTGTATCGATTGCAAGGCCTGTGTTTCGGTGCGCGTCGTCACGGCGCATTTCAAGGCCAGCAATACGCAGCGCAAGGTGCTGCGCCGCAATGGCGATCTGGTGGCAACGGCATGCAAGCCGTGGTCGACGCAGGAACAGTATGAATTGTTGCAAAGCTATCTCAAAGTGCGCCACCCTGGCGGCGGGATGTCGGAAATGGACGAGGTCGATTATGCCGACATGGTCGAGCAGACACCGGTCAGCAGCCATATCATCGAATATCGCGAGCCGGCCGGCGATGAGAGGCCCGGCAAACTGATAGGGGCCTGCCTGACCGACCATCAGGGCGACGGGCTTTCCATGATTTACAGTTTTTTCGATCCCGAACATGAAAGCCGCGTGGGGCTGGGCAATTATATCATCATGGACCATATTTTGCGTGCCGCAACGGTAAATTTACCCTATGTCTATCTTGGATATTGGGTCGAAGGGTCGGAGCGGATGCAGTATAAAACGCGATATAAACCCCTTGAGAGGCTTGGTCCAGATGGGTGGTTCCCTTTTTCCGAAGGCTGAAACTTCTCGCGAACATGGGAAGACGTCTAATTATTATCGAGCGTAACTCGTCCGATGGGCATAGCCGCGCATGAAGACTCCTGATCTGAAACATGTCGCGATCTGTGTCATATTGTTCGGAGGATGCAATTCGTTCACGCTATCCGCGCAGGAGAAACCTGAGGACGATATCCCGATCGAAACCGATGCGGCCAGAACGGAATCGCCCACGGGTGACGAGGATTTTCTAGCACAGGACATCGATCCCGATTCTCCGCTCGCTCCGATGCCCGGCATGGACGTAGACTGGCCGGATTTCGAAGAACTCCCGGCGCTTCCCGAAATGGTCGCAACGCAGGAGGCCACTGAGCTTGATACTGACCCATTGGCCAGCGACCTGCCATCCGAGAATATCGAAACCGCCAAGGTCGAACAGTTTCAGGACCGACAGGATGCCAGCGAAATCAGCCTCGCGAGCGGCTTGGCGGAAGGGGATTTCGAGTATATTGTGGACATCAAATATCTGGATACAAAAGATTTCATCGATGGCCGCAAGGAAGAATTCGAGGACCGTTTCGGGGAATTGTCCAAGCTGCGCGGACTTGAAGAGGATGAGGCCAATGTCGCACAGATATCGCGGCGCGCCCGTGAAGATAGCGCGCTGCTCGAACAGCTGTTGCGCAATTACGGCTATTACGATTTCGATATTTTCCAGCTGATCGGACGCAGCGGCGATGCCGGGGCTTTGCGCGTCGAGTTCGGACTGCAGCTGGGTCCGGTCTATCGCTATGACGATATCGTTCTGGACGGCTTGGATACGGCTGGTTCCGATGCACCGCTTTTTCGCCAGCAATTTGGATTGGAGAGCGGGGCCGCGATAAATTCGGATGAGATACTCGCTGCCCGTTCGCGACTCGATCAGGGGTTGGCGGAAAGCGGCTATGCCTTTGCAACATTGGGCGAACCCGATCTCACGATCGATCATGCCGATCGCACTGGCAATCTGACCATTCCGGTCGATCCCCAGCGCAAATACAGGTTCGGGCAGATACGGGTCGGCGAAAATCCGGTGATGAGCGCCCGACACCTGCAACGTATCGCCCGCTTCGATCCCGGCGATCTGTATCAGCGATCCCGCCTTGAGGATCTGCGGCGTGCGATCCTTGCGACGGGTCTCGTATCCTCGCTCACGCTTACGACGGTTGCGGACGGGAATGGTCCCGTTGCGGCTGCGGACTCCGCTTTGCCATCCGTCGATATCGAGGTGCAGACCGTAACCGCCCCGTTGCGAACAATTGCCGGCGAACTCGGTTACGGATCGGGCGAGGGTGTGCGCATCGAAGCGAGCTGGGAGCACCGCAATTTCTTCGCGCCCGAAGGCTTGGTACGCGTACGCGGGGTGGCAGGCACGCAGGAACAGTTGCTCAGTTTTCTCTATCGCCGCAACAATTTCAAAAAACGCGACCAAGTGCTGACGGCGCAATTGCTCGCAAGCAATATTACGCGCAACGCATTCGATGCGCGCACATTATTGTTGCGTGCCGGAATAGAGCGGCAGACAAACCTGATCTTTCAAAAGAAATGGACATGGTCGCTGGGCGCGGAACTGATCGCGACCGACGAGCGCGATATCACCGCCAGCAATATGGGCATCGGACGGCGAACTTTCTTTATTGGCGCTCTGCCGGGCACATTGAATTATGACGGCAGCGACGATCTGCTTGATCCCCGGACCGGGTTTCGCCTCGGCGGCTCGCTGTCGCCCGAACTGTCGTTGCAGGATGGCACGTTCGGATATGCCCGCGCGCAAATCGACGGAAGCTATTATCAGCCGGTGTCGCAAAATGTCGTGCTTGCCGGGCGGGTTCGGTTCGCCACCATTCTGGGGGCAAACGTGCTACAGATCGCGCCGTCGCGGCGGCTTTATGCGGGCGGCGGCGCATCGGTGCGCGGCTATGGTTATAATTCCATCGGGCCGCGCGATATCAACAACGATCCGATCGGGGGCCGTTCGCTGGCCGAATTCTCGCTGGAGGCGCGGGTGCGGTTCGGCAATTTCGGCGTGGTGCCGTTTATCGATGCGGGCAACGTGTATAGTGACCGATTTCCCGAAGACATCTCGCTGCGTTTCGGTGTTGGCATAGGCGTGCGCTATTATAGTAATTTCGGACCGATACGGATCGATGTTGCCACCCCGCTCGACCGCCAGCCCGGCGACAGCCGCATCGGCGTATATATCTCGCTGGGTCAGGCGTTCTGATGACCGGTGATAGCGATACACCCGCAGCGCACACCAACAGCGCGTGGCGGCGGCCGCGCTGGATCGCGTCGGCGATAGGGATGTGTCTGGCGTTGCTGATCGGAACCGCCGTTTTGCTGGACAGCTCCGTCGGCCACCGGTTTCTTGCCGATAAACTCAGCGAACAGGAATTTGATAACGGCCTTCGCATCGAAATAGGCCGAATTGAGGGATCCATCTACAGCAAATCCGTGCTGCACGATGTGCGGCTCTACGATAAAAAGGGACTGTTCTTTTCAAGTCCGAAAGTGACGCTCGACTGGCGGCCCTGGGCATTGTGGAATAATAAGCTGATCGTACGCGAGGCCATTGTCGGCGATGGCCGTCTGATCGCGGTGCCGGAGTTTCGCGAAACGGACGACGACGAACCTTTCCTGCCGGATTTCGATATTGCTATCGGGCGTCTGAAGGCGCGGGATCTGATTATCGAAAAAGGTGTGACCGGTGTGGAGCGGCGAGGGAACGTTATCGCCAGCGCGGACATCCGCGCCGGCACGGCCAAAGTAAATCTCCTTGCCGCACTGGCTGACGGGAATGACAGTATCCGAATCATGCTGGAAGCTGTGCCGAATCGTGACCGTTTTGCCCTGAAAGCAAATATCGACGCACCGGCAGGGGGTGTCATTGCCGCGTTGGCCGGGCTCGACGCCAGTTATCGCGCCCGACTAGATGGCAAGGGAAGCTGGTCGAAATGGAACGGTACTTTGGACCTCGACCGTGGCTCAACCGCACTGGCAAAATTGGCGCTTGCCGTGCGTGAGGGCAATGCCCGCGTATCGGGCCAGCTCTATCCGCAGCCGCTGCTGACCGGCCTTGCCGCCGAACTGTTTGGCGACGTTGTTGCAGTGACCGGGCGCGGCCGACTGGACAAGCGCATATTGGACGGGCGGTTACGACTGACATCCAAAAACATACAGATCATTGGTGTGGGCGCGATCGACCTTACGAACAACGCGTTTGATGCGGTGCAGATCGATGCGGCGCTGCGAGCGCCAGATTTGCTCGATGACGATATCGCGGTGAACGATGCGAAACTACGCGCCGTACTCGACGGGAAATTCCGCGATTTTTCTGCGGATTACCGGTTGAGCGCCAGCAGTGTAGCGACACCGGATTTTATGCTCGCGGCGCCGGTAGCCACTGGGACGGTGCGCTGGACCAGATCGTTCATGCGCATACCGATGCGGCTGTCCACCGCCGGGGTGGTGAACGCTGATCCGCTCGTGACACGCATGTTGAAAGGGCTGGCCGCGCGCGGGGATATCATCTGGCGAAACGGGCGGGTTTCGTCTGACAATCTAGCGCTTGTCGCTAATGGTGTCCGTGCCGATCTTTCAGTGACCAATGGTGCGCAGCGGGGCAGCTATGTCGTGACCGGCGACGCGCTGCTGCCCGCGCTTGCGTTCGAAAATGTGGGTGCAGCCAATGTGACCAGCAATTTGCGGCTTCTCTTCGGCGGCGGAAATCCATGGAAACTGTCTGGCAGTTTCGCCGCCGATATGCGGCGGGTCGACAATCGCACGCTGACAAGCATTGCCGGGGACAATATCCGCATTGCCAGCAATTACACTATCGGCAAAGGCCTGCCACTTCTGCTCGACAATCTAAAACTCACCGCAGGCAAAGTGCAGGTGAGCGGGGAAGGACGCCGGCTGCCCGATGGCAATATCCTGCTCGCCGCAACCGGGCGGCATACGCAATATGGCCCGTTCAAACTCTCGCTGGAAGGGCAGATCGACACCGCGCGCGCCAAGTTGGTGCTAGACGATCCGCTGCCATCGCTGGGGCTCAGGCAGGTCGAACTGGCTCTGGCACCGATACCCGGCGGCTTTGCCATCGAAGCACAGGGCGCGTCGAGTTTCGGGCCATTTGTGGGCGATGCAAGCATATTCGCGCAACCACAGGGCAGCACGCTGATCCGCATCGGCGGATTGAAAGTATCACGCACCGTGCTCAGTGGAGATTTGATCGCTGATGGCACGGCACTGCGCGGAAATCTGTCGGCAAATGGTGGTGGGATTAACGGCAATGTGCGGATATCGCCCCAGGGCGGCGGCCAGCGTATCGTGGCCGCGCTGACCGCGATCGACGCGCGTTTCGAAGGCGATGCGCCCATCACCGTGAATCGCGGCAAGCTGGATGTGACGGCCCTGCTGGTCACCGGACGCAGCGATATCGACGCGACGATCAGTGCGCAGGGCATCGGGCGCGGCAAGCTGTTTATCGGCCGAATCGCCGCCAATGCCAAATTGTCCAACGGGCGCGGACGGGTGACCGCGTCGATTGCCGGTCGGCGGGGCAGCCGCTTTGCGTTGCAAACCGCAGCCAATATCGCCCCGAATCAAGTCCGCTTTACCGCCAATGGAAGTTATGGAAGCCGGTCAATCACAATGGCGCGCAATGGTGTGCTGACCCGTCTGGATGATGACGGATGGCGGCTGGCCCCGACGCGGTTCGATGTAGGGGGCGGTGCGACGATATTGTCGGGCCGATTCGGCGGCGGTGTCACCGATGCGAAATTCCAGATGGCGGGCATGTCGATGTCACTGCTCGATATCGGTTATGCCGACCTCGGCCTTGGCGGTACGGCTTCAGGTATTGTGAATTATGTGCAGCAACGCGGCCAAAACCCGACCGGCAGCGCCAAATTGCAAATCAAGAACCTGACACGATCCGGCCTTGTGCTGACATCGCGGCCGGTTGACCTTGCATTGAATGCCGCGCTGGGAAGCACCGCTTTGTCGATGCGCGGCATTGTCAGAAATGGCGAAGAGGCGCTTGGCCGGATACAGGCCCGGATTTCGGATATGCCTGCATCAAACGATCTGGAATATCGTGTGCGCAACGGGCGATTATTCGGACAGGTGCGCTATGCAGGGCCGGCGGACGCATTGTGGCGGCTGATCAAGGTGGAGGCGTTCGATTTGACCGGCAAGGTCAACCTGGCGGCCGACGCCACCGGAACTATCGAAAACCCGCAAATCATAGGTTCGCTTTCTGCTGAAAATCTGCGGCTGGAAAGCGCATTGTCGGGAACACTGGTCGAAAATATAAGGGCGCGGGGCCGGTTTGCCGGTGCGGTGCTGACACTCACCGGATTCAAGGGGAATGCGGCGGGCGGCGGCACGGTATCGGGCCGCGGCATCGTCGATCTGGGCATCGACGACGGCGTTGCGGTCAACTTGCAATTGCAGGCGAACAATGCCCGCTTACTTAACCGAGACGACATTTCCGCGACTGTCAGCGGTCCCCTGACGGTGATATCCGATGGGCAGGGCGGGGTGCTGGGCGGCAACGTGGTGATCGATCAGGGCCGTTTCGAGCTCGGCAATTCCGATCCGGAATCCAAACTGCCCAATGTCGCATACCGCGAACTTAACCGGCGTGCAGACGAGCTGCCGGCCCGGCGGGTCAAGATTCCTTGGCGTTACGACATGACGGCCACGGCGCGGAACGATATTAAAGTGACCGGTCTGGGGCTCGATAGCGAATGGAGCGCGGACCTGACGCTTACGGGTGAAATCGACAGTCCGCGCATTGGCGGCATAGCGAAAATGGTGCGCGGCGATTATGAATTTTCGGGTCGCCGTTTCGAACTCGAACGCGGGCAGGTTACGTTTCGTAGAGCGTCGCCGCCCGACCCGCGGCTTGATATTGTCGCTCGCGCCAATGTGCAGGGTCTCAGCGCTACCATCAACGTGACCGGTACGGGGCAAAAGCCCGAAATTACCTTTAGTTCGATCCCCGCCCTGCCGGAAGAGGAATTGCTGGCGCGGCTGTTATTCGGTTCCTCCATCAACGATATCAGCGCGCCCGAAGCGGTGCAGCTTGCTGCCGCTGTCGCATCCCTGCGGTCGGGCGGTGGGCTTGATCCGATCAACCAGTTGCGCAGCGCCATCGGGCTCGACCGGCTACGCATAATCGGCGCCGATGCCGCAACGGGGCAGGGCACTTCGATCGCGGCGGGCAAGTATGTCACGCGGCGCACCTATGTCGAGGTGATTACCGACGGCCGGGGCTATAGCGCGACACAGGTCGAATTCCAGATCACCCGCTGGCTCTCCATTCTCTCGAGTATCTCGACATTGGGCCGACAAAGCGCCAATGTGCGAATATCAAAGGATTACTGATATGAAATATCTGCTCCCCACAGCGCTGGCGCTGGCGCTGGCTCTTTCGCTTACAGCTTGCGGCACCCGGCAGAAAAGCGAGGCTCCCGTGGAAGAAGCGCCCCATGCACTTGCAACGTCCGATCTTATGGAGTGGCCGGATTTGCTGGAACGCGAACAGCCCAAGCCCGACGAGACAATTGAATATGGCAAAGATCCGTTGCAGGTCATCGATATCTGGAAACCGGCGGGTAAGGGCGCGCATCCCGCCGTCATTATGATCCATGGCGGCTGCTGGCAGACCGACATTGCGGAGCGCGATATCATGAACTGGATTGCCGATGATTTGCGGAAAAACGGCGTGGGCGTATGGAATATCGAATATCGCGGTGTCGACCGGCCCGGCGGCGGTTATCCGGGCACTTACGAGGACGTGGCGCTGGCGGCCGACATGTTTGTGGCGCAAGCCGAAGCCTATAATTTTCGTACCGACAAGATTATTACCATGGGTCACAGCGCGGGCGGCCAGCTGGCCTTGTGGCTCGCCAACCGTCCGGTTATGCCGGCGGGGCCACTGCGGGGCGAAACGCCGGTCGGGGTCGATCTAGCAATCAGCCAGGGGGGGCTGCCCGATCTGCGCGACGGCATGAAGCGCGAAGACCATCCGTGCGGAACCGATGCCCCGGAAAAAATGTCCGGCGGCGAATTTTCACTGACATCACCGCCCGAAATGAAGACGGGCAAGGCGCGGCAGGTGCTTTTCAATAACACGCTCGATAAGATCGCCCCGCCCGCCTATGGTATAAGCTATGCGGGCAAGTTCAAGGACGGCAAAGCCATCATGGTTGAAACCGAAGGCGAGGGCCATGTCGAGCTAGTCGCGCCGGACAGCCAAAGCTGGGCGAAGCAGCGCGCGCTGATCCTCAAGGAATTTGGTCTGGAATGAACACTCTGATGGATGCCAAGGCGCGGGATGCGAATGACCCGCTAGCGGGCTGGCGCGACCAGTTTGTCTTGCCCGAAGGCGTGATCTATCTCGACGGCAATTCGCTCGGCGCACTGCCCCAATCCACATCTGCGATCATGCATGATGCGGTCGAGCGGCAATGGGGCAATGACCTGATCCGCAGCTGGAACAGCAATGACTGGATCGGCGCACCGCAACGGATCGGCGACAAGATAGCGCCGCTGATCGGCGCGGCGGCGGGAGAAGTGATCGTCGCCGACAGCGTTTCGGTCAATATCTTTAAATTGCTCACTGCTCTGACGAAACATCGACCCGGTGCCACCCATATCCTGTCCGAAGCGGGGAATTTCCCGACCGACGCGCATGTCGCGGCGGGGGTGGCCGAGATTGTGGGATTACAGCTCGAACTGCTGCCGCGTGCGGATATTATGGCGGCGATCGAGGCGGAAACAGCCGTCCTGTTGCTGACACACGTCCATTACAAGACCGGCGAGCGGTATGATATGGCGGCAATGACCGCGGCGGCGGTGGCCAAAGGCGTGCCCTTCATCTGGGACCTGAGCCACAGCACCGGAGCGGTCCCACTCGATCTACCCGCATCCGGCGCGCACTATGCGGTCGGATGCGGGTATAAATATCTGAATGGCGGTCCAGGCGCACCCGCCTTTGTGTATGTTGCGAGCGACAAGCAGGCGGATTTGCGTTCGCCGTTGCAAGGTTGGATGGGCCACAAACGGCCTTTTGCGTTCGAGGACGGTTACGAACCGGGCGAAGGGCTCGACCGCATGCTCGTCGGAACCGCGCCGATCTTGTCGATGCTCGCTCTGGAAGCGGGCGTGGACATTATGGCGGAGGCGCAAATGGGTGCCGTCTGGCAAAAATCCCAGGCCTTGTTCGCGTATATGGCGCAGTTGATGGCGGCACGCTGCCCGGGGCTCGAACGCGTTACCCCCGCCGATCCGGATCTGCGCGGCAGCCATATCAGTTTTTCACATCCGGATGCCTGGCCAATCAACAACGCCCTCATCGCCCGCGGCGTGATCGGCGATTTCCGTGCGCCCGATATTCTGCGTTTCGGTTTGACTCCGCTCTATATTGGCTATGCCGACATCTGGCATGCGGTCGATATCCTTACCGACATTATAGACGATAACGAGTGGCGAAAGCCGCAGTATAATGAAATGGCCAAAGTGACCTGAGCTTGTATCTTTGCCGCGCTAAAATAATGTCAGCGTTATTTGTCCGAGCGATTATCTGGATTCATGCGACAAGGATGGGACCGCTACCGTTATGGCCTTACGCGCGATAGCAATATCCACTGGCGTCTTTTTCCCGACTTCGCCGTCGATCGAAATCGGAAGCGCGGGTTCGGTCTGGAGGTGAAAATGCTGGCCGCGAAACTCGTGCGTTTCCGCGTCGCGATCGGCAAGTTTGAACATCTTGGCGAACCAGTCCCACAGTAAACGCCATTTGCTAGTGCCGATGACGACCTGCACCACGATTTCGCCGCTGTCGATCTCCGCCTCGTCGGACAGTTCCACGCCGCCGTGAAACCGGCCATTGAGAATACGCACTTCGGTCGACCACATAGACCATGTGTCATCCTCGCCGGACAGGGTTAGCCGGAAGGGCCGGAAACCGAGCGTGCATTTCAGTGCCCATAAAAGATAGCCGAACCGGCCCAGATAGCGTTTCAGATTGTGCGGCACAGTTTCGCCAATCATTGGCGATAGCCCCAGCGCGGCAGCGTTGACGAAATGATCGTCGCCGATCATCCCCAGATCGATGCGTTTGCTCCGCCCGTTGGCTATCACATTCACTGCGCCTTCCAAATCGAGCGGAATGTCCAGTGTACGGGCGGAACTGTTGGCGGTGCCTAGCGGCAAAATGGCGAATATGCAGTCATGCCCCACAAATTCGTCGACGGACGCCGACAGCGATCCGTCCCCGCCGCCGAGAATGATCATCGGCACACCGCTCGCAATGGCTTCACGTATCGTTCTATTCATAGTTTGGGGTTTTTTGATCGCGTGCGTTTCGCGCAGTTTTATCCCCGCGACAAGCAAGGCGTCACAGGCATTTTCAAAAATGTCCTCGCCCGAACGCGACATGCAGTTCACGATCAAAGTCGCTTCGCGGGGGAGAGCAGCTGTTGTCATGTTTGTATAACTCTTCTTTATGATATAAGCTCCCTCTCACGCAATATACCGTCTTTAATTTGAAACAATTTGTGGACGGGACCGTTATCACTCCATGGCACGTATCGCGCATTTATCCGACATTCATTTTGGTGCCAATGATCCCGATATAGTTTCCGCATCGCTCGACTGGTTGCAGGACCACCGGCCGGACCTTGTCGTCATCAGCGGCGATTTGACTCAGCGCGCCCGCAAATCCCAGTTCAAACAGGCCGGCGCGTATCTCGATAAAATTCGCGCGATGGATCTGCCGGTGCTCGCAATCCCGGGCAATCACGATATACCTTTATATGATATTATCCGCAGGTTTGCGGCACCGCTACGACGATACAAGACATATGTCAGCGACGATCTGTGTCCCTGGTTCGAAAACGATCAGATGGCGGTGCTCGGAATCAATACCGCGCGTTCCTTGACGTTCAAGGACGGGCGCATCAACGCCGATCAAATGCGGATCATACGCGACCGCTTCAAAACAGTGAAAGGCGACAAAACCCGAATTCTTGTGACCCATCACCCTTTGTTTCAAATGCCGATCGGCAAGGGCAACGAACTAGCCGAAGCGGTGGGGCGCAAGGAGGATGCGGTCAAAGCGGTAACCGATGCGGGCGTGCATATCGCGCTGGCCGGGCATTACCACCGCACCTATGCCGAAGCGGCAAGGAAAATGGTCGAAACAGCCGGAGGCGCACTCGTCATCCAGGCCGGGACCGCCACGTCCACCCGGTTACGCAACGCGGAACCGCAAAGCTTCAACTGGCTGCGCGTCGATCGTCACGACAGGCTGGAATTGCAGGTGGTATTCTGGGACAAGATATCTTTTCAGCGGGGTAGCCAGACGCGGTTTGTCTATGGCGAAACCGGCTGGAACTCGCACGATCTGGCCGACCCGCAGTCGCTGAAAAAGGCGCGCGGGGATGTCCTGCCCGAATGATTCAAGGGAGATGTCCAGCTATAGAGGATAGGCAGGATACTTTAGTACCGACCACCAACATTCCGCTGTCTCGGCCATTATGAGGTTATCCGTGTTGTAATCATAGTCAAGCAGGTCGCTTGGCGTGCAATCCAGAACCGCGCACAGCCGCGCAAATGTGGCAAAACCGATTCGAATAGTAGAAAGTCATTCGCAAAAAAAACCCGGTACACATCGCTGCGGACCGGGTTTTTTAATTCGTACGCTCGAGCGATATCAGCTCGAATAATACATATCATATTCGACCGGCGCGGGAGTCGTTTCCAGGCGGCTGACTTCTTCCAATTTCAGTTCGACATAGGCATCGATCTGATCCTTGGTGAACACATCGCCTTTCAGCAGGAATTCGTGATCTGCCTCGAGCGCTTCGAGCGCTTCGCGCAGGCTGGCGCATACGGTCGGCACTTCGGCCAGTTCCGCAGGCGGCAGGTCGTACAGGTTCTTGTCCATCGCCTCGCCGGGATGGATTTTGTTCTGGATCCCGTCAATGCCCGCCATCAGCAGTGCGGAGCAGGACAGATACGGGTTGGCCAGCGGATCAGGGAAACGGAACTCGACCCGCTTCGCCTTGTCGCCCGTGCCGTAGGGAATCCGGCACGATGCCGAGCGGTTGCGGCTGGAATAGGCGAGCAACACGGGCGCCTCGAATCCGGGAACCAGACGCTTATAGCTGTTGGTGGTCGGGTTGCTGAATGCGTTAATGGCTTTGGCATGCTTGATCACGCCGCCGATATAATAGAGCGCGGTGTCGCTGAGCCCGGCATAGCCGTTACCCGCAAAAAGCGGTTTCTTGCCGTCCCAGATCGACATGTGCGTATGCATGCCCGACCCGTTATCATCCTTGATCGGCTTGGGCATGAAAGTCGCGGTCTTGCCGTAAGCGTGGGCGACTTGATGCACCACGTATTTGTAAACCTGGATGCGGTCGCACGTTTCGACGAGCCTGCCGAATGTGATACCAAGTTCGTGCTGTGCAGCGGCGACTTCATGGTGGTGCTTGTCCATGGGAAGCCCCATTTCGATCATGGTCGATACCATTTCGCCGCGAATGTCGGTGGCGCTGTCGACCGGACCGACCGGGAAATAGCCGCCTTTGGCGCGTGGGCGATGGCCCATGTTTCCGGTCGGATATTCGGTTCCGGTATTGGTCGGCAGCTCGATATCGTCGATCTGGAAACCGCTGCCGTCATAGCCATCCTGGATGCGCACGTCGTCGAACATGAAAAATTCGGGTTCAGGCCCGACATAAACAGTGTCGCCGATGCCGGTCGATTTCAGATAGGATTCTGCGCGTTTCGCGGTCGATCGCGGATCGCGCGAATAAAACTGTCCGTCATTGGGCTCGACAATATCGCAAATGAGGATAAGCATCGGGGTGGCTGAAAACGGATCGACATAGACCGCATCAAGATCGGGGCGCAGGATCATGTCGGATTCGTTAATGGCTTTCCAGCCGGCGATGGAAGACCCGTCGAAAAACAGGCCGTCCTCCAGCGAGTCCTCGTCAATCGCGGTGGCGCACATTGACAGATGCTGCCATTTGCCACGCGGATCGGTGAAGCGAACATCGACCCACTCGATTTCGTCGTCCTTGATCATTTTCAATATGTCTGCCGGTGTTTTACCCTTGGCCATGGTTAGTCCCTTTCTGTGCGGACCGGGAGCGTCTGACGCTGCTGTCCGCAACTGGTTGATTGTTGTATGATATGATTAAATGGCGTCCGCATCTCGTTCGCCGGTGCGGATACGCATCGCAGATTCGACCGGCATAACGAAAATCTTGCCGTCTCCAATTCGACCTGTCTGCGCCGCGCTGGCTATTGCCTCGACCACGCGCTCAGCCAGTTCGTCGCCGACCACGACTTCGAGTTTCACCTTGGGGAGGAAATCGACGATATATTCGGCGCCGCGGTACAATTCAGTATGGCCCTTTTGCCGCCCGAAACCCTTGGCTTCGGTCACGGTGATGCCCGACACGCCCACTTCGTGCAGCGCCTCTTTCACTTCGTCCAGCTTGAAAGGCTTGATGATCGCCTCGATTTTCTTCATCTGCTGATCCTGTTCCCGTTATCCATTTCTTCAGTCGCCAGTTCCGGCAGAAAGTCTAGCGTTGCTGATGGCGATGATGCGATCGCCAAGCTCAATTACTTTTCAATTACCATCAATTACCGTGCCAGTTGTGCGTGCACCAGAAAAGCCTGTAACTATTTTCAAAAGCCACCGTCATTGCATAGCATATGGGCAGCGTCAGATATTAATTGCCTATTTTTTAGGCAAAGTGCTTTTTTTGACAGCCTGTTTATTCTTATTTCTCGCGACTTGTGCGCCGTAATGCGCACGATCTATCACATAGGCGCGCACCGATTCGATTTGCGACTCAGTCATCACCGGGGCGAAACTGACCATGCCGTTTTGGGCCAGCGCACCTTCTCTGAGCACGCTGTTCCACGCCTCTCTGTTGCTAATATAGCCCGAACGCCGCAAGTCGGGCAGCACACCGCCGCCGACCGCGCCACCGCCATGGCAGACCGAACAGTATCGAAGGTAGAGTTGGCGGCCGCTGGCCACCTGCGCTTCGTTGCCAAGGCGCTCGGGCGGATCCCAGACAACGGGCTGCGGCGCGGGCAGGGCCGGCAATTTCGCGGTGCCGCCCAGTTTCATGACAATCAGCCGCGGAATGCTGGGCACCGCGTTGGCGGCGCCGCCGCTTTCGCCAATGACGAGCGGGAACGATCCTCCCTTGCTTGTCATAAACGCGATATATTGTTCGCCGTCGATCATATATGTGGAGGGGCCGCCGAGCACGCCCGATTGCACATCATCGGACCAAAGCTGCTTGCCGGTATCGGCGGCATAGGCGCGCATTTCGCCCAGTGACGTGCCCTGAAAAACTAGATTGCCCGCAGTCGTCATGGTGCCGCTGTTCCAGGGTGTTTCATATTCGACTTTCCACGCGACCTTGCCCGTGGCGGGATCAAAGGCGACCAGACGTCCTGTGGTGGCGGCAATGGCGGCTTTGACGGCAGCCCGTTCGTCGGGCAACTGGAAACCCTCCAGGCTCATGCCGGTGTTGAAGCCGATTGGCTTGCGTTCAGCATCCAGTTCGGTCACCGCGGGCAGGTATCCCGCGGCGATCTGTTGTGCCGGAATATAGACGAGCCCGGTGTTCGGATTATAGCTCATCGGATGCCAGTTATGCGCGCCGAGTGCGGATGGCAGCGAAAGAAAAAGTTCGCCGGTTTTATAGGGCCTTGCTTTGGGATTTTCGATCGGCCGTCCGGTATCGATGTCATAGCCTTCGGCCCAGTTAATACCGTCGATAAACGGTTCTGCCGAAATCAGCTTACCGGTCTTGCGGTCGAGCACGAAGAAAAAGCCGTTTTTCGGCGCCTGCATAAGCACCTTGCGCTTGGTGCCTTCGAACGCGATATCGGCCAGTATAATCGGCTGGGTAGCGGTGAAATCCCACGTTTCGGCGGGTGTTTCCTGATAGTGCCAGATATATTTTCCGGTGTCGGGATCCAACGCGACGATCGAGGAAAGGAACAGGTTGTCGCCCTCGCCATTGGACCGGGCACCGTGGTTCCACGGATTGCCGTTGCCAACGCCGATATAGAGCTGATCGAGTTCGTGATCGTACACAATCGCGTCCCAAACGGTACCGCCTCCGCCCGATTCAATCCAGTCGCCGCTTTCTGACCATGTTTTCTTGGCCGTCTGAAGAATCGGATCGCTGACCGCGCCATCGGGTTCGCCGGTGGGATTGGGAACGGTGTAGAACCGCCATTTTAGCGTTCCATCGTTGACGTCATAGGCGCTCACATAACCGCGCACGCCGAATTCAGCGCCGCCATTGCCAATTAACACCATATTCTTCACTACGCGCGGTGCGCCGGTAATCGTATAATTGGAATTTGCGGGTGTGGTTTCGGTAACCCATAACTGCGCGCCGGTTAGCGCATCGAGCGCGACCAGACGGCCGTCAAGCGTTCCGACATATAGTTTGCCCTTCCAATATGCCACGCCGCGATTGACGACGTCGCAGCAGGCTTTGACCGCCGTCTCGCCGGGCACCTCGGGATCATAGGACCATAATTTCTCGCCGGTCTTGGCATTATAGGCATAGACTTTCGACCATGCCGTGCTCACGTACATGCGGCCGTCGACAACCACAGGCGTGGCTTCCTGCCCGCGGGCATCGGGCAGGTCGGCAAACCATGCGATGCCAAGCTGGCTTACATTTTGCGCGTTAATCTGGGTAAGCGGGCTGTAGCGCTGCTCATCATAATTGTATCCGACCGCCGCCCAGTTGTCGCCATTGCCGCCGCTGGCAAGATACGCACCGTCGATTGTGCTAGCGCTGCTGCGTTCTTGCTGGACTTCTTTTACCTGCTGACATGCGCCCGGCAAAAGCGCCGCGATCGCGGCCATTGCCGTCCAGATTTTACGCCCGCCAAACATGCTTTTCTCTCCCGCTTTTATGTGCGCGATTAAACAGGATGGAGGGGTAAAGGTCCAGCGGTAATTTATCGTTTGCGTATCGGCGAACAAAAAGCGCGAGGCTTTTAATAAGGCGGGTTATCGAGCCCTTTGGGGCTTTTGGAAAATATCTCGCAGCCGTTTTCGGTAATACCGATACTGTGTTCGAACTGCGCCGACAGCGACCGGTCGCGCGTTACGGCAGTCCAGCCGTCGTCGAGCATTTTCACGGGATATTTGCCGATATTGATCATCGGTTCGATGGTGAAAAACATGCCGGGCTTCAACTCGGGACCGGTGCCCGGACGTCCAGCATGCACCACTTCGGGGGCGTCATGGAACAGGCGGCCGAGCCCGTGCCCGCAAAAATCGCGGACCACGCCATAGCGGTGGCCTTCGGCATGCTGCTGGATCGCGTGGCTGATATCGCCCAACTGGTTGCCGGGTTTCGCCTGTTCGATCCCCAGCATGAGACATTCATAAGTCACGTCGACCAGCCGCCGCGCCTTGATCGGCACGTCGCCAACCAGGTACATGCGCGATGTGTCGCCGTGCCATCCGTCGATGATCACGGTCACGTCGATATTGGCAACGTCGCCGTCTTTCAGTTTCTTGTCCGACGGAATGCCATGGCACACGACATGGTTAATCGAGATGCAACAACTGTGCGTGAAACCGCGATAACCCAGTGTCGCGGGAATGCCGCCCTCGGCCAGCATATGCGCCTTGACGATATTGTCCAGTTCCTGCGTCGTCACGCCCGGCACGACATGGGGGACAAGGGCGTCGAGCACTTCGGCGGCCACGCGGCCGGCACGGCGCATGCCTTCAAAGCCTGCGGCGTCGTGCAATTTTATGGTGCCATCGCGGGTTACATAGCTGGCGGCGTCAACGGTTTGATACTGGTTCATGGTCCTCTATATAGCGACATTGCCGCTCGATTGCGAGAGGACTTGTGCGTCTTTCGGACCTCTTTGATACGGGGCAATATTCTCGCCGGTAGAACACCACTAGATTATGTCAGCACTGTGCATGTCTCCATTATGTGCATGCAAGAGGGTGTTGTTTTTGCACGCTGCGGTATAGGACATTCTTCACACAAAGATTCTGACGGCGTAACTTCGCAAGAGGGGCGAGCGAACCTGAGCATAGAAGGGGAATTGCAATGTCTACAAATATCGGCCGCGCAGGGGCCATGGTTGCCATCTGCCTGATTATTACCGTGGTGACACAGATTTTCTATGTTGTCGCTTTGGGCGGACCATCGCCCTTTGCCGAGCGCTGGGGTGACATAGCACGCCCCAGTGTCTGGATGATCGAACTCGCCGTGTTTTGCGTTCTTTCCGTTGCCGCTATGACTGCGATGGTCCGCGGGGCAATGGCCCCGGCCGCATGGGGAGCCATCGCGCTCTCTGGCATTTTCAATGCTGTTCAGGTCAGTATGGGACTGTCCATGTTCAAAATTCTTTCCGAGGCAGGCGAAACTGTAGCGCCCGTATTCAGCGCGGTTTTGGCAGGCGCGTTTTTCTTTTACTTTCTGGCGAAAGTGATGGTCGGCATGGCGGGGATCGGATTTGGCCTGTCCCTTTTCGGGAACGGCTCCCTTGCCGCAAAAATTGCCGGCGTGCTGGCTATATTGACAGGATTTGCAGCCTCGGCGGGCAATATCTGGGCACTTTCGCAAGGGATGGCCCTGACGCAAATGGCGGGTGCTACGGGCACGGTTTCGGCACTGTTCACCGCAATTGCTGCCTATATGCTGGTCCGGTCCCCTGTGCAGAACCATGCCAATCTGGCAGCGTGACAGTTGCCGCTTTACCCCGGCGCCGCACTTACCTACACAATCGGAATGATTTCCGACCGCATCTATACCGCCGCCCTGGTCGTCATTGGCGACGAGATATTGTCAGGCCGCACGCAGGACAAAAATATCGGGCAGATCGCAACGTGGCTGAACGTGCAGGGCATCCGCCTTGCCGAAGTGCGGGTTGTGGCCGATGACATGGATCATATCGGCGAAGCGGTAAACGCGCTGCGCGCCCGCAACGATTACCTGTTCACCACCGGAGGCATCGGGCCGACGCATGACGATATCACGGTCGATGCCATCGCAAAGGCACTGGGCATCGGGGTCGAACATCATCCCCAGGCGGTGGCGGTGCTGGAAAATTATTATGCCGACAAAGGGGGGATTTCCGAAGGACGGTTGCGCATGGCGCGGGTGCCGGTGGGGGCAGACCTGATCGAAAACCGCATGTCAGGTGCGCCCGGCATCCGCATTGGAAATATGTTTATCATGGCAGGCGTGCCGCATATTACCGCAGGCATGCTCGACGCGCTGACCGGTAAGCTGGAGGGCGGAGCGCCGTTATTGTCGGTAACGATCGGATGCTGGATACCCGAAAGCGAAGTATCCGATTTGTTGCGGGAGACCGAAAAGGCGCATGAAAATTGCCAGATCGGCAGCTATCCGTTTTTCCGCGAGGGCAAGGGCGCCGCCAATTTCGTCATTCGGTCGGTCGATCAAAAAGACATGAACGCCTGCGCGGCAGCACTTGCCAAGGGACTGAAAGCGCGGGGCTACATACCCTATCCCGGCGGAATTTGAATTCAGTCTTCAGGGGCGATCGTCACTTTCAGGCCGTCCAGTGCATCTTCCATAACGATCTGGCAGCTCAGCCGCGACTGGTCGTTGCGATGGTCACTGCTTTCCAGCAGGTCGTCCTCGTCCTCGCCCATTTTCGGCAACTGGTCCTTGAAATCGGGGTCGACATGCACATGACAGGTCGCGCATGAACAACAACCGCCGCACAGCGCCAGCAATTCATCAAATCCATGATCGCGGATCGCTTCCATAACCGACAGGCCGCTTTCGGCCTCGATGGTTTTTTCTTCACCTTCGCGGCTGGTAACGATGAGTTTCGGCATGGATGACCCTTTTTCGAATATAGTTTCAAATTGCTATCTGCGGACGCTATGACTTTTTGGCGGTCAAATGGCAAGAGTGTCTTGGGCTGCATGTAAGGGAGCGGATAGATGGGCCTGAGCCAGAAACAAATACGCGATAGTTTGGCCGCCATATCGGCGCACGAGCCGCGGCTCGCCAAGGCGATCGAAATGACCGGCATACCCGAACCGCGCATCCGCGAACGCGGGTATCAGACATTGCTGCGCACGATAGTGGGCCAGCAGGTCAGCGTCGCCGCGGCGACATCAGTGTGGAACAAGCTGGAGGCGCATTTGGGCGCGGGATGCGTGCCCGACGCGGTGATCGCTTCCGATTTCGACGATTTGCGCGCCTGCGGCCTGTCGCGGCAGAAACAGGGCTATGCCCGGTCGCTTGCCGAAATGATCATCAGCGGCGGCCTTCCGCTCGACAATCTGCCGCAGGATGACGAGGAAGCGATCGGCTATCTCACCAAAGTCAAAGGCATTGGTCGCTGGTCAGCGGAAATATATCTGCTGTTTGCGGAAGGTCGCCCCGATATCTGGCCCGCCGGCGATCTGGCGGTGCAGGCCGGTATTGGCAAGATATTGGGCCTTACCGAACGTCCGGACGAAAAAGCGACGCGCGCCCTGGCTGCACCATGGTCACCGCACCGCGGTGCGGTGGCGATCTTTACATGGCACAGTTATAATAATCCGGCGTTATAAGCTATCCATCTTCCCGCGTTGCGGCGGCCTCTTGGCCCAGCCTCAATCCCGGGTTCAATGCGGTCACCTCATACAGAAAGCTTTTCGGCTTTTTGTAAAGTTTGCTGTTCGGATTGACGTTCAGGCCCAATAGCTGCGCCATTTCGGATACGAAATGCACGCAATTGGCTTTGTTCAGGCTATAGTTTTTCTGTTCTTTGGTGCGCCATTCCTCGGCCTTGGCCAGAACCTGCGCATATTGCGCGTCGGTCAGTTCGATGGAAAAATGCGGGCGGCTGCGTGCGACATATTGCGGTTCCGACGTTTCGACCTTGCCCAGGACGCGGCCCCATAAAATGGCGGGGGTCACATTGACGGCTGTAAAGCCGTAATTCGTATCGACCGTTTCGCCGGTGGCATCCACGGTGCCGTTCAAGACGACAAAAGCGTGCGGGAAACGGTCGCCAAAATCATGACTGTAAAAGGTGATCGTGACCGCGGCGTTTACGCTGTGTGCAAACAGCAGTAGCGGCAGGATGATGGCGGCATAAAGCCAGATACGAAGGGTTTGCGTCGGCATTATTGGCTCTCTTTGGTCAGCTTTTCAATTTGCGTGTTCAGCCAGCGGGCAGCGCTGGCCGGGCTTTTCTTATCCTCGGGCCGATCCACCATGTAATTGGCTTCGCGCATTTTTTTTACCGGGATCGACCCTAACAAAGGCTGAATGGTATCGAGCAGTTTCCTGTCATCGGCATAGCCCGGCGCGATAAGCAGCAGCGCGTCATAGCTGGGCACCGCACCCTTGGGATCGGCCAACACAGTAAAATTATTGGCGGCAATGCGGCCGTCGCTGGAAAACGCGGAAATGACGTCGACCTGCCCGCTCGACAGCGCCTTGTACATGAACGTCACTTCATAGGGCCGCGCCTTGCGGAACCGCATCGGATAGGCTTGTTTCACCATCGTCCATTCGGGACGTTCCAGAAATTCGATATCGGTGCCGAAAGCGAAATCGGGAGATACTCGCGCCAGATCGTCCAGCGTATCGAGCCCGAGCTTTTGCGCATCGTCAGCCCTGACGGCGAAGGCATAGGTATTTTCGAAACCGAGCGGTCCCGCCACTTTCATCCCATGCGTTTCGCGGGCCCATTTTGTGATGGCGGCAATCATGGCCGGACGGGGCAGGCGGTCGGTGCGGTCCATTTCATTGGTCCAGATCGTACCGGCATAATCGACATAGATGTCGATGCCGTCCCCCGCCGCGGCCTGAAATGCGACCGCGCTGCCCAGGCCCTCGCGGTAGCGCACGCTATAGCCCGCGCGTTCCAGCCGCTGACCGATAAGCTGCGCCAATATATATTGTTCGCCAAAGCGTTTCGCGCCGATGGTGATAGTATTGTTATCAGCCTGCGCGGCGGGAACCAGCGCGAAAATCAAGCCGCCCGCAAGCAATGCTGCGGCGATCCAGCCGCGCTTTTTGCGGCGATTGGCGATCGCGTTTTCGATGGTGCCGAGCAATATGTCGACGATGATGGCAAGCCCGGCCGAGGTCAGGCATCCGGCGAGCACCAGCGACCAGTTTTGCGTCTGCAATCCGGCGAAGATCAGGTCGCCCAGGCTGGGCTGTCCCACGGTGGTCGACAGCGTCGCCGCGCCGATTGTCCAGACTGCGGCGGTGCGAATGCCGGCCATGATCGTGGGCGCGGCCAAAGGCGCCTCGATCAGCCGCAGTTTCTGCGCCCGGGTCATGCCGACGCCATCCGCCGCTTCAACGATAGCGGGATCGATACCGTTCAGTCCGGTGACTGCATTGCGCAGGATCGGCAATAGCGCATAGAGCGTGAGCGCGAGCAGCGAGGGCAGGAATCCGAGCGGCGTAATCCAGTCGCCGAAAATTGCCGTGAGCGCGAGCAGCAGCGGATAGAAAAGCGCGAGCAGAGCCAGCGCCGGAATGGTCTGCACGAGACTGGCAAAACCCAGCGCAAAGCGCGCCACATGGCGGTTGCGCACGGCCCAGACGGCCAGCGGCAGCGCGATCAGCAGCGCGAGCGCCAGCGCGGCGAAACTGAGCTGCAGATGCTGCGCCAGTAAATCGGGAACACGCTGGAAAGCGGGGGCCATATCGTCGAACCAGGCCCGCATCAGAGCGCGTCCCGCCGGGCAAGCAAGCGTTCGGCCTGACCGCGCGGTACGGCGACAAGGCTCTCGGCATCTTCGCCGCATCCGCCCCCAAGCAGCTGCGCCGGACTGGCATCGGCCATGATACGCCCGTGCGACATTACCCAGATGCGATCGGCGATCAGCAGCGCTTCGGCCATGTCATGCGTGACCATGATGGTAGTCAGGCCGAGCCGGTCATGCAGCTTGCGGTAATTGTCGGCAAGGTTTTCGCGGGTAATCGGGTCGAGCGCGCCGAACGGTTCGTCCATCAGCATCAGTCCCGGCCGGGTCGACAGCGCGCGGGCCACGCCGACCCTTTGCTGCTGTCCGCCCGAAAGCTGACCGGGCATCCGCGTCGCCATGTCGGCGGGCAGGTCGACCGATTCGAGCAGGTCTGCAATTTCGCCGGGTGGCAAAGTCGGGCGGTTGCCGATCCGCGATCCGATGGCGATATTATGCGCGATATCCATATGCGGGAACAGGCCGATATTCTGGAATATATAGCCGATCGAACGGCGCAATTCATGCGGTTCGCGGTCGGTCACATCATCGCCGCCAATTTTGATCCGGCCCGATGTCGGTTCGATCAGGCGATTGACCATTTTCAGCAGCGTCGATTTGCCGGAGCCCGATGCGCCGACCAAGGCGACGAACTCGCCCGGCGCGATATGCTGGCTGACATTATCGACCGCGACCACCTCGCTATAATGGCGAGACAGGCCGATAAGTGCGAGAGAGGGGCCGCGGGTCTGGGAGGGATTGGCTGCCATGTCGGCGCACTATAAACAGTAAGGCCTGTTTATAGCTAGCCTGTAGATATTTGCATCACTGTCAGTAGTGGCATAAGGCGATAGCGAGGGGAAAAGACACAATGAGTGAGCAAAGCAGCATTTTTATCACCGGCGGCGCATCGGGTCTGGGCCGTGAAGTCGCGCGCTTTTTTGCGGCGAAGGGCTGGTTTGTGGGGCTGGCCGATATCGATGCAAAGGGTATGGCCCAGACCGCGGCGATGCTGCCCGCGGGGATGAGTTCACAGCATATGCTCGACGTCGCCGACCGCGATCAGTGGCGCGATGCTGTCTCTGCCTTTGGCGCACAAACGGATGGTCGCATGGACGTGATGTTCAACAATGCCGGCATCGGCAGCGGCGGTCCGATCCAAGACATGGTAAATGCGGACATAGACCGCATGATCGCCATCAATTTTACCGGGGTGATTAACGGCGCACGCGCGTGTTTCGATATGCTCAATGCGACGCCGGGTTCGTGCCTGCTCAATACCAGCTCGGCGGCGGGTATCTATGGTTCGGCCGGTCTGAGCGTCTATAGCGGTACCAAATTTGCGGTGCGCGGTATGACCGAGGCTTGGGATATTGAATGGGCGCCGCACGGCATCAAGGTGCGCTCGCTTATGCCCGGATTTATCGATACCAACATCATCAGCGTGGTGGCGGAGGGCAGCAACCAGAGCGGCAAGCAAAAGCTGGAGGCGGCGGGCATTGAGGTCAGTCCGGTCGAAATTATCGGTCAGGCGGCATGGGATGCTATACATGGCAAAAAAGTCCACACCACCGTCAACAAGACCGCCAAGCAGCTGGCCTTTATGGCACGCTGGTTCCCCGGTCTGTTGCGCAAGCGCATGGCGGGGCTCACCAACGGACTGTAGGACTTCCTAGAGTAGATTGTCGATCTTGCGGGCCAAGTCGACATCGCGCTGGGACAGGCCATCGGCATCATGGGTGGTGAGCAAGATCTTGACTTTGTTATAGACATTCGACCATTCGGGGTGGTGGTCCGCCTTTTCGGCCAGTATCGCCACCTGTGTCATAAATCCGAAAGCGCTCACGAAATCGTCAAATTTGAACACTCGTGTCAGCGCGTCGCGTTCGTCATCATAGCCCCATGCTTCGAGTTCGCCGAGCGCCGTGTCGCGCTGGTCTTCGCTTAGTTTCTGAACCATCAAATTTCTCCGTATCGGCGTCATGCCTTGTCGCGGCCGACTATTTCGGCCTATGCGTGCCCACATGGGTTATGGTCCGTCACTTGCCAAGAGCGCCGATGCAAAAGATGCGTATATCCGCGCCGAGGGCCTCGCCTGCGTGCGCGGCGAGCGGCTGCTGTTCCGGGGGCTGAATTTTGCCTGTGCGGCGGGACAGGCGCTGCAGATTACCGGGGCAAACGGAATCGGCAAGTCGAGCCTGTTGCGGCTGCTGGCCGGATTGTTAAAGCCCTATGCGGGAACGATGGAAGTGAAGGGCGCGCTGGCACTGAGCGACGAGCGGCTGGCCATGGATACGCACTGGAACCTGCAGCGATCGCTCGATTTTTGGGCGCGGCTCGACGGGCGCGGCGATACCGATATCACGAGCGCGCTAGAGTTGACGGGCTTGGCCGATCTGGCCGATGTGCCGGTGCGCTATTTCTCGACCGGGCAGCGCAAGCGTGCGGCACTGGCACGCGTTGCGGCAAGCGGAGCGGATATCTGGCTGCTCGACGAACCTGCCAACGGGCTCGATACGCAATCGGTCGTTCTTTTGGGAACAATGATGCAGCGGCATCTAGAGGCAGGCGGGATCGTTATCGCCGCTTCGCATCAGCCCTTGCCGCTTGAAAACCCGCGGACGCTCTCGCTTGCGGATTACCGGCCGTGATGCGTGTGCTCGGCACGCTGATATGGCGCGACCTTGCCCATGCCTATGGCTTTGGCGGGCGCGGCGGTTCGCGGCGCGGCGGCTTTGTGCTGCCGATGGTGTTCTTTCTGGCGGTGCCGTCGATCTACCCGTTTGCGGTCGGCCCCGATGCGCAGATTCTGGGCCGCACCGGCGGTGGTATGATCTGGATCGCGGCTTTGCTGGCGGCGATATTGCCGATCGACCGACTGGTCACGCCTGACGCGGAGCAGGGGTTTTTCGACCAGTGGGCAGTGCGCGGTATCGCCGAAGAATGGATCATGTTGGCGAAAATCGTGGCCCATTGGCTGTCATTCGGTCCGCCGCTGATGCTTGCTGGGGTGATCGCCGCGGGACTGCTGGGTCTTGATGCGGGGCAATTACAGGTCATCGAGGCGGGACTGGCCATCGGCACGCCGGGACTGGCGGCGCTCGGCGTGATGATCGCGGCGCTGACGACGGGTTTGAAAGGCGGTTCGGCACTGGGCGGGTTGATGCTGTTGCCGCTGGCCGCACCGATGCTGATCTTCGGTGCGGGCAGCGTGTTACAAGGCGGAGAGAACGGACTGCTTCTTTTGGCCGCTGCTTCGCTAGTGCTGGTCGCGCTGTCACCGTTTGCGGCGGCGGCAGCGATACGGGCGATGCGCGAATAAGAGCTATGCCAAGCCATATATATCCTCCCTTGCCGGCTTTCGCGCGACACCCTATCTTGCCTGCATGACCATGATACCGACCACGCTCGACCTGATTGGCAACACCCCGCTCGTGCGCCTGAAAGGGCCGAGCGAGGAAACCGGTTGCGACATATACGGCAAGTGCGAATTCGTGAATCCCGGAGCTTCTGTCAAGGACCGCGCGGCACTTTATATCGTGCGCGATGCCGAAGCCAGAGGGCAGCTCAAACCCGGCGGCACGATTGTCGAGGGGACCGCGGGCAATACGGGGATCGGCATTGCGCTGGTCGCCAATGCGCTGGGGTACAAGACGATCATCGTCATGCCCGAAACGCAATCGCAAGAAAAAATGGATACGCTGCGAGCTCTCGGGGCGGAACTCGTGACCGTGCCCGCCGCACCCTATGCCAATCCGGGCCATTTCGTCCACACGTCTCGGCGTATGGCGGAGGAGACCGAAGGGGCGGTCTGGGCCAACCAGTTTGACAATATCGCCAATCGAAAGGCACATATCGAAACCACCGCACAGGAAATCTGGGAGCAGATGGATGGTAGGGTCGACGGATTTACCTGTGCTGCGGGTACAGGGGGCACGATTGCGGGTGTCGGGCTCGGGCTCAAGGAGAAAGACGAGAAGGTCACCATCGCGCTGAGCGATCCGCACGGCGCAGCACTGTACGAGTATTTTGCGCACGGCGAACTTAAAGCCGAAGGCAGTTCTGTGGCCGAGGGAATAGGGCAGGGACGCATCACCGCCAATCTGGAAGGCGCGCCAATTGACACGCAATTTCGTATCAGTGACGAACAGGGGCTTGAATGGGTCCGGCGCTTGCTGGTGGAGGAAGGTTTGTGTCTGGGGCTGTCGTCGGGTATTAATGTGGCGGGTGCGATCGCCTTAGCAAACGAACTCGGTCCTGGCAGCCGCGTTGTTACGATATTGTGCGATACAGGCTTCCGCTACCTCTCGACGCTATATAATGCGCAGTGGCTGCGTGCGAAAAACCTGCCGGTATTTCCATGGTTGGACGCATAAATATCAAGGAATGAAGACATGACCCTGGCCGAGATGGATAACAGCCGAACAAACCAGCCTATGCACCGTCTGCGGATCGGGCTGGTGGGACTGGTAACCGTTGCCTTTCTGACCGCGACAATAAGCGTAATTTCTGGAAGGGTCAGCGACGAGGCGCCGATTGACGAAATTGCTAAAGGACCTCAATCCGGACGCTCCGCTCTACCCGGCACAGACGGCAATAATGAGCCTCTGGTCGATTTGGGCGTAGTCCCGGATCTTAAGCCGATCGATCCGCAGTCCGGACAGCCGGGTAGAAACGGAGCCAAGCAGGCTGCTGGAGACGAAATGCAGGCAGGACAAGTGGTGCCCGATCTCAAACCTAAATCCAATATAGCCAATGACCCGCAGTAAGGCCCGCTCGCTATTGTTCGGAACTGCGCTGTTAGCAGCATGTGTTTTGGGGTCTTGCGATAGCGGCAAAATTCAGGATGTTGCCATTTCAGCCGCGCCGGAACGCGACTTGGCAATGATGACCAGCCTGCCGCTTATCTGGGGCGAAGCAGGGAATATCGAAACGATCCTTTCTGGCGAGGTGAAACCGCACCTTTTTTACAAGGCATTGCAGCGAACATACAATGTTACAGCTCTGGACAGTCTGGACTCTGGCATTCTCGATCGGAAAAATCCTGACATATTATTGCTGGCACAGAACCGGCCGCTTGCTCCGTCGGAATTGGTCGCGCTTGACGATTGGATCCGGGCCGGAGGCAGGGCGCTAATTCTGGCCGACCCGCTGCTGAAAATGGACAGCCGCTATCCTTTGGGTGACAAACGACGGCCCGAAGCGGTCTCGCTTATGTCGCCGCTGTTCAACCGGTGGGGATTGAATTTCACGTTTGATGATACGAAAGATGCGGGGCTGCACATCATGGAAGCGGGAGATTTGCGCGTACGCACGTATTCTATAGGGGGATTTTCAAGAATCTCGAAGCAGGATGCGAATATCGCAGAGTGCGCGCCTGCCGAACTGAAGTTAATGGCACGCTGCCGTATAGGCAAAGGTAAGGCAATCTTGATTGCCGACGCAGATATGCTGGATACCGCCTTGTTGCAGCAATCGGACAATTCGCAATTTCTTATGCTTTTGCTAGATGAATTGCTCCGCGATTGAGTTGGCCACTGCCGCGTACCTATAATCTATGTGGCGGGTCTTTCACCTATATTAAAAGACACTGGGCCTTGGCAGCAAAACGCGACTCTTGTCCCGAATACCTGCTTCCCTTCTGGCAAATACTTGATATGTCTGGAACAAAGCATGAATGCAAAAGAATGATGCCTAAACTCAATTTAATATAGGAGAAATTTATCTATGTTTTATATATAGTTAAATTTTAGTGGCACAAGTTCCCGTGTTTGCCCCTTCCATCCCTAGCAAATAGTTGATACCAATCTTATGCAAATAAGGGGTGAAGGTTTCCGTATGCCAATAAAGGCTTAGCGGACAGGCGTGTATGGGCTTGTCGGGACGGAACCATTCACCCTTATTCAGGGTGGACAAATTGGCGCAGCTCAAGAGACATAATTACCGAGGAACGAGTTTTTCCCATCGCGGGGAAAAGGACCGTTTCGTGCTGCCTGCCGGATTTCGCAAAACTGTCGCCGACAGTTCAGATGGGCGATATCTTTTCCTGTCCGCGCACCCCGTTTTGCCTTGCCTGACTGCATTCGGTGAAAGCCATGTCGATTTTATGGAAGAGCAGATCGACAAAGCCGAAGCCAAAGCCATTGCCCGGGGCCAGGATTATGACCGCGATGCCGCGGAAATCAACATGGGATCGATGATCGAGGAAGTGAGTTTCGATTCTAGCGGTCGCTTCAGTTTTCCGCCGCTGTTGCGGAAACTTGCCGGTATCGATGACAAGGCGGTCTTTCTGGGCTCTATGCGTGTCATTACCATCTGGAATCCCGATACTTTCCTTGCGCAGGACGAAAAAGTCTATCACAAACCGATGCTGAGCGTACGCGAGTTCCTCTCCGAACAGGAGAAGAAGAAATGATGCCTGAACCTGCCTCCTCCGCTCCGCACATTCCCGTTTTGCTTGCCGAAGTTCTGAACGCGCTCGCCATCACCCCCGGCGAAACGCATGTCGATGCGACATTCGGCGCGGGCGGGTATACGCGTGCAATACTGGATCGAGGTGCGATCGTGTACGGGTTCGACCGCGATCCGGATGCTTGCAGAAACGGACAGGATATGGTCGACGCTGCAGACGGAAATTTGGTGCTTCACCTCCACCGTTTCGCTGATCTGGACACTGTGTTAAAGGCATCCGGTGTGGACTCGGTTGATGGAATCGTATTCGATATCGGCGTATCATCGATGCAACTGGACCAGGCCGCGCGCGGATTTTCGTTTCAGTCGGACGGGCCGCTGGATATGCGCATGGCTCAGGATGGAATGAGCGCTGCGGATTTCGTTAACACTGCCGACGAGGCCGAGATTGCCGATATTATTTACCTGTATGGCGAGGAGCGACAATCGCGCCGCATTGCCCGCGCCATAGTCGCTGCGCGTCCGCTTTCTCGGACGGGTGAACTTGCGCATGTCGTGCGCAAGGCGCTGGGCCATCGTCCGGGCATGCCGAAAGATCCGGCGACGCGGACGTTCCAGGCGATCCGCATCCATATCAATCAGGAACTCGATGAGCTTAAACAAGGACTGGATGCGGCGGAACGCATGCTTCGGCCGGGTGGCCGACTGGTCGTGGTCTGTTTCCACAGTCTTGAAGACCGGATCGTCAAGCGGTTCCTGCGCACGCGCAGCGGATCGGCTGGCAACCGATCCCGCCATATGCCGGTTGTGCACGATACGGGTGACGCACCGACTTTTACAAAACCTTCTAAAGCCATTCGCGCCGGTAGGGACGAGTGCGCGCGCAACCCACGCGCGCGCTCCGCGACCCTTCGTTTTGCCGTGCGCAGCGATGCGCCCCCGTGGGATGGCGAACCGCGCGATGGCGACAGGATGGCGGCATGACGCTCGCTTTTAAACGGCTGAAAAACCTGGGCTGGGTCGCGCTCGTCTTCGTGGTGCTTATATCGCTTTATCCACTGTCGCTTAGCGTCGGTGCGCTGCGCAGCAATCTCGACCGGACCGAGTCCGAGATCGTGCGTATGAAAAAAGAAATGCGCTATCTCGAAACCGAATTTGCCACGCGTGCCAGCATGCAGCAGCTTGAACAGTGGAACCAGCTGGAATACGGCTATAGTGCGCCAACCGCAGCGCAATTTCTGAACGGAGAGCGTGCGCTCGCGAACCTGGGTGAAGGACATGACGGCATCAAAAAGCCCGTCCGTGTAGCTTCGCTGACAATCGACGGAGAGGGCCCAGCAGGTATTATCGGTTCTGCGTTCGGCGACGGCACCGATATCGATCCCAGCAGTCGCTCGTCCAACGGGTCCAAAAGCGACATTGTCCAGCGAGCCGATAAGAAACCTGTGCAGGAAAAGGAACCGGAGTCGACGTCCGTTGTGCCCGAAGCCACGATGACCGACGAGCAGAAAGCGAACAGGCGGCGTGCGCAATTTGCCCAGCAAATGGATATAAAACTGCTGACTCCCACGCCCAAAATATCGAGCGGAGGAAGCAGGGAATGACCGCGCATGTCGGCACGGTGGAGCGTGTACGCCTTGCGGGCCATCGCCAGAAAATCACTCTGACTGCACAGGCACGATTGCTGGTTGTGCTCGCGCTATTCGGACTTGCGGTCATCACCATTGGCGGGCGGCTGATCTATTATGGCGCATTCGAAGGCCAGGCGAAGCGTGGCCTGACTTCTACAGACGTTATTCCCGTTCGGGCTGACCTGGTCGATCGTAACGGCATACCGCTGGCGCGAACTATCAAAATGCGGGCGCTGTTCGTGCGGCCCGACAAGATACTGGGCAACAAAGTCGCACTCGCAGCCGAACTGGCGCAGATATTTCCCGACACGCCGCAATCGACATTCTTCAAGGCGATGACCAAGAACCGGCCCAGCTACCTGCGCCGCCGTCTGGTGCCCGAGGATGCCAATAAAGTGCATGCGCTGGGCGAGGTCGGATTCGAATTTCCGCAGGAGGATGAGCGTTTTTACCCGCAGCACGGCCTGGGTGCGCATGTGCTGGGCTATGTCGATGCCGACCGGCACGGTGTGATGGGCATGGAAAAGGCGATGGACAAGCGGTTGACCGATCCCGCCCGGCTGGCACAGCCGGAGGAGCTGTCGATCGATATTCGCGTTCAGGCTGCGCTGGAGAGCGAACTCGGCGCGACGATGAAAAAACATTCGGCATTAGGTGCCACGGGAATCGTGCTCGACGTGCGCACGGGCGAAGTGCTGGCTATGGCCTCTCTGCCCGAATTCAACCCCAATAAAATCGATGCGAAAGCGCTGCGGCATCAGGTGAACGATGTCACCTATAGCGTATACGAACTGGGTTCCACTTTCAAACCGCTGACCATTGCGGCGGCGCTCGATGCCGGTACCGTGACAAATCTGGCGACCCGCTATGATGCGACCGAACCGCTTAAGGTCGGAGGTTTCAGGATCAGCGACGATCATCCCCAGCACCGGTTTCTCAATGTTCCGGAGACGCTGGTGCACAGTTCCAACATCGTAACGGCGCGAATCGCCGACAATCTCGGGCAAAAACGGATGGAAGCGCTGTTTCGCAGCTTGGAGTTTGACGAGCGGCCCGATATCGAACTGGTCGAGCGTGGCCGGCCGCTCTGGCCGCAAAGCTGGGGCAGGATTACCAACATGACGGTGGCTTATGGGCACGGTATAGCCGTCACACCGCTGCATCTGGCCAGCGCTTATGCGGCACTGGTCAACGGCGGGATATGGCGTCCGGCCACGCTGGAAAAAGTCAACCCGAACAAGGTCAATGCAGGGCGCCGCGTGTTCAAGGCATCGACAAGTGCCCGCATGCGCCAGTTGCTGCGTATGATCGTATCCGATGGCACGGGCCGAAAAGCCGACGCACCAGGATTTCGTATTGGCGGCAAGACAGGCTCGGCGGAGAAACCGTCTGGCGGCGGTTATAGCCAAAGCAATCTCGTGTCGACATTTGCGGCCGCCTTTCCGATGGATGACCCCAAATATGTAGTGATCGCTATGCTCGACGAGCCGAAGGGCATTCCCGAAACAGGCGGCCAGCGCACCGCAGGATGGACGGCGGCCCCGGTAATCAGGCGGCTGGTACCGCGGATCGGCCCTATGCTTGGCGTTGTACCCGATGAAAGCCGCGATGTGGACGTGTCCGAACTTACGCCTCTCTTATGGAGCCCGAAAGTGGCCAGTCGATGAAATTATCCACGCTCGCTCCCCACAATATCGGCGAACATACCGACGCGACTGTCACGGGATTCGCCATCGACCATCGCAAGGTTGCGCCCGGCACCATATTCGGCGCGTTCCAAGGCGCAAAATTCAATGGCGAGGATTTTATCGAAGCGGCTGTCGCCAGCGGTGCCATTGCCGTGATCGCACGACTAGAAGCCGACGTGCAAGGCACCGTCCACATCGCATCCGAGGAACCGCGGCGCATGTTCGCGCAACTGGCCGCGCGGTTTTTTACCCCCGTACCCAAAATCACCGCGGCTGTGACCGGGACCAACGGCAAGACCAGCTGCGCCGAAATGACGCGGCAGCTCTGGCACATGGACGGCAATGCCGCAGCGTCGATCGGAACACTGGGTATCACCACTGCGCATGACCAGAATTACACGGGTCTGACCACGCCTGATATCGTCACGTTCCTGTCGAACATGACCGGCCTCGCCCGCGAGGGCGTGACCCACGCGATATTCGAGGCGTCGAGCCACGGACTCTCGCAATACCGAACCGAGGGTCTGCCCGTGCATGCCGCCGCCTTTACCAATCTCAGCCGCGACCATCTTGACTATCACGGCGATATGGACAGCTATTTTGATGCGAAGATGCGTCTGTTCCGCGAAATCGTAGAGCATGACGGCAGTGCGGTCGTGTGGACCGATGATGCTTGGTCGGACAAAGTCATTGCGATCGTCAAGGCGCGCGGTTTGAAACTGCTGACCGTGGGCGAGGCGGGCGAGACGATCCGGCTTTTGTCGCGCACGCCGACACAGCTCGGCCAAGTGCTGATGATCGAGCATGCAGGCCAGACGCGCCGGATTACCTTGCCGCTGATTGGTGCCTACCAGGCTGCAAACGCGCTGACCTCGGCGGGACTGGTGCTCGCCACCGGTGGACGGGCGGACGATGTTTTCGACCATATCGGCCGTTTGCAGCCCGTGCGCGGACGTCTGGAACGGGCCGTCATCAGCACATCCGGCGCGCCCGTCTATGTCGATTACGCGCACACACCGGACGCGCTCAAATCGGCGATCGAGGCGCTGCGCCCGCATGTGAAAGGCCGGTTAATCACGCTGTTCGGTGCGGGCGGCGACCGCGATAAAGGCAAGCGACCTGAGATGGGCAAAATTGCCTGCGAGATGTCGGACCTGGTGATCGTGACCGACGATAATCCACGCAGCGAGGATCCGGCCGCTATTCGGGCGGAAATAATGGCGGCTGTAAAAAACGGAGAGGAAATCGCCGACCGGCGTACCGCCATTGGGCATGCCATATCGTTGGGTGAAAGCGATGACATCATCCTGCTCGCCGGCAAAGGCCACGAACAGGGGCAAATTGTCGGCGACCGGGTGCTGCCCTTTGATGATGTCAAAGTGGCGCGGGAATGTGCGGCATGACTCTCTGGAAATCCTCCGATATCGCCAGGGCCGTCGGCGGTCAGCCTAGTATGGAATTCACCGTAACCGGTGTCGAATTCGACTCGCGCGAAGTGGGCAGGGGCGATCTGTTCTTTGCACTCAAGGGTGCAGAAAGCGATGGACATTCCTATCTGGACAAAGCCTTTGCCAATGGCGCCAACGGCGCGGTGTCGCAGCAGCCTTGCGATTATCCGCATATCCGCGTGGCCGACAGCACGCAGGCGCTCGATGATCTTGCCCGGGCCGCGCGCGCGCGCGTCAATGCTAAAATTATCGGCGTTACCGGTTCTGCTGGCAAGACCGGCACCAAGGAGGCGTTGTTTGCGGCCTTGAATCGCAGTTCGCGCGGCAAGGCGCATCGCTCGGTCAAAAGCTACAACAATCATGTCGGCGTACCGCTCAGCCTTTCCCGCATGCCGCAGGACACGAAATTCGGTGTGTTCGAAATGGGCATGAACCATAAAGGCGAACTGGCACAGCTTACACAGCTCGTACGACCGGATGTGGCGATCATCACCACGATCGCCCCCGCACATATCGGACATTTTTCGGGTGAAGAAGAAATCGCCGATGCCAAGGCGGAGATATTCGAAGGTTTGCAGGAAGGCGGTACTGCCATCATTCCTCGCGACAACCCCCATTATTTCCGGTTGCTGGCAGCCGCGCAGAAACATGCTGCACATATCGTGACATTCGGGCTTGATACGGACGCCGATGTGCGGGCGATAGATATGGTTGCTGCAATCGGCGGTGGAACTTTGGTCACAGCCAAGGTTCGCGGCGCCAATCTGTGCTATACCGTCGCGGAAACGGGGCCGCACTGGGTGCTCAATTCGCTTGCCATATTGGCGGCGGTACAGGCGGTCGGCGGCGACATGGCCGCGGCAGGGCTGGCGCTGGCGGAACTGCCCGGCATGGCGGGGCGCGGTG
>JBGTHQ010000029.1:0-17465 GCA_041746135.1 Sphingomonadaceae bacterium | reverse complement strand
CCCGGCGCGCCCTCGGCTCTGGCCAGCCGGTTGTCGGCAGTGTTGCCGCTCGTGCCGCTGGAGCCGGTCGCCGGTTTGCCACCGGACTGCTGGACCAGATCGGGATCGACCACGATCGCGTCCTGCAATGTGCCGGTCATCGCGGGATCATTGGCATCACCGGCAAGATCGCGGTCGATATTTTCGGCGGATTCATTGCGATCGCCCATCGAACCACAGCCCGCCAATGTCATAGCGATTGCGATCGAGAGCACGCCGCTCCGCACCATGACCGGATGTGATCGACTTGACGGCAAAAGATGAAGGCGCATAATTTCGGCTCCGGAATAACGCGTGCGGCAGGGAAGTTTCCGCAATCAAACGCTTAACAGCGTGTTAGTCATAACGCGCGAGCCATTAATTTTCTGTAACTGCAAAAAGTTAACCGTGCTTTGTTCCCGCAAATCTACAACGCACCGGACGGACCGTCCCATTTCGGGACATTCGATCGCCCCGTTATTTTCATTACACAAGGCAGACCCGTTTGCTGCGAATACGGGATATTTGCTTGCCAGAAGTAACGGGGTTTCAACCGATATGAATTTCACGCCTTACGGTGGATTGGTTTTGCGGGCGCGCCACTGCGCACGCGTCTGGCCCCAGCGGTTGACAGGATGATCCTGATAGGGCGGCGGCATTTTCGTCGGCCCCTGGTTGGATGAGCCCAGGTTTTCGGCCAAGGCAGCGGAGCCGTGATTGTCCGGCGCGATGCAGTGGATGACATCGTCCCAGCGCAGCACGTCGAATACATAGTCGAGCGAGGCGACGGCGGCTTCGCGGGCATAGCCCTTGCCCTCATAGTCGGACAGTATGCCCCAGCCGACTTCCTTGCCGGGCCAGCCATCGGGCTGCCACGGCCCGGTGCGCCCGATCCATGTCCCGCTGTCGCGCAGGATCATCGAGAACATGGCGAAGCCGTTTATATGCCATGCGCCCGACATGCAGCACAAATCGCGCCACGCCTCCGACCGGCTTTTGGGTCCGCCCAGATGCGTCATGGTCTTGGGATCGGCCGAAAATTTCGCCCAGCCGTCCAGATCGTCCGCACCCGGCGGCCGCAGGATCAGGCGTTCTGTCACCAATATCGGTCCGTACATCATGGCAAAGCCCCTTTTTGAAGACGGCAACAATAGGCGCGCATCGCGGAAACACAACCGAAAAGCCCGAATACGCGCAGAGCGATGAACACTCTCGCCTGGTTGCGTCTGAAAAGGCGCAACACCCGCGCTATCATGCCGGTATTACACGATATTGACAAATTATGCCGGGTGCATCTTAATGCGTAAATGCATCGAACCGCCGCTCAGTCTGCACACAATATACTTCCGCACGAACGGCTGCGATTTTCGCAATATGGCGAAGCGCGAGAACCCGATCACCTGATAGAATGGTTCATGCAGCATGGCAGGGAGGCTGCGCTACCCGCCAAACGCATAGTGCACAGACCGGAGGAAAGTTTTGCGCCGGTCCATTTTGTGGACTCGGGATGGCTGTTACGCACGCGCAGTCTGCCCAATGGCAATTCCGCGGCCACGGCGACCTATGTGCCGGGCGATTTTATCAATCTGGATGCGATTACCGAGCCCACTTTTCCCGAGACCGTGACGACGCTCAGCGCGGTGCGCGTACGCTCTCTTCCCACCAGCACGCTGGAAGCGGCTACGCAGCTTCATCCCGGTCTCTCGCTCGCGATCATGCGGCGGCTGATCGCCGATGCCGACTGGCTGCGCGAAGCGCTCGCCGCAATTGGGCAGCTCAACGCGCGGACGCGGGTTCTGGTCTATGTCTATCAGACCTATAGGCGGCTCGTTGCAAACGGCGTGGTGCCCGCGCGCGCGACCGCATTTGCCTTTCCCGTCCATCAGACCGCACTCGGCACCATAATCGGCACGACCAGTGTTCACGTAAACCGGGTTCTCAAACAGCTGCGTCAGGAAAATGTGCTAAAACTGAAAAGCGGCGAAATCATCATCGCGGATTTCGCCCGTTTCGAACGCGAAGCAACACACTACCTTTTCTAAACATTTCCGCATGTGCGCGATCCCGTGCGCCGGTCTCTGTACGCTTTGCGCAGGACCCGCGGTCATCCGCACTATAGCCAAAACAAAACAGGCCAGCCTTCCCGGAAGGGGGAGAAGACTGGCCTGATCATATCCTCCTTATGCGGAGAGGATGGGATTTACCGGCAGCGATAATTGCCCCGGTCGATATGTTTGCCAAGCAGTGCGCCGCCCGCCGCGCCCAATATGGTACCGAGCAGCTTGTCGCCGCGGCCGGCCACTTCGTTACCGATCAGCCCGCCGACGGCGCCGCCGATAATCAAACCGGTGGAGCCATCGTCGCGCTGGCAATAATAACGGCCATCGCGCCGATCGCGCCAGACGCGGGTATTGGCATTGATACGCTGATCATAGCGGTTTTGATTGTACCGGTTCTGACTGTAGCGGCGATCGTCATAGCGGCGCTGGTCGCGATAGCGGTTGCGCTGATAATTGTCATCGTCATGATGATCGTCGTCATAGCGGTCATCGTCGTACCGGTCCCGGTCGTAACGGTCATCGCGATAGCGGTCATCACGGTAGCGATCGCCGCGCCCATAATAGTCGCCCGGACGATAGCGGCGGCTTTGGGCGGCGCTGTCCGTATTCCATCCGGTCCATACGGGACCGGCATTTGCGGTGACACTGATCGCAGGCGCGGCCAAGGATGTCGCTGCCATTGCGGGCGCCGACAACGCCATGGCACCGACAGCGAGCGGAGCGGAAAATAAGGCAAATAGTGCGCGTTTCATAACATTCTCCAAAATACTGGACCGGTGCAGTGAGCGGTGGGTGGCTGCATGTTCATAAATAGCGTAGTTAATATGAACGGTTAATAACCAATTCGTAAGAAATCGCCTTTTGCGACGAACCGTTCAAAAAAGTTCGCAATCTATTTGGATCTGATAGCCAATCCACGCAAAAAGCCGACGCCGGAACATGCCGGCATCGGCCCTGGATTTGCAGATACGATCAGCGGCAGCGGTAATTGCCGCGGTCGATTGTGCGGCCCAATATGGCACCGCCCGCCGCACCCAATATCGTGCCCAATGTGCGGTCGCCCCGGCCCGCTATCTCGTTGCCGATCAGGCCGCCGACTCCGGCGCCGATCAGCAGACCGGTGGTGCCGTCGTCGCGGCGACAATAAGTGCGCCCATCGCGGCGGTCGCGCCAGATTTGCGTGTCGGCGCGCACATATTGGTCACGGTCGTATCTGTCATTGTCATAGCGCGCGTTATAATACCGGTCGTCATCGCCGCTGCCATAGGAGTTATGTTTGCGTTTCTTGTATTTCTTGCGGCCATGGTTGACTGCGCCCTCGTCATGGGCGTCAAAAGGCAAATAGGTTGCGGACTGAGTCATGCCCGCCCCGGCGGAGGACGAAACCGGCGCCGCTGCCACAGCGGGTGCCGCGAGGGCCAGCGTGCCGAGCGCCAGCGGTGCGGAAGCAATCGCAAAAAATCTGTGTTTCATGGTCTTTCTCCTATCCGATGATTAACTATGTTCATAAATAACCAAGGTTAGCTGAACATTCGGCAACCGATCCGACAGATTGCGCATTTTTGCGACGAGCCGAGTAAGTTTATGCAAGCGTGCCATAACACGCGGATAAAATTCATGCGCGCTATCCCAAATTGCGCCATTGGCACTTGCATTTTCCCGCTGACTTGCCGATATAATACACATGGCCAATTTACTTTCTATCATGATCGGCGTGATCGCGCTTATGTTCACCGCGATTGCTTTCATTCCTCTGCTCGGCTGGGCCAACTGGCTGATTATTCCCTTTTCGGTGATCGGGCTAATCTTCGGTCTGGTCTCGAAATCGAATACCGGACGCAATATCTGTCTGCTTGCGCTGATTGTGGGCATTGTCCGGCTATCTTTAGGCGGCGGCATCATCTAGACGCGGCGGCATGACAGCCGCCTCCGCTCCCACATCCTCCAAATCCGGCCTGATCCAGGCGGTCATCACCTATGCGATCTGGGGCTTCATGCCGCTGTTTTTCAAACAGTTGCAGCACGTCTCCGCGCTCGAAGTCGTGTCGCACCGGATCGTCTGGTCGGTCGGCATGTTGCTGGTGGTATTGTGGGCCGTTGGACGCATGGGCGAATATCGCGCCGCGCTGGCGAACCCGCGTACGCGCGCCATGCTGTTCTTAAGCTCGTTCCTGATCGCCGCCAACTGGCTCATTTATATCTGGGCGATCTATCAAGACCAGATTCTGGCGGCGAGTCTCGGCTATTATCTCAACCCATTGCTCAACGTGGTGCTCGGCTCGGTCTTTCTGGGCGAGAAATTGCGGCCCGTGCAATGGCTGTGCGTCGCGCTTGCCGCCATCGGCGTATCGGTGCTGGCGGTCGAAACGCTCGCCACGATCTGGATCAGCTTCGCGCTCGCGCTCAGTTTCGGGTTGTACGGGCTGGTGCGCAAAGTCGCGCCGGTGGGATCGATCCCCGGGCTGACGGTCGAAACTACCCTGCTCTTCCCGCTTGCTGCCGGTTTTGCCGCATGGGCATGGGTGTACGATGCCAGCCCCGGTTTCGGGTTCGACACGCGCACCGATATGCTTTTGATCGCGGGCGGCGCGATTACCGCGGTACCGTTGCTGCTGTTCGCCGCCGCCGCCAAGAAACTGACGCTCGCCACTTTGGGTTTCGTCCAGTATATAGGCCCGACGATCCAGTTCCTGCTCGGCGTGTTCGTCTATCACGAGGCGCTGACCTGGGCGCACCTCGTCTGTTTCGGCCTGATCTGGACCAGCCTGATCATCTATTCGGCCAATGGCTGGATCCGCTCGCGCCGCATCGCACAGCCGGCTTGACCACCATAGCGGAACATTTTACGAGCCTTTAATCCGCCAGCCCAATTCCTCTCCCGCATGGAAAGGCACGATCCGCGTGCCCGCGCCATCGAGACTGGCGGGCACTTGCACCGCCCCGCGCTCGAGCGTGACCGTGCCGTCATTGAGCGGCAGGCCATAGAAACGCGGACCGTGTTCGGAGGCAAAGCCCTCGAGCCTGTCCAGCGCATTTTCCGCGTCGAACACGGCGGCATAGCTTTCGAGTGCATAGGGCGCATTGAATATGCCCGCGCAGCCGCAGGCGGATTCCTTGGCTTCGATCATGTGCGGCGCACTGTCGGTGCCGAGGAAGAATTTGGGCGAACCCGATATCGCTGCGCCGCGCAGCGCCAGCCGGTGCGCTTCGCGCTTGGCGACGGGCAGGCAGTAGGCATGCGGGCGGATGCCGCCGACCAGCATCGCATTGCGGTTGATATGCAGATGCTGCGGCGTAATCGTCGCGGCGACATTCGCACCGGCATCGGCTACGAACTGGACCGCCTGTGATGTCGTGATATGTTCGAGCACGATTTTCAGCTGCGGCAGATCGCGCACAAGGCCCGCAAGCGTGCGTTCGATAAACACCGCCTCGCGGTCGAAAATATCGACATCGCTGTCGGTGACTTCGCCGTGGATCAGTAGCGGCATGCCGATATCGGCCATCCGCTCGAGCACGGGCATGATCTGGGCCACGTCGCTTACGCCATGCGCGCTGTTGGTGGTGGCGCCCGCGGGATAGAGCTTGGCCGCGGTGAAAATGCCATCGGCATGGCCCGCCGCCAGATCGTCCGCATCGGTGCCGTCGGTCAGATAGCAGGTCATCAGCGGCGTAAAGTCCGGATGGTCCGGCACCGCCGCCATGATCCGGTCGCGATAGGCCGAGGCGGCCGCGGCGCTCGTCACCGGCGGCGACAGGTTGGGCATCACGATGGCGCGGGCAAATTGCCGCGCAGTATATCTCGCCACGGCATCCAACATATCGCCATCGCGCAGATGCACGTGCCAGTCGTCGGGGCGGCGGATGGTGATGGTGTCGGTCATGTCATTCTCCCCCCTCCCCTTTAGGGGAGGGGCCGGGGGTGGGTTTGCGGCCAAACTTCATGCTCCATATCCGATTTCATTCCCCACCCCAACCCCTGCCCTGAATGGGAAGGGCTTTTTATCCATACTTGAAACCGCACTCCATCTGCGCCACCTAATCCCCATGACCAATGCCACCCAATTAACCCGCGCCCTGATCAGAATTTCGCCGGCCGACGAAAGCGAAGACGTGCGCGCCTTTTTGCAGGGGCTCGTCACACAGGATATGAGCGCGGTGCAGCCCGAGGCGCCGCAATGGGCCGCGTTGCTGAGCGCGCAGGGCAAGGCGCTGTACGATTTTATCCTGTGGGCAGAAGGGCCGCAGGACATACTGGTCGATTGCGAAGCGGATGTGGCCGATGCGCTGGCCAAACGGCTCACGCTCTATCGCCTGCGCCGCAAGATCGCGATTGCGCGCGACGATAGCCTGTCGGTGCACTGGGCGGCTGAGGGCGATGAAGGCGTGCAAGACCCGCGCCTGCCCGCGCTGGGCAAACGCTGGCTTTCCCCCGATCCTGCAAACAGCGCCGATGCCGCCTATCACGCCCACCGCCTGTCGCTCGGCGTGACCGAGGGGCAGGCCGAACTGGGGCAGGACAAGACGCTGTGGCTCGAATGCAATGCCGCCGAGCTGAACGGCGTGAGCTTTACCAAAGGCTGTTACGTCGGGCAGGAAAATACCGCGCGGATGAACTACCGGCAAAAGGTCAACCGCCGCATGGTGGTGGTGCCGCTGGACCAGGCCGACGAAAAACGCCAGCGCATCGCCTATCCCGAGCTCGGCCTGTCGGTCGAACACCGCCGCGTGGATGCTATAGATGCGGGACAAGCGCCGGAATGGCTACGCGCGGCGCTCGGGTGATTTGGGTGGGCGCTGTACAGGTGGATGGTGGCCGCTAAGGAGTCAGTAGCGATAGAGTGTAATAGCTGCTACTGGTATGCGAATGACCTATAATATGAGTGTGAAAAACCGCGCCCTAGGTTGCGCCGCCATGCTTTTAGTTTTTGTTCTTATACCTGTGGCTTACATTGCGGGTGGGCCGTATACCGAAACCTTTCCACGTTTCTTTAATTCCGAACGCTGGAAGACTGCTGACACATGGAGCAAGGCTCGATGTGCGATGGTAGCGGATCTTCAGCTGAGAGTTGGGATTGTCGGAAGGACGCGAAGCAACCTTATCCGCCTTCTTGGAGAGCCGGAACATGAAAATATGGACACATTGACGAGCGATTGGCACCTGTGTCCAAGCTTCATGGATATTTGGATTATAGAGGTTCGCTGGAACAATAATCGCGTTAAAACAGCATGGGTACGAGATACCTAACCTAAACTTCTGTTTCTTACCCAACAACGGAAATTGGCACTATAATACTACCGATCGGATGTATGCCAGCCATCTCGAGTTTTCGCTCCATTCCGTTATTGATAAATTTCCGTTTTTATCATAATATCGGCGGGCTCTCATCGTAAAGGACCTGCCATGCCCCGCCCTCCGGTCGATATCGATGCCACCAAGTCCGGGCTGCTGGAAATTTGCGAGGATATGATCCGCGAGCGCGGGGCGGTCGATTTTACCATGACCGACATCGCGCAGGCGGCCGGCATGTCGCAATCCAATGTCTACCGCTTTTTCGCGAACAAGGACGAGCTGGCCGAAGCGATGGCCGGGCGCTGGTTCGAGGAGCTGCACGTCATCATGGAAAACGTCGTTGCGTCCGACCTGCCCGCGCACGGCAAGATGTATGCGTTTTTCGCCGACCGGCTCGATATCATGCGCCAGCGGTACGAAAGCGATCCCGCAATGTTCGCCGCCTATATGCAACTGGGGCAGCAGCATATCGAGGTCGTGCGCGGCTATATCGATCTGGCCGACCATTATCAGGCGATGATCATAGCGCAGGCGATGGAGGAAGGGCATTTTCGCGGGCTGGAAATCGACGAGACCGTCTCGCTCATCAACCTGATGGTGCAGCCGTTCTGCAACCCCGACGTTATGATGATGCTGATGCACAGTGCCGACCGGGCGCGGCTGGCCACGGTGATCGATACGATATTTGCAGGCTTGCACAAACCCGATACGCCGCTGGCCGACAATGACCGCGCGACACAGCCGATGCCGAAAATGAAAATAGCGGGCTGACCCGAAAGCCAACCCGCTATATTCTATATCATATGATCTAAAGGCTTAACCCTGGATCATCACCGCTTTCACATTGACGAATTCCATCATGCCGAAACCGCCATGTTCGCGGCCATAGCCCGAATCCTTGACGCCGCCGAACGGCATGTTGGGCACGGCAAGACCGAAGCCGTTGATGAACACCATGCCGGTGTCGAAATGTTTCTGCGCCAGTTCGGTCGCACGCTCGATATTCTCGCTCATGATCCCGCCGCCCAGGCCAAAGCGGCTGTCATTGGCGATCCGCATCGCATCGTCTGCATCCTTGGCGTGGATCAGCGCAGCGACCGGGCCGAATAGCTCATCGTCATAGGCAGGCTGTCCGGGTGTGACATTGCCGAGCACGGTGGCGGGGTAATACCAGCCATCGCGGTCGGGCACCTCTCCGCCGCACAGGATTTCGGCACCGTTCTTGACGCTTTGCTCGACTTGTTCGTGCAGGACATCGCGCAGATCTTCGCGCGCCATCGGACCCATTTTGGAATCTTTGTCGGTCGGATCGCCGATATTGACGGCTTTCATCGCTTCGACAAACTTTTCCTTGAACTCATCATAAACCGCGTCGACCACGACGAAGCGTTTGGCCGCAATGCAGGTTTCGCCGTTATTATAGACACGGCCCATCACGCACATCTTGACCGCCTTTTCCATATCGGCGTCCTCGAGCACGATATAGGCGTCGTTCGAGCCGAGTTCGAGCACGGTTTTCTTGAGGTTCCTGCCCGCCAGTTCGCCGATCGCCTCACCCGCGGTCGGGCTTCCGGTCAACGTAACGCCGCGGATCAAATCATGCTCGATCACGGCATCGGACTGGTCATGGCTGATTTTCAGCACGCGGAACAAGTTTTCGGGCAGACCGGCCTCGCGGTAGATTTTCTCGAGCAACAGCCCGGTGCCGGTGACATTTTCGGCATGTTTGAGCAGCACCGAATTGCCCGCCATCAGATTGGCGATCGAATAGCGCACCACCTGATAAGCCGGATAATTCCATGGCTGGATGCCGTAAATCACGCCCATCGGCGCGTAGGTAATAATGCCTTTGCCCTGCCCTTGTGGCAGTTCGCGGTGTTCGTCTTTCAGATTGTCGGGGCCGTTGGCCGCGGTCCAATCGCAAATTCCGGCGACCAGATCGACTTCCTGCTCGCTCTGCTTGAGCAGCTTGCCCATTTCCTGCGTCATCAGCTTGGCCAGCTCGTCCTTATTGCCGCGCAGTCCCTGTCCGATCGCCTTGATAACCTTGGCGCGCGCTTCAGGGGTTTCCATCCGCCATTTCAGGAATGCGGCATGGCTGTCGGTAATGACCTGATCGCGTTCGCCGTCAGTCATCATGGGATAGCTTTTCAGGGCTTTGCCGGTGGTGGGATCGATTGTTTTCAGTGCGTCACTCATGCGGAAATTCCTTGCTTTAGGTTAATTATGGTGTTGCCCCACTAACGGGCCGCACGCGACGAAAGTTCCTAAACAAAACCTATTTCCGGGGATAGTTTTCCCCCGCTCCCGGTAGCGGAACGATCGCTCCCATGCTGCGTTGCAATATGAAACGGGTGCACTCGTGCCCTTTCCTTTCCCCAACCGAGAACCGGAGATTTTATGACCGATACCGCAAAGCTGTTTGACCCCGTCATCATGGGCGACCTCAATGTCCCCAACCGTGTGTTCATGGCGCCGCTGACCCGCAACCGTGCACACGGCGATGGTACGCCGCGCGACATAGCCGCAACCTATTACGGCCAGCGCGCTTCGGCCGGCCTGATCCTCAGCGAAGCGACGCAGATTTCGGCTATGGCTAAAGGCTATAAAGACACGCCGGGCATCTATACCGACGCGCATATCGCCGCGTGGAAGAAAATCACCGATGCCGTGCATGCCGCAGGCGGTCGTATATACTGCCAGCTGTGGCATGTCGGCCGGATCAGCCACGTCTCGGTTTTGCCCGAGGGCAAACAGCCGGTATCGTCGAGCGATATCCAGGCCAAGGCGCAGACTTTTACCGAGGAGGGTTTCCAGGACGTATCCAAGCCGGTCGCGCTTGATAAAGCCGGTATCGAACAGACCATTGCCGATTATGTGACCGCCGCCCAGGCCGCCAAGGAAGCGGGCTTTGACGGGATCGAAGTGCACAGCGCCAATGGCTATCTGCTCGACCAGTTTTTGCAGGACGGCGTCAACACCCGCACCGACGAATATGGCGGTTCGATCGACAACCGGATGCGGCTGCTGACCGAAGTGCTCGATGCGGTCAGCAAGGTGTGGGACAATACCCGCATCGGTGTGCGCCTCTCTCCGCTGGGCGAGATGAGCGATATTAGTGACAGCGATTCCAAGGCGCTCTTCAGCGCGGTCTATACCATGCTCGACAAACGCCAGCTCGCCTATCTGCACGTCGTCGAGAAATTCCCCGGCAGCGAGCAGGAAGAAAGCGACCGTCAGCTTATCAAGGATCTGCGCGAACTGTATAACGGCTTTTATATCGCCAATGGCGGTTACGATGCGGACAGTTCGGCCGACGCGGTCAAAAGCGGCCATGCCGATGCGGTAACGATCGGGCGCCCGTTTATCGCCAATCCCGACCTACCCGAGCGCTATCGCCGCGGCGCCAACGAAAACGAACCCAATCCCGATACATTCTATGGCGGCGACGAAATCGGCTATACCGACTATCCGTTTCTGGACGAGCGCTGGTAAACGCTGATAGGTCGGGACAAACCAAAACAAAAAAAGGCTCCGGCGCAAACCGGAGCCTTTTATAACCTGTGGGGAGACCGACAGGGTAGGAAAATCAGGCGTGTCTGCGTTTCTGCTGACCGTAGATATGCGCGTATGTATCCTGTTTCATCGCGGGAAAAGCATTGAGCGCGGGCCGCGCCAGATAATAGCCCTGCATCATATATATGCCGATATCGCGCAACGCATCGCATTCGGCCTGCGTCTCGATGCCTTCGGCCACGACCTCCATGCCCATTTTGCGGCACAGCGCGGCCATCGCCTCGACGATCATCCGGCGCGGCATGCTGGTGTCAATATCGCGGATCAGTTCCATGTCGAGCTTCATGACATCGGTCTGAAGGCAGGCGAGCCGGTTGAGCCCGGCATAGCCCGCGCCGAAATCGTCGAGCGCGGTGCCCAGTCCGATGCTCTTGTAACAATCGACGATCTTCTGGATATGCCCGCAATCGTCCATATCTTCCTGTTCGGTAAATTCGAAAATCAGCCGCGACAGCGGAAGCTGGTGCTTCGCGGCGGTTTTCAGCGTCAGCTTGATGCAGGCCAGCGGTTCGTAAATCGCATTGGGCATGAAATTGATCGACAGTTTCGCGTCGCCGTCCATGATCCCCAGAGCCACCGCCTGCTCGATCGCGACCACGCGGCAGCGCTGGTCGAACTTGTAGCGGTTGGCCTCCGTTACCCGCGCCAGTATCTCACAAGCGCCCGTTCCGTCCGCGCCGCGCACCAGCGCCTCATACGCCCAGGCATGTCCGGTGCGGATATCGAATATCGGCTGGAAAGCCATGACGATATCGAAATCAAGCGCCTGCCCGTCGCGGCAGCCGGTGCATTTCTGGGTCGGAGACTTGATTTTCGTCATCCCGGCATCATCAAGCAAAATATTTAAAATATGCTTTATTTTGATCCGCCAATTCAGCAACATAAATCAATAACTTCGCAATATTCGCAAAAACCAAAACTGTCACCCCCAACGCGATTTGGGGTCCATTTCCTGAACGCGCATCGCGATGAACGGTCAGGAAATGGATTGACCTGCGGTCGTCTCCGACTCCCCGCTTTCGCGGGAATGACGGAAGAGTGACTGGCTTAGCTCGCCAGGTTGCGGATCACATACTGCAAGATGCCGCCATGGCGGTAATATTCCATCTCGTTTTCGGTGTCGATCCGGCACAGCGCGTTGAATGTCACTTCGCTGCCGTCGGCGCGGGTCACGATGACTTCGACCGTTTCGCGCGGCGAGAGGCCGGCGATATCGCGCACGGTAAAGCTTTCGTCGCCGGTCAGCTCCAGCGTCTGGCGCGTCGTGCCTTCCTCGAACTGCAATGGCAATACGCCCATGCCGAGCAGATTGGAGCGGTGGATGCGCTCATAGCTTTCCGCGATCACCGCGCGCACGCCGAGCAGGTTGGTGCCCTTGGCGGCCCAGTCGCGGCTCGACCCGGTGCCATATTCCTTGCCCGCCACGACGACCAGCTGGTTGCCGTCTTCCTTGTGCTTCATCGCGGCGTCATAAATCGGCATGACTTCGCCTTTATACTTGGTCATGCCGCCTTCGACACCCGGCACCATTTCGTTCTTGATGCGGATATTGGCGAACGTGCCACGCATCATCACGTCATGGTTGCCGCGGCGCGAGCCATAGCTGTTGAAATCGGCCTTGGCGACCTGATGCTCCATCAGGAACTTGCCCGCCGGGCTGTCCGCCTTGATGCTGCCGGCCGGGGAGATATGGTCGGTGGTGATGCTGTCGCCCAAAAGCGCCAGAACCTTGGCATCGTTGATATCCTGCACCGGCGCAGGCTCCATCGTCATACCTTCGAAATAGGGCGGGTTGGCGATATAGGTCGATCCCTCGCGCCATGCGAACGTATCGGTACCGGTCACGTCGATCGCCTGCCACTGGTCGTCGCCGTCATAGACATTGGCGTAGCGCGCCTGGAACATGTCGCGATTGACGTGGGTTTCGATCATGCCGCGCACTTCGGCATTGGTCGGCCACACGTCTTTCAGGAACACGTCGGCACCGTCGCTGCCCTGCCCCAATGGCGTGGCGTAGATATCCTCGCGCACCGTGCCTTTCAGCGCATAGGCGACCACCAAAGGCGGGCTGGCGAGATAGTTGGCCTGCACGTCGGGCGAAACGCGCCCCTCGAAATTGCGGTTGCCCGACAGGACCGACGCGGCGATCAGGTCATTGTCGTTGATCGCCTTGGAAATCGCGGGCGGCAATGGCCCGGAATTGCCGATACAGGTGGTGCAGCCATAGCCGACCAGGTTGAAGCCCTGTGCATTGAGATCGTCCTGCAGGCCCGCGGCGATCAGGTAATCGGTCACCACCTGCGATCCGGGCGCGAGCGAGGTTTTCACCCATGGCTTGACGAACAGGCCCTTTTCGCGCGCTTTCTTGGCGACCAGACCGGCGGCGACCAGCACCGCGGGGTTGGAGGTGTTGGTGCAGCTGGTGATCGCGGCAATCGCCACGTCGCCGTCGCCGAACGTATAGTCCGCGCCGTCGACCGCGACCTGCGCGCCCTCCGCCGGCCGTCCGAACACCGCGTTGAGATCTTTGTTGAAGCCCTCGTCGAGTTCGCTGAGCGCGATCCGGTCCTGCGGGCGTTTCGGCCCGGCGAGCGACGGCACCACTTCGCCCATGTCGAGCGTCAGCGTGTCGGTATAGACCGCGTCGGGTGCATCGTCATGCCGCCACAGGCCCTGCGCCTTGGCATAGGCCTCGGTGACCGCAATCACCTGTTCCTCGCGGCCGGTCAGCCGCATATAGTCGAGCGTCTTGTCGTCAATCGGGAAAAAGCCGCAGGTGGCGCCATATTCGGGCGCCATTTTGGCGAGCGTCGCGCGGTCGGCGAGCGACAGCGAGGCCACGCCGGGGCCGAAAAACTCGACAAACCGCCCGACAACACCCTTGGTGCGCAGCATCTGCGTCACCGTGAGCACCAGGTCGGTCGCGGTAATCCCCTCGGCCAGCTCGCCGGTCAGTTTGAACCCGACCACTTCGGGGATCAGCATGCTGACCGGCTGGCCCAGCATCGCCGCCTCGGCCTCGATCCCGCCGACGCCCCAGCCGAGCACGCCCAGCCCGTTGATCATCGTCGTATGGCTGTCGGTGCCGACGCACGTGTCGGGATAGGCCACATGGCTGCCGTCGGGCGCATCGGACGACCACACGCCGCGCGCGATATTTTCCAGATTGACCTGGTGACAGATGCCCGTGCCCGGCGGCACCGCATAGAAATTGTCGAGCGCCTTGCTGCCCCATTTCAGGAACTCGTACCGTTCCATATTGCGCTTATACTCCATCTCGACATTATGCTCGAATGCCTGCGGCGTGCCGAATTCGTCGACCATCACCGAATGGTCGATGACCAGATGCACCGGCACCTGCGGATTGATTTTCTGCGCGTCGCCGCCCAGCGCGTTCATCGCGTCGCGCATCGCCGCCAGATCGACCACGCACGGCACGCCGGTAAAATCCTGGAGCAATACGCGCGCGGGCCGGTCCTGGATTTCCGCGTCGGAGCGCGCGTTTTTCTGCCAGTCGACCACCGCCTGCGCATCATCGGTCGTGACGGTCACGCCATCCTCGAACCGCAACATGTTTTCCAGCAGGACTTTGAGCGTAAAGGGCAGCCGCGAGATATCGCCCAGCTTTTCCGCCGCCTTGGCCAGCGAGTAATAGGCGACCGTCTCCCCCCCGACATCCATGCTGTCGCGGGTACCCAATGTATCGTGTCCGATGGTCGTCATAAAACTCTCCGTGTCAAAATGGCGGTCTGGCCCGTTGGGGAATTGCGCGGCGTCGGCATGGAAGCGGGACGGGCACACAGGGTACGGGCGGCTTGGTGTGAATCAGTGTGTAGGAGAGGGTTTAGCGGATGGGGGATAATCACGCAATGTTACAAACATACCTTCAAATATCTTTTGCTCTGGCGGATTTCGTTTTAGCCATAATTTCATTTTTAGTATTTTCTGCATCGCTTTTATCTACTGGCACTTTCTGTTGATTATTAATCTTTTGATTAATATCAATAAAAATATCTAATTCTTTGCTAGCGAGTTTTTTAGCTTCTACATGTTCTCTTTGTAATAAAAGCGGTCTTTCGCTTATCACCCCTTTTCCAAAAGCAATAAACTCCAAAAATTTCAAATTCGGAATGGCTTTAACATATCCCGCATCATAGATATTCATAAGGAAAGAAAGACTTGTCTGATCCACTAAATTATGTGTTAAAAACGTATTACATTGAGATAACACAGTTTTGCTGACTAGTGCTGTTCGTTGCGATACAATAAATAGACCAACTCCATATTTTCTGCCTTGTAGCGCAATTTGGCCAATTTTACTTACGACAGCCTGCGTCGCAAAATTCATGCCCGAGCCTGAAGTTTCAGGAATAATAGTATGCGCTTCTTCTAAAACTATCAATATTCTACGGCTTTTGCGATTAGCTCTTGCCCAAAGCATAACTTCTGAAAGGTATATTTCAGTTGCTAACAATGTTGCGCTAGTATTTGTTACTTCCGCCAACTCAAAAAGAGCTACTTTGGAGCCTGGCATACATAAAAAATTACTAACTTGCCTCTTCGCAATTTCACGGATTATTGTCTGGAATTCTTTTAAAGCTTTTTTTTCCTCTCCAGCTGAAAACGCACCTGTATCTACGTCAAAAAGTTTTTGTTCTAACTTATCGGCAAAATCCTTTTTGAGTCCTATCTTATCAGGATTTAAGTGATCCAATCTTTTGCGGTATTCACCGGTCAAATCCACGCATATGATTTTAGTACCTTGATGTAAGGCCTCTTCGATTAGGTCAAATACCAGCTCTGTTTTTCCGGTGCCTGTGACACCAAGTATTGCCGTGTGATAGCTGATTAGGTCTGGAAGATTTCCTTTGGTTTTTATTTTAGTTCCGGGAATATGACCGAGCTCAAATTGACCATCACTGATGTCCAACTCAAGCTCACGGTCTTCGCTAACACTAAAAACAGGCAGATTCATTCTCGGCAACCACGAGAACGTCTTAAATCCGTGCTTGTTGTTCCAACTTCCTAATTGTACGGCATTAACAATGTGCGTTCCACGGGGATTTTGCTGGAAATTTTCTTCCGATGTGCTTGCATTCATTATCTGATAATAAATGGCAGTTTGCTCAATAATACAGAACAGCACAGCACCTTTTTTAAGGTTAGAGCTAAGTGCCACTTCAAATTTAATCGCTGAAATCTCTGAGCCTTCGACTACAAAACCGATCAATTCGGTGTTTTCTATTCCACCAGATAATGTGGATAGTATTTCGTGGCGTTTCATGGGATCGTCAGCTTTGAAAACGCTGCCTGAGATATTCGGAGCATCTATATTCACATTTTCTTCGACTAATAATCCTGTACCCATAATTTCATTGTTTTGTACATTCACAAACAATGGCAATACATAACGTTGCTTACCATTAGCCATACTCGCAATGTGAATATCATCAGTCCAAATTTCGGACTCTTCTAATTTAACGCGAATTATATTTGGATCATCGACCCTCAAAATTTCACCCGACCGTTGAATTACTCCTTTTGCTTTTTCAGTTTGCCAATTTTGAATGGTTTCAAAAATGAATTCTACTGGTTTAAGCAATGCAAAAACAAGCCATAGAAGCGTTAGACCCAGAATAGTATTTATATCATTGTAAAAGCCAAAAATACTAATGAAAGCAGTAAGGCCGAACAGTACGGCGCCGTTGGAAAATCGCTCAGAAAATCGAAATAATGTGCGGCCTAATGGTGTTGTATTATTGTTTACAAAAACTGCTGCGCATAGCGCGCTTGCGCCAACGACTGTAGAATAAAAGATCGCCACCAGACGTAGTGAATCTATTTCCGTAGGAAGTTCTTCAGATTTTATAAAACTCAAAGTCGCTAAAACGATTATATTTGCTACTGCTGCTCCGATTGCATCCTTAGGGGGCCGATAAAATGGAGCAGAGACAAGGCTCAATAACCACCAACTTAAGGCAGAAAAAAGCCACAAAGACTGACCGCCTGCTTCTACGCTAAATTTAGAATTTGCCCAGATGTAGGCTATGTAAAATATACATGTATTAATAAAAAATATAAGGAAACGTGACTTTTGAGATATTTTATTGCTCAAGAATCTTCCCCAAATTCGATGCTATGATATTAGATACACGGGAAATGATCGGATGCGAGAAAAATTAATTTCTCCTACGTCCATCTCAAAAATCCTGTCCTACACACCCCCGCCTCTGATACGCTCCGCCCATGCCGGACCTTGCGCTCTCCCCTGCCCACCTCCCGCGCTTTCCCGAGGCGCCTGTTATCCTGTCCGGTGCACCCGCCTGCGCGCGCCTGTCCGGCATCGCCGCAGATCCCGCGTGCGGTGGCGGGACCTTTGCGACTTTTGCCCGGCGGGACCTTTCACGGGGGCGGCGGGACCTTCCGGTTCGTTTCCGGCGGCGCGGGCGGGCCGTGCGTGTCGGATCGCAAATACGTGAAAATGGCGGATTTATAGGCTTCCTAGGTGCGAAGCTATG
>JBGTHQ010000028.1:0-208961 GCA_041746135.1 Sphingomonadaceae bacterium | reverse complement strand
TTCCCGATGTGGGATCAGCCACAGGAAACAGTCAAGGTCATTCTGGATGCAACGGATCGACAAGGATCATATTGACGTTGTAATAGGCGGATCAGCAGCTCGAAGGTTTAGTATGGGCTCACCGAGCATTGCCGCTTTTGGCGAAGCGAAGAGGAAAAGCTGTTGTTCAGCTTAAGATCCATTTGCGGATCTTGAGAGTTTCAGTGCGGGTACCTAGTGGTAAGTCAACGCGACCCTGGACCTGCCTCTCGTAGATGACGACGCTGTAATGTATGAAGGCCTTAAAGAATTGAGGCAAAAGCCTCAAGCGAACTGGACGAATTACGCCACCACTTCTTAGGTTCGGGCGCGGCGTCGACAGCGCGATTTTCATACAAATGCCCGACGTTCCTGGCCGGCTTCGCAAGCGACCTCAATGATCATTGAAACAAAATTGAAATGCTACGTATGATTCAGTCAGCGTCAGCAGGAGCACATTGGTTTCTTAACCGCTACAATTAAATGATACTCGGCACGTTAGGCCGGGATAAAATAATATCCCAGCCTAACTGCGTTAGCCATACAATCCATACCGTCGAATCAAAAATGCAGTTTCGAAAGAAGTGCCCGTTCGAGTCGGGCCAGGGGCACCATTTCCCGTTATCTGTTGATATTTACCTGCGCATTCGTGCGGACTACTATTCCGTCAGCATGACGTTTTTCAGGTTCATGAACTCATGCAGGCCCTCTGCGGCGAGTTCGCGGCCATGGCCGGAGCGTTTGACGCCGCCGAACGGGGCGTGCGGATCAGACGCAAGCATCTGGTTGACCGCCGTCATGCCCGCTTCGATATCGCGGATGAAGCGTTCTTTTTCGTCCTCGTCCTTGGTCCATACGCTCGAGCCGAGCCCGAACGGAATGTCGTTGGCAACCGCGATGGCTTCGTCGAGCGAGGATATTTTGAAGACCATCGCCACAGGACCGAAAAATTCCTCGCGCGCGACGGCGGTATCCCGGGGAATATCGGTCAGTACCGCAGGCGTCATCCACGCCCCCGGCTTGTCGAGCACATCGCCGCCGAACAATTTGATCGCGCCCGATTGCACGGCCTTTTCCAGCTGTTTGACGATGTCATCGCGTGCGCCGATGCTCGACATCGGACCCATTTGCGTGTCTTCGTCCATCGGATCGCCAATATTGTAATTTTTCATACCAGTCGTAAAAATTTCCATGAATGCGTCGTATACTTCTTCGTGCACAATCATGCGCTTGGCGCAGATGCAGCTCTGGCCGCCATTTTGCAGACGCGCCTTTACCGCGATTTCGGCCGCTTCTTGGACATCCGCACTCGGCATGACGATGAAGGGATCCGATCCGCCCAGCTCGAGCACGACTTTTTTGAGATTGTGCCCGGCCGCTTCACCCACTTTGATGCCTGCGCCTTCGCTGCCAGTCAGCGTTACCGCTACGATACGATCGTCGGCGATCAGGTCCGCGACTTGGGAAGAGGGGATGTGCAGGTTCTGGAGCAGTCCTTCCGGCCCGCCTGCTTCGGTTACCATATTCTCCATCGCTTCGCCGACTTGCGGCGTCACGCTGGAATGCTTTAGTAGTCCGACATTACCCGCCATGATCGTGGGCGCAAGAAAACGGACCGCTTGCCAGAAGGGATAGTTCCACGGCATGATCGCAAGTACCGGCCCTTGCGGCAACCAGCGTGCCACCGAGCGGCCGCTGTCGAGCTTGCGTTCGATTGGTGCGAGCAAGCCGGGTCCGTTCTGGGCGTAATAACGGAACGCAATAGCACATTTTTCGATTTCGGCGCGTGCCTGCGTTATGGGCTTGCCCATTTCAAAGGTCATGATTTCGGCCAGCTCGTCGCACTTGGCTTCATAAGCATCGGCAATTTTGGACAACAGGGCGGTGCGCGTTTCATAATCGCTGTTGCGCCATTCGCCATAAGCCGTTTTCGCCCGTTCCAGTTTCGTCTCGATCTGGTCGGCGGTCAGTTCGGGATAGGTCTTTCCCTTTTTGTCACTGGCCGGATTTACTTGCGTGGGCATTGGGGGACTCCTTTGCGATGATGTGCTCTGTCTATCTGCTATAACCGCATCGGGCTGCGTTATTACAGACCTAATCGTTTGCCGGACACAACTGTAACGAAAGCACGGACCTTTGGAACCAGATGAATAATTCTGCGTATTTTCTTTTCTTATCAATTCTTGCAATAAGGTGCCCCCCATGAAACTCGACGGAAAGAATATCGCCATACTCATCTCCCCGCGCGGGACCGAGGAACCCGAATTCGTCAAACCGAAAGCCGCAGTAGAAGAAGCGGGCGGCAAAGTGACCGTTGTCAGTTTTGAAACCGGAAAAGCGCAAACGGTCAATGGTGATCTTGATGAGGGCGGAAGCTACGCCATTGACGTAACAATCGCCAACGTATCGGCCGATGATTTCGATGGCCTGGTCATTCCCGGTGGTACTGTGGGCGCCGATAAACTTCGCGGAAACGACGAGGTGATTCATTTCGTGCGCAGCTTTTTCAAGCAAAAGAAACCCGTGGCAGCCATCTGCCATGCACCGTGGACGCTCGTGGAGGCCGATGTCGTTAACGGACGCGAACTGACATCCTATCCGACCTTGCAAACGGATATCGAAAATGCGGGTGGACGCTGGAGCGATCAAGAAGTGGTCGTGGATCACGGACTGGTTACGAGCCGCAATCCCAATGATCTGCCCGCATTTTGTGCCAAAATTGTCGAAGAGTTTGCCGAAGGAAAACATGCCGCACAAGCGGACAGCGTCTGATGATTATCCTATACCATCATTTTCGATTCCATCGTACGGCGTAATTATTCTAAGCACATTATGAGTGTAGCCTTCTTTAGAGGCGATTACCGAACATATATGTGGCATATGTCTCTCAAAGCGTAACCGGTAACCATCTGGCTCATTTGCGGATGAGGTCTGCTTAGGGAATATCGGTGAAGGAGAGAGCATATGACATCGATTTCGGGCAAAACCGTGTTTATCACTGGCGCGGCATCTGGCTTGGGCATAGAAATGGCACGCAGTTTTGCGGCACGGGGTGCCAATGTCATGATGTCGGATATTAACGGGGATGGATTGGACCAGGCGGCTGCCAAACTCAGACAATCTTATGGCGGTGTGGCGACCGTTGAGTGCGATGTTGCCGATTACAATTCAATGCAAAAAGCCGCGGATGCCACTATCGCGCATTTTGGCAAAGTGCATATGGTGATTAACAATGCAGGAGTAGGATCCGGCGGGCAAACCGGTTCCATTCCCATCAGTGATTGGCGATGGGTGGTCGACATCAACCTGATGGGCGTTGTGCACGGCGTCGAGATATTTACGCCGCTGCTTAAATCGCATGGCGAGGGCGGCCATATAGTTAATGTCGCATCGATGGCAGGGCACGTCGCAATGCCGGGAATGGCGCCCTATCATGCCACCAAATTTGCGGTAGTAGGCTATAGCGAAAGTCTATTCGCAGAATTGCCGGAAAAAGGCATCGGCGTCAGTGTTCTGTGTCCCGCATGGGTCAAGACCCAGATTCATAAAAGCGGATTGCGTGCCCCTTCCAAAGTCGGCAATCCTGCCGAAGCAAGCGATCCGCTATCACAGAATCTCACACAGATCGTCGAAAACGGCATGCCGGCCGATCTGGTGGGCGAATGGGTGGCGGACTGCGTGGAAGCGGATCGTTTCTATATATTCACACATCCCGATTTTTATGCAGCTATCTCCGCGCGGCAAAAGCAGATCGTGGCGGATTATCAGGCGACAATCGATGATCCGCGCTTCGCACCTTATAAAGCGGAAAGTTGAAAATCTGCACGACCCGCGTAAGGTGTATCCATGCTCGAAACCGCTCTTGGAATTATGACAATTGGCGCGTTCGCATTGATCGGCGGCGCAGTCTATTTGCTACGAATCGGCCGTCCGAAAAAACAGCCGACGCTTATGCTGATACTGGCCGCCATATTACTCGGGAATGCGGCGATCCTGTCAGTTCCGAACGAACGCGGCGTTTCGCCGGTCAAAAACGAGTTGAGTGACTAGCTGTTCTCGCTCAACCTATTTAATAGGGGAGTCGGGCGCGAGACGCATGTCGAGATAATTGTCGACCGATTTCATCAGATCGTCCAGTTCATGCTCGAAAAAATGGTTGGCGCGCGGAATTTCATCATGATGGATAGTAATGTGCTTTTGCGTACGCAATTTGTCGACCAGTTTCTGTACGGCCGAAGGCGAAACCACTTCGTCAGCGAGGCCTTGGACCATGATGCCCGAAGCGGGGCAGGGGGCGAGAAAGCTGAAATCGTACATATTTGCGGGCGGTGCGACGGATATGAAACCGCGCACTTCGGGGCGTCGCATCAGCAACTGCATGCCAATTAACGCGCCGAAGCTGAAACCGGCCACCCATGTGGTCTGCGCTTCGGGATGGAAGCTTTGCACCCAATCGAGTGCGGCGGCGGCGTCGGACAGCTCGCCGATGCCATTATCGAAACTGCCCTGGCTTCGGCCCACGCCGCGAAAGTTGAAGCGCAAGGTCGCAAAACCGCGCTTGACGAATGTCTTGTACATGGCCTGCGTAATATGGTCGTTCATCGTACCGCCGCCTTGCGGGTGCGGATGCAGGATCATCGCAACGGGCGCCCGCGGACGCAGCGCGGGGCTGAAACGACCTTCGAGACGGCCTTCGGGTCCGGGAAAAATGACTGATGGCATGGGTGGTGTTTTTCCAAACATATGCAAAACGCCAGGCGGTGCACGGATGCAATACCTATAGGGGCTGTGATTTTGAAGTGCATGCTATATAGAAAGCCCACGCAAAAGTGCAACAAAATGCGGTACGGACAGGTAAGAATGATTTGGGCCATGGAAAGCGGACGCAGGATACGAAAATGGTGACGGCGCAGCGCATATATCTGGATCACGCCGCCACCACGCCGGTAATCGCGTCCGCACGTGCCTCCTTTGGCGGTGGAATGGAAATATGGGCCAACCCGTCCTCGCCGCATATGGACGGGCGCAACGCGCGCGCGGCGCTTGAAAATGCGCGCAAAAGAATTGCGGCTGCGCTGGGCTGGAGCGGCGAAGTCATCTTCACAAGCGGGGCCAGCGAAGCCATTGTGATCGCGTTGGGCCGTGCGAAAATGTCGCGTATCCTGACGCTTCCTGTCGAACATGATGCGGTGCTACGGGTTACGAAAAACGCGTTGCCGTTGGCCGTCGATTTGCAGGGGCGAGTTGTGCTGGCGTGTCTGGCAAAAGAGCTGGAAGGTGCCAGCGAAGACACGCTCGTCGCGATACAATCGGTCAACAACGAAACCGGCGTCGCACAGGATATGGTGGCGATTGCCGCAAAAGTACGCGAAGCGGGAGCCATTCTATTCAGCGACTGTGCACAATCGGCGGGGAAAATAGCGCTTCCCGATGCGGATATGATTTCCATCTCCGCGCATAAATTTGGCGGTCCGCCGGGTATAGGCGCGTTGCTGGTCAAAAACTTGGCGCACATCCATGCATCCGGTGGTCAGGAAAAAGGTTACCGTTCCGGCACCGAAAACCTGCCCGCCATATTGGCGATGGCGGCGGCCCTAGAAGCCCCTCGGACATGGTTGGAACGCGCCCAAGACCTGCGGCAGCAGCTAGACAAGTCGATTGTCGCGGCGGGCGGCGAAATCGTCGCCGCCGATGCGAAACGTCTGCCGACTATTAGCGGGTATCGCATGCCGAACGTGCCATCCAACGCGCAGTTGATACAGTTTGACCTTGCCGGCATTTCGGTATCGGCCGGCAGCGCCTGTTCATCCGGAACGCTCAAGACCAGCCACGTCCTTTCGGCCATGGGATGGGACGACCAGACCGCGAACGAAGTTGTGCGCGTCAGTTTCGGTCCCGAAACCAGCCGCGCACATATCTACCGTTTTATCGACATGTGGAAGTCGATCCACGACAGGGCGCGCATATAGATGACGGCGAATTGGGTATATCTCGATTATCAGGCCACGACGCCGCTCGCGCCCGAGGCTTATGCCGTGATGGAGCCTTGGCTGAAGGACGGGTTTGCCAACCCGCACAGTGCGCATAGCGCCGGGCGCAAGGCGGCAGCAACGGTAGAAGTTGCACGCGCACAGATTGCCGGTCTGCTGCACCCCAGCGGCGAAGTTATTTTCACCAGCGGCGCGACCGAGGCGATCAATCTTGCCTTGCGCGGAATATTGCCCAGGCTCGATCAAGGCCGCCGAAAGATCGTCACGATCGTTACCGAGCATGCCGCGGTACGCGACACGTGCTTCTGGCTCGAAAAGCAGGGTTACGAGCTCGCGCTTCTGCCGGTCTGTGCCGATGGCTTGATCGATACAGAGGCGGCGCGCGCTGTAATCGACGGTAGCACCGCTATCGTTGCGGCCATGCTCGTCAATAACGAGATTGGCGTCATCCAGCCGGTAGAAGAGCTGGCTGACCTTGCCCATAATGCCGGGGCGCTGATATTGTGCGACGCGGTACAGGGCTATGGCCGCATCCCCATACCGGACACTGTCGACATGGTCGCGCTGTCCGCCCATAAAATTCATGGGCCCAAGGGCATCGGGGCGCTCTGGCGGCGCGACGGAATCCTCTTGGAACCGCTATTGCATGGCGGCGGACAGGAAGCGGGCATACGCTCTGGAACACAGTCGCCCGCTTTGTGCGCCGGCTTTGGTGCTGCTGCGAACCTTGCCCGCGAACTCTTCGATCAGGACGCACGACATGTTGCGGATTTATGGGAGATGGCACTCCAGCTATTTGCGGATTGGACTATCAACGGGTCCGTGCAGAACCGCTATCGCGGCAATCTCAATATTCGCCGGGACGGCTTGGATGTCGCGCGTCTCATGTCCGACGTGCGCGGCGTGGCGTTTTCCGCCGGGTCGGCATGTGCCAGCGGTTCGGGACGTCCAAGCCATGTGCTGACCGGTCTTGGCCTTTCGCAGGCGCAAGTCGCATCCTCCATTCGTCTGGGTTTTGGCAGATATACAACCCAGGACGATCTTGCCCAAGCCGCATTCATGCTCAATAAAGCCGCCGCCAGCATTATGGGACCGCAATGACCAAAATCACTTTCATCAGCGCCGATGGCAAAAGCAAGACGCATGCGTCTGGAAAAGCCGGCGACCGCCTGCTCAATATCGCGCAGCTAAGCGATCAGCCGCTGGAGGGCACGTGCGAAGGGCAGATGGCCTGTTCGACATGCCACGTCATTGTTGCCGAAGCCGATTTTGAAAAACTGCCCGAAGCTACGGAAATGGAAGAGGACATGCTCGATCTGGCAGCGGGTGTGGCGCGAACCTCTCGGCTCGCCTGTCAGATATATCTGCCCGAAGGCATGGACAGCCTGACAGTGCGTATTCCGTCCGAAAGCCATAATATGCAAGGGATTTGACCGTTATGCTTGATCGCCGCACCCTGATTGCCATGCCGGTACTATTGTGGCTTAGCGGCTGCGTCAAAAATGCCAAGACCGCGTCGGCCAGTCTGGCCGATGATCCTGTATTTACGCAGATCGAATGGAATATCGGCGGGCGTATCGGAGCCGCATTGTTGTCACATGAGGGGCGCGTCATTGCGAGCCATCGCACCAACGAACGCTTTGCCATGTGTTCGACCTTCAAGGCCCCTTTGGCCGCGGCTCTTTTCGCGGCGCATGATGACGGCTCGCTGGACCGTTTTGCGGAACTGTTTGTGTCGCGGGAAGACCTTGTGCCCTATGCGCCATATGCGGAAAAGCTTGCCGCTTCGGGAAAGGCCACGACATTGGATGAACTTGCTTATAAGGCCGTCGAACTGAGCGACAACGCGGCGGCCAACATCGTGTTGCGCGCGCTCGGCGGACCGCAGGCGCTGACGGGCTTCTTTCACGGCCATGGCGACGATGTATCGCGCCTCGACCGATACGAGCCCGGCCTCAACGAAAACGCGATCGGCGATCCGCGCGATACCACCAGACCGCTTGCCATGGCGACACTGCTGCACAATCTTTTGCTATCGCCGGACCGCAATGTCGCACATGCCGATATGTTGACGGGGTGGATGCAAGAAGTGAAAACCGGAATGAACCGCATCCGCGCCGGTATTCCCGATGGGTGGAAAGTTGGCGATAAAACGGGCACAGCACTGGCGTCGGCACCTGCATATAACGATATCGCCGTCCTTTTTTCGCCGCAGCGTCTTCCGGCGATATTGACGGTATATCTGGACCGGCCGAGAGTGGATTCCGCGGGTGCGGATGCGGATGCGGCAATCGCCGCCGTCGCATGGCACGCGGCGGAAAGTATGATGGCAACCGAGACACGCATTTAATGGACCGCACCGGAACATAGACGGGTTGAGGCGCATTAGTCGATTAGATTCCACAATTAAAGGAGAGCGCGCATGTCCGTCGCAAAAGTAACCGAAATCATTTCCTCATCCAATGTCAGTATCGAAGATGCAGTCAAAACGGGCCTCTCGCGCGCTTCCAAAACTATCAAGGGCATATCCGGCATCTGGGTCAAGGATACCAAGGCGACTGTTAAAGGCGACCAGATCGACGAGTGGCGCGTTACTCTAGCGGTTACGTTCGTTCTCAACGATTGAGTAAAACGCGCTACTCTACAGCTATTGCAATTTGCTGGAACTCGCGCCATATGGCGGATGGGAGTCGGGTGGACGCAGTGTTCGCCAATCTGGTCAGATCCGGAAGGAAGCAGCCACAACGATTTTTCTGCGGGTCGCTCGTCTCCTACTTTTTTCTATTCTTGTTTCCACAATGGATATGTTCCACAATGGATATGTTTGCAGCGGACATTGGCCTTCGACAAAACACGTCGGAGCGCCTAAACTTCTTTCATGGATGATTCCCGCGACAAAAACGCCGAAAAAGAGATTGAAAATGCACCGCTGCATGACACCTCGCGCGGTACATCCAGCGACATGCCCTCGCTCAATATGGATATTCCCGAAAAATCTCCCTTGATTACAAAATCATTCGAAGCCGAAAATGAAGAAGTTGAGCCATCCTCTATACTCGGCGATGCGCCGGATCTTGCTGTAAATGTATCTTCGCCAAAGACATCGGGAACAGACGCCGATTACCGCGTTCTGGCTCGCAAGTACCGGCCGCAGACATTTTCCGAACTGATCGGGCAGGATGCCATGGTGCAGACGCTCGGCAACGCGATCAAGCGGGACCGGCTGGCCCATGCGTTTCTGATGACCGGTGTGCGCGGGGTCGGTAAGACCTCCACCGCTCGCCTGATCGCGAAGGCGCTCAACTGCATCGGCCCGGATTGGCAGGGCGGCCCAACGATCGACCCTTGCGGCGTGTGCGAACCCTGTGTGGCGATAGCCCAGGGCCGGCATATCGACGTGATCGAAATGGATGCCGCCAGCCATACCGGTGTCGACGACGTGCGCGAGATTATCGAGGCGGTGCGCTATGCCGCCGTATCGGCGCGCTACAAGATCTATATAATCGACGAAGTGCACATGCTCTCTAAAAACGCTTTCAATGCGCTGCTCAAGACGCTGGAAGAGCCGCCCGCGCATGTGAAATTTCTGTTCGCAACCACCGAAGTCAACAAGGTGCCGATCACGGTATTGTCGCGGTGCCAGCGGTTTGATCTGAAGCGCATCACGGCGGATATGCTGACCGACCATTTCGCGATGGTATGCCAGCAGGAGGGCGTGGTTGCCGACCGCGAGGCCCTGTCCATGATCGCACAGGGTGCGGAAGGCTCGGTGCGCGACGGTCTCTCGATTCTGGATCAAGCCATCGCTCATGCCGATATGCAAAGCGACGCCAAGGATGCGCAAACGCATGTCACCGCGGCGCAGGTGCGCGATATGCTCGGCCTGTCGGACCGGGGCGCCGTGCGCCGCTTGCTAGGCCATATATTGGAGGGCGACGCTGAAGAAACTCTTGCCGCGATGGACGAGCAACACGTTCTGGGGGTCGAGCCACTGGCGTTGATCCGCGCGCTGATGGATTATGTGCATCAGCTGACACTCGCCAAGATCGGACCGCTGAAAAACGTTGCAATAAGTGCGGAAGAGCGGGCCGAACTGTCCGAATGGGCGGATCGTCTCAGCAACCCGCAGCTACACCGGCTTTGGCAGCTTTTGCTGAAAGGTCATGATGAGGTAGCACGCGCGCCCATGCCGCAACAGGCATGCCAGATGGCTTTGTTGCGTATGCTGCACGCGAGCACAATGCCGGATCCGGGCAAGCTGATCCGCGATATTGACGAGGGCAGGACGGCATTGCCGCAGAACCAGACCGAAAGCCCGGATGCTAAACCCGTGCCCGTTTCGCATATCAATGCGCCCTGCGACTATGCGGCATTTGTCAAATGGCTTGATCGCAAAGGAAATCTGGCCCTTGCACAGATGCTGCATGACTGGGCGCGCGTCGTTGAATATGCGCCGGGCAAGCTGATGTACCAAACATCGCCCGAGTTCAGACAGGATTTCGCGCCGCAGTTGCGCGATGTGTTGCTGCAGCTTACCGGAACGCGCTGGCAGATTGAAAAAGGCGAGGGGCGGGCCCAGATTAGTTTGGGCGAACAGATTGAGGCTGAGAAACAAGCGGCCCGCGAAGAGTTGCTGAATTCGCCGATGGTACGGGCGGCAAAAGCGGCTTTCCCGGATGCGGAACTGCTGGATGACAATACCGCCTCTGATGGTGGCACAGGACAATGGAGCAAAAGCGCATGAAGAGCATGGAAGAAATGATGAAAGCCGCGCAGGAAGCTGCGCAAACTGTACAAAAGCAGATGGCGGAAGCGCAGACAAAGCTGGAATCGATCGAAGTCGAGGGCGTGGCCGGCGGCGGCTTGGTCAAGATACGCGCCACGGCGAAGGGCCGCGTGATTGCGGTCGATATCGACGACAGTTTGATGCAGGCATCGGAAAAGCAGATTTGCGAAGATTTGGTTGCGGCAGCATTCAACGATTGCCGCGTCAAAGCCGACAAGGCGAGCGAAGCCGAAATGGGCAAGATGTCGAGCGGGCTGAATTTGCCCGAAGGGTTTAAAATGCCGTTCTAACCCACTTGCAGGGAATGGGTTGTTTCGATCCTTGTTTCCTCCCATATTCATGCGCTCAGGGCGAATATCCGGTGCCGTGTGATCCTTATCGTTTCCAGCTTGAGTATAGAATATGAACCAGCCACTTCCCCTTCTTCCCCTGCGCGACATTGTGGTGTTTCCGCAAATGATCGTTCCATTATTCGTCGGCCGCGACAAATCTGTCGCTGCTCTCGATCTTGCAATGAATACGGACAAGGAGATATTTCTGGTGTCGCAGCTCGATCCTGCTTGCGACGATCCCGATCGTGATGATTTGTATGACATGGGTGTAGTGGCAACCGTCCTGCAAATGTTGAAGCTGCCCGATGGGACTGTGAGGGTGCTGGTCGAGGGCAAGGAACGCGCGACGCTTACCGCGCTGGCCGAAGCCGACGATGTTACAACTGCTACGGTCGAATTGGTCGCTCCGCAAGCGGCAGGGGGAACCGAAGTCGCCGCGTTAATGCGTTCGGTCGTCGACCAGTTCGAGCAATATTCGAAACTCAACAAGAAAATGCCGTCCGACAATGCCGTGCAGATGGCGGAAATCGACGATGCCGCCAAATTGTCTGACGCGGTTGCGGCAAGCATCAGTGTTAAAGTCGCGGACAAACAGGCCTTGCTAACTGAAAACGATCCGGCCAAGCGGCTGGAAATGGTGTTCGGCTTTATGGAAGGCGAACTGGGCGTTCTCCAGGTGGAAAAGAAAATCCGCGGCCGCGTCAAGCGCCAGATGGAGAAAACGCAGCGCGAATATTATCTCAACGAGCAGATGAAAGCGATCCAGTCCGAACTTGGCGGTGAAGGCGAGGGCGACGAATTGTCCGAGCTTGCCGAAAAGATCGACAAGACAAAATTATCGAAAGAAGCGAAGGCCAAGGCGAATGCAGAGCTGAAAAAGCTGCGCGGTATGCAGCCCATGTCCGCAGAAGCGACCGTGGTGCGCAATTATCTCGATACGCTACTCGGCCTGCCCTGGGGCAAAAAATCGAAGCTCAAGAAAGATATCAAGATTGCCGAGCAAGTGCTTGACGACGACCATTTCGCCCTTGAAAAAGTCAAGGAACGCATCATCGAATATCTGGCGGTACAGACCCGCACCAACACGTTGAAAGGCCCGATATTGTGTCTTGTAGGCCCACCTGGTGTCGGCAAGACTTCGCTAGGTAGATCAATCGCACGAGCTACGGGCCGTGAATTCGTGCGCCAGTCGCTGGGCGGCGTACGCGACGAGGCGGAGATTCGCGGTCATCGCCGTACCTATATCGGTTCGATGCCGGGCAAGATTGTCAGCAACCTTAAAAAAGCTGGCAAGTCCAACCCGCTCTTCCTGCTCGACGAAATCGACAAGCTGGGCCAGGATTTCCGCGGGGATCCCGCTTCCGCGCTACTCGAAGTGCTTGACCCCGAACAAAATGACAAATTCCAGGACCATTATCTCGAAATCGACATCGATTTGAGCGACGTCATGTTTGTGACCACCGCCAACTCGCTCAATCTGCCGCAGCCGTTGCTCGACCGGATGGAGATCATCCGCCTCGAAGGCTATACCGAAGACGAGAAAGTCGAAATCGCCAAGCGGCACCTGATCGAGAAACAGGTTGAGGCGCACGGATTGAAAGAGGGGGAATTCACGCTGAAAGATGACGGTCTGCGCGATCTGATCCGATATTATACCCGCGAGGCCGGTGTCCGGACGCTGGAACGCGAGATCGCCCGGCTTGCACGCAAATCACTGCGTAAAATTCTTGAAGGCGAAGCGGAAAGCGTCACGATTGCGTCCGACAATCTCTCCGAATTTGCCGGTGTGCGCAGATTCCGGCATGGCATGGGGGACGAGGAGAACCAGATTGGGGCGGTAACCGGCCTGGCATGGACCGAGGTCGGCGGGGAATTGCTGACCATCGAATCGGTCACAGTACTGGGCAAGGGACAGGTGAAGACTACCGGCACCTTGGGCGATGTTATGAATGAATCGATTCAGACGGCCTTTTCCTTCGTGCGTGCACGGGCGCCATCCTATGGCATCAAACCCAGCATTTTCGCGCGCAAGGATATTCATATTCACTTGCCCGAGGGCGCGGTCCCGAAAGATGGTCCGTCTGCTGGCGTGGGCATGGTCACATCGATTGTATCGACGCTTACGGGCATTGCCGTGCGCTCCGACGTCGCCATGACCGGCGAAGTCACATTGCGCGGACGGGTGCTTCCCATTGGCGGATTGAAAGAAAAACTGCTCGCGGCTTTGCGTGGCGGCATTTCTAAAGTGTTAATTCCTGCCGAAAACGAAAAGGATCTCGCCGAAATCCCCGAAAATATCAAAAAAGGATTGGAAATCGTCGCGGTCGCGCATGTCGATGACGTGCTCGCTCACGCATTGACGGAGAAGGTGACACCGATTGACTGGAGCGACGCGGATGAACTTGCAGTGCAGCCGATCACGCACGGTAGCGCACAATCCATCAGCCCAATCGCGCATTAATCCATATACGTGAGTGTAATTATGTGTTGACTTGACCGGCATCAGACGCATTTAGTTGCGCGGGAAGTCGCCAATATTGTCAGGCGACTCAATCGTTTGATTATGAAAAGCGACAGAATTTTTTATGCCGCGATGCAGCAATTGTTGCGAATAGGCTTTTGTGCTTGCTTTTTCGTCACATTATCGCACAGAATCTGAAAGAATGGCGGAACTTAGGGGTTTTCTCTTTACAGTCACACAAATCTCGTTCTTATTCGCATCAGCCAAAGCGGCGATTCTTATAATCAACTATAACCAGGGGGTTCCCAAGGTATGAACAAGAATGAACTTATCAGCTCAGTCGCAGATCACAGCGGCCTCAGCAAAGCAGATGCCAGCAAAGCCGTTGAAGCTGTATTCGAAACCGTCACGAAGACATTGAGCAGCGGCGGCGAAGTCCGTCTCGTTGGTTTCGGAACATTTTCCGTGACACAGCGAAAGGCATCCACCGGACGCAACCCGCGCACTGGTGAAAAAATGACGATCAAAGCATCCACCCAGCCTAAATTCAAGGCGGGCAAGGGCTTGAAAGACGCCGTCAACTAATATCAAATTGTCGGATATCTCAGCTTTTGTTAAGCTGCGTCAGATCAATGCAAAAGGAGGCGGGTCATGTGATCCGCCTCCTTTTTGCATGTATCCGAATATACTTTTGCGCAAATGTTTCTATCGTGTGGCGATTGCGTAAAGCGCGATGGCAGTGGCATTGGAAACATTGAGGCTTTCCATATTGCCCGAAATGGGCAAGCGCGCGAGCTGGTCGCAATGCCCCTCGACATTCTGCCGCATGCCTTCACCTTCCGCTCCCATAACGAGTGCGACCGGCGTATTTTCCGGTAGCGCATCGGCCAATAAAATATCCGCATGTCCAGTCAGACCGATGCGCCAGTATCCGGCAGCCGCAATTTCCTCCAGCGCGCGTGACAAGTTGACGACACGCACCCATGGCAGCGTTTCGAGCGCGCCCGATGCGGCTTTGGCGATCGTGCCATTTTCGAGGGGGGCATGTCGGTCCTGCGTAATAATCGCGGCTGCATCGAAAGCGGCGGCGGAGCGCAATATCGCCCCGATGTTTTGCGGATCGGTGACTTGATCGAGCAGAACCAGCGGGCGTCCGTCTGCCTGTTCCAATATGTCGCCCAGATACTGATCGGGCAGAGGCTCTATTTCGATAACCAGCCCCTGATGCGGTACATCGCCGGGCACCATGCGGGCCAGGTCAGATGCCTCGGCATATTCGACATCAACGCCTTCGGGGACAATAATTTCGCTGATTGCAACATGCGTGCCGTATAATTTGCGCACGGTTCGTTCCGGATTGTCGAGTGCGGCATATACGGCGTGTTTGCCCCAGAATCGGGGAATTTTATGACCGCCTTTGCCGCCCAGTGTATTCTTGCCGCGCTTGCGGCCTTGCCATTTGTCGCGCTTCATTATCGCTATCTACCGATCATCATTCATATGCCCTAATTATTGCGTGCTTTTCCACCAGAAAGCATTGACAGGCAAGCTCTCATTCGCCATTGACCCGCCTTCGCAACATGTTTTCATGGCTATGAATGCGCGTTGCCGATGGACAGGTGGCCGAGTGGTTAAAGGCAGCAGACTGTAAATCTGCCCGCGCAAGCGTACATAGGTTCGAATCCTATCCTGTCCACCATTCGTGCCCGCAATTCGCAATGCACTCTCCGCCAGTTTCCCCAATCGTTGCGTCACCGGATAAAGGGCCGTAAACACTCTTTCATGTCCGCTATTTTCGCATTTGCTGCCGCCAACTGGTTCGCCGTTATTTCTTGGTCTATACGGCTCGGAGCTCTTGTTATAGTACCCTTTCGCCGTTCAGCGGCGGAGGCGCGAACCTGGCTGCTGATATTCTTCATTGCTCCGATCCCGGCCATGCTTGTCTATCTTGTGATCGGTCGGCCCGAGCATTCGAAAAAGCGGCGCGCCCTGTTCGACAAACTGCCCAAAGTCATCGCGCGTATCATCGACCGTTCGGGACTGGACGACGAAATTACCGAAGCCGAACTGCCCGCAAATTCCAGGCCGTCGTCCGCGCTGGCAAGCGCGCTGGGACGCTTGCCCGCTCTATTGGGAAATGCGGTAAGGCTTTTGCCCGACTATGAAAAAATGGTCGACGCAATGGTCGAGGATATCGACGCCGCGCAGCTTCATGTGCATCTTGAGTTCTACATCTTCGCCAACGATCGCATCGGCAAGAAAGTCATGTCCGCGCTCGAAAGAGCGGACGCACGCGGCGTGAAATGCCGCGTTCTGATAGATGCCATGGGATCGATAACGTCATCGCGCAAAGTTGCCAAAAGGCTTGAGAAAGTCGGGATAGAAGTGCATCGCATCCTGCCGCTGCTCAGACGTGGCCGCTCATCGCGGATCGATCTTCGCAATCACCGTAAAATTGCCGTTATCGACGGTCGGATTGGTTATACCGGATCGCAGAACATGGTAGAGGCGCATGTCAATTCGACCATGTCAAACCGCGAACTGATGGCGCGGATCGAAGGACCTGCCGTATCGGAATTGCAGGCAATTTTCTTCAGCGACTGGTTTCTCGAAACCGAAGAAGAAATCGAAGGCGAGGGCCTGTTTGCTTTCGAACCCGATGCCGGCAAAATACCCGCACAGGTTCTGCCAAGCGGTCCCGACTTTCAGTCGGGCGGCGTCGATCTTTTCTTTGCCAAAATCATCCACGACGCGCTGGAAGAAGCGGTAATCGTGACGCCCTACTTCATTCCGAGCGATGCGCTGATCGCGGCGATGCGGACCGCGGCGTTGCGCGGTGTGAATGTGAAGCTGATCGTATCAAAGAAATCGGACAGCATGCTCGTCAAATTTGCGCAGCGATCCTATTATGATATCCTGCTGGAAGCAGGCGTGAAAATATGTCTGTACAAAAAGGATTTCCTGCATGCAAAGCATATGCGGATCGACAATGATCTTTGCGTTATCGGTTCCAGCAATATGGATCAGCGCTCGTTCGAACTGAACGCCGAGGTGAGTCTGATCTGCTATGGCAAGGAAGCTGCCGACATGCTGAAAACCGTCGAGCAGGATTATGCTCCCGATTGCGAGGATATCAAGAAGGATCGTTGGGATAACCGTCCGCTGCCCGTCAAACTGGCCGAAAACATGGCCCGGATGCTCAGCGATCTGCTCTGACTATCCGGTTTTTTTCAGTTCCGCCCAGACGGGATAATGGTCTGAAGCTTTGCGCGACGCAGCGCTGATATGCACCCCGCTGTCGACCACACGCAATTCGCGGCTGTGCATGATGCGGTCCAGTTTGGCGATGGGGCGGCGCACATGGAAACTGCGGCCGCACTCGGCAAAATCATAATGGTTTGCGAACACGGCCAGACACCCCCCGCGCGCACTCCATTCGTTCAGGTCGCCCATCAGGACAGCCGGATCCTGGCCGCGAAACTTGTCCGTCAGCGCTATCACCGCCGCGGCCTGGCGGCTTCGCCACAGGCCCGACAGGTCGAGATGCATGCCGAGGACGCAAAATGTCATCCCGCCTAAAGCGATCCGTGCCACGACGGCCCCGCGCGGTTCCAGAAAAGGAATGTGCAATATATCGTGATCGATCACGTTGGCAGATTTGCGCACCAGCAGCGTATTGCCATGCCATCCCATAGAATCCGTCTGGACATCCAGCGATACAGCGCGATAATCGCTATGCTGTTCCAGCAGCAACGACGGTATTACCGCATCGCGGCGGCCAAAACGCTTGTCGGCTTCCTGCAACGCGATGACATCGGCATCGATTTCGTTAATGACCTCGACAATCCGCTCGGGATTGCGGCGACGATCAAGCCCGATGCCTTTGTGAATATTATAGGATGCATATTTGATCGACAGGGTCATTACTGTCTATTCGCATATTATTCCATCGTGACAAACAGGTTAAGATGGCCGCGTCGGCATTTTATCTAGGCTGCGGAATCGGGCGGAATAGTTTCCTCGGCCGCATCTGATATGTCGGCTTTTTGATCCGGGACATATACATAAGCTTTGCTGATCGGCGTGCGGAATTCGCATCCATACTGTTCGCCATCCTGCCATTTCACGACGGCCGGGCGCGAACCGATGCGGGGCATGTAAACCCATAAAAGTTCCCCGATTTTGAGCTTCGTCGCTGTCAGCATTCGGAACCCGCTGGGAGAAAGGTCTTTGAACTCGAGATCATGGGCCATGTTGCCCAATCTTCTAAAACACCCTTTGATCGATACGGGAACGCGCGATTCCACCCGCCTATCCACCGTATATGGCAAATTCGCATGCAACATTTCGGGCAACCCTCTCCTGAATACGTTCGGGCCATTGTGGCAAAGCTGGGTTAAATTGCGGTAAACGAATATAAAATACGGATTCTGCCAAATATTCTCGTTGCGAAACACAGATACGAAAGCCCTACCCATTCGCTTTACGAACTGTTATTAATCGAGCGATTAAGACCGAGAGGAACCGTTATGCCCGCACCTGATGCCGCCAAACCCAGCGAAGCCGAACTGGAAGATTATGCGGCGGCAGCCAATGCCTGGTTCAAGGAGAATACGCCACAAGACCCCGGCTTCCTTTTGCCGCTTACCTTCATGGAAGTCAGCACCGACCAGCAGTATACATTCTTGTGCGACTGGCAACGCAAAGTCTATGAAGCGGGCTATCTGGGCGCCAGTTGGCCCCAGGAATATGGCGGCGGTGGCCTTCATCCCGATTACCAGCGCGCGGCAACACGGGCGATGAAGGATCATGACGCGCCGATCATGATCAACGCTATCGGTATCGGCTGGGCCGGACCGCTGCTGCTCGACATCGGCAGCGAGGAGCAGAAACACAAATATATCCGCGGCATGCTGAGTGCAGACGATATCTGGTGTCAGGGTTTTTCCGAACCCGAACACGGGTCCGATCTCGGCAATGCGCAGCTCAAGGCCGTGCGGGACGGCAACGAATATATCCTCAACGGTTCGAAAATTTGGACTTCGCTCGGCGACCGCGCAAAATATATGATCCTGTTGGCGCGCACAAGCAACAATCCCGGCGACAGCAAATATGCGGGGCTCAGCTTTTTTCTCAACCCGATGAATATACCCGGCATCGAAACGCGACGGATCAAGAAACTGACCGGCGAATATGGGTTCGTGCAATGTTTCTTCACCGACGCGCGCATCCCGGCCGAGGGATTGATGGGGAATGAAGGCGACGGCTGGAAAATCGCGATGAAGACGCTGGAGTACGAGCGCGGGGCAAAGGTCAATCTGGCTGGCGGCTATTTCCTGAAAGAACTGGACGTGATGGGAATTGTCGATCTGGCTCGCAAGTCTGAGCGGGGCGGTAAGCCGGTGCTCGAGGACCCCGTCATGCGCGACAGGCTGGTCGAATATATGATCGATATCCAGGCGCAAAATCTCAACAATTATCGCCGCCGCATGCCGCCGCTGGTGCAGGACCGGCCGATGGGGCTGCCGTTGATGAGCAAGCTGGCGCGCACCGAAATGATCCGCGAACTGACCGAATTCTCACTCCAGTTCCAGGGCGCGAAATCGGGCTATTATGTCGGCGATGACAACGCCATTGATGACGGGTTGTGGCATCGCAGCTATCTCAACAGCTTTTCAGCCACCATCGGCGGCGGCACATCGCAGGTGCAGAAAAATATCGTGGCCGAGCATGTGTTGGGCCTGCCCAAGGGCCGCTGAGGGGAATTGACATAATGGACAATCTGGGAACAATCGGTTTTACCGAAGAGCAGGTTGAACTGATGGACGTGGCGACCAATTTCTGCCGCGACAAGTCGCCGATCGACAAGGCGCGCGCGTTGATCGAGGACGATCGCGGCTATGATGCGGACGTGTGGCGAGAAATAGCCGACCTCGGCTGGCTCGCCATTGCCATACCGGAGGAGTATGATGGTCTCGGCCTGTCGCTGGCCGAAGTCGTGCCGATCATGGAGCAGATGGGGCGGCGCATACTGGCCGGGCCTTTTTTGAGTGCGACTGTAGCCACGCAGGCGATCGTTGCGGGGGGCAGCGAAGCGCAGAAATCGGATTGGCTTCCGAAACTGGCGGCCGGAAGCATTGCCACATTGGCGCTGGCTGAGGCTTCGGGCGACTGGAATCTGCACAATATCGATGCCAAAGCTGAAAATTCGGGCAATGAGTACACTTTATACGGCATTAAACAGTTCGTGACTTATGCGCGCGATGCCGAGCTGATTGTTGCGTCGGTCAAGCTGGATGGTGCGGTTCGCCTCGCGCTGATCGAGCGCGGCGCGATTGATGACGGCGCCTTCCGCCGCGAAGCGATTATCGACGAGACCAAACGCAGTTTTGAAATGGTTTTGGACGGCATCACGATTTCGGCCGATGCACTGATGGATGCGGATAAGTCAGAAAGCGCACTGGCGCATGTCGATCTCGCGGCCAACTTGCTGCAAACCGCTGAAATGTGTGGCGGCACGCAGGCAGTTATTGATTATACGCTCGAGTATTTGAAAACCCGCAAGCAATTCGGCAAGACTATCGGCGAATACCAGGCGTTGAAACACCCGATCACCGATGCCTATGTTGCTTACGAAAAAGCGCGCTCGCACATGTTCAGCGCCGCGCACAGTTTTGCCGATCAGGGCAGGGGCGAAATTGCCACCCGGATGGCCAAGGCGGCGGCCGATAAAGCCTATAGCTTTGCCGCCGACCGCGCGATCCAGTTCCATGGCGGTTTCGGTTTCACCCACGAATGCGACGCGCAGCTGTTCCGCCGCTCGGCGATGTGGAATGCCTCGCAATTTGGCGATGCCGCATGGCACCGCGCGAAATTGGCGAACTTATTGTTCTAGATACCAATAGCCGTCATCCCCCAAAGTGATGGAATAAAGGAGAGAAATATGGCGCAGGAAGTGCTTACACTCACACAGGATGGTGTCATCATCATCACGATCAACCGTCCCGAAGCCAAGAACGCGGTCAACCGTGCGGTGGCCGAAGGGATAGCCAAGGCTATGGACCGACTGGACAATGACATCAGCCTGAAGGTCGGTATCATCACCGGCGCGGACGGCACATTCTGTTCGGGCATGGATTTGAAAGCATTTCTGAAAGGTGAATTGCCATCAGTCAAGGGCAGGGGCTTTGCCGGGTTCTGCGAAGCGCCGCCCAAAAAACCTCTGATCGGTGCGGTCGAGGGCTATGCGCTGGCGGGCGGCATGGAAGTCGCGATTGCCTGCGACCTCGTGGTTGCAAACCGCAAGGCGCAATTCGGTATTCCCGAAGTTAAACGCTCGCTGGTCGCGGCGGGCGGGGGATTGCTGTCGCTGCCATCGATTATCGGCAAGCGATTGGCAATGGAGCTGGCACTGACCGGCGATTTCATCGATGCACAGCGCGCTTGTGAAATGGGTTTCGTCAACCGTGTGACGGAAGGACCGGCGCTGACCTCCGCCGTCGAACTGGCCGAGCGCATTGCCGCCAACGGCCCGCTCGCTCTGATCGCCACGAAACAGATTATCAACGAGCGTCCCGATTGGTCGAGCGCGGATATGTGGAAAAAACAACAGGAAATTGCGGGTGGTGTCTTTGCCTCGGACGACGCCAAGGAAGGCGCGCGCGCCTTTGCCGAGAAACGCGAGCCCGAATGGACCGGCAAATAGCTAGCGTACGGACGCTTCGGTTTTCGCCGCGTTGGCTTCGGCGTCGGCCTTGGCGATGTCGGCCGAGCGTTTCTTGAGCCGGTCGATCAGCCCGCTGATCGTCCCGCCCTGCACGATGACCGAGAACAACACGACGACATAGGTGACGGCGAGGATCACGGTGCGCGCCGGGCCTTCGGGCAGCGACAGTGCCAATGCGATGGATATCCCGCCGCGCAGGCCGCCCCAGACTAATGTGGGCAGTCCCAGGCGTCCCAGCGACTGGAACGGACGCAGCGCCAGCAGAGGCAGCCCTACACCGGCAATACGTCCGCCGATGACCAGCGGGATCGTGATGATACCGGTGACGATCAGGCCGAGCGTCGGCGCAATGGCGATGACTTCTAGGCCGATAAACAGGAACAGCACCGCATTCAGCAATTCGTCGATCAGGGCCCAGAATTTGAGCAGGTAATCGCGCGTCATGTCGCTCATCGCCAGCTTCACCCCGGCATTGCCGATCAGGAGCCCGGCCACCGCCATTGCGACGGGGCCGCTGACGTGCAGGAATTGCGCGAGGCTGTATCCGCCCATAACTACGGCCAGCGAAATCATTACCTCGACATTATATTCGTCGATACTGCGCATCGCATGGAAACCGAGCCAGCCCACGACAAGCCCGAGCAAACCGCCGCCGCCCGCCTCGATCGCGAAATCCATCGCCGCATGGCTCGCCGAAAATTCCGCCGTGCCTAGGGCGATCGAAAGCAATATGCCGAACACAACCACGCCGACGCCGTCGTTGAACAGGCTTTCGCCGGCGACGGTCGCCTGCAATGTCGGCGGCACGGCGGCGCGCTTCAATACTCCGATCACCGCCACCGGATCGGTCGGGCTGATCAGCGCGCCGAAGACCAGGCACCATAAAAAGCCGATCTCGATGCCCAGCATGCCGGTGATAAGGTAGAAGCCGGTGCCGACAATGGCGGTCGAGATACCAACGCCGATGGTGCTGAGCAGCAGGATCGGCCAGCGTCCGCGCTTCATATCGGCCCAGTCGACGTGCAATGCGCCCGCAAATAGCAGGAACGACAACATGCCTTCCATCAGCGTCGCTTGAAAATCGATCCCGGCCAAGAACGTAACGACATTTTCCGACAGCTCACTGGCGGGCAGCATCTTGTCGATGCCGATGACGATCAAAGATGCGACCGCGCCCATGATGGTCAATCCGATCGATGTCGGCAATTTCAGGAACCGGTGGTTGATATACCCCAATATCGCCGCCAGCGACACCAATATGGCCGCGGCGTCGAATGGCGAAAGGTTAGCTGCGGACATGAAGTTTCCTGATGTAAGTATAAACCGTGTTATCGCACGGATTGTCATGCTGTGTATCGCGGCACGATGTGATCCTGTCGTTACGCGTTTTGAAATCCTTGTAACCGCTCGTTGATAATCTGCTTTGCTTCGGCCATGATCCGGTCGATCAGTTGCTTGCAGGTCGGTATATCGTTAATTAGGCCCGCGACCATGCCGCAACTCCATGCGCCCGCGTCCATCGTGCCTTCCTTCATGATCTTGGGATAAACTCCCGCGACCTGCTCGATCACGTCGGTAAACTGCAGGTCATCGCCTTTTTCTTTCTCGATTTCGAGCAGACGCTCGACCGCGGCGTTATTCATCACGCGTTCGGTGTTGCGCAGCGGGCGCATGACGAGGCGGGTGTCGAGTTCGGATGCGGCAACGATAGCATCCTTCACATTCTGGTGCACCGGTGCTTCCTGGGTGGCAATAAAGCGCGTGCCCATGTTCATGCCGTCCGCGCCCATGGCCAGCGAGGCGACGAGCGAGCGACCATCGGCCTGCCCGCCTGAGGATACGAATGGAATGTCGAGTTCGTCGGCCGCGCGGGGCAGCAGGATCATGTTGGGAATATCGTCCTCGCCGGGATGCCCGCCGCATTCGAAGCCGTCGACCGATACCGCGTCGCAGCCGATGCTTTGCGCCTTTAGCGCATGGCGCACCGATGTGCATTTGTGGATGACCTTGATTCCCGCTTCGTGCAATGCGGGCAGAACCTGCTGCGGATTGTTGCCTGCGGTTTCCACGACCTTAACTCCCCCCTCAATAATGGCCTTGACCATGCCGACATAATCGGGGGTGTTGACGATTGGCAGGAAAGTAAGGTTTACGCCGAACGGCTTGTCGGTCATAGCGTTGCACTTTGCGATCTCGTCGGCCAGAGCTTCGGCGGAAGGCTGCGTCAGGCCGGTGATGATGCCCAAGCCGCCCGCATTGGAGACCGCCGTGGCCAGTTCCGCAAATCCGACATAATGCATGCCGCCCTGGATAATGGGATAGGCGATGCCGAATAATTCTGTGATGCGGGTTTTCATGCGTCTGTCTCCTGTGGATTTTTTCTCTTTATACGGCTTTTATATAAACAGCGCGACGCTTTGCATGCCGGTCATGACCGGCTGCCGGTCGCTATTATATACCGTCATATACTGGCTGCTGGCGCCCGCATGGGCGTGGTGGGTGGCCGATTCGAGCAGCCACCAGCCGTTGTCGGTCTGCGGGGTGTCGGTTAGTATATTGACCTGCCAGTTCATGGAGCTGACATTGCCCGGCTTGGTCATCAGCCCCATGGCCGAGGGGGGCAGGGCGTCACCGACGCACAGCATTTCTGTAATCGGATCAAGCCCCCCGCGCTCGCGCAGCCGGTGCCATTGCATCAGCTTCGCCGTTCCCTGACCGAGTTCGAGCCGCTTCTCGGGATAATCCATATGATGTGTGAAGAATTCCGGAGGACCGTGCCGGACATCGGGTTCTGTTGGGGGAGGTCCGAAATCTGCTGCCGGGATATCGCAATATTCGATCATGCTGTCCCGCGGGTTCATGAAAATGAAGTTGCACGCAAGTCCGATGCCAGTTTGGGACGCGGTGCGCGTTTCGACGAAAGCGGTATTGCGGCCGCGGCGCAGCAATTCGCAGCTGATCGTCGTTTGGCCTGCAAGGGGTCCGGCAAAGGCGATCTGCGCGGAACGCAGTGGCGGGCAGTCGTCCACGCTGGTGCGGGCGCAATAGTGCGCCAGCGCGGCGCTTAATCCGCCATAACTGGTGCGGCCCTGCATCCAGGAGGAAGGTATTTGGGCAGTCCAACCGTTTTCGTGGGAGGAGAGCGATCGGATGATCTCGTGTAATGATGTCATGCGGCGCACTTAGAACGATGCCACGGCAAAAATCCACGCCAAAGTTTGCATCTGCAACGGGGCCTTTGAAAAATGCAGGTCGCTGCACGGGTTTATGGCTGGTCCTGATGCCCGCGATTTGTTAGGGCGCATTCATGGCAGGATCAGGCAGATCGACGAATTGGGGTTTTCCGCGCTGGAGCGGCTATGGCAGCACGCGCGAAGCACAGACGGTGCGCGTCTGCGACCGATGGGGCTGCGACGAAGCAGGCGACAGGCCTGCGCCGAAATCGCCCAACAGTCCCGAAAAATGGTATTTTTGCGAACAGCATGCCGGCGAATATAACCGCAACTGGGATTATTTTCAGGGGCTGAGCAAGGAAGAGGCGGCCGAACGCGAGCGCAAGGAACGCAGCGAGAATGCGGGCTATCATGAATCGGCTCATCACGCATGGACCGGGCCGGGCGACGGCAGCCGCTCGCGCGACGAAATGACCGCGCTGGAAGTGCTGGGAGTCGAAGTTGACGCGAGTTTCGAGGAAATCCGCAAAGCCTATCGCCTGCTTGCCAAAAAATACCATCCCGACGTAAAGCCGGACGACAAGGAATCAGAAAAGCGTTTCCAGGCGATCCAGGCTTCCTATAACGTATTGCGCGTTGCGGAGGAAAACCGCAGCTGGAAACCGCGGGAAGTCTAGCCGGAATGAAGTTGCGCGTCAGTTCCAACTGGAGTCACGCCATCATGGTGTGCCGCAAATGCTCCAAAAAGATAAATGGCGGCTTCGGTCCCGATGGCAGGCAAGGTCTCGCTAAGGCATTGCGCAAGCAACTGGCCGCCAAAAAAGGCCGCAAGAGCCATATGGGTATTGTCGAAGTGCCATGCCTCGGCATCTGTGCGAAAAAGGCGGTCGTGGCAGTCGACACGCGTTGTACGGCGGTTTGGCGGATTGTTGAGCCACAGGCCGATCTGGCACAGCTGGCACGCGAAATCGAAAACTGGTGCGACTAGGCTGAGGCGTACCTTTCCGCGGTTTCGCGGATCAGCGCGATCATGTTGGGGATGCCCTGCGTACGGTTGGAGCTTAGCTGGTTTTTAAGATCGAACGGTTCAAGTTCCTCTTGTACACCGAGCGCAAGTATCTCGGATGCGGATTTGTCCTGTACCGCTTTCAGCACCAGTGCAATTATGCCCTTGGTAATAGCGGCATTGCTGTCGGCCAAGAAATGAAGCCGGTCTCCATCGGACTGTGTCGGATAAACCCAGACCGCGGCTGAACATCCGCGCACCAGTGTGGCGTCGGTTTTCAGGGCGTCCGGCATGTCTTCCAGTTCGCTGCCCAGACTTATCAGCAATCGATAGCGGTCGTCCGCATCCAGAAATTCGTATTCCTCGTAAATATCTAAAAGATCGCTCATGCCGCGCCAATAGCAGGGGCGGATGGGGAGGCAAAGCCCTTATAGCTCCACTCCCGCCGCAATCGCTTCGAGTTTTTTCAACCGTTCTTTCAGGTCGGCCATTTCTATGCGCGAAGTGGCGCTGGTGTCATAGTCCTCACCGGGGGACCGGGCCGCATGATGTTCGCGCAGCTCCATCTTTTTATACGTTATCCATTCATGCCAGCCGCGCAACACCGTTGCGGACAGGATGGCGATGGCCAAAAGTCCTGCCGATGCTATAATCAGATAATAGGGTGTGTCCTGCATAATATATCCCCTTAAACTTTCCCTCTTGCCCAGTTTAACGGATACGCGCCGGTTTAACGGTCACGCAGCTTCTCGATTTCGGCGTCGAGCGCCCGGCTGCCCCGCTCGTCGGTGGCAATGCGTTCCAGCACGACGATGCGATCTTTCAACGCCTTGATTTCGTCGCGCATGCGTGCCGAGTCCGGGTCATGATTGATGACAGAATTTCCGTTTTTATCTTCGAAAATGCCATGCTTGGCTTTCATGCGCGTGTTGACGACCTTGCCGATTGTGATGACGATGATGATGGCAACGACCATTTGAAACGGGTCCATATTCTGCTCCTCGGGTAACGGTGTTAATTGATACGCGGTTCGTCGCGCAGATCTTCTATCTGGTTGGCAAGGTCTGCGCCTTTGTCGGTGACGATGCGTTCCAGCACCCGAACCCGTTGTTCCAGCCTTTCTGTGTGTGCGGCATATTGTGCGGCTTTCTCGGCCGTCATCTCCGACTGACGATCGAGCATCTTCTGCTGATGCTTGGTCCAGATCACGAACCCGCCCAGCATGAACGGGGCGAGAGGTATAAGAAGTGCGAGCCAGCTCATGTCCATATCCACATTCCTTCTCTTAAAACCTAATTGGCTTTGCTGCGCAGGGCTTCGATATCCTGTGTCAGCTGATGGCTACCGTCGGTGACGATGCGCTCGACATTGGCCATGCGATCCTTGATCGAGCCGAGTTCGGCGCGCAGTTCGGCATTTTCCTGTGTCAGAATCCTGATGCGCTCCATCGATTCCCTATCCGTCTTAGGGTGCAGTGCTTGCCCCCATCCTCCGATAAGAGGATAGCCGTGCTTGATGCGCATCCATGTAGTGATTACCCATCCCGCGACACCGATTGCGGATAAAGTGACGACCAGAGGAAGTATGCTGTTTAGAAAAATCGCTTTATCCGGATCCATATTACATCTCCTGTTGCAAACGGGATGTTATCCCGTGTTTGCGATACTGCCATGCGCTCTGTGCCATTGTGGCAGTGCGTCAGTCCCTTAAATTTTCGATTTCTTCGGCCGTGCGTTTGGCCGGATCGGTGGCGATGCGTTCCAGCACGGAAACGCGTTCTTCAAGCCGGGACAGTTTGCCGGTAAGCTGCGCATTTTCGTTCGTAAGCAGCTCGATCTTGCGCTCCGCCTGCGGATTGGACTTGGCCGACTTACCGCCCCATTCATCTTCCAAATCGTAACCATGTTTGGCGCGGATCCAGTTGTTCAATATCCAGCCGGCGTAACAGACCGCGATGATCGCGATAACAAAGCCCGGCCCTCCAAATGATCCCATAATAACCTCCTCATAAATTTATATTCTGTTCTCAGTAACGCCGGTCTGTGAGCCGTTTTATGCGTTCTATCTCGCGATCTCTATGCCGGAACAGTGTATCGGGTCGGCTCAGGCGATGATCCTGTTTGCGAGCGTAATGCCGCCTGATCAGAAAAAAGGCGATAATTCCCAGAATGAATGTCCACATAAAGCCCATAATCCGTTATCCTTTCATTCGCGCGGTTCAGCGCAGGCTTTCGATCTCGTCCGAAAGGCGTGCATTGTTGCTGGTATAATAGATTTCGATGTCGGCGAGGCGGCGGTCGATATCGCGAAATGTGGACCGGACATCGCGGGCAGTACGTTTTGGCGACTGGCGTACGCCCTGCCAGAATTTCTGCTCGTTCTCGTCGCTATAGAGGCCCATGGGCTTTTTCTGCGCCACCATGCCGGTAATAAAATAGGCCAGGATCAGGGGCTGGAAAACGAACACGGTCAGGAACGCTACGCCCAGACGGACCCAGGTGACATCGACGCCCGTATAGTCGGCAATGCCGGCGCATACGCCCATCCATTTGCCATTGGCTTTATCGCGGTAGAAGCGGGTGCGGCGGCTGGTCATAGTCTTTTCCTCTCTTGCAGCATGCGTTCGACTTGATCGAGCGACAGGTTTTCTTCCTCGTTTGCACTTAGCAAGCGATCGGGTTTCCAGTCCGGATTGTCAGCTCGGATAATACGTTCGACCGTATCCATGCGATCGTCCAGGCGGCGGGCCATGTTGTAAAGCTCGTCCAAAAGGTTTTCGTCCTCATTGGTCATCGAGCCCATGGTTTTCCATTTTGTTATGTAATGAAAAATAATCCACGGCAGGCCGATAAACATCACGGGTATAACGATGATCGGGAACAGAATATCTTCCATACTCGCCTTATCCTTTCTTCATCGATTTCTTAAGCGCGGCCAGCTCCTCGTCGACTATATCGTCGTTTTTCAGGGCGGCGATTTTTTCGCCCAGAGTCTCGGGTTCTGTTCCCAGCGACAGGCTGGCCGCATGCCCTTCGGCCATATCGACGCGGCGTTCGAGTTGGTCGAAGCGCGAAAAGGCGTCTTTGACCTTGTCGCCATTATACATGGTGCGCAGTTTGATGCGGTTCTCGGCGCTCTCCAGCCGCGACATGATATTATTCTGGCGGGCGCGGGCATCGCGCAATTTGTTCTGAAGGTTGCCGATATCCTCTTCCGAAGAGCGAAGGCTGTCATCCAGAACGGTGATTTCCTGCTGCAATTGGTCCGCCATATCGGCGGCTTTCTTTTTTTCGACCAAAGCGGCGCGGGCTAGGTCCTCACGATCCTTTGACAGCGCGAGTTCCGCCTTTTCGGTCCAGTCGATCTTGAGCGCTTCCAGTTTGTCGATGTGACGGCGCATTTCCTTTTGATCGGCGATGGTCCGCGCGGCGGAAGCCCGAACCTCGACCAGCGTTTCTTCCATTTCCATGATGATCATGCGGATCATCTTGGCCGGATCTTCCGCCTTGTCCAAAAGGTCGGTGAAATTGGCTGCGACAATGTCCAGCGTGCGGGAAAAGATGGCCATGTTGAAACTCCGTGTTGAGTGGTTTGCTTTTTGATATGCAGCTTGGGGTGCGACCCTCTCGCTGTTGTATATAACATAATTGGGTTGACGGGATAAGGCCGGAACGGCGTGGGCAAGGGGGGTTAATACACCGCCCGGCCTTATCTGCTTATTCTGTCCTTTCAGATTATCATGGGCATTCATGTTCATGAATTACGCCAGGTAAAAGACAGAAGAACTGGTAATCGGTCCTGAAGAGGGGGCGGACATAACACCCTGCATATCCGGGCCGGGGGCAATGCTCAGGTAAATGACACAGGTCAGCATCATCGCCGTCGAAATCCAGGAAGCCGTCTTGATGGTAAGACCGGTATTTGCTTGCTTGTGTTGGGTCAGCTTGGTGCGGGTCATGTTATTCTCCGTAATTAAAGTCTTGCCCGTTATACTGCAACTGGCGTGCCAGATTGGTAAACCATTGATAATAGTACATATCGTGACTTATCATGAAAAGCAATTATGAGAAAATTGCCAGTTTATAGGAAGAAAGGCTATATTTTGGCTTTATTCTATAATATGCGCGATTTATGGAACGCGAAAACCAATTTATAGGACAGTCGGGGGCATTTCTCGATGCGGTCGAACGTGCCAGTCGGGCGGCAGGACTGGAGCGGCCCGTACTGGTCATCGGAGAACGCGGTACCGGCAAGGAACTGATCGCCGAACGCCTCCACCGTTTGAGCCAGCGCTGGGATGGTCCGCTGATTACGATGAACTGTGCGGCTCTCCCGGAAACGCTGATAGAGGCGGAGCTGTTTGGCCATGAAGCGGGCGCGTTTACAGGCGCAACCCGCTCGCGCGAGGGGCGGTTCGAGGAAGCTGACGGAGGAACGTTGTTCCTGGACGAACTCGGGACATTATCGATGGCGGCGCAGGAACGATTGCTGCGCGCCGTCGAATATGGCGAGGTAACGCGGATCGGGTCGTCCAAACCGGTGCGGGTCGATGTACGGATTGTCGCGGCCACCAACGAAGATCTGCCCGACATGGTGGAACGCGGCTATTTTCGTGCCGATTTGCTCGACCGCCTGTCTTTTGAAGTCGTCACTTTGCCGCCCCTACGCATGCGCGACGGCGATGTCGAGGTTCTGACCGACCATTTCGGACGCCGTATGGCGGCGGAACTGGGCTGGAAGGAATGGCCCGGTTTCGGCGATCTCGCCATGGAAGCGATGAAACGGCATACGTGGCCTGGCAACGTGCGCGAATTGCGCAACGTCGTCGAGCGCGCAATCTACCGCTGGGACAATCCCCAGCGTTCGGTCGATCATATCGTGTTCGATCCGTTCGAGAGCCCCTGGAAGCCCTTACCGTCCAAAATACGTATCCGGCAAGATGCCCAAAATGATCCTGAACCTGCGGCTCCGCAAGAACCTGCGGATTCGGTAACGGAATTCGGGGGCGAGATCGAAAATATCGACGATTTGAAAGCGGCCGTGGATAGTCATGAAAAAGCGATTTTGCAGCACTCAATGGCCAAGCACCGCTACAATCAGCGGCATACGGCAAAAGCGCTGAATGTAAGCTATGACCAGCTCCGGCACGCGCTAAAGAAACATGATTTGCTGGGGTGAATCAAATATCCCATTGCCAAGTTTCCGCATCTCGCCTATATTATGACTATCCCGACATTATCGACCGTGAAGGGGCTGGCGCCGAGAGGGGCTGGCGCGATCGCTCGTTGCTGATGTTGCATTGAAATATGGAATTTTGGAAAGACGTTTTATTTGACCGATATTGCCGCCCTGACACAGATTATCGAACCCGAGGTGAAAGCACTCGGATTCGCACTGGTGCGCGTCAAGCTAACCGGGGCGGCAGGGGATCGCACGTTGCAGATCATGGCCGAGCGCCCGGACACGCGGCAGCTGTTGATCGAGGATTGCGCTGCATTGTCGCACCGTGTGTCGGAAAAACTGGACGAAACCGATCCGGTGGAAGGTGCGTATCGGCTTGAAGTCAGCTCACCGGGTATCGACAGGCCGCTGACCCGGTTGCAGGATTTCGCCGATTGGCAAGGCTATGATGCGCGCATCAATTTGCGCGACAGCGTCGACGACCGCAAAGTTTTGACCGGATTGCTCCGCGGTCTGGACGGCGAGCAGATCAAGTTCGAAGATCGCAAGGGGCAGGGCTTCACTTTCGGCCACGATGCTGTACATGCGGCGAAGCTTATTCTCACCGACCGGCTCATCAAGGAAACCGCTCCATTGTCCGCGGACACGGCAGACGAAATTGAAACGTCCGAAGACGATGCGGATGATATTGAAACCGAAACTTTACATCAAGAACAGGAAGACTAATCATGGCCAGTGCGATTTCTGCGAATAAGGCTGAATTGCTGGCAATTGCGCACGCGGTTGCATCGGAAAAAATGATCGACAAGACCATCGTGATCGAAGCGATGGAAGAAGCGATCCAGCGGGCGGCGCGTGCGCGTTATGGTGCGGAGAACGATATCCGCGCCAAGCTCGATCCCATGACAGGCGACCTGCGTTTGTGGCGCGTGGTGGAAGTGGTCGAGGAAGTCGAGGACTATTTTAAGCAGGTTGATCTGAAAGGCGCAAAAAAGCTGGAAAAAGACGCCGGTCTGGGAGACTTTATTGTCGATCCGCTGCCTGCAATCGACTTGGGCCGGATCGACGCGCAGGCGGCGAAGCAGGTAATATTCCAGAAAGTGCGCGACGCCGAACGCGATCGCCAGTTCGAGGAATTCAAGGATCGTGGCGGCGAGATTATTACAGGCGTCGTAAAATCAGTCGAATTTGGCCATATCATCGTCAACCTGGGGCGCGCCGAGGGCGTTATTCGCCGCGACCAGCAAATACCGCGCGAAGTCGCACGAACCGGTGACCGTATCCGCGCTTTGATTTCCAATGTGCGACGCGAAAATCGCGGGCCGCAGATATTCTTGAGCCGCGCACATCCCGATTTCATGCGCAAACTGTTCGCACAGGAAGTTCCCGAAATTTACGATGGCATTATCGAAATAAAGGCGGCCGCCCGCGATCCCGGCAGTCGTGCCAAGATCGGTGTGATCAGCCATGACAGCTCGATCGATCCGGTCGGTGCCTGTGTGGGCATGAAGGGCAGCCGCGTCCAGGCGGTCGTGCAGGAAATGCAGGGCGAGAAAATCGATATCATCCCCTGGTCCGAAGATACCGCGACATTCGTCGTCAACGCGCTTCAGCCTGCCACGGTCAGCCGCGTGCTGATCGATGAGGAAGAAAGCCGGATCGAAGTCGTCGTGCCCGACGATCAGTTGTCGCTCGCGATCGGTCGCCGCGGACAGAATGTGCGCCTGGCGTCGCAACTGACCGGTTCCGCCATCGATATCATGACCGAAGCGGAATCGAGCGAGAAGCGCCAGAAAGAATTTTCCGAGCGTTCGGAAATGTTCCAGAACGAACTCGATGTCGACGAAACATTGTCGCAGCTTCTGGTCGCTGAGGGTTTCAGCGAAATGGAAGAAGTCGCTTACGTCGCGCCCGAAGAACTTTCCAGCATCGAAGGTTTTGACGAAGAACTGGCCGCCGAATTGCAGGAACGTGCGCAAGAAGCACTGGATCGCCGCGAGGAAGCAGCGAAAATCGAGCGTCTGGAACTGGGCGTTGAAGATGCGATCGCCGAGATGCCGCACCTGAACGAAGGTATGCTGGTGACGCTGGGTAAAGCCGGAATCAAGACTCTCGACGACCTTGCCGATCTTGCCACCGATGAACTGGTTGCCCGCAAACGCGCCGAACCGCGGCGCCGCGATGGCAAGGGCAAGCGCAGCGAAGAAAATAAGGGCGGTATTCTCGCCAGCTATAACCTTAGCGAAGAGCAGGGCAACGAAATCATCATGGCCGCGCGGGCACATTGGTTCGATGACGAAGATGCCGATAACGGGGAGGACGCTGTTGCGGAAACCCTTCAATGATACTCCACATGACCCGGTAAGACGCTGTATCCTCTCGGGTGCTTCGTCATCCAAGGATGAGTTGATACGACTGGCGCTTGGCCCCGATGGCCAGATCGCTCCGGACGTGCGCGCTGTCGCGCCGGGACGCGGTGCCTGGATCGGTGTCAGCCGCGCAGAGTTCGAAGCCGCTATCGCTAAAGGCAAGCTCAAGGGCGCACTGGCACGGGCCTTCAAGGGCGTCGTTTCAAGTGTACCCGACGACTTGCCCGCGCAAATCGACGCTGCGCTGGAGCGCGCCTTTCTGGACCGGCTCGGTCTGGAAGCACGCTCGGGCAAGCTATTTACCGGTTTCGACAAGATCAACGTCGCCGCGCGGCAGGGCCAGGTTCACCTTCTCATGCACGCCGGCGATGCGGGCGAAGACGGCAACAGCAAACTGGATCAGGCATGGCGTGTGGGCAGCGACGCCGAGGGCAGCAAATTGCGCGGTCTCGTCTTGCCTATAGACCGTGCGCCCCTATCTATGGCATTGGGGCGTGAAAATGTCGTCCATCTGGCACTGACCGACCGCGCTGCGGCACATCGTATCGGCATGATAGCCAGAAGACTGGCAGCGTATCGGGGTCTCGATATTCATAAATTCGGATTTATGACCGGGGAACTGAATATTCAGGAAACGGGTGGCGACACCGCACTTGGTAGCGATCACAGGATCGATGCTATAGATATTGAAGTAATGAAGGGCTAAGTCTGTTCGATGAGTGATAACGAAAACAAAGAGTCGAAACCTGCACGCAAACCACTGGGTCTGAAGCGTTCGGTCGAGGCTGGAGAAGTCAAGCAGACGTTTAGCCACGGTCGCACCAACAAGGTTGTGGTCGAGGTCAAGCGGCGCAAGCTGGTCGGCAAACCTGGCGCACAGGAAACCGTCACAAAAGTCGAGCCCGCTGCACCGGCACCGCAAAAAGGTCCGGAAAAACAGGCGGCTGTGCCAGTCGCTGATAAACCCGCGGCGAGGCCGAAGCCCGTCGATGTCCTGACGCGCCAGGAGCGGCAGGAAAAACTGCTGCGCGAAGCCGAGGAATCACGGCAGTCTGCGCTCGAAGACGCACGCCGCCGCGAAACCGCGAAAAAGAAAGCACAAAGCGAAGACCAAAAGGAGCGCACAGAACAGAATAAGAAATCGAGCGCCGAAGACGAACAAGCCGCTCAAGAAGCTGCCCAAAAAACCGATGCGGATGCTGCCCAGCAGGACGAAGAGGCGCAGCAGGCTGCTGCTGATGCCTCCGCCGCCGCGGCGCCGGACAGCGACAATAAAATTCCTGCACCGCGCAAGTTTACGCCAGTCGAGCGTCCGCCGCGTCCCGAACTCAAGAAACCTGCGCCCAAGCCGACCCGCGAGCGCAACGAACGCCGCACGTCGGGCAAGTTGACCGTTACGCGCGCGCTGTCCGAAGGCGATGGCGGCGCTCGTGCCCGCTCGCTCGCCGCGCTAAAACGCGCGCGCGAAAAGGAAAAACGTGCGCAAATGTCCGGCAAGCCGCGTGAAGCGAAGCCGAAACAGAGCCGCGAAGTGATCGTGCCGGAAGCCATTACCGTTCAGGAACTTGCCAAACGCATGGGCGAAAAAGGCTCTGACCTCGTCAAGGCGTTGTTCAACATGGATATGATGGTCACCATCAACCAGACGATCGACGCCGATACGGCGGAGCTTCTGGTCGAGGAATTCGATCACAAGATCAAACGCGTATCCGCATCCGATATCGACATTGATTTCGAAACCGATGTCGATGCGGAAGAAACGCTGCAGCCGCGCTCTCCGGTCGTGACCATCATGGGCCATGTCGACCACGGCAAAACATCTTTGCTCGACGCCTTGCGCGGTACCGATGTCGTTACCGGCGAAGCGGGGGGTATTACCCAGCATATCGGTGCCTATCAGGTAAAGCGCAAAGACGGGAATATCATCACGTTCCTCGATACGCCCGGCCATGAAGCCTTTACCGAAATGCGTCTGCGCGGTGCCAACGTCACCGATATCGTCATTCTTGTCGTAGCGGCCGATGATGGCCTTATGCCACAGACGATCGAGGCGATTGCGCACACCAAAGCCGCAAATGTGCCGATGATTGTGGCGATCAACAAGATCGACAAGAACGGCGCGGAACCGCAGAAAATCCGCGAACGCCTGCTCGAACATGAAGTTATTGTCGAGGCGATGTCGGGCGATGTGCAGGATGTCGAAGTTTCCGCGCTCAAGGGCACCAATCTGGACGAACTAATCGACAAGATCATGTTGCAAGCCGAATTGCTCGAATTGAAAGCCAATCCCGACCGCAATGCGGACGGAACGGTGATCGAAGCAAAACTCGACAAGGGCCGTGGCCCAGTCGCCACCGTCCTGATCAATCGCGGCACATTGCGCCGCGGCGACACGTTCGTGGTCGGCGGCGAAAGCGGCAAGGTCCGGGCGATTTATGACGACAAGGGCAAGCAGATCAAGGAGGCTGGTCCTTCCATGCCCGTCGAAGTTCTGGGCATGAGCGGCGTTCCGTCTGCGGGCGAGAAGTTCACGGTGGTCGATAACGAACAGCGTGCCCGCGAAGTGGCCGAATATCGCAAGCAGAAAGCACTTGAAATTCGCACCGCAACGGCACCTACCTCGCTCGAGGACCTGTTCTCTGGCATATCCGACAAGGCGGTCGAATACCCAATCCTTATCAAGGGCGATGTTATGGGGTCTGTGCAGGCGATCGCAAGTTCGCTCAACCAGATTTCAAACGACGATATCAAAGTGCGCGTGTTGCACAGCGGCGTCGGCGCGATTACCGAATCCGACGTGACACTCGCGCGCGCCTCCAATGCACCGATTATTGGCTTCAACGTGCGTGCCAACAGCAAAGCCCGCGAAATCGCACAGCGCGAGAGCGTTCGCTTCAAATATTTCGACGTGATCTATGACCTGATTGAGGACGTGAAGAGCGAAATGGCAGGCGAGCTTGGTCCTGAACGGCTTGAAACCGTGGTCGGCCGTGCGGAAGTCAAGGACGTGTTTTCTGCCGGTAAACGCGGCAAGGCTGCGGGTCTGCTGGTTACCGAAGGCTATCTCAAGAAAGATCTGGCCGCGCGTATCACGCGTGATGATGTCATTGTCTATAACGGCAAGATCGACAGTCTGCGCCGCTTCAAGGACGATGTTGCCGAGGTTCGCGCCGGCCTTGAATGCGGTGTTGTTTTCGAAAACACCACCGACCTCAAGGCAGGCGATTATGTCGAGACATTTGAAGTGGAGTTCAAAGAACGGACGCTTTGATCCTTTAGCCTGACTGGAAAACTGAAAACCAATGCCTAAAAGTTTCTTCGCCGACAAGCCTGCGCCGCCCGCGGCGGAGACTCTCGGCTGGGAACTGGTTGCCGAATATCCCGAAGAGGGACGCATTGAGATCGCCTTTCATCCGAACGGAACCATGCTCAATCCGCGCGGCACAGTGCAGGGCGGATTTGTCTCCGCAATGCTCGACGATACGATGGGGCCGGCGCTGGTTGCCTCTACCCAGGGACGGGAAATGCCGATTTCACTCGACATTAACGTGTCGTTCGTAAGTCCGGTCTATCCCGGCCGCGTTCTGGGCAAGGGCAGGGTGGTGAGCCGCACCAAGAAGACCGCATTTCTGGAAGCTGAACTTTTCGATATGGATGACAAATTGCTGGCCCGCGCAACCTCAACGGCACGAATAGTGGAAATACCATGATGGCAAAACATACCAATACATCTCCCGAAGGCCGTTCCGTTCGCGTTCTGCGCGTCGGCGAACAGGTGCGCCATATCCTGTCGGAAATATTGCTGCGCGGCGACGTGCACGACGAGATATTGACCGACACCAGCATCACCGTAACCGAGGTGCGCATGTCGCCCGACCTGCGCAACGCGACTGCTTTTATCAAGCCCTTGCTTGGGCGCGATGAGGACAAGGTGCTGAAAGCGCTGCGCACCAACACGGCCTATCTGCAGCGCGAAGTCGCAAGCCGAACCAAGATGAAATATGCCGCAAAGCTCAAATTCTTGGCGGATGAAAGTTTCGATGAGGGCAGTCATATCGAAACGCTGTTGCGCGACCCGAAAGTGGCGCAGGATATAGAGGGCGAGTAGTAAATTTCTGACGTCATTCCGGATTTTGCCAGAAAGACGATAAGGTTATCAGTAGTTCATGGCCAAACTCTATTTCTATTATGCCTCTATGAATGCGGGCAAATCGACCACACTGCTGCAAGCCGATTTCAATTATCGCGAGCGGGGTATGGAAACGATGCTCTGGACGGCCGCGCTCGACAATCGTTTCGATACCGGCATAATTACCTCGCGGATCGGGCTGAAAGCCGATGCCAATCTGTTTGACCCGGGCACGGATTTGTTCGGCGCGATTGCGGGGGAGCAGGCCAAGCGGAAACTCGCTTGCGTCATGGTGGATGAAGCGCAATTTCTGACCAAGGAACAGGTATTCGAACTTGCGCGTGTTTGCGACCGACTGGATATTCCCGTGCTGGCTTACGGCCTGCGCACCGACTTTCGGGCGGAACTGTTTCCGGGCAGCGCACAATTGCTGGCACTGGCCGACAGCCTGGTCGAACTGAAGGCCGTGTGCGAATGCGGACGTAAATCGACCATGAACCTGCGCGTCGATGAAAATGGCAAAGCGGTCAAAGCCGGCGCGCAGACGGAAATTGGCGGGAACGACCGCTATGTAGCGTTGTGCCGCAGGCATTTCATGGAAGCGCTGAGTGATGAATAAGCTCAATACTCCTCTGCAGGACGGCAATGTCCGTATTGTACCTTGTCAGCGCCGAGCACGTAGAGCCACTGCGCGCTACATGTGCGAAAGGCCCCAACATCTGGCAGATTTATCCAGTCAACATGCTCGATGACGATTTCGACGAACAGTTCAAATTATTTCACGGCGATGAGGGGTGGGTGCGTTTCGCCGCTCTGGATGGCGAACACGTTGTTGGGAACGACGAGCTATATCCATCCCGATCTTGCCAATGGCACGGTGATGATCGGCGGCACCTATATTGAGCCATCGGTGCGCGGCACGGGTTTCAATGCCACCATGAAATGGCTCATGATCGATCATGCTTTTGCGCAAGGTTTCTGGCGGACCGAATTTACGATCGTTACTCGCAACGTGCGCTCCATTGCGGCGGTTGAGAAAATGGGTGCGGTGCGTGAAGGTACGATGCGCAAGAACCGCGTCACGTGGACCGGCTATGTGCGCGACACGGCGTTATTTTCGATTTTGAAGGATGAATGGGTCGGTCGCTCTTGATCTCCGGCTGGATCATTCTCGACAAACCGCTCGGGCTCGGGTCGACCCAGGCGGTCGGCGCGGTCAAACGCAATCTGCGAGAGGCGGGCCATCCCAAAACCAAGACGGGGCATGGCGGCACGCTCGACCCCTTGGCGACCGGCGTTTTGCCTATAGCACTGGGGGAGGCTACCAAACTCGCAGGACGGATGCTCGATGCCAGTAAGATTTACGATTTCACAATCGCTTTCGGGGCGGAAACTTCGACGCTGGATGTGGAGGGCGATGTTATTGAGATTTCGGATATACGACCTTCACTGGCTGATATCGAAGCAATACTGCCCGCATTTACCGGCCCGATCAAGCAGATGCCGCCCAAATATTCTGCGCTGAAGGTGGATGGCAAACGTGCCTATGATCTTGCTAGAGCGGGTGAGGAGTTCGCGCTGAAAATGCGAGCTGTCAGTATTCACAGTCTCTCAATTCGTCATCCCGGCGAAAGCCGGGATCTCATTTCTTCTGATGCACAAAAAATCGAAGGAGATTCCGGCTTTCGCCGGAATGACGGACTTGAACACATCACTCTCATGGCTCACGTTTCTAAGGGCACCTATATCCGCTCGCTCGCCCGTGATATTGCCCGCGCTCTAGGCACTGTGGGCCATGTCACAATGCTGCGCCGGACCAAAGCCGGGCCTTTCGAACTTGACCATGCGATTTCGCTAGACAAACTCGACGAAATCGGTAAAGGCGCAGCGTTAGAAGACGTAATCTTGCCGATGGAGGCAGGGCTGGACGACATCCCGGCTCTGGTCCTTGATCCCGAAAAGGCAAGGCGGCTCCGCATGGGGCAAGTCGATATCGGGATTGTCGCGGATGACGGGCAATATTGGACGCGAGATGGGGCAGGTGCCCTGGTCGCTCTGATACGGCTTGAAGATGGAAGAACCATCATCGAACGCGGGTTCAATGTTTAGATGTTCGAAGGGAATATATAAATGACCATTACTGCAGAACGCAAAAAAGAAGTAATCGCCGAGCATTCACGCGAAAAAGGCGATACCGGATCCCCCGAAGTGCAGGTAGCCATCCTGACCGAGCGGATTGTGAACCTGACCGAGCATTTCAAAGGTCACCATAAAGACAATCACAGCCGCCGCGGCCTGCTCATGATGGTCAACAAGCGCCGTTCGCTGCTCGACTATCTGCGCAAGAAAGATGAAGGACGCTATAGCGACCTCATCGCCAAACTGGGACTGCGTAAATAACCATATCATAAGCGGCTCCGGTTTCGGAGCCGCTTTTCGTTTATGGTCCGGCCCGCAGGTGCCGACATAAAGAAATAGCGGAACAAGCGGGTCATCCGCCTGTTCGTTAACAAGATAGGACTGGACCCGCAATTCGGCAGGGACAGCCTCAGCGGAGCAGATCAACGCTCCCGAACCGATCCGGACCGGACAGTCCGGAAATCAAGAAGACAGACCCGCCGCAATAGGGCGCGGGGGCTGAATAGGAAAAACATACATGTTCGATACAAAAAAAGTTGAAATGGAGTGGGGCGGACAGACCCTCACTTTGGAAACGGGCCGTATTGCCCGTCAGGCCGATGGTGCAGTTCTTGCTACGCTCGGCGAAACGGTAGTGCTGTGCGCAGTAACTGCTGCCAAATCGGTACGCGAAGGACAGGATTTCTTCCCGTTGACCGTCCATTATCAGGAAAAATTTTCCGCTGCCGGCCGAATTCCCGGCGGCTTTTTCAAGCGCGAAGGCCGTTCGACCGAAAAAGAAACGCTGACATCGCGTTTGATCGATCGTCCCTGTCGCCCGCTTTTCCCCGAAGGTTTCTATAATGAAATCAACGTTATCTGTCAGGTTCTGAGCTTTGATGGCGTAAACGAGCCCGATATTCTGGCGATGGTTGCTGCTTCCGCTGCGCTGACGATTTCCGGTCTGCCCTTCATGGGTCCGATCGGCGCGGCGCGCGTCGGTTACAAGGACGGCGAATACCTGCTGAACCCGAATATGGAATCTGTTGGCGAAGGCGAACTCGATCTGGTCGTAGCCGCCACACAGGGCGCGGTCATGATGGTCGAATCGGAAGCGAAAGAGCTTTCCGAAGACATTATGTTGGGCGCCGTCATGTTCGCGCATGAAGAATCCAAAAAAGTCGTGAACCTGATTATCGATCTGGCCGAACAGGCTGCGAAAGATCCGTGGGAAATGGCTTCTGCCGACGACAATAGCGGTATCAAGGAAGACCTGCGCAAGCTGGTCGGCAAGGATATCGCCGCAGCTTACAAGCTGACCGATAAATCGGCCCGCTCCAATGCCTTGAACACTGTGCGTGACAAGGCAAAAGAGAAATATGCCGACCAGGACGGCCAGACGCAAATGACCGCTGGCAAGATGGTCAAGAAACTGGAAGCCGAAATCGTGCGCGGTGCCATCATCAAGGACGGCACACGGATCGATGGCCGCAAGCTCGATCAGGTTCGCCCGATCGAAGCCATCGTTGGCCTGCTTCCGCGTACCCACGGGTCATCGCTTTTCACCCGCGGCGAAACGCAGGCGATCGTGACCACGACTTTGGGCACCAAGGACGCCGAACAGATGATCGACGGCTTGGAAGGCCTTAGCTACAGCAACTTTATGCTGCACTATAACTTCCCGCCTTATTCGGTGGGCGAAGTGGGCCGTTTCGGCTTTACCAGCCGCCGCGAAACCGGCCACGGCAAGCTTGCCTATCGTGCGCTGCGTCCGGTTCTGCCGAAGGTCGAGGACTTCCCGTACACAATCCGGGTGCTTTCCGACATTACCGAATCCAACGGCTCGTCCTCGATGGCGACCGTATGCGGTGGCTCGTTGGCGATGATGGACGCGGGCGTTCCCTTGAAACGTCCCGTTTCCGGTATTGCCATGGGTCTGATCCTGGAAGGCACCGATTTTGCCGTCCTGTCCGATATACTGGGGGATGAAGATCATCTGGGCGACATGGACTTTAAAGTGGCCGGTACCGAACAGGGTATTACGTCATTGCAAATGGATATCAAGGTTGCGGGCATTACGCAGGAAATCATGAAAGCTGCTCTTGAGCAGGCTAATGGCGGCCGCGCGCATATCCTGGGCGAAATGTCGAAAGCTCTGTCTTCGGTTCGTACCGAAATGTCCGAGCATGCGCCGCGTATTGAAACCATGCAGATCAGCAAGGAAAAGATTCGCGATGTTATCGGCACGGGCGGCAAGGTCATTCGCGAAATCGTTGCGGAAACTGGTGCGAAAGTCGATATCGATGACGAAGGCCTGATCAAGGTATCGTCGTCCGACAAATCGCAGATCGACGCAGCACTGAAATGGATCGCGGGCATTGTCGAAGAAGCCGAGGTTGGCAAAGTGTATGACGGTAAAGTCGTCAACCTCGTCGACTTTGGTGCGTTCGTGAATTTCATGGGCGGCAAAGACGGTCTGGTCCATGTTTCCGAAATCAAGAACGAGCGAGTCGAGAAAGTCGCTGACGAGCTGTCCGAAGGTCAGGAAGTCAAAGTGAAGGTGCTCGAAATCGATCAGCGCGGCAAAGTCCGTCTGTCGATGCGCGTCGTTGATCAGGAAACCGGCGAAGAGCTGGAAGACACGCGTCCTCCGCGCGAAAATAAGCGTGGCGGCGGCGGTGAACGCGGGCGTGGCCCCAGAAGAGATGGTTCGGGCCGTGATGGCGATGGCGGCCGTGGCCGCGGACGCGATGGCGGCGGACAAGATGGCGGCGGTCGTGGGCGTGGCCGGAGCGAAAATGACGGCGAAAGCAAGGGTGGCGACGCTCCTTTGCCCAACTTTATTACCGGCGACGATTGATCATCGACAAACCCGGGGGTCCAACCACCCCCATCATACATGAAGAAGCCGGGCATGGAAAACATGCCCGGCTTTTTTACGCAATCCTGGTGCGATGCAGGGGAAGACCCACTCCTCGTTCAGGCCGCATTTATCCGGTCAGGGATAAGTGTATGAACCGCATGGCTTGCCGGACCGTTGCAAATCTACACGACCTGCACAACCGGGCTTGGCTGTACCGATAGAATCTGTATAGGGTTTCTGCATGACACATAAAATTTTCGGTTACACCGCGCGCAACGCCTTCCGCATTTCCGCTATAGCCGTAATGGCGGCATCAATTTCGGCCTGCACCACCAGCGGTAACAAGACCGATACCAGCTACGTCGCGCGCGATGTCAACACGCTTTATGTGGCGGCCAAGGACCGGCTCGACCGCAACCAGACCAAAGTCGCTGCCGCCTTGTTCGATGAAGTCGAGCGCCAGCACCCCTATTCGCCCTGGGCGCGCCGCGCGCAGCTGATGAGCGCATTCAGCTATTATCTCGACCGCGATTATAACAAGTCGATCCAGTCGGCGCAGCGTTTTCTCTCGATTCATCCGGGTAACAAGGACGCGCCGTACGCATATTACCTGATCGCGCTCAACTATTACGAACAGATCGGCGATGTTACGCGCGACCAGCAGACGACTCAACAGGCACTGTCGGCGCTCGGCGAGGTCATTCGTCGTTATCCCGGCACACGCTATGCCGCCGATGCCAAGCTGAAAATCGATCTTGTCAACGACCATCTTGCGGGCAAAGAAATGGAAATCGGCCGCTTTTACCAGCGCAGCGGGCGCTGGCTGGCGGCGACAATCCGTTTTCGCAAAGTGGTCGAGGAATACCAGACCACCAGCCACGCTCCCGAAGCACTCATGCGGCTGACCGAAAGTTATCTCTCGCTGGGCATCCCGCAGGAAGCACAGCGTTCGGCTGCCGTTCTGGGCGCCAATTATCCAGGCTCCATGTGGTACGAGCGCGCATATAATCTGATGCAGAAACACGGGACGCCGGTTTCCTGATCCTGCGCGAGTTCTATTTTTGTTCTTGCGCGCTCGGTGCTGGAATTATAGATATAATGCTGTAATGTCGGGATATGAATTTCGCGTGCCGGTCTGACCTGTGTGGTTTGGCCATCGGGTGCCGGAAAATTTGGACAGGTGCATTTTGCTACAATCGCTCGCCATTCGCAATGTCGTCCTGATCGAGGCGCTGGACCTTGATTTCGGCAGCGGTCTGGGCGTGCTGACAGGCGAAACGGGGGCGGGGAAATCGATCCTGCTCGACGCTTTGGGGCTGGCCATGGGTAAACGCGCCGACACCGCGCTGGTCAGGGCGGGCAGTGATCGCGCGGTGGTGACGGCCAGTTTCGACAGCCCGAAGCGGCAAAGCGATTTGGCTGCATTGCTCACCGACAACGATATCGAACTCGAACCCGGAGAGCCGTTACTTGTGCGCCGGCAAGTCAGGGCGGACGGTGGCAGCAAGGCATTCGTCAACGACCAGCCGGTTTCGGCGACGTTGTTGCGCGAATTGGCCCGCATGCTTGTGGAAATCCATGGCCAGCACGATGATCGCGGTTTGATCAACCCGCGCGGTCATCGCGAGATGCTCGACAGTTTCGGCAATTGCGATTTGGAAAGCGTCCGGGCGGCCTGGCGGGAGTGGCAGGTTGCCGCCAAGGAATATCAGGCGGCCAGGGATACGTATGACAACGCGCATTTTGATCGCGATCTGCTCATCCACAATATCGAGGAACTGCGCGCCTTTGCACCCGAACCGGGCGAAGACGAGAAACTCGCGCTCGAACGTGCCACCATGCAAAAAGGCGAAAGGCTGACCGAAGACCTGGCCGATATTTCCAAGATATGGGACGGATCGAAAAGCCCGTTGTCGCAGTTGCGCGTCGCAGCACGCAAACTTGATCGCATCGCGCCGGAACACGCTTTGCTGGCCGAAGCGCTGGTGGCGCTCGACAGTGCGGTCATCGAGGCGAGCGAGGCGGAAAGCAAACTGAATGCCGCGACGGAAGTTTTGCACTTCGACCCGGAATATCTGGACGGTCTGGAGCGGCGGTTGTTCGACTTGCGCGCGCTGGCGCGAAAACACGATTGTACCGGCATCGAACTGCCTGATAAACTCGCGATATGGGAAGCGGAATTGGAAAATATCGATACCAGCGGCGACCGCTTGCAGGGGCTGAAAACCGCCGCCGATGCCGCGCAGCAAGGGTATCGCCAAGCGGCGGATACATTGCATGCCGAGCGCGTGCAGGCTGGCAAACGGCTGGATGCCGCGGTAGCGAGCGAGCTGGTTCCGCTTAAACTCGATGCCGCGCGTTTCCGCACACTAATAGAGCCATTGCCCGACGATAAAGCGGGTCCGGGCGGCGCAGACCATGTCGAGTTCCTGATCTCGACCAATCCCGGGTCCGATTTCGCGCCGCTGATGAAAATCGCCAGCGGCGGCGAGCTGTCACGCTTCATTCTCGCGCTCAAAGTCGCGCTGGCCGAACAGGGCGGCGCGCAAACGATGATCTTTGACGAAATCGACCGCGGTGTCGGCGGCGCGGTGGCCAGCGCGATCGGCGACCGGCTCGCCAAATTATCCGAAACCGCGCAGACATTGGTCGTCACTCACAGCCCGCAAGTCGCGGCACGCGGCAGCCGCCACTATTACATCACCAAATCCTCGCAAGGCACTGTGACCCGTACCGACGTAAAGGCACTGGACGACATTTCACGGCAGGAAGAAATCGCGCGGATGCTTTCGGGCGCGGAGGTGACGCCGGAAGCAAGAGCACAAGCAGAAAGACTCATAGAATGGACTTAAAAAGCGCTTCGAACGACTATCAAAATCTGGGTTATGCCTTGCTTGATAAATTTATACCACCTGAAGTGGCCACCGGCTTTCTGGCCAAAATGAAGTCCGATTTTGCTCGAAGCCAGGTGGACTTTGAAAGCTTGAAGAAAGAATCTCCGTTACTTCATCAAGCTGCAGTGGAAATTTACGGCTATCATTATGCTCCTATGACCACGTTTTTATGGGGTATGACCCCGGCAATTCAAGCTTTAACAGGATGCGATCTCCAACCAACCTATAGCTATTTTAGAATTTATCGAAAAGGTGATATCCTTCGGGTACATTTAGATCGGCCGTCGTGCGAACATAGTGTTTCTCTACTTTTGGCCAGCAGCGATAGCCTGCCATGGGCATTTGATATCGGCAACGACAAGGTTGAAACGCCGAAATCTATGGCAGACGAAGATTTTGCAGATCGCCCGTTCACATCGCTGGAAATGCAGGCGGGTGACGCGGTTCTTTATCAGGGCGTACATCGTCATCATGGCCGGATAGTGCCGAACCCGAACCGATGGTCTGCTCATCTTTTTCTCCATTGGGTTGAAAAGACTGGCGCATATGCCGATGCTGCTTTTGATGGACAGCGCCCTCCGGCTTCAGTGGACTTTTAGATAAGAAAGTAAAATTAAGATCGATATGTCTAACATGCCCGAACCCGACGCCGCGAATGAACTTATGCGACTCGCCAAAAAGATCGCGCATCATAACAAACTTTATCATAGTAATGACTCGCCGGAAATTTCCGATGCGGAATACGACACGCTGGTGCGGCGCAATAGCGAGCTCGAAAGAGCTTTCCCTCATCTGGTGCGCTCCGACAGTCCCAACCGGCAGATCGGTGCAACGGTAGAAAGTTCACCGCTATCCAAAATTACCCACGAACAGAGGATGATGAGTCTGGATAACGGGTTTTCCGACGCGGATATTGCCGAATTCATGGCGCGGGTGCGGCGCTATTTGAACCTATCCGATGATGAAATGGTCGCAATGACGGCGGAGGACAAGATCGATGGTCTGTCCTGCGCGCTGCGGTATGAAAAAGGCGAACTGGTTCAGGCGGCCACGCGCGGAGACGGGCAGGTTGGCGAAGATGTGACCGCCAATGTCCGCGAAATTGCCGATATACCGCACAGGCTGCGTGGCAATGTGCCGGATATTTTCGAAATCCGCGGGGAAATCTATATGGCGAAAGCCGATTTTGCCGACCTCAATAGACGGCAGGAAGCAGCCGGAGACAAAATATTTGCCAATCCCCGCAATGCCGCGGCGGGCTCGCTGCGTCAGAAGGATGCCAGCGTTACCGCATTACGCCCGCTGCAATTCTGGGCGCACGGGTGGGGCGTGGCGAGCGAAGTGCCGGGCGAAACGCAGATGCATGTCATGCGCGCGATCGCCGCGTGGGGCGTGCCCGTGTCCCCGTTGCTGCAACGGTTCGAGCAGTTGGACGGGCTGCTCGCCCATTATAGCCGGATCGAAGCGGAACGCGCTGAATTGCCGTATGATATTGACGGTGTCGTTTATAAAGTCGACCGGCTCGACTGGCAGCAACGGCTCGGCTTCGTGGCCAAGGCGCCGCGCTGGGCGCTGGCACATAAATTTCCGGCGGAACAGGCGGAAACTACGCTGGAAGCCATCGATATCCAAGTGGGTCGGACCGGCAAGCTGACGCCTGTAGGCCGTCTGAAACCCGTCACGGTCGGCGGTGTGGTGGTTTCCAATGTGACGCTGCACAATCGCGATGAGATTGTGCGGCTCGGCGTCCGACCGGGAGACCGTATTCTCGTCCAACGCGCCGGTGACGTCATTCCGCAGATTGTGGAGAATTTGACGCGCGACGAAAAGCGCGCGCCCTATCATTTCCCCGACCATTGTCCGCGGTGCAATAGCGAGGCCGTGGCCGAAGAAGGCGAAGTCGACGTGCGCTGCACGGGCGGGCTGATCTGCCCGGCACAACGTGCGCAGCGGTTGTTTCACTTTGCCGGCCGGACCGCGCTCGACATCGAAGGTCTTGGCGAGAAAAGCATAATGGAGTTTCTGGACGCCGGCCTGATCGAAAGTCCGGCCGACATATTTCGGCTTAAGAACCATCGCGCAGACATATTGGCACGCGAGGGATGGCAGGATAAGTCTGTGGATAACCTGTTGGCATCTATCGAAGACCGGCGCGATGCCGATCCGGCACGATTCCTGTTCGGGCTCGGCATGCGCCATATCGGTGCGGTCACGGCGCGCGCATTGGTCCGGCATTTCAAATCCATAGAAGGCATCAAGCAACTGGGTCTGAAACTGGCGGCCGGTGATGAGGGCGCACGCGAAGATCTGATTGCAATTGACGGAATTGGTCCCGCCGTTGCCGAGGCTTTGGGCGATTTTTTCCATGAGCAACATAATCGTACCGCGTGGGACGACCTTTTCCGCGAGGCGAGCCCGCCCGAATATGTCTACACGTCCCGAATGACCGAGTGGACCGGCAAGACGATCGTCTTTACGGGCAAGCTGGAAACCATGAGCCGCGACGAAGCGAAGGCACAAGCCGAAGCGCTAGGTGCTAAAGCCGCCGGATCGGTATCGATCAAAACCGATCTTGTCGTGGCCGGACCAGGCGCCGGATCGAAGCTTACAAAAGCGGAGGCACTGGGCGTAAAAGTGACCGACGAAGCCGGCTGGGCCGGGATATATGCGGCATCGCAGACGTAATTCGCAGGGTTAGTTTTCGACATTCGCCGGGGCAGGGAACCAGCGCATGACTCCGCCCGCCATCGGCGTCCATGCCCCCATGCGAATGCCGATTGCCGACAGCGTGTCGCCCGTCCAGGTGTTGCACGTATTGACCAGCGTATAGCGGCCTTTCGCTTCGTAAAAGACATCACTTTTCCCATAACCTGCAATCGGCGGCGGGCGTGTGCCGTCCGCGTTGAAGGCAAATTTGGCATTCAGCAAATCGACCAGTTCCGCATATTGCGCTTCGGTGATCGTCACACCGCGTGCAATATCGCCTTCCTGGGGAAGGCTTTGATGATATATGTGCACCAGTGTCTGGTCGCTTCCAATCAGGGCGCTGCCGATGGCGGCCGCTTTGATATCGCTCCACGTTTCGGTTTCCAGATAGAATTGCCGGTGTCCCCAACTGAACGAAAGATACTCGCCTGCATAGGCCGGGTCTGGCAAATGGCTGGCAGGCAGAAATGCCGACCAGTCATACACGCGCGTGCGTTTGGGCACAATGATGGCTGTATGGATCCCATTGGTTTCGACGAAGATACGCACGCCCTGCGCCGGTTCGCGCCATTGCGCGTTCACGCCGATCATCGAACCGAACAGACAGGCCAGGAAATAGAGCCCTGTCAAAAGCATGGTCCATGCCGATAGCTTTCCGAAACCCCGCGCCAATTTGCGCCAGGCGGATATGTTTATGGTGCGTGTTTGCGAAGCCATAATATCGTCCAGCCGCCGCGCACTATGCTTTTGAAAAGCTGCATCCCGTGTTCGCTATAGGCACGCATAACCGATTCCGCCTGTTCGTTCAACAAACCGGCCAGCACCAAGTTGCCCTCTGGTACAATGGCATCGGCAATATCGCCCGCCATGTCTATCAGCGGACCTGCCAGAATATTGGCTGTAATCAAGTCATAGGGTCCGCGCTGGCGCAAATCCGGATCATCCATCCCGTCGGCGATCAGCATATGCAGTTGGCCGCGTTCTTTTCCCAATTTCACTCTATTCTGCCGGGCATTATCCTTTACCACGGTCTGGCAGACCGGATCGATGTCGCTGGCCGTGAGACGGGACTGCGGCCACAAATATCCGGCCGCAAAGGCCAGCAGTCCCGTGCCGGTACCCAGATCAAGCATGTTTTCGCTCTGCACACCCAATTCGCGCATATCGTCGAGCATGGCAAGACAGCCATAAGTGGTCTCATGATGTCCGGTGCCAAAGGCCAAGCCTGCGTCGATGCAGAAATTTTGCAGAGCGTCACTATTGTCTGCGGGCATGTGCGGTGTATGCACATGAAAGCGGCCCGCGCGAATAGGTTCCAGCCCTTCTTGGCTCATGCTCAACCAATCCTCGTTGCCGAGTTTTTCGAGCATATATTCGCGGCCCTCAGCGCTTGGAACGCAATGCCGCAAGCATTCAATATCGGCAGTTTGAGGTTCGGTCTCGTAATATGCGCACACCTCCCAAATGTCTGGCCGGTTTGGATCGGGTTCGCTGGTCACGATTACGGGTGGATTTTCAGCAACGCCTAGATCGGCGGATTCGCTTTGCGACAATATTTCGGCTTCATCGCGGGTGCAGGGCAGGGTGAGTTTATAGCTGGTCATTAGCGGACGTAACTGGCCCCATTGGCGTCGAGTATCGCGCCCGTCATCGATGGCGGTGCATCGATCGCGCAAAATTTGGCGATTGCCGCAATTTCCTCCGGCTGCGCCACGCGGCCGAGCGGAATGTCGGTCAGCAGTTTCTCTCCACCGCGGCTTTCCAGATAATCCTCTGCCATGCCGGTCATGGTAAAGCCGGGACAAATTGCGAAAGCATAGATATTCTGTGCGGCGTAGGCGCGGGCGATCGTTTTGGTCATCGCCACCATGCCGCCTTTGGCCGCAGCATAATGCCAGTGTGCGGGGCTGTCTCCGCGATAGGCGGCCCGGCTGGCGATATTGACGATGCGGCCTTCATGTCCCGCGTCCATAAAATAGCGCACGGCGTGACGACATAGCTGCGCGCTCGATGTCAAGTTGACTGTAAGGGTTTCATCCCAAGCAGCCAGCCATTCGGCATCCCCGCGATTGAGAGGATTTTCCGCGAACAGACCGGCATTGTTGATGAGTACATCGATCCGGCCATTCAGCACGTCCAAGGCAGTTTCCCATAATATCGGGGCAGACTGAAAATCGCTTAGATTGCTACCGATCTGACCATCGCCATCGCGCGTGCCATGCCCGATGACATGATGGCCGCAGGCGGTCAAAAGCTCTTTTATGGATTTGCCGATACCCCGGCTGCTGCCGGTTACGAGTATATTCTTAGGGACAGTCATAGCGGACAGTCATAAGGCCTAACAAAGCCCCCGTCCATAGACCAGCTATCTGCTCAGGCGACTTTTGATTCGCCAAAAGTCATCAGAAATTCGTTGGTGCTGTTGCTGAGCTGGCCCAGTTTGGTATCGACCATTTCAAATCCGCTGCTCAGCGTTGATATTTCGCTGACCACGTTTTCAGTATCTTTCTGGATCGATGCGATTGTGCCTGACATGGAATCCGCGGCCAGAGCGGTTTCGTCGACAGCGGCCGTAATCATGGTAACCGTATGCGCCTGCGCTTCCATGGCTTCGCGAATGCGTGTCGCCGAACCCAGCACGTCGGATACGGTATCGCGGATTGATGCGTTGGAGACAACGGTGGCGCCGGTGGCACTCTGGATCGCCGCAATTTTCTTGGCGATCTCATCGGTGGCCTTGGCGGTCTGGTTGGCAAGCGATTTGACTTCCTGTGCAACCACGGCAAAACCGCGCCCGGCATCTCCTGCACGGGCCGCTTCGATGGTTGCGTTCAATGCCAGCAGATTGGTCTGTCCAGCGATGTCGCGGATCAACCCCAGAATAGATTCGATTGATTCCGCATGTTGCGACAGCATTTCCGACGTAGTGACGGCCTCACCCGCTTCCTTTACCGCGCGGCTGGCAATGATCGACGCATTCTCGACTTCGGTGCGCGCGTCTTCGATGGCCCGGATCAGGCCGGCAGCGGTGTGCGCCGCTTCGCGCATCGCGATCGCGGATTCTTCTGATGCCGCAGCTACTTCGGACGCCTTACCTTGCATCCCCATGGCCACTTGCGACGTGTTAGAAGCCTGTATTTTAAGGTTTTGGGATTCGCTTGCCGCTTCCGATGCGGTTCTGGCAACGCTGATCTGGAACTGTGCGCTGTGCTGCGCCATTTTTTTTTGGGCTTCAGATCGCTCATAAGCGTAATGATACGTACCCATGATTTCAGCTTCGATTGCGGCGATCTTGCCCATTGCATCGACCAGCGCCGGAAGCCGAGGGTCGTGTAGTTCCAGTTCCTTGAGCAGTTCCATCATCGCGGCGCCATTGCCCGCGTTGGATGCGGCAAGCATCGTTGTGGGGCTGATCCCTTTGCGCATGGCTTCGCCCATGGTCAACAGCAGCATTTCCACCCATTGCTGCCGATCAATATTGTTTACTTTTATGCTGTTATATTCCACCGTGAGATCGCACATCTCGTCGAAAGTGCCTTTCGTCCAAAGCGAACCATCCACCGTTTGCTGCCGGAAATAATCCCAGAAAGCCTCGCTATGGCTGCGCGAATGTTTGCCGATGATGGACCAGGCTTCGCGCGCATTTTCGGCCAGTCTACCATCTGTATCGAATTTTTTGATCCGATCGGAAATATCGATATGAACCTGTTTTGCGGCGGTTTTGGCAGTCGGGATGGTGGTCATTCGGGTTCCGATACTCATTATGTCTTTTATGCTTCACACCTAACCGGTGTTGGTTAATTTATGATTAGCGGTTTGGGAACGGTGTGGCCTCATGCACCGGTTCGAGCAGACACGGGCGCGATCATGCTTTCTTGCCAGACGCGGGAGCAGGCAAATTATGCTTTGGCTATTTCCACACCGTATCCATTGCGCTAAACGCAAGCAGGAATCACGCATTTGCACTGCCGGATCCGTTATATTTCGTGTAGTGACATCGCCTGATGCGCGGGACGAATCGCCTTATATTCAGCCATCACGGCACAAGACAGGGGAATAATATGGCCAGCACACCTAACCGGCCGCAGTCACGGCCATTATCGCCGCATCTTTCCATTTGGAAATGGGGACCGGCCATGCTGGTGTCGATACTGCACCGCGTAACCGGTGACGGGCTTGCCATTGTCGGGGCCATGGTTCTAGTCTGGTGGCTCTACGCCATTTCCGTCGGCGCGGACAGCTATGACTTTTTCGTGAGCCAAGCAACATCCTGGTACGGTTATGTCGTTCTGGTAGGGTTGAGCTGGTCTTTTTTTACGCACCTGTTGTCTGGCCTGCGGCATTTCGTTCTGGATACGGGCGCAGGATACGAACTGAGAACGAACAATCGGTGGGCGGCAGCCCTGCCTGTGCTGGGCATATTGCTTACCACGGCTTTCTGGGCGCTGCTGCTGGTCTAATTATGGTTTGCGCAGGAATTGCGCATGACGAAGAATTATCTGGAGTTTGAAAAATATGGGATCGGGAACGGAATTGGGCAGGGTGCGCGGACTGGGCTCCGCAAGGCACGGTTCGCATCATTGGATATTGCAGCGCGTGACCGCTTTGGGAAATGTCATTTTGGTTTTGTGGTTTCTGGCGACACTTATCTTCATGCCGAGCTATGATTACGGCATGATGATTTTGTGGTTGTCATCTCCGCTGGCGGCCGTGCCGATGATGTTGTTGCTCGTTTCTATCTTCTGGCATCTGCGCTTGGGCCTTCAGGTTCTGGTCGAGGATTATGTGGATGGCGGCAATCGCGTGTTTCTGATCATGCTCCTCAACGTCTATGCCATTGGCGGGGCCGCGCTCGGCATATTCGCCGTCGCCAAGATCGCCTTTACGGGAGCTGCCTCTTAATGTCCGATACGAACACCCAACAGTCCGCCTATAAAATCATCGACCACACTTACGATACGATTGTTGTGGGGGCTGGCGGTTCGGGTCTGCGCGCAACGATGGGCAGCGCTGAAGCGGGATTGAAGACGGCTTGCATCACAAAAGTTTTCCCAACCCGGTCGCACACAGTGGCTGCACAGGGCGGCATCGCTGCATCGCTGGGCAATAACACCCCCGACCATTGGACCTGGCACATGTACGATACGGTCAAGGGATCGGATTGGCTGGGCGATCAGGATGCGATCGAATATCTGGTACGCGAAGCGCCGCAGGCGGTCATTGAACTCGAGCATGCGGGTGTTCCTTTTTCGCGCAACGACGATGGTACTATCTATCAGCGTCCCTTTGGCGGGCATATGCAGAATATGGGCGAAGGCCCGCCGGTGCAGCGCACCTGTGCCGCGGCCGACCGGACCGGTCATGCGATGCTGCACGCGCTGTATCAGCAGAGCCTGAAATACGATGCGGAATTCTTCATTGAATATTTTGCTATTGACCTGATCATGGAAGACGGCGCCAATGGACCAGAATGCCGCGGCGTGATCGCCATCTGTCTGGAAGACGGATCGATCCACCGTTTTCGCAGCCACGCCGTCGTGCTGGCAACCGGCGGCTATGGCCGCTGCTATTATAGTGCGACATCGGCGCACACCTGCACCGGCGATGGCGGCGGCATGGTGCTGCGCGCCGGCCTGCCGATGCAGGATATGGAGTTCGTGCAGTTTCATCCAACCGGCATTTACGGTGCCGGCGTACTGATTACAGAGGGTGCGCGCGGCGAGGGCGGGTATCTCACCAACTCCGAAGGCGAACGGTTTATGGAGCGCTATGCGCCCAGCGCTAAGGATCTGGCCAGCCGCGATGTCGTATCGCAGTGCATGGCCACCGAAATCCGCGCGGGCCGCGGTGTCGGTCCGGAAAAGGACCATATCTACTTGCATCTCGACCATATCGATCCTGCGGTACTGGCCGAGCGTTTGCCCGGAATTACCGAAACCGGCAAGATTTTTGCCGGTGTCGACCTGACGCGCCAGGCTTTGCCCGTCGTGCCGACCGTGCATTACAATATGGGCGGAATACCTTGCAATTACTGGGGCGAGGTTATCAATCCCACTGCGGACGACCGCGATGCTATTGTCGAGGGACTGTATGCCATCGGCGAAGCGGCGTGCGTATCGGTACATGGTGCCAACCGGCTGGGTTCGAACTCGCTGATCGACCTCGTCGTTTTCGGCCGTGCCACCGGCCTGCGGCTTAAGGAAAAGCTGACACCCAATGCGCCGCACAAGGCGCTGCCCGAAAATTCGGCGGATATGGCGCTGACACGGCTCGACCATTTCCGCTATGCGAAAGGCGGTACGCCCACGGCGGATTTGCGCGTACAGATGCAAAAAACTATGCAAAAACACTGCGCGGTTTTTCGCGACGACGAATTGCTGGCCGAGGGCGTCGAGGAAATGCAAGCGCTCAACGCCAAATTGCAGGATGTCGGCGTGACCGATCGCTCGCTGATCTGGAATACCGATCTGATCGAGACGCTCGAGCTCGACAATCTGATGGCACAGGCGGTCGTGACGATGAACAGCGCCGCCAACCGCAAGGAAAGCCGCGGCGCGCATATGCAGGAAGACCATACCGAGCGCGATGACGCCAACTGGATGAAACATACCATCACATGGTTCGAAGGCTGGGGTGGCAAAGGCGGCGAAACCAAGATCGACTATCGCCCTGTGCACGAATATACGCTGAGCGACGATATCGACTATATCAAGCCGAAAAAGCGGGTGTATTGAGTTAGCGTAAAGAAAAGTCCGTCTTTTAAATAGGAAGCGGATTCTCGTGACAGAACAAGTGTTCAAATAGCCGGAAGCCGCTTACTGGCTTCCCTTCTAACGACTCCTAAAAATGCGAGTATAAGATATTCATCAAATGCTAAGGCGGAAATAGCAACAAATCCTCACCGACGTAAGCCCCCCAGTCACGGAGCAAGCGGCGTGCCTGTGACGATATCCATTTAACTTGCTTGTCTGTACTTAGGACGCCGTTGAAGAAAGTGCCCGCTGCAGCAACTTGCAGGTCGATAGCGTCGTTAAGCCTCTTTTCAACATTTTTCCCTGTACTACTACCTTCACGAATCCAACTCAAAGTGTAGAGCATGACGCAAAGCGAGTATCGGAAACCAAACATGCTCATCGCATCTTTCACAGTTATCTGTTCACCAAGCTTTTTCTGCTGATTTCTCAACATGAAATCGCGGGTCGTGTCGAGCAGAAGATCGATAGTTTTACGCACGGTTTCCGGTCTAACATCTTTCCTTCCACGTATTTCGCTTATTTCGGTTGAGGAAAAAATGGAAACCGCAGCAACCATTTCTTGCTCCCAGCCTGCTACTTCGATTCGGAGATTTGAAATAATGAGAGAGGCCGTCCCTTCCGCGTGCTGCCTTTCAATGGGTAAAGTCGTAGGTACTGGGATGCACCAAAGGTTGGTCGCTAGTTCACGCAAGTTTGCCGTTAACCCGTAATCGATAAGATCTATAGCATCGTCCAGATTGTGGACTTTGTTATCAAGAAGCAGATCAGTACGTTTCAAAGCAAAACATTGCTTCGGATATAGGAACACGGTTCGGAGGGACATCCGGGATGTTTTGAGTGCGTTCTTTTTTTCCATTTCTATGATTGTTAAATCGGAAACACCGATGGCATGATTACATGATGCTTTAAGAAACTGCTGTAAGCCAGAATGGCGCAACGAGTTTGAGTCTGCGAGAAGGATAATCATTTCATATATGGTTGGCCGGGGTCGCTTTTTTGTTGGCCACATCAAGCGTTGCCTCGACGAATTTTTCAGCCGCAATTTCCAGACTCTTTTTGCGTGCATCATGGTCGAAGATCGAACTGGCGACGACCAACTCGTCCGCATCTGTACGCGCGACAAAAGCCGCGACTTTTTCGCGCACCTTTTCAGGCCCGCCAATGGCGCTCGCGGATAGCACGCTGTCCAAGATCGCATTTCCTTGCGTGCCTAAAGTATCGCGGTAACCGCGAACCGGCGGCGGCATCTGGCCGGGATTGCCGGTGCGCAGACGCACGAAGCTTTGCTGCATCGAAGTGGCGAGATATTCGGCTTCCTCGTCAGTATCGGCGGCGATAATGTTGAACGCCGCCATGACGTAGGGCGTGTCGAGCACGGCGGAAGGGCGAAACTGGTCGCGGTAGATTTTGAGCGCTTCGTCGAGAGACTGCGGTGCGAAATGGCTGGCAAACGCATAGGGAAGACCCAGCGCTGCGGCGACTTGCGCGCCGTAAAGGCTGGAGCCGAGTATATAGAGCTGGATATCCGCGCCCGCACCCGGAGTGGCTTTGATGCCGGTCTGGCCGTCATCCGCAAAATAACTTTGCAGCTCCATCACGTCGCGCGGAAATTCATTGGGGTCGGTATTAAGCGTACGGCGCAAAGCCTGCGCCACGCGCTGGTCGCTCCCCGGTGCGCGGCCAAGGCCCAGATCAATCCTGCCCGGATAAAGCGAATCGAGTGTACCGAACTGTTCTGCTATCACCAGCGGCGCATGATTGGGCAGCATGATGCCGCCCGCGCCGACGCGGATGGATTTGGTGGCAGCGGCAATATGTGCAATAACAATGCTGGTCGCAGCGCTGGCTATCCCTGCCATGCCATGATGCTCCGCCACCCAATAGCGAGTAAATCCGAGTTTCTCCGCATGCGCCGCCAAATCGGCGGCATGCGCGAGCGATGCTGCAACAGAACCGCCTTCGGTAACGGGCACGAGATCGAGCAGGGCGAATCTTGTCATGGTACTGAGATAGGAACGCCGGCGGGCTGCTGCAACGTGCGATCAATCCGCACTGACAGCGTTGCTCTTAAAATGTTCCGCTCACGTTAAGCCGTACAACCTGCCCGAAACTGCGCTTGCGGTCTTCGGTAAAAGCGGTCGGGCCGGTCCGGCGGTTGACAAAAACCGTGCGTGCGAAATCCTCGCCCGTTCCGGTGAGGTTGGCGATCGTTGCGCGGACTTTCAGGCCCAGCACATTCTTGTGCTCGGCAAAAATCGACGCATCGCCATTATCGAATGTGAATTGGGAAATCTGGTTGAGCCGAAAGCCCGGCTCCTGTCCGAATGCAAAATATCCGCCGCCATAAGCCCATTGCGTACCCGGTATGTCGTGGCGAAAGCTCACATCATACTGGTATTTCTGATTCTGCGAGACAGGCAGGCGCAACCCGGTCAGTGGATCGTCGAGCCGGGCTTCGCGAAAATTGCCGCTAAACTCAATTTCCGCACCCTTGATCCCCGCCCGGTCCAGCTTGATCGTGCCACTCGCGCCCAGGCCATAGACGCGGGTGCCGTCGATATTGCCGGGAGCCTCGCCAAACTCGCCAATCGGTATCTGGCCAATAATATCCTCGATAATTCGGTAATCGCCAAATAACTTAATCGAGCCCCATTGCCCGAGATTTTTGGTGGCCTCGACTTCGAAATCCCAGCTCTGCTGCGGTACAAGCTGGGCATTTCCGACATTTTCATTGCCCGAGCCGATGTCGGTAGATGCAACGAAATCAAAGAAATCGAGTTGCCCCACGCTGCGTTCGATACGCAGGTTGACGTCCAGCGTTTTGCCCGCTTTCCAAGCTGCGGATATAAAGCCCTTAGGGCGAATGAAGCTGCGGGTCAGACCCGCAGGGCCGCTTTGCGAAAGCTGCGAATACTCGGCACCCAAAGAGGATTGCAGCGTGATGGTGGAGGCGATTGGCCGTCCCCAAGTGATGTTGGTTTCGGCCCGCTTTTCCTGCACCCTGGCATCCGCGCCGAAAAGCGGCACCGGCTGATAAACGCCCGAGCTGTTCAGAACGGACAGTTCGGTGCCCGTATCGAGACTGTTGAGCGCCCCCTCGAGCGATACCTGCCAGTCGTTGGTGCCACTTTTCCAGCGATATTCGGCACGCGCAATGCTTTCGGTTTCATCCACGAACCGGTTCTGGCGAACGCCGTTATCGGCGCGCCCGTCGTTAAAACGGGTCAGCACGTTGAAAAAGAACGGGCTGTGCTCGAAACGGTGCAGGCCGATCAGTTTCAACCGGCCGCTGGAAACGCCGAATTCATAATCTCCGCCAAGTTCATAATTATATTCTTTTTCGGTCTCCAGATAATTGCGAAAGTTGTCAGTCCGGTCGCTCAGCTCGCGTATCTCGGTCCAGCTGCGTTCATAGGCCAGGTTCAGATTGGCAATATTTCCATTTGTGGTCTCACGCTTCAACGCGGCGCTGATTTTCGGCCGGTCGCCATCCACGAAAAGGATTTCATCGCGTAGATCGATCAATCCGCCAGTGCCATCGAGGACGCGCTCCGGACCGTTATTCCCGTCCCGAAACGACCGGTTTACAAGCGAGAGCGTGTAATCGAATTTACCAAGCTTACCCGTGTAGGAAACTTCGCCGTCGAGAAACACCGGGTCCGTTTGCCGGGTCCGGAAGGACGGGCTCCACCTGAATTGGCCGCTTCCTGAGCTGGCCGCATAGATGAGATTGGCGACCTGTCCGGAAAGCCCGGGAATATCGAGCGTTGCCGCATCAACCAGTTCAATTCGTATCACCTGTTTCGCGCCGATGCGGCTCAGCAAAGTACGAATGTCGGTCGACTTGGCCGTGAATCTCTCCCCGTTGAGCAATACGTTGGATCCGCCCTGACCCAGTCCGCGGCGCTGCGCGGCCTCTTCGATGGAAAATCCGGGGAGGCGCGTCACCATGTCGAGAGCGGTATTGGGCGCATATTGGGCGAAATATGCAGGCTCGAATATCCGTGCACCGGTGCGGGCAGTTTCGGGGGCAGCATTCTGATTGGGTGTAGCAGCAGGACTATCGGTGCGTTCCTGTGCCGATACGGTTACAGGGAGCGCCAAAAACGATGCGCTTAAAAATAGCTGGATCCCTTTATTCCAGAGCAACTGCCTTGAATTTATTTTTTTATGGTCTGACATTTTACCCGCTCTCCAAGATTGACTACAGCCGTAAACACAGCGAGACCATCATAAAACGAGCTTGTTTCCATCAACTGCACTCAAGGTTCGACGAGCGGCTGAATACGGGGTAAACTATGGGTAAAGTATCTAGCGCCAACGCAAGTTGTCGCGTGAGAGGTCGCAAATATTGCGGACGCCCATCAATTTCATGTCGCGCTCAATTTCCGAACGGAAGTTGCCAAGCGTGCGTTCGACTCCCTCCTGACCCGCTGCGGCCAGCGCATACAAGTAGAGCCGCCCGCCCGAACATGCCTTGGCACCGACGCTCAGCGCTTTCAGCACGTGGCTGCCGCGCTGTATGCCGCCATCGCAGATCACGTCGATCCGGTCGCCGACAGCATCGACAATCTCGGCCAGCTGATCGAAGGGGGCGCGGCCGCCGTCCAGTTGCCGCCCGCCATGATTGCTGACCATAATTGCGGTTGCGCCGATATCTGCGGCGCGGCGCGCATCCTGGGCGGACATAATTCCTTTCAGACAGAACTCGCCGCCCCACTGGTTGCGGATGTCCTCCGCCATTTTCCAGTCCATCGACTGGTCGAGCATAGTGTTAAAATAGTCAGCGACCGAGACAGCAATGTTGCTGCCCTGTTCGACATGCGTTTCCAGATTGGGCAGCGAGAATTTCTCTCGCGAGAGATAGTTGAGCGTCCATAGCGGGTGTGCGGCAAAGCTGATCGCACTGGCCGGAGTGAGGCGCGGGGGAGAGGTAAAGCCGCTGCGCAGGCACCGTTCGCGGTTGCCGCCGACGATGGTATCGACAGTCAGCGCGATGGCATCGAACTTCGCCGCTTTGCACCGTTCGATCATCGACCGGTTCAGCCCCTTGTCTTTATGCACGTAAAGCTGAAACAGTTTCGGACTGCTGATGGCTTTGCCAATTTCCTCGATGCTGACGGTGGCTAGAGAAGATATGCCAAACCATGTCCCGAATTTCTCTGCTGCACGCGCTACGCCGCGCTCACCTTGCCAATGGAACAAGCGCTGCAAAGCCGTGGGCGAGAGGAAGAGCGGCATGGAAATCTCGCGGCCCATGACGGTGGTGCGCATATCGATGTCCTGCACTCCGGCCAGCACATTGGGAACGAGATCGCAATCTTCGTACGCGACGGTATTGCGCGATTTGGTTATCTCGTCATCGGCCGCACCGTCGATATAGTGAAATATGGGTGAGGGCAGACGTTTTTGCGCCAGTCGTCGGAAGTCCTGTACATTATGGCAATCGGTCAGACGCATCGACCGCTATTACAGCTGCCGTGCACCGAATGTATCACACTGGGCGGGATCGCCGGTCTCCATACCGCGGCGCAGCCAGCGCATACGCTGTTCGCTCGATCCATGTGTGAAGCTTTCCGGCACAGGTCGGCGACCGGCGGAGCGCATGATATTGTCATCGCCAATGGCATTGGCAGCGCGCATGCCTTCCTCTACGTCGCCTAGCTCGATACGGTCCTGATTGCGACCGGCCCATACGCCGGCATAACAATCGGCTTGGAGCTCCATGCGAACCTGCAGGGCATTGCCCTCCGTCTGGCTTGCGCTGCCCTGTGCCTGACGGACCTGGCGCGAAATGCCCGAAAGCGTCTGGATGTGATGGCCCACTTCATGCGCGAGCACGTAGCGACGTGCGAAATCACCTGCGGCTCCGAATTTTTGATCCAGTTCTTCGAAAAAACTGGTGTCAATGTAGATGCCTTCGTCTGTGGGACAGTAAAACGGTCCCATGGCTAACTGCGCTGCGCCGCATGCCGAACTGTTGCTGTCCGTAAAGAAATTCAGTGTGGGCGCCTTATACTGACTGCCGTTCGCACGAAAGAGAACTTCCCAGGTGTTATCGACAGAGGAAAGCGTGTTGCACATTTCGCGCCGACTGGCGTCGAGATTGCAGATGCTGTCGACATTGTCGCTGCCCGCGGTCGCGCTTTGACTACGCGTGCTGCTGCCCCCCATATCGCCGAGAAAGGATGCTCCGCCCCCGGAATAGAGGAAGAACGCGCCCACGGCAGCGATCAACAAGATCGTCCCGCAGCCCATCTTGCGTCCCAAAAGAAACGGCAGGAAATTGAGCAACATGCCAATACCGCCGCCGCTGAGGCCGCCCCCGCCCGAGCCACGACCCAAATCGCGAACGTTGATATCCTTGTCGTAATCGTCGAGCCGCATCTTTATTCTCCGAACCTTAAGCGTGAAAACGAACCTAGCAAATAATCCGGCATAAGAAACCTTATCTTTTCGCGCCTGTTGCTCTATGGAAACTCTATTGCCTTGAAAATTCCCAGACAGGAACAGCATTTGAACGATCCGCCGCTGCCGATTCCCGACGATGTTGCGCTGGTGTTGCAAGGGGGCGGCGCGCTGGGGTCGTTTCAGGCGGGTGCATTCGAGGCTCTATGCGACAAGGCTATCCCGGTCGGCTGGATCGCCGGGATTTCCATCGGCGCCATCAATGCCGCCCTGATTGCTGGGAATCCCCCTGAAAAAAGGCTTGCGGTGCTTCGGCAATTCTGGGAACTGGTATCGAGCGCGCTGCCGGACATGGCGTTTCCCGCCAGCTCGATTTTGCGTGAAACCATGCATCTGGGTGCAGCCGCAGTGGTAACAAGCTTCGGTGTGCCCGGATTTTTCAAACCGCATATGCTTCCTGCATTTCTGGCACCGGATGGTTCTAACGAGTCGATCAGTTTTTATGACACCTCGCCGCTGCAGCAGACTTTGGAGGAGATGGTGAACTGGGACCTGCTGAATGACGGGCCGATCCGGGTGTCTATAGGCGCAGTCGACATCGAAAGCGGCAATTTCACGTATTTCGACACGCGCCATGCAACATTGCCAACGCGTATTGATGCCCGGCACATCATGGCGTCCGGCGCGCTGCCCCCCGGCTTTCCGCCGGTCGAGATAGACAGTCGCCACTACTGGGATGGCGGACTGGTCAGCAATACGCCTCTATCTTACATATTGGAGCATCAGGACCGCCGCGACATGCTGGTTTTCCAGATCGACCTGTTTCCTGCACGCGGAATTTTGCCGAAGCAAATGAGCGACGTGTGGAGCCGCGAAAAGGATATCCGCTACTCCAGCCGGACCCGGCAAGTCACCGACCAGTATGTGCGGTTGCGGAAAGAACATGATGCGATCCGCAGCGTACTGAAGAAACTTCCCAAAAACGTCTGCGACGACAAGGATGTACAGCGGTTGCGCGATATCGTCGACGACGGCGCGGTCAATATCGTCCAGCTTATCTATAAGTTGCAGGATTGGGAAAGCGGCGCACGCGATTTCGAGTTTTCGCGCAGCACGATGCTGGATCATTGGGTACAAGGCCAGCAGGCGGTCGAAAAAACGATCGAAAACGGCGATATCCTGGCGCGCAATATTCTCGACGGCAAGACGGCATCATTCGATCTTGGTGATTGACATATTTATATATCAAGGAGAAAATCCATGTTCCTCAAAGGTAAGACAGCATTAATTACAGGCTCGACTTCTGGTATCGGGCTGGCATATGCCAAGGCACTGGCTGCCGAGGGAGCCAACATTGTCATCAACGGTTTCGGCGAAACACAAGAAATCGAAACGGAACGCACATCGCTCGAATCGCTGAATGGTGCCAAGGCGATATATAGCGACGCCGATCTCACTAAACCGGATAAAATCGCGCAGATGATGAAAGTGGCCGCGGAAGAATTTGGCGGAATAGACATTCTGATCAATAATGCCGGGACGCAGCATGTCGCCCCGATTGATGAATTCCCGCCGGAAAAATGGGATTTGATCATGGCCTTAAACCTGAGCGCCGCGTTCCACACCATCCGTCTGGCAGTGCCCTATATGAAGCAGCGGAAATGGGGACGTATTATTGCCACGGCATCGGCCCATTCGCTTGTCGCCAGTCCTGCCAAGAGCGCCTATGTTGCCGCCAAATTTGGTCTCGCGGGGATGATGAAAGCTGTCGCTCTGGAAACCGCGCGTCACGGCATTACCGTGAACTGCATCAGCCCCGGCTATGTCTGGACCCCGCTCGTCGAAAACCAGATCCCCGACACCATGAAGGCACGGGGCATGTCTCGCGATAAAGTAATCAACGACGTGCTTTTGTCTGCCCAGCCGACCAAGGAATTCGTGACGTCGGAACAGGTCGCCGCATTCGCACTCTATTTATGCAGAGACGAAGCCAAGGCGATTACAGGTGCCAACCTGTCAATGGATGGAGGATGGACGGCGCAGTGAAATCGGGCTAGCTTCGATATTAATCAAAAACGGGGAGTAACCTATCATGAGATCACGCCTGCTTGCAGTTCTTGCCGTCCTTCCGCTCATAACTGCCATGCCGGCGCAGGCCGATGACATTCGCGCCGATATTGCCCGCGACATGGTTTCGCTGATGGACCTGTACCGTGATCTTCATGCCAATCCGGAACTCAGTTTTCAGGAAAAGCGGACCGCTGCAAAACTCGCGGTTGAGGCGCGCAAACTGGGTTTCGACGTTACCGAGAATGTCGGTCAAACGGGTGTCGTTGCCGTGATGAAGAACGGCCCCGGCCCCGTGGTCATGCTGAGAGCCGATATGGATGGTCTGCCGGTTGTCGAACAGACGGGTCTGCCCTTCGCATCGAAAGTCATGGCGACCACGAATAACGGTATCGAAACAGGCGTAATGCATGCGTGCGGGCATGACACGCATATGACCGGCTGGGTGGGGACCGCCCGCCAACTGGTGGCGCGCAAGGATCAATGGTCGGGTACGCTTGTCATGATCCTGCAACCGGCCGAGGAAATCGGATCCGGTGCTAAAGCCATGCTGGATGACGGTCTTTTTACCCGGTTTCCCAAACCCGATTACGTGCTCGGCTTCCACGATGCCGCGCAGTTCAAGGCGGGCATGATCGGATATAGCCCTGGCTATGCGCTGGCGAATGTCGACAGTGTGAATATAAAAGTGCACGGCATCGGCGGCCATGGGGCCTATCCTAATACAACCAAGGATCCAATCGTACTGGCATCACGCATTGTCACCAGCCTGCAGACGCTGGTCAGCCGTGAAATCAATCCGCAGGAACCGGCCGTCGTGACTGTCGGCAGTTTTCGTGCCGGTTCGAAACATAATATCATTTCCGACAATGCGGAACTGCTGCTGACAGTCCGTAGCTATAGCGACGAAACGCGCAAGATACTGCTCGACGGTATTGCGCGCATTGCCAAGGGTGAAGCCATTGCCGCCGGCATGCCGGACGACAAGATGCCCGAAGTCACAATGGACGATACGTTTACGCCCTCCACATATAACGACATTGGTTTCACGAACGATATGGCGGCGCTCTTTACAACGCGTTTCGGCGCTGATCAGGTGATGCAAACGCCGCCTGTTATGGGTGGTGAGGACTTCAGCCGTTATCGGCGTGAGGATCCGGATAGTATCAAGAGCCTGATTTTCTGGGTCGGTGGCGTACCGCAGGATATGTTCGACAAAGCTGCAAAGGGCGAAGCCGACTTGCCATCACTACACAGCCCCTTTTGGGCACCGGATGCGGAAAAAGTCGTGGCCACGGCTTCGGAAGCGATGACGGCGGCTACGCTGGAAATCATGGCAAAGAAATAGTTGTCTGGATTTCTAGTTTTGCGAAGCGAGCATGCGATCGCGTTCAATAGCTCTGCTCAATGCTTCTTCGCTTGATTGCGGGGGCTTTCTGCTTACGCTGGGCTGGACCGGAGAAGACTTTTCCCCAATAATACTGATTACATCGCTGTCGGATATCTCTTCGCCATTGTTCGGCAAAACACGGGACGAGGAATTCGCATTTGCAAAGCTTCCTTGCGAGTCGTATTCGTTATAATCGTAATCATTCTCTTCTACTTGTACCGTACCTGATGAAAGTGGAAGGTTTGCAGCCGAATTTTCAGCCGTAATTTTTGGCCCGCTTGAATCCACTTTTGCTCCGGGAACAAGATCATCGACTAGAAACGCTACAGCTCCGGCAACTATCAATACAGCTACGGCGAAATTCTTATACATGATGGCCTCCGCAGTTACATACTAACTTCATAAACGGCTTTGAGTTAATATTGGCTTATCTTTGTACTATTTTGCTTCTGTACGTACCTGACTTGCGGATTTGATCATGAGTTTATGTCTTGTTAAGTTGTAAATTTCTTGACAGTATATTTTCATGATTACCCATAAGATATTCGCAGGACCTGCGCTGCGCCGGTTACGGCGCAATCATGGCCATACCCAAGTCAAAATGGCGCAGTTGCTGGATATATCTCCCAGCTATCTCAATTTGCTGGAACGCAACCAGCGGGCATTGAGCGCGCGGCTGATGGTCTCGCTGGCGGAGCGTTTCGATCTCGATCCGCGCAGTCTGACGGCGGAAGAGCCGGGCGGGGGCGTACATGGATTGAGAAGGCGATTGGCCGACCCGCTTTTTTCCGAACTGCAAATCGACAAGTCGGAATTGGAAGAGTGGATTATTGCGGCTCCCAATGCTGCGGAGGCTTTTGCCCAACTGTTTGATCGCGGCGCCCTGGGGAGTGCAGGGGAAGCAAACGCGAGCAACGATCCGGTAACCCTGGTGCGCCGCGAAATTGAGCGGTGGCGCAATCATTTTGCTGATCTGGATACTGAGACGGAGGAACTTGCCGACGAATTGCGCTTGCAGAATTCCGATCTCTACTCTGCGATATCCGAGCGGTTGCGCAGCAAGCACCAACTCATGATCCGCATCCTGCCGGGATCCGTGATGCCCGGCATGTTGCGGCGGTTCGACTTGCATGCACGTCAGTTGCAACTTTCCGAAATGCTTGATTCAAGCTCGCGCACGTTTCAGGCCGCCTATTTGCTGGGTCAGCTGGAGTTTCGCGATGCGATCATGAATCTGGTGCGCGGCGCCAACATGGACAATCGCACCGCGGAACGTTTTTTGCAGCGCCACCTGTTCGGCTATTTCGCGGCGGCTTTGATGATGCCGTATGGCCGTTTCCTGAGGGCGTGCGAACAGACAGGATATGATTTTCTGGTATTGCAACGCCGATTTGGTGCCGGGTTCGAGCAATTGGCGCACCGCCTTACGACACTGCAACGTGTGGGTGCGCGCGGCCTTCCGTTTTTTATGGTCCGTATCGACCGTGCGGGGCAGTTTTCTAAGCGATTTGCCGGTGGCAGCAATGCCGGACTGGTCGAAAGCAGCAACAGCTGTCCGTTGTGGCATTTGCACCGCAGCTTTGAACGACCGGGCACGATATATGTGCAGCATGTCGCCATGGAAGATGAAACCAGTTGGCTGACAATATCGCGCACCGTGCAGGGTTCCGGATACGGGGCGGGCGGAGCCGCGCCCGAATTTGCCTTGGGACTGGGCGTGGCTGCGGAACATGCAGATCAGATGACATATGCCAAGGGTGTGTCATTGGAATATGCGGATGGTGAACCCATCGGGGTGGGATGCACGGCTTGTAAGCGTTCCGGCTGTGCCCAAAGATCCGCGCCGCCGCGCGGCCGAGCACTGATATTTGATGATCGCGAACGCGGCGTAACGCCATTCGATTTCGCGAGTGACTGAGCAGCATGGTATCGGCTGGCAAAGGAACTAAACATTGAACCGGGAGTTTTTCGGGAAGTTCACAGAGGAGATACATATGTCTAATATTGAACAGGAACGCACAACAACGACCGAAAATGACGGCACTACCCATACGACTGTGATCGAGCGTCATACCGATCGCGACACAAGCAGCGGATCAAGCGCACTCAAGTGGATCGTCTTGCTTATTATATTGCTGGCGGCCGCGTTTATAGCATTCCAGTTTCTGCAACAGGAACAGACTCAGACCGATTCCATCACCGAAGCCGCAAGTGAGGTTGGTGATGCCGCGGGACAAGTCGGCGAGGCTGCGGAATCCGCAGGCGACGCGATCAAGCAATCCGTGGAATAAAGTCAAAAGCCAACCGATAAAAAGGAAATCTGTAATTGGTCGCCTAAGCTTATGTGTCGGCGACCATTTTTTTTACGTCCTGCGCTTTTGAGCGCGGCAATATCACGATGTTTTCTCCTTGTGAGATAACGATAATATCCTGCATGCCCAGTACCGATATTTTCGCGCCGTCCGATCGGATGTAACAGCCTTTGCTGTCGATCAGATGCGTCTTTCCTGAAACCGCATTTTCAGCACCGTCCTTGTCAGTAATATCATATAACGCATTCCAGTTGCCAAGGTCCGACCAGCCCATGGATACGGACACCATTGCCACATGGTCCGCTTTTTCCATAATCGCATAATCTATGGAATCGGATGGCGAGGCTTCAAAACAGGATCTATCGGGGAAAATGTGATCGCCCTCGATTATCGCTTGATCGATAGCGGATTTACAGCATAAAAAAATGTCTGGAGCATATTTTTCGAGAGCCTGTAAATATGTGTCGCAGCGCATCTGGAATATACCCGCGTTCCAGCGGTAATCGCCATCGCGCAGCATGTCCTGGGCAAGCGCGAGCGGCGGTTTTTCGATAAACTGCGCCACCTCGTGCAAGTTTTCGCCCAAGGGCTTTCCCATTTTGAGATAACCATATCCGGTTTCCGCATAGGTGGGAACGAGACCATAGGTAAAGAGCCACTGCTCATGCACCTTGGGTGCCGCACCCTCCACGGCGAACACAAATGATTGGTTATCGCGGATATCATGGTCGCTCGGCATGATCAGCATTTGCGTGTCGCCGCCTCCGATTGCGAATGCAGCCAGGGCAATGGCGGGCGCGGTATTGCGTCCCGATGTCTCAATGATAATGCGGTACTTCTTTACGCCAATTTCGCTCATTTGCACGTGGATGAGGTCGGAGTGGGCAAGATTGGCGACAATCAGCGGCGGCGCAAATGTAGAGGCGTCATTGACCCGCAACACCGCTTGCTGAAAAAGCGATTGCGGTCCCGTAAGAGGCAGAAACTGCTTAGGATTTTCGGGAGTCGAAACCGGCCACAGGCGCGTGCCGGAACCGCCCGAGAGAATGACCGGTGTAATGGTATGGGACATAGTATTCTTTCCTCGCAGGTGTCCCCTAGAACACTATTCTAAGCATATTCTCGGATACCAAAGCCAATCTTTACAATAAAGTGTAAAGTTAATCGACACTTTACCTGTTGCCATTATAGCATGTGCAGCGCGTATTTTCTCGTGTCAAGCAAATGGGTTATATATGTTTCGCTTGTTCAAACATTATGTACCGCACGCGGTCATGCTATTGGGTCTCATCGACCTGATCCTTTTACTCGTATCGGCGGAGATAGGGTGGAACATACGAGCGGGCCTTGCCGGTCTGGACGTCGGGCCTGTAATGACACGTATATGGCCGATCATCAGCTTCGCCCTGTTGCAGCTGCTGGCGATGGTAGCCGTGGGCGTTTATGGCAGCGACGCGTTACAATCCATGCGCTTTGCGGTAGCGCGCCTGCTCGTTGCGCTTTCGCTGGGCGTAATATTCATGTCGGTGATGTTTTTTATCCTGCCCGGCACCACATTATGGCGATCCATGCTCATATTCGCAATGGGCACTGCGATTGTCCTGCTTGTTCTCAACCGAATGCTGCTGAGCGGACTGTTGGGAACGGGCGCTTTCAAGCGCCGACTTCTCGTACTAGGGGCCGGACCGCGCGCGCTGCGTATATCCAAACTGGCCGAGAAGGCCGATAGCGGTTTTGTCGTGGTCGGATATGTCGGCATGATGGAAGCTAAAAAAATTGTCGAAGAGGCAATCGATCGCAGTGCCATAAAGAACCTGGCGAAACACGTCGAAAACCTGAATGCCAGTGAGGTGGTTTTGGCACTCGAAGAGCGGCGCAATGCGTTGCCCCTGTCGGATCTTTTGCGGATCAAGACGACGGGTGTACATGTCAACGATCTTTCGACATTTCTCGAACGCGAGACAGGCCGGGTCGACCTTGCCAGCGTCAACCCGAGCTGGCTTATTTTTTCCGACGGGTTTTCCTCGGGTCGCTGGATATCGACGATCGCCAAGCGATTTTTCGATATTATCGCCAGTGCGGTCCTGCTGTTGTTTTTCGTTCCGGTGATCCTGCTATTTGCTCTTCTCGTCAAGCTGGACAGCAAAGGCCCCGCTTTTTTCCGGCAAGCGCGGGTCGGGCTTTATGGCCAGATTTTCGAAGTGACGAAACTGCGTTCGATGCGGGTAGATGCTGAATTGGGCGGCAAAGCAGTATGGGCAGAAAAAAACGATCCGCGCATCACGCGCGTGGGCCGGTTCATCCGCACGACCCGGATAGACGAATTGCCGCAGGCATGGAGCGTCATGAAAGGACAGATGAGTTTCGTTGGCCCACGGCCCGAGCGACCCGAATTCGTGTCAGATCTCGAAACGAAAATGCCCTATTATGCCGAACGACATATGGTGAAGCCCGGAATTACCGGCTGGGCCCAAATAAACTATCCCTATGGCGCATCAATCGAGGATTCCCGGCATAAGCTCGAATATGATTTGTATTATGCCAAAAACTATACGCCTTTCCTCGACTTGCTGATCCTTTTGCAGACGATTCGGGTCGTGCTGTGGCCGGAAGGAGCTCGTTGATGGCGGACACCCAATTCTGGGCAGGGGCGCTGTTCTGGTTACATGCCAGTGCTGCATTTTTGTCAGCCGCGCTGGCCATATGGTTGTGGCATAAGGGCATTCGTAGTGGTGCGCCCAGAGTGATGCTTGTTCCTGCGCTTGCTGTAACCAGCTTTTGGGCACTCGCCGTAGCTGTTGAAGGCAACGACAATTCGGTAGCCGTATTTGCCGAGACTGTCCGCAACTTTGCATGGCTTGGATTCATGTACGGATTGTTACGCACCGATGGGCGCAACAAACAACCCCGGTCAGTCAGCGCCATATACGGCGTGCTGGTAAGCGTGCTGTGCGTGCAAATCGTCGTGGATGCGCTTTTCCAAATTTATGCCGATATCGGCGGAACGGGACAATTGCTGTTTTACAGCGGCATTGTGATGCGCTTGTTGCTTGCGACCGGAATGCTCGTTCTTGTGCACAATCTTTACACCATGTCATTCGTATCCGCGCAGCCTCGCATGAAACTTCAGATCGGGGCGCTGGCAGCATTATGGGGCTATGATCTCAATCTCTACACGGTTGCCTATCTTGCCAGCCAGATATCCACTGAATTGTTTGCCTTACGCGGTGCGGCGATGACCGGAGTGATTTGCTTTTTCGCCTATGCCACGCATCGCGGCGACGTTCCCAAAATCCACGTATCACGTTCGATGGCGTTTCAGAGTCTGTCGCTGATAGCCATAGGGAGTTATCTTGCGGTCATGGTGCTGGTGGCACAGGCTTTACAGATTATCGGCGGCGATTATGCGCGGCTTGCCCAGATCAGCATCGTGTTTGGCATGTCGATCGCCGCGCTGTGCTTTTTGCCCTCGGCGCGGTACCGTGCCTGGTTCAAGGTCAAAGTGGCGAAGCATCTCTTCCAGCATCGGTACGACTATCGTGCGGAATGGATGCGCTTTACCGATACCATCGGCCGTCCGGGTGATGATGCCGCGCCCTTCCACAAAAGAGTAATCCAGGCGGTGGCGGACATACCCGAATCGTCGGCGGGACTGTTGCTTACGCCCAACGAGCATGGCCGGCTGGAGCTACAGGCCCGATGGAACTGGCCGACGATAAAAGTGCCTGCAACCGCCTGCAACAGTTCCACGATACCGTATTTCGAAAACACCGAAGATATTGTCGAGCTTACCCAGTTACGGGCAGGCAAGGACGATCATTGCGATGCTGGTGCCATTCCGCAATGGCTGGTCGAAGAGGAAAGCGCATGGGCAATCGTTCCGCTGGTGCATTTCAATCGCCTTGCCGGGATTGTCGTGCTTTCGCGTCCCTCTTTTACAAGGATGCTCGATTGGGAGGATTTCGACATGTTGCGCGTGGTTGGGCGGCAGGTGGCCAGCTATCTTGCCGAACAAAAAGGCCAGGAAGCGCTCTTGCAGTCTCGCCAGTTCGACGAGTTCAATCGCCGTTTCGCATTCGTGATGCACGACATAAAGAATATCGTCAGCCAATTGACACTCGTCGCGCGCAATGCGCAAAGGCATGCCGACAACCCGGAATTTCGCAAGGATATGATCGAAACACTCGGTGGATCGGTCAACCGCATGAACACCATGCTGGCGCGTTTCTCCCAATACGGCCGGTCGCAGCGCAGCGAAATTGGGGAAATCGATCCCGCCGATATTATTGGCCGTGTGGTGAAGGCAAGATCGTGCGGACATGAAATAGAATATATCGGTAATGGCACCGTAACAGTCCTGGCCAGTGCAGAAAATCTGGAACAGGTAATCGGCCACTTGCTACAAAATGCGATTGACGCAAGCGCTGCTGGGAACCCGGTCGTTTTGAAATCCTACCGGGACGGCCCGTATGGTTGCATCGAGATAGCCGATAGCGGCTCTGGCATGACCGCGGAATTCGTTCGGTCAAGCCTGTTTAAACCGTTCGTATCTAGCAAGAATGACGGATTTGGCATCGGCGCCTATGAAGCACGCACCCTGGTCGAGGCGATGCACGGACAGATCGAGGTGGAAACGCATCCCGGACATGGCACCCGTTTTACCGTTCGTCTGCCGCTTGCAAACGGGAAAATAAGTCTCGCTGAGCACAATAAAGAGGAAGCCGCCTGATGGCGAATGACAAAGCAAAAGACGCGCCTAAGTTGCTGGTGATCGAGGACGATCCGGGTCTGCAAAAACAGCTGAAATGGGCTTATGAGGATTTTACCGTATTGCTGGCGAGCGATCGGCAGGAAGCAATCACGTTGCTGCGTTCAGAAAGTCCGGACGTGGTCACGCTCGATCTTGGGTTACCGCCTGATCCTGACGGCACGACCGAAGGATTTGCCACGCTGGAAGACATATTGCATGCGAAACCCGGAACCAAGGTTATCATCGCCTCCGGACATGGCGCGCATGACAGCGCTTTGCAGGCCATAGCTTCGGGAGCCTATGATTTTTACCGCAAACCGATTGACATCGACGAACTTGGTCTGATCGTGCGTCGTGCGTTCCATGTGCACGGGTTGGAACAGGAGAATATCAAGCTGCAAGCCAAAGTGGGCGACGATAATCGGGTGCTCGGTCAAATGGTGACGGGCGCGCCGGAAATGCTCAAAGTTGCGAATATGGTGGAGCGCGTCGCTAATACGAATGTTTCGGTCATGCTTTTGGGTGCTAGCGGAACTGGTAAGGAATTGCTGGCCCGCGGCGTACATGAGAAAAGCGAACGGCGATCGGGCGCCTTTATTGCGATTAACTGCGCCGCGATACCCGAAAACCTGTTGGAAAGCGAGCTGTTCGGGCATGAAAAAGGCGCGTTTACTGGTGCCATTAAAACAATCGAGGGCAAGATAGAGCTCGCCAATGGGGGCACGCTTTTCCTGGACGAGGTGGGCGACATACCCTTGCCGTTGCAAGTAAAGATACTGCGTTTCCTGCAGGAGCGGGTGATCGAGAGGATCGGCGGACGCAAGCCGATTACGGTCGATACACGTATCGTGTGCGCCACGCACCAAAATTTGGAACAGATGATTGCCGAAGGCACATTTCGCGAGGATCTGTATTATCGTCTAGCGGAAATCGTCATCCGCATACCGGCATTGGCCGAGCGACCGGGAGATGCCGTGCTGCTTGCCAAACATTTTTTGACCAGATTTGCCACCGAAATACAGCCGTCGGTAAAAGGATTCGCCCCCGATGCGCTTGCGGCGCTGGATGGCTGGAACTGGCCGGGTAACGTACGCGAACTGGAAAACCGTGTGAAGCGTGCGGTCATCATGGCGGACGGGAAACTCGTAACGGCCGAAGATCTCGATCTGGGAGCGGACAGCGAGGGGAAACCGCAATTTCTGAATCTGAAAGCTGCCCGGGAACATGCCGACCGCACTGCAATCCGTCATGCGCTGTCGCGCAACACGGGCAATATATCGAACACTGCCAAACTGCTTGGTATCAGCCGTCCGACACTTTATGATCTGTTAAAGCAATATGACATGCAAAGCTGACAGCCAGTTAAATAGAATATTGGCCGTGTTTAATTGTTTTCGAGTGACAGCAATTCCTGCGGACTGATGCCGATCTGTTTCATTTGGCGCATGACGGGCGGCCAGATATGAGTCAGAAAGTTGTCGCGTTCTATCCGGCGCAGTTTTTCGGTCGCACCTTTGGCGACGTACATGCCGACGCCGCGTTGTACTTCGACCAGTCCGTCATCCTGGAAACCCTGATAGGCTTTGGCGACAGTGAGCGGATTTGCGCCTTGGCTGACAGCGAAACTCCGCACGGACGGAAGCATGTCTCCCTCCTCATATTCGCCATTGAGTATCGATGCCGCGATGATGTCGCGCAGTTTAAGATAGACGGGCTTGGTAACTGTTTTCATACTGCTTCACTGCCATAATACACCGCGCGAGGTCAAGCTGTATCTCGTAAACTGCTGTAAGGTTGAGGGTTCCAGTCTTTGAAAACATCATCGAGCGCGGGCCGCGGACGTTCCTCGAGTGGCGATACCGGGGTGCCGATATAAATGAAGCCCGCAATGCGTTCCGGAGCGGCACCGAACATATCGCGTACTTGATCGCTATAGGCTGGCCATCCTGTAATCCAGCCGCCGACAAAACCCTGTATATGGGCGGCATGCAAGATGTTCATACAAAACGCTCCAGCGCTTAGCTGCTGTTCCCATTCGGGAATCTTGCTGCTTTTGCGGGGGCTGTAGAGAATGGTCAGGAGTTCGGGTGCATGGCGTGCGAACATGTCCATGGCTTCCAGCTCGAGCCGTCCGGCATCGGGCCTTTCGTGCAAATAAACGGCCTGCAAGCTTTCGGAGAGCATATTGCGCTGCGCAGGTTTCACATGAACGACGCGCCATGGCACAAGCTTTCCGTGATCGGGGGTGCGCAAAGCGACCTGAACAATCTGGCGCAATTCGTTCATGTCGGGGCCGGGTGCCATCATGTCGCGCGGACGGCACGAACGGCGAGTGGAGATATAGGTGACAGGTGAACGCAGATCATTAAACATGGTGCATCTTTAAGCGGTAGAGCGTCAAATCGCCATATTTTTATACCTTAGTGTAACAATCTTCTTCACACGGGCAATTTTTTGACTAGTGTGCGGGAATCAAAAATGCCCATAGAGGCAAATATATTCGGGAGTATAGAGATAATGGCGGGCACTTATCAGGAGAGCGGAGACGCTGCAGGAACGTGGCTTGGGCATCCTAAAGGTCTGTTCGTATTATTTTTTGCCGAGATGTGGGAACGCTTTTCCTATTACGGTATGCGCGCGCTGCTTATCTTCTATCTGACCAAACACTGGCTTTTTTCCGACGGAGAAGCTGGGATTATCTACGGTGCGTATACCGCGCTTGTATATATTACGCCTGTGGTTGGCGGTTATTTGGCTGACAGATATCTTGGTCAGAGAAAAGCGGTGCTGTTTGGCGCTGTCTTGCTGACCCTGGGCCATTTCTTTATGGCTTTTGAGGGTTCTCCAAGAGCGGGAAGTGTCGATAATCCGGTAATATATGTGTTCTGGATGGCGCTGGCTCTGATTATTGTGGGGTCCGGCTTTCTCAAGGCAAATATCTCCGTCATCGTGGGGCAGCTCTATCCGCGTACCGACGTACGCAGGGATGGCGCCTATACCATATTCTATATGGGCATCAATCTGGGCGCGGCCCTTGGTTCGTTGCTGTGCGGTTATATTGGCGAAACTTATGGATGGGGCTATGGTTTTGGACTTGCGGGCATTGGGATGCTGGCGGGACTTATCGTATTTATATGGGGCAAACCGTTGCTTTTAGGCCGTGGTGAACCACCTAAGCCGCTCGCAAAAAATACGGAATGGTCGATGTATGCAATCGGCATCGCGCTGGTCGCGATTTGCTGGGCCTTGATACAATATCAGCAACTGGTGGGCTGGCTTCTGGGCGGCTTTGGACTCATACTTGTGTCGTACGTGATCGGCACTGCTGTGATTAAGCTGGCGCCTCACGATCGCGATCGCATTTTAGCGGCAATGTTCCTGATCCTGACATCGATCATCTTCTGGGCACTGTTCGAACAGGCCGGTTCTTCGCTGAACCTGTTTACCGATCGTCATGTTGATCGCGGCGGTGTCCCCGCTTCGGTATTCCAATCGATCAACGCAATCTATATCATCATGCTGGCACCTGTTTTTGCCATAGCGTGGACAGTCATGGGCCGTAAGGGTATCGAACCTTCGACGCCGCTCAAATTCGGACTTGGTGTTGTTCAGGTCGGTTTGGGTTTCCTCGTTCTTGTATGGGGTGCAGGCTCGGTTGGTATCGATGTTCCAACACCGGTTATATTCATCTTCCTTATCTACCTGTTGCACACGACCGGCGAACTTTGCCTGTCTCCCGTTGGTCTGTCGGCTATGAACCGCCTTGCGCCGGCACATATGGCATCGCTTATTATGGGTACATGGTTCTTCGCTTCGGCAACGGGCAATTTTGCTGCTGGCCTGATCGCTTCAGCAACCGGTGCAGAAGGCGTTGGGGAAGCATCCGGCAAGAGCGTGGTTCTGGATGTGTACTCCACTGTTGGCTGGGTCGCTATCGGAGTGGGTGTCGGTGTGATGGTGATCAGCCCGCTGATCAAGAAACTGATGCACCTCGATACGCTGCAGGACGACAATGTCGGTGACGACCTTGCTGGGCAGAATGAGGTCGGCGAGCCGCAGGCTGCCGGCATTCATCCCGCGACCCGCAATTAAGGCACGGCATATAGATTTGGGAGAGACTTTTCATGCGCATGTTTTTGTGGGCGCCGCTTCTGTCACTGCCCGTGGCGGGGTGCGCCAGCGGGTCGGTCGAGCAGGCTGCCAAGAGCACTAGCGACAGTTCGGCTGATAGCAAAAGCGAGCGTATAAGTTTCGACGACAATCCTTATCCGTCCACCTATAAAGCTTATCCGGGCAATGCCACCGCGATCAGGGGCGCCACCATATTTGACGGCGAAGGCGGCCGGATCGAAAACGGGGTGATCTTCCTTTCCGGCGGCAAAATCACGTCCGTCGGTGGACCGAACACACCTATTCCTGCCGACATATTGGTATTCGACGGCACCGGTAAATATGTGACGCCGGGAATTATCGACGTGCATAGTCATCTCGGCAACTATCCTTCGCCATCGGTGGATGCGGTTTCCGACGGCAACGAAGTGACCGGCCCCGTGACGCCGGATGTATGGGCCGAGCATGGAGTATGGCCGCAAGATCCAGGCTTTAGCCGCGCTTTGACCAATGGCGGCATCACATCGCTGCAAATCCTGCCCGGCTCCGCCAACCTGTTCGGAGGTCGCTCGGTAATATTGAAGAACGTACCCGCGCGCACGACGCAAGCGATGAAATTCCCCGGTGCGCCCTATGGCCTGAAAATGGCGTGCGGCGAAAACCCCAAGCGCGTTTATGGTTCGCGCGGGCAAAAGCCCGGCAGCCGTATGGGCAATCTGGCGCTCAACCGCCAGACATGGGCAAAAGCCGCCGAATACAAGGCAAAATGGGACAAATATGACGAGAAAGGCGGGACGCCGCCTTCGCGTGATATTGGCATGGATACGCTGAAGGACGCGCTTGAAGGCAAGATCAAGATTCACAACCATTGTTACCGCGCCGACGAAATGGCAACGGTTATCGATATGGCGAAGGAATTCGGCTATACCGTTTCCACATTTCACCATGCCGTCGAAAGTTATAAGATCGCGGACATATTGCGCGATAATAATGTGTGTTCGGCGGTATGGGCCGATTGGTGGGGTTTCAAGCTGGAAGCCTATGACGCCATTCCCGAAAACGCCGCTCTCATTCAAAATGCTGGCGCGTGCACGATCATCCACAGCGACGATCAGGACCAGATCCAGCGGCTCAATCAGGAAGCGGCCAAGGCGCTCGCTGATGGCCGCCGCATGGGCATCGAGATCAGCGATGCCACGGCGATCCGGTGGATTACATATAATGCCGCGAAGGCGCTGGGCATTGAAGAGCGCACCGGCAGCCTGAAAAACGGTAAGATGGCCGATGTGGTACTGTGGAACGGAAACCCGCTCAGTGTTTACGCGCGGCCTGAAAAAGTCTGGATCGATGGCAGTTTGCTATACGACGCGAACAATCCGGCGTTGCGTCCGGTCAGCGATTTCGAATTAGGACAGCCAGGCGAGGGAGACGTGAAATGATCAAATATGTTTTGACAGTCGTCGCCGTGTTGGCATCTCCCGCTATGGCGCAAACTCTCGCCATTACCGGCGGCAAGGTCGTTATCGGCGATGGCAGCGAGCCGATTGAAAACGGGACGGTCGTTATTCGTGACGGTAAGGTGGTCGCTGCGGGCACAGGTGTGTCAGTGCCTGCCGATGCGCAGCGTATCGATGCACAGGGCCGCTGGGTCACGCCCGGCATATTTGCGGGGTTCAGCCGTGTCGGACTCGTGGAAATCGGCGGCGTGCGTCAGACTAACGACAGCAGCGGCGGCAGTTCCGATTATAATGCTTCGATAGATGTCGTGCCTGCCATCAATCCGCGCGCCTCGTCTATTGCGATCAACCGTGCAGCGGGTGTAACTCGCGCCGTGGTCGCTCCATCTACAGGCAATAATATTTTTGCGGGCTTTGGAGCGATTATCGATCTTGGACAGGATTATGAAGCGATCACCAAGGCGCGCGCTTTCCAGTTTGTCGAATTCGGCGAAACCGGGGCGGCAGAGGCGGGCGGCAGCCGTAGTGCGCTCTATGCACAGTTCCGCTCAATGCTGTCCGAAGCCAACCGGTACGCGCGCAATCCGGTTTCTTTCGAATCTGATATTATTACACGTCAGGATGCGGAGGCTTTGCGTGATGTCGTCTCGGGCAAGATTAAACTGGTCGTTCATGTCGAGCGGGCCTCCGACATATTGCAGCTGATAAAGCTTGGCCGCGAGTTTCCGGCGCTCGGTCTCGTCATTGTCGGTGGTCAGGAAGGCTGGCTGGTCGCTGACCAGATTGCGGCCTCGGGCATCCCGGTTATCGCCTCGGCCCTGTCCGACCTGCCGGAAAATTTCGAGCGGACTGCCGCCACCCAATCGAATATCGGCCGTATGCAACGCGCTGGGGTCACCGTCGCCATCGGCATGATAAACGATAACGACGCGCATCAGCTTCGCTATTCCACGCAATATGCGGGCAATCTCGTTGCTCTTGGCAAAATTCCGGGGGCCGCAGGGCTCAGTTGGAACGAAGCTTTCGCCGCTATAACCTCCGGTCCGGCAAAGACGCTCGGTCTCGATGCGACGATCGGTTCTCTGAAAGCGGGCAGGGTGGGAGACGTGGTCATCTGGGACGGCGATCCGCTTGAATTGTCTTCCACCCCCGTCACGGTGATGATCGATGGTGTCGTGCAGTCGCTCGACAATCGCCAGGCCCGGTTGCGCGATCGTTATAAGACCTTGGATGAGAGCGCCCTGCCAAAGGCTTATGACAGATAATCCGGTTTAAGTTCGCGTTGCACGAACATGGCGGGCAGTATTTTCTAGACACGAACCATTTTCATCATGGCATCACCATAACGTGCCCCTGCGGTACCACCCAAAGGCGCGGCTTCATCGAGCTTTTCAAGATTGTCCTGCGACAGATTAATCTCTACTGCCGCCATGCTATCTTCCAGTGTGGCGCGGCGTTTGCTGCCGAGAATAGGCACGATAGTGTCGCCTTGCGCCAACAGCCAAGCAAGCGCAATTTGTGCCGGAGAGCGATTGTGCGCATCGGCAACATCGCGCACAACATCGATCATTTTCAAATTCCTGTCGAAATTTTCTTCGGAATAGCGCGGATCCTTGCGCCGATAATCGTCCTCTGGGAGATCATCCCGCGATTTGATCTGGCCGGTCAGGAAACCGCGTCCGAGCGGGCTGTACGGAACGAAACCGATGCCGAGTTCGTCGCATAGCGGCAAAATTTCCTCTTCCACGCCGCGTTCCCATAACGAATATTCGCTCTGCAGAGCGGTAATCGGATATTCTTTGTGCGCAGCCTTGATCGTCTCCGGTCCGGCTTCGGACAATCCCAGAAAACGCACTTTGCCTTCCTCGACCAGCCGCCCCATTTCTCCTACGGTTTCGGCAATCGGCACATCGGGATCGACGCGGTGCTGGTAAAGCAGGTCGACAACATCGATACCCAGTCTTTTAAGCGAACCTTCGCATGCCTTGCGCACGTTGGCCGGAGAGGAATCCAGCCCGCGAAAACCGTCATCATCGAATTTGAACCCGAATTTCGTGGCAATGACGAGCCGGTTGCGCCGGTCCTTGATGCCGCGCCCGAGCAATTCCTCGTTCGCATGCGGACCATATACTTCGGCGGTATCGAAAAACGTCACGCCCAACTCTATTGCGCGGTCGATAGTTGCAATCGATTCCTGCAGATTTGCTTCGCCATACATCGCTGTCCCGATGCCTGCCATCGGCATGCACCCGAGACCTAGTGCAGATACTTCCAAGCTATCACCATTTTTGTTATGGCCCAGTATACGATATTTCATAATCCCGTATCCCTTTGTATGTCGGGGATACGTCCGCGTTCGCTCGCCAGCGCAACGTCCCCGTTTTTCACTCTGTCCATATAACCATGCAGGTCGCGGCGCAGTTCCGGTGCGAATACGTAAATGGCGATCACATTGGGAATAGCCATCAGGAAAAATGCGCTATCGATCAAGTCGAAGACGCTCGTTTGGTCGAGCAACGCGCCGATAGGCAATATCAGAATATAGAATAGCTTGAAGCCGAGCGAGCGCCATTTTCCGGCTCCGAACAGATATTCGAACGCTTGCAGCCCGTAAAACCCCCAGGCGCAGAGCGTGCTGTGCGCGAACAACAGGACCGCAATGGTAAGCAGCCATGGGAACCAAGCGGAAATCTGCGCAAATGCGGCAACGGTGATGCTGATATCGCCGCCATTATCCTGCCACGTGCCGGCCAGTACGATGGCAAGGGCGCCCAGCGAACACACGACGACCGTGTCGATAAAAGGTTCGAGCAAAGCCACCAGACCTTCGGATGCAGGTTCGTGCGTGCGAGCCTGAGCGTGAGCGATAACGGCGGAACCCACTCCGGCCTCCGACGAATAGACCGCCCGCTGCATCCCGATGATAAATGCGCCGACCATGCCGCCGGCGACAGCATCGCCCGAAAAAGCATCGCTGACGATCAGGGCCAAAGCCGCCGGAATCTGGGCAAAGTTCATGCCGATGATGATGAGTACCCCGGCAAGGTATAATAGTGCCATAAAGGGGACGAGGATCGATGTGACACGGCCCAGACGTTTGACATTGCCGATCACAACAATGCCGACGAAAAATGCCATGATCAGGCCGAAAATCAGATTATTGTTCTGCGTGGTGGCAAAACCGCTGACCGCCGCAACCGCAGACAGGCTCTGGTTAACCTGCACCAGCGGGATCGCGCCGACGAACAGACATACGGCGTAAGTGCCGCCAAGAACGAGGCCCAGTGTCGCCATGCCTTTGGCGCGGAAACCGTTTTTTAAGCTGTACATTGGTCCGCCGCGTACGGTGCCATCGGCATCGACTTCGCGGTATTTCAAACCTAGGGTAACTTCCGCGCATTTGAGCGTCATGGCGAAAAAACCGATGATGAACATCCAGAAGGCGGCACCCGGGCCACCGGTGGCGAGCGCGATGGCGACGCCCGCTATATTGCCGAGGCCGACCGTGCCCGACAACGCGGTCGTTAGCGCGGAAAATTGCGATATGTGGCCCGGTGCGTCCGGATCGTCATAACGACCGCGTAAAACTGCCATGGCCACCGGCAGCGCCCGCAGATTGATAAAGCCGAACCACAGGGTCAGCACAAACATGGGTATGGCCAACCATAGCACCACCCAAGGTATCTCGCTGCCGAAAAACGGTATTTTCATGAACACGGCGGCATTGAGCCATGATATCGCCTCTGTTAGGAAAGCAATCATGCCCCGATACCCGCACAGGGTAAACCCGCGAATTTGCCGAAGACTTCATCCATGCCTATGTGCGGCCAGCTATCTCCGGGAGTGTTGGAGATTACGGCCCGCATAATATTTTTTCTTGTCATGGGGCGTCCTTGCCACGGCAACGTCTCGATAGGAAAGCAGTAATTCTAGCTACGCTCCAAACCGGGCTTGCATGGCGTGGTGCTTTGCGTGCATTACGCACGCAACCATCAATCAAGCCAACAGGCAGTTATCATGCAAAAAAAATTCTTTGGGACCGACGGAATACGGGGGCGCACCAACATGGGTTACATGACCGCCGCAACTGCCATGAAAGTGGGGCAGGCGGCGGGTACTTATTTTCTGCGCGGCGAGCACAGGCACCGCGTCGTGATCGGCAAGGACACGCGTTTGTCGGGCTATATGATGGAGAGTGCGCTGGTGGCGGGATTTACCAGTGTGGGCATGGACGTGATCATGGTCGGCCCGATGCCGACCCCGGCAGTGGCAATGCTGACGCGCGAAATGCGCGCCGATCTGGGCGTGATGATCTCGGCCAGCCATAACCCTTACGAAGATAACGGCATCAAATTGTTCGGCCCCGACGGGTTCAAATTGTCCGATGACGACGAGGCCGCGATCGAGGCGCTGCTGGAGCAGGACATTGCGCTCGCGGATGCACCCGAAATCGGCCGTGCCCGGCGTATCGAGGACGCCGTGGGCCGCTATATTCACGACGTGAAACAATCGCTGCCCGATCATATTCGGCTCGATGGATTGCATATTGTCATCGACTGTGCGCACGGCGCGTCCTATCGCGTTACTCCCTCAGCCCTATGGGAACTGGGCGCGAAAGTGACGACTATCGGTGTCGAGCCCAACGGGCGCAACATCAATGATGCTGTCGGATCGACCCATCCCCACGAGTTGCAACAGCGCGTTGTTGCGGAAGGCGCTGATATCGGCATCGCGCTCGATGGCGACGCCGACCGCCTGATCGTAGTGGACGAAAATGGCAAGGTCGTGGACGGCGACCAGATCATGGCGCTCATCGGCACGCAATGGAGCCGCAGTGGCCATTTGCGCGGCGACGGCATAGTGGCCACGGTCATGTCCAACCTCGGTCTCGAACGTTATCTGGCCACGCAAAATATCGAACTCGTGCGAACCAAAGTGGGCGACCGCCATGTGCTGGAGGCAATGCGCAAAGGCGGCTATAATGTCGGCGGCGAGCAATCTGGGCACATGATCCTGATCGATCACGGCACCACCGGCGACGGCACGGTTGCTGCGTTGCAGGTGCTGGCGGCTCTGGTCGAAAGCGGCAAACCGGCCAGCGAACTGCTGAACCTTTTCGATCCCGTGCCGCAATTGCTCATGAACGTCCGGTTTTCGGGCGGCAAGCCGCTGGAAGACCGCCGCGTCCAGGCTGTCATTGCCGAGGCCGAAAAGGAACTGGAACGTGTCGGCCGGCTGGTCATTCGTCCATCGGGCACAGAACCGGTCATCCGCGTAATGGCGGAGGGCGATGATGCCGATCAGGTTGAGAAGATTGTCCACCGCATCTGCGCGATTGTCGCCAAAATCGCCGCGTAATGCTGGAAATGCGCCTCGATTGCGAACGTTGCGGCGTCGATGTCAGTGCGCATGAAAAGGGCGCACATATCTGTTCATTCGAATGCACGTTCTGCTTCGCATGCGCCAAAGGTCCCTTGTCGGGCACATGTCCCAATTGCGGCGGCGAACTGCATTTGCGTCCGCCGCGGCCTAAAGCGTTGCTGGCAAAATACCCGGCTTCTGAAACCCGCAAATACACGCGCAACGCATGATAAAATGTCCGCGCATATTGAGCATTGCCGGATCCGACAGTGGCGGCGGGGCGGGAATACAGGCGGATATTAAAACCGTCACGATGCTGGGCGGCCATGCGATGACCGCCATCACGTCGGTAACGGCGCAAAATTCCGCGGGCGTCAGCGCAATCCATCCGGTGCCCGCGCAAATGGTGCGCGACCAGATCCATGCGGCGATATCCGGGTTCGGCGTGGATGCAATAAAGATCGGCATGATCGGCTCGGCCGAAACGGCGGAGGGCGTAGCAGATTATCTCGCCGAATATGCCGAAGGCATTCCGATCATATTCGACCCCGTCATGGTTGCGACAAGCGGCGCCGTGCTGGCCGACAGAGCCACCATTGCCGCATTCGCAAAGCTGATGGATATTGCCACTCTCACCACACCCAATCTGCCGGAACTAGCCGCTCTGGGCGGCGAGCAAGCTACGCTCGATCGCACGGCGGCGCTGCTGGTAAAGGGCGGACATGGCACGGGCGATATGCTGATCGACAGTCTGTATAGGGCAGGAGAAGACTCTGTCATCTGGCGGGGGCCGCGCATCGATACGCCGCATGTGCACGGCACGGGCTGCACATTGTCCAGCGCTATCGCCACTTATACCGGTTATGGCCTCGAACTGACAGATGCCATCGACCGCGCGCGTCATTTCGTGCGGATGGCTCTGCGCGCAGCACCTGGCCTCGTCGCCGCAAACGGGCCTATGGGCCATGGCGATGTGCGACAGGATGCCGTGTTGCCACAACCGATGCTGAACCAGATTACGATCGGGTGTAGCGACTATGGGGCGTCGGTCGCTTTTTATGAAAAACTCGGCATGGTACAGATCGTCGATAGTCCGCCACGGTATACGCGTTTCGAAAGTGCGGGCGGGGGCACCTTGTCATTACATCGGGCCGATAAAACTGCCGGCGATACGATCATATATTTCGAAAGCGGCCGGCTTGACAGCTGGTGTGATGAACTCGTCGCTTCGGGAATATCCTTTGAACATATGCCGCGCGATGAAAGCTGGGGCTGGCGCGAGGCGCGGCTGCGCGATCCCCACGGCAATATCGTGTGTCTCTATTATGGCGGTGAAAACCGGCGTTTTCCGCCTTGGCGCATGCTACACACCTGACAATTTGAACGTCGGCACTTTATTTTCATTCATGCTGCGTCCATATGCAACTTGTGTTAACCTTATGCGTTCGTATGCATGAAAAGGCCCGGAATGCGGGCTATTACGAACCATCCGATGGAGACCAGCAAAATGGCTTTTACACTTCCCGACCTTCCTTATGAAAAAACCGCTTTCGGCGATACGATGTCGAAGGAAACTTTCGACTATCACCATGGCAAGCATCATAAGGCTTATGTCACGAAAACGAACGACGCGATCAAGGGCACTGACCATGCTGATAAGAAGCTGTCCGGAGTTATAAAGGCGGCGAAAAAAGGCGGCGACACCGGACTTTTCAACAACAGTGCTCAAGTGTGGAACCACAGTTTCTTCTGGCAATGCCTGAGTCCGGAAAAGCAGGAAGTCCCCTCGAACCTGAAATCCAAGATCGAGGAGGCATTTGGATCAGTTGACGATTTTAAATCCAAGTTTAAGGAAGAAGCCACTGGTCATTTTGCCAGCGGTTGGGCTTGGCTGGTTCTGAACGGCGACAAGCTGGAAATTACGTCGCTACATGATGCGGATTCGCCCGTGGCGCATGATATGAAGCCGCTTTTGACTCTCGACGTTTGGGAACATGCCTATTACCTGGATTACCAAAATGCGCGCCCCGACTATGTCGGAACCATTTTGGATGAAGCCATCAACTGGGAATTCGTTGCGGAAAACCTGGACGGGAAGGGCGTAAGCCGCGCCGACCAAGGATAACAGTGGCATAATAGTCCAAAGAGAGGCGGGTCTTCGGATCCGCCTTTTTTGTGTTTTCGTTAGGGTATAACCTCGGCGTCTTTTTTTTCCTCAACTGCCAGCCCATGCCGCAACAGCATGGGGATTTGTGCAAAGGTGAAGATGAACGAAACGCTGGTGAAACCCCAGACCTTGAGCGTGAGCCAAGTATCAAAACTGAAGGCCAGCCAGATGACCGTGTTGGCAACCGCAAGAAAAACGAAAAACCAGGCCCAGTTGCGCGAGAGTTTAAGCCAGCCCTGTTCGTCAAGACCCTCGAATGCGGCCTGTAACAGATATTTGAGCATCGCCCTGCCGCGCAACAAACCGCCAAAAAGCACTGCTGCAAAAAACAGGTAAATGATGGTGGGCTTGATCTGGATGAATGTCTCGTTGCGAAAGATGATCGTCAGGGCGCCAAAACCGAGCACCAGGATTGCCGAAAGCCATAACATCGGGGACACTTTGCCGAGTTTCCATTTCGACACGATCAGCGAGATAATGATCGCGACCATAAAAGCGCCGGTCCCGTAAATGATCGCCTCGATCGTACTGAAAATCTTGCTGGGGCTGTCGGATGCGGGTGAAAAATATTTATAGGTCGCGAAAAAAACCAGCAACGGCATAAAATCGATCAGGAAATTAAGCCCGCCATTGCTTTTTTTGACGTCTTTCTGGATTTCGGCGGTCTCGCTCAATTCTTGTCTCCACCGGCTATCACATGCGCCAGATGTTCTGGATCAAACGGCCGCAGGTCGTCGATCGTTTCGCCCACGCCGATCGCATGGATCGGCATGCCATATTTTTCCGCCGCAGCCACCAGCATGCCGCCGCGTGCGGTGCCGTCCAGCTTGGTCATGACCAGTCCCGTAACACCCGCCATCTTGCCGAAAGTCTCGATCTGCGACAGGGCATTCTGCCCGTTAGTGGCGTCGAGCACAAGCACCACATCATGCGGCGCGGCGGGATTGAGCCGTCCCAGCACACGGCGGATTTTGGACAGTTCGTCCATCAGCTCGCTCTTGTTCTGCAGGCGCCCGGCGGTATCGACGATCAGGACATCGATGCCTGTGACGGTGGCATGCTTGACGGCATCGTATACAATACCGGCCGCATCGCCGCCTTCCTTGCCCCTGATCAGTTCTATTCCCAAACGATCGGCCCAGATTTTCAGCTGGCCGATGGCCGCGGCGCGAAAAGTATCTCCGGCGGCCAGCAGCACGCCGTAATCCTGCTCCTGAAACAGGTGTGCCAGCTTGGCGATGGTGGTCGTTTTGCCGGACCCGTTGACGCCAATTACCAAAATCACTTGCGGGCGAGGAAATGCCATGATCTCCAGCGGTTTGGCCACAACCCGCAGGATATCGGCGATTTCCGCCTGCACAATATTACGCAGACCTGCTTCGTCCAGCCCCTTTTCGAAACGCTCTTGGGACAATTTCGTGCGGATCCGCGCTGCCGCTTCGGGTCCAAGATCGGACATGATCAGCGCATCTTCTATATCGTCGAGTTGCTCGTCATCAAGCTTTGTCTTGGTGACGATACCGCTGATATTCTGCGTCAACCGATCGGATGTCTTCTTGAAGCCGCCCAGCAGCCGTTCGGACCATCCGGGCATATCGCTATAGCGGGTATATTCGTCGGTCATGAAATCTTTTCTGCAATCAGGTTTCGGTTGTCTTGGCCGGTAATACGCACCGGCACCAGTGCACCGGGTTCGGCTTTGGTTCCGAGCGCCAGCTTGGCGAAGTTTTCCGCATGGCCGGTCCGTCCGTCTTTTTCAACCAGCAACTGCTGCCGTGTTCCAACCAGCGAAGCGCGCCAGTCGGAGGACAGCCCCGAAACGGCGGCGCGAATATCGGCGGCGCGTCGTTTGACAACGTTCCGCTCCAATTGCGGCATGCGCGCGGCGGGCGTTCCTTCGCGCGGAGAAAAGGGAAAGATATGGCCGTGTACGACTTGGCATTCGTTGATTATGGAAACGTTGTTGCGATGCATCTCCTCGGTCTCGGTCGGAAAGCCCGCTATGATGTCCGCACCGATTGCGATTTCGGGACGTTTGGCTTTCAGACGTTCGACCAGAGCGATGGCATCGCAGCGGCTGTGACGGCGTTTCATCCGTTTCAGGATCATGTCGTCACCCGATTGCAACGAGATATGGATATGCGGCATCACGCGGGGCTCGCCGGTGATCAGGTCGAACAGACGGTTGTCGACCTCCACTCCGTCGAGCGAGGAGAGCCGGAGACGGGGCAGGGCGGGTACGAGCTTCAAAATGCGTTCGACCAGTTGCCCGAAATGGGGCGTGCCGGGAAGATCCTGACCGTAACCGGTCACATCGACGCCGGTCAGCACGACTTCCTTATAGCCGTTATCCACCAGTTCGCGCACCTTTTCGACGACTTCGCCGGCGGGCACCGAACGGCTGTTGCCGCGGCCAAAAGGGATGATGCAAAAGGTGCAGCGATGGTCGCAGCCATTCTGAACCTCGACAAAAGCGCGGCTATGGTCTGCAAATGCGGTCGCCATGTGCGGCGTCGTCTGGGTGACGCGCATGATATCGGCGACGCGGATCCTGGCATGGTCGCCCCGAACAAAGTTCTCGGCCCGTAACTTCTCGCGATTACCCAGCACCTGCGCCACCTCATTCATTTTTCCGAACATATCGGCATGGATCTGTGCGGCGCAGCCCGTCACAATGATATCCGCATGGGGGCGGTCTCGTTTGGCTCGTCGGATCGCCTGCCGCGTCTGGCGAACCGCCTCGTTGGTAACGGCACAGCTGTTTACGATGACGATATCGCTCTCTGCGGGTACCAGCTCTTTCATCGCTTCGGTTTCGGCGATATTCAGCCGGCAGCCCATAGTAATGAACTCGGCACCCCTTTGACCCGCGCCCTTATACGGTAACGTCGAAACACTTGCCTTCACGCTAGTGCTTCCAGATCGATTTCGCCCTTGAATATATAGGTGGTTGGACCCGACATCGTTATGGGAGTATTTGCGCCCTCCCATTCGATAGTCAATGCACCGCCGGGCAAATGTACGGTGACGGGAGAGGTAACCAGATGACGGCGTATCCCCGCCACCGCAGTCGCGCAGGCCCCCGTGCCGCAGGCCCGGGTAAGACCAGCGCCGCGTTCCCACACGCGCAAATGGATTTCACCCTGTTCGATATGCGCGACATTGACGTTGACGCGATCGGGGAAAACCGGATCGTATTCGATTTCGGGGCCGAGCGTAGCCAGTGGAATTGTATTGATGTCTTCGACGAAAAATATGGCATGCGGGTTGCCGACATTGACAGCAGCGGGATTTTTAAGTTCGTCCCACCCCAACGGCATGGCGGCTGTGTCCATAGGATAATCGAGCGGGATCGCGTCCCAGTCGAAATGCGGCACCCCCATATTCACGCTGGCCGCATTATTCGACAATTTGCCCGAAATTATGCCGCCACTGGTATCGATCGTGATATCCTCCCCCAGTAGCGCAACGACGCAGCGTGATGCATTTCCACAGGCCTCGACTTCGCTGCCGTCATTGTTGAATATTTGCATCCGCAAGTCCGCAACGTCGGAAGGATGCAACACGATCAGCTGATCGCAACCCACGCCCTCCTGCCTGTCGGCAATTCTTTTCACTTGCGCCGCACGCAAACTCAGCGGCGCAGTGCGAGCGTCGAAAATGACGAAATCATTACCGAGTCCGTGCATCTTGTGAAAAGGGGTTGGCGTCATGTCGCTGCTTTAGAATTGGTGTGCCTGTCTGTCCAGTACGAAGGCCGGTCCACGGGAAGGCCCACGCGGTCTGGATACGCTATGCTTTCGCAAGTTTCCGCAAAGCCTGTGCCGAGCTATCTTCACTATGAGAATGCGCGGCAGTTACGATACTTTCTGTTTCTTGTTTTTTGTTGGTGTCTTCAAGCATATTGCATTCTGCCAGCATTTTGCGTGTGGTGCTGGCGCTTTGCGGCTTTCCGTACAAAAAGCCCTGGCCTTTCATGCAGCCAATTTCGCACAGATAATCCACCACATTCTGGTCCTCGATACCTTCTGCCGTAATGGGAAGGTTCATGCTGCTGCCCATAATGGCGATGGCCTGAACGATAGCCGCGTTTTCTGGGTTTGTGTTGATGGATGCGATAAAGCTGCGATCGATCTTTAGCCGGTCAAACGGCAGGGTTCGCAGATGTGCGAGCGAACTGTAGCCCGTTCCAAAGTCGTCAAGAGCAATACGGACGCCCTGATTTTTGAGGCTACCGATGATCGATTTGGCCATCTCAACATTTTCGAAAAGACTCGTTTCGGTAATTTCCACTTCCAGTCTTTCGGCCGGAAAACCCGTCTTAACGAGCAGCTTGACGATTTTTTGCGCCAGCCATGGGTCGCGCAATTGCACCGGGGAGATATTGATGCAAATAGATAGCGAACTGTCCCAGTTGCGGGCATCGATCATCGCCTGTTCCATTACGCTTTCGGACAGTTCGTTGATCAAGCCGGTTTTTTCCGCAACAGGAATAAAAATATCGGGTCCGATGTTATTGAAAGTGTCGGAGTTCCAACGGGCCAGTGCTTCGAATCCGGTTAATTTTCCTGTTTTCAAGTCGACCTGTTTTTCATAATATGGAACAAATTCGCCTTTCGCGATACCTGACCGAATAGCTGACTCTAACGTAATGCGGTTCTGAACTTCATCTTCCATATTCTGTTCAAACAATGTTACGCGATTGCGGCCGTTTTTCTTTGAATAATACATGGCTATATCTGCGCGGCGCATGATCTCCTCGACCATTTCACCCGGACGGCTGGTTGGATACAGGCCGATCGATGTTGTGACAGTGAATATTGTTTGCGTGGCTTTAATAGGACGGGAGACGCATTCGATAATATCCTCGCACACACGATTAATAAGCTGCGGTGCCGCCGGGTTATAAAGAAAAGCACAGGCAAACTCATCGCCGCCTTGCCTTGCAATCAAAGCATTAGGCGGCAGGACAATTTCGATACGCCGGGCCACTTCAATGAGAACAAAATCGCCCGTATCGTGACCCCGCACGTCGTTAATGTTCTTAAAATTGTCGAGATCTATCATCAAGAATGCGACTTTTTTACCAATTTTGTCGGCGTTGGCAATCAAGTCGGCGGTCCGCTCCGAAATCGTACGGCGATTAAGGCAATTTGTAAGTGGGTCTGTGCACGCAAGCGCCGTTGCGACTTTTTCCGCTTCGCGCCGCTGCACGACTTCGCGCGCCAGTTCGCGATAGCGGTTCCAACCGAAAATAATGAGCGCTATGTTGAGCAACATGGCAGTAGCCATGAGATTATCAGGTCCATTTCCTATTCCGTAAATGGACTTTAAAACTTGGGGTAATACAAGACTTGCTGTAACCACAAACATCAATATCGCTGCAACAATAATGCTGACACTTATCCTGTCCGCCTTATTACCGCGTAGATGCGATATAAGCTTATCGTGATTTTCCATGAGGTCCCCAATTCTCTAAGCCCTGATTATCTAAACCGGAGGCGTAAAATATTAATTAAAGTTAAGTTGGCGAACACAGCTATTGACGGCTTGCAATTTATGCAGCGTGGCTTTATTGGTGACGAAAGCAGAATGCCACAAAAGGTAATATGTTTGTAAAAATTGAACTTTTTCGAATTTCGGGTTCATTCGCATCGAACGCTGGTCAGCGAGGTTTCGCTCACCGGCGATTTTTTGTGTATTATATGTGCCGATAACGATGTTTAGCCCAGTTGCGGGCAGGAAGGGCAACATATGTTTGAAAACCTGTCTGATCGGTTGGGCGGCGTATTCGATAAGTTGCGCGGCCGCGGTGCGCTAAAGGAACAGGATGTTCGCGACGCCATGCGCGAAGTGCGCATTGCGCTGCTCGAGGCCGATGTTGCATTGCCCGTCGTCAAAGAATTCGTGGCCGGCGTTACCGAAAAAGCTGTGGGGCAGTCGGTTCTGAAATCGATCACGCCGGGGCAGCAGGTTGTCAAGATTGTCAATGATGCGCTTATCGAAATGCTGGGCGCGGATGCCAGTGAGCTGAATATCAGCGTCACCCCGCCTGCGGTCATCATAATGGTGGGCCTGCAGGGTTCGGGCAAGACCACCACCACCGCCAAAATCGCCAAGATGCTCAAAGAAAAAAAGGGCAAAAAGGTATTGATGGCTTCGCTCGACGTCAATCGTCCGGCTGCGCAGGAGCAGTTGGCAGTGCTGGGCGAACAGGTCGGTGTACAAACTTTACCGGTCGTAGCGGGTCAGCAGCCGACCGAAATTGCTCGGCGCGCCATGCAGTCGGCAAAGTTGCAAGCATTCGACGTAGTGATGCTCGATACGGCCGGTCGCCTGCATGTCGATCAGCAGTTGATGGACGAGATGAAAGCGGTCGCCGACATCTCCGCGCCCGACGAAATGCTGCTTGTCGTCGACTCGCTTACGGGTCAGGATGCGGTCAACGTCGCGCAGAATTTCAGTGCGCAAGTCGATCTGACCGGTGTGGTGCTGACCCGTATGGATGGCGATGCCCGCGGCGGTGCGGCGCTGTCGATGCGCGCGGTGACGGGCAAACCGATCAAGTTCGCGGGTGTTGGTGAGAAAATGGATGCGCTTGAAGCATTCTATCCCGACCGTGTCGCTGGCCGCATATTGGGCATGGGCGATATCGTGTCGATGGTTGAACGCGCCAGCGAAACGGTCCAGAAAGAAGATGCCGACAAGCTGGCTGCGAAAATGGCCAAAGGTCAGTTCGATATGAACGATCTGCGCATGCAGCTCAAACAAATGGCCAATATGGGCGGTTTGGGCGCGTTGGCCGGTATGATGCCCGGCATGAAAAAAGCCAAGGCGGCGATGGCGCAGGGAGGCATGGACGATAAATTGCTGCTGCACATGGACGCGATGATCGGATCGATGACCCCCATCGAGCGCGAACAACCCGCATTGCTCAATGCCAAGCGCAAGATCCGCGTGGCCAAGGGGTCGGGTACGACCGTGCAGGATGTGAACCGGCTGCTGAAAATGCACAAGGAAATGTCCGGTGCGATGAAGAAAATCCGCAAAATGGGCGGGCTGAAAGGTCTGGCCGCGATGTTCGGCAAAGGCGGCATGCCCGGTATGGGCGGTGCTGGCGGATTGCCGGGGAATATGGGCGGCCAAAGCGGGAACTTCCCCGAATTGAGCGGGGATATCCCGCCTGACTTGGCAAAATTACTTAAGAAATAAACGTAACTTCTCATTTCAATGATTTATATTCAAAGGAAAATATTATGGCAGTTGTAATGCGTCTTTCACGCGGTGGATCCAAAAAACGTCCTTATTATCGGATCGTTGTGGCCGACCAGCGGGCACCGCGCGATGGTAAATATCTCGAGCAGATCGGCATGTATAATCCGTTGCTCGCCAAAGACGACGAAGCCCGCATGAAAATCGATTCCGATCGCGCCAAATACTGGCTCGGCGTAGGCGCGCAGCCTTCTGACCGTGTCGCTCGTTTCCTCGATGCTGCTGGTCTGCGCGAGCGCGAAGCCCGCAATAACCCAAACAAAGCCAAGCCGGGTGAAAAAGCAACCGAGCGTGCAGACGAAAAAGCTGAAAAAGCCACTGCCGCTGAGGAAGCCAAAAAAGAAGCCGAAGCTGCGGCCAAGGTTGAAAAAGAAAAGCCAGCCGAAGAAGCGTCCGCTGAAGAAGCAGCAACTGCATCTAATGCGGATGCCGCTCCTGCAGAAGAAGCCAAGGCTGATGAAGCACCAGCAGCTGAAGAAAAGCCTGCTGAAGACAAAGCCGAAGAAAAGACCGAAGGCTAAATTTTGTCAAAGACTGATTCCTCCGTTGCGCTCGCTGTCATTATTGGTGCGCAGGGCGTGGCGGGGGAAGTCAGGCTGAAACTGTTTACCGACAGCATCAGCAACCTGAAAAACTACGAAAGCTTCAATGCGGGGCAATTGACCCTCAAGAATATTCGTGAGCATAAAACAGGCGCTGTGGCCCGTTTTGGGGAAATCACCGATCGCAATGCCGCCGAGTCCGCTCGCGGCACTGAAATCAGCATATTGCGTTCCGAAATGCCAGAATTGGCGGAGGACGAATATTATTATACCGACCTGATCGGTTTGCCTTGCCGGTCTTCCGAGGGCGAAAATCTCGGCAAAATTATCACCATATATGATTATGGCGCCGGAGATGTATTCGAGATCGAACGGCCTGATGGGAAGAAATTTATGGTGCCGTCGGGCGTCGCCGATATTTCTGGTGACAGCGTCAGCTTTGATGCCAGCTATGCCGAGCTGTAGCGCGTGTTCGACCTTTCCGGCCTGATCTACATATCGTTAATGATAGCGGTGGGAACTTTGGCCAGCAACCTCCTGTGCAATATGTATTTATCGCACATGACCAATCGGAAACGGCTATTTTGGTCCGCTTATCTGGCACCAATTCTGTTTGGAACCGTGCTGTCTTTATTTATTATCCGGGATGCAGCGGAAGGCGGACTGATTGTGACAATAGTAATTCCGGTTATGGTCACCATCACCCTATTCGCAATATTAGGCGCGGTGATAGGATTGCCCGTTACATTCGTTATTCAAAAATATCTGGTAAACGATAAATGACATTTCTCGCCCAAATCCTGACGCTCTATCCGGAGATGTTTCCCGGGCCGTTGGGCACGTCCTTGGCGGGCAGGGGGCTTGATGAAGGCAAATGGGCCTGCAACCCCATCCAGATCCGTGATTTCGCAACCGACAGGCATCGCAGCGTGGACGACACGCCTGCGGGCGGAGGCGCAGGTATGGTCCTCAAACCCGATATACTGGGTCTCGCAGTCGATCACGCACTTGCAAACCAGCCCGGTTCGCCCGTTATCGCCATGACGCCGCGCGGAAAGCCGCTGACACAGGCGCGCGTTCGCGAACTGTCTGTTGGCTCCGGCGTCACGATATTATGCGGTCGTTTCGAAGGGTTCGACGAGCGTATATTCGAAGCGCGCGATATCGAGGAAATCTCGATCGGCGACTACGTGCTGTCCGGCGGAGAAATGGGCGCTTTGGTGTTATTAGATGCTTGCATTCGGCTGCTTCCCGGCGTAATGGGCGCGTCTTCTAGCGGAGATGACGAGAGCTTCGAAACCGGACTTCTCGAATATCCGCATTATACCCGGCCCCAGACATGGGAAGGGCGCATTATCCCGCAAGTGTTGCGATCGGGGGATCATGCGAAGGTGGAGGCATGGCGTAAAGCCAAGGCCGACGCCGATACACGGCTAAGGCGGCCGGATTTATGGGAGCGCCACGGGGGTGCTTCGGATCCGTCGCCCTCTGGTGCGCGACGTGAAAACAAGGAGGGTGGGTCATGAACCTTATCCAAACACTCGAATCGGAAGCCATTGGCGCTTTCAACGATCAGAAAACTATCCCCGATTTCCGGGCCGGCGATACATTGCGTATCGGTGTCCGCGTGGTCGAGGGCGAACGTACCCGTATTCAGAATTTCGAAGGGGTGTGCATCGCGCGCTCCAACCGCGGGCTGGGTTCCAACTTTACCGTACGCAAAATGTCGTTCGGTGAAGGCGTAGAGCGCGTATTCCCGCTTTACTCGCCCAATGTCGACACCATCACGGTGGTTCGCCGCGGTGTCGTTCGCCGCGCGAAACTCTATTATCTGCGCGGCCGCACCGGCAAGCGCGCGCGTATCGCCGAAAAACGCGATACCCGCACGATGGCAGAAAAAACCACACAGAAAAAAGCCGTGGAAGCGGAAACATCCGAATCCTGAAAATCGGTCCGCGAGGCTTGAATACTTGATAAAGGGCGTCTTTCCACTGGAAAGGCGCCTTTCGTTTTTTCCGGCTTTCGCGGTGATATCGACTGCACCAAAACGAAATCATGGCATGCAAGCGCGACAATGTATATTGCGGGCATAATATAGCGATCTTATCGTTACCCGAATGTGCGTTCGCGCATGAAGACAAGAATCTCTTCCGCTACACGGACGGGGCATTCGACTTGCGGGTAATGTCCTATATTTTTCAACAATACGGCTTCGCCATGGGGAACGCGCTCTTTCCAGGCGTCGTAAAGATGTTTGCCGGAAACCGGATCGGTGCCGCCATCGACCAGTTTCAGCGGCAGGCTGGTTTCCGTCAACGCATTGCGCCAGCGATCCGCATAGGTGCGGCGATCGACGATATAGCGCATCAGCCTGTGGGTGATAAGGTGGCCTTTATTATATGCAATCAGCGTCCAGAAATCGTCCATCTGCGCTTCGCTGGGCTGTGTATCTGGCCCGAATATGCTGTTCAGCGACTTTTGCATGCTCTTGCGGCTCATCATCAGGCTGGCAATCATTCAGGAACAGTACTTTGCCCAGGCCGGGCAGGGCGGAGTTTTCATTGTGCCGTGCCAACAGCTCCTGAGCGACGGAGTCCCCGTAATCATGGGCGACGATATCGAATGACGCGATGTTCAGATGATCGAGCAACGCACACTTGATATCTGCCTGCGTCTGCAGGTGATAGGGCGCACGTGGCTTGTCTGAAAAGCTGAAGCCCAGCATATCCAGCGCGATCAGGCTATGTTCGGCGCGCAATATATCCCAAACCGGATCCCAGTCGAAACTCGCCGTCGGAAATCCGTGTATCAGCAGCAAGGGCGGCTTCCACTATCCAGACCGTCGGTCCAGTATGCGATCTGATCCCCGTCATAATTCAGGAAATGTGCGCGGGCTTTCCACTGCGCAAGCTGTGGCGACATTTTTGACATAATATTTCCTCCAGGCCTGACGATAGTGTGCGTAGCCCTGCTTGCCTCGCATATAGTGCAATTTTCTTGTCATGACCTCCATGAAAAGCTACGCGCAGACGCGCAAATTACGGGAGCAGCAAATGGGTTATAAAATCGCAGTCGTGGGCGCCACCGGCAATGTCGGGCGTGAAATGTTGAACGTCCTTGCGGAGCGCGAATTTCCGGTTGCGGAAATTGCAGCGGTAGCTTCTTCGCGCTCGACGGGGATAGAGATAGATTTCGGCGACAGCGGCAAGATGCTCAAGGTCAAGAATATCGAACATTTCGATTTTGCCGGATGGGATATCGCGCTGTTTGCGGTGGGGTCCGGCCCCACGAAGGAATATGCGCCCAAAGCCGCCGCTGCCGGCTGCGTGGTGATCGACAACAGCTCGCTTTACCGGATGGATCCCGATGTACCGCTGATCGTGCCGGAGGTGAACCCCGAAGCGATCGACGGGTACAAGAAGCGCAATATCATCGCCAATCCGAACTGTTCGACCGCGCAGATGGTGGTGGCTCTGAAACCGTTGCACGATGCCGCGGTCATCAAGCGTGTGGTCGTGTCGACCTATCAGTCTGTATCGGGTGCAGGCAAAGCGGGCATGGACGAACTGTTCGAACAATCGCGCGATATTTTCGTGGGCGACCAGCCGACACCCAACCAGTTTACCAAGCAGATCGCCTTTAACGTGATTCCGCATATCGATGTCTTTCTCGACGACGGTTCGACCAAGGAAGAATGGAAGATGGTCGTCGAGACGAAAAAGATCATGGACCCGAAAATCAGGATCACCGCGACCTGCGTGCGCGTACCCGTGTTCGTGGGCCATTCGGAATCGATCAATATAGAATTCGAGAACGAACTCTCCGCCAAGGATGCGCGTAAAATCCTGCGTGAAGCGCCCGGCATCATGCTGGTCGACAAGCGCGAAGACGGCGGATACGTGACCCCGATCGAATGTGTCGGCGACAGCGCTACCTATATCAGCCGCGTGCGCGATGATCCGACGATCGAAAATGGCATCAACTTGTGGTGCGTCAGCGATAACCTGCGCAAGGGCGCGGCGCTTAACGCCGTGCAGATTGCGGAATTGCTGGGACGGAAGCATTTGCAAAAAGGCTAGTCGCTCAGCATAAGAGCGAAATGCCACAAACAGCCGAACTATTCTGGTCTTTCCGCTCCCCCTATAGTTATCTTGCGACGCGCCGCTATGTAGAGCTGACCGAGCTATACGATCTCGAAATCACGCTGAGTCCGGCCTATCCGCTCGCGATCCGGAAGCCCGATTTTTTCGAGCGCAACCATCCCAACTGGCTTGGCTATACCATGCGCGATATGGTGCGTGTCGCCCAGTTTCATGGCATTCCCTTTGCGGTGCCGAGCCCGGATCCGATCGTCCAGAATATGATGACGCGCGAGATTGCAGAGCAGCAGCCGTATATCTATCGCCTGACGCGGCTGGGGCAGGCGGCCAGTAGGGCAGGCAAAGGGCTTTCTTTCGCGCATCAGGTATCGCAGCTTATCTGGAGCGGCGTTGCAGGCTGGGATCAGGGCGATCGTCTGGCGGACGCGGCGGGAAAAGCCGGTCTGGATCTGGCGGAACTGGACAGACAAGCCGAACAGGATACCGAAATGCTGGACGCGGAAATTTCCGCAAATCAGGCGCGATTGGAAGCTGCCGGCCATTGGGGCGTGCCGACTTTGGTCTATGATGACGAACCGTTTTTCGGGCAGGACCGGATCGAAATAGCGTTATGGCGCATGCAGCAAAACGGGTTGGAGAAGCGTTGAACATGACACTCTCCACCAGTCGCTTCGCATCGTTTGACGGCGCCAATCTCGCGGTCCATGAAATGGGGGGCAGCGATAATCGGCCGCTCCTCTTGCTACACGGCCTGTTTTCGAACGTCCAGATGAACTGGATCAAGTTCGGCCATGCCCAGGCGCTGGCCGATGCTGGCTACCGCGTGATTATGCCCGACTTGCGCGCGCATGGTGAGAGCGATGCACCGCATGATCCGGCCTCTTATCCCGAAGATGTTCTGGTCAGCGATATCGAGGCGCTGATCGATCATCTGGCGCTTGATGATTTCGATCTTGGAGGGTTCTCCCTGGGTGCGCGCACCACGGCAAATCTATTGTCCACCGGCACCAAGCCGCGCCGCGCGATGTTGCTCGGCATGGGCTGGGAAGGATTGCAGGGCTGGGGTCGGCGCCGAGAGTTTTTTGTCGATGCCATCGACAAGCGCGACGCAATCAAGCGCGATGATCCGCACTGGATGGCGGTTCAGTTCATGAAAAGCATGAAAATCGATCCGGTCGCAGCGCGGCTTTTGCTGCATAGCTGCGGCGGGCTCGATACCGACAATCTGGTATCTGTTCAATTGCCGATACTGGTGCTGTGCGGTGCAGACGATGACGACAACGGCTCGGCGCCGGAACTTGCACGGCAACTTGCTGATGCAGTCTATACCGAAATTCCCGGCACGCATATGTCGAGCGTGACCGAACCCGCTATGGCGCGAGAGATGATCGCTTTTCTCGATGCGGACAGCACGCAAACTTAACTTATGCACCTTGACGAGGCGGGGGCAAAGTTTCACTCTCTGTCGCATAACCATAATCCCATAATTATCCCACAAAACGAACGAGGATCGCCTAATCATGAGAACATTCAGCAAAACCGGATTTGCCACTGCCGCCTCCGTTCTGGCTTTTGCCAGTTTCGCGGCGGCCACGCCCGCGCGGGCCGACAGTCCTCAAAACAAGGACATGGCGCAGACAGCGCCGAGCGTTCAAGATGCGGAAGCTTTTGTGGCCGGTGCCGAGAAAATGCTGTTCGATTATTCGGTGGAAGCCTCGAAAGTCTATTGGGTGAACGCGACTTACATCACGCATGATACCGATGCGCTGGCCGCCGCGGCCGGGGCGAAAGGCACCGAAATGTCGGTCAATCTCGCGCTTGAAGCCGCTAAATATGCTGACGTCCTGGGTTTGTCTGCGGAAACGAGGCGCAAGCTGGACAAACTGCGCGGCGGGATCGTGCTGCCCGCGCCGACCACTGAGGGCGCGGCGACAGAACTGAACGAAATTGCGACCAAGCTCAACAGTGCGTACGGCAAAGGCATGGGCACACTGAACGGCAAACCGATCAACGGATCGGATATCGAAGCGGCCATGGGTACCAACCGCAATCCCGAAGACCTGAAGGAAATGTGGGCAAGCTGGCACACGCAGGTCGGTGCGCCGATGAAGGACGATTATGCCCGAATGGTCTCGATCGCCAATGAAGGTGCCGAGGAGCTTGGGTTCAAGGATGTGGGGGCGATGTGGCGCTCCGGCTACGACATGCCGGCAGACGATTTCGCCGCATTGACTGAGCAGTTATGGCAGGAAGTGAAGCCGCTTTATGACGAACTGCACTGTTTTACTCGCGACAAGCTGAATGCCAAATATGGTGACGCTGTGCAGCCGAAAACCGGCCCGATCCGCGCCGACCTGCTCGGCAATATGTGGGCACAGGAATGGGGAAATATCTATGAGATCGTCGCGCCGGCGGGAGCAGGCGATATCGGCTATGACGTGACCGACCTGCTGGTAAAGAAAGACTATGATCCGATTCAGATGGTGAAAACGGGCGAGGGATTTTTCTCCTCGCTCGGCTTCGCACCTTTGCCTGAAACATTCTACGAGCGCTCGCAGTTCGTGAAGCCGCAGGACCGCGACGTGGTGTGTCATGCCTCGGCATGGGATATCGATAACAAGGACGATATTCGCATCAAGATGTGCATCAAGGTGAATGGCGACGATTTTACCACGATCCATCACGAACTCGGCCATAATTACTACCAGCGTGCCTATAATCAGAATAGCTATCTGCATCTTGATGGCGCCAATGACGGCTTCCATGAAGCGATTGGCGACGCCATCGCGCTTTCGCTCACGCCTGAATATCTGGTACAGATCGGTTTGCTCGATACGTCGCAAGTGCCGAGCGCGGATAAGGATACCGGACTGTTGCTGCGACAGGCGATGGACAAGGTCGCATTTTTGCCTTTCGGCCTGATGGTTGACCGCTGGCGCTGGGGCGTTTTCGACGGGTCGATCGCACCGGCGGATTATAACAAGGCGTGGACCGACCTGCGTTTGCAATATCAGGGTATTACACCGCCCGTGGATCGTCCTGCCGACGCGTTCGATCCCGGTGCGAAATACCATATCCCCGGCAATACGCCGTACACGCGCTATTTCCTCGCCAGAATCTTACAGTTTCAGTTTTATAAGGCTGCGTGCGACGCCGCAGGCTGGAAAGGACCGCTGCACCGGTGCTCGTTTTATGGCAACGAAGAAGTGGGCAATCGCTTGAACGCGATGCTGGAATTGGGTGCCAGCAAGCCATGGCCCGATGCGCTGGAAGCTTTTACCGGAACACGCGAGATGAGCGGCAAGGCGATGGTCGAATATTTCGCGCCCCTGCAAAGTTGGCTCAAAGAACAGAATAAGGGGAAAAGCTGCGGCTGGTAATTGCATTTACTGCGCACATAAAAACGCCCGCAGCGATGCGGGCGTTTTTATATTTAAAGTTATAAAAGAATTTTATTCGGCGTTTTTACGCGCGTTTTCCGCATTAATTTTTGCGTTTGTTGCATTGGTTTTCGCGTTGGTTACATTCGTATCGGCGGCGCCAGTTTTGGATTTGCCGCGAAAGAAAATCGCGCCCAGAGCGGTAACTATGGCTGTGATCCCCAAAATACCCGCGGTTTTACCCGGATTCTTTTTCGCATAATCTGCCGCCAGTCTGCTATTTTCGCTGACTTTATCTGCGGCATAGCGGGCGCCTTCGCTAGTCTTGTCGGCAGCGATGCGAGCGTTTTTGACGATAGCATCACGCGCTGGGCCAGCGTTTTCCGCGATTTTGGCTGACGCCGCCCGCGCATTCTCAGCCACCACGTCGGCGGCTACCTTGGCATTGCGGGAAATAATCTCGGCAGCTTCCTGAGCTTTCTGGGCGATCATGTCACCAGCAACCCGGGCATTTTCAGAAATTGTGTCCGATGCCATTTTTGCAGTTTCATTGGCTCTGGCTTTTGCAGCATCGGTATCAAAATTCGTTGGCTTGGTCATATCATCTCTCTTTCGTTAATAGGTTTCCACATTACTAACGCATATTCGGAAAATAGTTCCATGCCGGACATATAGAAATCCCCGCATCGGTGTCCTGCCCGACGTGCCAACGAACCTATATAATACGCGGAATTTACCGGAAGGGAGGCTCGTTAAATGCACGCAGCTTGCGGCTGTGCAAACGGGGGCCTTCGTCGCGCAGAAGCTCGCACGTCTTGATGCCGATTTGCATATGCCCGGCAATGGCTTCATCGTAGAAACTGTTGGCTTGCCCGGGTAGCTTGAGTTCGCCATGCAAGGGTTTGTCGGATACGCACAACAATGTGCCATAAGGAACGCGGAACCTGTAACCCTGCGCTGCGATCGTTGCGGATTCCATGTCGATCGCAACGGCGCGCGATTGCGAAAAACGCAACGCGCTGTCGGTATAGCGCAGCTCCCAGTTGCGGTCATCCGTTGTAACCACTGTACCGGTGCGCATGCGGCGTTTGAGATCGGCGCCGCTGGTACCCGATACATACTCGGCCGCACTGGCCAGCGCCTGTTGCACCTCGGCTATGGGCGGGATGGGAATTTCGGGCGGTAGGACATCGTCCATGATATGATCGTCGCGCAAATAGGCATGCGCTAGGACATAGTCGCCGATCCGCTGGCTGGGACGCAGGCCGCCGCAATGGCCGATCATCAACCAGGCTTCAGGACGCAGGACGGCGAGATGATCGGTGATGGTTTTCGCATTGGACGGTCCGACACCGATATTGACCAGCGTGATACCGCCGCCATCGGGCGCGATCAGATGATAGGCGGGCATCTGGTGCCGCCGCCAAGCGCTGTCGGCGACGAGTTGACTAGGATCGCTCGCGGGTTGTTGGGTATAAAGCCCGCCCGCACCGGATAGGGCAGTATAATAGCCTTTGCCGATCTGGCTGCAGGCCCAACTGACGAATTCGTCGACATAGCGATGATAGTTGGTGAACAGCACGAACCTTTGTACATGCTTGGGCGGCGTGCCGGTATAATGGCGCAGTCGTGCCAGCGAGAAATCGGTGCGCAGTCCGTCGAACAGCGACAGCGGATGGCTTCTGCTCACGCCCAGCGGATCGCGGTTGCCATCGGCCAGTTCGTCGCCGATATCCGCAAGCTCTGTCGTCGGAAAATAGCGTGCCAGCTCGATCGGGGTAATTCCCATCAAGTCCAGTTTCTCGATTCCTTCCAGCACGTAGGGGAACGGGATCTCTTGACTACTTTGGCCGACCTCGACCTCGATGTCATATTGTTCTTCCAGAATGGAAATCTGCTCAGCGAGATAAGGGGCGAACAGTGCCGGACGGGTAATCGTGGTGGAATACACGCCGATATCGTTCAGCCTGCCAAAAGAGAGTCCCGTGCTGTTCTGGCGCACATCTCCCGAATAGCGGATGCGCAGTTCGGGATAGGCAAAGCTTCCATCTACGCGCGATTTCATGTCCGGTTTGGTGCCGTCTTTGATAAAATCGGCAATGGCGTTTTGCAGGTTGGAAATGGACCGCGCGTAATGCGTTTCCAGCGCGGCAATTATATCGTCGGTGTTTATCATAAGGCAGCTTTATAGAGCGATTTCGAAGCGCTGTCATTTGTAATTACCCGGCCGCGGGAACAAAGCGGGGCAACATTATGGCTGGACAGTTCGGCTTTGAGCACCGGCTAACCTGAGCCAAACATGCTTAAAAAATAGCGGGCCCATGCGATTGCAGGGCCCGCTATTCGGTGTTCGGACGGGTGAATAGGGTGTTATGCTATTCTTCTTCACCCGTGGTATCTGCGTCCTTGTCCGCCTTTTCAGGGGCGGCTTGCTCGTCGCTATCTTCGCTCGCAATTTCGCCGGGTTCGGCATTGGGATCGAATTTCTCGACGAAACCGGCATCGGGTGCGGTATCGAACATTTCGGCCATGACATCGACGCCGTCATTCTGAAGCTCGGCTTCTTCGGGCGAGCGCGCGACATTGACCTTGACGTTAACGCTGACTTCGGGGTGCAACACGACTTTGACGTCGAAAATACCCAGCGTCTTAATCGGACGTTCCAGAACGATCATCGACTTGTTCACGTCGGCACCGTCTTCGTTCAGACCATCGGCTATGTCGCGAACGGTGACCGAACCATAAAGCTGACCGCTGTTCGACGATGCGCGAATGAGAACGATTTTCTTGCCTTCAACATTTTCGCTATGCTTTTCGGCTTCGCCGCGTTTCGAGGCGTTGTCTTCCTCAATTTTCGCGCGGTTGGCTTCAAACACTTTCTTGTTGGCTGCATTGGCGCGAAGAGCTTTCTTGTTAGGCAGCAGGAAGTTGCGGGCGTACCCGTCCTTCACGGTAACGACGTCACCGATCGTGCCAAGCTTTTCGACGCGTTCGAGCAAAATAATATCCATGATTTTTGCTCCTATTTCACGAGGTAAGGCAGCAGGCCGATATGCCGTGCGCGTTTGATGGCCTTGCCGAGTTCGCGCTGTTTCTTTGCGGAAACGGCGGTGATACGGCTCGGGACGATCTTGCCACGTTCGGACATAAAGCCCTGTAGCAATTTCACGTCTTTATAATCGATTACGGGTGCATTTTTGCCGGAAAAAGGGCAGGTCTTGCGGCGGCGGAAAAATGGGCGTGCCATGTGTTTATGCTCCTTCGCGCTTAATTGCGGTCGTCGCGGCGCGGACGCCGTTCGGTGCGTTCGCTCTTGCGCATCATTACGGAAGGGCCTTCTTCTTGCTCTTCCACGCGGATGGTCATGTAACGGATGACATCCTCATTGACGCGCGTTTGGCGTTCCAACTCGGCCACGACCGATGCAGGACCGTCGATGTTCAGCATCACGAAATGCGCCTTGCGGTTTTTCTGGATCTTGTAGGCGAGAGAACGCAGACCCCAGGTTTCGGTCTTGGTCACTTTGCCTTCATTATCTTCGATAATCTTGGTTGCTTCCTGCGCCAGCGAATCGACCTGTGACTGTGACAGGTCCTGACGTGCGAGGAAGACATGCTCATACATTGGCATGGCTTTGCATATCCTTGTTTTCTGCCGATCGCTGATACAATCACCCTGACTGTACCCCTCCGGCTTTCTGTGTTTCCTGACATCGCGTGATGCGGGGAGAAGCTGCACATACCGGAACTTGCGCCGATTGCAAGGGTTTTGCAGGACGAACGCCGATGCTTGCATCCTCGCGACTTCGCTCCTAATCATGCACGCAAAAGTCAGGTATAGGAGAGGAGCCGTGATGCGCGCATTTATTTTCCCGGGGCAGGGCAGCCAGAAGGTCGGTATGGGCCGCGATCTTGCCGACGGGAGCGACATTGCCAAAGCCGTGTTCGACGAGGTCGATGCCGCGCTGGGACAGAATCTTTTCGCGATCATGTACGAAGGACCCGAGGACCAGCTTACGCTTACCGAAAATGCCCAGCCCGCCATCATGGCCAATGCGATTGCTACGCTGCGCGTAGCCGAAAGCGAGGGCGGTTTCACTCTTGCCGACGCCGCGGCTTTTGTTGCCGGCCACAGTCTGGGCGAGTATACCGCCTTGTGCGCAGCGGGGTCGATCGACCTTGCCACAACCGCCAGGCTTCTGAAATTGCGCGGACAGGCGATGCAGGCCGCCGTACCGGTCGGACAGGGTGCGATGGCGGCGCTTCTGGGCGCGGATATCGAAAAAGCCGAAGCGCTTGCGAAAGCCGCGGCACAAGGCGAAGTCTGTACGGTCGCCAACGACAATGATCCGTCACAAGTGGTTATTTCGGGACATAAAGGCGCGATCGAACGCGGCATCGCAATGGTCAAGGATTACGGTATCAAACGCGGCATTTCGCTGCCGGTATCGGCTCCGTTCCATTGTCCCCTGATGCAGCCGGCCGCCGACAAAATGGCCGAAGCGCTGGCGGGTGTGGATATCGCGGTCCCCGCCGTTCCCGTTTTTGCCAATGTCAGGGCCTGTCCGGTATCGGACCCGGCGGAGATACGTGCGCTATTGGTCGAGCAGGTGACGGGGCGTGTCCGTTGGCGCGAGACCGCCGCGAATATGGCCGTGGCGGGCGTTACCGAAACGATCGAATTCGGCGGCAAGGTATTGTCGCCGATGGTGGGGCGCAGCAGCGACGGTATTTCCACCACCAGCATCGTGACGATGGACGATATCGCATCATTGTCTCAAGCCATCTCAACGCAATAGAATGATATAAAAGGACGAGATATGTTCGATTTAACGGGAATGACTGCATTGGTAACGGGCGCGAGCGGAGGTATCGGTTCCGCAATCGCCAAGGGTCTGGCGCAGCATGGCGCAAAAATCTGCCTTTCGGGCACGCGCGAAGACAGCCTTGCAGAGGTTCACGCCGATTTGCCTGGCGAGGGGCACGAAATCCTGGCCTGCAACTTGTCGGACCGCGATGCTGTCGATGCGCTGGTTCCGTGTGTCATCGAAAAAATGGGCGGACTCGACATTCTGGTCAACAATGCCGGCATCACGCGCGACAATCTGGCGATGCGGATGAAGGACGAGGAATGGGCCGATGTGCTTCAGGTCAATCTGGAATCGGCCTTCCGTCTCACCCGCGCCGCGGCCCGCCCCATGATGAAATCGCGTTTCGGCCGGATTATTTCGATCACCTCGGTTGTCGGTACCACAGGCAATCCTGGACAGGCGAATTATGCGGCTTCCAAGGCGGGTCTTGTCGGCATGTCCAAGGCACTGGCGCAGGAACTGGCGTCACGCAGCATTACCGTCAATTGCATCGCGCCGGGCTTTATCCAATCGGCCATGACGGATGACCTGCCAGACGCGCAAAAAGAGGCGCTGACTGCGCGTATTCCTGCCGGTAAATTGGGCGTCGGCGAAGACATCGCCGCCGCCGCTGTCTACTTGTCCAGCAGGGAAGCCGCTTATGTGACGGGTCAGACTATCCACGTCAATGGCGGCATGGCGATGATATAGATTGTATGCCTTTAAAACCGCTGGCTCTTGCCAGCCCAGGTCTGGGCTTTATATTATATGGACACATGAACGAACACTTGCCACGGGACAAACATCGCTTTACGGCAAGATATGAAATTCAATACACAAAATAAAGGGACCTCTCAATGAGTGAAACAGCTGACCGCGTAAAGAAAATCGTCATCGAGCATTTGGGTGTAGAAGCCGATAAAGTTACCGAAGATGCCAGCTTTATCGATGACCTTGGTGCGGATAGCCTCGATATCGTCGAACTTGTTATGGCATTTGAGGAAGAATTCAGCGTCGAAATTCCCGATGATGCCGCCGAAAAGATCGCCACTGTCAAAGACGCAATCGATTATATCGAAAATAACAAAGGTTAAGTGCCGCCTGGATGTCTTTGACATCTGGGCGATGGGCCTTTTGCCCTTGAACTATATACGTGGATACAGGCTCTCCTTTTCGGTCGCTATACAGCCGGGTCGGGGAGCCTTTTTCATATGATGTTTTTAATGTGAGGAATGAGCGAAATGCGCCGTGTCGTTGTAACGGGTTTGGGTCTGGTAACGCCTTTGGGAGCGGACGTCGAAACCACGTGGAAGAATATTCTCGCTGGCAAGTCGGGCGCAGGACAGATCACCAAATTCGACGCCTCGGACCAGAAATGCACGATCGCGTGCGAGGTCAAGTCCGCCGATCACGAATACGGATTCGATCCTTCCAAGCGCGTTGATCACAAGGTTCAACGGCAAGTCGATCCGTTTATTGTTTTCGGCATAGATGCTGCAGGACAGGCGCTGGAAGATGCCGGCCTGACCGACATGAGCGAAGAAGAGCGATATCGCGCGGGTATTTCCATCGGCTCCGGAATCGGCGGTCTTCCAGGTATCGAGAGCGAATCTTTGGTGTTGCACGAGCGCGGTCCGGGACGCGTCAGCCCGCATTTTGTGCACGGCCGTCTCATCAACCTCATTTCGGGTCAGGTTTCGATCAAATACGGCCTGATGGGTCCCAATCACGCGGTCGTGACCGCCTGTTCGACCGGCGCGCATTCGATCGGCGATGCCGCACGCATGATTGCGCTCGACGATGCCGACGTGATGCTGGCGGGCGGCGCGGAAGCGACCATCTGTCCGATTGGTATCGCCGGCTTCGCGCAGGCCAAGGCTTTGTCGACCAAACGCAATGACGACCCGGCCGCGGCCTCGCGGCCTTACGACCGCGATCGCGACGGTTTCGTGCTGGGCGAAGGCGCAGGTGTCGTCGTTCTGGAGGAATATGAGCATGCCAAAGCGCGCGGCGCGCACATCTATGCGGAAGTCGTTGGTTACGGCATGTCGGGCGATGCCTATCATGTCACTGCCCCGCACCCCGACGGGCTGGGCGCCTATCGTTCGATGGAAATGGCCTTGAAGCGGGCCGGCATGACGCCCGCCGATATCGATTATGTCAACGCGCATGGCACCTCGACCATGGCCGACACGCTGGAACTGGCTGCGGTGAAAAGGCTGTTTGGCGACGATGTCGCCCATATGTCGATGAGCTCGACCAAATCGGCCATCGGCCATCTGCTCGGCGGCGCAGGAGCGGTGGAAGCGATTTTTTGCATTCTCGCGCTGCGCGACCAGATCGTACCGCCGACACTCAACCTCGACAACCCCGACGAAGGCACGGAGGGTGTAGACCTGGTGCCGCATGTTGCTAAAAAACGTGAGGTCCGGGCGGTTCTCAGCAACAGTTTCGGCTTTGGCGGGACCAATGCCAGCCTGATCATGAAATCGGTGTAACATATCATGATGAAAAAATTCGGCTGCCTTGTTCTGTTCGTTATATTTCTTGTCATTAGCGCGATAGCGGCCAATTTTATCTACGGCTGGAATGCAGCAGGACCCGCCGAAGACGAGATCACTTTTGTCGTTCCCGCTGGCAGCAGTCTGGCTAGCGTGGCGGTAAAACTGGAAGAGGCCGGGGCGATAAAATCGTCCAGCACTTTTCTGCAACGCGCGAAAATCCTGGGCAGCAGCGATCCCATCAAGGCCGGCGAATTCCTGATTCCCGCAGGGGCGAGCAATTCGGACATACTGGCACTGATGCAAGGCAATAACGTCGTGCGGCACATGGTCACCATTCCGGAAGGCATGCCGAGTATATTGGTCTATGAGAAGATCATGGCGGAACCGTTATTGAAAGGGACTATTAGCGTTCCCGTCGAAGGGTCTGTACTGCCCGAAACTTACAGTTTCCAGCGCGGCGAAACGCGGCAGGCCGTTCTCGACCGGATGCAGACCGCGATGAAGCTGACCCTGAAACAGCTATGGGCGAAGCGCTCACCCGGCACTGTCGTCAACACGCCGCAGGAAGCCGTCATTCTGGCAGGGATTGTCGAGAAAGAAACCGCCAAGCCGTCGGAGCGGCGCAAAGTGGCGGGCGTGTATTCCAATCGCATCCGCAACGGCATGATGCTGCAGGCGGACCCCACGACAATCTATCCCATCACCAAAGGGAAACCTCTGGGGCGGCGCATCAAGCGGTCCGAGCTGACTGCGATCAACGATTACAATACCTATGCGATGGTCGGAATGCCCAAGGGACCGATCACCAATCCCGGCGCGATATCGATCCAGGCCGTACTCAATCCGGAGCGGACCGATGCGTTATATTTCGTGGCCGATGGTACCGGCGGACATATATTTGCCGATACGCTGGAGGAGCATAACGAGAATGTCCGCAAATGGTATGCCATCCGCCGTGCGCGCGGCGAAATGTAGCGCGGCAAAGGTGTTTCGCTACCGAATTGCACAATAAACGAAACCGATTGAAAATATCCCTTTTTTTGCCTGCAATCATACCTATCTCCCGTCTTCGAAGATGAATTCAAAACACATGGAGATCCAAATGATTGGACGTAATATTCCCCACGTCACCCTGAAAACCCGCGTTCGCGACGAGAATGTCGACGGACCCAACCCCTTCCGCTGGGAAGAAGTCGAAACCAAAAACCTGTTCGAAGGCAAGCGCGTCGCCGTTTTCTCGCTTCCCGGCGCATTCACGCCGACCTGTTCGAACGAACAGACGCCTGCATTTGAACGCCTGTACGAAGATTTCAAGAATGCCGGTATTGACGAAGTCTATTGCGTGTCCGTCAACGACGCGTTCGTAATGTACCAATGGGGCCAGCAGCTCGGCGTGGAAAAGGTCAAACTCCTTCCCGACGGTTCTGCGGACTTTACCCGCCGCATGGGTATGCTCATCAAGAAAGACCATGTTGGCTTTGGTGATCGCAGCTGGCGCTATGCGATGATCGTCGAGAATGGTAAGGTCGTGCAATGGTTCGAAGAGCCCGGTATTAACGATGACGGTCTCGACAACGATCCCTATGGCGAAACCGCGCCCGAAAATATCCTCCAGAACCTGACAGAGCGCAAAGCCGCCTGATTTCAGGTTTTAGGAAATTATCAAGAGGCGCGGGATGTGATTTCCGCGCCTTTTTTGGTAAGGCGAATACATGGCCGATAATGCACCGATAATCATGACCGCAGTTATGGGCGATGGCGACGCGGCATGGGCCAATCGTATGCGGCGCGAAAATTTTCCGCTGGAGCGCAATTTTCTGGATGCGCACATCACGTTGTTTCACCACCTGCCTTCGCCGCAAATCGGCGAAATCAAAAGTAGGGTAAAGGCCATAGTGGCGACATACGCAAAGCCCGCCGCGCGCTTGAGTGAGGTGATGCATCTGGGGCGGGGCGTTGCCTATAGAATCCAATGCCCGGGCCTTGCGAACATGCGCGCAGAGCTGGCCGAATATTATACCGGCTTGCTCACCCCGCAGGATCAGGCCAGGCCGCGATTGCATATCACCGTCCAGAACAAGGTCGCGCCCGCGATCAGCAAGTTGCTATATAAGGAATTGCGCGCAGTTTTCGAACCGCGCCCGTTCGTCATCAAGGGCCTGGCGCTCTATTATTATCGCGGCGGCCCGTGGGAGGAAATAGGCAGCTATCCGTTTCGAGGCAGCGAAAGCGCGGTCTAGGCTATGCTGATTTCCTTTATGGGAATGGACGGATCGGCCAGTTGCTGCTGGTCGAGCACAAGCCCTTCCAATATCGCCTTGCGGCCCTGAACATAGTCTTTGACGGAATTCACGCAATCAATCGCGATCATCTTTCCGCCGCGCAGATACGCCACCGAAAACTGGCGCGCATCGGGGTCTCCGCGCACGATTTCGGTGTCGTGTCCGGTGGAAATTCCCATGGTCTGCAATTTCAGGTCATATTGATTCGACCAGAACCAGGGAATGGCATCATAGGGCACGCCCGTGCCTACGATATCCGATGCCGCCGTTTTTGCCTGGTCATTGGCATTCTGTACCGATTCCAGCCGGATATGCGCTCCGTTGGCAAACCGGTTCGCATGCGCCGCGCAATCGCCGATGGCATAGATATCGGGCAGGCTGGTCCGGCACAGGTCGTCGACATCCACGCCGTTGCCACCCGTCGCGCCGGCCGCGATCAGCGGACCTGTTTCGGCAATGATGCCGATGCCGGCAATCACCATATCGGTGGCGATAAGCTCTCCCCTCTCCAACAGTACGGCTTTGGCTTCGCCCAATTCGTCCGTCACGATTTTCTCTACACCGGTTTCGGTCCGCACGACCACCCCTTGGCGGCGATGCTCGGCTTCGTAGAAACGGGAGAGATTTCTGCCCGCTACGCGTGATAATACGCGTTTCTGGTTTTCCAAAATGGTCACTTTCTTGCCGAGCTTCGTCAAAACGGCTGCCGCTTCTAGGCCGATATATCCCCCCCCGATAACGGTAATATCCCGGGCCTTATCCAGTCTTTCGATAATCTGATCGACATCGCTGCGCCGTCGTACGGCAAACAGGTTGCGGGCATTGGCCCCCGGACAATCCAACATACGCGGCGTGCCGCCTGCCGCCCACACGAGTTTGCCGAACGAGACCTTGTCGTCGTTCGACAGCGTAATCGTTTTGTTCATCGCCTCTACCGCTGCCACCCTGTGGCCGGTGAACAGATCGATGGAGCGCTCGCCCCAGAAACTCACGGGCCGCAGCAAGATGCGTTCGAACGGCTTTTCGCCCGACAGATATTCTTTTGACAGGGGCGGGCGTTCGTAAGGCGGTACGCGCTCGTCGCCAAACAGGGCGATGCTGCCCTCGAACTGCAGTTGGCGCAATGCGATCGCCGCCTGCGCGCCGGCGTGCCCGGCGCCGACTATGATCACATCATAATAGTCTTGCATACATACTCCCATCAGTGCGGCACCGGGATTTCCCCTGAACGCCCATGATTTGACGCCAATTTGGCGGCTGTGCATTCAATTGACAAGCGCGCATCGGCAAATAGCCAGTTTATTGCCCGGTTGATGCCGGTTTTTAATTGACCCTAAGGCAGGGGCAAATTATAGGCCGCGCCTTGCCACACGATATATCGGTTTCGGCCATGGCATATATCGCGCATCTCGGCGGAGTAGCTCAGGTGGTTAGAGCAGTGGAATCATAATCCACGTGTCGGGGGTTCGAGTCCCTCCTCCGCTACCATTTCCAGTTTATGAGCGGGTTTTGCGCTGGGCCAATGCCGAATTCTCCATGCGAATGCGCACGTATAATATGGCGGCGTTCAGCGCCGTGAAGACGCCGGCGATCCAGATATGCCCGAATATCAGCGGGATCGCGAATATCTCGAGCGTCACCACCAGATAATTGGGATGTTTCACGAAACGGAACGGTCCTTTCAATACGCGCGGAAAGTCGGGGGCGGAGATGATTCGTGTGGTCCAATAGCGACCGAGCGTGGCCAGCACCCATATCCGTGTGCTCTGCAAGAGGGCGAAAACAATAGCGAGCGGCCAGATGATGGGCGCATAAGGCTGTGTAAGGGCGAACAGGCTGACTAGGAAAGCCGCATGGATCGCCACCATGACCGGATAGTGGCTCTTGCCATATTCAGTTGCGCCGCGCGCCAGCAGCTTTCTGGTGTTGTGACCAGCATATACGAGTTCCAATACGCGTTGCAGCGTTAGAAACAGCAGGATCGCATACGCGACCGGCCATCCGCTGCCGTCCCATATCCACCATGCACCCGAAGCCATTATCTAGCGCTCGATTATGCCCAAGGCGCCGGTAAAGCCGGGCCCGAGTGCAGTGAGAAGCAGCGGACCAAAGCCGTTCTCCAGCAACAGCTTTTGCAGGACGAAATGCACGGTCGGCGCAGACATATTGCCATAGTGCGCCAATATGTCGCGCGTCGCGGGAAGGCCGTCGGGCAAATGATCGAAATAGCTTTCGAGCGATTCGATCACCTTGCGTCCGCCGGGATGGCACGCAGGTTCCGAAAGGTTCTTCTTTTCCAGGCCCTGCGCTTGCAGGAATTCATCCATCACGGGTGAAAATTCCCGCAACACGAAGCTGGGAATATCGCGGGCCAGCACGAGGCCCAGACCCTGTTTGTCGATATCCCACCCCATCATGTCGCGCGTCCCCGGCCATGTCACTTGCGTAAAAGCGCCAAGTGCGGGCCCGTCGCCTTGTCCGCTGATGACGCAGGCGCTGGCCCCGTCGGCGAACAAGGCCGTCGACACGATACCCTTTTTGGAAAGGTCGCCGATACGAAAGGCCAGCGAACACAGTTCAACGGTCAGCAAAAGCACCTTGCGCGCGGTATTAGCATGGACGATATCACGCGCCACCTGCAATCCCATCACGCCGCCGGCACAGCCATAACCGAATAGTGGGACAACCATGACGTCGCGGCGAAATTTCATCTCGTGGATCATCTGCGACGGTACCGAAGGCGTTGCTATTCCCGTCGTCGACACGCAGACGATCGTGTCGATCTCATCGGCTTCCAGTCCCGCTTTTTCTAACGCGTCGGCTGAGACTTTGACGAGGAGCTTTTTGCTTTCCCGCAAATAGACCTGGTTTCGCGTGGTCCAGTCCTGACCGGTCATATAGGCATCTGCGGGCTGGACGATGTGCCGTTTGTCGATACCGGCATTGTCGTAGATACTGTGCAACCGTGCCGGAATGCCGCCCGGGGCTAATTGTGACATGCGCGCCAACACATCGGCTTGGGAAATCTGGAATTCGGGCACTGCCGTAGCAATGGCATTGAGTTTTGCAGCCATCTGCGAGATTTGGACATTTCCCGGTCCGAATACAAGCGAATTGCGCGCTTTGCGAAGCGATAGAATAGCTTTGCATCTGTCGCCCTTGCGCCACCATGACCGGCATCCCTATCTGTAGGCTGAACCGAATCACTCGAATATCGAAAGACGCCCTCATTATGAGCGAAACACATAAAACCCGCATGCTGATCATCGGGTCCGGTCCTGCCGGTCTTTCTGCCGCCATTTATGGGGCACGCGCAGGAATGGAACCCATTGTCGTACAGGGTCTGCAACCCGGCGGGCAGCTCACCATCACGACCGACGTGGAAAACTATCCCGGTTTTCGCGACGTGGTGCAGGGGCCGTGGCTGATGCAGGAAATGGAAGCGCAGGCACAGCATGTCGGGACGCGCATGATGTTCGATACGATCGTCAATGTCGACCTGTCGCGCAGCCCCTATCGCGTGACCGGCGACGGCGGCACCGTTTACGAAGGCGACACATTGGTGATCGCAACGGGCGCGCAGGCCAAATGGCTGGGCGTCGCAGGCGAACAGGAACTGGGCGGCAAGGGCGTGTCGGCCTGCGCCACATGCGACGGATTTTTCTATCGCGGGCGCAAGGTCGTGGTGATCGGCGGCGGAAATACGGCGGTCGAGGAAGCTCTATACCTTACCAATCACAGCGACGACGTGACGCTGATCCATCGCCGGGATAGCTTGCGCGCGGAGAGGATCTTGCAGGACCGCCTGTTCGCCAATCCGAAAATTTCGGTGCTGTGGAACAAGGCGGTTGAGAAATTCGTCGGCGGCGGTGATCCTCTGGGTTTGGTCGGTGTCGACCTGATCGATACAGTAACCGGTGAAAAGTCCCACGAAGCGGCAGAAGGCGGCTTCGTCGCCATCGGCCATGCGCCCGCAACCGAATTGTTCAAGGGCCATCTGTCTATGGACGACAATGGCTATCTATTGGTCGAACCGGGTACACCCAAAACGGAAATTCCCGGCGTGTTTGCCTGCGGCGACGTTATGGATCATGTCTATCGGCAGGCCGTGACGGCAGCGGGTACCGGTTGCATGGCCGCTTTGGATGCCGAGCGGTTTCTCGCCGAAATGGAATATATGGCCGAAGCCGCCGAATAGGCGATCAGCTTTCCAGCGCAGCAACGATCCGCGTCAAGAGCCATTTTTCGGCCTGCGCATCGGCAAAGCTGTGCGATGCGCTTGCGAGCGTGTGCACGCGAACACTGGCTTTCGTTCTGAGCTTCGAATAGGCCGCATCATTCCAGGCATCATGAAAGGCGAGGGCGGTACGGTCGCGTTCGGCCAGCAGGATATCGACCGGTATGTCTGCGGCAATAAGCGCATCGTGCAATTGGCCCGCCAATAGGCTGCGTTCCGGTTTCGCGGTTGCCTGTTTCAATCCTCTTCGCAGTTTCCTGAAATCCACCTTACCGGTGAAAAGCCCCAGCAATGCCTTTGGATCCCTCAGTTTCGCCAGATACCGGCTGCGCACGGCCGAGGGCGGGGGGAGCGTATCGGGTTTCTGATTTTCGATAACCCATGGATTGGCGAGAACGAGACGATCTATCCCTGCTTGGCCATGAAACAAGGCCAAAGCCGTGGCCGCATCGCAATTCCCGAATGCGACGATCCGGTTTACATGTGGCGCTGCGTCACGAAACGTTTGCGCCGCTGCATGAATGTCCGGTGCTGTTTTCAGAAACCCTGTATTTTTGCCCTCACTGTCGCCGATACCCCGTCTGTCGTACCTAAATACCGGATATCCGCTCAGCGCCAGTAGATGCGCCAGCCTTGCTTGCCCGGCATGTGCGCCAGCGCGGATTTCGTTGCCGCCGCTGACCCATAACAGGCCGGTGCTGCCTTCCGCCGGGTCGATTGTTCCGGTCAGACTGTCCCCTTTGCAGGGAAAAGTGACATGCCGCCGCACTACTCGCTCCATTTCAGAAGGTCGGCGGTAATGGACCTTGCCATATCGCTGTCATAATCCGGTTCCGCGCGCAGCCACAGAGCGCTGCCAGCTATTTGTTGCTCACCGTTGCCGATCGTAACAGACCGAATATCAGGGCCGTCGTCCGGCACAGCGCTATCCAAATCGGTCAGCATGGCGGAAGACAGAGTGTTGCCCGCAAGCTCCAGCCCGTTCGTCCGGCCCTCGTCCATAAGAGCGTCCATGGTGTGCGATATGCTATCTTCCTTAGCCGAGGCGATCTTGGTGCGCAGCATCGTGCGCAGCAGGTTCGCACCTTTTACCGGGGCCAGCCGCCAGCGCGGAAGGCTCAGCGTATCGTCGAGCAAGATACCGCCGCGAAAAGCGGCACTGTGCGTGGCACGATGTTGTTTGCAGACGGCTCGCATCGCCAGTCGCCATTGCGCAAATCCCATATTGGACAGGTCAGCCAAGCTCTCGTTGCATCCGGGCAGATCGGGCAGGATGCTGCCGACATTATCTTTCGCCAGCAATCGCATCACCTCGATCAACGTCCGGCGCATGCGGTTGGTTTCGTCGAAAAGGGGCGGTATCAAACAGATGCGAACATCGGCGTCTGCACTGCGGATTACGCAATATTCCTGCGATCCTGCAACCGTGTAGCTAGCGATCATGCTGTTTTTTGGTTTCCAGGAACTTGAGGAGATTCCCGTAATTTTCGAACAGTTCGCCATCGACTTCATCGTCTTCGATGATGATGTCGAGCCTGTCTTCTATTTCTGTGAGCAGTCCGGCGACGGCCATGGAATCCAGTTCGGGCAACGCGCCGAATAACTCGGTATCGGCGCCGAACTCCGCGACCTGCGCCTCCGACAGGCCGAGGACGTCGCGCAGGACGCTGCGTGCGGTCGCATCTACGCTATCTGTTTTGGTCAAGAATGCCCCCTGATATTCTGGCCTGCCGACTATGTTACACGGCAGTGATTAGCCATTTGTTCGGCGCGGGACAAGACCCGAGATCCAGTGACGAATGATATACGGCCAGCTCAACGGATTATGCGGCCATAACATCTCCAGCCGGTAACGCATGCGCACTTCATCCATCCAGTCGGCTTTATAGGCATCGCTGCCGGTGCCGAAATCAATGAGGCTTATCTTGTCGCAGTCGATAACATGCTGAAAAAGCGCGGCCGACAAGAGAGTACCGGGAGAGGATTTCAAAGCGCGCTCGTCATGGGCCAGTTTATGAATCAAGGCTTCCCCATTTTCGACAGTCCACAATTGTGCGGCCACAGGCTTTCCCTCGATATAGGCCAGACCCAGTCGCAAACAGCCTGCAGCTGACTCTTGCCGGGCAATCATTTCGAGAAAATCGGGATTGCCTTCTTCGGGTTTCCAGCTGCGCCGGTACACGGTCAGGTAATCCTGCCAGCTTTCGGCACTGAATTCGGTATCGATCCGGATAGCGACATCGTTCTTCTTCGATTTGCGCTTGACGGTGGAACGCAACTGGCCAGGCCGCTTCTTCCAGTATTCATCGAACGATAGATTGCCCAGGCGCAGGATGTGGTTCTCGTCGCATTGCGTGCGGATCACAATCCATCCTGCCTGACGAAAAGCGCGAACTGTCAGTGTTGCCAGTTCATCCTCGTCCGCAACGGGCGAAATTATGATACGATGCGCTTTTCTGCGCAACTGGTCGGACATGGCTGCCAAAAGCGTCAATTTGGTAGCTTCGTGTTTGGCGCCGTGGAATACCGGACCTGCCGTAAAATTATACCAGTTGGCCAGCACGCTATACTGGTAGAACCTGTCTTTTTTGAGAAACAGCCAGCTTCTGGCCCCCTCCTGTTGCGCTACCGCAAACCCGGCAGAAACTTTTGGCATGCAGATCTTTTTCAGGCCATCTATCCACGACAGCCGATCGAAAATGCTTTTCTGGCCGCCACGCCCCAAACCATTATCGTCATGGATAGTCGCAACAGAAATATTATCGTGATATTCACTTCTGATCATCATAACACCGTGTTCGCGAAACAGACTTGTTCAAATGAGGCCACCTTTGCATATATCTGGTAATCCGCTTCCGATTCATCCCGTTGCAAAACCGATCGATCACCTGACGTTATGCGGAAGTGACGATGATATCGCGTTGCAACTGCGTGGCGAGGTTATAGATTATAAGACGTTAAACTTGCGTGTGGGCCAACTTAGCTTTTGGTTAAGAGGGCAGGGACTGGAGACTGGAGACCGGATCGCAACCTGGTTGGGCAAGACGGAGACCGCATGCCTGATGCCATTGGCTGCGGCACGCGCGGGCCTGATACACGTTCCCATCAATGCTTTGCTCAAACACGTACAGGTTGCGCATATACTGGCCGACAGCGGGGCCAGGCTGTTGCTCTCCAACAGCTTGCGCCTGAAATCTCTTGTCAGCGGCAATTTGCCTGACGGGTGCGCAGCGATAGAAGAAAAAGCCGCAGAGACAGTGTGGAAGGCTTTTGCGGAAACTCTCGCCCTATCTTCGGACCCAACAAACACTCTTGCTGCCATATTATATACCAGCGGGTCCACCGGAAAACCCAAAGGCGTCATGCTGGATCACGCAAACCTGTGGCTGGGTGCAGTTAGCGTAGCGCAGTATCTCCGCCTGGAACGCGCCGATAATACGCTATGCGTATTGCCGCTGAGTTTCGACTACGGGCAGAACCAGCTGCTTTCGACATGGTATGCGGGCGGCAGCGCCGTGCCGATCGATTATCTGACCGCAAGGGACGTCATTAAGGCGTGCGGCAAATATGACATTACCACGCTTGCCGCAGTGCCGCCGCTATGGGTACAGCTTGTAGAACAGCATTGGCCGGGAGAGGCCACACGTTTTTTGCGGCGGCTCACCAACAGCGGCGGGGCGCTGACACCGGCGCTTGTCAGGCAGCTGCGTTCCATATTTGCCACCACGGATATCTATGCGATGTACGGTCTGACCGAAGCATTTCGTTCGACCTATCTCGATCCGGAATTGATCGATGCCAATCCGTCGTCGATGGGGCGCGCGATACCCTTTGCCGAAATCATGGTGGTCAATGACGCCGGCGAACGGGCCGCGGTGGGTGAAGAAGGCGAACTCGTCCATGCCGGACCCCTGGTGGCGCAGGGTTATTGGCGCGATGCAGAGCGCAGTGCAGAGCGGTTCAGGCGTGCCCCCGAATTTTCCGAATATGGCGGCACCGCCGTCTGGTCGGGCGACCGTGTGAAGAAGGACGCGGACGGATTGCTTTATTTTACGGGACGTCACGATGCGATGATCAAATCTTCCGGCAACCGTATCAGTCCCAGCGAAATTGAAAACGTGGCGCTGGAAAACCCGCATGTTTCCGAAGCGGCCGCCATTGGTGTAGACGATGTGCGACTGGGCCAGAAAATTATATTGTTCGTGCGGTTTTCCGCCGAAGAAAAGGAAGATATGGCCGCATTGCTCTACGCTGATCTGAAAGCGGAACTGCCTGGCTTTATGGTGCCGCACCATGTTCTGCCATTGGATACCTTTCCTAAAAACCCCAATGGCAAGCTGGATGGCACGCGATTGCTGGCGATAGCCAAGGAGCATACGTCATGAAACCGCTTGGGCCGATCCCGCCGGATTTCGAAACCCGCGACGGGGAACTTGTAATTGCGGGCATGCGCGCAAGCGAGCTTGCCGACAAAGCGGGCGATACGCCCTTGTTTGTCTATTCGGCCGAACGCCTGCGCAGGCGTGTCTCCAGTCTGCGTGCCGCCATGCCCGACCGGCTGTCTATCCATTACGCGATGAAAGCCAATCCTTTCGCGCCTCTCCTGTCGCTGATGATCGAACTTGTCGACGGGATCGACATTGCTTCCGACGGTGAACTGGCCAAGGCATTGGCTGCAGGGGCAGACGCCCAAAAAATCAGTTTTGCCGGCCCCGGCAAGCGCGACCGCGAACTGGCGCAGGCGATCGACGCCGGCGTCACGCTCAATATCGAATCGGCCAATGAAGCACGCCGGGCCATCGCCATCGCAGATGCAAGCGGCACCAGAGCGAACATGGCGGTGCGCGTAAACCCTGAATTCGACTTGCGGGGATCGGGCATGCGTATGGGCGGCGGCGCCAAGCCATTCGGTGTCGACGCAGCCAATGTCCCCGCACTTGTTCGCGATATTATCGCCAGCGGGGCGCACTGGCACGGGTTTCATGTGTATGCGGGATCGCAAGCCCTGGATGCCGGTGCGATCATCGATGCCCAGCGTCAGACGCTTGAACTCGTGGCGCATCTGTCCGATATGATCGGAACGCCGCCGCCCCACGTCAATCTGGGCGGTGGTTTCGGAATACCGTATTTCCCCAAGGACGAGCCCGTGGATATCGAACGCGTGGGCAATGCCATGGCAGGCGAATTTGCCGATCTGCCCGATGCGCTCAAGAATACGGATTTTGCCATCGAACTGGGCCGCTGGCTCGTCGGCGAGGCTGGCGTCTATCTCACGCGCATCGTCGACCGCAAGGAAAGTCATGGCGAACTTTATCTCGTCACGGATGGCGGCCTGCATCATCAGCTGGCCGCGAGCGGGAATTTCGGAACGGTCGTGCGTCGCAATTATCCGGTCGCGATCGCCACGCAGTTCGATGCGGAACCGGCCGAGACAGCTTCGATCGTAGGATGCCTTTGTACGCCGCTCGACCGCCTCGCCGACAAGGCGGCTTTTCCGAAAGCTCAGATCGGCGATTTGGTGGCGATATTCTGTGCCGGCGCTTACGGCGCAACCGCCAGCCCTGCGGATTTTCTGGGGCAGGACAGGGCAATAGAAATGCTTGTATAGGTAGGAAATTAGTCCTGAAAACTTTCTGAATATGCCCGCTTTCACGCTCCATCATTTAGGGGCTCCATATGAATTTCAGCAGCTTACCGTTCAAGGCTAACGGTATATTCACCTTTTTCTCGCATACCTGGAGCCACTCTGGTTGAACTGGGACTTTGTACTCGCGCAAAGCCCATCCAAATAGCGGTTCTGAGGTATAAAATGATTATATTGCAATATTTTAAGAATTTTCTGGCAGTTATTGCCATGGCAGTTTTTGTGTCCGCCTGCGGAGGAACTTCCACGGGAAAAATGCTGCCACCCTCGACATTTACGCCGCTTCAGGAAGGGCCGGGCGAGGAATATGTCATCGGCCCGCTCGATGAACTCACTATTTTCGTGTGGCGTAACGAAGAATTAGGGGCAAAAGTCCAGGTCCGGCCTGACGGCCGCATCACGACGCCGCTGATTACTGACATGACGGCGGTGGGCAAGACCCCGACTATGCTTTCGCAGGACATCAAGCTGCAACTGTCGCAATATATCAAGGATCCGATCGTATCGGTGATCGTCAACAAGGCGGCGGGCACGTTCTCTCAACAGATTCGCATCGTCGGTGCCACCGAAAAGCCCGCTTCCATTCCCTATCGTGCCAACATGACATTGCTCGATGCGATGATTTCGATTGGCGGTCTTTCCGAATATGCCGCCGGGAATAAAGCAAAACTGATCCGCGCCAATCGTGCGAACGGCTTGCAGGAAGAATATAGCATCCGTTTGGCCGATCTTTTGAAAAAAGGCGACACCAGCGCGAACGTAAAATTGCAGCCGGGCGACGTCATTATCATTCCTGAAAGCTTTTTCTAAAGCCGCCAGTGACAAAATTGCAAGTGCATGAAGGATAGCAGATTGTTATGGACGGTCTTTACGACGAATTCAGAATAGCAGTGCACAGCGTTTGGCAACGCCGCTGGCTGGCGCTGGCTATTGCCTGGGGTATTTGCGTTCTCGGCTGGCTGGTCATCGCGCTGATACCCAATAGCTATAGGGCGGAAGCCAGCGTGCGCATCGCAACGCAGGAAATACTAGCCGACAAGGCCGGGATTACCCCGAACGAACAGCGGCGCATGATTGAGCGGGTGGAACAGACGATCACATCGACCGGCAACCTCGAAAAAGTCGTCCTTTCGACGATGCTGGGAAACAACATTGCCACGCAGCGAGAAATGGAAGCGCGCATTTCCGCCCTGCGCGACGACGTTAAGATCATGTCTGCGGATAACGACATGTTCTCCATTGTCGCCGTCTCCTCGCAATCCAACCTGTCAGATCCCCAAAACGCGCAGCTTGCGCGCGATATTGTGCAGAAATTGATCGATATCCTGCGCAAAGAGAATATTTCGGGCGGCCGAACCGAAACGACGGAAACGCTTAAATTCCTCGAAGACCAGCTGGCGCAAAGGGAAAAAGAGCTTCAGGTTACCGAACAGAAACGCGTGCAATTCGAACAGAATAATATCGGATCGCTTCCCGGTATCGGGTCGGCGAGCCAGCGTATCGAATCGGCGCGCAGCGAACTGTCGCAGCTCGATTTGCAGCTTTTGTCCGCACAAAGTGCGCTGGCTGCCATTCGTGGCCAACTGGCCGGTACGCCGCGCACAATCGCAACACCGACATTCGCTGGCAACGGCGGCGGCGGAGCGCGTGCCCAACTGTCGCAGGTACAGGGGCAACTTGCGGCGGCGCGCGCCAACGGCAAGCTCGATAACCATCCGGATGTCATCGCCTTGCAAAGTCAGATTTCGGCATTGCGTGCGCAGGCCGCTTCCGAACCCAGTGGCGGATCGGGTACCATCCAGACACCCAATCCGGCGTATTCGTCCTTGCAGAGCATATTGTCGGAACGACAGGCCAATGTCGTGGCCTTGTCCTCGCGCAAATCGTCCTTGCAAGCCGAAATGTCAAATCTGACGGGAAAGCTGAGCGCCGAACCCGCTATCAGCGCGGAATACGCGCGCATCAATCGCGACCATGACGTGCTGAAAGCGCAGTATGACAAGCTTTTACAGGACCGCGAGGAAATACGATTGCGCGGTCAGGTCCAGTCGGAAACCGATGCGGTCAGGATCGATATCCTCAAACCGCCGTCCGTGCCGCGGGCTCCCGAAGCGCCCAATCGTCCCATGTTGTTGCTGCTCGTGCTGATCGTCGGCATTGGCGGAGGCATTGGGGCCGCGTTTGCTCTGAGCCAAGTGCGTACCAGCTATGCCACCGCAGCAAAATTGGAAAAAGCAAGCGGGCTGCCTGTTCTGGGCGCGATTTCGCATGTGCTGACGCCGCCGCAGCGGGTCCTGCGCAAACAGAAAATGACCTATTTCGCTGGAGCAAGTGCCGCGTTACCAGGGATTTTCGTGCTTCTGGTCGCGATCGAATTTTTTCAGCGCGGGATGGCATGATGGGATTTGATTATATGAACCGGCCTGAAAAAAAATCCAGACAGGATAACACCGACTCACTACTGGAACGCGCAGCCCAAATTTATGATTTCGGAGAGATCATGCGCGATCGCAATGCGGATATCGCCAACGGTTTCGGCGATAGCGAACCTGTAGCGGAAGTTCCCGTCGCGGTTGAGGCTATACCCGCACCCGGTTATCGTCCGGCCATGCCAAAGGAGCATACGGGTCCCGTCCAGATCGTCGATCGCGACAAGTTGCGCGCGGCGGGTTTTATCGTGCCCGGCGGAGCCGTGACCGGAATTTCCGAGGAATTCCGGATCGTGAAGCGCCAGTTGCTGCAACAGGCCGCCGGCGGCAAACACGCCGATAAAATCGAATATGGCGAACGGATACTTATCTGTTCCGCCCAAACAGGTGAGGGCAAGACATTTTGCGCCGTGAACCTTGCCCTTTCCATCGCTGCGGAAAAGGACAATGAAGTGCTGCTGATCGATGCGGATTTTGCTAAGCCGAGCATATTGGACGTGCTGGGAATTGGGGGAGAGCGCGGCCTGATGGACGCGCTCAGCGATCCGGAGCTGGCAATTGAGGACTGTATTATACCCACCGATGTTGTAGGGTTATCCGTTCTTTCCGCGGGTGCGCAGACCAACAATGATACCGAATTTCTGGCTTCTGCGCGAACCCGGCAAGTATTGGACCAGCTCACGCGGCATAATCCGCGCCGTATCGTCATTTTCGACTCGCCGCCGGTACTTGCAGCCTCCCCCGCATCGGAACTCGCGATGCATGTCGGGCAGGCGGTGATGATCGTGCGGGCGGACAGAACAACCGAAAACGCACTACGCGACGCATTGGGCCTGATGGCGGGTTGTGAAAACATCCAGTTGCTGCTTAACAGCGCGAAATTCTCGCCGACGGGCCGCAGCTTTGGATCGTATTACGGATATGGAGAATGACCATGACCATGAAAGATGGTTTGCAAACCACACGGTCGAACGCTCTCATCGCTTCGGCATGCCTTATGCTGTTCCCGGGTTTCTCCGTTTATGCGCAGCAGGTCGACGAAACGGAGGTGTATTCCGGGAATACGGCAACCAGCGTCCGCACTTCGCGGGCTGATGTAACGCCCTATCTGGAAGTGCAGCAGATTCTGGTCGCCGACCTGAAAAGCGGCGGCGAAGTGCTGACGTACAGTTCGGTCGCCGCCGGTGTCGATGCATCGATACAGACACGCCGTGCGGAAGCACAGGTAAGCCTGCGTTACGAACGCCGCATCGCATGGGATGACGATATTGGTGATCAGGACGTCATCAGCGGTCTTGCCCGCGGTTCGATCCAGCTGGTCCCCAATGCGGTATCGCTAGAGGCAGGCGCATTGGCGACACGCTCGCGCGTTGATCTGGGCGGTCCGGCCAGTGCCAATCTGGTCGGCGGTATCGGCAATGTCAGTCAGGTTTATTCCGCTTATGCCGGACCGACGGTATCCACGAATGTCGGTTCCGTCAGCGTGAACGCCGCCTACAGATTTGGCTATACCCGGGCCGATTCACCCGATGCCGTTATCGTCGCACCCGGACAGACGCCCATCGACATTTTCGATGACAGTGTCAGCCATTCGATCAGCGCGTCCATCGGTCAGCAACCTGGCAATCTGCCGGTAGGTTGGGCCATAGGCGGCGGATATAACCGCGAAGATACCAGCCAGCTCGATCAGCGTTTCGAGGATGCTTATGTTCGTGCCGATCTTACGGTACCGATATCCCCGACAATCGCCATAGTCGGCGGTGTCGGATATGAAGATGTGCAGATAAGCGAACGCGATGCGGTCCGCGACGCCAACGGTGCCGCCGTACGCGGACCCGATGGCCGGTTTGTTACCAACGAATCTTCACCGCGGCTGTTATCCTACGACCAGAACGGTTTTATCTGGGATGCGGGCGTATTATGGCGGCCCAGCCGGCGCACTTCGCTCGAGGCGCGCATCGGCCGTCGCTACGGTTCGACCAGCTATACCGGATCGTTTTCGTTCCAGCCAAACCGCACCAACAGTTTCAACATTTTCGCCTATGACACCGTCGCAGGTTTCGGCTCGCGTTTGAATGACAGTCTCGCCAGCCTGCCGACGCAGTTCGACACGTCGCGCAATCCGCTCAGCGGCGATCTTAACGGGTGCGTCTTCGGCGGTGCGCAGGGATTGTGTTTCAACGATGTTCTGCAATCGGTGGCATCGTCGACATTTCGCACCCGCGGGATTGGCGGACAATATACGACGCAGGCAGGGGGGTGGAATGCGGGCATTGCCGCCGGTTACAACCGCCGCCGCTTCTTCGCGTCCGATGCGGGCGCGCTGGCGCTGGCCAATGGCATAATCGACGAGAATTATTACGCAAATGTGTTTATCAGCCGAAAGCTGGATCAGCGTTCCAGCATCAGCTCCAATTTCTACGCCAATTATTTCGATAGCGGACTGGGCGGAGAAGGGCTCGGTTTCGGTACGAATGCGGCCTATTACCGGAATATTTTCGATGGCCTTTCGGCATCCGCAGCCCTGGGCCTGGACAGTTTCGACCGGGAAGGTTTCGACAGCGAGCTGATTGGCTCGGCACAGGTGGGCCTGCGCTATTCCTTTTAGGGTGAACGCATGTCGCGGCAATGAATATTCGTGGAGTTATAGAATATGTATGACGTATATTATGGTCTGAGCGGACGCCCGTTCCAGTTGACCCCCGACCCGAGCTTTTATTTTGAAAGCAAGACCCACCGCAAGGCATTGTCCTATCTCGGTTACGGCCTGGCGCAGGGGGAGGGGTTCATCGTCATTACCGGAGAGATCGGTGCCGGCAAAACCACTTTGGTCGGCCATCTGATGCAGACGATCAACAAGGCTCGGCTGACCGCGGCACAGATCGTGACCACGCAAGTGGCCTCGAGCGATCTGTTGCACCTCGTCGCGCGCACGTTCGGGCTGGAAACGTCCGGTATGGACAAGGCCGCTGTATTGAAAACGATCGAGCAATTCCTGCACAGCGAAGCCCGGGCAGGCCGCCGCTGCCTGCTGATCGTCGACGAATCGCAGAACTTGCCCGTCACGTCGCTGGAAGAATTGCGTATGCTCTCCAATTTCCAGCTGGGCAATCAGGCGCTGTTGCAGATATTCCTGCTCGGCCAGCCAGAATTTCGCAACATGGTGCAAAATGCCCCCGAACTGGAACAGCTGCGCCAGCGCGTCATTGCCACCCATCATCTTTCGGCCATGGAAGCATCCGAAATGCAGCCCTATGTAGAACACCGGCTCGATAAAGTGGGATGGACCGGGACGCCGTCATTTTCCGACGATGTATTGCAGACTGTGTACATGGCAACAGGCGGCATTCCCCGCAAAGTCAACGCGCTGCTCAGCCGCGTGTTGTTGATGGGTTCGGTCGAACAGAAAGATGTCATTGATGCTAACATGGTCCGCACGGTGCTCGCGGATTTAGGCAATGATCAGGCCCAGGAAAACAGGGCAACCGTTTCCGCACCTGTGCAGAGCCGGGAACCGCAGGACGATTATGCGCGCGAAGCTTTCGCGGATCAAACGGATGCTTCCGGCGAGCAGCCATCCGCATCCGGCACCGGCAAAGCCGCTGTCACAGGGCAGGCACCTTCGACCGCGAACACGGGACACGCTGACGGCGCCACTGACGACCGCGCCGTTGTGCCGCAACTTCCGGCAGAAGGTCCGCAATCGGACATGGCTGTCAGCAAGTTGGACATGGAAATGATGCTGGAACGCCTGGGTGCCATGGAAGTTCGCACTTTGGAACAGGAACGTGCTATCCGCCGCACACTCACCATGCTCGTCAAGTGGGTGGAAAATGACGGCAGCGCTACGATGATGACGCAAGACCGTGCCGCCTGATGAAAGGATGAGATGCCGATGGCCAGCCCTGTAATCAATGCTCTGTCCGTCGATGTCGAGGACTGGTTCCAGGTGGGTGCATTCGAAAACTGCATCGACCGCGGCGACTGGAGCAAACTGACGCATCGTGTCGAGCGCAATACCGATTTCGTGCTCGACCTGTTTGCCGAAGCGGGGGTAACGGGCACGTTTTTCACTCTCGGCTGGATCGCGAAACGCTATCCGCAGCTGATGCAGCGCATTGGCGCACAGGGTCATGAGATCGCCAGCCACGGCTGGGACCACAAACGCGTGTTCACCATGGATGCCAAGAGTTTCGCGGCCGATCTCGATCGAACGCGCACGACGCTGGAGGATATATCGGGCAGCAAAGTGACCGGCTATCGGGCCCCCAGTTTTTCAATCGACGCCCGCACCCCTTGGGCGCATCAGGTGCTGGCAGAGCGGGGGTATAGCTATTCCTCGAGCGTAGCGCCGATCAGGCACGACCAGTATGGTTGGCCCGAAGCACCGCGTTTCGCTTTCCATCCGGTGCTCGGATCCGATTTTGTCGAAATGCCCGTTACGACTGCGACCTATGCCGGGAGAACGCTGGCCGCGGGCGGCGGCGGGTTTTTTCGGCTGTTACCCTATACATTCACGAAATGGGCGATCGGACAGGTTAACGGGCAAGGCCATCCGGCGTCCTTCTATTTCCATCCTTGGGAAATCGATCCCGATCAGCCGCGCGTTGCGGACGCTCCGCTCAAATCGAAACTGCGCCACTATACGCGGCTGTCGGCGATGGCCGACAAGCTTCGCCGCCTGACACGCGAATTCGCATGGGGCCGTGCGGATGAAGTCGCCGCACACGCGCTTTCGAAACTGCAGCGAAAAGAGGCGGCGTGAATATCCAGACGTCCATGCCCCTGACCGCCGCACAGCAGTATGTCACGCTCGCCGACCTGAACGAGGCGCGGACAGTGCAGCGTATAGATGACTTTGTAGAAAAGCACCGCGACGGCACGGCATTTCATCGTCCTGCCTGGCTAAAGGCAATCGAGTCGGGAACGGGGCAAGAGGCCGTCTGCCTGTTATGCCAGGAAGAAGGTCGTCTGACCGGTATTCTGCCCGGCCACATTATTCATTCCTCGCTATTCGGGCGTGCGCTTGTCTCCAGCGGCTTCGCCGTGGGCGGGGGCGTGCTCGCCGAAAACGCGAGTGCCGAAGACCTGCTTCTTCACGCCTTCTGGGAAATGGCGGCAAATCGTAGCTGTCCCACGGCGGAATTGCGCGGCGGCGCACTGCCTGGCCCTGGCTGGATCCATAAAACGGACGGCCATACAGGGTTTGTCACCGAACTGGCTCAGGATGATGCGGCCCAATTGCTCGCCATTCCGCGCAAGCAGCGCGCGGAAGTGCGCAAGGGATTGAAAAGCGGCATGACCGTGCATGTGGGAAGCACGCCCGCTGACCGCGATGCGCATTACGGCGTTTATGCCGAATCGGTCCGAAATCTGGGAACGCCGGTATTTCCCAAAGAACTGTTCAATGCCGTGCTGGACATGTTCGGTGACGATGCCGACATCCTGACGGTCCGCCATGAGGGTAACGCCGTCGCCAGCGTGTTGAGCCTGTACCACAAGGGCAGCGTCATGCCGTATTGGGGCGGCGGCCTGTGGGAGGCCCGCCATCTGCGCGCCAACGAGGTCATGTATTATGCGCTGATGAACCATGCCCGGACACGCGGTTGCACGCGGTTCGACTTTGGCCGGTCGAAAACCGATACCGGCGCCTATCATTTCAAACGCAACTGGGGTTTCGAACCGCAGCCGCTGGCCTATGCGGTACGCACCGCGAGCGGTGCCGCGCCGCGCGACATCAATCCGCTCAGCCCGAAATACCGGATGCAGATTGCGCTGTGGCAGCGATTGCCTCTGCCGCTTGCCAACCGCATAGGCCCGTGGATTGCAAAGGGTCTGGGATAATGCCCGCATCCGATACGCCCTGTGATGGCGAGATATTGTTCCTGTCGCACCGGATGCCGTGGCCGCCCAATCGCGGCGACAAGATACGCTCGCACCATATTCTGAAATATCTGGCCCGGCTCGCGCCCGTCCATGCCGCAACCTTTGCCGAAGATGCCGAAGATCGCGCGCAGGAAAAATATTTGTCCGCGATCGCGGCGACGCACTGCCTTGTCGCGCGGAACAAGCCGCTCCTTCTGGCGGGCATGGAGGCGGTTCTCAAAGGACAGCCGGTATCGATAGCCGCTTTCCGTCATAACGCGATCGAAAGCTATATCCGTCCCTTGCTAACAGCCGGCAGGATCGGCGCCATTGTCGTCTTTTCGGGCCAGATGGCGCAATACGTGCCGGATGATTTTGCCGGAACCGTCATCATGGATTTCGTCGATGTCGACAGCGCCAAGTTCGAAAGCTACGCGGCAACAAGCCATGGGCCGATGCGATGGGTGCTTGCGCGCGAAGGCAGGCATCTGTCCGCTTACGAAGCGGCCATGGCACGGCGAGCCGATGTCAGCCTGTTCGTGAGCGAAGCCGAAGCCGCCTTGTTTCGCAAACGCAGCGGTTTGGGAGAGGACAAGGTCCGCTCGCTTGCCAACGGTATTGACACCGTGTTCTACGACCCCGCACATGTCTTCCCTAATCCGGCATTGGCGGACAGGCCCGGCCCGGCGCTCGTCTTTACGGGGCAGATGGATTATCCGCCCAATATTGATGCCGTGATCTTTTTCTCTCGGCAGGTCATGCCGCGAATTCTCGAAACCCATAAGGACGCGGTGTTTGCGGTCGTGGGCCGCAATCCGTCCGACCGGGTCACGGCGCTGGACGGCAAAAATGCGACCATGGTCATGGGTAGCGTCGACGACGTGCGCGGCTGGATACAGGCGGCGGACATTGTCGTCGCACCGTTGCGGATCGCGCGCGGCGTCCAGAACAAGGTGCTCGAGGCTATGGCAATGGCCAGGCCCGTCATGGCATCGCCCGAAGCGGCGGAAGGCATCATCGCGCAGCCAGACGTACATTTGCAGGTGGCCGATGGCGCGGCAGCGCAGGCGCAAACCATCTGCGCGATGCTGGATGACAGCCAATCCGCTTGTATTATGGGCATTGCGGCAAGGGAGCATGTCGTTGCGACCATGGGATGGGATGCAGCGCTCGCGCCTTTGAAAGATATGCTCGCTGCTAAAACTCGGGCTCAAGCCGAGGCTGCGTGCTGATGGCGGGCAGCGCATCCATTTTCCTTTCCTCGCGTGCGAAATTCAGCCGGGCAAGCCTGACGCCCGAATGGCGACAATCGTTGATAGGGCTATGTGCGTCCATGTTGCTGGTATGCGTGCTGTTCTGGCCCGACTGGGTCGACCTGGCGAGTATCGCCTGGAATATTTCGACCTATAACCATATTCTCGTGGTCGTTCCGATCCTGGGCTGGCTGGTGGCACAACGCATGTCGTTATTGCGGCAATTGACACCGCGGATATGGGCACCGGGTCTGCTGGTGTTGGCGGCCGCGGCGATCGGGTGGATATTGGGCCAAGTGGCCGGACTTGCCGTGGCCCGGCAGCTTGCCATCATTATGATGATACAAGGGTCAGTTATAACGATAATGGGACCCACCGTATCGCGCGGGCTGATATTTCCGTTGGGCTATGGTTTTTTTCTTTTGCCGATCGGCGAGGAAATTGTTCCGTACCTGCAAACGGTAACCGCTAACATGACGATGGTTCTGCTAGAATGGACAGCTATACCCGCGCAAATCGAAGGCGTTTTTATCACCACTCCGACCGGATATTTCGAGGTGGCAGAAGCCTGTTCCGGCATCGAATTTCTGATCGCCATGATAGCGTTCGGTACGTTGGCCGCCAATATCTGTTTCCGAAACTGGGGCAGGCGCATTCTGTTCATGATCATGTGCATCATCGTTCCCATCGTTGCCAACGGGATCCGGGCGTGGGGCACGATCTTTATCGCCCATTATCACGGCATCGAATTCGCTTCCGGGTTCGACCATGTCTTTTACGGATGGATATTTTTCGCGATCGTGCTGGCCCTGGTCATCGCCATCGGCTGGCGGTTTTTCGACCGCAGCGTCGATGCGCCCGCGTTCGATCTTGCCGCGGCGAAACGCCATGGAACCGACGGCGAGCCGAAACATCAAGGCATACTTCTCGCGCTGGCATGTGCGATATTGCTGGCCTCGGCAATCTGGTCGGTGGCTTCGGTGCAGCGGCCCGCGGCCATGCCGGCGGGGATCGACTTGCCCGCCGTGCCGGGCTGGACGCGTGTCGGATATGGTCCCACATACCCGTGGCAGCCGCGGTTTGCGGGCGCCAATCACCGTCTGTTCGGCACCTACGCCAACGATAAGGGTGACGAGGTCGAAGTCGGCTTGGGTTTGTATGACCGTCAGGAAGAGGGACGCGAAGTGACCGGTTACAGACAAGGCGCATACGATCCCGCCAGCGACTGGGCCTGGACGGCCAGCGGCGATCCTGTCGATCGCGGCAAATCGGATATACTGGTTGCGCCCGGACCCGTTACGCGCGAGGCGCTCACATATTACCGCGTCGGCCCTGTCATGACCGGCAGTGCGTCGCGCGTTAAGCTGGAAATCATGAAGGCGCGCATGTTCGGGCAGTCGCAGCCGGCCATGACGCTCATCATCTCGGCGGAAAATCGCGAAGGGCGCACGGGCCGTGCTGCGATCAACGCATTTGTCGATGATATCGGATCGCCTGACAAATGGGCTGACCAAATCGTTTCGGTCCGCTAAGGCCTTACTTATGTGCGGCATTGCGGGAATATTTTATTGGGAAACGGCCAAGCCGGTGGACCCGCAGCGGCTCAGGCGGATGACCGACAGCATCGCGCATCGCGGACCCGACGGATCGGGCATATGGACCGCGCCGGGTGTGGGGTTGGGGCACAGACGGCTTTCCATCATTGATGTCGCGGGTAGCCCGCAGCCGATGCTCAGCGATGACGAGGCGCTGGTCATCAGCTTTAACGGCGAGATCTATAATTTTCAGGAATTGCGCGAGGAGCTGAAAGCGCTTGACGTGAAATTCCGCACGAGCGGCGATACCGAGGTGATACTGGCCGCCTACCGGCAATGGGGGGCGGATTGTCTGCCGCGTCTCAACGGCATGTTTGCTTTTGCGATCTATGACCAGCGCAGCAAGCAATTGTTTCTCACCCGCGACCGATTGGGGGTCAAACCGCTATTCTATGCACCGCTGGCCGATGGCAGCGTGATTTTCGGCTCGGAACTGAAAGCGCTTCTGGTGCATCCGATGCTGCGCCGCGAACCCGATCTGCAAGCGGTCGAAGACTATCTCGCCTTCGGATATGTGCCCGATCATCGTTGCATGGTAAAAGGGGTGCAAAAGCTGCCTGCCGGGCATTACCTGATGCTGGAACGCGGAAAGCCGCCGGGTAGGCCGGTGCAGTATTGGGATCTGGATTTCTCCAAACGTGCCAAGCGTAAACAAACCGATATCGAAGCCGAATTGATGCACCATATGCGGCAAGGCGTGACGTCGCGCATGGTGTCCGATGTGCCGCTTGGCGCATTCTTGTCTGGGGGCGTGGATAGCAGCAGCGTCGTCGCGCTGATGGCCGAGAAAAGCAGTTCTGCCGTGACTACGTGCAGCATCGGTTTCGACCAGCAGGCGTTCGATGAAACGGGCTATGCCGAACGGATCGCCAAACGTTTTGCAACCGACCATTACGCGCGCAATGTATCGCCGGACGATCTTGATATTATCGATATGCTGGCCGCGCAGTTTGACGAGCCGTTTGCCGATGCCTCGGCCTTGCCCACCTACCGCGTGTGCGAACTGGCGCGCGAACATGTGACGGTGGCATTGTCGGGCGACGGTGCCGATGAAGCGCTGGCCGGATATCGCCGCCATGTCTTCCATTATCGCGAGGAAAAGGCACGGGCGCTGTTGCCGCAATCGCTGCGCGGGCCGATATTCGGCGCGCTGGGCAAAATCTATCCCAAAGCCGACTGGGCGCCGCGACCGTTGCGCGCCAAATCGACATTGCTGTCGCTGGTAAGGACGGGGGCGCAGGGCTATACCGATGCCGTAAGCTTCACCGATGCGCCGCAACGCGCCGCCATATATTCCGCCAAGTTCAAGGCCGGGCTGGGAGGTTATAGGGCCGAACACCACATGATCGCGCTGATGGAAAATGCGCCTGCCCGTTCGGGGCTCGATGCCGCGCAATATGCCGATATGAAAATGTGGCTGCCCGGCGATATCCTGACCAAGGTGGACCGCACCAGCATGGCTGTCGGTCTGGAAGCGCGCGAGCCGTTGCTCGATTACCGTCTCGTCGAATTTGCTGCCAGCTTGCCCGAAAATATGCGCGTGCGGCGCGGGCAGGGCAAATGGATCATGAAAAAGACGATGGAGAGCCACTTGCCACAGGATATTCTCTATCGCCCCAAAATGGGTTTCGTCACACCGATCGCGCAATGGTTCCGGGGACCGCTGGCGGAGCAGGCGCGGGCCATCGCGCACGGGTCCGCGCTCGGCCGCACGGGCTGGTTCGATGCCAGGGCTTTGGGCGACGTTGCCGAGGCGCATATCGCAGGCCGGGCCGACAATAGCCGCTTGTTGTGGCAGCTATGGATGCTGAACAAGGCCATGACGCGGCTTTTCTAGTAGTGCGCGCTTTTTAATACTCTGCCTTGGCGAAATATAACCCGTCGGGCGGCGCGTTAAAGCCGAGTGCGTGCCGGTCCCTGGCGTCCAGTGCGGCTTGCAGATCCGCTTTCGACCATTTGCCCTTGCCGACCAGAACCAGGCACCCGACCATCGAGCGCACCTGGTGATGCAGGAACGACCGGGCGACCACATGAATCTCGAGCTTTTCGCCATGCCGTTTCACTGTAATGCTATCGAGTGTCTTGACCGGGCTTTTCGACTGGCAATGGGCCGAGCGGAAGGTGGTAAAGTCATGCTTGCCGATCAGCAGCTGCGCGGCATCGTGCATGGCCTTTTCATCAAGCGGCGTACCGACTTGCCAGCTGCGGCCCTGATCGATCGTCAGAAAGGCCCTGCGGTTGGTGATGCGGTAGATATAGCGGCGGCGCATACAGGAAAACCGGGCGTGCCAGTCCGGATCGACAGCCTTGCAATCGAGCACGGCGATCGGCTGCGGGCGCAGCATGGCGTTGATGCCTTCCATCAAACGGAAGGGCTTGATGTCCTTGTCCACATCGATATGCGCTCGCATCGCCAGCGCGTGCACGCCCGCATCGGTGCGGCCCGCCGCATGCATGGTCACGCGCTCGCCGGTAATCGTGTGGATCGCCTCCTCGACGCTCTGCTGGATGGTGTCCCCATAGGCCTGCCGCTGCAGTCCCCCATAGCAAGCACCGTCAAATTCAAGCGTCAGGGCAAAGCGCGTCATGTCAGTCGTGTGCCTTTGGCGAGAGCGTTGCCGCGCAGGAATTCGGCCAGCTCCATTTTCGGTTTGCCCGCGCGCTGGATGACAGTCGGCCGGATCGCGCCCGCCGTGCAGGCAATGGTCAGCCGGTCGTCCAGCACTTCGCCTGCGCCGCCGCCGGCATCGAAAAGCTCGGCTGCATGCACGCGGTAACGCTGCCCGTCATGTTCGAAAAACGCACCGGGCATGGGGTTGAAGGCCCGCACCTGTCGTTCCACCTCGGCGGCGGATTGCGTGAAATCGAGCATCGCCTCCGCCTTCGTAATCTTGTGCGCATAGGTAACGCCACTTTCGGGCTGCGTTTCAGCGGGATGTTTGGGCAAGTCAGCCAGCACCTGCGCCATCAATTCCGCGCCTATGTGTGCAATCTCCTCGGTCAGTTCCCCGGCGGTTTTACGATTCACCGGCGTCGTCCGCTTCGCCAGCATGGGGCCGGTATCGAGCCCGGCCTCCATCTGCATGATCGTCACGCCAGTCTCGCTGTCCCCGGCCAGAATTGCGCGTTGTACCGGCGCCGCGCCGCGCCATCGCGGCAGCAGCGACCCGTGGACATTCAGGCAACCCTGACGCGGCGCGTCCAGTATCGCTTGCGGCAGGATCAGGCCATAAGCCGCGACGATCGCGACATCGAGGCCGAGTGCGGCAAACTCGGCCTGTGCCTCCTTGTTCCTGAGCGAGACGGGCGTGCGCACCGCGATGCCCATTTCTTCCGCCAATAGCTGCACCGGCGCGGCGTGCAGTTTCTTGCCGCGTCCGGCGGGGCGGGGGGGCTGGCTGTATACCGCGGCAATATCGTGACCCGCATCCTGCAAGGCACGCAACGCCGGCACCGCAAAATCGGGCGTTCCCATAAAAGCGATGCGCATGATCCAGCCTTTCCCAAACAATGGCGCCGCCGTAAATTTTGCTTGGCAGCACCGGTGCAATCCCCCTAATGCGTGGACCATGGCATCGCAAGAGATAGACGATCTGGCCAATGCATTGGCGCGGCTTCCCGGGTTCGGCCCCCGGTCGGCGCGGCGCGCCGTTTTATACCTGATGAAAAAACGCGAAACCGCGCTCGATCCGCTGGTATCAGCAATGGAGCGCGTGCGGCAGAACCTGTCGACATGCGACAATTGCGGTAATATCGATACGGTCAATCCGTGCAATATCTGCACCGACATGCGCCGCGATACGCGCGCCTTGTGCGTGGTGGAGGAAGTGTCCGACCTGTGGGCGCTCGACAAATCGCGGCTGTTTCTGGGCCGCTATCACGTGCTGGGCGGGCGATTGTCGGCGCTGGACGGGGTGCGGCCGGAGGATCTGACCATAGCCCGCCTGGTCGAGCGCGTGGCCGAAGGCGGCATCGACGAGGTCGTACTGGCTATGAACGCCACACTGGAGGGGCAGACAACCGCGCATTATATTGCCGAACGGCTCGAAAATTATCCGCTGCGCCTGACCCAGCTCGCCCATGGCCTGCCCATGGGGGGAGAGCTCGACTATCTCGACGAAGGCACGCTTGCCCAAGCTTTACGGGCGCGTAAAGCGATCAACAGATAAAGTCTTTACGCGCACGGTAACCGGTTCCTTAGCATTTGCTCTTGAACAGCGCGCCTGTGCAGACTATTTTAGCGTCATGGCTATATTACCTATTCTCGAAGTGCCCGATCCGCGGCTGAAAACCATTTCTACTCGCGTGGAGACGTTCGATGCCGAACTCAAGGCGCTCGTCGATGACATGTTCGAAACCATGTACGACGCGCCCGGTATCGGTCTGGCCGCGATCCAGGTGGGCGTGCCCAAACGGGTGCTGGTGATCGATCTGCAGGAGCCTGATCCCGACAAGCACGAGGAATGCGAAAGCGAGTGCGGCCATAATCACGCGGTGATCAACACTCCGCGCGTGTTCATCAATCCCGAGATTCTCGACCCGTCCGACGATCACGCGACTTATAGCGAAGGTTGTCTGTCGGTCCCTGACCAATATGCGGATGTCGATCGTCCCGCCACGATCCGCGCCCGCTGGCACGATCTGGACGGCAAGGTGCATGAGGAAGATATGCAAGGCTTGATGGCCACGTGCCTGCAGCACGAGATGGACCATCTGGAAGGGATCTTGTTTATCGACCATCTCTCCCGCCTGAAACGGCAGATGGTGCTGAAAAAGCTGAACAAGCTGCGCAAGGCGGCCTGATCAGCTTTTCCAAGATAACGATTTTCTAAACGCTTCTAGAACGTATTGAGTGCGGCCTTGCAATCGCGAGCGCATTCGCGGCACATTTCGGAACAGCGGCGGCAATGGTCGTTATTATGGCCTTCGCATTCGCTGGCACATGTTTCGCATGCTTCGATGCACAATTGGAGGGCGGATTGCAGCAATGCCTCGTTATCGGCGGTGCGGCGAGTCGCGACCTTGGCCGTCATCGCGCAAATATCGGCGCAATCGAGACAGTTGCGGATACACTGCCGCATATCCTTGACCATATCCTCGGCAATACATGCATCGGCGCAGCTGGTGCAGATGACCGAACAGAACATCGCGTGACGCACGGCCAGTGCGAGCGGTTCGTTCAGATGCCCGTCGACATCGGGATGGCTGGAAATCATTTTCGCAATCGACATGATCGTTCTCCTTTGTAAATCACATGACCGACTTACGTCCGGGTGCGCAGTCAGTTCCGTACAGAAATAGATTGAGAATGTGCAGTTGGGCGGCTACGTTCACAATTCGTTCCGCTATTGGGTGGGATGCTGAATGGAAGCTACCGCGCAGGTCGGTAATATTAGCCGCAGTTGGCAAGCTGGTCCGCTTTCCCAAAATGGCTTTGTTTTCAGATGGAAACTACGGTATCGAGAATCTTAGCAGGGCGGGAACTGACAATCTTTTTCAACCGGCCACGGAGAGTATGAGGACAAATATGTTACTGCACTGGTCTCTTGCTTCAGCGCTGATGCTGCCATCTGTTGCAGTGGTAAACCCTCAAAGTGAGGATCCGGCTGCCGACCTTCGCACCAAAGCAAACCTGATCCTTGATCGCTCTGAAGCATTGAGTCGCATATGGCCCGGCTACTGGCCGGAAGAGCAGGGTTTTGTCCTGTACGATCCCACTCATGGAGCCGTTCTCGTCGGTGCCGATGGACAGCCCCGCAATATCACCTATCGAGCAGGTAAATTGCCTGGCGCCGATCGTGCATTCGCGTTCGATTATCCGGCGGGCACACCGAACATGATGATGGTCCAAGTTGGCGATAACTGGCGGACTACGGTCGCAACGCTTTTTCACGAACAATTTCATGACTTTCAACGCGATGCTTTCGACAGGACGGACTGGAAGCACGGCGGTGAATTTGTCGATCTGACAGCAATATCGGACCGAGCCGCCTTCACGGCTGCAGCCGAGCTTGAAAGGCGGGTGCTGGCCGATGCCATCCTTGCTGAAACTGCGGCGCAAAGCACCAGTCTGACTCGCCAATATATAGCATTGCGGCGTATTCGGGAACGAACCGTTGAAGAAACGATTGTTGGCAAGGAACGATATCTCGAGCGATCGGAAGGTACGGCGCAATATATTGGGCTGAAAGCGTCTTCGATAGTGCTGGGCGACGATGCCAACAGCGTTGCAGGCGCCCTGGCGGACGGGTTGCGAAGAAATCTTTTTGCTAATGCCAAAGGTTCCTACAGCGGCAATTGGTTCCGCGCGCGGGCGTATGACGTGGGCGGAGCGCTCGCCCTGCTGCTGGATCGGTCCACCGCCAACTGGGAGGCGCGCATCGAGGCTGGAGAGCCGCTCGATGCCGTGCTGGAAAGCATTTTGGGTGCTATGGATATCAGCGAACAGGAACGCATCGCTGCGGCGGCACGCATTGACTATGGTGCGGATCAGATCCTGGCCGACACGATCGCCGCCTTGGCAGTCGCGCCGAAAACGATCGAGAGCATAGCGGATTTCATGCAACTGGGATCACGGCATCTGATTCTCAAAATATCGTTACCGCGCGAACGGTTGGCCGAAGGTCAGCAATTCAGCAGTACGAAAGAGATGATCGGTGTTGGACGTTCTGCGACAGCATTCCTCAATGTAACCGATTTTCAACTGGAAAAACCGGGTATCAAGCTTGGGGTGCAAGGCCTTTCGATCATGACCGAAATGTCGCCGGTGGTACCGGATGAACCGGTTACAATGGTTTATACCGTTTCTCTGGGCGAAGATATTGAGTTGCCGGAACTCGATCAATTGTCACGCGGAGATCATGTGATGGACACTATCGATCTTTCCGTTCCCGGCCTCACCTTAAGTATCGAGCAACCGGCGACGGTGACTGTCGCGGAGGACCGGATCACATTAGCGACATCCATAGGCAGCTGAACACGGTCTAAGTTTGGATTGTGTAGGGCAGTTTGCTGCGACGAGGATGTCTCGTAGAGAAAAGGGCGGCTTTTCCGGTTGGAAACGCATTATGGGTAGCGCCGCCGGGCTCCGCTTTCTCGAAATTGTGTCCATATAGAACACCGTTGAAATTTTATTAACATTGTCGGTATTGCATTTTGTTTAATTTCCGTTAGCCATGTTATTCAAACCAAGAGAAAGGAGTTTTTAAGTTTCGCAATTTACAAGGAACTAACTGCTAGACGGGTTCTCTTGGTATATATCGTTGCCCTCGATAAAATAAATATAAATGAGTTAGCGCGATAAACTTACCACATGTCAAAGTCTTGCCACTGAGCCTTGTAGATACTTTCTAAAAAATTTGTACAGGAGAAGTTTCATGTTTCATGGAACTCTGAAGCTGTGCGAAATGAAAGGCCAATGGCGATGGTATTACATTGATTTTAATGGATATTCTGTGTGTAATTCTGTAATAGGTTTTAAAACCTGCGGACAAGCGTTGGATAATATTGTTCGACAAGCAGAAGATCACTTAGCAATGATGAGTTGCCGAAACTGTTGATTACTTAATTTCGTCGTGGGTGGGTAATTTGTCTTTGCCCACCCCGCTTCTCCTGTTGGAGATACTAAATGGATCAGTACGTTCAAATTATTATAGCTTTTTTTGCGTTGCTCGTCGGTGTAGCTTTAGGTTGGTTTCTTGGCGGCAGGCCGGTGGCCGATATGCGCAGGGAGCGCGCGGAAGCCGAGGCGCAGCTCAAGGAACTGGACGAGAAATTCCGCGCGGCGATCCGCGATCTGGCGGGGGCCGAGGAACGCGCCAGCCGGGCCGGCGAGCTGGAACAGCGCATCGAATCCTATCGCCAGCAGCGCGAGGCGCTGTTGGCCAATAATGCCGCGCTGAAAAGCGACGCGACCAATCATGACAAGCAGTTGAAACAGCTGCTCGAAGCCAAGGAGGCCTTGTCGGCGCAGTTCAGCGAAGTCGGCGGCAAGTTGCTGGGCGAGGCCCAGAAAGCGTTCCTCGAACGCGCCGATGCGCGCTTCAACCAGGCCGAGGAAAAGCACGAGGCCAAGCTCAAATCGGTTATGACGCCCGTTGGCGAACGGTTAAAAGCCTATGAAGATATCGTGCGAAAAATCGAGAAGGACCGCACCGAAGCATATGGCGATCTGAAAGGTCTGATGGGCGATATGAAACTGGGGCAGGAGGCGGTGCGGACCGAAGCGGCGCGTCTGGTCAACAGCCTGCGCAATGCGCCCAAGGCGCGCGGGCGCTGGGGCGAGCAGCAATTGCGCAACGTGCTCGAGACGTGCGGACTGGCCGAACATACCGATTTCGTGATGGAGCAGAGCATCGATACCGAGGACGGGCGGCTGCGCCCCGATGCGGTCGTGCGTATTCCCGGCGGGCAGTCGCTGGTGATCGATGCCAAAGTCTCGCTCAATGCCTATCAGGACGCCTTTGCCGCGGACGATGAAGACAAGCGCCACACGGCGCTGGCCGCGCATTGCCGGTCGATGAAAGCGCATGTCGACGGCCTGTCCAAAAAAGCCTATTGGGACCAGTTTTCCGATGCGCCCGATTATGTCATCCTGTTCGTTCCGGGCGAACATTTTCTCTCCGCCGCGCTCGAACATGATGCGACATTGTGGGATTATGCGTTCGAGAAGAAAATCTTGCTCGCGACGCCCACCAATCTGGTCGCGATCGCCCGCACCGTGGCGAGCGTATGGCGACAGGAGGGGGTCGCCCGCGAAGCGCGGCAGATTGCCGAACTCGGCAAGGAATTGTACGATCGGCTCGCCGTCACCAGCGAGCATCTGAAACGCATGGGATCGGGTCTTTCGAGCGCGGTCGGCAATTACAACAAATTTGTCGGCAGTTACGAGCGCAACGTGCTTTCCACCGGCCGCCGATTCGCCGAACTCAATATCGAAACGGGCAAGCGGGCGATCGAGGATGTGAGCGAGCTGGATGCGCTACCGCGCTACGGCAGTGCGGAGGACAGTCCGGCCCTCGACGCGCTACCGGATACGGGTATGCAGGCCAAGGTTATGCAAGACAGGACGAAAGACGCTAAATAATCTGTTCCAGCACGAAAATCTGCCCGTTTGAATCGAGCAGCATGCTGCCGTCATAGGTAAAACGGATGCTGGCCGGGCTTTCGAAAAACCGCGACAGCGCCGCTTCTTCGTCGCTGAGTTTTCCGGAACATGCCATGCGAGTCGCACGTGCCGGACCCGTAATTAGTTGCGCGTCGGCGGTGTATGCAGCGGAAAACCGGTTGCATCCGACCGTTGCGGCGAGCTGTCCGCCGGTGAAATCCATGGCCGCTTCTTGCGGCGCCGAGGGCGGGTTTCCATTGATCGCCGTAATGCGCCAGCGGGTCTGGTCCAGATTTTCAGGCGGCAGGATATTTCCGCCGCACCCGCTGACCGTGTTGCCATCTGCCGATACCGTGACGCGGTCGGCATAGCGGCGATCGCTCATCCCGTCATTGCAGATGCTTTTCGTGATATCGACGGTCAGAAGATCGGACACGTACCGCGTGCCGTTGAAACTCGGCCTCGCTTGCGGGGTGGCGACGGTGATTCGCGTCTCCCCGTAATCGCCCAGATACCGGATCTGCTCCGCATCGATTTCCAGCAGCCAGCCGGGTTCGGTGCCGATCGCTTTATAGACATCGTCCGCCGCCTCGGTCGCAGGCGGCAGCGTCTCCGCCGCAGGTTGTTGGAGGCAGGCGGTCAGCGCAAGGAAAAGCGCGGGGGTGAATGCTATAAATCGCATGGAAACAACGTAATGGTTTAGGGATGATTGTGCAATGAACGGCTTTACGACCGTCGCTGCTGGTTCAGCACCTCGTACGCCATAACGGCGGTCGCCACCGCGGCGTTCAGGCTATCGGCCTTGCCCAGCATCGGTATTTTGACGAGCCTATCGCATTCGCTTTCATATTCTGCGGGAAGCCCTTGCGCTTCGTTGCCGATCAGAAGGAATGTAGGAGTGCTGTATTCCACCGCCTGATAGTCATTCTCAGTATTCAAGCTTGTGCCCACCAACTGACCCGGTCCGACGCGCAGCCATGGCAGAAATTCTTGCCAGGATGATTGCGCAATCTTTTGCGTAAAAATCGCGCCCATGCTGGCGCGGACCGCTTCCACTGAAAATGGATCGACGCTTTCATCGACCAGGATAAGCCCGCCCGCCCCGACCGCGTCGCCAGTGCGCAACATCGTACCGAGATTGCCGGGATCGCGCAGCGATTGCGCCACCAGCCAGATATTGGCGCTGCTGCGGTCAAGATCGCCCAGCATAGCGGGATGATCGCGAAAGACCCCCAGCACGGTTTGCGGGTTATTCTTACCCGACATTTTCGCAAGGAGTTCGCGCGAGGTCACGATGATTTGCCCGCCGCTAGCAGTGACGGCGTCTTCCAGCGCGTTGATGAGCGGATGCGGTTCGCGGGTGTCGGACATGAAGAGCATGACCGGCACGAACCCGGTCTCCAGCGCTTCGGTCAATAGCCGCAGACCTTCGGCCAGAAAATGCCCGCTCGCTTTGCGATGTTTCTTCTCGCGCAGGCTGCGCACCTGCTTGACCAGTGGATTGGAAAAACCGGTGATGATCCGCCGACCGTCATCGTCGAAGTTGCCATGGGGAGATGTATTGAGGTGCACCTAGTCCTCGCCGAAACCGTCTTTGACCAGTCCCACCAGCTTGACCAGATGCAAGTCGGCCTGCGCACCTTCGACCGAAACGATGACGTGGTCGCCGCGTGCCGCGCCCAGCATCATCAGACCCATGATGCTGGTGCCGTTCACTTGGGCATCGTCTTTTGCCACCGTTACGACGAGATCATCGGGCAATTTGGAAACGGCAGTTACGAATTTGGCGCTGGCCCGGGCGTGCAAACCACGTTTGTTGGTGATTTGGATCTTTTCGGAGGGCATATCAGCTTTCCAGTCCCAAAAGTTCGGAGGCAACGCTAATATATTTTTGCCCGGCTTCGCGCGCGGCGCTGACTGCCCCTCTCACGTTCATCGACTTGCGCGCGCCCTCAAGCCGAATCAGCATCGGCAGGTTTACGCCGGCTATAACTTCGACTTTGCCTGCATCGAGCAGCGAAATGGCAAGATTTGAAGGTGTCCCGCCGAACAGGTCGGTCAGAATGATGACGCCCTCGCCACTATCGACGTCTGTTATTGCGGCGGCGATATCCTGACGCCGTTGCTCCATGTCGTCGTTCGGCCCGATACAGATCGTCGCGATATCTTTCTGCTTGCCGACTACATGCTCCATCGCCACCAGAAATTCTTCTGCCAGGCGGCCATGCGTGACCAAAATCATGCCAATCATTTCGGCTTGTTGCTCCGGTTCAATAGCGTGTGTCCCTGTGGGTCGTCATAACGGTTATTTGCCGCCCGTATCATGTCTTCGGCCTGCCTTCCAGTTCATCGGCCGGGCGCGATGCCAGGTTGCGGTGGGCGACACTGGGCGAAAAGCCTGATGCGCGCAAGTCTTTCGCAATTTGCTCGGCCGTAAACACAGAACGATGTCTGCCGCCTGTGCAGCCGAATGCTATATTGACATAAGCCTTGCCTTCGGCGGCATAACGCGGAAGCAGGAAAATAATAAGGCCCAAGATACGTTCATATGCTTCTTTAAAAGCGACATCATCACGGATATACTCGCCGACGGCAGGATCCTGCCCGGTTTGCGGGCGCAGTTCGCTGTTCCAGTGAGGATTGCGCAGGAAGCGCATGTCGAATACGAGATCCGCGATCGGCGGCATACCGCGCGCAAATCCGAAACTGGTAACGGTCAATGTCGGCAGCGTGCTGTTGCCCAGGCTGAATTGTTCGCGAATGGCGTGTTGCAAATCGTTGGCGGCAAAATTGGTTGTATCAAGAACATGTTCTGCCCAGCGCCGAAGCGGTTGCATCAATTCGCGTTCCTGCGCGATGCCGCGATCCGCAGGACGATCCGTGGCCAACGGGTGGGGGCGGCGGGTTTCGTTATAGCGTCTTGCCAACTCGCTGCCCGCGCAATCCAGAAATAGGGTCGTGATACTATGATGCCCCTGGGCATCGAGGGTCTTTATATTGCGCATAATGGCGGCGGGATCGAAACCGCGCGTTCTGCTGTCAAAACCTATGGCCAGAGGAGCACGGGTATCATCACGGCCAGAGGGGAGAGGGGTTTCCAAAAGGCGTCCAAGTAACCGGATCGGAAAATTGTCTACCGCTTCCCACCCTAGATCTTCCAGAGTGCGCAATGCGGTCGATTTGCCGGCACCCGACAGTCCGGTGACCAGCATAATCCTCTGGCGTTCCACAGCCGCTGTGTTTTCCGGTTTTTCAGTCATCAATCTTTATCTATATGGGGAGTCCGAAGCGGCGCAATGCCCATTCCACTTTTATCGGCAGAGAATATTCATGTGGGGTAAGCATTACCTGCGGCATTTCGATACCCAATATGGATATATGTCTTGCCTCGTCAATGAATCGCGGCGCATTTTGCGACAATGTCACAATCAGAGCGACAGGTATATTTATCACATAGCCAAGGTTCATAATGCCCAAATTCCTGATCTCCAGCTGGCCTGCTATATTGGGAGCGGAAGCCGCCAAAACTTGATTGCCTGAAATAGTGAGCTCCGTCTGATCGTCACTTATCACATGCGCGCCCCTATCGAACAGCATCAGGCAGAGCTCGGATTTGCCAATGCCGGATGGCCCTTCGATCAATATGGCGCGATCGCCGATAGCCATAGCAGAGGCGGAATATAAAATGGTTCCTTGATCAGGCATCGGCTAATCCCGTCAGATCTGGATCGGAAATGGCGGCAGGCAGGGTGATACGAAAGCAGGCCCCCGATTCATCGTCCTCACGGTCGCACACAGTCAGTGTGCCGTGATGTGCTTCGATTATGGTACGTGCAATGGCGAGTCCCAACCCGCTATGTCGGCCAAAATCCTCTCCGTCGGGACGAACGCTGTGAAACCGGCGAAAAATCGTTTCCCGTTCCTGTTCCGGTACGCCAAGGCCGCTATCGATAACCTGGATATGTACAGTATCGTAAACCCGTGTCGCGACGATTTGTATCAATCCGTTTTCCGGTGAAAACGATATGGCGTTATCGAGCAGATTGCTGATCACGCGCTCCAGCCTGATCGCTTCTCCCGCTATGGTGGCGACTCCGCGTCGCGGCCGAGCGAAAGCGATTTCGCGGCCGTAATTAATCTGTCGTTCCTCACGCGCGGCAAGAAGGTTTTCGATCATGATGCCCAGATCGACAGGTTCGAATTGCGTGCGTGACAGTTGCGCATCGACCCGGGAGACTTCGGAAATGTCCGTGATCAGACGGTCCATTCTCTGCACATCGCTGGATGCAATTGACAAAAGCTGTGTCTGTAAACCAGGATCCTTGACCGTTTCGAGGCCTTCCAGCGCGGATCGCAACGACGCCAGCGGGTTTTTTATTTCATGGCTTACGTCTGCCGCAAAATTTTCGGTCGCGTCGATTCGGTCACGCAAGGCAAGACTCATGTCGGAAAGCGCCCGTGCCAGCATACCGATTTCGTCGCGCCTTTCCGGAAGACGCGGAACAACCACTTCGCGGGCGCGTCCCAGTCGAACCCGTACGGCCGCACGCGCAAGTCTCCGCAACGGACGTACGATAGTCCGAGCGAGAAACAGCGACAAAAGCACCGAAATTGCCGTGGTTGTAAGAATGAGAAGCGCCAGCATGGACCTTTGTTCGCGAACCTTACGAGTTATATCGCGTGCATTTTCGGTGATCAACACTGCTGTATCGCTGCCGGGTATTCGTGCGGCCGCACTGATATAAGGTGTCCGGTCGGCGGCATAGCGGAACTGTGGAACGGGTGTGTTCTTGACAATTGCTTTTTGAATCTCGGGCCATGCGGCGGCTGTGTCCGTGAGCGGTGGAACAAATGTTTCGACATCGGGGGCGCCGACAATCGCCTCAATCGTGCGATCCATCATCCGGGCCGCTTCGCGTTTCCACGGTTCGTTCCGGGGATCGCGAAGAATATATGCCGGGCTATCCAGTAAAAAACTGTCCAGCCGCTTGGTGCCGCCACCGGAATATATCCGTATTTGCGTATCGATATCCCTGCCGATATCCACAATAATATTGGCGTCGTTTACGGTATCAGACGCCAGCATTCTCGCCAATATCTGCACTTTTTCCTGCGCTTGGCGCATACGTTCGCCGATCAGCTGTTCGCGGTAGCTGTCAAGATAGAAAAAACTGCCGGCAAGCATGGCGAGTGCAAATACGTTGACCATCAATATGCGCACGGTCAATGACAGTCGGCGGGTCCAAAAGAGCGAGAGATCGTTGCCCCGGTCCGAAAATTTTCTAGTTTTCGGCAAATCGGTAACCCGCCCCGTAAAGAGTGTCTATTGCGCCAAATGTGTTATCCGCCTCACGGAATTTGCGGCGCAAACGTTTGATATGGCTGTCGATGGTACGGTCATCTACATAGACGTCATCCTGGTATGCTGCGTCCATCAATTGGTTGCGGCTTTTTACGACCCCGGGTCGTGCCGCCAAAGCTTCCAGTATCATGAATTCGGTAACGGTCAGCGTAATCGGCATCTCTTTCCAACTGACCATATGACGTGCTGGATCCATTGTCAGACTGCCCCGTATTATGGGTTCGCTGGGGGCTACATCGTCGCCTTGCTGGGCATTCCTAATGTATTCTGAGCGCCTCAGGATAGCTTTGATGCGGGCGATCAGAAGTCTTTGCGAAAATGGTTTGGAAATATAATCGTCCGCCCCCATGGCGAGACCCAGCGCCTCATCCAGTTCGTCATCCTTTGAGGTAAGGAATATAACCGGCAGGTCGCTTTTTTCCCGCATTCGGCGGAGAAGTTCAAGGCCATCCATACGCGGCATTTTGATATCAAGCACGGCAAGGTCGGGAGGCGTTTCGGTGATGGCTTTGAGTGCAGTTTCCCCATCGGTATACAGCCGGGTCATGTAACCTTCCGATTGTAAAGCAATGGAAACCGATGTCAGGATATTCCTGTCATCATCTACCAAAGCGATTGTTGCCGTCATAACACTTCATCCCGGAAATATTGGCTGCGCCGAAACAGCATTTTTGACTGCACCGTGATGGCATTCGCCATGCCCGGTGTAAAGTCAATACATGACAGCGTTGTCATGAAAATGGCGGTTTGACGGGGCTTTCCGCATCTACTAAGCGAAGAATATCTGGTATGCGTACGTATGCAAGGTCATGCGAAGCAACCGCAATTTTTGGATTAAGTGAGATTAGCATGACACATTCAAACCAAAAGGCGCTGGCCGATCTGGGGCTCGAACTCGGTGCGCATATCGAATACAACTTACAGCGCGCCGCCCTTACCGAACATGCTATCCAAAATGGCGAGGGTCATCTTGCCGCCGCCGGACCGCTTGTGGTCACTACCGGCAAACATACCGGACGCTCGGCCAACGACAAATTCATTGTGCGCGATGCCGAGACGGAAGACAGTGTTTGGTGGGGTAAATCCAACAAGTCCATGTCGAGTGAACATTTCGCTGCACTGAAAACGGACTTTTTTGCCGCTCTGGGGGATAGTAAGCAGCTTTACGTCCAGCAGCTTTTCGGCGGATCGCAGCCCGAGCATCGCGTGAATGTCCGCGTTATCAACGAACTGGCCTGGCACAGCCTGTTCATCCGTACGATGCTGGTAAGGCCTAGCGCGCAAGAGCTTGCCGATTTCACTGCGGAATATACGATTATCGACCTACCGAGTTTTCATGCGGACCCGGCCAGACATGGCACCAACGGACCCGCAGTCATCGCCGTCAATCTTACGGAAAAACTGATTCTGATCGGCGGCACCGCCTATGCCGGCGAAATGAAGAAATCGGTGTTCGGTCTGCTGAACTATCTGCTTCCATTGAAAGGTGTCATGCCGATGCACTGTTCGGCCAATATGGGGGCGGATGGGGATACAGCCGTTTTCTTCGGGCTTTCCGGTACGGGCAAGACGACGCTGTCCGCCGATGCCAGTCGCATATTGATCGGCGACGACGAACATGGCTGGTCGGATACGGCGGTTTTCAATTTCGAAGGCGGCTGTTATGCCAAGATGATCCGGCTCGACCCTGTCGCCGAACCCGAAATCTACGCCACGACCCAGCGTTTCGGCACCGTCCTGGAAAACGTGGTAATGGATTCGGTAACGCGCGAGCTGGACTTGAATGATAACAGCCTCGCGGAAAATACGCGCGGTGCCTATCCGATCGACTTCATTCACAATACGTCCGAAAAGAACATGGGGCCGGTTCCGAAAAATATCATCATGCTGACGGCGGATGCGTTCGGCGTCTTGCCCCCGATCTCGCGGCTCACACCCGAACAGGCAATGTATCATTTCCTGTCTGGATATACCGCCAAAGTCGCGGGCACCGAAATCGGTGTCACCGAACCGGAAGCGACTTTTTCGACCTGTTTCGGGGCACCATTCATGCCGCGACACCCATCCGTTTATGGCAATTTGCTGAAAGAGCGCATCGCTAAAGGAGGCGTGACATGCTGGCTCGTCAACACCGGCTGGACCGGAGGCAAATACGGGACCGGTAATCGTATGCCGATTAAAGCCACGCGGGCGCTGCTCAATGCCGCTCTCGATGGCAGCCTGAACGATGCGGAATTCCGCACTGATCCGAATTTCGGTTTTGAGGTTCCCGTGGCGGTGCCGGGTGTCGATAGTGCCATACTTGATCCCAGATCCACCTGGAGCGATTCGACTGAATATGATGCAACGGCCCGCAAGCTTGTTGGACTGTTCACGGATAATTTTGCGCAATTTGCAGAGTATGTAGATGAGGGTGTTAACAAGGCAGCTCCCAAGGCCGCCTGAAAAAGATCATCTAATCTAAAAAGTGATTTAAAAAAGGGCGCCGAATCCAGTTCAGCGCCCTTTTTTGATTTGCTTAATTATGGGTAATCCTAGGATTTAGTCCTTGAGATCGGCGGGCACCTTGCCGCCATTTCTTTCCAGTTCCCGCATCACGGCTTTGTGCAGCCATATATTCATTTCGGCACTTCCGTCGCGTTCACCTGTGTAGCCAAGCTCTTGCGCCAGCTCTTTGCGATTGGACAGGCTGGAATCAATTCCCAGCAGTTTCATAAGATCGACGATCGAAGTACGCCAGTTCAAATCCTCACTGGTCGCGCCTGCCTTGGCGCTCAGCACTGCTTCGACGTCGACTTCGCTTCCTGGGGCAATGGCTACGGAAGGAGCTGATGCAATTGCTCCGGTAGTGGATGTAGTAGTCTTCTGCGTTGATTCGCGTTTTCCGAAAATTGCATTTTTGATCGATGTGAAAATACCCATAAAATTTCCTTCCCTGGTTTTGTTATATTGATGTAATTGCAATGGCCCAGACGTATTTTTGTTCCTCAATATATGGGTTATTTCAGGCAACGAGAGAGCATAAAGGAGAGACTTTTGCGCAATCGTGCGGGTTTCAGGCAATAAGATTGTCAGTTTGAAAAGAGCATGTACTTAGCGATGACGAGACGTGTTAAAGCTTGCCGCCGATACGGAAGATTGCGACAGGATTCTGATGATGTCTAAATCATGCTTCCATATTTTCGTGCTAGCATCTTTGGCCGTGATGATGCCGTTTTCATTCGATCAGGCTGGCGCGCAGACTGTTTCCGAAACGGATATCTTGCAGCATATCGAAATTCTGGCCAGTGACGAATATGAAGGGCGTATGCCGGGTACCGAAGGCGAGATAAAGACGCTTGTCTATATTGCCAACGCATGGAGCAACCAGGGTCTCGTTTCCGGGACGAACGATCCCGCACACCCATGGTATGTGCCCGTAAAGTTGACGGAACGCACACCTTATGCGCAGGCGGCATATTTCACAAAGTCGGGGCGCAAGCTGCGGCTGCCCGACCAGATTGTGCTGCGCAGCAGGAAAAGCATAGCGCAAGCGATCGACAGACCCCTTATATTTGTTGGCTACGGCATCGATGCCCAGGGCAATGTCAATGCCGATGTCACAGACAAGATAGCGATCATGCTTTTATCGTCGGCAGATTTCGACGAAGAAGATGCAAAAAGTTTCACCGAGCGTCGCCTGCAGTTGAGTGCAGCCGGTGCAGCTGCGGTTCTGGTGGTTTTCGATGTCGATACTTCCTGGACACGCATCTCCGCCGGTTTAAAGAAAGGCTCGATCGGTCTTTCCGACCGCGACACCACAATCAATCTGGAGGGAAGTGTCAGTGCCGAGTTCGCTACCCGGCTTTTCGATGCTGCCGGACTGAGCTGGAAAAAAGCCAGCGAGAATGCGCAGCTATCAAACTATACCGGCGTGGATTTGCCAATTGAAGCAACGCTTATGGCTTCGACGCAAGTGCGTGATTTTACCAGCTACAATGTGATCGCCAAACTTCCCGGCAAGGATCCGGAAGCGGGCGCGATACTGATGCTTGGGCACTGGGACCATATCGGCATCTGTCGCGGCGAAGGCGCTCCGGACCGAATATGCAACGGCGCCGTCGACAATGCCAGCGGCATTGCCGTGCTCATCGAAACCGCCAGGCATCTCGCCGCAGGGCCACAGCTCGATCGCGACGTTTACTTCATGGGCACAACCGCGGAGGAACAGGGTTTGCTGGGTGCCTATGCCTATACCGATAATCCGAACATACCTTTGAAGGATATTGTGGTGGCATTGAACGTCGATACGATCGCGATCGCGCCACGAGACAAGCCTGTGGCGATCATAGGCCGCGGGGAAACATCGTTGGACTCGGTTATGGACAAAATCGCCCTCGACTTGGGCCGCGAGATTGAAACAGGCACGGGGGCAAACGCCTTTATCAGGCGACAGGATGGCTGGGCGCTTACGGCAAAAGGCGTGCCGTCGCTGATGATCGGCGGGTCTTTCTCCGACATGAAACTTCTCGAAACTTTTCTGGGGAGCGTGTATCACGGCCCCGGAGACGAGGTACGGGACGAACTGGAACTAGGCGGCGCGGCGCAGGACACCGATCTCCACATAGCGCTGGCCCGCTATTTCGGAAATAAAAGCACCTATTCGCAAGCTGATTGGGCGGCGCAGAGAAGACCCCAGCCTTCTACCGACTGAAAAGGCGCATATCTCACCCTCTTGTCCGGCTTTTCTGCTGGCAGATTGCGGGTATCGTGTCTACACGGGACCGCCACGAATCAATCCAAACGCACGAAGGTGGCGCAGCATGGAAATTTCACTCGGACTGACTTTTGACGACGTATTGCTGCGACCCGCGGCGTCGGAAATTGTGCCTAGCCAAGCCGACACCCGCACACATCTGACCCGTGACATCACCCTTAATATTCCGGTCTTGTCCTCTGCAATGGATACTGTGACCGAAGCCGATATGGCAATTGTTATGGCGCAAATGGGCGGTATCGGCGTTTTGCATCGCAACCTTTCGATTGAAGAACAGGTGGTTGCCGTACGTCAGGTGAAGCGATTTGAAAGCGGCATGGTCGTCAACCCCATCACCATCTCGCCCGACGCCAGTTTGTCCGCAGCGCAGGAACTGATGGCCCAGCATCGCATCTCGGGCATTCCGGTTGTGGAAAAGAGCGGCAAGCTGGTCGGCATCGTGACGCACCGCGATACGCGGTTTGCGCAAAACCCGAACCAGAAAGTCAGCGAACTGATGACGCAGGACAATCTGGCAACCGTTCCGCTGGGCGTCAGTCATGAAGATGCCAAGCTCGTATTGCACCAGCGCCGCATCGAAAAACTGCTTGTTGTAGATAAGGATTTTCACTGTATCGGCCTGATCACTGTCAAGGATATCGAAAAAGCGGTCACTTTTCCGCATGCAACCAAAGACGATAGTGGCCGTCTGCGCGTCGCGGCCGCTTCTACAGTCGGTGAAAAGGGAATGGAACGCACCCGCGCCTTGATCGAAGCTGAATGCGACGTGGTCGTCATCGATACTGCGCACGGCCATAGCCGGATGGTGATCGATTCGGTGGCCAAGGTAAAAAAGGCATTCCCGAATGCGCAGATCATTGCGGGCAATGTAGCGACCGCCAGTGCGGCAAGGGCATTGATCGAAGCTGGAGCCGATGGCATCAAGGTCGGCATCGGTCCGGGCTCGATCTGCACTACCCGCGTGGTTGCGGGCGTTGGCGTACCGCAACTGACGGCGATTATCGATGCGGCGAAAGAAGCGGGCACATCCGATGTTCCCGTTATTGCCGATGGCGGTTTGCGTACGTCGGGTGACGCGGCAAAGGCGATCGCGGCAGGGGCATCGAGCGTGATGGTCGGATCGATGCTGGCCGGGACAGCCGAAGCACCGGGCGAAACATTTTTGTATCAGGGCCGCGCTTATAAAAGCTATCGCGGCATGGGCTCCGTGGGGGCGATGGCGCGCGGATCGGCCGACCGTTATTTTCAGCAGGATATCAAGGACCAGCTCAAGCTGGTGCCGGAGGGCATTGAAGGGCAGGTGCCTTTCAAAGGGCCAGCCAAGGACGTTATCCACCAGCTTGTGGGCGGTATAAAGGCGGCCATGGGCTATACCGGCTCCCCGACGATCGAGGCATTACGGACGGGTGCTGAATTTGTTCGCATCACCAATGCGGGACTGCGTGAAAGCCACGTGCATGATGTCGCCATTACCCGCGAAGCCCCGAATTATCCTTCACGATGAAACATACTCGCACCCTATCTGGCCCAGCTAGCGGAACCGCTGCATGACCCCGGCGGCCCGCGTCCAGGCGGCCATAGACTTGCTCGACGAGATTATTATCGCTGCGCGTGACAACGGCGCCAGCGCGGACATCATAGCCTCCGATTATTTCAAATCGCGTCGTTATATCGGGTCCAAGGATCGCCGCGCCGTACGCGAACGCGCCTATCAGGCAATTCGCCGTTTCGGAAATGTCCCTGCAAATGGCCGGTCTGCCATGCTCGGACTTGCCAAAGACGACGGTGAACTCACCGCTTTGTTCGACGGATCCAACTACGGGCCTGCCAAAATCGGGGCAGGGGAAGCGGCCCCCGCAAGCCCCGCGATTCCAGCATGGATCGCCGAGCGCTTCTATCCGCTTATCGATAAACATGAATATCCGGCATTGTTGGGCCGGGCGGAGCTCGACATTCGCTATAATCCCGAGCGGGTGACGGCGGAAATGATCGTGGCAGAATGGCCCGCAGCGCAGTTCAGCGACACGCTGCCGAACGCGGCGCGTTTGCCGGCGGGTACCCAGGTGCAACAGCACCCGCTATGGCATTCCGGCGCACTGGAAATACAGGATTGGGGCAGCCAGGCGATCGTTTTCATCTGCCAGCCGGATGAAGCAGGCTTTGCAATCGACCTGTGTGCCGGGGCGGGCGGAAAAACACTTGGACTGGCATCGCAAATGCACAAGGATTCGCGGATCATCGCATCCGATACAAACCGCAATCGCCTGTCCAAGCTGGAACCGCGCAAACGGCGGGCAGGCCATGAAAATATCGAAACCCTTTTGCTCGACCCGAACAAGGAATGGGACGCGCTTGTCGACTATAAAAACCAAACCGATCTCGTCCTGGTCGATGCGCCTTGCAGCGGAACCGGCACATGGCGGCGCAATCCCGAAACGCGCTGGCGGCTGACGCGCAAGCGGCTCAACGCCGTCATGACCGAACAGGAACGCCTGCTCGATCTTGCTGCCAAACTGGTCCGGCCGGGCGGAACACTTGTCTATGCCGTCTGTTCACTGATCGAGGCCGAAGGCGTGGGTCAGATAGACCGTTTCTTGTCAGACCATAGCGCATTTACTATATTGCCTTTCGAAATGACCATGGGGCGACCTGTGATGAGCAGACAAAAGCGGGCGGGAATTTTATTGACGCCATTTCATGACGGGACGGACGGATTTTTTATGACACGGCTCATCAAGTCGTGATACCGTCTTCATCCGCCGGTCATATTTCATCCGATATCGCTGGTACCGACGATCGTTACGACTATCGATCCTCTGCCTCTTTCACGGAGTTAATAATGCGCTTTACCCCTGCTGCTCTTGCTCTTTCCCTCGCTCTGGCGATGACATCCAGCGCCTCACTCGGGCAGCAGTCCGAACGTGCGATCGATCCGCAGTCTTCAGCTCTGGTTATGGCGGGCAGGCAAGCGAGCGAGGCCGGAAATCTCGAGGAAGCAGCTGGTCTTTACGAAGCGGCGCTGGCGGTCGACCCCGCGAATCGTAACGCCTTCATCGCGCTGGCGCAAGTCGCGCAGGCACAGGATCTGCCCGGTAAGGCGATACGGCTCTATCGCGAAGCGCTGGAACTCAACCCCAATGACCGTATGGCGCTGTCCGGGCAAGGGGAAGCTCTCGTCCAGCGCGGTGCGGTGGAGAAAGCGCGTTTGAACCTTGCCCGGTTAGAGAATATCTGTCGTAACGCATGTGCGGAGATCGGCGAGCTTAAAGCCGCGCTGGAAAAGGGACCGCCCGCGCGCGTTGTCTCTGCTGAAGCCATCACGCCCGATCCCATCGTTGGCGATTCGACCGAACGCCCATAAATCTGTCGGATTTCGAGGTCCGTATAGATTTACTGGCGTATTGGATATGCGACCCAGTTCTTCAAGCTAGATCAGATCGCGAAACTCTTCCAGAATTGAACGGTAAAGATCACGTTTGAATGGCACGATAATATCGGTCAGCGTTTCGGGATCCGCCCATTTCCATTCGCTGAATTCGGGGTGCTCGGTTGCGATATCGATATCCGCGTCAGAACCTGAATAGCGCATCAGATACCACCATTGTCGCTGCCCACGCCATTTGCCTTTCCATATCTTGCCGACCAATTCTTCCGGCAAGTCATAAAATAGCTCTTCTTTGCATTTCGCGATAATCGCGGCTTTGCCAGGGCCGATCCCCGTTTCTTCAGACAATTCCCTGATCGCCGCTTCGCACGGGGTTTCGCCTTCGTCGATGCCGCCCTGAGGCATCTGCCACGCATCGACGCCGGGATTGTCGAGCCGCTTGGCCACGAAGACTTTGCCCTGTGGGTTAACCAGCATGATCCCCGAGCAGGGACGATAGGGCAGGTTTTCGTATGACATATTTGCTCCAGCGCTGATTGCAGTTGCGCGCCTAGCATAGCGAGGCGCATTTTGCGAAGACTTTGCCGCATCCTCCCGCAATTTGCCCACTGGATAAAGGCGAGCACGGGGTCCATATATATTTTCTAAATTGCACCTTTGGCATGCACCGCCTAGTGAACTAGGCACAGCAGCGTAACAAAACGGATAGATTTATGGCAAGTGCCGCACCCCTGACCACCGACCAAACGAACCGTAGCGCCTCCCCCGAAGCTGTGGTTGTCCGCTTTGCGGGCGATAGCGGCGACGGGATGCAACTGACCGGGGGTCAATTTACGTTATCCACCGCGCTGTCTGGCAACGATCTTGCGACTTTTCCTGACTTTCCGGCAGAAATCCGTGCACCGCAGGGCACGTTATTCGGTGTATCCGCATTCCAGATCAATTTTGGCAGCCGTGAGATCAATACAGCCGGTGACCAGCCCGACGTGTTGGTGGCGATGAACCCGGCGGCGCTCAAGACCAATGTGCAGGCGCTCAAGACCGGTGGTCTTATCATCGCAGATTCCGGCGAGTTCGGGAAACGCAATCTCGACAAGGCGAAATATGCCAGCAATCCGCTCGAGGACGGATCGCTGGCAAAGTGGCAGCTTCTGTCATTTGACATCTCGCAACTGACGCTTGATGCAGTCAAGCCTTTCGGACTTGGCAATAAAGAGGCGCTGCGTTGCAAGAACATGTGGACGCTCGGTCTCGCATTGTGGATGTTCGATCGCGACCGGCAGCCGATTGTCGACTGGCTCAATCATAAATTCGCCAGAAAGCCCGATATTGCCGAAGCCAATATCGCCGCGCTCAATGCCGGCCATGCCTATGGTGAAACCGCCGAGTTGTCCGGTCCGATGCAGCAGGTTAATATCCCCGCTGCTCCCGCCGAACCGGGTTTATATCGTACAATTACCGGTGCGGAAGCCATTTCATTGGGGTTGATAGCCGGTGCGCAGCTAGCCAATTTGCCGATGTTTTTCGGCGGCTATCCGATTACGCCGGCGTCGGCGATTTTGCATCACCTTGCACGCTATAAAGAATACGGCGTAACCACCTTTCAGGCGGAAGACGAGATAGCCGCGATTGCTTCGGCCATCGGCGCCAGTTATGCAGGGCAACTCGGGGTCACGTCCTCATCGGGTCCAGGTATTGCGCTCAAAGGCGAAGCCATGGGACTGGCAATCATGACCGAACTGCCCTTGGTGGTGGTCAACTCACAGCGCGGCGGCCCATCGACCGGTTTGCCGACAAAGACCGAACAGTCCGATCTCTATCAAGCGGTATACGGCCGCAATGGCGATGCGCCGATGCCGGTGATCGCCGCCCGCTCGCCTGCTGACGCGTTTGAATGTGCGATCGAGGCGGTGCGCATCGCCGTACAATATATGACGCCAGTTATGTTGCTGACCGACGGCTATATCGCCAATGCGGCCGAGCCCTGGGCGGTGCCCGACATGTCGCAGTACAAACCTTTCCCCGTCACGCATATGACCGAAGCGCAGGAAGGCGGGTTCAAACCTTATGGCCGCGACGAGAAACTGGCACGGCCATGGGTCAAGCCGGGTACACCGGGCCTGATGCACCGAATCGGCGGGATCGAAAAACAGGTCGATACCGGCCATATTGACTATACCCCCGAGAACCACCAGGAAATGACCGAAATACGCCGGGACAAGGTGCTGGGCGTGGCCGATTCCATTGGCGAACAGGAAGTAGCGCTGGGCGCTCCAGGCGGCAGACTGGTGCTGGTCGGCTGGGGTTCGACATATGGACCGATCTATCAAGCGGTACGCCGTGCGCGTGAAGCCGGCCATGATGTCAGCCACATCCATATCCGCAATATCTGGCCCCTGCCCAAAAATTTGGGCGAACTGCTCAAATCCTATGCCAGGATCGTGGTGCCCGAAATGAACACCGGACAACTCAAGACGCTGTTGCGCGATCAGTTTCTGGTTGATGCCAAACCGCTCAACAAAGTATCCGGCCAGCCCTTTATGATTGCCGAAATCGCAGCGGCAATCGAGGAGAATATGGCATGAACAAACCTCCGCACCCCATTATATTGATAGCCATGCTGGTTGCCGTGATCGCGGTGATCTACATGCTGCTGCGTTAAAGGAATTGCTCATGAACGAGATGACCAAAGTAACGACGCTGAAAGACTGGGAAACCGACCAGGAAGTGCGCTGGTGCCCCGGCTGCGGAGATTATGCCATCTTGAAAGCGGTGCAGCGTACCATGCCCGATCTGGGCGCGGACCCCAGCAAGACGGTATTTGTCAGTGGTATCGGCTGCTCGAGCCGCTTCCCCTATTATATGGAAACATACGGATTCCATACCATTCATGGCCGCGCACCGGCGGTCGCGACCGGCGTGAAACTGGCCAATCCCGAATTAGATGTTTGGATCATCACCGGGGATGGCGATGCGCTGTCGATCGGCGGCAATCATACGATGCATGTTCTGCGCCGCAATCTCGACTGCCAGATTATGTTGTTTAATAATGAGATTTACGGCCTGACAAAGGGGCAATATTCGCCCACATCGCGTGTCGGCACCAAAAGTCCGTCGACGCCGTACGGATCGGTCGACCGGCCTGCCAGCCCGTGTGCGTTCGCGCTGGGTTCGGGTGCGCGTTTCGTCGCGCGCGGCATCGATATCCATAAAAGTCTGCCCGACGTTCTGAAAGCTGCCCATGCCCATAAGGGTGCATCGTTTATCGAAATATTCCAGAACTGTATTGTTTATAACAAGGATGTTTTCGAGGAATTTGCAGCCAAGAAAACCGCCGATTCGACCCAGCTATGGCTGGTAGACGGCGAACCGATGCTGTTTGAAAAAGGCACCAAAGGCATTGCGCTCGATACCGAAAACCTGATGCTGAAGGTGGTCGATGTGGTCGATTGCGACTGGAAAGCCGCCGGAGTTATCGTGCATGATACGACCAATCGCAGTATCGCGCATATGCTGGTTGAGCTTCCCTTCGGCGAATTCCCGATGGCACTGGGCGTTGTGTATGACGATCCCAAGCCGACATTTGAAACCGCCGTGGTGGAACAGAACAAACTCGCTTCTGCGGGCAAAAAGCCCGATCTACAGGCGTTGGTAAGTAAGGGCCAGACCTGGACAGTGCAAGAAGGCGGGCCGGAGCTCTGAGCAGCAGTGGATAATTTTACCCACAGCCTTGCCGGATGGGCGCTATCACGCGCGGGACTGGCAAAAAAGACCGGACTTGCCACCGCCACTTTGGTTATCGGCGCAAACCTGCCCGATATCGATGCGGTGGCGACATTGTTGGGCGGGCATCAGCATCTGGCGATCCGGCGGGGGATTACGCACGGGCCGATAGCGATAGCTATTTTGCCGCTGATGTTGGCCTGGGCGATGATCACTTTCGACGGTTGGCAAGCCAAGCGAGGAAAGCGGCCTGCAGGCCGCCTATCGCTGCACAAGGGATGGCTCATCGCACTGGCATATATCGGTACACTCTCGCATCCGGCACTCGATTATCTCAACAGCTATGGCATCAGACTGCTTGAGCCGTTCTCTAGCCGATGGTTTTATGGCGATACGCTGTTCATAATAGATCCCTGGATATGGAGCGGGCTGGCGCTCGGCATATGGGTGTCGCGGCGGCGGCAAAAGTTAGGGCGAACCGACTGGCAAAGTCCCGCCATCGGCGCTCTTGTTGCCGCGGCGCTGTATATCTCTGCCAATGGTTTCCTAACGCTGCGCACCGAATATCGTGCTGTTGACGAAATCGAGCAGCGCTTCGGAATGCAACCTGACCTGATTGTGGCCAACCCTGTTCCGATAGCCTTTTGGCGGAGAGAGATTCTCTGGCAGACTCAGGATATGGTGGGGTTCGGGCAATATGATATGGTCTCGCGCCAAGACAAGTTCGTTTTTCAAGGCGGCCCGGTATTGCGCAACATGCAAGCACCTGCGGTAAAAGCGGCGAGCTATAATGACAAAGATGTAGCAGCATTTCTTTTCTGGTCGCGCATGCCCTATGCCAGTATTTCCCCGCAGGTAAGGCAAACCGAAGTCACGATCGGCGATGCGCGTTTTGCCAGCCCGATGCTGGACGGAAGATTTACGGTGACGACCATATTAGAGCATGCCGAAGACGATGGTCGAGAATAAGCCGGTCATATTATGGTTCCGACGCGATCTGCGTCTGTCGGATCAGGCAGCGTTGGCCGCTGCCGCATCGCGTGGTCCGGTTATCCCCGTCTATGTGCTGGATGAGGAAACGCCGAAACATCGCAAGATGGGCGAGGCGTCCCTATGGTGGCTGCATCATTCGCTTGTGTCGCTCGGCGAGAGCCTGAGCGCGAAAGGCTCGCGGCTGATCTTGCGCCGCGGTGTGACCGCCGACATAGTGGCCGATATCGCCCGGAAAAGCGGTGCCAAAGAAATTCATGCGCTGCACCATTACGAGCCGTGGTGGCGCAACGCGGAAAAAGCTTTGCACGCTGCGCTCGGCGCCGATTGCGACCTTGTCTTGCATGATGGCAATTACCTGCTACCGCCCGGCACCGTGACGACCGGTAGCGGCCACCCCTATAAAATCTATACCCCGTTTTGGAAGGCATTGCGCGAACATATGCCGCCGTCCGAGCCGATCCGTACTCCCCAAAATATCGAAGCGCCGCAGGAATGGCCCCACAGCGATACACTGGATGAGTGGAATCTGCTGCCGACCAAACCCGATTGGGCAGAAGGCTTTACGGTCTGGACACCTGGCGAAGACGGAGCGCGTAGCAACGTCGACAGCTTTATCGATAAAGCGACCGGCTATGATAAAGGTCGCAACCTTCCATCCGAGGAGGACACCTCACGCATGTCGCCGCACCTGCATTTCGGGGAAATTTCTCCGGCCTATGTCTGGCACCGTGTATCGGGGCCGGGCCGCGATGTGACGATTTATCAAAAAGAACTGGTGTGGCGTGATTATGCGCAGAATGTCATCATCCAGTATCCCGAATATGGCAGCAAGAATGCGCGTGACCGTTTTGAGAATATGCCGTGGCGCGATTTCAGGTCTTCGGCCGTGCGCGACGAATTCGATGCCTGGACGAAGGGCCGCACCGGGTATCCGATCGTCGATGCAGGCATGCGGCAGCTTTGGGCGACTGGATGGATGCACAACCGCGTGCGCATGATTGCGGCTAGTTTCCTGATCAAGCATCTGCTGATCGACTGGCGCGAGGGCGAACAATGGTTCTGGGATACACTGGTCGATGCCGATTACGGATCGAACAGCATCAACTGGCAATGGACGGCGGGAACGGGAATCGACAGCAACATGTTCGTGCGTATCATGGCGCCGCTCAGCCAGTCGGACAAGTTCGATGCGGCAAGCTATATCCGCAAATGGGTGCCCGAACTGGCGGGTCTGGACGATACTGTCATTCATGATCCCGAAGAACATGGCTGCAAGCCCGGCGATTATCCTGCAAAGCTGATCGCACACAAGGCGGCCCGCGAACGTGCTCTGAAAGCTTATCGTGAAGTCAAGGCGGCGGACTGACACGTGGCTTGCCTTACCAAAATAGTCATCATGTAGTGGCAGTATAGCTGTCTTTCATAATTTGATTTCCCGCATTGCGGAGCTGCCCCCAGTTCGCCATAGTCATGCCCATGGACGCACCCACTTCTTCCCGCGGCAAGCACCTGCTTCACGCCGATCGACGGTTTCTGACCGGACACGGTTTTTTTGCACGGATGGTCGGATCCCGCTTTCACAAGGCACTTGATGGCATCGATGCCGGCCTTGAATACGGCGCGTTGGAGGCATGGCTGCCCGACGGAAGCCACCGCATACTGGGCGGGCGAGCAGAAGGGCCTGTGGCCGAGGTCAACTTGAATAGCTGGCGGGCGCTCGTCCGGCTTGGGCAGTCGGGTTCGGTGGGATGGTACAAGGCATGGGAATTGGGCGAGTGGGAAAGCCCCGACCCTGTGCCCTTGTTCGATTTGTTCATGCGCAATCGCAAGGGATTAGGGACCACCGCGCGGGCCAGCGGTTTTGCAAGGCTGATGAATCGTATAGCGCACCGCTTGCGCGGCAATAGCCGCAAGGGCGCACGCCGCAATATCGGTTTCCATTACGACCTCGGTAACGATTTCTATAGCGCTTGGCTGGATGAGAGCATGACCTATTCCAGCGCCATGTTTGCCGACCGAAATCACGACAAACAAAGCCTAAGTGATGCGCAGCGCCACAAGATGGCAGCTATTGCGGCGCGATTGAATGTGTCCGAAAATGACAAGGTGCTTGAAATAGGGTGCGGATGGGGCGCGATGTCGCGCCATCTGGCGGCAGGTTATGGATGCAATGTAATGGCGATTACGCTGTCAGCGGAGCAAAAGACATTCGCCGAAGATTTGCGGGGCGACCTACCTATATCCTATGAACTTACCGACTACCGCGATATCGGCGGCGAATTCGACGCAGTCGTCAGCGTGGAAATGGTCGAGGCTGTGGGCCAGGAATACTGGCCCGCCTATATGGATGCAGTCGCAAGCCGGTTGAAACCCGGCGGACGCGCGGCCATTCAGTATATTAGCATCGCCGACGATATTTTCGAACGCTATGCCGGCAGCGCGGATTTTATTCAGGCATATGTTTTTCCGGGCGGCATGCTTATGTCGGAAAGCCGTTTCCGCGCTTTAGCCGAAGCGCGCGGATTATCCTGGCACGATCAGCAGGATTTCGGCCTGAATTATGCCGAGACGTTGAAGCGGTGGCGCAACAATTTCGATGCGGCCGTTGACGCGGGCGGATTGCCACAAGGGTTCGATTCCTATTTCGTCAACTTGTGGCGCTATTACCTCATGTATTGCGAGGGCGGATTTCGCGGCGGCGGTATCAATGTCACGCAGGTGACGCTTATTAAGGAATAGCTGAAACAAAATTGCGATGGAGATAGATGCGCCTGTGCAGAATAGCGCTATTTACTGTTAGGCATCTACACTAAGAAAATGTGACTAACACGGACAGCTTCTCACCAACTACAATGGCCTGATCAGGAATCTAATTCGACGCGGATATTTGTTTCGAAATCGCTCGCCAGCATCTCGGCTATTTTCTCCGCCACGACATCGGGTGTTTTCAGCGTTAGGGGATCCTCGCCGGGGTAAGCCTGCGCGCGCATTTGGGTACGGGTGCGGCCTGGGTCGACAATGGCCGTCCGTATCTTGGCCATGTTGCGCGTTTCTTCACCATAGCTGGCGATGAGCGTTTCCAAAGCCGACTTTGACGCTGCATACGCACCCCAAAAGGCGCGTGGTCGGTCGGCTACGGAACTGGTTAGAGCGACCAAACGCGCATTTTTGCTGCTTCGCAACATGCCGTCGAAATGAGCGATCAGCGCCTGTTGCGCCATCAGATTGAGTGTGATAACGCGGTTGAATTCCTTGCTATCGATGGTGGGAACGCCGGTCAGGCTACCCAGAATTGCTGCATTCAATACCAGCATATCGAGCGCATCCCAGCGACCCGCTATTGCTTGTGCGAGCCGTGCGATACTTTCCGGTTCGGTCATGTCCAACGGGGCAATCGTGGCACCGCCGCCTTCATTATGAATCGCTTCTTCGATTCTTTCCAGGTCGTCGCTATTGCGTGCGGTCAGCACGACATGCGCACCGCGCCGTGCCAGAGATTGTGCGATTTCGGCACCGATACCGCGGCTGGCACCCGTAACTAAAGCCAGTTGTCCGTCGAAAACCCGGTCGTGCATTATCCCACGCGCTCCGCAAGCAGGGTGAGCTGATCGGGCTGCTCGCGATCATCAAGATCGGTAAGCGTTGTCGGATAGGCCCCTGTAAAGCATGCATCGCAAAAACTGGGCTGCGCCGCATTGCGCTCGCTTTGACCCAGGGCACGATACAAGCCTTCTATCGACAGAAATGACAGGCTATCCGCCTGAATATACTCGCGCATTTCCTCAACGTTTTTTTGTGCCGCCAGGAGTTTTTTACGCTCGGGCGTATCTACTCCGTAATAGCAGCTATGCTGTGTCGGCGGGCTGGCAATGCGCATATGTACTTCGGCGGCCCCTGCATCGCGCATCATCTGCACAATTTTAAGCGACGTTGTTCCGCGCACGATCGAATCGTCGATCAGCACGATTTTCTTGCCATTCACGAGAGGCTTGTTGGCATTATGCTTGAGCTTTACGCCCAGATGGCGGACGCCGTCGCCGGGCTGAATGAATGTACGCCCCACATAGTGCGAGCGTATGATGCCGAGTTCAAAAGGGATGCCGGATTGTTGCGCATATCCGATCGCCGCCGGAGTGCCGCTGTCGGGGACCGGAATGACGATATCCGCATCGACGGGATTCTCGATTGCAAGCTGCGCGCCGATTTCCTTGCGAACAGTGTAAACCGAAGATCCGTCGACAATCGAATCGGGGCGGGAGAAATAGACATGCTCGAATATGCAGGGTCTGGCGGCCTGTTCGGCAAAAGGCCGGTGGGAGCGGACCTCGCCATGAGTTACCACAATAAGCTCCCCGGGTTCGACCGTACGTTCGTATTCCGCGCCGACTACATCGAGCGCGACCGTCTCCGAGGCGAAAATGATCGCATCGCCCAGACGGCCCATTATCAGAGGCCGGATTCCCAGCGGGTCGCGGCAGGCAATCATACCTTCGTTTGTCATGCAGATTAGCGAATACGCGCCTTCGACCCGCTTTAACGCATCGATAAACCGGTCGAGCAAAGTGCGATAGCGCGATGTGGCGACCAGATGGATGATGGTTTCGGTGTCCGACGTCGACTGGAAAATCGATCCCTGCCGCACCAGTTCGTAACGCAGTTTTACGGCATTGGATATATTGCCGTTATGCGCGATGGCAAAACCGCCGGACGCCAGTTCTGCATATAGCGGCTGTACGTTGCGCAAAGCTGTCTCGCCGGTGGTGGAATAACGAACATGCCCACAGGCGGTTTCGCCTTTTAACTGTCTGACGACCGATTCATCGTCAAAATTTCCGGCGACATGCCCCAAAGCGCGATGGGTATGAAATTCTTTGCCATCAAAGCTGGTAATACCCGCCGCTTCCTGGCCGCGATGTTGAAGCGCATGTAGACCGAGTGCCGTCATGGCGGCCGCGTCTTTGGCTCCGGATACGCCAAACACACCGCACTCTTCACGAAGTTTGTCATCATCAAAAGGGTGGGTGGTAATCATAATCTGAAAAATTCCTGTCAGATGCTGGAGCCAGACCAATTGCGCAAGCTATAGGCGCGCAAAATGCGTTTGTCTTCCCCTTGTCATAAAAGTTTGCTTATTGGGAACGGAACCAAATTTTCGCGCAGCCCGTTTCAGTTTCATTATCGAATGAGGAGTTACGGATATGGGCAAGGAGTACGGCAATTCAATCAAAAATGACGATGTCTACGAAGCTTTACGTGCAGACGGCGCCAGCAAGGAAAAGGCAGCTCGGATTGCGAATGCGCAGGTCAAGGGTTCTATCAACCACAACAGCCGGAAACTGGAAACGCGGACCAAACAGCAACTTTATGAAGAGGCCAAAAATATCGGTATTAGTGGCCGTTCGAAAATGAACAAGCAAGAGTTAGTCAAAGCAATTCGCAGCCGCTGATCCTTAGCCGTGTTGCATGCAAGGGCGTGGCTAGATATAGGCGGTCCATGGAAAAAAATCGCGAAACCGGGTCGCAGTTAAGGCCCAAATACGATGTCAATGGCTTGATCACTGCCGTTATAACAGATGCAAACAGCCACGATGTATTGATGGTCGGTCACATGAATCAAAAGGCTCTTGAGCGAACCATGAAAACCGGCACGGTGCATTTCTTTTCCCGTTCGCGGCAAAAACTGTGGATGAAAGGCGAAACGTCAGGAAATATTCTTTCCGTACAGGATATACGTATCGACTGTGACCAGGATTCGGTTTGGATTGTTGCGCAAGCTACCGGACCTATATGTCATACGGGCCGGGTATCCTGTTTTTATCGCAGAATTACTTCCGACGGCCTGGATCCCGTGGAATGAAGTTTTGCGTGAGGATTTTTTTTCCGGCGTTGCTGATTATTCTAACCGGATGCGGGTCCATAAATCGCGATGAACAGCCAAAGGCGGAACCAAAACCGGGTTCGCTTGAGGCTGCGGCAATAGAGACGGGGGCTATCCCGGAACTCGGGCGCCTTTCTCTGGCCGGGAGCTATGAGCTACGCAGCGAAATCGGCACGGACAGGTTTTGCGCAGTCAGCATAGACGAAAAAGTCTATCGTATAGGCATTGTCGCAACCTTTGGTCCCAATGCGTATTGCGAAGGGCAGGGTAGGGCTGCTTTGTCGGGTGAAAAGGTCTTGATCAGGCTTTCCGGTAAAGGAAAATGTAGTTTGACCGCGAGCTTCGACGGTGCCGAAATACGCTTTCCGGGACGCTTGTCAGAGGATTGCAAAAGTTACTGCACGCCGCGTGCCAGTCTGGCTGGCGTAAGCTTGCCTCTGATGGAAGAAGGTAACGATCCGGCAATGAGGGTTGCAGGACGCAACATGGAAAAGCTTTGCGGTTAGACACAATCAAGGCCTTTTTTGCTTGCTGATCTGCTGCGCGATCTTCCCGTTTTCTTTGATTAGCGGACATAGATCAAACTGCATCTTGACGTTTACGTTAGCGTAAGATATGAAATAGACATGAGCAGCAATTCAAACCATGCCACACTCGATACTCCCGATCATCTGAACCGGGATCATTTCACCATTTCTGACTTGTCGAACGAGTTCGGCGTTACGGCCAGGGCGCTTCGTTTCTATGAGGACGAGGGCCTTATTTCCCCGCAGAGAAACGGGTTGACGCGTGTGTATTCCAGACGGGATCGGGCGCGACTTGCATGGATCATGCGCGCCAAAAATGTCGGCTTTTCCCTCAACGAAATCCGCGAGATGATCGATTTATACGACACTGGCGACGACCGCAGTGAACAGCGGCGTTTCACAATAATAAAGTGCCGCGAGCGTATTGCCGTGCTGAAAAAACAAAAGGCCGATATCGACAGTTCGATCAAGGAACTGTCCGATTTCGTAAAAACGGTCGAGCATGTTGAGGCCGAAACGCAGAACGACTAATTTCAAGACCCACAGATGTTTGCCGTTGCGACACGGTGCCGAGTCCAAAAGGAAGCTAACTATGCCACTATATACGCCGCCCGTCCGCGATACGCAGTTTGTCCTGAACGAAGTGCTGGGCCTCGAGAAGCTCACGAATTTGCCGGGTTTTGAAAATGCGACCGCAGACATGACCGACGCGGTTCTAAGCGAAGGCGGAAAATTTGTGGCGGAAGTCCTGTTTCCGCTGAACCAGTCGGGCGACCAGCAGGGCTGCATGCGCCACGAAGACGGCAGCGTCACCACGCCCGATGGTTTCAAGAGCGCTTTCGACCAGTATCGTGACGCCGGTTGGGGCACATTGGCCGCTCCGGAGGAATTTGGCGGGCAGGGACTTCCGCATGCCGTGGGTTTTGCGTTCGAGGAATATATGATGTCGGGCAATATGGCCTTTGCCATGTATCCGGGTCTGACCAACGGCGCGATCTCCGCCATTCTTGCCAAAGGCAGCAAAGAACAAAAAGCCAAATTCGTACCCAATATGGTGTCGGGCAAATGGGGCGGGACGATGAACCTGACCGAACCGCATTGCGGCACCGATCTGGGCTTGATCCGCACCAAGGCCGCGCCAGTCGGTGACGGCAGTTTCAAAATCACTGGAACGAAGATTTTTATCTCCTCCGGCGAACACGATATGGCCGAAAATATCATTCATCTCGTACTGGCAAAGACCACCGACGCCCCTGATAGTGTGAAAGGCATTTCGCTCTTTATCGTGCCGAAATTCATGGTTGGCGATGATGGTGCTTTGGGTGATCGCAATGCTGTCAGTTGCGGGTCGATCGAGCATAAAATGGGCATCCACGGCAACTCTACCTGCGTCATGAATTATGATGGCGCGACCGGGTATATGGTGGGTGAGGAAAATAAGGGCCTAGCCGCGATGTTCATCATGATGAATGCGGCACGTCTGGGTGTAGGTATCCAGGGGCTGGGCATCGGCGAAGTCGCGTATCAAAACGGCGTGCAATATGCCAATGATAGGCGCCAGGGACGCGCGCTGACCGGGCCGCAGGATCCGGGCGAGAAAGCCGATACGCTGTTCGTGCACCCCGATATACGCCGCATGCTGATGGAGGCGAAATCGCTGACCGAAGGCTTGCGTGCACTTTGCCTGTGGGGCGGGCTGCAAGTTGACCTGACGCACAAGGCGCAAACCGAAGACGAACGCCAGACTGCCGACGATCTGATCAGCCTGCTGACACCGGTTATCAAGGGATATGGCACCGACAAGGGCTATGAAATCGCCACCAATATGCAGCAGGTTTATGGCGGCCATGGCTATATCGCCGAATGGGGCATGGAACAATATGTGCGCGATGCCCGGATCGCGATGATTTACGAAGGCGCGAACGGTGTGCAGGCCATGGATCTGGTTGGGCGCAAACTGGCCCAGAACGGCGGCCGCGCCGTGCAGCTCTTTTTCAAAATCGTTGACGAGGAATGCGCCGCGGCTAAGCAGGATGAAAAGCTGGCCGATTTTGCGACGCGGCTTGAAAAAGCGTGCGGAGAGCTCAAGGCCGCGACAATGTGGTTCATGCAAAACGGCATGACCAATCCCAATAATGTGGGCGCGGGTGCGTATAGCTATATGCATATCATGGGCATCGTTTCGCTGGGTCTGATGTGGCTGCGCATGGCCAAAGTCGCGGTTGAGAAACTCGGCAATAGCGCAGACAATGTCAAATTCTATGAAACAAAGCTTGTCACCGCACGCTTCTTTGCCGAGCGCATCATGCCCGAAGCCGGCGCATTACGCCGCAAGATCGAGACGGGAAGCGAATCGATTATGGCACTCGAACCAGACATGTTCGAAGTCGCCTGACTTTCCGAATGATACCGTAAATTCAAAAAGGGCCGCGGTGTTGCGGCCCTTTTTTATGCTATTTTACAGTGCCTATTCAGGCAGGAAATCAGGAACCGACAAATACCGCTCGCCGGTATCATAGTTGAAACCCAGTACGCGCGTATTTTCATCCAGATCGGGCAGCTTTTGCGCGATCGCGGCTAAGGTCGCGCCCGAGCTGATACCCACCAATGTACCCTCTTCGGCAGCACTGCGGCGGGCCATGTCCTTGGCGTCTTCCGGGTCGACCTGGATCGCCCCGTCGATCGCCTTGGTATGTAGATTACCGGGAATGAATCCCGCGCCGATACCCTGTATGGGGTGCGGACCGGGCTGGCCGCCGCTAATTACGGGAGAACCTACCGGTTCGACGGCATAGACTTTCAGGTCCGGCCAATGTTTTTTCAATGCTTCGGCAACGCCGGTAATATGGCCTCCCGTGCCAACGCCGGTTATGATCACATCGATTGGCGCATCCTTAAAATCGGCCAGTATCTCCTCGGCTGTCGTGTGCACATGCACATCGACATTCGCGGGGTTTTCAAACTGTTGCGGCATCCAAGAGCCGGGTGTTTCGTCAACCAGTTCCTGTGCGCGGTCAATCGCGCCCTTCATGCCCTTGGCCTTGTCGGTCAAATCGAACGTGGCTCCATAGGCCAGCATCAGGCGGCGCCGCTCGATCGACATCGATTCCGGCATGACCAACACAAGCTTGTAGCCCTTGACCGCCGCCACCATGGCAAGCCCGACGCCGGTATTGCCCGATGTCGGTTCGATGATCGTGCCGCCCGGTTTGAGCGCACCCGATTTCTCGGCATCCTCGACCATCGCCAGCGCGATCCGGTCCTTGATCGAGCCGCCGGGATTGGCGCGTTCCGATTTTATCCAGACCTCGCGGTCGCCGAACAGGCGGTTGATGCGGATATGCGGCGTATTGCCGATCGTCTGTAGAATATTGGCTGCTTTCATGGAATGTCTCTCCTCAAATGATGGTTTTCGCAGGCGTATCGCCGCCGGGTGCATGTGCACTGTCAACGTCCGGTCGCCGCATACGTTCCTCTGCGTCCAGCACCTCTTGGGGAGGATCGAATGTCTTGGCTGCACCCAGTTGTGGGAAGAGCCGCGACCACGCTGCCGTGACCAATATTGCACCCGTACCGCCCGCGATAATGGCGGCGACCGGACCGAATAAAAGGGCTAGCCCGCCGGAAAACGCGTCGCCCAGTTCGTTGGAGGCACTGATCGTCATCTGGCTGACCGCACCAACGCGGCCGCGCTTGTCGTCGGGGGTATGCAGTTGAATGAGCGAACTGCGCACATAGACCCCGAACATATCCGCCGCGCCGCAGATCGCCAGAAAGAACATCGACAGCGGCAACCATGTACTCAATCCAAAGCCGATCGTGGCCAGACCGAAGACGGCCATCGATACCAGCATGACATTGCCGACATTGCGCGACAGCGGCACGACCGAAAATATGCCGGCAACAATCACCGCGCCCACCGCTGGCGAGGCGGCCAGCAGCGACAGGCCGATTTCTCCGGCGTTCAGCACGTCTCTTGCAAAAACCGGAATCATCGCCGTCGCGCCGGCGAGGAACATGACGAACAGGTCCAGCGTGATGGCACCCAGCACCAGTTTGTTCGTGCCCACATAGGACAGCCCGTCCAGCACCTGCCGCAGCGGCCCGCGCGTCCGATCGATCCGGCTGCGCGGTACGGGCGTGATAAGGAATGCGGCCAGCATGGCGAGCAGGTAAAGCGCAGCGCATACGAAATAGGGCAGCGAGGGGGCGACCTTGTAAAGCGGTCCGGCCATACCGGGTCCCGCGATCACGCCGACCTGCCATGCGATCGTTGACAGCGCAATGGCGCGAGGCAGCGATTCCTTGGGCACGACATTGGGCGCCAGCGAGGAAATGGCGGGTCCCAGAAACGCACGGCAAATGCCTAAGGCCACCGAGATGATATAGATCGCCCAGAGCGAGATCATGTCGTTCAAGGTCAGCATCGCCAGCAGGCCCGCAATCGCCGACTGTGCGGCGAGCACCGCGCGCACGATCCAGCGCCGATCCATATGGTCGGCCACCCATCCCACCACCGGCGTGAGGATGAAAAGCGGCACGAACTGCAGCAATCCCAGCAGGCCCAATATCCCCGCCGAAGCGCTGATCCCCATATCCTCACGCGCGATATTATAGGCCTGCCAGCCCAATATCAGCATCATCGCATACAAGGCGAACATCGACGACAGCCGCGAAAACCACAAATAGCGGAAATTCGCTATCGTAAAAGGATGCGGACCGTGACCGGGTCTGTCTGTTTGGCTTTCGTTCACACCCGCTTCGCTAAACCAGATGCACCGCGTAGGAAAGACCGATTTCGCGGGCCAGCGCCGGTTTTGCGGAATCGCTTTGCGTTTTATACCTAACATGGCAGTTTGCCGCCTTTGATCCTGCCCTTGTGGAGTCGCCTATATGAAAAAACTCGCCCTTGCCGCTCTGATGCTCGGCGTTGCCATCGTTCCCGCCGCCTGCAAGAAAGTCGAAGATACCGGCCCTACTACAATGCAGCCGGGCCAGCTCGTCAAAGCCGACTGGGATGGTTTCGTGGGCGAATTTCTGGACGGCTATATGCCGCTGCACCCCGATTTTGCGATCTATCAGGGCAAGCATGAATTTGACGGCCAGCTGCCCGACTGGAGCGAGGACGGGCTGAAGGCGCATATCGATTTCCTCAAGAAAACCATCGCCGACGCCCGCTCGATCGATCCGCAGGGCCTGACCCACGAACAGATGTTCGAGCGCGACTATCTGGTCTCGGTCGCCGAAGGGCAGCTGTTCTGGCTCGAGGATGCCGACTGGCCGCACAAGAACCCCGCATTCTACACCAGTTCGCTCGATCCCAATGTCTATATCGCGCGGCCCTATGCCGACAAGAAGACGCGGATGCAGGCGTTCATCAAATATGCGCAGAACGTCCCCGCCGCCGCCGAGCAGATCAAGGCCAATCTGAAAGGCGATCTGCCTGCCAGCTATATCAAATACGGCGTGGCCGGCTTTGGCGGGTTTGGCGAGTTTTTCGTGGGCGATGCAAAGGCGGCTTTTGCCGATGTGCGCGATGCCGGATTGCAGGACGAGTTCAGCACCGCGGCGGGCAGGGCATCGCTGGCGATGCAGGGCGTGGCCGATTTCCTGCAGGCCAAGCAAGCCACCGCGACGCAGGATTTCGCGCTGGGCGCCGACCGTTTTGCGCGCATGGTTTCGCGCACCGAAGGCGTCAATGTCCCGCTCGACGAGCTCGAGGCGATCGGCCGCGCCGACCTGAAACGCAATCAGGATGCGCTCAAAGCCGCCTGTGCCGGTTATCTGCCCGGCGGGAGCATGCAGGCGTGCATGAACAAGATGAATGCCAACAAGGCGTCCGACGGACCGGTCGCCGAAGCGCGCCGCCAGCTGCCGCCACTCAAGCGGTTCATTCTCGCCAGGGACATCGTGTCGATCCCCGGCACCGAAACCGCACAGGTCGAGGAATCGCCGCCCTATAACCGGCAAAATTCAGCCTATATCGATATACCTGGGCCCTACGAAAAAGGGTTGCCCTCGGTCTATTATATCAGCCCGCCCGATCCCAGCTGGGACCAGAAAACGCAGGACGAATTCGTCCCCGGCAAGGCCGATCTGCTGGGGACCAGCGTGCATGAAATTTGGCCCGGCCACTTCCTCAATTTCTTGCACGCCAACCGTTCGGACTCGATCTTCGGGCGGCTGTTTGTCGGCTATGCCTTTGCCGAGGGATGGGCGCATTATGGCGAGGAAATGATGGTCGAGGCCGGGCTCGACACCGCCATGCCGGGGCTGGCCCCCGCCGAAGTGCGTATCGGCCAGATCAGCAACGCGCTGCTGCGCGACTGCCGCTATCTCTCCGCAATCGGGCTGCATGCCCGCGGCATGAGCATGGAGCAATCGAAACAGCTCTTTATCAATGAGTGCTATCAGGTCGAGGGCACCGCGTTGCAGCAATCGGCGCGCGGTACTTACGATCCCGCCTATCTCAACTATACGCTCGGCAAGCTGATGATCCGCAAGCTGCGTGAGGACTGGACCGCTGACAAGGGCGGACGCAAGGCGTGGAAAGCGTTCCACGACGAATTCCTGGGCTATGGCGGCCCGCCGATCCCGATGGTGCGCAAGGCGATGATGCAGGAAAAAGAAGCCAAGGCGGTGTTCTGATCCGGGGGAAGGTCCGGCAATGTTGAGAAAGATGGCGCTATGTCCCCGCGATATTGCGGTGAACGGTGTCCACTTCGTCACCTTTGTCGCTTTTGCCCGCTCCCGTAATCGCCGCCTTCTCCATTTCGCCAGGGTGCTGCTGTATCCTGATCGACTTCGCCTGCGGTTTTGCCCTGCATCCGCGCTAATGCATTGAGCGCGGTCATCAGCAGGCGGTTGTCATAACGCAGCGTCTCGCCGCGTTGTCGCCCGCCATGGAAATAGGGCACTTTATATCCCTCGACGGCGCGCTCAATCGCCATGCTGCGGACATTATCCGAGCCCATCAAAACCGCCAGGTCCAACGCCTGCGCAAAGCTTTCCGCGCCCGCACGCTGGCGCAGCTTATAGGCCGAAGCCGGGCTCTTGCCCACCGCCTTCGCAGAGGCACCGACCATGCCGATCATTTGCAGATAGCGGATAAAATCGCGCTGCCGCGCTACCGTCCACCCGTCATGGCGGCGGCAGGGCAGCGGATCGAATGGAATAATTTCATCAGAATCTTCGTGCGAAAATCCGGGGGCGGGCGGGGGAATATTGTGGTCCATCTCCATCATATGCCTGAACGGCATGGTTGTAGGAAAGATGTTTTTTGCTCCGCCCCGAATTTACGGCAGTTCAGCCTCACGTCCGACCTCAGCCTGCCAAAAACGCTTTCAGATCGTTGATCAGCCGCTGGGTCTGGGTGGCGAACAGGCCATGCGGTTCGCCGTCATATTCGATCAGCTGCGCCTGTGAAATACCCTTGGCCGCGGCCCGGCCCGCCGCATCGATCGGTACGGTCTTGTCCTTGGTGCCATGCACGATCAGCGTGGGGACGATGAAGGCGGCAAGATCGGCCCTGAAATCGGTCGTACCGAACGCTTCGGCACAGGCCAGGGTCGGGCGCAATCCGGCCTGCATGCACATATTCCACGCCCATTTGTGATATTCGTCAGTAACCGGATGCGACACCATGCCGATGCCGAAAAAATCCTTCAGGAAATCGAACATGAATTTGGGCCGGTCCTCGAGCATGCCCTGCGTCATCTTGTGGAAAGTCGATTGCGGCACGCCTTCGGGATTGTCATCGGTCTTGAGCATATAGGGCACGACCGAGGAGATCAGCCCGGCCTTGACCACGCCCTTGCCGTCATGGCGCGACATATAGCGCGCGACTTCGCCGCCGCCCATCGAGAACCCGATGATCCGCGCGTCCTTCTCCGCGCCGGTCTCGCGCATCACGTCGGCCAGGTCGTCGGTCAGGCTGTCATAATCATACCCGTCCCATGGCTGGTCGGACCGCCCGAATCCCTTGCGGTCATAAGCGATCACCCGGTGCCCCGCCTCGGCCAGCGCATAGCCGATCCGGTCCCAGCTATCCGCCGTCAGCGGCCAGCCGTGCATCAGAATGACGGGACGCCCCGTGCCCCATGTCTTGACGTAGATCCGGTTATTGTCGCGGGTGGTGATATGGGGCATGGAGAGCGCGTCCTTTTTTATGGGTGTGTGATCCCTACCCGCGGGAGGGGCGGGGGTTCCCAAAAAGGTCACCTTAACATTCTGTAGACGCGTTCATTTGCTCTCTAGTTTAAAGCGAGAGAAACGAACTAAGCAATATATTGCCAAGTTGCATTGGAGATGAGGCGTCACATCGAGCTATTAAGAAGTTTGTATTCAGGGTTATCAAACTTATTAACTATAATATATTTGTTCAATGTAAGATTTATGTTTTTTGTTTCGAAAATGGAATGATATTAGAGCTATAATGCACAGCTTTAAAATTTTGTATTTTTAATCCAGAAATAACCTCGATTATAGGTTCTTTCAGACCCGCTTCATTACAAATCCTTTTCACACCACCTGGTACGTGTTCATTTAGCAAATTTAGAGCGTGGGAAAGTAGTTCAGGCTCCTCGACCGGATAATTTGGATCATTATCATATTTTTCAATTTTCGTTTGACCAGATTTTGCAAGATAAATGTTTGCAGTTTTATATTGCGCTGGCGTTATTATTTTCAGGTCATAACCACGCTTAATTATCGCACGGACTGACATTTTCCAACGAATTTTGAGCTGATATAAAGCCCCCCAGTCGATTCTTCTTCCGCGAGGAAACTCTTTCAAAAATGCGCTTCTCGGAAATAGAAATGCACTCGCAAATCTATGAGCCTGTGTTTCAGTTTCTCTATCCCCAGTATGTACACCGCGGTGCATAATCAAGTGTCCGCATTCGTGTGCAAAATCAAATCTCTGCCTAAACAAACTCTGTTTCAATGAACTTCTGACGATGATGGGACGACGACGGTCCATGGAAAAAGCGTCTACTCTGTCTGACAAATCACCAAAATATGTTACGACTGCACCAGCATTCTCTACAACTCGCATCATACTCATAATTGGGCCGGTCGTGCCCAATCCCCAAAAAACGCGTGCTTGCTCAGCTGCTTGTTCGATTTCTTCAAGAGAATTTATTGATATATCAGGAAAACTTACATCTGGGAGTTCTAAATGCCGATCAATTATAACTATCAATCTGTCTAACAAAGTTCCTCTAGCCAATATTTGGCTTGTAACAGAAACAGGTCGATTGGCATGCCCTCTGAAATGACATTGTTCGGGACGAACTGTCGAGCGAAACGGTTGCTCCAAAAAAGATGTAGTAACACTTAAGACGTCAGACAAAGCCTCGAGGGTAATGTCTGTTGGACTTCTTGATCCTGTCTCCAATTGGTGAATGTATTGCCTCGTGTGGCCAATATGTTCACCTAATTCTTCAAGCGATAAGCCATGAGAAAGTCTAGCAAGCCTGAGCTGCTCTCCCGATAATTTTGACTCTGGGTTCATAAAATACTAATCTGCAAGATCAGCATTTTGCCGCTTGTTAGGTACTCCGATAGATGGAGAACTGAGTTTAACGCCTTCGTTTTCTTCAGTCCACAGAGGAGCGACTTTGCTAACTGGACTATCAAGAGGAATTTCCCAAGTCACAACAGGGTCTTCACCATCAAGCATAACGAAGATTATCGCAGTGATAGAACCTTCAAAATCAGTTTCAACTGCAAACCTGTAAAGTGGATTATTCGACAGCTTTACGAGCTCTTCGGAACTAAAAAGGCTGTATTGCTTCAATTCTACGAAAGTTTGCTGGAGTGTTCGTTTGTGCGGCTCGTTCGCCTCTCCGCGATAAAAACGAATAGGAACCCCATCAATAGCAAAAACAAATTGCATACTTCGATCAAGAATACTGAGCCATTCAATTGTTTGTGCAGATTCTATAATCTGATACTTTTGAAAAGCGAAAGCTTCACATCCTGTAGTCCAACCATCACAGCCAATCTCTGGGTAGTAATGATCAAGAGCGAAGTTTCTCCCGTTCTGAATAAGCTCTGCGATATGGATCAAGCGTTCAGATTTAAGCGCCGGATGATGTTCCCAAGGTGTCATAAAATCTCCTGTACTAATTTACAAATATGCTTTATAAGATATTTGTCAACAAACAAGAGAAACGTCAACAAAAAATATTTTTGTAAACTTACTCAGTGACCCAACCTCCACAAAAATATCGACTACCAGCTTTCTCCCACTGGTCTAGAAATCGATTTCCAGCTTGTTGCCTTCCTGTTCGGCGACGATCCCATAACCGAATTCTGGTGGAACACACGCGCGGTATTCATCATGCCGCCAATGCTGCCTTATCGACCTTGATCTCATCTTCATGCTGACGCGCGGTGGCAAGGTCGTATGCGGTTTGCATCCGGCATAAAGTATCGGCTTTTATGCCGAACAGTTTTTCGAAACGGATCGCCATATCTGCGGAAAGGGCCGTGTGGCCGTTGAGCAGGGCGCTCACCGCCTGGCGGCTGACGCCGAATGCTTTGGCCAGCGCGCCGATGGCGACACCGTCCGCTTCAACGATTTCGCTTTTCAGCCAGATGCCCGGATGAATGACGAGCGAGGAATGCATGGTAAGGGCCATTAGTGATAATCCTCCAGATCAATATCGCCGATCGTTTCGTGATCGATCCTGACAAACGTCATGCGCCAGTTTTTGGTGACCGTCATTGCCCAATAGCCGGCACGATCGCCGGTCAGCGGATGCAGTCCGTAATTGAGCGGAATGGAAAGCTCGGTAAGATCAGCAGAGTTTACAATATAATTCAGCATTTTGCGCAGCCTGTCGACCTGATCACCATGTAATCCGCGGCTTTTGCCGGTGAGAAAATAGCGCTTGAGCGCTTTGTGCCGAATGCTTTCGATTTCCACGTATGTAAGCTAGCGCCTTACGTATATGATGTCAAGCAGTGCCTTACGTTAATTCCACAAAACTATCGAGCACCCGCTTGCGCCCGCTGGTTTCGAAGTCGATTTCCAGCTTGTTGCCTTCCTGTTCGGCGACGGTGCCATAGCCGAATTTCTGGTGGAACACGCGCTGGCCGGGGGCGATGTCGGTGCGGCCCTTGTTGCCCAGGCTGATCGCGCTGCCGCGGTTTTCCGGTATGCGTTTCGGCGTGGCGTCATAGCCGCCTTTCAGCGATGCGGCCCGTTGCCAGCCGGGACCGCGCTGGCGGGCGCGGTCGGGGGCGCTGCTGGCGACATGCGCGAACGGGTCGTCATGTTCGGAGAAATTGGCGCGCCACATCGATGCGCCGCCCGACATGCTCGATTCCTCGTCGATAAATTCGGCCGGCAATTCGCCGATAAAGCGCGACGGGATTGAGCTGGTCCACTGGCCATAAATGCGGCGGTTGGCGGCGTGCAGGATCGTGCATCTCACGCGGGCGCGAGTGATCGCGACATAGGCGAGGCGGCGTTCCTCCTCGAGGCTGGCGAGCCCGCCCTCGTCGAGCGCGCGCTGTGAGGGGAACACGCCTTCCTCCCACCCGACCAGAAACAGGTGCGGAAATTCCAGCCCCTTGGCAGCGTGGATCGTCATGATCGTGATCTTGGCCGCGTCGGCGCTGGCGTCATTGTCCATGACGAGGCTGACATGCTCAAGGAAATCGCCAAGCGTTTCATAGTCCTCCATCGCGCGCGCGAGTTCGGACAGGTTTTCGAGCCGCCCCGCCGCCTCAACGCTGCGCTCTGCCTGTAGCGCGCCGGTATAGCCGCTCTCGTCGAGCATCAGCCGCGCGAGCTCCGCCGGACTGGTGGTGCCGATGCTGTCCCGCCAGCGGCCGATATTGCGCATCAGGTCGGCGAGCGCATTGCGGGCGCGTGCCGGAAGCTCGTCGGTCTGCACGATTTCCGACGCGGCATGCGCGAGCGGGGTGCGCGTGGCGCGGGCGAGGCGGTGGATCTTTTCCACAGACTTATCCCCAAGCCCGCGTTTGGGCGTATTCACGATCCGCTCGAACGCCAGATCGTCGGCAGGCTGGTTGATGATGCGCAGATAGGCGAGCGCGTCGCGGATTTCGGCGCGTTCGTAAAAGCGGAAGCCGCCGATAATCTTGTACGGCATGCCGATCGCGATAAACCGGTCTTCGAACTCGCGCGTCTGGAACTGCGCGCGCACCAGTATCGCGACGTCGTTCAGCGAGACGTGTCTGTGCTGCAGCGATTCGATTTCCTCGCCGACACGCCGCGCCTCTTCGGGGCCATCCCAGATGCCGAGCACCGACACCCTGTCGCCCGGCTCGAGATTGGTCCACAATGTCTTGCCGAGCCGGTCGCTGTTCGCGTCGATCAGGCCCGATGCGGCGGCTAGGATTTGCGGGGTCGAGCGGTAATTCTGCTCGAGCTTGATCACTTTCGCGCCCGGGAAATCCTTTTCGAAGCGCAGGATATTGGCAACCTCGGCCCCTCGCCAGCTGTAGATCGACTGGTCGTCATCGCCGACGCAGCAGATATTGCGGCGACTCTGGGCGAGCAGGCGGAGCCAGAGATACTGGCTGGAATTGGTGTCCTGATATTCGTCGACCAGAATATATTTGAAACGCGTCTGGTATTCCTCCAACACCTGCCGGTCGGTTTTGAGTAGGGTCAGCATGTGCAGCAGCAGGTCGCCGAAATCGCAGGCATTGAGCGTTTTCAGCCGCGCCTGATAGACGGCATAGAGTTCCTGTCCGCGCCCGTCGGCATACATTTCGCTCTCGCCCGCATCGAGATCAGGCGGATTGAGCCCCTTGTTCTTCCACCGGTCGATCAGCCCGGCGAGCTGCTTGGCGGGATAGCGCTTGTCGTCGATTTCGGCGGCGCGAATCAGCTGCTTGATCAGCCGCAGCTGGTCGTCGGTATCGATAATCGTGAAATTGGATTTGAGACCCACGAGTTCGGCATGGCGGCGCAACATTTTCGCGCCGATCGAATGAAAAGTGCCGAGCCACGGCATCCCCTCGACCGCCGGGCCGATATGATGGCCGACCCGCTCGCGCATCTCGCGCGCCGCTTTGTTGGTGAACGTGACGGCCAGGATTTCAGATGGCCACGCCTTACGGGTATAGACCAGATGCGCCAGCCGCGCGGTGAGCGCGGCGGTCTTGCCGGTGCCCGCCCCCGCCAGCACCAGTACGGGCCCTTCGGTGGTGAGAACGGCCTCGCGCTGCGGCGGGTTCAGCCCCTGCAGATAGGCGGGTTCGTTTTGCGGTGTGGGGGCAGGAATGTCTGACATATGGGTGTGAACGATTAGAGAACGAATGGATGCGGGGCAATAGCTCTTTCGTCATTCCGGCGAAAGCAGGAATCCAACTCCGGCGGTATCATCAGGACCCAAAGTTCAGGATTTGGACTCCGGATCAAGTCCGGAGTGACGGTAGATCAGGTGGCCGCCGCCAGCCGCAGGATATGCAGCCGTGCCTTGCCGATATCGCGCGTCGTTTCGACTGCGAAACCCTTGGCCAGCAAATCCTCCTTGCGCGAGGTTTCGACGCTAACCCAGGTCGCGGGGCCGATCCAGCCGAGCCGCGCCAGCTTGTCGAGCGCGACGCCGCCCGCGCCGCTGTCATAGGGCGGGTCCATCAAAATGAGGTCGTAAGCTTTGAGCGCGGGGCCGAGCGTGAGCACCGACTGCGCCTTGACGTCGGCCTCCTTGGCGCCGAGCGCGGCGATATTGGCGCGCAGCACGTCTATGGCATCGCGGTCCTGCTCAACAAATGTGCAGGCGGCCGCGCCGCGCGACAGCGCTTCAAGCCCGAGCGCGCCACTGCCCGCGAACAGGTCCATGACCTGCAAGTCTTCGAACCCGCCGAGCCGGCTGTTCAGCATCGAGAACAATGTTTCGCGCGTCCGGTCGGCGGTGGGGCGGGTGGTCTCGCCCGCCGGCGCCTTGATCTTGCGTCCGCGCCATGTCCCTGCGATGATCCGCATTATTCTTCGATATTTTCAGGTGGAGTTTCCTTGAGTACCACTTTTTTGGTCAGTGTATTGCGGAATTGCACAACATCATAGGCGCGGATTTCGACGATCTCGCCCTGTGGCAAATCGTCCAGTTTGAATGGTCCGTAGCGCGTGCGGATCAACCGGTTCACTTTCAGGTCGAAATGTTCTAAAACGCGGCGGATTTCCCGGTTCTTGCCCTCGGTCAGCGTCATCTCAATCCATTGGTTGTGGCCGGTGCGGCGTTCCAGATTGGCCTGGATCGAGCCATAGCGCATGCCCTCGATCTCAATACCGTCGAACAGGTCTTCGAGCTGTTGCTGCGACACTTCCCCGAATGCGCGCGCACGATAGCTGCGCTCTACGCCGCTGCTGGGGAGTTCGAGCTGCCGCTTGAATTCGCCGTCATTGGTCATCAGCAACAGGCCTTCGGTATTATAATCGAGTCGACCGACGGGCATAAGGCGGGGCAGCGGTTCTTTCACATGTTCCGAAAGATGGTCATAAATTGTGCGCCGCCCCTTGGGATCATGCTCGGTCGTGAGCATGCCGGGCGGCTTGTGAAAACCGAACAGCTTGGTGGGCAGGGGCGACCCGACCGTCTTGCCGTCGACCGTCACGCCGTGCAGGCTTTGCAAAATCGTGGCGGGGGTATCCAGAACCACGCCATCGATCGCGATGCGCCCTTCGCCGATCATGCGCTCCACCTCGCGGCGAGAGGCGACGCCGGCGCGGGCCAGCAATTTGGCAATGCGCGACCCTTTGCCGCCACCCGCGCCACCCTTTCTGACGTCCGGCGCGGATGCGTCGTCGTCTGTCCAGCGCATGGGTTCGTCGGTCGGGGACCAGCCGCTTGCGGCGGATGGGGCGGAGCGTGTTTTCTTTGTGTCCATAAGTGCAATTCTATAGCGGTGCTGGATTGAAATTGCATCGGTAAACTGCCACTATTCTGCATCGTCGCTCTTTAGGATATTATGCGTTGGAAACCCCATGTTTTTTCGGAAATTCAAAAAAATGATCGAAAATATCCTGATTGTAGAGGATGAGCCCTTGGTGGCGTTCGACAACGAACTGCATCTGGCCGACGCAGGCTATACCGTCGTGGCGACAGTCGACAATGCGGCCGATGCGCTTGCATGGCTGGACAAGGCGGATATTCAGCTGGTGCTGGCCGACATCAATCTGCGCGGTGTACGCGGCGGGGTCGATGTTGCAAAAGCAGCGCATACACGCAATATCGCGGTCCTGTTCGCCACCGGAACCTGTCCCGACGAAGCGCGCCCGCTTGCCGCGGGAACGCTCAACAAGCCCTATTCGGCCAAGGATCTGGTCAAGGCGGTGGAAACGGTCGACATGTTCATCAGCGGCGAAAAGGTCAAATCGGTGCCGCGCGCGCTCACTTTATTTCATTCGGCGGCACGATTATCGGGCCGCTCGATACTGTAACCTTGCCGCGGCCGCGCGCGAATAGCGGGGTACCGTTGCAGGAGTATGCCCCCCGATGAAGATATTCAAATTCGCCGTTATCACACTGGCCGCGACCGGCACGATTTTTGCCGGTACGCAAGCGTATCTGTTCGCCGCCGATGCCGCAGGCACAAGCCAATATGCGTCCCGAACGCCCATAGAAGCAACCCGTCCGGTGGCGGTCGAACTGTTTACTAGCCAGGGCTGTTCCTCGTGTCCGCCCGCCGACATGATCGCGGGCAAGTTCGCGCGCGACAAGGATATCGTCATGATCACCCGGCCCGTTACGTACTGGAACCGTCTGGGCTGGACCGATACGCTGGCGCGCGAGAGCAATGACCGGTTACAGCGTTCCTATGCCCGCACCGATATGGCGGGAAAGGGCGTCTATACCCCACAAATGGTCATTAACGGCCGCGTCGGTCTGATCGGGTCGAGCGAACTCAGCGGCCGGTCGCTGATCAAACGCGCCGCGCAATCCGACATGGCCGCCTCGATCCGCATCCTGCCAGTCAAGTCGGAGTGCGGGCAGCGCGCCATCATGGTGGCAGGACCCAGCAAGGGCGATGCGACGGTCACGCTGGTGGCGCTGAAATCGCTTTCCAAAGTCGCTATTGGCCGCGGCGAAAATGGCGGGCGCATGCTCGGCTACCACAATGTGCTGGTCGGTGAGACCGATCTGGGCAAATGGATGGGCGGCAGCCAGGTCGTAAAGTTCGATGCGGCAAAAACGGCATCAAACACCGCGGACCGCTATGCCGTGATCGTCCGCGGCAATGTCACCGGGCATATATTGGGGGCGTCCTATATTTGACAGGGTGTCACTTGAATAACGCGCTTTTCTTTACCGGCGATCCGTCTAATGTAGCCGCCTGTCAATCGAAGGGCGATCATAATGGATGCAAGTGGCGTAAAGTCTAAAACGTGGTGGGACGGAATTCGTCCGTATATGGAAAAGGCGCCTCTGGCGTCTTTATTCTTAGGCATATCTTCCGGCTTTCCGTTTGCGATGATTGCGGCCACGTTGACGACACGGCTTGCCGAGGCGGGCATAGAAAAATCCACCGTTACGGCTTTTGCACTGACATTTCTTGCCTATAATTTTAAATGGTTGTGGGCGCCGTTGATCGATGCCATCAAACTGCCTTTGTTGGGCCGGATCGGACAACGGGTTTCATGGCTTATCTTTACCGCGGTTTTGGTGATGGCCAGCATTATCTATCTCGGCTCGCTTGATCCCACCAAGGATATTGCCTCTGTGGCAATCGCAGCCATTCTGGTCGGTGTCGCAGGGGCCACATTCGATATCGTTATCGATGCCTATCGGATTGAGCTTCTGGAACCCCGTCAACTGGGCGTCGGTTCGGGCATGAGTCAATATGGCTGGCGGATCGGGGCTGCGGCCGCGGGCGCCACGGCATTGATTGTCGCCGAACGCTATGGCTGGCAGCTGGCTTATACCATTTGCGCCTTGTTTGCGGTGTTCGCAGTCGGTACGGGCCTGATAATGGGCGAACCATCGCGGCGGATCGAACCCAAACCGCTAAAGGGACCGATTGCGGCAGCGATCGCCTATATCAGCCCACTGGCGGAATTTTTCAAACGCAAAGGGGCGGTGCTGGTTCTGGTTTTCGTGCTGATCCACAAATTGGGCGATACGCTGGCCAATCTGACATTTAGGCTGCTGTTCGAAGACCTGGGCTATACCAAGGACGAGATCGCCATTTATGACGTCGGCGTAGGCTTCTGGGCATTGCTGATCGGCGTATTTGTAGGTGGTTTTCTCTACGCCCGACTGGGGATGAAAAAATCCGTGCTGATCAGCCTCATTTTGATGGCTGTTTCAAATTTCAGTTTTGCCGCGCTCGCGGCGGTCGGCCACAGCAATATCGGCATGGCCTCGGCCATCGGGTTTGAAAATTTCGCCAGCGGTATCGGCGGGGTGTGCGTCGTCGCCTATCTGTCCGCGCTTTGCAATCTCAGCTTTACCGCCACGCAATTTGCGCTACTGTCGGCAGCGGCCAGCATCCTGGGGCGGTTCGTTACCGGCACCACGGCGGGAAGCCTTATCGAAGGCATCGGTTATGTCGATTTCTACCTTCTCACAACCGCGCTCGCATTGCCCGGCGTCGTTCTGTTCTGGTGGATGATGAAGCGCGGGCTGGTCGATCAGTCCTTGGGAACGGCGGGAAGCGTCGAGCCTCCCGAAGCGGATATCGCTAAACCCGTACCGATGGCCCATCGCGTAGACTAGACGGGCATTTGCCCGTTCTCGCGCAGCACTTCGCCTGCCAGATAGAGCGACCCTGCGATCAGGATATGATCGGCAGGATCCGGATCGATCGCCGCCAGAGCTTGCGCGACATTCTTATGCGCGTGGAAAGGGATGCCGATATCCCGGGCCATGGCTGCGAATGTTTTGGGTGGATGGTCGGCATGGTGCGGCACGGGAACATGGTGGATCGAGGCCAGCCGCGCCGATAGCGGAGCGATAATCGCCGCAGGGTTTTTGTTGGCGAGCATGCCGATGATCAGGTGCACCTTGATGTCCGGACTATCGAAATGCGCGGCGAGCGCCGTACCCGCATCGGCATTGTGCCCGCCGTCCAGCCATATTTGCGCATACGGCACGATGTCGCGCAGCGGACCGGCCGCAAATACCTGCAACCGGGCCGGCCATTCGGCCCATTCCATCATCGCGCGCAACGCGCTTTCGGGAACCGTGACGGCATCCTGATGCCGCAGCAGCGCGAGCGCGAGCGCCGCATTGTCGGCCTGATGCGCACCCCGCATGCGCGGCAACGGCAGCGCCAGTTTGCCCCGCGCGTCCCGGTAATGCAGTTTGCCGTTATAAATGACCGCATCCCACTCGTCTCCGCGTATGATGGTGGACGCTCCGGCTTTCTGCGCCTGCGCCATGATCGCCTGCTCCATCGCCTCGGTGTAGGATTGGGTGACGAGCGGCACGCCGTTTTTGGCGATACCGGCTTTTTCGAATGCGATCCGCGCGAACGGGTCGACGGGCGTATTCGGCTCTTCGATGAGCAGAAACGATTCATGATCGATCCCCAGGCTGGCAATGCCGCAGACCGCGGGCCGGTCAACGACATTGGTCGCATCGAGCCGCCCGCCCAGTCCGACTTCGAGGATCACGGCATCGGTGGGCGTTTCGGCAAATGCCAAAAACGCCACCGCCGTGGCGACTTCGAAAAAGCTGGGCTGGATATCCTGCGATATATCGAGAGCCTGGCGCAGCAATTCTTCCAGTCGTTCGTCTTCGATTAGCTGTCCGGCGATGCGGAACCGTTCGTTGAACCGCACCAGATGCGGGCTGGTATAGACATGCACCGTCTGGCCCGACGCTTCGATGGCGGCGCGCAGGAATGCGCAGGTTGATCCCTTGCCATTGGTTCCGGCGACATGGAATACCGGCGGCAAGTCATGTTGCGGATTGCCGAGCCGTTCGAGCAGGGCGGATATCCGTTCGAGTCCCAGCACGTCGCGCCCGGGCGAAAGGTAGCTGAGCCGGTCGAGCTGGCGCTGCACGCCGGGATGGCTGGAAACGGCACCGTCGGCCATATTCACCTCCCTCTTTCAGGGGAGAGAACGGGGGAGGGGGCGTGAATATAATGGGCCGACATTATGAAAAATCCAATTCCCCACCGCAAACCCCTCCCCTAAAGGAGAGGGGTTTAAAGGATCATGCCGCCTTGCTATCGCCCATGACATAATCGATCACCATGCCCAGCGTGTCGCGCAAATCCTTGCGGTGGACAACCATGTCGATCATGCCGTGGTCGAGCAGATATTCGGCGCGCTGGAAACCGTCGGGAAGCTGTTCGCGGATGGTATCCTGGATGACCCGCTGTCCAGCAAAACCGATCAGCGCGCCCGGCTCGGCAATCTGGATATCGCCGAGCATCGCATAGCTGGCCGTCACGCCGCCGGTGGTCGGATCAGTCAGCACGACGATATAGGGCAGGCCCGCGGCCTGTAGTTGGTTGATCGCGACGGTGGCTTTGGGCATTTGCATGAGTGACAAAATGCCCTCCTGCATACGTGCGCCGCCCGCGGCCGTGAAGATCACATAGGGACATTGCATGTCGATCGCATGTCTGACGCCATCGACAAAAGCCGCGCCCACCGACAGCCCCATAGAGCCGCCCATGAAATGAAAATCCTGCACCCCCATCACGACTTTATGATCGCAAATGGTGCCGTGCGCGTTGGTGAGCGCGTCGGGATAAGCGTTGTTCGCCGTCGCCGCTTTCATGCGATCGGTATATTTCTTGGTATCCTTGAATTTGAGCGGATCGGTCCTGACGGTCGGCGCCTTCAGTACGGTCCAGCATCCGGAATCGAGAACCTGGCGAAAACGCGTATCGGTCCGGATGCGGGCATGATGGTCGCAATGCGGGCAGACGTGCAGGTTTTCCTCGAATTCCTTGACGAACACCATCTCTTTGCAATGGCTGCATTTGTGCCACAAATTATCCTCGGTCTCGCGCTTGGCGATAAAGGGAATGGCGTTGCGGACGCGGGTGAACCAGCTCATGGGATATCCTTTCGGGCGGCTTGTATAGCCGAAGTCAGGCTTTTTACATAATCGCGCACATGCGGCACGCAAGCCGAACCATGCTGGCCGACCAGCTCGACAATGGCGGAACCGACAACGACGGCGTCGGCGGTTCTGGCAACGGCAGCGGCCTGTTCAGGTGTGCGAATGCCGAAACCGACCGCGACGGGCAGGTCGGTCTGTGCTTTCAGCCGCGCAATCGCATCTTCGATACTGCCCTCAGCGGCCTGTTGCTTGCCGGTGACGCCCGCGACCGAGACGTAATAGAGAAACCCGGTCGCGCCTTTCAACACGACGGGGAGCCGCGCGGCATCGGTGGTTGGCGTCGCCAGCCGGATATTGCCGATATCGGCATCGCGCAATGCGGGGCCAAGCACATCGTCCTCCTCGGCGGGAATGTCGACACAGATCACTCCGTCGACGCCCGCCTTGGTACAGGCATCGGCAAACCAGTCGGCACCGCGCGTAACCATCGGATTGGCATAGCCCATCAGGATCAGCGGCACGTGCGGATGGCGTGCACGAAATTTAGTGGCGATATCGAAAATGTCCGCGGTTTTCGTGCCCGCGCCCAGACTGCGCAAATTGGCAAGCTGAATCGCCGGACCGTCGGCCATCGGATCGGTAAAGGGCATACCGAGTTCTATAATATCCGCGCCGCCCTCGACCAGCGCGTCGAGGATCGCGCCGGTATCGGCGGGTGACGGGTCGCCAGCTGTTATGAAGGCGACAAGCGAGGCGCGGTCAGCGGGGAAAGCGGTGGAGAGGCGGCTCATGCGTGTTTCCGGTAAGCTGTTTGAGATAAACTAAGCACGGTGGCTATCGATGCACTTTTGATAACTGCCTCAAATATAACAAAGTCATATGACGGAAAAATATTCGACGCGATCAGCATCAGTCCGAGGACGACCAAAAAAACTAAGAGAAACTTTTTAGCGGCAAGCCATGGCCGTAGCTTGACCTCGCCCCGGTACAACCTTGCAGCTGCATCCGATCCGATCAATGCGATCGCTAATATAATACAACCTGCAAATATGCCAATTAGCCATATATTTACGCTGTCGAGTATAGCTATTGCCGCCGCAGTTGCTAACCCTATGGCGAAAAAGAAATAACCCGTCTTTTTCATATCTCCACCCTAAGCACCTCGGCCACAGTGAAAATATCCTTATCGCCGCGTCCGCACAGGTTGGCTGTGGTATCACCGCCGCAGGCAGTAATGAAGCAAACGAGCACACGTTGGTCGGCGGAAAAGACGGAGGCGAGGCGAGACATTTTAGTCCGATCCTGCATCACTACGGCTCTTTCTTCGATCTGCCCTTGGTTTCTCCAACAACAGCGCACCAAAAAAAAGACCGATGAAAACTAAAAGCAGTGACAGCGATTGCGCGATGCTTGGAATCGACCCAAGCAGCCCGATCCAGCTCAGGACAATGAGTCCTAGGAGCAGCCAAACCGCATGGACTATGGCACGGAAAAAAACTCCGCCTACCCTCACAGCTTCACCCCAAGCGCTTCGGCCACGGTAAAAATATCCTTGTCGCCGCGTCCGCACAGGTTGGCCAAGATGATGGCGTCTTTATCCATATCCTTGGCACGCTTCACTACGGCGGAAATGGCATGGGCGGGTTCCAGCGCGGGGATGATGCCTTCGGTGCGGCACAGTTGCTTGAATGCTTCCAGCGCATCTGTATCGGTGCAGCTGTCATATTCGACGCGGCCGATATCTTTCAGCCAGCTATGTTCGGGTCCGATGCCCGGATAGTCGAGACCCGCGCTGATCGAATGCGCCTCATCGATCTGGCCGTCCTCGTCTTGCAACAAATAGGTCTTGTTGCCGTGCAGAATACCGGGGCGACCGCCCGCCAGCGAAGCAGCGTGTTTCTTGTTGAGGCCTTCGCCAGCGGCTTCGACGCCGAGCATGGCGACATCCTGGTCATCCAGAAATGGATGAAAAAGTCCGATCGCGTTCGATCCGCCACCGATTGCCGCGACCAGCAGGTCGGGCAGGCGTCCGGTGCGTTTCAGCATCTGCGCGCGCGCCTCGATGCCGATCACGCTCTGGAAATCGCGGACCAGTTCGGGATAAGGATGCGGGCCGGCGGCGGTGCCGATAATATAGAATGTGTCGTGCACATTGGCGACCCAGTCGCGCAGCGCTTCGTTCATTGCATCTTTCAGCGTGCGGGCGCCGCTTTCCACGCCGATCACATCTGCGCCGAGCAGTTTCATGCGAAACACATTGGGTGCCTGCCGCTCCATGTCGCGCGCGCCCATATAGATGACACAGGGGAGGCCGAAACGCGCGCATACCGTTGCGGTGGCGACACCATGCTGGCCCGCGCCCGTTTCGGCGATGACCCGCGTCTTTCCCATCCGCATCGCCAGCAATATCTGGCCGACGCAATTGTTGATCTTGTGCGCGCCGGTATGGTTGAGTTCGTCGCGCTTGAACCAGATTTGCGCGCCTTTGCCCTCGGGCGCATTGTTGCGAACGTCTTCGGTCAGCCGTTCGGCATAATAAAGCGGGCTGGGCCGACCGACATAATGTTCGAGCAGGTCGTCAAACTGCGCCTTGAAGGCGGGATCGGCCTTGGCCGCGCGGTAATGTTTGTCGAGATCGAGCACGAGCGGCATCAGCGTCTCGGCGACATAGCGTCCGCCGAATTCGCCGAAATGCCCGCGATCGTCGGGCTGGACACGGAAACTGTTGGGGGGAATTTCGGTCATAGGGAATATTCTGCTGTCTTGGGTATGCCGTTGTATCGGGCTAGGGGATCAGGCGTCGACCGTGAGAACGGCTTGGCAAAAGGCACGGATTTTGTCCACATCTTTCACGCCGGGCGCGCTTTCGACGCCGGAGGAAACATCCACCAGCGGCGCTCCAGTCTGGCGCAGCGCGTGCGTAACATTACCGGGCGAAAGACCCCCGGCCAGACCCCAATGATATGGCGGGGAAAGATTCGCGAGCAACGACCAGTCGGCTTCCTCGCCATTGCCGCCGGGCAGGGTCTTTGCCGGGGCGTCAAACAATATCCGGTCGACGATCCCCGCAAAGCGCGCATTGCGTTCCAGCGTTCCCGTGTCTTTCAAGCCGACGGCTTTCCACACTTCCATTCCGGTCTTGTCCTTGACGAGCGAAATCCATTCGGGCGTTTCGCTGCCATGGAACTGGAGGATATCGGGACGGACCTTTTCAATCGCTTTGCCGGTTGTTTCCGGGTCGGCATTGACCAGAAGCAGCACGGTTTTTACCCGCTTTCCCGCATGCGCGCGCAACGCCGCTGCCTGGTCCAGGCCTACGTGCCGGGGGCTTTGTTCAAAGTGTACGAGACCGATATGCGAGGCGCCGGCATCGACCGCCGCGTCGATATGATCGCATTCGAAAAGTCCGCAAATTTTGATGTCCGTCATGAAAATGGCCTACAGCGTTGCTTCGATCGCGCGCGCCGCGTCGAGCGGTTTGGCCGATTTGGATATGGGGCGGCCGATCACGAGGATCGAAGCACCGTTATCGCGTGCCTGGCGCGGCGTAATGGTGCGTTTCTGGTCGCCCATTTTGCCATCGGCTGGGCGAACGCCCGGAATGACGAAAAATCCTTTTTTCCAGACTTTCTTGACCGCTTTCACTTCGTGTCCCGAACACACGATCCCGTCCAGACCCGCTTCCTGCGCCAGATCGGCGAGGCGCGCAACCTGGTCATGCGCATTGCCGGTATAGCCGACGCGCGTCATATCCTTTTCATCCAGACTGGTAAGCAAGGTGACGGCCACAACCTTGGTGTTACACCCCGCCGCCGCCTTGGCATCTTCCATCATCGCCCGGCCTCCCGCGGCGTGGACAGTGACAATGGCGGGCTCCAGCACATGGATGGACTGCATCGCGGCGGCCACGGTATTGGGAATATCATGCAGCTTCAAGTCAAGAAATACTGGCAGACCGAGATGGCTGATTTCGTGCACGCCATGATGGCCATGCGCGCAGAAAAACTCGAGACCCAGCTTCACGCCGCCGATATGGTCGCGGACCGATTTGACAAGTTCGTTTGCCTGTTCAAGCGAGGGCGTATCGATGGCAAGGAATATCGGGTTGGACACGGCAGCCTTTCAGGAAATCTATACGGACGAAAATCGATTATTGTCCTTATCGGCCACCGGTTTGGTACCGAGATCGAGCGGCTTGGGGGGCGGCGGGCTGTTTTGCGCCTCGAGCGTGGCGATGCGGCGTTTGAGACGCCAGCGCATTGCGCGGTAGTACAGCCAGAGCGGCAGAAAACCGATGAGAAATGCCGTGAGAATGAATGTTGCCGCGCGTGCCTCTATAGCGATAAAGCCCAGGTCGAGATCGATACGCACGGCATTGGTCCACCAGAACAGGAAAAGAACCACGAACAAAAGAAAAACCAGCAGCGCCCTTAAAAAAATCATCTTACTTCCCCTGCTGCCCAATCCACGTCGTTACCTCCGCCTATCCGACCTTTCTGGCATATTGCCTGCACCGGTGCAAATCTTATGCGCCGAAGACGCGATCGAAAATCGTATCGACATGCTTGAAATGATAATCGAGATCGAACTTGTCGGCCAAGTCCCCTGCGCTGATCTTCGCAGCGACGTCGGCATCGGCCTTGAGCAAGTCCAGCAACGACAGTTCGCCGTCCGATCCCCATACTTTCATCGCGTTACGCTGAACGATACGGTACGCATCCTCGCGGCTGATCCCCGCCTGGGTGAGCGCCAGCAACACGCGCTGCGAATGCACCAGTCCGCCCATGCGGTCGAGATTTTTCTGCATCCGTTCCGGGTAGACCAGCAGTTTCTCGATTACGCCCGTCAACCGGTGTAGCGCGAAATCGAGTGTGATAGTGGCATCGGGACCGATATAGCGTTCGACCGAGGAGTGCGAGATATCGCGTTCGTGCCATAGCGCGACATTCTCCATCGCGGGCAGCGCATAGCTGCGCACCATACGCGCGAGACCGGTGAGGTTCTCGGTCAGGATCGGGTTGCGCTTGTGCGGCATCGCGGACGAGCCTTTTTGGCCCGGCGAGAAATATTCCTCTGCCTCCAGAACTTCGGTGCGCTGCAGATGCCGGATTTCGGTGGCGAGGCGTTCGATGCTCGACGCGATCACGGCCAATATGGCGAAATAGGCAGCGTGCCGGTCGCGCGGGATAACTTGCGTCGAAACCGGTTCGATCTCCAGTCCCATTTTCTCGGCCACATGCGCCTCCACGCGCGGGTCGATATTGGCGAACGTGCCGACCGCTCCGCTGACCGCGCAGGTGGCGATTTCCTTGCGGGCTTCGACCAGGCGCACCCGGCCGCGGGCAAATTCGGCATAGGCCTGGGCCAGTTTCAGCCCGAACGTCGTGGGCTCGGCGTGAATGCCATGACTGCGGCCGATCGTGGCAGTATATTTATGCTCGTGCGCACGCGTTTTGAGCGCAGCCAACAGCCGGTCCATTTTTTCGAGCAGCAAATCGGTGGCCCGCATCAGCTGTATCGACAGGCAGGTGTCGAGCACATCGCTGCTCGTCATCCCCTGGTGCATGAAGCGCGCTTGATCGCCGACATGTTCGGCGACGTTAGTCAGGAAAGCGATCACGTCGTGCTTCACCTCGGCTTCGATGGCGTCGATCCGTTCGACTTCGAATGCGCCCTTTTCCCAGATGGCCTTGGCTGCACTTTGCGGCACCACGCCGAGCTCGGCGAGAGCATCGGTCGCGTGCGCCTCGATCTCGAACCAGATGCGGAATTTGGATTCGGGTTCCCAGATGGCTGTCATTTCGGGGCGGGCATAGCGTGGGACCATGGAGAGTTCCTGTCAGGTAAAGTGGATTCGCGAAGACTATGGCCGTGCGGCTAGCAGGAAGCGGGCAAAAGGGGAAGGTGCGATGCTTCAGATCAGGCCTTTGCTCCGCATGCTGACATGGCCTTCCTTGCCGATAATCACATGGTCATGCACCGATATGCCCAATCTGCGTCCGGCCTCCACTATATCGCGGGTAATGGCGATATCCTGCTTGCTGGGGCTGGGATTGCCGCTGGGATGGTTGTGGACGAGGATGACCGCGACCGCGCCCAGGTCGAGCGCGCGTTTGATCACTTGCCGCGTATAGATCGCGGACTGGTCGACCGAACCGTCGCCCATGTGCTCGTCGCGGATCAGCATGTTCTTGCTGTTGAGAAACAGTACGCGCACGCGTTCGATCGTCAGATGCGCCATGTCCGCACGCAAATAGTCGAGCAATGTGGCCCAGCTGCCGAGAATAGGCTGCTGTCTGACCGGTTCGTTGATAAGTCGGAGCGCGGAGACTTGCGCGATTTTCAGCGCGGCGACGCTGCTTTCACCCATACCTTTTATCGCCAGCAGGCTGTCGGACGGCGCCGACAATATGCCGGCCAGACTGCCGAACTCCGATATCAGCAGCTTGGCTAGCCCCTTCGTATCGCGCCGCGGTATAGCGAGCGCGAGCAGATATTCGATCAGCTCGTGATCAAGCAGAGCCTCGTTATTGCCGCGCAACAGACGTTCGCGCAGCCGCGCCCGGTGGCCACTGCCTTCATGGTGTGTCGGGTTGGTTTCGGGTCGCCGGGCCGTCATAAAAGCGATCATAGTCCGTGTCTTATATGATGCAAGCGGCCATTATCGCTGGCTTATTTAATGACGCCCGCGCTTCCGTTATTGCGCTTACAAGCGTGCGCGGGCATATTCGCGGCCATGTCCGAAACCGAACCAGACAGCGCGGGGGCCAGACGTTTCTCATTCCGCCGCACCGCGCTGCAGATTTCGGGTGCGGTTTTGCTGTTGCTGATCGTGGCCGCCATCATTGCCTATAATCAGCGCGAGAATATTGCGCGCGACTATGTTTCCGCGGAACTGGAAAGACTGGGCGTGGAGGCAAGCTACGATGTCGAGGAAATCGGTATCGACCGGGAGGTGCTGAAAAACATCGTCGTTGGCGATCCCGAAAGTCCCGATGCACGTGTGAAACGGCTCGAACTGTATCTGGACCCGGTTTGGGGCGGAGTAAAAATTGACCGCGTCAAACTGGAAGGTCTGCGCCTTTTCGGCAGCTATAAAAACGGTGTGCTGTCTTTGGGAACACTCGATCCCTTTTTGCAATCCGATTCCGGCCAGCCGCCCCAGCTGCCCGATTTTCGCCTCTCGCTTGTCGACGCCCGCGCGCGGCTGGATACGGATTATGGGGTTATCGGCATAACCGCAAATGGTGACGGCAATTTGCGATACGGGTTCAAGGGGAACTTGGCCGCCATATCCCGGCAACTGGACGTGGAGGGTTGTATCATTACCCGTCCGACATTGTTTGGTGCAGTGTCCATTCCTGGTGGCGCACCCCGATTTGACGGACCTTTTCGGTTCGCGTCGGTAAGCTGCACAGATCAGGGTCTGCGCACTGGCCAGAGCGATATCCAAACGAAACTGACGCTCGCACGCGATTTCAAGACATTTACCGCCAGCACTGATGCGGTGCTGAATACATTGCGCTACGGTGCCATGTCGGCAGCCCAACTCACCGCCAATACCAAAATCGATTTTAACGGGGACAGCTTGAAAGCCACCACCGATGCCCGCGCCAGAAATGCGGATATATATGGTGTGCAATCCGGATCGACTGCGCTCAACGGCGATTTTTCTGCCAATCCTGATTTTACCGCGGGCCGTTTCGACGGAGACGTGCGTGCGGCCCGTATAAATGCGCCGGACAGCGAGTGGCGCAAACTCTCCGCTATTGCCCGAGACACCCGAGAGACGCCGTTCAGCGCGTTACTGGACAAGTTTGTCCGGCAAACGCGCGCGCAGAGCCGGAACATGACGCTGCGTGCGCCGGTCGGCGTTCGGTACGACCCGGACTCGACGCGCCTGTTCGTCCGCAATATCAGGGCTAGCAATGCTAAAGGCGAGCGGCTTGCGGAAGCGGAAAATATTCGCATCGCGTTCGGCAAGACCGGGCTGCGTAGCGCGGGCGGTTCGTTCGCACTGCGCGGTAAGGGATTGCCGCAACTGTCCGCCGATTTCGAAGCGCTGAGTGTCAACAGCTTTCGCGTCAAAGCGCGCATGGCGCAATACCGCGCGAACGATTCCGCGCTGGCGCTTCCGCTGCTGGTGATCCAGAAAAATGGAGCCGGGGCTTACGGCTTTTCCGGTCAGGCGCGGATTTCCGGACCGCTGCCGGGCGGATATATTCGCGATCTTCACATTCCTCTGAGCGGCGGGTGGTCGTCCGCTACGGGATTGCGCATGTACACTGGCTGTGAAAGCCTCCGTTTCGCGGCTTTCAAATACGCCGGGCTGCGCAGCGATGCCGACAGCATCCGCCTGTGTCCCAATGGCGGGCAATATATGCTCAGCCAGCGCGGCGGCGAATATATCGTATCGGCGAGATTGCCCGACGGTCAGTTTGCGGGGTATCTTGGCGATACACCGATCGCCGTGAAAGCCTCGCGCCTCGCATTTTCGCTGCCGGGGCGAATCGATGCCGACAACCTGCGTATCACCATCGGCCGCGAGACGCTGACCACTATTACTGCCGACAACTTCACGGGTATGTTCGGCCGCGATTTTACCGGCAGCTTTACCGGCGCGGATGCCGGGCTGTCCAACGTGCCGCTTGATATCACCGACGGCAGCGGAAACCTGCGCTTTGCCGATGCGGTGCTGGAAGTGCGGGCCGACAGTTGGACATTGTCCGATCGCGAACAGCTGGACCGGTTCCAGCCGCTCGTCACGCGCGACACAAGGCTGCGTCTGGATGGCGGTATCATCACCGCTACGGGCACATTGCGCGAACCCAAAACGAACTTAGAAGTTGTCGCCGTGGATATTCGCCACGACCTGAACCGCGCGCGCGGCGGCGCGGACCTCGATGTCGCGGGCATCATGTTCAACGATACCCTGCAACCCGAAATGCTGACCGGCCTGACGCTGGGCGTGATCGCCAATGTCCAGGGCGAAGTGCGGGGGAAGGGCCGGATCGACTGGGATAGCGGCGGCGTATCCAGTACCGGCACGTTCCACACCGACGATATCGATCTTGCCGCTGCCTTTGGCCCTGTGACGGCGTTGTCGGGCGAGATCGTATTTTCCGACCTTCTAGGGCTGGAAACAGCACCCGGTCAGATCATTCGCATGGCAGAAGTCAATCCGGGTATATCCGCGAGCGATGGCGTGGTGCGATACCAGTTGCTGCCGGAGCAGCGCGTCAAGATTGAGGAGGGCGTATGGCCGTTTTCGGGCGGTACACTTTATCTGGAACCCACTATTCTCGACTTTTCCGAGGAAAAGAACCGCAATCTTGTGTTCCGCATCGAGGGGATGGATGCGGCGAAATTCCTACTGAAGTTCGATTTCGAAAACCTGACCGCCACTGGAACTTTCGACGGACGTCTGCCGATGATATTCGATCAGAATGGCGGGCGTATCGAGGGCGGCAGGCTGGATGTGCGCAACGCGGGCGGCACGCTCGCCTATGTCGGTCAGCTGACGTACGAGGATTTGAGCCCAATCGTGAATTATGCATTCGATGCTCTCAAGTCGCTCAGATACAAGGAACTGACGATCCGGATGAACGGCCCGCTCGACGGCGAGATCGTCACCGAAATCAACATGTCCGGCATTTCGCAGGGAGAAGGCGTGCGCAAGGGGTTTATTCAGAATTATATTACGCGCGAACTGGCCAAGATACCGCTCGAATTCAACGTCACCATCACCGCGCCGTTCATGCAGCTCATCACCACGGGACGATCGCTCTATGATACCGAATACGTGCTCGATCCTGTCGCGGCGGGTTTGATTCGCGGGATAGAACTGCCGGCAGAACCTGTAAAACCCAATGCCGACAAGCCTGCACTTCCCGAAATACGCCGGGAAAATGAATTGGGCGATGAACCCACCGTTCAGCCTCTGGAAAGCGAGAATATGCCATGAACGACCATGAATTGACCTCATCTCGTTATACTGCCACTCTGGCGGGCATAATGATATTGGGCCAAAAACGAATAATGATGCCAGCGATTTTGGCGATGGGATTGGGACTGCAGAGTTGCGTGAACGTGGCCGCTCCCGATAAACCAATCGTCATCAACCTGAACATCAACATCAAACAGGAAGTCGTCTATCGGCTCGCGGGTGACGCCAAGGCGCTGATAGATCAAAATCCGGAGATATTTTAATGCGTAAGATAGTGATGACAGCAATAGCAGCCAGCCTAGGCATCGTCGCGATTTCGACCGCGGCCCATGCCCAGCGCGACCCGGCCTACCAATCGGCCCGTGCCCAGGGGTTGATCGGTGAAAAACCCGACGGCTATCTGGGATTCGTATTGTCACCGTCGGCGGCGATCAAGGCAATGGTTGACGACATTAATATCAAGCGCAAGGCCTTTTACATTCGCAAAGCGGGCGAAAACAACGCAACGCCGCAGGATTTTGCCTTTACCACCGGGTGTGATGCGATTGCACGTACATCGGCGGGGGAGAAATACCAGTCGCCCTCGGGCGAATGGCTGACGCGCACCAGCGCCCCGCCCGTTCGTGATGCGCGCTGCCCCTAAGCTAACCCGCCAAAACATGATTTGAAACAGCATCGAAACGGTTCGTTTCGGTGCTGTTTTTTTATGTTCGGTAAAAACCCACTTCGCCGGTGCAGCATGACCATTGACTTAATGGTGCGCTCTTTCTAAACGGGCCGCGCCTTGGCGGGTTTGACCGCTGTTGTGTCGCGCGCCTGCACTTGCCAATCGGCAGAAAACGGGAGCTATCATGACAGAGGAAAAATCCGGGCAACCGATTGGCGGCGAAGATCCGCGGATAGATTCTCTCGAAGAACGTATTCGCCGGGCCGACGCCACCGAAACGATTCGGTCGGGCCGCGATACGAAGCCAGCAACCGATGCGAATTATCGGATGGGCAACCGTATTCTGGCCGAACTGATCGGCGGTATTGCTGGCGGTTTGCTGTTTGGATGGTTGTTCGACCTGATATTTGGCACATCGCCCTGGTTTCTGCTCATCTTCCTCTTTCTGGGGATTATTGTGGTGTTCAGGAATATTATCAGGTTGTCGAACGCACAGTCCCGCATCGCCCGTGAAAAGGCTGAAAAGCAGACTGGTCGGGAGTAAAGTTTTCATGGGGCTCCGGCCCCTTTGGTTTACGCACAAAGTCGTGAGGAAATAGCGTGGCAGGTCAAGAAGGCAAAATCGACCCTATGCATCAGTTCCTGATCGAGCCGATCTTTCCGGGTGGTTTCGAAATTGCGGGTCAGACGATCAATTTTACCAACAGCGCCTTGTGGATGCTGCTGACGCTGGGTGCGCTGTGGATATTCATGCTGGGCGGTATGAAACGTGAAATTATTCCGGGCCGCTGGCAGGTGATGGTGGAAAGCTTCAGCAATTTCATCACCAATATGCTGACCAGCAATGTCGGCGAGAATGGCCGCAAATACATACCTTATGTCTTTTCGCTGTTCATGTTCATCCTCTTCGCCAACATCTTGGGCATGTTGCCGATCGGCGTGCTGGGCCTGCATCCGTTTACGGTGACCAGCCATATCGCGATCACCGGCATCCTGGCTGTGGTGAGCTTTTCGATCGTGCTGATCGTCGGTTTCTGGAAACATGGGCTGCATTTCTTTTCGCTGTTCGTGCCGCAGGGCACGCCGCTGGTGATGATTCCTTTTATTGCCCCGATCGAGTTCATCTCGTTCATGGTCCGTCCGTTCAGCCTGGGTCTGCGGCTGTTCGTGGCGATGACCGCGGGGCACGTTTTGCTCAAGGTTCTGGGCGGATTCGTCATTAATTCGACCAATGCCGGCGCCGGATACGGGCTGCTGGTGGGGCTGCCCAGCCTGACCCTGATGGTCGGTATCAGCGCGCTGGAATTGCTGGTGGCAGTCATCCAGGCCTATGTTTTTGCACTTCTCACGTCGCTTTACATCAACGATGCCGAGAATTTGCACTAGGACTTTCGTTTCAATCACTTTCATTTCAAGTTTAATTCAAGGAGTAGTAAAATGGACGCAGAAGCAGCAAAACTGATCGGTGCGGGTCTTGCAGCAATTGGTGCCGGTATGGCCGCCATTGGTGTGGGTAACGTATTCGGTTCCTTCCTCGAAAGCGCGTTGCGCAATCCGGCAGCAGCCGACGGCCAGCAGGGCCGTCTGTTCATCGGTTTCGCCGCAGCCGAGCTTTTGGGCCTGCTGGCATTCGTGGTCGCGATGATCCTGATCTTCGTTGCCTGACTGAACATGTCCAGCCAGCGGTTTTCGAACCTTGCTGGCCGGGTATTTCCTGCATGGTGGTGCGGTTGCCCCCGGGCGATGCGATGCTATACAGGCCAGATAATTTCACGGTTTAACAGCGGACACGCGATATGCCCCAGATTTCCCAATTGGTATCGACTTTTGGTTCGCAGCTTTTCTGGCTGTTGATCACCTTCGGTCTCGTTTACCTCGTTATCGGTCGCTCAATGTTGCCAAAAGTGCAATCGACAGTGGATTCGCGCAACAAGCGTATTTCCGACGACTTGAACGCTGCACGGATCGCGCACAGACAGGCGGATGATATCGAGGAGAAATACAAAGCGCGCCAATCCGCCGACCGCGAAGAAGCGCAGAAGCTGACCGCAGAAGCCAAGAAGGCTGCGGCTCTGGCATCCGATAAGCGCGTAAGCGATGCGGATAAACGCATTGCCGTGAAGATCGCCAAGGCCGAAGAGGAAATCGCCGCGCAAACCAAAGCGGCTATGGCCGAAATCGAAAACGTGACCGCAGAAGCGACACAGGACATCGTTTCCAAACTGACCGCCGCCAAAGTCACCAAGGCCAAGGCCGTGCAGGCGGTCAAGGGAGCGCTGGCGCATGTCTGAGATGATTTTCGTGCTCGCAGAGGTTGCGGGCGAAGCCTATTACGAACCGTCCGCCCTGGGACTCACCGCCACGGCATGGGTTTCGGTGGCGATGCTCGTTTTCATCGGCATATTGGTCTGGAAAAAAGTGCCATCGCTGATCGCCGGGTCGCTCGATAAACAAATTGGCGAAATTCGCAGCCAGCTCGACGAAGCCAAGAAATTGCGCGGCGAAGCGGAACAGCTTAAAGCCGAATATGAAGCGAAAATGGCATCGGCCATGACCGAAGCTGAAGATATGATTGATCGGGCACAGCAGGAAGCCGAGTTGATTCAGGAACAGGCTAAAATCGACGCAACTGCTTTGGTCGAGCGGCGCAAGAAAATGGCGGAAGACAAGATCGGTTCTGCCGAGCGTGCGGCTATTTCCGACATTCGCCGTAAAGTCGCCAATGCCGCGAGAAAGGCGTCCGCGGATTTGATCGGCGATGTGCACGATGCCGCCGCCGACCAAGCCCTGGTCGACGAAACCATCGCGTCGTTGGGCAGCCAGCTCAACACCTAATATGCCGACAGCCTAATGCCGTTTTCGCGCAGGTGGGATTGGTCGGTTTGTGCAGATATAATCTGATTGACCCGTACTGTGCTATCCCCATATTGGGGCAGCATGTCCGATCCCAATTCCCCCGACCGTTTCCGCGAGGAAAATGCGACCTACACCGTAAAGGGTGCGGACAAGCCCGATCTCGAAATGGGCATCGAGGCGATCCGTAAGACGCTGGTGACACTGGTACCGCAGCCGGGTGTCTATCGGATGCAGGATGCGCGCGGCGACGTGCTCTATGTCGGCAAGGCTCGCGCGCTCCGTAACCGGGTCAATAACTACGTTCAGGTCAACCGGCTGTCGCGGCGCTTGCAGCGAATGGTGTCGCAAACCCGGTCAATGACGATCGTCACGACCAGCAGCGAGGCGGAGGCTTTGCTGCTCGAGGCGCAGTTCATCAAGAAATTTCGCCCGCCCTATAACGTGCTGCTGCGCGACGATAAAAGTTTTCCCTATATATTGCTGCGCGATGATCATGATTTTCCGCGCATGTACAAACATCGCGGGGCGCAGAAATATAAGGGGCAGTATTTCGGACCCTTCGCCAGCGCCGGGTCAGTCACCAGCACGCTCAATTCGATGCAGAAACTGTTTTTGTTGCGCTCGTGTAGCGACAGTTTCTTTAATAACCGCTCTCGGCCCTGTTTGCTCTACCAGATCAAACGCTGTTCGGCGCCCTGCGTGGACCGGATCGGCAAGGAGGATTACGCCAAACTGGTCGATGATTCGCGTAATTTCCTGATGGGGAAATCGACCGATGTGCAGGCACGCCTGGGCGAACAAATGCAGGCCGCCGCGGAAAATCTGGATTTCGAACAGGCCGCCAGCGTCCGCGACCGGTTGAAAGCGCTCACATTTATTCAGGGCAGCCAGTCGGTCAGCGCCAAAGGCGTCAGCTATGCCGACATCTTCGCGCTCGCGCAAGCGGGCGGCACCGCCTGCATCCAGGCCTTTTTTATCCGCGCAGGCCATAATTGGGGCCATCGCAGTTTTTTCCCGGCGCATGTCGAGGATGTCGAGGGACCGGAAATCCTGTCCAGCTTTATCATGCAATTTTACCAAAACATGCCGCCGCCACGGCTGATTCTGGTTGATCGCGAGCTGTTCGAACGTGAGCTGATGCATGAAGCGCTGTCGGCACAGCTCTCGCACAAGCTGGAGATACTGGTACCGCAGCGCGGAGAACGCCGCCGGCTGATGGAACAGGCCGAACGCAATGCCAATGAAGCGCTGAGCCGCCGCAAAGCGGAAACCGCTAGCCAGGCCAAGATTTTGCGCGAACTGGCCGACCTGTTCGATCTGGAGGACATTCCGGACCGTATCGAAACCTATGACAACAGCCATATCCAAGGGACGAATTCGGTCGGCGCGATGATCGTTGCCGGACCGGAGGGATTCCGCAAGAACGCCTATCGCAAGTTCAACATCAAGAACCCCGATACTGTCCCGGGCGACGATTTCGGCATGATGCGCGAAGTGCTGGAACGCCGGTTCGCGCGGGCGCAGAGCGAGGATCCGGACCGCGACAAGGGCGACTGGCCCGATCTGGTCCTGATCGACGGCGGCAAGGGGCAATTGCGCGCGGCGCAGGACGCAATGGGGGAACTGGGTATCGAGGATGTGAATCTCGTCGGCGTGGCCAAGGGGCCGGACCGCAATGCGGGGCGCGAGACATTCTATATGCCCGGCGGGCGCGAGTTTACGCTGCCGATGAATTCGCCGGTGCTCTATTACCTGCAACGGCTGCGCGACGAGGCGCACCGCTTTGCGATCGGTGCGCACCGCACCCGGCGCAAGAAGGCGATGGGCAGCAGCCCGCTCGACGAGGTTCCGGGCATCGGTCCGGCGCGCAAACGCGCTTTGTTGATGCATTTCGGAACGGCCAAGGCGGTGCGCGGGGCCTCGCTTGACGATCTGCAACGCGCGCCCGGCGTGTCCAAAACCATGGCGCAGAGCATTTACGATTATTTTCATGGATAGGCGCGCGCGCAGGTGAGCGTGATCCGAACCGAGGGAATCGTGTGCACCACGCGCGATCATGGCGAACATGGATGCGTGGTGCGGCTGTTCACGCCCTCTAACGGGTTGATAGCAGGATATGTGCAGGGCGCCAAATCGCGCACCCGGCGGCCGATTCTTATGCCTGCGAATATCGTGGCGGCCGAGTTTCGCCGACGCAACGACGATCAGCTGGCGAGCTTGTCGCTGGAACTGGTGGAAAGCCGTGCGCCTTATTACGACCAGCCGCTGTCGGCCGCCGCTTATCAATGGATGACATTGCTCACCGCCCGGGTATTGCCCGAGGAGCAGGCCTATCCCTCGCTCTACAGTGCATTTTCGGCGGTGCTGGACGCTGTCGCGGGGGCACCGTCGGCACGGGGCTGGGCGGCTGCTCTGGTGCGTTACGAGCTTTTGCTGCTGGCGCAAATGGGTTTCGGGCTGGATTTGCAGCACTGCGTCGTGACAGGCAGAGCGGAGGATCTGGCCTATGTCAGCCCCAAAAGCGGCGGGGCGGTCAGCATATACGCGGCGCAGGGGCGCGAACATTTGTTGCTGCTGCTGCCCGCTTTCCTGAAAGGTGGCGCCGCGCCTGACTGGGAGCAGATATTCGATGCCCTGAAACTGACCGGCCATTTTATCGAGCGGCATTTTTTCGATGGGCTCCGCGCCGACGCCTATCTGTCGCGGCACATGCTGGTCGACCGGATGAAAAGGACGGTTGCCTGAACCGGCAGGGCAGGGCAGGAGAGAAGCGCAACATATAAGGGCTGGAGAAACGCATGCATATTGCGATCATGGCGGGCGACGGCATCGGTCCCGAGATTATGGCCGAGGCCGAAAAGTTGCTCGCCGCGCTGGATATGCCGGAATTGCGGCTCAGCCATGCGTCGATCGGCGGCGCGGCCTATCATACCGAAGGCCATCCGCTGCCGCCGGCTACCTTGCAACTGGCGAAAGATTGCGACGCGATCCTGTTCGGCGCGGTCGGCGATCCGAGGTGCGATGCTCTGGAGCGAGATTTGCGGCCCGAAGAGGCGATACTGGGGTTGCGCAAAGAACTCGGCCTGTTCGCCAACTTGCGCCCTGCCGCCGTCTTTCCGGGTCTGGAGAACGCCTCGACGCTCAAACTCGAAATTGCGCGCGAAATTGATGTTATGATCGTGCGCGAGCTCAACGGTGACGTTTATTTCGGGCAGCCGCGCGGACGGCGCGAAACAGCCGAGGGTCGCCGCGAAGGCTTTGACACCATGCGGTACGACGAGGACGAAGTCGCCCGCATCGCGCATGTCGCTTTTCGTACGGCGCAGGCACGGCGCAGCAGGCTTTGCTCGGTGGACAAGGCCAATGTGCTGGAAACCTCGGTTCTGTGGCGTGAGGTCTTGATAGAAACTGCGGCGCAATATTCCGATGTCGAACTCACGCATATGTATGTCGACAATGCGGCGATGCAGATGGTGCGCAATCCCGGACAATTCGATACGATCGTCACCGGCAATCTGTTCGGCGATATCCTGTCCGACCAGGCCAGCATGTGCGTGGGATCGATCGGCCTGCTCGCCTCGGCCTCGCTGGGCGAAGGGCGCAAGGGACTGTACGAGCCGATTCATGGCAGCGCGCCCGATATTGCCGGACGGGGAATTGCCAATCCCGCCGCGATGCTCTTGTCCGCGGCGATGATGCTGCGCTACAGCTTTGACAGGGCGGCGGAAGCGGATCGCATAGAGGCCGCGGTGGCAAAGACATTGAACGACCGTGTTCTGAGCCGCGATCTGGGCGGCAGCGCCAGTACCGCCGAGATTGGCGATGCGGTGGTCGCAAGGTTATAATTTAGACGGTGGAACAACCGCGGAGTGAGAATATGAAAAGAAAAACCGGCCAGGACCGCAGCATTACCAGCAAATGGCGGCCCGCAACGCAGGCGATTCGCGGCGGGACCGCGCGCAGCGAATATGGCGAAACGTCCGAAGCCCTGTTCCTGACATCGGGTTATGCCTATGACTGCGCCGCGGATGCCGCAGCGCGGTTTTCCGGCGAGCAGCAGGGCATGACCTATAGCCGCCTGCAAAACCCGACTGTCGAGATGCTCGAACAGCGTATTGCGCTGATGGAAGGATCGGAAGCCTGCCGATCGATGGCTACGGGCATGGCGGCGATGACGGCGGCCTTGCTGTGCCAGCTCGAAACCGGCGATCATGTCGTGGCGAGCCGCGCATTGTTCGGGTCGTGCCGCTGGCTGACCGATACGTTGCTGCCTAAATTCGGTATCCAAACCACGATAATCGACGGGCGCGAAATCGCTCAGTGGGAAGCCGCGATCCGGTCCGAGACCAAAGTGTTTTTCTTTGAAACGCCCGCCAATCCGACGATGGATATCATTGATCTTGAGGCCGTCTGCGGACTCGCCAAAGCGCGCGGAATTGTTAGCGTGGTCGACAATGCCTTTGCCACCAATGTGCTGCAACGACCAATGCAGTTCGGCGCCGATGTGGTGGCCTATAGCGCGACCAAGATGATGGACGGGCAGGGCCGCGTGCTTGCCGGTGCGGTGTGCGGCAGCGACGCGTTCATCAACGACAGTTTGCTGCCTTTCACTAGAAACACCGGACCAACGCTGAGCGCATTCAACGCCTGGGTGGTATTGAAAGCTCTGGAGACGCTCGATCTGCGAATCCGTCGCCAGAGTAGCAATGCGCTGCAAATTGCCCAATTCCTCGAAACCCGTGTCGAACGGGTAAATTATCCGGCGCTGGCTTCGCATCCGCAGCACAAGCTGGCAATGTCGCAAATGGACGCGGGGGGGCCGATCATGTCGCTCTATCTGGGCGGCGGACGTGCGCAGTCTCACGGCCTTCTCGATGCGCTGCAACTGATCGACATTTCCAACAATATTGGCGATAGCCGGTCGCTGATGACGCATCCCAGTAGCACCACCCATTACGGTCTGGCCGAGGAAGCCCGGATCGAGGTCGGTATTACCGAAGATATGCTGCGCCTGAATATCGGTTTGGAAGACCCGATCGACTTGATGGAAGATTTGCATCAGGCCCTTTCATCTATCGGCATGTGAGGCCATAATATCACCATGCAGAGTTTTTTCGATCATAGCGCCACCACCGAAGATATCACCGTCCGTGTGTCCGTCAGTTTCCTGCACGACCAGTCGCGCGTGGAGAAAGGACGCTGGTTCTGGAGCTATCATATCCGCATCGAGAATCATGGGGGCAAGATTGTCCAGCTTCTCACGCGACACTGGCAGATTACCGATGGGCGCGGTGCCATCAATATTGTGGAGGGCGAGGGCGTGGTGGGAGAGCAGCCCGTGCTCGAACCCGGCAAGACACATGACTATGTATCCGGTTGCCCGCTGGGTACCCCGACGGGCAGCATGAAAGGGTCTTTCCGCATGTTGCGCGACGATGATTCGGTGATCGATGTCATCATCCCGCATTTCCCGCTCATCGCGCCGGCAACGGCGCGATAGAGACAGGATCATGAAAAGAACACATCTTCCGCTAAATGGCCTGCGCGTCCTGGATGCTGCGGCACGGCACCTCAGTTTTACGCGTGCCGCCGACGAACTCGCGGTCACACCCGCCGCCGTGGGGCAGCAGATTCGCGCGTTGGAGGATATGCTGGGCTTGGTGCTGTTTCGCCGCACGCCCAAAGGACTGGAGCTCACCGATGAGGCGATGGCCGGTCTCGATTCGCTGCGCAGCGGCTTTCTGCTGTTCGAAGATGCGGTCGAAGCGATGCAGGCCAGCCAATCCTCGCACAACTACACTATTGCCGTGCCGCGCGACTTTGCCGAAAAATGGCTGCATGCCCGACTCGCCGATTTCAAACGCGACCATCCTGATGTGCGTTATTCGCTTGTCTCGGGTGACGAGGATATAGATTTTACCGAGGCCAATCTGGACCTGGCTTTCCGTCTGGCTGACGGGCCTGGAGATCTGGAGGGGGTGCGTATCGGCACCGCTGAATTTGTGACGGTCGCGGCACCGGACGGTCCCGAAAGCTGGATAAGCTGGCCTGGCTGCGGTTATCGCAAAGGCGAGGATGATAGGGAAGAACCGGTGATGCAGGTAGCGGACGCGGGGCTGGCGCTGCAGGCGGCCATTGCCGGATTTGGCCAGTGCACGATACCGTTATTGCTGGCAAAGTGCGATATGGATGCCGGAAGAATTGCGGCTGTCGGCGATCCCCGCGCATCTGCGCGCGCTTACTGGATAGTGGCCCCCACGCCGCAATGGCGACAGAAAAAAGTAAAGGCGTTGGTCACCGCGCTGACAGGCGAATGACTCTGCCGATCCTGAATAGCAAACGACTGGTGCTGCGTCCTTTGAAAATGGATGATGCCGAATCGCTGCATGCCGCATTTTCCGACGTTGCGCTCATGAGATACTGGTCCCAAGGGCCGCATGAAAATGTCGACCAGACGCGCGAATATGTTGCGGGCAATGCCCAGGGAGATGCCTATCCGACATGGGCCATCACCGGCGATGACGATCGGGCGCTGGGCTGGGTGGTTCTCATTGCTCGCCGCGCGGACGTTCGCGAAATGGGATATATCCTGCGGCGCGATGCATGGGGCAAGGGGATTGCCTTCGAAGCCGCACGCGGATCATCCAATATGGTTTCGGCACCCTCAATCTTCGCCGTATATTTGCCGATGTCGACCCGGAGAACGCACCGTCAATCGCTTTGCTGGAAAGATTGGGTTTCCAGCAGGAAGGACGGTTACGCGGCGAATGGAAAACCCATATCGGCGTGCGGGACAGCTTTATCTATGGATTGTTGCGCGAGCAATGGCTGTGGACTTAACGGCCTAACGGCCCCGGCGCGCGTTGCTGGCGGGGTTGAGCATTTCCACCATGTCGAGAAATTCGTTGAGACGGATCACGCGTTCGAACTGGAATCCGCAGCGGCCACCGACTTCCCAGATCAGATGCGCCTCGATACGACCGGCCACGGGCAAGCGAATGGTGATGCGCTCACCTTTGCCGAGTGGCATCGGGCCTTCGGTCATGAAACCGTTGTCGGAGATATTGATAATATGCGTTTTGATATCACCCAGTTGCCGGTGCTCCGCGATAATCGCGTGATCGACCGCATGACGCGCTGCACGGCGTAGATCCACCACGGAAAGGTTAGCGCCCTTGTTCATGTTTATCCTCGAATGATTTAACCCGCTCGTTATGCACGGGAAATTTCAACAAAGAGTAAATTGGCAATGATTAATCCAGATTAATTGTCTAAAACACTAATATTCCATGTTTCTTTTTTCCAGCAGAAACGCGGATTTCACCGGGAGTGCCGCTGATTTGATACTGTTCGCTGCCCACTGGCTCTCCGTCAATGCGGGCGCCGCCGCCCTTGATCAGGCGCTTGGCTTCGCCCTTGCTGGCACAAAGACCCAGCAATATTATGGCATCCAGAATGGAAATCGTACCTTCTCGCACCGTATAGCGCGGCAGATCCTGTCCCGCGTTGCCCTGTACGAACGTCTGTTGTGCGGTATTGGCCGCTTGGATGGCCGCATCTTTCCCATGCGCAAGCGTCGTTGCCGCATCCGCCAGTATTTTCTTGGCCTCGTTGATCTCGGCGCCTTGCAACTGTTCCAGACGCGCGATCTCAGACAGTTCGATATCCGTGAATATGCGCAGAAACCGGCCGACATCAGCGTCCTGCGTATTGCGCCAGAATTGCCAGTAATCGTAAGGCGACAATTGCTCTGCATTGAGCCAGACCGCACCCTGCGCCGTTTTGCCCATTTTCCTGCCATCGGCGGTGGTGATCAGCGGGGTGGTCAGGCCGAATACCTGATTGCCATCGGCGCGCCGGTTCAATTCGACACCGTTTACGATATTGCCCCATTGGTCGGACCCGCCCATTTGCAAGGCGCAATTATGTCGGCGCGCGAGTTCCAAAAAGTCGTACGCCTGGAAGATCATGTAATTAAATTCCAGGAATGTCAGCGGTTGCTCGCGGTCGAGCCGCAATTTCACGCTGTCGAAACTCAGCATGCGGTTGATCGTAAAATGCGGCCCGTAATCACGCAGAAACGTCAGGTATTCGAGACTGTCCAACCAGTCGGCATTATTGACGAGAATGGCATCGGTCGGACCGTCGCCGAATGTCAAAAAATTGGCGAAACATTTCCTGATGCTCGAAATATGGGCCTCAATCTTCTCCGAAGTCAGCAATTGGCGGCTTTCGTCCTTGCCGGACGGATCGCCGATTTTCGTCGTTCCGCCGCCCAACACCACAATGGGCTTATGGCCGCTTTGCTGCAGACGCCGCAGCATCATGATCGATACCAGGTTTCCGATATGCAGGGATGGTGCAGTCGCATCAAAACCTATATATCCCGGCACGATACCTTTGACGGCCGCATTGTCCAGCGCTTCGGCATCGGTTATCTGGTGAATATAACCGCGGTCATACAGCAAACGTAACATGTCGGATTGATAGTGTGTCATGATGCATCTCGTTACAGACAGAAGCCCAAGGCCGCAATTGATTCGGTGAAGTGGAAAGGCACCCGCATGTCATTATCTCTTTATTGTCATCCGGACAGTTATTGCGGCGCGGTCGACGACATTTTGGTGCACCTCTCGCTTTCCGCGTCCGGGCACCTTATTTTGAAATATATCATTAAGGGTGACATTGACGGGCTGAACCTGCCGCACCATGCCAAACCGGAGCGCGAGGACGAGTTGTGGGCGGAAACCTGCATGGAGGTTTTTCTGCAGCCGAAGGGCGGCCAAAGCTATACCGAAATGAATTTCTCTCCATCATCCAAATGGGCCATTTATAAATTCAAAAATCATCGCAAGAAATTGCCTGATCCTGAAATAGCGTCCCCACCGGTCATTCGTACGCACCTCGAAAACGCCAGCCTGACCTTGTTCGCCGATATCGATCTGTCCCAGTTTTCCGAACTTTCGCGTGATATAACCCTGAATATCGGATTGAGCGCCGTGATCGAGGAACTGAGCGGCCGCAAGTCGTTCTGGGCCTTGGCGCATAGCACCGACGAACCCGATTTTCATAATAGTGATTGTTTTATCCACCAACTGCGGGCAGCAGGAGCGGCATGAAAAACGGAATAGACAGATTTCTTGCCAAACCCGAATTGCGCGCGCCGCTCAAATGCCAGCGCGTTGCTTTGCTGGCACATCCCGCGTCGGTGACGGACGATCTGACGCATTCGATCGATGCTCTGGCCCGTCTGGACGATATCGATCTGTCTGCCGCCTTCGGGCCGCAGCACGGCATGCGCGGCGACAAGCAGGACAATATGGTGGAGACGGAAGACTTTACTGATCCCATCCATAATATTCCGGTCTACAGCCTCTATGGCGAATTACGCCGTCCCACCGGGCAGGCTATGGGCACGTTCGATACGGTTCTTGTCGACATGCAGGATCTGGGCTGCCGTATTTATACATTTATCACAACGCTGCGCTATATGCTCGAAGCCGCTGCAGAGCACGGCAAGGCGGTCTGGGTGCTGGACCGTCCCAACCCCGCCGGACGCCCTGTCGAGGGATTGACACTGCGCAACGGGTGGGAAAGTTTCGTGGGGGCAGGGGTGATGCCCATGCGTCATGGCCTGACCCTTGGCGAACTCGGACACTGGTTTATTGACCAGCTGGATTTGAAAGTGGATTACAAGGTGATAGAAATGGTAGGCTGGGAGCCTGAGCGTGCGCCCGGTTATGGCTGGCCGCAGGACCGCGTGTGGATCAACCCCAGTCCCAATGCGCCCAACGTGACGATGGCGCGCGCCTATGCCGGTACGGTGATGCTGGAAGGTACCACTTTGTCCGAAGGCCGCGGCACCACCCGGCCGCTCGAACTGTTCGGCGCACCCGGTATAGATGCGCGTGCAGTTATCCACGAGATGCAGCGCCTTGCGCCGGAATGGCTAAAAGGGTGTATCTTGCGCGACTGCTGGTTCGAACCGACATTCCACAAACATTCAGGAATGCAGTGCAACGGTGTTCACATCCATGCCGAAGGCACGTCTTACGACCATCAGATATTCAAGCCGTGGCGCATTCAGGCTCTGGCATTGAAGGCGATCCGCAATCTCTATCCCGATTACGGTCTGTGGCGCGGCAAGGATTTCAAATATGAATATACCGACGACGTGCTCGCGATCGACGTGATCAATGGCAGCCCGTTGCTGCGCGAATGGGTCGATAATCCCCATTCCACGCCTCAGGACTTGGATGATATAACCATTCCGGATGAAAAGGCATGGGAAGCGCAGCGGGTCGAGTATCTGCTTTACTGAGCGCACTCAGCCATGTTTGCGCGTGAGTTCGCGCATCGCGGCGTCCAAGCCGTCCAGTGTCAGCCCGTACATGCGGCCGCTCATCAATTCGCGCATGATCCGCACGCTTTGCGAATATCCCCAATGCTCTTCCGCCACCGGGTTCAGCCAGGCGGCGGACGGATAGGTGGTGGTCAGGCGCTGCATCCAGGCAGCACCGGTTTCCTCATTGAAATGTTCGACCGATCCGCCCGGATGGGTAATCTCGTACGGGCTCATCGATGCGTCGCCGACCAGGATCAGCTTGTAATCATGCCCGAATTTATGAAGCACATCCCATGTCGGGGTGCGTTCGGTGAAGCGGCGGCGATTGTCCTTCCACACGCCCTCGTACGGGCAGTTGTGGAAATAGAAGAATTCGAGATGCTTGAATTCGGACGTTGCGGCTGAAAACAGCTCTTCGCACAGCTTCACGAACGGGTCCATCGATCCGCCGATGTCGAGGAAAAGCAGCAGCTTGACCGCATTGTGCCGTTCGGGGCGCATATGGACGTCGAGCCATCCCTGCCGCGCGGTGCCGTCGATTGTGGCTTCGATGTCGAGTTCGTCCGCTGCCCCCTCCCGCGCGAAACGACGCAGGCGGCGCAGCGCCACCTTGATGTTGCGCGTGCCCAGTTCGCGGGTGCTGTCGAGATTGCGGAATTCGCGCTTGTCCCACACCTTCAGCGCGCGCTTGTGCTTGCTCTCTCCGCCGATGCGGACGCCCTCCGGATTATAGCCCGAATTGCCATAGGGGGATGTGCCGCCGGTGCCGATCCACTTATTGCCGCCCTGATGCCGGGCCTGTTGCTCCTCAAGCCGCTGATTCAGCGTGTCCATGATCTCGTCCCATGAACCGAGCGACGTGATCGCCTCCATTACTTCCGGCGTCAGATATTTCTCGGCGACGGCTTTCAGCCAATCCTCGGGCAC
>JBGTHQ010000027.1:0-28471 GCA_041746135.1 Sphingomonadaceae bacterium | reverse complement strand
GCGGAGGCCAGGGCGGCATGGTGGCTGCGCCTGCATGGCTGGCGCATATTGGCGCGGCGGGTCAAAACGCCGCGCGGCGAGGTGGACCTGATCGCCAGGCGCGGCCGGACCGTGGCCTTTATTGAGGTCAAGGCACGCAATACTGTGCAGGCGCTGGCTGAGGCGATTGACGAATATCGCCTGCGCCGGGTCGCCGCTGCCGCCAATATCCTCGCTGCCCGGTATGCCAGACACGGGGAAGATATCAGGATCGACGTAATCCTGCTTGCGCCATGGCGCCTGCCGCACCATCTTCCCAATGTCTGGCATGGCGGATAATCCGGACTGCCAACAGATAACGGCCCGCAAACAAATCAAAGGCCCATTAAAGAATGAGGAATGTGAATGTCCCTGAAAATCGCCGTGCAGATGGATCCCATGGACAAAGTCAATATCAACGGCGATTCGAGTTTTGCACTGATGCTCTCGGCGCAGACGCGCGGGCACGCACTGTTCCATTATGATGTGGATACGCTGAGCTACGCGGATGGCCGGGTATCGGCGCGCGCTCATCCGGTCACGGTACGCCAGGCTCGCGGCGATCATTATAGCTTTGGCGATTTGGTTAAGCTCGACTTGGGGCGCGATATCGATGTCGTACTGATGCGGCAGGATCCGCCCTTCGATGTGGGATATATCACCGCCACGCATTTGCTTGAGCGGCTGGCGGGAGAGACTTTGGTCGTCAACGATCCGGTGTCCGTTCGCAATGCGCCCGAAAAAGTGTTCGTGCTCGATTATGCCGAGTTTATGCCGCCGACTTTGGTTACCCGATCGATCGAGGATGTGCGCGATTTCCAGAAGCGCTATGGCGATATTGTCGTCAAACCGCTGCATGGAAATGGCGGCAAGGCAATTTTCCGGGTGAGCGAGGCGGGCGAGAATCTGTCCGCGCTGATGGAAATGTTCAACCTCACATGGCGCGAACCGCATATGGTGCAGCAATTCCTGCCTTCGGTCAGCGGCGGCGACAAGCGTATCGTGCTGGTCGATGGCGAAGTGGCGGGCGCCATCAACCGCAAACCGGGCGAGGGCGAGTTTCGTTCCAACCTGGCGGTCGGCGGTTATGCGGAAAAAACCGTGCTAACCAACGAAGAGCAGCGTATCTGCGATGCAATGGGGCCGGAGTTGAAAAAACGCGGGCTGATATTCGTGGGCATTGACGTCATCGGCGGCAAATGGCTGACCGAAATTAATGTGACTTCGCCGACGGGCATCGTCGCCATCGACAATTTCAACGGCACCGATTGCGCGGCGATGATTTGGGACGCGATTGAGGGACGCTTGGCGGGCACGCCCTGACATGTCCGATTTCGTGCTCGATATGATCGAACAGGGCGGCTATTGGGGCATTGCGTTGCTGATGGCGCTCGAAAATATCATACCGCCGATTCCGTCGGAACTTATCATGGGGTTGGGCGGCGTGTTTTCGGGGCAGGGCAAATTCAATGTCTATGCGGTACTGGCGGCCGGAACGGCCGGATCGACGGCGGGCAATTATTTCTGGTATTATCTGGGCCGCAAACTCTCGCGTGTCCGATTGAACGCCTTCGTGGAAAGGTGGGGCCGGTGGCTGACCGTCGACCTGCAAGAGTTGGAGCGCGTCAATCGCGCTTTCGTGACCCATGGCGGCGGCATCATCTTTTTCGCGCGTTGCGTTCCCGGCATCCGTACGCTTATATCGCTGCCGGCCGGCATGTTCGACATGCGCGCCGCAAAGTTTATCGCATGGACACTGGCGGGCACATTTTTATGGAATGCCGCATTGGTGACCGCGGGGTACCAACTCGGTGCGCATGTGGCCAATATCAATGATTATCTGGGACCAATATCGACGGGAGTCGTTGTGCTAATTGTCGTATTTTATATTTATCGCGTCATATTCTGGCGACCATTTGTGGCCGAAAAAATCGAAAGCTAGGCACGCGGGTGCGCGTTTTCGTACACATCTAGTAATAATGCCGCATCGACCTGCGTATAGATTTGCGTCGAACTCAGGCTCGCATGGCCGAGCAGCTCCTGCAAGCTGCGCAAATCCGCGCCCGCACCCAGCAGATGCGTGGCAAAGCTGTGGCGCAGCGCATGCGGTGTCGCGGTATCGGGCAGGCCCAGTGTAACGCGCGCGTTCTGCACAGCACGGCGAATCAGCGCAGGCGACAGCGGGCCGCCGCGAAGTCCGCGAAATATTGGTTCGCCTTTAATGGGTTTATAGGGAGACAGTTCGGCATAATTTTCCAGCGCGGCGCGCACTTGCGGCAATATCGGCACGATCCGCACCTTGCCGCCTTTGCCGGTGAGCCGCAGCGTTTCGCCGAGCGGGAATATCTCACCGGTCAGTCCGGTAGCCTCGCCTATCCGCAAGCCTGCGCCATAGAGTAGCAGCAGGACGGCTAGGTCACGCGCCTGCACCCATGCAGGCGCGTCGCGTTCGGCAACCGTGTGGGCAAGCTGTACTGCTTCGTCGGGCGATACCGGCCGCGGCAGGCTCCGCTTGGCTTTGGGACCGCGCAGCCGGGGAATGGCGGCATCGGGATCGCCGCTTTGCGCAATTGCAAATCTCAGGAAGCTGCGCATTGCGGAGAGTTCCCGTGCGGTACTGGCGTTGGAAAGGCCGTCCCGTCGGCGATACGCAAGATAGGCTCGCATGTCGGCTGCGCTCGCATGCGTCAGGGCATCACCGGCCACCGGTTCGCCCCAGTGCTCCGCCAGAAATATGCAAAACCGCTCCGCCGTGGCAACATAGGCGCGCACCGTGTGCTGCGACCGCCGCCGGTTATGCGCCAAATGCTGTTGCCAGCTGTGAATAAGCTTTTGTGCCATTTGCAGAGCCTAGCAGAGTTGCGACTCAGGCTCAATTGCGACGATTTCGGGCAGGATCGCATCGAGTAGCGGCATCCCCTTGGCGGTAACAAGCAGCCTTTGCTGGTCGCGGCGCATCATACCCAGGCTCTCCATTCTAGCCACAGCTTCGGCATCCACCATTTCGTTTTCTTGCAGCCCCACCCGATCACCTAGCGCCTCGATATCGATGCCTTCACGCAACCGCAAACCCATCAGCAGTGCCTCCACAGCCTGCCTATTGCTGTCGAGCGGTTCGCTGCTGATGATGCCATGAGCATTGCGGTCCACGCCGGACAGGAAATTTTCGGGCTTTTTGTGACGCTGCGTCGCTGTGGCCAGACGCCGGCCATGTGCGCCGGGGCCGATGCCGATATAATCGCGGTAGCGCCAATAGGCGAGATTGTGGAAGCTTTCCTGGCCCGGTGCGGCATGATTACTGATTTCGTAGGCGGGGAGACTCGCCATTTCGGTCATCTGTTGCGTAAGCGCGAACAGATCGGCCGCTTCGTCGCCGTCCTTGGGTATGAACTTGCCCTGCCTGACCAGCGTGGCAAAACGGGTGCCGTCTTCGATTGTCAGTTGGTAGAGCGACATATGCGTAGTGCCAAAGGACAGCGCTTTGGCCAGTTCCTTGCCCCAGTCCGTTTCGGTCTGGCCAGGCCGTGCATAGATCATGTCGAAACTGACGCGCCCGAAATTTTCCTGTGCGGCGGCGAGCGCTGCCAGACCCTCATCGACATCATGCGCGCGGCCCAAAAACGTGAGCGCATCATTGTCGAGTGCCTGAAGCCCCAGGGATACGCGGTTGACTCCGGCGCAGGAAAGATCGCGGAAACGCGCGGCCTCGACCGATGAGGGGTTAGCTTCCAACGTGATCTCGATATCGCTTTCAAAACCCCACAGGTTTTCCGCTTCGACAATAAGTGCGGCGACTGAGGTGGGCGGCATAAGCGAGGGCGTGCCGCCGCCGAAAAATATCGATCCCAGCTTCCGCCCCTGAGTCAGTGCAGCCTCGTGGCGCATGTCTGTCACCAACGCGCTCAACCAGGCTTCCTGGTCCACGGCTTCGCGCACATGGCTGTTGAAATCGCAATAGGGGCATTTCGATACGCAAAATGGCCAATGGATATAGAGCGCAAGTGGAGCGGCCTGAGGCGTTATACGGTTATTCATAATCGGCCTTTATATAAAAAAGGATGACTTTACGAAAATTATCTGGCGGGAAGTCGCGAATATTCGCAGTCACGACTTGTGCAGTGCTTATGGGTTGCGTGTTGCCGGGAAACTCAGCTGTGCTGCATCCCGGCACAATTGCGAGAATAGAGCCTCCGCTTTACACCGCCCCCCCAGAAACGCGAGCTGATACGGACCTTGTCCGAGCCATGCTCGATACGCACAATCATGCGCGCCGATCATTAGGGGCATCTCCGCTGCAATGGGATCCGGCGCTGGCCAATAATGCGGCCTTATATGCCAGCGAAATGGCACGCTCAGGAAGCTTTCAGCACGATTTGCAGGAGGGCGCGCGGGTCCGGCAGGGTGAGAACCTGTGGAGGGGAACACGCGGTGCTTTCAGCTATGCGGAAATGTCGGGTTCATGGATTGAAGAGAAACGCCTTTTTAAAAACGGTCTTTTTCCCAATGGCAGCCGGACTGGAAAATGGAGCGATGTCGGCCATTACACGCAGATAATATGGTTGAGCACGACACGTATCGGGTGTGCAATCGCATCGAATCCGCGCGACGATTTCCTGGTCTGCCGCTACAGTCCGGCGGGCAATATCTATGCGCGCGACCCGCTCAAAGGTTAGACACAGGCATTGACAAGTTTGGCAAAAGCTTCTGCGCGGTGGCTGATCGCGTGTTTTTGCTCTGGATCAAGTTCGGCGAAAGTCTGCTCATAGCCTTTGGCGACAAAGACCGGATCATAGCCGAACCCCAGCGTGCCGCGTGGCGGCCATATAAAGTGGCCATGCGCGCGGCCTTCGAATATTTCGTGATGCCCATCGGGCCATGCCAGCGCCAGTGTGCAGGCGAAATAGGCGCTGCGATCGGTATGGCGGCCCAGTTCGGCCAGCTTTCCCTCGACCTTGCCCATCGCCATATACCAGTCGCGCCCCGGACCGCCTTCGAACGCCGCCTTTTGCGCCCAGTCGGCGGTATAGACACCCGGCGCGCCGTTTAGCGCGACAACGCACAACCCGCTATCGTCGGCCAATGCGACGCAGTTCGCCCCGTCAGCGCTGGCTCTGGCTTTGAGCAATGCATTCTCGGCAAAGGTCGTGCCCGTTTCTTCGGGTTCGGGCAAATCGAGCTCGCCCGCGGACACCGGTTCGATGCCATAAGGTTCGAGCAATTTGCGGATTTCGCGCACCTTGCCCTGGTTGTGGCTGGCGATAACGAGGCGTCCCGAAGCGAGTTTGCGGTAGGTCATCTGATTTTTTCAGCCTGAGACTGCTTTGTCCTGCGCCGCGAAAATTTCGGTGCAGCCCATGCGTGCAAGACGCAGCAGGCGTAGCAGGCTTTCCTCGTTGTACGTTGCGCCCTCGGCCGTGGCCTGAACCTCTGCAATATTGCCGTCGCCGATCAGCACGAAATTGGCATCCGCATCGGCGTTGCTGTCCTCGTCATAATCTAGATCGAGAACGGGCGTCCCGTTAAAGATGCCGCAGCTGATCGCCGCGATTTTCTGTTCGATCGGATCATGCTTGATCGCGCCGCTTTTCAGCAGGCCGTCGACCGCCAGCTTCATCGCTACCCAGGCGCCGGAAATTGACGCGGTGCGGGTGCCGCCATCGGCCTGAAGCACATCGCAATCGACCGTGATCTGGTGTTCGCCCAGTTTCTTCATATCGACGATCGAACGCAACGAGCGCCCGATAAGCCGCTGGATTTCCTGTGTCCGTCCGGACTGTTTGCCTTTGGCAGATTCGCGCATGCTGCGGGTATGGGTGGCGCGGGGTAGCATCGAATATTCGCCCGTTACCCAGCCTTCGCCCTTGCCCCGCATCCAGGGCGGAAGCCGATCCTCGACGCTGGCGGTGCACAATACGCGCGTATCGCCAAAGCTGATTAGGCATGATCCCTCGGCATGTTTGGTGTAGCCGGTTTCGATGGTGATGGTACGCATTTCGTCGGGGGCACGGCCGGATGGACGCATATCTGATTCTCCTCATATGTCGGGAGCGGACTAGCCACTCTTGAGCGGGGTGGCAACATATCCTACCTAATAGCCATGACCGACAGTCCTCTCATCGAAATGAACAACCGCGCGACCGATGTGTTTCGCATCATCGTTGAAAGCTATCTCGACAACGGCGTGCCGGTGGGTTCACGAACCATTTCGAAGAACCTGAACATCAACCTCTCGCCCGCATCGATCCGCAACGTGATGCAGGATCTGGAGGAACTGGGTCTGCTCGCGGCACCGCACGTGAGCGCCGGGCGCATGCCCACCCAAAGCGGACTGCGCCTGTTCGTGGATGGCATGATGCAGGTGGCGCAACCCTCGGCGCAGGAACGAGCGGCTATCGAAAACCAGCTCGCGGAACGCGGCCCGATCGAACAGGCTTTGGCCGCAACCACGGCGACATTATCGGGGCTTAGCGCGTGCGCAGGCATTGTGATGGTCCCGAAAAGAGAACCGGTGCTTCGCCAATGCAGTTTTGTCCGGCTTTCCAACCATCAGGCTCTGGCAGTGCTGGTGGGCGATGACGGCAGCGTCGAAAACCGGGTGGTCGATATCGATCCGATGACCAGCGACAGCGCGCTTGTCGAGGCGAGCAATTACGCCACGCATCGGCTTGGGGGGAAAAGTCTCTCTTCCGCCCTGGGTGATCTCGATGCTGAAATCAGAACAGGCAAGGCGCAGCTGGACAAGGCGAGCAGCGAGCTGATCGCGCGTGGTCTTGCCGTGTGGTCGAAAGACGGTGCAGACCGGCCGGTGCTGATCGTGCGGGGACAGGCCAACTTGCTCGACCATGAAGCGATCGGCGACCTCGAGCGCGTGCGCACCTTGCTCAACGAACTGGAGGAGATGCAGGAGATCGCCAATCTGCTCGGCAGCGTGCGCGGGGCGGACGCTGCAAAAATATTTATCGGGTCGGAAAATAAATTATTCTCGCTTTCGGGTTCATCTGTGATAGCGGCACCCTATAAAGACCGGGAAGGGCGCGTGGTCGGCGTGGTCGGCGTTATCGGTCCGACCCGCTTGAATTACGCGCGCGTGGTTCCCATGGTAGACTTCACTGCAAAAAGCCTCTCCCGGCTGATGAAATCATAGACAAGGCTAAAGATAGCAAATGACGGACAACACGAATAAAAACGATAGTAACGACACTGCGATGGAAGCTGAGTTGGAAGGCGTTCCCGAAGAGATGCGCGAAGATGGCGAAAGCGCAACGGACACGAACGGCGAAGACATGGTCGAACGTATCGCGACGCTGGAAAATCAGTTGGCCGAGGCGAAACAGGAAACGCTATATGCCCATGCCGAGGCGCAAAATATCCGCCGCCGTCTGGAAAAAGACGCGCTCGATGCGCGCGCTTATGCGGCCACGCCATTCGCGCGCGATATCCTGTCGGTTGCCGATAATCTGACGCGCGCGCTGGAGGCTATTCCCGAAGATATTCGCGGCGAAGATAAATGGAAGGGTCTCGTTGCAGGACTTGAAGCCACCGGCCGCGAAATGGAAAGCGTATTCAGCAAAAACGGCATCACGCGTATTCCCGCCAAGGGCATGCCGCTTGATCCCAACCAGCATCAGGCGATGATAGAAATCCCGAGCGAAACCGAAGAACCTGGCACGATCGTGCAGGAAATGCAGGCGGGCTATATGTTCAAGGACCGCCTGCTCCGCGCGGCGATGGTGGGTGTAGCGAAGAGGCCGGATTGATTAGGTATCTTCCTTAACTAATTCTTGCTGTTTGATCTGATTTGCTAAGCGCGCCAAATCAGAATTTATTGTTATGAAAGCTTGATGCTCTACTGCCATAGCAGTGAGTTCTCGACCCTCCTTATTGTACTTTGGCATGGTGAACAAATAGACTATCTTACTATTACCTTTCGAGCTTATTTCTAGATGAGCATGCGCCATAGTTGTTCGTATTTGTGCATAGGCTTTAAATTGTTCCAACAAAGCCTCAACTTCCAAATTGTTTTTAAACATGTCCGGAGTTTTTTTTACAGCGTCAATCATGATAGAAAGTTTTCTACCTACAAAGAGATTTTCTTTTTTGGCAAGTTTCAGTTGATGCAATGAGTTGCACAGCCAAAATTCTATTTTCGAACAATGGTGAAGAAACTCCCCCCGCAAACCATTGCCTGAACTGAGATTTTCTTTTATTTCCTGACGATGACGCTTTTTCAGTTCTTTGGATAATGAGACTTGTTCCATATTATTAATATAAGACGACATAACTAAATTCTAATTAACTCAAAGCAGGCACCAACCCCAACCTGTCTCGCATCTTCCATCTGGTTAGCATCAGCACCGACACCACGCCCAGACCCGCCGCCAGACCGGTCCATATGCCGATCCCGCGCCAGTCGGCCCAGAAGGCGAGGCCCGCACCCACGCCGATGCCGACGAGCCAGTAACCGAAAGCCGCGAATATCATGGGGACCGTCGTGTCGTGCAGACCGCGCAGCATGCCCGCGCCGACCACTTGCGCGCCATCGACAATCTGGAACAGCGCGGCGATGGCCAAAAATTGTACCGCGAGTTCGAGCACGACCAGCGATTGCGGATTGTCATAGTCGATAAACAGCCCCGCCAGCGGTTCTGGAAAAGTCCAGATGAGCAGCGCCATCACCGTCATAAAGCCGGTGCCCAGCGCGAATGCCGTCCACCCTGCGCGCGTGATCATGCTGCGGTCCCGGCGGCCATGGCCTATTCCGACACGAACCGTGGCGGCCTGTGCGAGACCCATCGGCACCATGAAACTGATCGAGGCGATTTGCAGTGCGATGGCGTGTGCGGCCACGGATACGGTATCGATCAGCCCCATCAGCAATACGGCGACCGAAAAAACGCCACCTTCGAAACCAAAGGTTATGCCGATCGGCAGCCCGAGTTTCCACACGCTGCGATACCGGTGCCAATCGGGCCGCCAGAAATTGCCAAACAGACGGTATCTGCGAAACTGCCGGTCGCGCGTGAGTACGAGCATCATGCCGAGCAGCATGATGATATTGGTCAAGATGCTGCCGATCCCTGCGCCCACAATACCCAGGGGAGGCAGACCCAGCTTGCCGAAAATCAGCACATAGTTAAGAGCGAAATTGGTCGCGACTCCCAAACTGCCGATGACCATCGACCATAGCGGCCGTTCCAGCGCCGAAATGAAATTGCGCATCACCAATGTGAGCAGGAAGGGCAGAATGGAGAACATGTACACGCGCACATATGTCTGCGCGTTGGCGGCCAGTTCGGGCACCTGTTGCAAAGCCAGCAAGATGGCTTCGGTGTGCCAAAGGATCAGCCATACCGGGACGATCACGGTGATCGCGGCCCAGCATGTCTGCCGAAACGTGCGGCGCACATCGCGGACGCTGTGCCGCATCCGTCCGATTTCACTGGCCATTAGCGGCGCGCTGGCGGTCATGACGCCCATGCTGAAAATCGCGAACAGCATGCACACATTGAAACCGAGCGAGGTACCCGCAAGCTCCTCCGCCCCCAGCCAACCCAGCATAAGCACATCGGTAGCGCCGATCAGGGCCATGGTGAGGTTTGTGAGAATAAGCGGCCAGGCCAACCGCGTGGTTTTGCCCAGTTCTGCTTTCCATAAACCTAACGAAGTTAAAGAGAACACAGAAGGCAACATCGCCGTGCAGTAGTCCAAGGTCCTTGCGAAGGCCAGAAGCGATCGCTTTTCAATTGTCGCAAATCCAGCCCGTTCCATCGTCTGCTGGGTTGGCGTTCAGTATAAGTTTATCGTAGCAGTTTCTTTATAAAACAACTAATACGCTTGGTAGCATTAATCCTGAAAGGAATATCAAATGAACAAATTTGCAATGTCCGCGATTATTTTGGCGGCCCCGCTGTCTCTTACTGCCTGTGCAGAAAATTATGCTGCCGAAGGTGCACTGGGCGGTGCCTTGGCCGGAGCCGTTGCCGGTGAAGTCATTAGCGGTGACCCGGTAAAGGGTGCAGCAGTAGGGGCCGCCGCTGGTGCTGCCATCGGTTATTTTGTGGATAAAAATGACAGATGCGATGGGTATGACAGCCGTGGCCGTCTCGACGATGATTGCCGTGGGCTACCTGGATATCCAAACTAAACAGCGCACAGAAGCGATTTTTATATTCAAGCCCGCCGTTGCAACAGCAGCGGCGGGCTTTTTTATTTCAAATAATCTATCGCTCTAATAGTGGGTATCAGTGCGTTGAATGTAACCATGTTCACACTGCCTGTTTTGAAGATAATCGCGCCGGTATCAAAGCCAACACGGCACCAATGAATACAAATCTAAAAATCAAAAACGCAAATCGAAAGGTCAGGGCCGCGCCGCATGCTTGATCGATTTTCCTGGACCGCTAATAAGCTCGACCAAAGAAAGACTCAAAAGCAAACTGGTTCATAACCCTGCATCCCGGAATGGTAATATGCCGCGATACTGGTCTAGCGGCGGTGCGCCCGCAACCTTCTCCCCCGCTCCCAACAGAAAGGCGTGGCGCACGATTTCCGCTTGCTGCTCGATTCCGTATTTTTCCAGCCGCCAGCCTGGCTTCAGGCTATAATGGTAGCGGCAAAACGGATGCCGTCTGAGCGGCAGGAAAATGCCTTTCTGATACTGCCATACGTGCACCATCTCGTGGATGAATAGACCCTGCAATTTCAAGTTATCCAGCGAAAAATCGGCGCGCCACAAATCGCCTTTCGGATGAAAATGGATATGGCCGGTGGGCGCCATGACAGTTCGAATCGGTTGAAAAGGAAACCACTTGCGATTGCAAATCTCAACAGTGTCGAGCGCGATGCACGCGCCGAAGACTGACCGGACAAGCGTTTTCTCGCCGGGAGTGAGCAAACGAGATGTCATATCAAAAGTGCTCGCGCCGCGTCATTTCCTATTCTGCCGCTCACCATCCACGTCATTTATTTGTGTTCCGGTATTGGCCATTGCACCTGAGATTCCTCCTCCGCCAATTATCTGTATCTTTGCGGGAATGAGATAGCGCGTACCGTCGGAGAACACGAATTTCAGGTCGACAGTACCCCGTTCGACCATAGCGGGCCGTATTCCCCAGACCATCAGATGCTTGCCCCCCGGTGCAAACACAACTTTGCCGCCGCTTGGTACGAGCACGTTTTCGATTTCGCGCATGCCGCTCATGCCGTTTTTGTCGATGCTTTCGTGCATTTCGATACGCTGGATGTAATCGGATGTGATCGCTTGCAGATAAACATCTTCATTGCCCCCCGTCAGCGTGAAATAGCCAGAACCCGGTCGGTTCTCTATCGGCGAAACATTGATCGTCACATTATCGACCCCTAGTTGCGCGGGCGGACTGCAGGAACCCAGCAGAACTATTGCCATGATGAAAACATATCTAAACTGCATATATATCTGTCCTTTTCAGGCTATAATGTGCAAATTTCCTCTTGAACTTGCATGTAAGGCTTCCCAATCCTTGTGCCAAGCAAAAGCACACCTATATCGCTTTTGACAAAAAGTGGATGGTTCGTTGCCAATATGGGACGAGTCATTTGGAGGATTACTATTTTTAATCGAGGACTATATGGCAAAAGTAATTGGTATTGATTTGGGAACGACAAATAGCTGCGTTGCAGTCATGGACGGCGGCAAACCCAAGGTTATCGAAAATAGCGAAGGTGCACGAACGACGCCTTCCATCGTCGCTTTTACCAAGGACGGTGAGCGTTTGATCGGGCAGCCTGCAAAACGGCAGGCGGTCACCAATCCCGAAAGCACTATTTTCGCTGTCAAGCGCCTGATCGGTCGCCGGTTCGAAGATCCGATGACGAAAAAGGATATGGAACTTGTTCCGTATGAAATTGTCAAGGGTGGTAACGGCGATGCGTGGGTAAAGGCTGGCGGAGAAGACTATTCGCCTTCACAGATTTCCGCTTTCACTTTGCAGAAAATGAAAGAAACCGCCGAGAGCTATCTGGGCGAAACCGTGACGCAGGCGGTAATCACCGTGCCTGCCTATTTCAACGATGCACAGCGACAGGCCACCAAGGATGCGGGCAAGATCGCCGGGCTCGAAGTGTTGCGCATCATCAACGAGCCGACAGCCGCTGCGCTCGCTTACGGCCTCGACAAGAATGATGGCAAGACGATTGCTGTGTACGATCTGGGCGGCGGTACTTTTGATATCTCCATCCTGGAAATCGGCGATGGCGTTTTCGAAGTGAAGGCGACCAACGGCGATACGTTTCTGGGCGGCGAAGATTTCGATGCTAAAATCGTGCAGTTCTTGGCAGACGATTTCAAGAAATCCGAAAGTATCGACCTCACCAAGGACAAGCTTGCTTTGCAACGCTTGAAAGAAGCCGCTGAAAAAGCGAAAATCGAATTGTCTTCGGCACAAACGACCGAGGTCAACTTGCCCTTCATCACCGCCGACCAGAATGGCCCGAAGCATCTGGTTAAAACGATCAGCCGTTCCGATCTCGAGAAAATGGTTGGCGACCTGATCAAACGTACACTCGATCCGTGCAAAAAAGCTCTGGCCGATGCGGGCATGAAAGCCGATGAAATCGACGAAGTCGTGATGGTCGGCGGCATGACCCGCATGCCGCGTGTCCGTGAAGTCGTGAAAGACTTTTTTGGCAAGGAACTGCATACCGGTGTAAATCCCGATGAAGTCGTCGCCATGGGTGCCGCCATTCAGGCTGGCGTTTTGCAAGGCGACGTGAAAGACGTTCTTTTGCTTGACGTAACGCCACTGTCGCTCGGTATCGAAACGTTGGGCGGGGTGTTCACGCGCATGATCGATCGCAATACGACCATACCTTCGAAGAAAAGCCAGGTCTATTCGACTGCCGACGACAATCAGCAGGCCGTGACGATCCGGGTTTTCCAGGGTGAGCGCGAAATGGCTGCCGACAACAAGATGCTCGGCAATTTCGACCTCGTTGGAATTCCGCCCGCACCGCGCGGCGTGCCGCAGATCGAGGTGACGTTCGACATCGATGCGAACGGTATCGTCAACGTATCGGCCAAGGATAAAGGCACCGGCAAGGAACAGCAGATCAAGATCCAGGCATCTGGCGGTCTGAGCGATAATGACATCGACCAGATGGTGCAGGATGCAGAGCAGTTTGCCGAAGAAGACAAGAAACGCCGGGCTGCAGCCGAAGCGAAGAACAATGCCGACAGTCTTGTCCATACGACAGAACGTCAGCTCGAAGAGCATGGCGACAAGATCGATGCCGCGTTGAAATCGGAAATAGAAGCGGCGGTTGCGGATACGAAAACCGCGATTGAAAGCGACGATCCCGAAGCCATGAAGACCAAATCCGAAGCATTGGCGCAGGTTGCCATGAAACTGGGTCAGGCGATCTATGAGCAGGAACAGGCAAATGGCGGCGGCGACGACGCGGCGCAGGCCGATGCTGCTGCACAAGCTGCCGATGACGATGTTGTCGACGCGGAATTTTCGGAAGTCGATGAAGACGAAAAGAAAGACTAAACTGAATGGCCGCTGTCCTGAATTTAAAGGGCGGCGGTCTTTCCGTTAGTGCAAGTGCATATCGAGGAACGTGCCTATGCGATCGCAACGCATTGCTGTTAGGGACTTCGAATAGGCTGGCTCTGGCGGTATTCAAGACAAATTAGTCTGGAAATTTTATGGTTACCCAAACGGATTATTATGAACTGCTGCAAGTGTCGCGCGATTGCGACGGGGCAACTCTCAAGTCATCCTATCGCAAGCTGGCGATGAAGTGGCATCCCGATCGCAATCCGGGCGATGCGGCTGCGGAAACGCGGTTCAAGGAAATCAGCCACGCTTATGATTGCCTGAAAGACCCGCAGAAACGGGCGGCTTATGACCAATATGGCCATGCTGCATTTGAAAATGGCGGTTTCGGCAACGGCGGCTCCGGTCAGCAGGGCTTTAGCGATATTGGCGATATATTCGAGACGATTTTTGGCGGCGGGGGTGGCGGCTTCGGCGGTCGTTCGCGTGGGGCGCAACGCGGTGCGGACTTGCGTTATGACATGGAAATCAGTCTTGAAGATGCCTATCACGGCAAATCCACCGAAATCGAAGTCGATATTTCCAGCACATGCAAGACGTGTAGCGGGCAGGGTACCGAACCGGGCACAGGCACACGGACATGCAATGTGTGCAATGGGTCGGGCAAGATGCGGGCGCAGCAAGGGTTTTTCGTCGTTGAACGCACCTGTGGCGGCTGTCATGGCCGCGGTGAGGTTATTGAAAGCCCGTGCCGCAATTGCGGCGGTGAAGGCCGGGTCGAGGAAACCCATATGCTCGCGGTCGAGGTTCCTCCCGGTGTCGATAATGGCACCCGTATCCGATTGAGCGGCAAGGGCGAGGCGGGACCGCGCGGTGCACCGGCTGGAGACTTGTACATATTCATCCATATCGCATCGCACAGCCTGTTTGAACGCGAAGGCACGGCATTGTTCACGCGTGCACCGATCAGCTTTACAAAAGCGGCACTGGGCGGCGAGATCGAAATTCCCGGGCTCGATGGAACCACCCACACACTTTCCATTCCCGCCGGGATCCAGTCCTCCAAACAGCTGCGTCAGCGCGGGGCGGGCATGCCCGTGCTGCAAGGGCGCGGTTATGGCGACATGGTGGTACAGATCGATGTCGAAACGCCGACCCGGCTGTCGTCGCGCCAAAAAGAATTGTTGCGCGAGTTTCAGGAAACCGAAACCGGCGACGAGTGTCCGAACAGCAAAGGTTTCTTCGACAAGATCAAGGAAGCTTTCGCGGGCTGACCCCTATCACTTTGACATGAAGCTTTTGCCATCTGTTGCTCTAGCTGTTAAGTTATATGTATCACTATAGTTGCTGTACCGATGTGGGCGCATATCTCGCGCACACCCCGTATCTAAAAGGACGCTTTCCATGCCATCATTTCGCTTTACCCTGTCGCTTTTCGCCCTCAGTGCCGCGCCCTTGGCGCTAACGGTCTGTAGCGAGAGTTTTGCGCAGGAACAGGACCGTTTTGCCAGTGTCGAGATCAAGACAGAGATACTGGCACCCGGCGTGGCTGTGTTGTTCGGCGCGGGCGGCAATCTCGGTGTCAGTTATGGCGAGGACGGCACCGTCCTGATCGACGACCAGTTTGCGCCGCTGACCGAAAAGATCGAATCCGCTATCGCCGCCACGGGCGCCGCGCCGGTCAAGTTCCTTATCAACACGCACTGGCACAGCGACCATAGCGGCGGCAACGAGAATTTCGGGTCAGCGGGCGCACTCATCATGGCACACGATAATGTCCGCGTGCGTATGGCGGGGGAACAAGCTTCGGGCAAAGGTAATGACCCGGCATCGCCTAAAGCCGCGCTACCGGTCGTGACCTATGATGGCGGTCTCAAATTGCATCTGAATGGCGACACCGTACATGTGCGGCACATGCCCGCGGGTCATACCGACGGCGATTCGATTGTCTTTTGGGAGAAAGCCAATGTGCTGCATATGGGGGATCTTTTTTTCAACAAAGTAACTCTGCCTTTTATTGACGTGAACAGCGGCGGCAATGCGCTGGGCATGCTCGCGTCAGCCAATATGGCGCTGACGATGGTCAATGACGAAACCAAGATCATTCCCGGCCACGGACCCATGGCGAACAAGGCCGACCTCACGGCGTACCGCGACATGCTGGCCGATGTGATCGGCAAGGTCAAAGCTGCCCGGGCATCCGGCCAATCGCTGGGTCAGGCCAAAGCGATGAAACCTGCAGCAGCATATGACACGAACCCGGATGCTTTCATCAAAGGCGATGCTTTCGTTGAATCGATCTGGAAAAGCCTGGACACATAATTCCTGTTGGGGATTTAGAGCCGCGTTTCCACTTCGTTGCGTATCTTGGGAATGAGCGCGGGATCGGCGTTCAAGTCCGATTCCTCGTCCAATATGGCGAGAAATAATGCCTTTTTATAAGATGTGATTGTATCTTCGTTCAGAATATCGCCGCCTTCCAGCGATGTTGTGATGAGGTCGATCATCCGCTCCGCACCGTGCAGGCGCCCCCATAGATAATCATTTTCTCGGTAGGCACGACTGAAAAAAGCACCGAAGCTGTTGAATTCGATGCCTTTCAGCGTCGCGTCGGCACGGCCGGGCCGGATGGACTGGGCATCGTCGGGAGAGATACGATCGACCTTGACCGGATCGAATTCGTTGAGCCCTTCACCTTGCAGCAGCGATAGTGTCGCTATGTCGTAAAACGGAAAGCCCAGATAGGCCAGCAGCAGCGAACGCCGGTCTTCCTTGGGCAGCAGAGCAAATGCCTCGGCCAGCGCGATATCGGTTGAATCATCAATTTCCTTAAGATTGCGCCGCGCAGCCAGAATATCCAGCGTTTCGCCAGTCTGCACTAATGCCTTTTTCGCCAGACTGGTAAAATCCCGGCCGTCCTTGCCCTGTGTCTCGCGTTGCAGATACCGGGACAAGCACGCATAAATGGTCTCCTGCATGGCCACCATCGCATCGTGCGGAGCGCCATCATGCTCGGCGATATCCTCCAGCAGACGCCGTGCCAGAAAGCGCAGCCTGCGTATGCGAAACCCCAGATCGTGCGCACGGAAAAACGCAATCGCATCTTCGGTGGCGCCGCCCTTATGCTGTGCCACCGTGCCCAGTCCGCGGCGGTTCAGTTCTCCCATGACCGTGTCGCGTACGTCCTTTTGCGCATGCCTGTCTGCCGTGTGCAACGGTGCGGACAGGGCCAATGCGATTTCGTCGGCAATCCCGGCCAGTTTGATCTGACCGTAGGAAGAATAGGCAAATCCCGCCTGCAGCGACGCCTTGCGCTGCGCCTTTTTTCGCCAGTTGCCCAGTCGGCGCGAGGTAGGACGGTCGAGAAACAAGGTCCGTCCGAATAGTTTGTTGACAGTTTCCTCCACCTCGCCGCGCAAGGAGTCGGTAATGATACGCATCTTGCGAACGCGCGTCGAGCGGCCCTCTATGATTTCAAGATTGTCGCGAATTGGCTGCTCGCGCGGGATGTCGGATATGGCTCCGAAAATGGTGGCGAAAAAGCCGGGAGCGTCACCGCCGCCGTGAGGCTCTCCCTGTTCTTTCTCCTCGATATTCTGGAAATCGGGCTTGGGGTCGATATAGACAAAGCGGCGATCAATCTCGCGATGCGCAGGGCGGTTACGCAATGCCGACAGTGCCTGCGAGAAAGGAGCATTGGCAAGCACAGATCCGTCGATGAGCACGGCATCGTCCGCCGTTCCCATCGCATATTGCCGTGGCAATATGCGCTTCAGAAACACATCGCGACGATCCCATGTGATGCCCTTGCGCACCAACAGAGTGTCGATTTCTTTGACGGTAAAGGCGGGGAAGGCTCCAGGAAAACTGGCGGTCGCACGTGCGGCGAAAACGAGTTCGGCGGGGTCGGCCAGACGCTTGCCCTGTCCGGTAAAAGTGCGAAACCCGATGTTTAGCCGGTGCTCGGTTTCGACGACATTGCGCGGACTGTGCAGGCGCAGCCGTTCAAGATGCCCGCGAAAATCGGTGACGGTAACGAACAGGTCGAGCGGATGGCCGTCAGGCAAAAGTTTCGGACCGGGCTTCGTCTGCGCCATTGCATCCACCGCATTATAGAGAAGCTTGGAAAAACCGATCCCACTGAAAGGGGGCGCAAACCAGCGGGCGCGGATCAGATTCGACATTTTGCGCTTCACTTCGTTGCGCGTTTCTTTGGCGACCGTCCGCTCGACCGCACCGCCCTTGCGCGAAAGCGCGAACCACACGATCGGTTGCGCCCAAAATTTGCTGAAGCGCGAGAACGGACGGGCATCGGAATCGAGCAATACATCAATATCGGCGCAGTCGAGCCACAACCGTGTAAGAGGTTCGAGCGATTGTCCGGTGGCTATAGCCTGCGCAAGAAAGACGCCATTGATGCCGCCGGCACTGGCGCCGGTGATGATGTCGGGCAGGAAGCGCATCTTGAGGCGTTTTTCGCGCGCGATATGTTCGAACAGGTCGCGATAGACGTTCTGGCTGCCCTTTAGTTTTTCGGTTCCGTCATGGAAATTGCGACTGGCCCGTGCGAGCCGCCACACCTCTTTGGTAATACCATGCATATAGACCGCAAGGCTGATACCGCCGTAGCAGATGAGGGCTATGCGAAGTTCACGTTGGCGCATGCGCGCAGACTGCCAGTTGCACGATGGACGCGCAAGCGATAATGGTGTTGATGTTCCATTTTTGTTCTGATACGAGCGGTCATGGCCAAAGCGAAAAAAAAATATGTATGTCAGGCATGTGGCAGTGTGTCGCACCGGTGGCAGGGGCAATGTCCCGATTGCGCAGAGTGGAACACGCTGGCTGAGGAAGCCGCGCCCACGGTATTTGCGGCTAAGCACGATTTGCAGGGCGGTGGCAGGCGTGTCGAACTGGTCGGTCTTAACGACGATGTCGTGCTGCCCGCACGACAGACGACGGGCATCGCCGAATTCGACCGCGCGTTGGGCGGAGGGCTGGTTGCGGGTTCGGCGACGCTGATGGGCGGTGACCCGGGTATCGGCAAGTCGACTTTGCTTTTGCAGGCGTCCGCCAATCTCGCGAAAAAAGGGTTAAATGTCATTTATATCAGCGGCGAGGAAGCGGCCGACCAGGTGCGGCTGCGAGCACGGCGGCTCGGGCTGGGCGATGCGCCCTTGCAACTGGCATCCGCAACTTCGGTGCGCGATATCCTCACCACTTTGGGCAAGGAGGAGACGCCGCATTTTCTGGTCATTGATTCGATCCAGACCATGCACAGCGACCAGATCGAGGGCGCACCCGGTACGGTCAGTCAGGTGCGGGCTTCCGCACACGAGCTGATCCGGTATGCAAAGCAGAGCGGCGCGGCGCTTGTGCTGGTCGGCCACGTTACGAAGGACGGCAGCATTGCCGGGCCGCGTGTACTCGAGCACATGGTCGATACCGTGATGAGTTTCGAAGGCGAACGCAGTCATCAATACCGGATATTGCGCGCAATAAAGAACCGCTTCGGTGCGACCGATGAAATCGGCGTGTTTTCCATGCAGGAAGAGGGGCTGGCAGAGGTCAGCAATCCGTCGGCATTGTTCCTGAGCGATCGCAGCGAGGAGGTGACCGGCTCGGCGGTCTTTCCTGCGTTGGAAGGAACACGTCCGGTACTGGTGGAAATACAGGCGCTGACGGTGCGACTGGCCAGCGGTGCTACGCCGCGGCGCGCGGTCGTCGGCTGGGATAGCGGCCGGCTAGCGATGATCCTGGCCGTCCTTGAATCGCGTTGCGGGCTCAGCTTTTCCTCCTGCGAGGTCTATCTGAATATTGCCGGCGGATATAAGGTTTCCGATCCTGCTGCGGATATGGCGGTGGCGGGCGCGTTGATCTCGGCGCTGTCGGAAAAACCCTTGCCCAGCGGGGCGATTTTGTTCGGTGAAGTGGCTCTATCCGGCGAAATACGTCCGGTTTCGCATGAGGCACTGCGGCTGCGTGAAGCGGCCAAGCTCGGGTTCGACAGTGCGATTATGCCGCCGACAAAGGCGAAACACGGCGGCACCATGAAATTGCAGCACATGGCCCGGCTGGCAAATCTCGTTGACCATTTGCTCGGGCGTGACTAGTCCCGACGGGCTATGACATCGCTTGACATACTTGTATTATTGCTGCTTGGCGGCGGTGCCGTTTTCGGCTTTATGCGCGGCTTTGTCCATGAAATTCTGGCACTGGCGGCCTGGGCGTGGGCATTTGCGGCTGTCTGGCTGTTTTACGATCCCGTTGCCGCTTTCTTGGAAGACTTTATAGGGACACCGGGCGGGGCATCGCTGCTCGGCTATGCAGGCATATTTATCATTGCTCTTGCAATCGGAAAATTCGCCGCGTCCTATATAGGGCGCAGGAGCCGCGCCTCATTTCTGGGTCCGATCGATCGTGTGTTGGGCTTTGGTTTCGGGGCAGTGAAAAGTCTGTTTGTCGTAGCATTCCTGTTCATCCTGTTCACCATAGGATACGAAACAACATATGCCGAAAACGCGCGACCGGAATGGATGACGGGATCGCGAACCTATCCTTTGCTGAATGCTACCAGTAATGCTGTCATCGACTATGTCGATGAGCGTCGCGGGCTTGAAAAAGACATTTCCACATGAACGCCATACCCTATAACAACACTGCATCGCCGCTGTATACGCGGGAAATACTGGGCGCAGCAATGCGCTTGGCAGATTTTCCTTTGAACTCTGTCCTTGCACTGCAAAACGAAATGCGCTCGCAAACTTGCGGCAGTATGGTGAATATTACCATGTCGCTGAATGGCGATCATGTGCACGAATTTGGCATCGCCGCGCGTGCCTGCGCGTTGGGACAGGCCTCTGCCGCTTTGTTGGCGCAGCATATTTGCGGGCGCAGCCTGACCGACGTGAAGTCGGCGGAAGCGCAGCTGTCGGACTATTTGCACGGGCGGAGCAAAAACATCGGCAACTGGCCGAACATAGCGATGCTCATGCCGGCAAGAGATTATCCGGCGCGGCGGGATTCGGTACTTTTGCCGTGGCATGCGGTCATAGATGCCATGGAGAAAGGTAGCGATTGCGATGGATGAGGGCCATGGCGCCCTGTTCCTATCGGGCTTTACACTTCTGGCCGCGGCGCTGTTTTTCGTTCTGCTCTTCCGGCGCTTCGGATTGGGCGCGGTGCTGGGATATCTGGTTGCCGGAGCACTGATAGGCCCGCAGGTGTTGGGCCTGGTATCGGACCCGGAAACGATTGTCGGCTTTGCCGAAATTGGAATAGTCCTGCTGTTGTTTCTTGTCGGTCTGGAGCTTGCGCCGTCGCAGCTGTGGAGTATGAAAAGGGATATTTTCGGCTTGGGGATGAGCCAAGTCATATTGTGCGGACTGGCGCTGTTCGCGATGATTTATCTGCTCAATAATTTCAGCTGGCAAGCCGCGCTAGTGCTGGGCTTGCCGCTCGGTCTCTCGTCGACGGCGCAGGTACTGCCGCTGCTCAAGTCCGAGGGTCGGCTCAACACACCCGCCGGACAGAGCGCATTTTCCATTTTGCTATTCCAAGATCTGTCGATTGTCCCGCTGCTTACTATTATCGCAGCCCTGTCGCGTGCGCCTTTAGAGGGTGAACAGACTGCGGGCTGGTTACTGGCCGTCTATTCGGTTCTTGCCATTGCCGGGCTTGTGCTGGCGGGTCGGTATCTGTTGGTTCCTTTGCTCAACCTGATCGGACGTGTCTCGGAACGCGAATTGTTTATCGTGGCCGGCCTGTTTGCCGTTTTCGGCAGTGCTGCACTAATGGAATATCTGGGACTTTCCGCTGCCTTGGGCGCTTTCGTCGCAGGCGTCATGCTGGCGGATTCGCCTTTCCGGCATGAACTGGAGGCGGATATCGATCCGTTCCGTTCGCTCTTGCTCGGTCTTTTTTTCATGGGCGTCGGCATGATGCTGGACCTGAGCGTGATCGTCGACAATCCCCTGTTCGTGATCGGCATGGCGGCATTGCTTATCGCGATAAAGGTGGGAATAATTTTCGGGCTGAGCAAAGCTTTCGGGATGAAAACCCAAACGGCCTTCGTGCTCGGGCTGTTGCTCAGCCAAGGGGGTGAATTCGGTTTCGTGCTGTTCACCGCAGCGGAGGCCGCACTGCTGATTCAAACCCAGGCGTCGAGCCTGTTTGGTGCGGTCATAACACTCTCCATGGCGACCACGCCGTTTCTTATGATATTGGCCAAACGCATGGGGGGCGTGCGCGCGTCTCTAGAAATGGATGGAAATGACCCGGAATATGCGCCGCGTTCGCATGCCATCGTGATCGGCCATGGCCGGTTCGGACAGACCGTCGCACAGATATTCGCCGGTGCGGATTTATCGGTCACACTGATAGATTCAAAACCCGAACAGATCGACACCAGCGGCGAATATGGTCGCAAGGTCTTTTACGGTGATGGCACTCGTGTCGATCTGTTGCGCCGTGCGGGCGCGGAAGATGCCAGCATGCTGTTATTCTGCATCGACGACCGGAGTTTTGACAAGGCGCGGTTGCAGCCGATCATAGCCAGCTTTCCCGAGGCGATCATTTATGTGCGGGCATATGACCGAATGCAGCTGCTCAGTATGAAAGGCGCGGATGTAGATGGGGTTCAGCGCGAAGTGATCGAATCCGCCATAAAAATGGGAACCAACGCCCTGTTGAAATTCGGCCTGAAGCACAACAAAGTCGATAAAATCGCCAAGGAATACCGTCGCCGCGATTTGGAGCGTCTGCAGATGCAACATGAAGAGGGCGATATGAAAGCGGGTTTGCACATGAGTTTCGGGGGCGATGCATCGGCCGCTTTCGATCCCGGCAATTTTGATCAAGGGGATTTGGGCCGCTAATCATCCGGCAATATTATTGCGAGCGGCTTCACCGCGACATCGTTTCGAACAATATTTGACATTGTCCCAGTCGCGCTCCCATTTCTTGCGCCATGTGAACGGTCGCTGGCAGTTCACGCATTCCTTGCCGGGCAAATTCTGTTTCTTGATTCCGCTCGGCATGTTCAGCCCAGCTCGCTATCCAGAAAATCGGCGACGTCATCCAGATCGACATCGTCTGCCAGAAATGCCCTGCCGATACCGCGTATCAACAGCAGAGGGACGACACCGCCGCGGGCTTTTTTATCATGGCGCATATGCGCGACCAGAGCCTGGCCACGTGTTTGCATGTCAATATCCTGCAAGCGAACGGGCAGGCCGACCGAACTGAGGTGTGTCGCTATTCTTGCCGCATCTTTCGCATCGCACAAGCCGCGCCGCGCGGAATATCGTGCCGCAAGCGTTATGCCCGCAGCCACCGCTTCGCCGTGCAGCAATGTGTCGCCAAAGCCCGTTTCCGCTTCCAGCGCATGGCCGAACGTGTGACCGAGATTTAAAAGCGCGCGCGTGCCGCTGAGTTCGCGTTCGTCCTGCGCGACGATATCGGCCTTGGCCTGAATACAATGGCGGATGGCATAAATGCGCGCATTCGTATCGCCGGATAAAAGCCTTGCCCCCGACGTTTCGCACCATGCGAAAAACTCCGCATCGTCGATAAGGCCGTATTTGACCACTTCCGCATATCCCGCCCGCAATTCGCGTAGCGACAGACTGGCCAGCATATCGGGATCGATGAGCACGAAGGCGGGTTGATGAAACAGGCCGACGAGGTTCTTTCCCATATTGCTGTTAACGGCTGTTTTTCCGCCTACGCTGCTATCGACTTGTGACAGAAGCGTCGTGGGAATCTGCACGAAATTACAGCCGCGCTTGACGATGGCGCTGGCAAGTCCCGTAATATCACCGACAACGCCGCCGCCCAAGGCGACAACGTGATCCTCACGTTCGACATCATGTTGTAAAAGCCAGTCGCAAATTGCTTCCAGATTTCGCCAGTTCTTGCTGCTTTCCCCGGCCGGCAAGACAAAAGCGTGAGCGTCGATCCCTGCACCGTTTAGGCTGGCTTTAACAACGTCCCAGTATAGACGGGCAACATTGCTGTCGGTAACAAACAGCAACCGCTTGCGCGTGACATAGGGTTTAAGATGAACAGTTATATCGGCAAAAGCGCCGCTTTCGATCTGCACGATATAGCTGCGGCCGCCCAGTTTGACGGTAATATTTTGCGTGGATTCGCTCATGATCTTTCCCACGCTCCGATCGCATTGATAATATCGTGTGCGGTGCGTTTGTGCGGTCCACTGTCGCTCATGACACGTATATGGGACAGGGCATAGAAGGGGTTTCTTGTATTCGCAAGTTCGGTCAGAATCTGGCGGGCATCGCCATTTTGCAACAGCGGCCGAGTGTCGCGTCGTCTGACCCGTTCGACCAGTGTTTCAATATCTGCGTCGAGCCAAACTGCCAGCCCGCGTTCCAATATGAGTGCCCGGGTTTCCGGGTTGATAAATGCGCCCCCGCCGGTGGCAATAATCTGCGCCCGGTCCTCGATCAGCCGGGAGATCACCCGGCGTTCGCCATCACGAAAATAAGGTTCGCCGAAAACCTCGAATATTTCGGCGATCGACATGGCTGCCGCAGCTTCGATCTCGCTGTCGGCATCGACGAAATCCAGCCCCAGTAATGCGGCCAGCCGGCGGCCCACGGTGGACTTGCCGACCCCCATCAGTCCGACAAGGATGATCGGACGATCGATCCGCAAATCCTTGGCGGTAAATTTTTCTGTGGCTTTCGGCTTTGCGTTCATTGCCGGTCAGCCTATAGATGCGTACCGGTGGCGCGCAAGAGCGCTGCTTGAAATTTTTACCCGATAGATTTGATACGGAAAACCATACGCCCATGACAATTTTGAACGAACGCAGAAAACGACGCAGCCCGCGCTGGATAAAATGGGTTATCTTCTTCGCGGTATTGGCGGGTTTTTTTTACATGCTGTATCAATGGGGCGGCGAACAACCGCTCGAACGGATAGAACAGCCGGTTACCCTGGACGATAAATTGCCAGGTGAGACGGCGACGCAATGACGATCGAACGGCGGCAGAAACGGCTATTATCGTGCGGTCTTGCGCTGACGGCCTTGGCAGTGCCGATGGCTTTGTGGGCACAAAGCCAGAAGCAGGAAGCGCCCGAATCGCTGTTGCCGCCCGGATTTGGTACGCCCACACCAACGCCCCCACCGGCAAGGCCGACGCCTGCTCCCGGGCCCAATCAGGGATCTGTTCCTGCCTCTCCGCGTACCCAACCGAATACAGTGCCGGGACCTTCCACCAGTCCGGATATGGCGCCAGTTCCGCCCGAAAACCTGCCCGGCGATATCAACCCGCCCGAAGATACTGCATCGCCTTCCGCATCCTTGCCGACACAGCCGCAACCGACCGAGGAGCCGGTCACCGATACGTCGGAAGATTTTGCGTCGTCTCCGGGAGCCTATGATCTGCCAGAACGATCTCGCCGCTCGCTTGCGCTTATTGGCATTCTAGGGCAGGAACAGGGCGGTTTCGCTCAAGATAGTTTCACCGGAACCGATGGCCCTTATCTTGCCAGCCTGCTCCGTAATACCAGCGCACCGTTGATTTCGCGATGGGGCTCGATTTTGTTGCGCCGGGCGCTGGTATCTCAAGTGACCACGCCCAAACGTGTCAATGGCGCGGACTGGGCCGCGGCACGCGCCGCGCTTTTGCTGCGGATGGGAGAAGCGGACAATGCCCGTCTGCTGGTTCAGAGCGTCGATACTCCGCTTTATTCGCCGCGCCTGTACGATGTGGCGATGCGCGCCTATCTCGCCAGCGCCGATCCCAGCGGACTGTGCCCGATTGTTACGGGCGGCGCGGCGGCATTGGATGACGTGAAATGGGAAATGAGCCGGGCTATTTGTGCAGCGCTGTCAGGGGAAACCAGTGCCGCCGCCTCGCGAATCGACCGGCTGATACGCCAGGGGAAAGCTCCTCGCATCGATCTGCTGCTGGCTGAAAAAACCGTCGGCGCTGGCGGCGGACGCCGGGCGGTCACCGTGGAATGGGACGGCGTCGACACGATTTCTCCGTGGCGTTTCGGGTTGGCGCTGGCGACCGGAATTGAACCGCCGGCCGATCTTTTGCGCAGCGGGGGCATCCAGTATCAGGCCTGGCTGGCCAGTGCGCCAATGATCTCGGTCGGGGGCAGGGTGGCTGCGTCCGACACAGCAGCTTCGCTCGGCGTATTGTCCAGCAGTGCGCTCATCGATCTGTATAGTGCTGCTTATGACAGCCCGGAAACGGCGGACGATATTCGGGCGCGTGCCTCGTTGCTGCGCCGTGCCTATGCCGCGCCGGAAAAGGCGGGGCGGATGGAATCGATGCGCGACCTGTGGGACCGGTCCGATGCGGGAAATATCCTGTATTCCAACTATATTCTGACATCGCACGCTGCCGCCCGCTTCCCGGTATCGGCGCAATATCAGGCTGATACCGGACAGCTTGTCGCCTCCATGCTCAGTGCTGGACTGGACAGGAATGCGATGCGATGGGCCAATATCGCCGAAAACGGCAGCGACGGATGGGCCATGCTTGTGCTGGCAATGCCGGATCTGTCCACTCCGGTGGAATATGGTTCGCTGGACAACTATTTTGACAATGACACCAGCGCCAAAAACCTGAAAAGCGGTTTCCTGCTTGCGGGGCTGGCAGGATTGGGCCGGGTTTCCGATGACGATCGCGCCAGTTTCGAAGAGGATCTGAATATCAGGCTGACCCGCAACAGCCGCTGGGCTAATGCTATTACCACTGCCGCCAATGCGGATAAACCCGCCGTGGTGGCGATTTTGGCGGCGGTGGGCATGCAGGGTAGTGACTGGTCCGCAATGTCGCCTGCGCATCTCTATTATATCGTACGCTCTTTAAAAGCTGTCGGACTGGATGCGGAAGCGCGGATGATCGCGGCCGAGGCCATTGCCAGAGGATAATATTCTGGTAGATCCTGATGCCTCTGATCCCAACGATAGCTCGCTGACAGAAAATTTTCTGGAAATGATGGCGGTCGAGCGCGGTGCCAGCGCGAATACAATCGCAGCCTACCGCCGCGACCTTGAGGGAGCATCGCATATATTGGATGGAAAACTCGCTTGTGCGAAACGCCAGGATATGGAAAAGCTAACCGCTGCATGGAGCCCTCTTGCATCGACCACGCTGGCACGCAAGACATCGGCTTTACGACAGTTTTTCGGGTATTTGTGCGACGAAGCAATTATTACGGACAACCCTTCGGCAATATTGCCCAAACCTGCGGCGCGGCGCAATCTGCCCAATATTCTGGACCATTTCGAAGTCGAACGCCTGTTCGCCGTTGTGGAACGAAATGCAGCGGAAGATCCATCCACGGGCAAGGCTTTGCGGCTGTTAGCGCTTACCGAATTACTCTACGGTTCTGGACTGCGTGCCAGCGAACTCGTCAGTCTTCCCTACACCGCTATCGTGGCCGACAAACCTTTGGTGGTCATCAAAGGCAAGGGAGGGCATCAAAGAATGGTGCCGATTTCGAGCCGCGCGCGTATTGCGGTAACGCGGTGGCGCGAAACGTTGCCGGACAAAAGCAAATGGCTGTTTCCATCGCGTTCAGGGCATATCACACGCATCCGTTTGTACCAGATGCTGAAGGAACTGGCTGCCGCTGCAAATATCGATCCGGCACGGGTCAGTCCCCATGTCTTGCGGCATGCCTTCGCCACGCATTTGCTGGAGGGCGGTGCGGATTTGCGCGTTCTGCAAACCTTGCTAGGTCATGCCGATATTTCAACGACGCAAATCTACACGCATGTCGATAGCAAACGGCTTGTCGAACTTGTCAACCAGCGTCACCCGCTGGGCAAGGGGCGACTTTAAAGCGCTGCATTGCGTTGACGGATAAGCAGGCGCCTTCTAACGCCATGACAGATATGTTACAGGAAATTTATGATCAGCTATCTCGAATTTGAAAAACCGATTGCCGCGCTCGATGCCCGCATTTCGGAACTCCAGGACACTGCAAACACTGGTGAACTGGATATTAAATCGGAAATCGGAAAACTTCAGGCAAAATCCGACCGTCTGCTCAGATCGACCTATAGCACGCTGACTCCGTGGCAAAAGACGCAAGTTGCGCGTCATCCGCAACGACCGCATTTCAAAGACTATATCGCCCATATCTTTACAGATTTTCTGCCGCTGGCCGGTGATCGTGCTTTTGCCGACGATCAGGCGATACTGGGCGGTTTTGCGAAGCTGGGCGAACGCCGGGTGATGGTGATCGGGCATGAAAAGGGAAATACGACAGAGAGCCGCATCCGTCACAATTTCGGTATGGGCAAGCCCGAAGGATATAGAAAAGCCATCCGTTTGATGGAACTGGCCGACCGTTTCCAATTGCCAGTCGTGACGTTGGTTGATACGTCCGGAGCATTTCCAGGTGTGCAAGCCGAAGAGCGGGGACAAGCCGAAGCAATCGCGCGGTCGACGCAAGCATGTCTGAGCCTGCGGGTCCCCATGGTCTCGTGCATCGTCGGCGAGGGCGGGTCGGGGGGTGCCGTCGCGTTGGCTTCTGCGGAGCGCGTTTTGATGTATGAACATGCGGTATATTCGGTCATTTCGCCGGAAGGGTGCGCCTCTATTCTTTGGCGCACTGCCGATCATGCCAGCGATGCCGCAGCCGCGATGAAAATCACGGCGCAGGATCTGCGGAAATTGGGCGTGATAGATGATATCGTACCCGAGCCCATGGGGGGCGCACATCGCGATCACAAACTTGCTTGCGCGGCCTTGGGCGAAGCTATTACCCGTCAGCTAAACGAGTTGTCGGGCTTGTCAGGCAGCGAGCTGTTGCAAGCAAGACATCAGAAATTCCTTTCGCTAGGAGACATTTGATACATCATTATGCATGGCGTTAGGGTCAATACGGGAACTTTCCCGGTCTCTATCGTTTAAAACAACTAT
>JBGTHQ010000026.1:0-10523 GCA_041746135.1 Sphingomonadaceae bacterium | reverse complement strand
CGCCCATTGTCCAATATTCCCCACTGCTGCCTCCCGTAGGAGTCTGGGCCGTGTCTCAGTCCCAGTGTGGCTGATCATCCTCTCAGACCAGCTAAAGATCGTCGCCTTGGTAGGCCTTTACCCCACCAACAAGCTAATCTTACGCGGGTTCATCATAGGGCGATAAATCTTTGGTCTTGCGACATTATGCGGTATTAGCACAAATTTCTCTGAGTTATTCCGCACCCTATGGTAGATCCCCACGCGTTACGCACCCGTGCGCCACTAAACCCGAAGGTTTCGTTCGACTTGCATGTGTTAGGCATGCCGCCAGCGTTCGTTCTGAGCCAGGATCAAACTCTCAAGTTTTGATTACATTCCCATCGACACGAACAAGTCCGCTCATCGATAAGAAAGAATTTCAAGGAGCCGTTCCTGCACAAATCTTAATTACGTAATGGATACATATATTAGGACATGTTCAGTAACTTACCGAGGCGAACCCCGATATGAAACTTATAGAACGACTTAGCTTTAACCGAATTACCAACACCTTGAAGCTGTTGGATCCGGAGCCGTCGCCCACATGTCCCTTCATCAAACTAACAATGTCAAAGAACCCGCCGACAAAAAGAGCGGACAACGATGAAACCCCGATTTATTTACCGGGGGACACGTTGTCCGTTTATGTTGGCGACCAACCCTGCCGTCCGAAGTGGACTGTGCCGCGTTGGTGGAGCCCTTCTATGAGCAGTCTTTGATTCGGTCAACAGCCTTTTTGCAATTTTATTACAAGCGTTCGGTCTTTTCGAACCTGCGCACTGCTGGCATAGCAATCAAACCCATAGAAAAGCTGAATTTTTCAGCTATCGCGGGGCCTGATAATTTTTTCGATTATTTGCCGGTCCCCGCTTTTTCGGGGCACACGCATAAACGGGCCCTGCCGGGTAACGGCATATTCACCATTGGCATCTACATATATGCGGGTGTGCAACCCATGAAAAGCGGCCGTACCCGGCGCTTTGCGCAACCCGGTTGCGGCCATGTGCCTTTGGCGAGAGAGAATATATGCAGGATCGCAAAGCCATGGATGCGGACAGACCAGCGGTCAGCGTCGTGATGAGCGTATATAACAATGCGGATTATCTGGCATTGGCCATCGAAAGCATCCTGGCACAAAGTTTCGGCGATTTCGAATTTCTGATCCTCAACGACGGGTCGAGCGACGAATCACCTGCCATCATCGATCGCTATGCCGCCGCCGACGCGCGCATCCGTGCCATCCACCGCGAGAATAAAGGACTTATCTACAGTCTCAATCAGCTCGTTGCCGAATCGCGTGCGCCGCTGATCGCACGCATGGACGGCGATGATATCTGCCTGCCGCTCCGGTTCGAAAAACAGGTCGCCTTCATGCGGGCAAATCCGGATTATGGTGTCGTGGGAACCTGGACCGAGGATATTGACGGCAAGGGCCAGCCTTATCATCTGGAAGGCCCGGACCAGCCCACCGATCACGAGAGTTTTGTGAAAGCCATCGGCCGCGCATCGTTATTGTGCCATCCCTCCGCCGTGATGCGCCGCGATCTGGTGCTGGCGGTCGGCGGCTATCATGCGGCTTTCCGGCATTGCGAAGATTTCGATCTGTGGATGCGCCTGTGCAGCATTACCAAATTGTGCAGCATTCCCGAACGGCTGATCCGGTATCGGCATACGCACGATCAGGTCAGCAGCAAGCATGTGGTCGAACAGCAACTGGGTGCGGCCATTTCCTATTATGCCTACAAGGAGCGGGCCGCGGGGCATGATGATCCGACGGCGGATCTGCAACAGCTACCCCCGCTATCGCAGGTGGACGACCTGTTTGGACGAAAAGATGTCGAAAAGGACATTCGTGCGCGGCTCGTGCCCGCGCTGCTATACTCGCCGCGCGCGTTAAAAACCGACGGGTTCGAGCACATAGTCGACTTTGTCAAGGATGGCGGAACACTGGAAAAACTGTGGCGGACGATCGGGCGTCTGGCGAAACTGGGCGAATATCGCCGCGCGCTGAAAATGGCTTTTACCATGGCAAGATATTGATCCGCAATGTCGGTGCGCACCGCCGCCCTGTGGTCGATGGGATCGCAATATATCACGTTCGCAATGCAGTTCGTCGTGAGCGTGCTGATCTCGCGCTATTTCCTTGTGCCCGCCGAAGTCGGGCTGTTCTCGATCTCGCTCGCCATCGCGTTGCTGGTATCGATTTTGCAGGATTTCGGCCTCACGCGGTTTATTTCCGGACAAAAGCATCTGGACGAGGACGATATCCGCACCTGCTCGTCGATATCGCTGGTGTTCGCGCTCGTGGTCGCCGGCGGCATCTGCGCGCTCGCCTGGCCGACGTCGCTGTTTTACGGCGAGCCGCGCCTGTTCGGCATCATGCTCATCATCGCCGCGTCGTTCCTGTGCATTCCCTATAGCATCGTGCCATCGGCGATATTGATGCGCGACATGGATTTTCGTCCGATCTTCTGGATCAATACCGGCAGCGCGCTGGCCAATGGCGGCACCGCGCTGCTGCTGGCATGGCTGGGCTTTTCCGCCGAATCCCTGGCCTGGGCGCTGATCGCGCAGGCGCTCGTCAAATCGGTGCTGGCACAATATTTTCGCAGAACGCCCGTCCCCTTCCCGCTGTCGGTCCGTGGCGCGCGGCCGATCATCGCTTTCGGATCGACCAGCACCGCGCTCTACGTGATCGGCGGTATCGGCGTGCGCTCGCCCGACCTGATCGTCGGCCGCCTGCTCACACTCACCGCCGTCGGCCTGTTCAGCCGGGCAATGGGTCTGGCCAGCATGTTGCGATTTCTGGTGTCGGGGGCGATCGGCGCGGTGTTCTATCCCGCTTTCGCCAAAATCCGCGATCGCGGCGAGGCGATGGGCGCGCCATATCTGCGCGTGGTATCGGGCTATACCGCAGTGATCTGGCCGGCCATGGCGATGCTCGCGCTCGCCGCGCAGCCGGTCGTGCTGATCCTCTATGGAGAAGTCTGGGCCGGGGTCGGGCCTTTGCTGTTCTGGATCGCGCTAGCAGAGATGGTTTTTCCCAGCCTGCCATTGCATATCGACCTGCCGCTGCTGCTGAACAAACAGAAACGGATTTTGCAGATCAATGCGGTCGATACCGTCATCGCGGTCGGTGCGCTGGTGATCGGCAGCCTGCACAGCGTCGAATGGGCCGCGATCTCGCGTTTCATCTATGCGTGCCTGTGGTTCCTGCTCTATGCCAAATTCATGCACGCCCTGGTGCAGTTCAAGGTCAAACCGCTGCTCGTCATCTATCTGAAAAGCGGCCTCGCGACGGCGGCGGCGATCCTGCCGTTCCTGATCTGCTATCGCTATTGGCTGGCCGCCGACCAGATCGGGATGCTCGCGCTCGCGGGCGTGACTTTGACCGGCATAGTGTTGTGGCTCGGCACTCTGTTCGCGGTGCGTCACCCCGCCAGCGAGGAAATACTGGGCATGGCACAGATATTGATCGACAATATCGTTCGGCCAAAACGACGCAGCGCGCGCTGAAAATTTAGGGTGCCAGCTTGTCGACCAGATGCGCCGCGGCATCGCTGACATCCGTCCAGGTGATCTCGAAACCGGAATCATCGCCATAATACGGATCGGCAACCGCCTGCCCCACGCGGCGCGGCACATGATCGAGCAACAGTGACAGCTTTGCGGTCGCATCAGCCAGCCGCAGCGCCTTCAGATCGCGCAGGTTGTCGCCATCGAGCGCGACGATATGGTCGAATCGCCGGAAATCCTCCGCCGAAACCTGCCGTCCGCGCAGCCCCGATATATCGACGCCGTTGGCGGCGGCCACAACGATGGCGCGCGGGTCGGGCGGGCTGCCGACATGCCAGTCGCCGGTTCCCGCCGAATCAATTTGGACGTCCGCACCTGCCGCCGCGCAGGCGGTCCGCATCGCCCCCTCGGCCAGCGGCGAGCGGCAGATGTTGCCCAGGCATACAAACAATACTGACGGCATAGACGCTGTTCCCCTGCATAATGGCTGACGGGCCGCAATTGGTGTTTGCGATTGGCACTGCCTCTGCTAGCCCGTACACATAATGACGGTCGCACGAAAGCGGCGCGCAACATGAGGATGACATATGCAAGTGCACGATACGGCCGCGCCGGAAACGACTGCCCCCCAGCCCGCGACCAAGGCGCAGCCCTATGCCTGGTATGCGCTGGGCATTCTCTTCCTCGTCTACGTGCTCAATTTCATCGACCGGCAGATCATCACGATCCTGGCCCCCGATATCAAAGCCGATCTGGGGCTCGACGATGCAGATATCGGCTTTCTGTACGGCACCGCCTTTGCGGTATTCTATGCGCTGTTCGGGATTCCGCTCGGGCGGCTGGCCGACAGCTGGAACCGCGTTCGCCTGCTCACCATCGGTCTCGCCATCTGGTCGGCGATGACGGCAGTATCGGGACTGGCGAAAAACGGCCTGGCGCTGGGCGCCGCGCGTATGGGCGTGGGCATTGGCGAAGCGACCGCCAGCCCGTCCGCCTATTCGCTGATTTCCGACCTTTTTCCCAAACGCATGCGCGGCACCGCGCTGTCAATCTATTCGGCCGGTCTGTATTTTGGCGGCGGCATATCGTTGATGATCGGCGGGCTGGTGGTCGACGGGTGGAACTCCTCCTATCCGGGCGGCGGGCCGATGGGACTGGTCGGCTGGCAGGTCGCTTTCATGGCGGTCGGTATTCCGGGGCTGTTGCTGGCCGTGTGGGTGGCGACATTGCGCGAACCCGTGCGCGGGCTGGTCGACGGCCTGCCCACCCCGCAATCGCCCTCGCCGTTCAAGGGATTTGTCGACGAACTGTTCGCCGTTATCCCGCCCTTCACGCTGATATCGGCGGCCCGTTACGGCACCCGCGCGCTGCTGGTCAATATCGGCGCTGCCGCCGTGCTCGTGCTGCTGGCCTGGGTGATGATCGCGATCACCGGCGCGACACTGCAATGGAGCTGCATCGCTTTTGGCTATTATGCCGTATTCTCATGGGCCACGTCGCTGCGCCAGCGCGATCCCGCCGCGTTCGCCCTGATCTGGGGATCGCCGGCCTTTTTGTGCACGATCCTGGGCTATGGCTGTGTTGCGTTTCATTCTTACGCGACCACCGCATTCGGCCCGACCTATGCGATCGAGACGTTGCAGGTTTCCACCGGCCGAATCGGTTTCTGGGTCGGCGGGTTTGCCGCGGTGTCCGGATTTCTCGGCGTGATCATGGGCGGGCGCATGTCCGACTGGCTGTTGCTGCGCAACAAGGCGGGGCGCATCATCGTCGTCGCATTCGGCCTGATCGCCCCGGTCATTCCGGTATGGCTGGCCTTCACCACAGAGATGGTGCCCGACTCGGACAGCGATTTCATCCGCTTCGTGGTGTTCATCTCGATCGCGCAGCTGCTGGCGAGTTCGGCGCTTGGCGCCGCGGCGGCGACGACGCAGGATCTGGTGCTGCCGCGTATGCGCGGCACCGCCACCGCGACGTTCTTCCTGTCGACGACGCTGATAGGGCTGGCGCTCGGCCCGTATCTCGCCGGACAGATGTCGGTCGCAACCGGCAGCCTGTCGATCGGCGTCCTGTCGATCCTCGCGATTGTGCCGATCGGCGCGGTGCTGCTGTTCTTCGCCTACAAGCTGGTGCCGGTCGCGGCCGACACGGTAGTCGAACGCGGCCGCGCCGCGGGAGAAGATATCTAGAGACTATATGCGCGCGCACGGGCGGGCAGCTTGATTGAACAAAAAAGGGCGCGGTCATATGCTGACCGCGCCCTTTTTTCGTTATAGTTTACCCAAGTGTTAGTTGGCGCCGCCGGTGCTCATCGCAAACACGCCGCACGCGATGCGGTCGCCGCTGTCGCCGCTCGGATCGGTCATTTGATCGTCCGGTCCGGCATGCACGACAAAGGCCGCACCATCATCGTCCATCAACGCACGCTCGCCATCGCGCAGCATCGCGCCCGACAGAACCGCCTCGAGCTTGCCGGAGCCGTCTTCGGCCACCAAGAGGTTGGGCATGTCGCCGGCATGCGCGCCCATCGGATTATTCAGCCCGTGCTCGGTATCGCCGGGGTTCCAGTGACCGCCCGCCGATGTGAAATCGGGCGCTTCGCAGGCGCCCGTCATGTGCACGTGCACGCCATGCTGCCCCGCGGGCATGCCGGTAACGGTGAGCGTAAGCAGCAGATCGCGGTCCCCCTGCGCGAGAATAGCCTCGCCGACCGACTGACCCTCGGCAGTCATCAGCGGCGCACGCGCGACTTGCGAGGCTTCTTCCGCAACCGGCGGCGCGACTTCGCGTTCGCTGCACGCGCCCAGCAACAGTGCGGACGCGAGCGGGATGAGGGTCAATGATAGTCTATGCATGGTCTGTCTCCTGACATAATGGCCTGATCATGGCCGCAGCATAGTCAGCGTCCGACGCTGACATAGCTGAAGCCGAGTTTCTCCATGTCTTTTGCATGATATATGTTGCGCAGGTCAACCAGCGTCTTGCCTGTCATGTCTTTTGCAACGCGGCGCATGTCGAGCGCGCGGAAAATATCCCATTCGGTCACGATCACCACCGCATCGGCCTGGGCGGCGGCTTGATAGGGGTCTTTCGCCATCGTCACATCGGGCATCATCGCGGCGGCCGCGGCCATGCTTTCGGGATCGTAGGCGCTGACATTCGCGCCCGCATCGCTCAGGATCTGTACGATATCGACCGATGGCGCATCGCGCATATCGTCGGTATTGGGCTTGAAGGCAAGGCCGAGCAGCGCGATTTTCTTGCCGGTCACATCGCCGCCCATCGCGGCGATCACCTTGCGGCCCATGGCGCGCTTGCGCGCGGCATTGACTTCGACCACCGCTTCGACGATCCGCACCGGGCTGTCATGGTCCTGCGCGGTTTTCATCAGCGCCAGCGTATCTTTGGGAAAACACGACCCGCCATAGCCAGGCCCCGCATGCAGGAATTTGGGCCCGATGCGGTTATCGAGACCGATGCCGCGCGACACGTCCTGCACATCGGCGCCAACCTTTTCGCACAGATCGGCGATTTCATTGATAAAGGTGATCTTGGTCGCGAGAAACGCGTTCGCGGCATATTTGATCAGCTCGGCCGTGCGCCGTGCGGTGAACAACAAGGGCGATTCATTCAGGAACAGCGGGCGATAGATTTCGCGCATGACGGCGCGCGCTGCTTCGTTATCCGTGCCGATCACGATCCGGTCGGGGCGTTTGAAATCGCCGATCGCAGCGCCCTCACGCAGAAATTCGGGATTGGACACGACTTGGATGTCAAGATCGGGTGCATGGTCGCGCATGATGCGCTCAACCTCGTCGCCGGTGCCCACCGGCACGGTCGATTTGTTGATGACAACCGCGCCCGATGTCAGCGCGTCGGCAATCTCGCCCGCCGCGGCATAAACAAAGCTGAGATCCGCATGCCCGTCGCCCCGCCGCGACGGCGTGCCGACCGCAATGAATATCGCATCCACGCCGGACATCGCCTCGGTAATGTCGGTGGTAAAGCTCAATCGCCCGGCGGCGGCATTGCGGTCGACCAGATTGGCAAGGCCAGGCTCGTAAATCGGCATTTCGCCGCGTTTCAATCTCGCGACTTTGGCCGCATCCTTGTCGACGCACACCACGTCATGTCCAAAATCGGAAAAGCAGGCACCCGAAACCAGTCCCACATAGCCTGTCCCAATCATTGCAATTTTCATAAAAACTCACCTGTTTGTCCGCGCGGCGCGCGGGCTGTCCTATAGAAATGCCACCCTATTACCGCGGCAAAAGATAATATAGTGAAAATCGCGCGGCATTTTTTTGCGGCTGAGCGGCCAGACGGTTGCACTTTTTATCATGGCCCGCATGGAATTGTGCGATGATATGTCAACGCATGAAAAAGGGGCTGACCCGAAGGCCAGCCCCTGTTTTTTTTCGAACCGAAGTTCGGCTATTACATGCCGGAACCTGGACCGTATGTGATTTCCACACGGCGGTTCTGCAATTCGCGAACACCGTCAGCGGTCTGAACGCGGAGTTTGCTTTCACCGAAAGCTTCCGTGCTGATCGCGCTCGAAGGAATGTTGCGCGAACCCAGATATGCCTGGACCGAAGAGTTACGACGCTGGGAAAGACCCACGTTGTAAGACTTGGAACCCACTGTATCGGTGTGACCCGCCAGCATGATCGGCACGTTTGCACAACTTGGGTTGCGATATGCAGACACTGCGTTGTCCAATATGCTTGCCGCTTCAGGCGTGATGTTCGATTTGTCGAAATCGAAGAACACAATGTAAGGGCCGGACGCACAGGCAACAGCGGCTGGTGGAGGTGCAGGACGAACCACTGGTGGCGGAGGTGGCGGTGCCACTACTGGAGGTGCCACATAAGGCGCTTCAACCGGACCACCAAAGTTGTAGATCAGGCTGCCGAGGATCGAGTGCGAACGAAAGCGCGTATCGATGCTCTGACCGGAGGTGCTAACCAGACTGACATTGTCAGCGTTGAAGAAACGGTATTTCAAACCAACGTCAACATTGTCGTTCAGCGGAGCGCGAACGCCAGCAAGAGCCTGCCATGCGAAACCGGTGTCCGAATCATCGAGGTATGCGGGTGCGCCAACAGCGTTCTCGATGTCAACACGCGCAATACCGGCACCACCGCCGACAAAGCCCTGAACGCCGTCATCGGGACCGAAATCAATCAGGCCATTGACCATGAACGACAATACGTTCGTATCACCGGCAGAATCAAAAGTACCGATACCGGCACCGCGAACAAAACGTGTCGTCGTGAACTGATCGGGATCAGCTTCGCGATAGCTTGTTTCGGCTTCCAGACGGAACGCACCGAAATCGTAACCGACAGTGGCACCGAAATCATAACCGTATTCGCTGTCGATCGTCGCAACGTCATTGACGCCGTTTACATCCAGATCGATATCTTCGACGAGCATTACGCCGCCATCGACACCGACATACCACTGACCATCACGCGCATTTGCAGGCGCAGTGAAAGCAGTTGTAGCAAGTGCCAGTCCTATGACTAACTTCCGCATTTAGTTTCCCCTTTTCATAATTAGGAACAAAAATTCTGGTTCTATCTAGCGCCAAGAAAGCGGAGGTGCAAGCTGGCAATTTCAAATTGTGTTGCCAAAATGTCTCCATTTCGGCTTTGCTGATACAAAAATGCGATTTTTCTCGTCTTATCAAAGCTGCAATCGAAAACAGGACTGTTTTCAAGTCTCGCCGGATGGCAAGAATCGGAAATTCCGTAACAATTCAATTATCGCATTCAACGTCGCCCGCGCTTCTGTATCGACCGTATTGCCTCCCGTGAGTGTAGATAGAATATTCGGTACAAACCAACCGCCCCCCTGAAAAATGCGGAAACAGCCGGATTGAACATCGCTAACGAGCATGCCGGTTTTTGGTTCCATGAATATCCAACCATTTTCATTCCAGCAGGCAATCGTGTTGTCGCGGCCTTGCCACGGGCCGGTGGCCGAGGCCCCGACGATCCAGCATTGCCCGGGGACGGGCGTGAGCATGGCGGGGTCGCTCGCCCTGTCCTGCACCACCGGCGCCACGATCGTGTCGAGCATGGCGAGTGCGGTGTTGTGGAAAATCTCTTTTTGCGCCTGCGCGGCATGCAGCAACGGAAGATTATGGCGGTGGGTGGACGGATCGGATGAAAGGGTCATGGGCTTTGCTTTCTCTATGGGTTGGGAATATTGTTTGCGCGGCGCGGGCCGGGTTATGCGATCGCCGCGCTGACGCGCGCGGGCGGCGACAGGGTAAAGCGTCCCTTTTGCCGCACATCGATATCGAGCCGCGCATGCCCCTGCGCTCGCGCCGATTGCACCACCGAAGCGGGCAGCGTGCAGCGGGGGCTGCCGGTTTCGCCGGTAAACAGAACCGCCGCGCCCGCACGCACCTCGATCGCGTAATTTTCGGCCTCCTCGCCAAGCGGCACGTCAACCTGGTCGCGCCACGCATAGCCATCGCGGCTGCGCCGGGTCCATTCCAGCGCCAGCGTATCGTCGGCAAAAAGATGCGCATGCAGATGCACCGGCGAAAACGGCCGGACCGAACGCAGTGTGCCGGGCGCGGCGGCAAGCACGGGTATCTCGTCCCCCTGCCCCAGTGCAGCATAGGCCATGTGGGATATGTCGCCGCCGGGAATTTCGACCAGTGCATCATCTAGCAGCACGAACGGCTCGTCCGGCCCGTGCCCGGCCGCCGCATATTCGGTACCGCCGCGCCCGCGCCACAGGTGCGACAGCCGCCACGTGTGCGGCGCGATCGCTTCGGCGCTGCCATACTGGACGATTTCCTCGCCGATCAGCGCCAGATTCGCGCCCGCCGCCAGCTGCTCTCCGGTCGCGCCCGAAAGACCCATGCCGTCATGCTGCAATATAATGTCGATGGCATGCGCGGTGTCGGCCAGGCACGGACTGGCCGTGGCCAGCACGCCCGCCGCCGTGCCGATCACCGCCTGCTC